>NZ_CWKH01000001.1:0-1200000 GCF_001245615.1 Mycolicibacterium neworleansense
TTTGGTGTCTTTTGTTTAGGTCAGATTGTTCTGAACTTGAAATTCTGCCCTGTCTTTGATGGGGAGTTTTTGTTTGGAGAGTTTGATCCTGGCTCAGGACGAACGCTGGCGGCGTGCTTAACACATGCAAGTCGAACGGAAAGGCCCTTCGGGGTACTCGAGTGGCGAACGGGTGAGTAACACGTGGGTGATCTGCCCTGCACTTTGGGATAAGCCTGGGAAACTGGGTCTAATACCGAATAGGACCGCGCTCTTCATGGGGTGTGGTGGAAAGCTTTTGCGGTGTGGGATGGGCCCGCGGCCTATCAGCTTGTTGGTGGGGTAATGGCCTACCAAGGCGACGACGGGTAGCCGGCCTGAGAGGGTGACCGGCCACACTGGGACTGAGATACGGCCCAGACTCCTACGGGAGGCAGCAGTGGGGAATATTGCACAATGGGCGCAAGCCTGATGCAGCGACGCCGCGTGAGGGATGACGGCCTTCGGGTTGTAAACCTCTTTCAATAGGGACGAAGCGCAAGTGACGGTACCTATAGAAGAAGGACCGGCCAACTACGTGCCAGCAGCCGCGGTAATACGTAGGGTCCGAGCGTTGTCCGGAATTACTGGGCGTAAAGAGCTCGTAGGTGGTTTGTCGCGTTGTTCGTGAAAACTCACAGCTTAACTGTGGGCGTGCGGGCGATACGGGCAGACTAGAGTACTGCAGGGGAGACTGGAATTCCTGGTGTAGCGGTGGAATGCGCAGATATCAGGAGGAACACCGGTGGCGAAGGCGGGTCTCTGGGCAGTAACTGACGCTGAGGAGCGAAAGCGTGGGGAGCGAACAGGATTAGATACCCTGGTAGTCCACGCCGTAAACGGTGGGTACTAGGTGTGGGTTTCCTTCCTTGGGATCCGTGCCGTAGCTAACGCATTAAGTACCCCGCCTGGGGAGTACGGCCGCAAGGCTAAAACTCAAAGGAATTGACGGGGGCCCGCACAAGCGGCGGAGCATGTGGATTAATTCGATGCAACGCGAAGAACCTTACCTGGGTTTGACATGCACAGGACGCCAGTAGAGATATTGGTTCCCTTGTGGCCTGTGTGCAGGTGGTGCATGGCTGTCGTCAGCTCGTGTCGTGAGATGTTGGGTTAAGTCCCGCAACGAGCGCAACCCTTGTCTCATGTTGCCAGCACGTAATGGTGGGGACTCGTGAGAGACTGCCGGGGTCAACTCGGAGGAAGGTGGGGATGACGTCAAGTCATCATGCCCCTTATGTCCAGGGCTTCACACATGCTACAATGGCCGGTACAAAGGGCTGCGATGCCGTGAGGTGGAGCGAATCCTTTCAAAGCCGGTCTCAGTTCGGATCGGGGTCTGCAACTCGACCCCGTGAAGTCGGAGTCGCTAGTAATCGCAGATCAGCAACGCTGCGGTGAATACGTTCCCGGGCCTTGTACACACCGCCCGTCACGTCATGAAAGTCGGTAACACCCGAAGCCGGTGGCCTAACCCTTGTGGAGGGAGCCGTCGAAGGTGGGATCGGCGATTGGGACGAAGTCGTAACAAGGTAGCCGTACCGGAAGGTGCGGCTGGATCACCTCCTTTCTAAGGAGCACCACGAGACCTGGGCCGGCCCCGTAAATCGCGGGATCAGCTGAGCTTTCAGGCGATTCGTTGGATGGCCCCACACCTGTAGTGGGTGGGGGTCTGGTGCAACAACAAACTTGTGGAACTGCCAGACACACTATTGGGCTTTGAGACAACAGGCCCGTGCCCCTTTTGGGGGTGGCATCCGGTTGCGGGTGTCGGCGTGTTGTTGCCTCACTTTGGTGGTGGGGTGTGGTGTTTGATTTGTGGATAGTGGTTGCGAGCATCTAGCACGCATATGTTGGGTCTCACTCCTTGTGGGTGGGGCCTGGTTTGTGTGTTGATGTGCAATTTCTTTTGAAACTCATTTTTGGTTTTTGTGTTGTAAGTGTTTAAGGGCGCATGGTGGATGCCTTGGCACTGGGAGCCGATGAAGGACGTTGGAGGCTGCGATATGCCTCGGGGAGCTGCCAACCGAGCGTTGATCCGAGGATGTCCGAATGGGGAAACCCGGCACGAGTGATGTCGTGTCACCCTGCACTGAATACATAGGTGTAGGGAGGGAACGCGGGGAAGTGAAACATCTCAGTACCCGTAGGAAGAGAAAACAAAATGTGATTCCGTGAGTAGTGGCGAGCGAAAGCGGAGGATGGCTAAACCGTATGCATGTGATACCGGGTAGGGGTTGTGTGTGCGGGGTTGTGGGACCTGTTTTTCCAGTTCTACCTGGCTGGAGGGTAGTGAGAAAATGTCGTGGTTAGCGGAAGTGGTTTGGGATGACCTGCCGTAGACGGTGAGAGCCCGGTACGTGAAAACCTGACATCTACCTTGAACGGTGTTCCCGAGTAGCAGCGGGCCCGTGAAATCTGCTGTGAATCTGCCGGGACCACCCGGTAAGCCTGAATACTTCCCAGTGACCGATAGCGGATTAGTACCGTGAGGGAATGGTGAAAAGTACCCCGGGAGGGGAGTGAAATAGTACCTGAAACCGTGCGCTTACAATCCGTCAGAGCCCTCGACTTGTCGTGGGGTGATGGCGTGCCTTTTGAAGAATGAGCCTGCGAGTCAGGGACATGTCGCGAGGTTAACCCGTGTGGGGTAGCCGCAGCGAAAGCGAGTCTGAATAGGGCGTATCCACACAACAGTGTGTGGTGTAGTGGTGTGTTCTGGACCCGAAGCGGAGTGATCTACCCATGGCCAGGGTGAAGCGCGGGTAAGACCGCGTGGAGGCCCGAACCCACTTAGGTTGAAGACTGAGGGGATGAGCTGTGGGTAGGGGTGAAAGGCCAATCAAACTCCGTGATAGCTGGTTCTCCCCGAAATGCATTTAGGTGCAGCGTCACATGTTTCTTGTTGGAGGTAGAGCTACTGGATGGCCGATGGGCCCCACAGGGTTACTGACGTCAGCCAAACTCCGAATGCCGACAAGTCCAAGAGTGTGGCAGTGAGACGGCGGGGGATAAGCTCCGTGCGTCGAGAGGGAAACAGCCCAGATCGCCGGCTAAGGCCCCTAAGCGTGTGCTAAGTGGAAAAGGATGTGCAGTCGCGAAGACAACCAGGAGGTTGGCTTAGAAGCAGCCACCCTTGAAAGAGTGCGTAATAGCTCACTGGTCAAGTGATTGTGCGCCGATAATGTAGCGGGGCTCAAGCACACCGCCGAAGCCGCGGCAACGTATTTATACGTTGGGTAGGGGAGCGTCCTGCATCCGGTGAAGCAGCAGAGTGATCTAGCTGTGGAGGGTGTGGGAGTGAGAATGCAGGCATGAGTAGCGAATAGGCAAGTGAGAACCTTGCCCGCCGAAAGACCAAGGGTTCCTGGGCCAGGCCAGTCCTCCCAGGGTGAGTCGGGACCTAAGGCGAGGCCGACAGGCGTAGTCGATGGACAACGGGTTGATATTCCCGTACCCGTGTATGTGCGTCCCTGATGAATCCATTGTGCTAACCATCCAAAACCGTCGTGACCGATCCCTTCGGGGTGAGGCGTTGACGGGGCTGCGTGGGACCCCGGTGGGTAGTAGTCAAGCGATGGGGTGACGCAGGAAGGTAGCCGTACCAGTCAGTGGTTGTACTGGGGTAAGCCTGTAGGGAGAAACGTAGGCAAATCCGCGTTTCACATATCCTGAGAGGTGATGCATAGCCGTTTGAGGCGAATTCGGTGATCCTATGCTGCCAAGAAAAGCCTCTAGCGAGGACATACACGGCCCGTACCCCAAACCAACACAGGTGGTCAGGTAGAGAATACTAAGGCGTACGAGTGAACTATGGTTAAGGAACTCGGCAAAATGCCCCCGTAACTTCGGGAGAAGGGGGACCCCCATATCGTCAAGGCTCTTGCGGCCGGCAGCGGGAGGGGGTGGCACAAACCAGTGAGAAGCGACTGTTTACTAAAAACACAGGTCCGTGCGAAGTCGCAAGACGATGTATACGGACTGACGCCTGCCCGGTGCTGGAAGGTTAAGAGGACCTGTTAACCCTTCGGGGTGAAGCAGAGAATTTAAGCCCCAGTAAACGGCGGTGGTAACTATAACCATCCTAAGGTAGCGAAATTCCTTGTCGGGTAAGTTCCGACCTGCACGAATGGCGTAACGACTTCTCAACTGTCTCAACCATAGACTCGGCGAAATTGCACTACGAGTAAAGATGCTCGTTACGCGCGGCAGGACGAAAAGACCCCGGGACCTTCACTACAACTTGGTATTGGTGCTCGATACGGTTTGTGTAGGATAGGTGGGAGACTGTGAAGCTCACACGCCAGTGTGGGTGGAGTCATTGTTGAAATACCACTCTGATCGTATTGGGCCTCTAACCTCGGACCGTATATCCGGTTCAGGGACAGTGCCTGGTGGGTAGTTTAACTGGGGCGGTTGCCTCCCAAAATGTAACGGAGGCGCCCAAAGGTTCCCTCAACCTGGACGGCAATCAGGTGTTGAGTGTAAGTGCACAAGGGAGCTTGACTGCGAGACGTACATGTCGAGCAGGGACGAAAGTCGGGACTAGTGATCCGGCACCTCTGAGTGGAAGGGGTGTCGCTCAACGGATAAAAGGTACCCCGGGGATAACAGGCTGATCTTCCCCAAGAGTCCATATCGACGGGATGGTTTGGCACCTCGATGTCGGCTCGTCGCATCCTGGGGCTGGAGCAGGTCCCAAGGGTTGGGCTGTTCGCCCATTAAAGCGGCACGCGAGCTGGGTTTAGAACGTCGTGAGACAGTTCGGTCTCTATCCGCCGCGCGCGTCAGAAGCTTGAGGAAATCTGTCCCTAGTACGAGAGGACCGGGACGGACGAACCTCTGGTATACCAGTTGTTCCACCAGGAGCACCGCTGGATAGCCACGTTCGGACAGGATAACCGCTGAAAGCATCTAAGCGGGAAACCCCCTCCAAGACCAGGCTTCTCACCCTTTTAGAGGGATAAGGCCCCCCGCAGACCACGGGATTGATAGACCAGACCTGGAAGCCTAGCAATAGGTGCAGGGAACTGGCACTAACCGGCCGAAAACTTACAACAACCAACAAACACCAAAGTTTGATGAGTTTCAGTAAGACACACACCTGACCTCGCAACCACACCACAAACACCCACACCTCGTGTGACCGGAGTGCACACCGCACCCCACCACCAAAACACAAGGTTCACACCCAAAAACGGGTGAATAAAGTTACGGCGGTCCATAGCGGCAGGGAAACGCCCGGTCCCATCCCGAACCCGGAAGCTAAGCCTGCCAGCGCCGATGATACTACCCTCCCGGGTGGAAAAGTAGGACACCGCCGAACACAAATTAAGTCCCGAGCCCTCCAATTTCGATTGGAGGGCTCGGGCATTTTTGTATGTGCATGCAAAGAGGTGCGTATTCAATTCCAATTCGGAAATTGAATACGCACCTCTTTGCTCAATTGAAAAGCGCCGGCATCGTGCGGCTTTTCTCCAATTCCAACAGAGCCCGCTTGCGTTCCAGTCCACCGCCGTATCCGGTGAGGCTGCCATTGGCGCCGATGACCCGATGGCACGGCACAATGATGCCGATCGGATTGTGCCCGTTGGCCAGCCCGACTGCGCGCGATGCGGTCGGTGAACCGATCTGACGGGCGATCTCGCCATATGTGCAGGTCTGGCCGTACGGGATGGTCAGCAAGGCCTCCCACACCCGGCGCTGGAACTGCGTCCCCACCATGTCGAGCTTGAGGTCGAACTCCGTACGGTCGCCGGCGAAATACGCCGACAATTGGTCGACGGCGTCGGAGAACGCCGTGTCGTCGGCCTCCCAGCCTTCGCGGCTCGGTTCATAGGTCTGATCGACCATCCGCAGGTGCATGAGCCGCCCGTCGCGGCCGGCCAGCGTGAGCAGACCGACGGGACTGTCCATGGTGCGGTATTGCAGTGTCGTCATGACTTCTCCTGTCGGTCGTGCGGGGGCCATTCGTTCACCGCGTGGTCCAGTGTGGTCCACAGGTGTTGGGTCGCATACGCGCGCCACGGTCGCCATCTGGTGCTGTGTTCCACGAGCCGCTCCGGGGGTAAGCCCAGATGGCCGGCGGCCGCACGCACGCCAAGATCGGTGGCCGGGAAGGCATCTGGATCTCCGAGGCCGCGCATGGCGATCACCTCCGTGGTCCACGGCCCGATCCCGGGGAGCTCGAGCAAGCGCTCGCGAGCCCGGGTCCAGTCGCAGCCGGGATCGAGGACGACATCCTCCTCGGCGATCGCCCGCACCAGTGCGGTGACGGTGCGCTTCCTGGACGCGGGCATCGCCAGATCGGCGGGTTCCAGGCCGGCCAGCTCGGTGATGCTGGGAAACACGTGGGTCAGACCTCCGGCCTCGTCGGAGAGCGCGGATCCGTAGCGGGCGACGAGGCGACCGACGTGAGTGCGGGCGGCCTTGATCGACACCTGTTGCCCGATCACCACCCGCAGAGCCAGTTCGGATTCGTCTACGGTGCGCGGGATGCGCTGCCCCGGTGCCTTGGCCACCACCGCGGCCATTCCCGGATCGGCCTGGAGTGCCTCCACTACCGCCTCGGGATCGGCATCGAGGTCCAACAGGCGCCGGCACCGTGCGATGGCGGCCGACAGGTCCCGGAAGTCCTCGAGTACCAGCATGCACCGGACATGGTCGGGTTGTGGGGTCAGGCCGACCACCCCGTGGCCGTGTGGCAGCCGCAGGGTGCGCCGGTACTGCCCGTCGCGCACTTCCTCCAGGCCCGGAACCGCACTCGCGGCCAGGTGCCCGAACAAACCTTCGTAGGCGAAGGGCGTGCGAACCGGCAGCCTCAGCGACAGGACTCCGGGAGCCGCGGAGGCGTCGGACGCGAAGCGGCGGCGGGCGCGCTGCCGCAATTCGGTCGGTGTCAGATCGCATACCGCGCGCACGGTGTCGTTGAACTGCCGGATGCTGGCGAAGCCCGCGGCAAACGCAACGTCGGAGAACGGCAGCTCGGTGGTCTCGATCAGAACCCGAGCGGTCTGGGTGCGTTGCGCCCGGGCCAATGCCAGGGGGTTGGCTCCCAGCTCGGTCTGCAGGATGCGTTGCAGCTGGCGGCTGGTGTATCCCACGCGGGCGGCCAGGCCCGTCACCCCTTCGCGGTCCACCGTGCCGTCGGCGATCAGGCGCATGCATCGCGCGACGACGTCGCCGCGCACGTTCCACTCCGGGGAGCCCGGCGAGGCATCCGGCCGGCATCTCTTGCACGCTCGGAAGCCGGCCGCCTGGGCGGCAGCCGCGGTGGGGTAGAACCGCATGTTGCGGGCGAAAGGCGGACGCACCGGACAGCTGGGGCGGCAGTAGATGCCCGTGGTGAGCACGGCGGTGACAAACCAGCCGTCGAACCGTGCGTCCTTCGACTGGACGGCCCGGTAACAGCGGTCGAAATCCTCGTGCATGAATTCCACGATGGCACGGCAGCCGGCGCTTCACTAGCGGAAAAACGACATGGTAGTGGGAGCGTGCTCGCGGTTAGACTGCGACCGTGGCCGACCTGGTGCAGCACTACCTGGACCGGATTCGTGCCGAGCAGATCGAACTGCGTGACGGCACTTTGGCAAGCTACATCCCAGAACTGGCCGATGTCGACCCCGAGGGGTTCGGTCTGAGCCTGTCCTCCTCGGACGGCTACGTGTACGAATCTGGCGACACTGCAGTGGAATTCACCATTCAGTCGATCTCCAAACCGTTCACCTATGCGCTCGCGCTGTCGCAGATCGGCCAGGACGCCGTCGACGCCAGGATCGGTGTCGAACCCTCGGGTGAAGCGTTCAACGAGATCAGCGTCGACGATGTGACCAAGACGCCGAAGAACGCGATGATCAATGCCGGTGCCATCGCGGCGGTTTCACTCATCCCCGGAGCGAGCCCCGACGAGCGGTTCGACCGTATCCTCGCTTTCTACTCCGCGTGTGCGGGTCGACGGCTCGACATCGACATGGATGTGTACCTCTCGGAGAAGGAGACCGGCAACCGGAATCGGGCGATCGCGTACATGCTGACCAGTTTCGGTGTGCTGGACGGCGATCCGGACGACGTCCTCGACGTGTATTTCCGGCAGTGCTCGGTCAAGGTGACCAGTACCGACCTCGCCCGAATGGCAGCCACCCTGGCCCGGGGCGGGCTCAACCCGCTCACAGGTCGGCGGGTCGTCGATGCGGGTGTGGTCCGACGCACTCTCAGCGTGATGGTGACGTGCGGAATGTACGACGCGACAGGGGATTGGGTGAGTGCGGTCGGCATGCCCGCCAAAAGCGGGGTGGGCGGCGGCATCGTGGCGGTCCTGCCCGGCCAACTCGGTATCGGGGTGTACTCACCGCGTCTGGATTCCCGCGGCAACAGTGTGCGCGGGGTACAGGTGTGCCGCAGCCTGTCCGCACAGTTGGGGCTTCACTTCCTCACGGTCGGCCGTGAGTCGTCTTCGACCTTACGGGCGGTCTTCGACGTCAGCCCGGGCATTCGGGTCTACGAGGTACAGGGCGATCTGTTGTTCGCCGGAGCCGAGCAGGTGCTGCGGACTGCCGAACACGAGCGTGGTGAGTACGACGTCGCGGTGCTCGACGTGACCCGGGTCGATGACATCAACGATGCCGCGCGGGGCATGCTGACCGGAATGCGGGCCAGCCTGACCGCGGCAGGCAAGGAGGCCTATCTGGTCGACCCGGACGGCCGCGTGGTGCCGGCCGACCGGCGCGACGATTACGACGCCATCGTGTTCCGCACCCTCGACGAGGCGGTCGACGCGGCGCGGCAGTCGGGTATCGGCTAGGCCGGAACGGCCACGCGGGTCGGCTCGGCCAGCCCGCGCAGAGTGACCGTTTCGCCGAGTGACCAACGGGCCCTTTCGGTCTCGGAGGCATTGGCGATCGTGTCCGAGGAGGCAACCAGGTGCCCGGGCACCTGTTTGGAGAACTCGCACAGTCGCGCGGCCTCGTTGACCGGCTCCCCGATCACGGTGTACTCGAAGCGTTGTTTGGCGCCGACGTTGCCCGCCACCACCTGGCCGGCCGCCACCCCGATGCCTGCCGCGAGCTCGGGCACCTCGACTCGCAGTCGTCGAGCGATGGCCCGCGCCGCGGCCAGGGCTTCGTCCTCGGCGTTGGGCAGCGATACCGGCGCACCGAACACCGCGAGGATCGCGTCGCCCTCGAACTTGTTGACCAGGCCGCGATGTGTGTCGATCTCATCGACGATGACGGCGAAGAACCGGTTGAGCAGATCGACCACTTCGATGGCCGGGCGCGTGGTCACCAGCTGCGACGAGCCGATGACGTCCACGAAAATCACTGCGGCATGGCGCTCCTCGCCGCCGAGGACAGGCTTCTCCTGCTCGGCCAGTGCGGCCACCTCGCGACCGACGTGGCGGCCGAACAGATCGCGCACCCGCTCGCGCTCGCGCAGGCCGTGCACCATCGAGTTGAATCCGCGTTGCAGCTGTCCCAGTTCGGTGCCGTCGAACACCACCAGGTTGGTGTTGAGATCACCCTGCTCGACCCGGTTCAGGGCCGCGCGCACGACGCGGATGGGGGTTGCGGTCAGGTAGGACACAATCCACATCAGCAGGAACCCGAACACCAGCGCAAATGAGCCGAGACCGATGACGGCATAGGCGAACTGGACCGGGGTGAGGTTGTTGAGCGTCACGGCGAACACCGCGGCGAGCATGATGCCCAAGATGGGAACGCCCGAGCTCAGCGCCCACACCACCATGGTGCGGCCCATGATGCCCTGCGCCAGGCGGACCGGTGGCGGACCCGCTTCAAGTGCCTGCGCGGCGACCGGCCGCAGTGCGAACTCGGTGAACAGATGGCAGCTGACCGACACCACGATGCCGGGAAAACTGATGCCCAGCAGGAACTTCGGAATGTAGTTGGTGTCGACGAGGCCGTAGAGCGTCGTCAACAACGCGGTACCCACGCCCCACAGGATCAGCAGCACCCTGGTGAGCCGGAACGGGGCGAGGAAGGTGTTCCGCTGATCCGCGACGGTAGGTGGACGTTCTTCGATGGCCCAGCGCACGTTGTCGATCACCCGGGTGGTCGCCCAGAACACCCCGACGATCAACGCCGTGGCCATGTAGACGGGAGCCACGATGAAGGTGATCCAGCGGACCGGCGGGTCGAACACGGCCGGGGAGGGGAACAACAGCGTGACGATGATCATCGAGATGCCGATGCCGAGCAGGTTCACCAGGATCACGAACGTGGTGAGGATGACCTGAATGCGCACCCGGCGACGGCGCTGGCTCTCCGATACCCGGCCCAGCACCCACGATCCATATTCCGGTGTGGCCGGGATCCGGCTGTTCTGGCGGGTGACACCTTCAAGGACGCGACCCAGCCGTCGTGCCAGCGATTTGTCGGAGTTCATTGTGGCGTCAGCCTAGTTCGTTCGAGATGCCCTTAAGGTGGATCGGGTGCGCCTCGTGATTGCCCAGTGCACCGTCGACTACGTGGGGCGGCTGACCGCCCATCTGCCTTCGGCCCGCAGGCTGTTGTTGTTCAAGTCCGACGGTTCGGTCAGTGTCCATGCCGACGATCGCGCCTACAAGCCGCTGAACTGGATGAGCCCGCCGTGCTGGCTCACCGAGGATGCCACCGACGGTGTGCCGGTCTGGGTGGTCGAGAACAAGGCCGGTGAGCAGTTGCGCATCACGGTCGAGGACGTCGAGCACGACTCCAGCCACGAGCTCGGGGTCGATCCCGGCCTGGTGAAGGACGGGGTGGAGGCACACTTGCAGGTGCTGCTGGCCGAACATGTCGAGCTGCTGGGTGCGGGTTACACCCTGGTGCGCCGCGAGTACCCGACCGCGATCGGGCCGGTGGATCTGATGTGCCGGGACGAGCTGGGTCGTTCGGTGGCTGTGGAGATCAAGCGCCGTGGGGAGATCGACGGTGTGGAACAGCTGACGCGCTACCTCGACCTGCTCAACCGCGACACCGTGCTGGCCCCGGTGGCCGGCGTGTTCGCCGCCCAGCAGATCAAGCCGCAGGCAAGGACATTGGCCGCCGACCGTGGAATCCGTTGTGTGACTTTGGACTACGACCAGATGCGGGGCATGGACAGCGACGAATATCGGCTGTTCTGATGCGACGTCGGTCCCGCGAACACCGCCGGTTGGCTCCGTTGCCGCCGTCGCGCCGCATCGAGACGGGACCTGACGGCTATGACTACGAAGTGCGGATGGTGGCCGCTTCGCGTGCGGTGAAGGTCTACCGCTGCCCTGGATGTGACCACGAGATCCGGGTGGCTACCGCGCATGTGGTGGTGCTGCCGATCGACGTCGGCGATGTCGACGACCGCAGGCACTGGCACACCGCCTGCTGGGCGAACCGGGCCAATCGCGGCCCGACGAGAAAGTGGTCTTAGTGCTCGGAATCGGCGGCCGGTTCGACCAGTTCGATCAGCACGCCGCCGGCATCCTTCGGGTGGATGAAGTTGATGCGTGAGTTCGCCGTGCCCTTGCGCGGGGCGTCGTAGAGCAGCCGAACTCCCTGGCTGCGCAGGCGCTCACTCAGTGCGTCGATGTCGCTGGTGCGGTAGGCCAGCTGCTGCAGGCCGGGGCCGCTGCGATCGATGAACTTGGCGATCGTCGACTTCTCGTCGAGCGGGGCGAGGAGCTGGATCTGGGCGCTGCCCTTGGCGGCGCCGCGCACCGACAGCATGGCCTCGCGCACGCCCTGCTCCTCGTTGATCTCCTCGTGCAGGACGATCATGCCGAGGTTGTCGTGGTACCACTTGGCCGCGGCATCCAGATCGGGAACGGCGATACCGACGTGATCGATCGCCGTCACCAGCGCGGAAGCGAGTGCGGGACGGGCATCAACCTGATCGGCGGTCATAACGTAACGGTAACCTCAACCTGAACGTTTGCGCATGTGTGATCGCCCACACAGCTCTTGGACCCTGGCTTTGGAGGTAGGAAATGACTGCGGATAGTCGCACGTCGGTGATCGTTGCTGGAGCGCGTACTCCGGTCGGCAGATTGATGGGCTCGCTGAAGGATTTTTCGGGCAGTGACCTGGGTGCTATCGCCATCCGCGGCGCTCTGGAGAAGGCCAAGGTCGATCCTTCGCTGGTGGACTACGTGATCATGGGTCAGGTGCTGACCGCGGGCGCCGGTCAGATGCCCGCTCGCCAGTCCGCTGTGGCCGCCGGAATCGGCTGGGACGTGCCCGCGCTGTCCATCAACAAGATGTGCCTTTCGGGCATCGATGCGATCGCGCTGGCCGATCAGCTCATCCGGGCCGGTGAGTTCGAGGTTGTCGTCGCCGGTGGCCAGGAGTCGATGAGCCAGGCCCCGCACCTGCTGCCCAAGAGTCGTGAGGGCTACAAGTACGGCGATGCGACGCTGGTCGACCACCTGGCCTACGACGGCCTGCACGACGTCTTCACCGACCAGCCGATGGGCGCGCTCACCGAGCAGCGCAACGACGTCGACAAGTTCACCCGGGCCGAGCAGGACGAGTTTGCTGCTCAGTCGCACCAGAAGGCCGCCGCGGCGTGGAAGGACGGGGTGTACGCCGACGAGGTGGTGCCGGTGTCTATCCCGCAGCGCAAGGGCGACCCGATCGAGTTCGCCGAGGACGAGGGCATCCGGGCCAACACCACGGCCGAATCGCTGGGTGGCCTGCGTCCGGCCTTCCGCAAGGACGGCACCATCACCGCCGGCTCGTCGTCGCAGATCTCCGACGGTGCGGCCGCAGTTGTCGTGATGAGCAAGGCCAAAGCCCAGGAGCTGGGCCTGGACTGGCTCTGTGAGATCGGCGCGCACGGTGTGGTCGCCGGTCCGGACTCCACGCTGCAGAGCCAGCCCGCCAACGCGATCAAGAAGGCGCTCGAGCGCGAAGGCATCACCGTCGACCAGCTCGACATCCTCGAGATCAACGAGGCGTTCGCTGCGGTGTCGCTGGCCTCCGCCCGCGAATTGGGACTGGACGCTGGGTCCATCGCCTCGAAGGTGAACGTCAACGGTGGCGCGATCGCGATCGGCCACCCGATCGGCATGTCGGGTGCGCGCATCACGCTGCATGCGGCACTGGAACTGGCCCGCAAGGGCTCGGGCTACGCGGTGGCCGCGCTTTGCGGTGCCGGTGGCCAGGGCGATGCCCTGATCCTGCGTCGCTGACAGCTAATCGGCGCCTTTCCCAACGACGCTGTGTAGTAGCTGGCCGTCCGTTCGGGCACAATGGCGGCCATGAAGAGCTCTTTCGACCCGCGCACGGTTGCCGGCTGGTTCCGGCTCATCGCCCTCGCTGAGGCGGTGAGCTGGGCCGGCCTGCTGGTCGGGATGTACTTCAAGTACCTGGGAAGTCCGCGCACCGAGATCGGTGTCAAGGTGTTCGGCCCCATCCACGGCGGCATTTTCGTCGCCTTCGTGGCGATCGCCGTGCTGGTCGGGTTGGCCCGCAAGTGGAACATCGGCACCTGGATCCTGGCGTTGCTGGCCAGCATCGTGCCATTGGGCAGTGTGATCTTCGTCATGTGGGCGGACCGGACGGCCCGGATCGATTCGGGCCGGGATTCGGACGGGAGCCCGGCACTGGTGGCGCAACCGGGCGGCGCCGTGCCCGAAACGACGTGACAGACTTGGTGGCGTGACTCGTCCACGACCTTCTGTCGGGCCGGCGCTGGCCGGCGCGGTTGATCTCTCGGCACTCAAGCAGCGGCCCGCAACGGGCGGTGGCAGCCCCAGCGCGGCCGGCGGCCCGAATGTCACCGAGGTCAACGAAGCCAACTTCGAAGCCGAGGTGCTGGTCCGCTCCGGACAGGTGCCGGTGGTGGTCCTGCTGTGGTCGCCGCGCAGTGATTCCAGTGCCGCCCTGGGGGACACCCTGGCGGGTCTGGCCGCGACCGACAACGGCAAGTGGTCGTTGGCGCTCGTCAACGTCGACACCACCCCGCGGGTGGCGCAGATGTTCGGCATCCAGGGCGTGCCCACCGTGGTGGCGCTCGCCGGTGGCCAACCGATCGCCAGTTTCCAGGGCTCGCAGCCGGCCGACGAACTCCGCCGCTGGGTCGACTCGCTGCTCGAGGCGACCGCGGGCAAGCTGACCGGATCCGGCGCCGCCGGCGACGATGACGTCGAGCGGGTCGATCCTGAGCTGGCGGCGGCCCGGGCCGCCCTCGACGAAGGCGACTTCGCCGCCGCATCGGCCGCCTATCAGGCGATTCTCGATGCCCAGCCCAATCACGCCGAGGCCAAGGGCGCGGTCCGTCAGATCGCGTTCCTGCAGCGGGCGAGCGCACAGCGGCCCGATGCGGTGGCCGCTGCCGACGCCGCTCCAGACGACATCGAGGCGGCCTTCGCCGCTGCCGACGCCGAGATCCTGGCCCAGAACGTGTCGGCGGCCTTCGACCGGCTCATCGCGCTGATCAAGCGCACCGCGGGCGACGACCGGACCAAGGTGCGGACCCGACTGGTCGAGCTGTTCGACCTGTTCGACCCGGCCGACCCCGAGGTGGTCGCCGGCCGGCGCAATCTGGCCAACGCGCTGTACTAACGCGTCAGACGGGCTCGAACCACAGCATCGCCAGCGGCGGCAGCACCATCACCGCCGACGCCGGGCGGCCGTGCCACGGTTCATCGGTGGCCTGCACCGCGCCCATGTTCCCCGCGCCCGCGCCGTTGTAGATGGTCGCGTCGGTGTTGAGCACCTCGCGCCATTCGCCGGCGTGGGGTAGGCCGAGGCGGTATTCGCTGTGCTCACTACCGGCGAAGTTGACCACGCAGGCCAGCACGGAGCCGTCGGCGCCGAACCGCAGGAAGCTCAGCACGTTGTTGGCCGAGTCGTTCGCATCGATCCAGGAGTAGCCCTCGGGGCTGGTGTCGCGGCTCCACAGTGCCGGGTGCCGGCGGTAGATCCCGTTGAGGTCGCGCACCAACCGCTGCACGCCACCGGAGAAGCCGTGCTCGTCGAGCTGGAACCAGTCGAGCCCGCGTTCCTCCGACCACTCGGCCCGCTGCCCGAATTCCTGACCCATGAACAACAATTGCTTGCCCGGGTGTGCCCACTGATAGGCCAGCAGGCTGCGCAGGCCCGCGGCCTTGGCGTGATCGTCGCCGGGCATCCGGCCCCACAGCGTGCCCTTGCCGTGCACGACCTCGTCGTGGCTGATCGGCAGCACGTAGTTCTCGCTGAACGCGTACAGCATCGAGAACGTCATCTCGTGGTGGTGATAGCTGCGGTGCACCGGATCATGGCTGACATAGTCGAGCGTGTCGTTCATCCAGCCCATGTTCCATTTCATCGAGAAACCAAGGCCGCCAAGGTTGGTCGGGCGGGTGACGCCGGGCCAGGAGGTGGACTCCTCGGCGATGGTGACGATGCCGGGGCTCACCTTGTGGACCGTGGCGTTCATCTCCTGCAGGAACTGCACCGCCTCCAGGTTCTCCCGGCCACCGTGGATGTTGGGTGTCCAGCCGCCCTCGGGCCGTGAGTAGTCGAGATAGAGCATCGAGGCGACCGCGTCTACTCGCAGGCCGTCGACGTGGTATTCCTTCAGCCAGTACAACGCGTTGGCGACCAGGAAGTTGCGCACCTCGGGCCGGCCGAAGTCGAAAACGTAGGTGCCCCAGTCGAGCTGCTCGCCCCGGCGGGGGTCGGAATGTTCGTAGAGCGGGGTGCCGTCGAAACGGCCCAGTGCCCACGCGTCTTTGGGGAAGTGCGCCGGAACCCAGTCGACGATCACCCCGATCCCGGCCCGGTGCAGTGAATCCACCAGGTACCGGAAATCGTCAGGAGTCCCCAACCGCGACGTCGGGGCGTAATAGGAGGTGACCTGGTATCCCCATGAACCGCCGAACGGATGCTCCGCCACGGGCAGCAGCTCGACGTGGGTGAAGCCCTGTTCCACAACGTATTCGGTCAGCTCGGTGGCCAGCTGCCGGTAGCTCAGGCCCGGGCGCCAGGACATCAGGTGCACCTCGTAGGTGCTCATCGGTTCGAAGACCGGGTTCTGTGCGGCCCGCCGGCTCATCCACTCGCCGTCGCTCCAGGTGTAGGAACTGGTGAACACCCGGGACGCGGTCTGCGGTGGCACCTCGGTGGCGAAGGCCATCGGGTCGGCCCGGTCGGTGGTGACCCCGCCGGCGCCATGGACTCGGAACTTGTACAGCCCGTTGGGCGGGAAGCCGGGCCAGAACAACTCCCACACGCCCGACGAGCCAAGGGCCCGCATCTGGGCCTCGTTGCCGTCCCAGTGGTTGAAGTCGCCGATCACGCTGACGCCCTTGGCGTTCGGTGCCCATACGGCGAACGACACACCTTCGACGACACCGTCGGCGGTGGTGAAGCTGCGTGGGTGGGCGCCCAGGATCTCCCACAGACGTTCGTGGCGTCCCTCGGCGAACAGGTGCAGGTCGAGTTCGCCGAGCGTCGGCAGGAATCGGTAGGCGTCGGCCGTGGTGTAGGTGAAGATGGTGTCGTCGGTGCCGGGATAGCCGATCTCCAGGCGGTAATCGGCCAGGTTCGTGAACGGAACGGCCACCGCGAAAAGCCCGGAGTCGATGTGCTGCAGGGGGAATCGGTCGCCGCCGATCACTGCCACGACCTTGGAGGCGTGCGGGCGGTAGGCCCGGATGACCGTCCGGCCGTTGTATTCGTGGGCGCCGAGCACCGAGTGAGGATCGTGATGCTGACCGATCAGCAGTCGCTGGATGTCGGTCGGGTCGGGCCGCAGATGTAGGTCGGTGAGGTGATTGCTTCGTGTCATCTAGTTCTCATTCCCTGCGTAGCAAGCCCAGTCGTTGCTCATAGGGTACGAGCGGCATGTTCAAGACGTGTGCCACAGCCTTGGCAGGATCGAGGCGGACGTAATTCGACTGCCCCCATTGGTATTCCTCGCCGGTGATCTCGTCGCGTACCCAGAACCGGTCATGTGATTCCATACCCAACGCCTCCATGTTCAACCACAACATGGCTTCCTCCGCGCTGAACGGGTTGAGCGTGACGACCACGAGCACCGTGTCTCCGGTGATCGGGTCGAACTTGCTGTAGGCGAGCAGTGCGTCGTTGTCCACGTGGTGGAACGTGAGCGTGCGCAGCTGGCGCAGGGCCGGGTGCAGACGTCGGATCTCGTTGAGGCGGGACACAAACGGCTCAAGTGAACGGCCCTCGGCCAGTGCTGCCTCGAAGTCGCGAGGACGCAGCTCGTACTTCTCGGAGTCCAGATACTCCTCGCTGCCCTCGCGGACCGCCCGGTGCTCGAACAGTTCGAAACCGGAATACATGCCCCACGACGGGCTCATGGTCGCGGCGAGGACCGCGCGGATCGCGAACATGCCCGGACCGCCGTGCTGCAGCGATTCGTGCAGGATGTCAGGGGTGTTGACCCACAGGCTGGGTCGCGCACTGTCGGCGTTGTGGGTGATCTCGTTGCCGAATTCGGTGAGCTCCCACTTGTTGGTACGCCAGGTGAAATACGTATACGACTGGGTGAACCCCCGTTTGGCCAGGCCGTAGAGCCGGGCCGGCCGGGTGAAGGCCTCGGACAGGAACAGTACGTCGGGATCCTCGTTCTTGACCTCGGCGATCAGCCAGACCCAGAAGTTCGGCGGCTTGGTGTGTGGGTTGTCGACGCGAAAGACCTTGACGCCGTGCGAGATCCAGAACCGCACCACCCGGAGCACCTCGCGGTAGAGCCCGGCGGGATCGTTGTCGAAGTTGAGCGGGTAGATGTCCTGGTACTTCTTGGGCGGATTCTCCGCGTAGGCGATGGTGCCGTCGGGCAGCACCGTGAACCATTCCGGGTGCGCTGCGGCCCACGGGTGATCGGGGGCGCACTGCAGGGCGAGGTCCAACGCCACCTCGATGCCCTGCTTGCGGGCGGCGCCCACGAATTCGTCGAAGTCCTCGATGGTGCCCAGGTCCGGGTGCACCGCGTCGTGGCCGCCTTCGTCGCTGCCGATGGCCCACGGGGAGCCGACGTCGTCCGGGGCGGCGGTCACCGCGTTGTTGCGTCCCTTGCGGTGCACCTTGCCGATCGGGTGGATGGGCGGCAGGTAGACGATGTTGAAACCCATGCGGGAAAGCCGGGGGAGCTGCTGTGCGGCGGTGGCGAACGTTCCGTGCACGGGGTGCCCGGCCTTGTCCCAGCCGCCCGTGGATCGCGGGAACATCTCGTACCACGAGGAGAAGCGTGCCAGTGGCCGGTCCACCCAGACGCCGTATTGCTCACCGCGGGTGACCAACTCGCGCAGTGGGTACTGCGCGAGCAGTTCGGTGACCTCTTCGGACAGCGCGGCGCCGGCTCGCAGGAACGGGTCGCCCGGGACGCGGAGCGCCGCGGCCGCCTCCAGCAACGGGTCGCGCAGTTTTCGGGGCATCCCGGCGGCGGCACGCTCGAGCAGCCGCGCCCCGACGAGAAGATCGTTGGACAACTCGGCCTCGCTCTGGCCGGCGCCGAGTTTGGCCTCGACCGCGTGCCGCCAGGTGGTCAGCGGATCGCCCCAGCCGTCGACCCGGTACGTCCACAGTCCGACGCTGTCAGGGGTGAACTGACCGTGGAACACATCGGGGGTGTGCCCGGTCGACATCGGCAGGGCCTGCGGCTTGATCCGCTGGGTGGGGCGAATCACCGCGTCGATCGGCGTCGGTAACGCCGCGGTGCCGGGTCCGGTGGCCAGCCGTGGGTAGTCGGTGCCGAGGTATCGCACCACGAGGGTGGCCGCGACCGCGTCATGACCTTCGCGCCACACGGTGGCCCGCACCGGGACCACCTCGCCGACGACGGCTTTTGCCGGGAACTGCCCGCCGAAGACCACAGGCGCGACATCGTCGATTCCGATACGACCGGCCACCCATCCACTCCTCACATCGTCACGGTTCAAGCGGCTGTCTGCGTTCACTCGCCTTGTCGCGTCTGATACCCACCGTAGTGGGCTGCCCAATCTCGTGGGTGCTAAGCGCAAGCTGACCGCCGTCGAGACGGAGAACACTGTCTGTACGGATCTCTCTCGCCGCTGCGCGCGCCGCAATTGTCAGTAAGGTTGGATCGCGTGAAAGCCCTGAGAAGGTTCACTGTCCGCGCGCACCTTCCCGAGCGGTTGGCGGCACTGGAACGGCTGTCGATCAACCTGCGCTGGTCATGGCACAAGCCCACCCAGGATCTGTTTGCTGTCGTCGATTCCGACCTGTGGCAGCAGACCAACGGTGACCCGGTCGCGTTGCTGGGTGCGGTGAGCCCGCAACGGCTCGACGAGCTGGCCGGTGACGAGTCGTTCCTGGGTCGGCTCGATGAGCTCGCCGCAGATCTCGACAACTATCTGAGCCGCCCGCTGTGGTACCAGCAGCAGATCGCCGACGGTGTCGAGATGCCGAAGGGGATCGCGTACTTCTCGATGGAGTTCGGCGTCGCCGAGGTGCTGCCGAACTACTCGGGTGGCCTGGGCATCCTGGCCGGTGATCATCTGAAGTCGGCGTCGGATCTGGGTCTGCCGTTGATCGCGGTGGGCCTGTACTACCGCTCGGGCTACTTCCGGCAGTCCCTGACAGCCGACGGCTGGCAACACGAGACCTACCCGTCGCTGGATCCGCAGGGGTTGCCGTTGCGGCTGCTGACCGACGCGTCGGGGGAGCCGGTGCTGGTGACGCTGGCCCTGCCGGATGCCCGTGAGCTGCGGGCCCGGGTGTGGATCGCGCAGGTGGGCCGGATTCCGCTGCTGCTGCTCGATTCCGACGTCCCGGAGAACGAGCACGAACTGCGCGGCGTCACCGACCGGCTGTACGGCGGCGATCAGGAACACCGCATCCGGCAGGAGATCCTGGCCGGTATCGGCGGGGTGCGCGCGATCCGGGCCTTCACCGAGATCGAGAACCTGCCCGCACCAGAGGTGTTCCACATGAACGAGGGCCACGCCGGCTTCCTCGGGGTGGAACGGATCCGCGAACTGGTAGCGGCCGGGCTGGACTTCGACACCGCACTGACCGTGGTCCGGTCGTCGACGGTGTTCACCACCCACACCCCGGTGCCGGCCGGCATCGACCGGTTCCCGGTCGAGATGATCAGGCGTTACTTCGGCAGCCCAGCCGATGAGCGCTCGCGCGAAGAGCATCAATGGAGTGGGCCGCCCGACAGTCGCCTGCTGCCCGGGGTGCCGTTGGAGCGGGTCGTGGCGTTCGGTGCCGAGGACGATCCGTCGAAGTTCAACATGGCGCACATGGGCCTTCGGCTCGCGCAGCGCGCCAACGGAGTGTCGCTGCTGCACGGGCGGGTCAGCCGGGCCATGTTCAACGAACTGTGGCCGGGATTCGACCGGGCCGAGGTGCCGATCGGATCGATCACCAACGGTGTGCACGCCCCGACCTGGGCGGCTCCGCAGTGGTTGGCACTGGGCCGTGAGCTGATCGGGTCGGAGGCGGCCGAACCCGCGGTGTGGGAGCGGTTGCAGGAGGTCGAACCGGGGCATATGTGGTGGATCCGCTCCCAGCTGCGGGAGACGCTGATCGGCGATGTGCGTGCGCGGTTGCGCCGCTCCTGGCTGGAGCGTGGCGCGTCGGAAGCCGAACTGGGCTGGATCGCAACGGCTTTCGACCCATCGGTGTTGACCGTCGGGTTCGCCCGACGGGTGCCCACCTACAAGCGGCTGACGCTGATGCTGCGTGACCCGGAACGGCTGGAGAAACTGCTGCTGGATGAGGAGCGTCCGGTGCAGTTGATCGTGGCGGGCAAGTCGCATCCGGCTGATGACGGTGGCAAGGCGCTCATCCAGCAGATCGTGCGGTTCGCCGACCGCCCCGAGGTGCGGCACCGGATCGCGTTCCTGCCGGACTACGACATGTCGATGGCCCGGTTGCTGTACTGGGGTTGCGATGTGTGGCTCAACAATCCGCTGCGGCCGTTGGAGGCCTGCGGTACGTCGGGGATGAAGAGCGCGCTCAACGGCGGGCTGAACCTGTCGATCCGGGACGGCTGGTGGGACGAGTGGTACGACGGCGAGAACGGGTGGGAGATCCCGACCGCCGACGGTGTGGATGACGAGGCCCGTCGCGACGACCTGGAGGCGGCGGCCCTCTACGACCTTCTCGAACACGCTGTCACGCCGAAGTTCTACGAGCGCGACGAGCATGGCGTCCCGACCCGCTGGGTCGAGATGGTGCGCCACACGCTGCAGGTGCTCGGGCCGAAGGTGCTGGCCTCACGCATGGTTCGCGACTACACCGAGAAGTACTACCTTCCGGCCGCTCGGTCGTTGCGTGCGACCGTCGAGGCCACCTCGGGCGAGCCGTTCGGCGCGGCCCGGGAGCTGGCCGTCTACCGGCGGCGGGCGCAGGAGGCCTGGCCGAAGATCCAGATCACCGATGTGGACAGCTACGGCCTGCCCGACACACCGTTGTTGGGATCAGAGCTGACGCTGACGGCCACGGTCCAGCTGGCGGGCCTGCGGCCCGACGAGGTCACGGTGCAGGCCGTACTGGGCCGGGTGGACGCCGGCGACGTGATCCTGAATCCGGTGACCGTGCCGATGGCGCACACCGGATCGGGCGACGACGGCACCGAGGTGTTCTCGGCGAGCGCACCACTGCCGGTGGCCGGGCCGGTGGGCTACACGGTCCGGGTGCTGCCGCACCATCGGCTGCTGACCGCAGACAACGAGCTGGGTCTGGTGGCGCTGGCTTGAGTAAAGCGCTCAAAGTTCAGCTCGACGGCGGGCCGTACGCGCTGGCAGCCGGAAGTGACGGAGCCATGTGGGTGACCCTGGTGCACGGCGGTGCCGTCGCCCGGATCTCGGACACCGGCGAGGTCAGCAGATACCCGGTCGGTGAGTGCTCCCGTCCGTCCATCATCACGGCTGGGCCGGATGGGGCGCTGTGGTTCACCTGCTCCGGCGATGATCGCATCGGCCGGATCACCACGGCGGGGGAGTTGAGTTCCTTCGAATTGCCCAGTGGCAGTGCGCCATTCGGGATCACTGCCGGCCCCGACGACGCATTGTGGTTCACCACGATGTCCTCGGGCGAGATCGGCAGGATCGGCACCGATGGTGAGATCAGCACCGCGGCCGCGGTCGGCGGGATGCCGTCGATGATCACCGAGGGGCCCGACGGTGCGTTGTGGTTCACCCTCAACGAGACCGGCGCGGTGGGCCGGCTGACTGTCGACGGCGTTCTGAAGGTCCGCGAATTACCCACTGCCGCAGCCGGTCCCGTCGGCATCGCGGCGACCCATGACGATGCGGTGTGGTTCACCGAGATCCGAGCGGACAAGATCGGCCGGATCCCGGTCCACGACGCCATCCAGGAACTGGATCTGCCGGGTAAGCCGCACGCGGTGGTCGCCGACCCGACCGACGGAGTGTGGGTCAGCCTCTGGGGCGCCGACCAGATCGCCCGGATCAGCGGCGACGGCGAGGTGGTGACGATCGACCTGCCGCCGGGCAGTGAGCCCCACGGGTTGGCCATCGGTCCCGACGGCGCCTGCTGGGTGGCACTGGAGTGTGGCTTCGTCCTGAAAATGCCCACCTGAGTGTCAGCCGGTGATAACGGTCGGGTAAAGACATAGGCAGCCTTGTTCCCTCCGGGAACGTGGCGATACGTTCCCGCGGGGAACCGTAACGGGAGGCCGCCTGTGTTCATTCGCTCGTTCGGACTGCTCGCCGCAGTGTCGGTGGCCTGCGCGGCGTCGGTGACGCCGGCCTGGGCCGATCCCGCCGTCCCCGAGGTCGAGGTCGTCGCCGACGTGGCGCCCGCACCGGGCGAACCTGCCCCCGCCGACATCGTCGAGTCGACTCCGCCGGCCCACCTCAAGACCCCGGATGGCTGGAACCTGACGGTGTCGGCCAGTGACGAGACGCAGGCGACGGTGCCACCTCTGACCACCGCGATCTCCTCTCGCGAATATGTCGTCGGTGGTACCTACCGCGGTTCGATGGTCGGCCCCGACGGGGGCGACAAGCCGGGCGGCACTCTGGAGGCTGGCTATCAGATCGGCTGCGGCATCGACATGAGCACCTCCAACGGCGTCGCGCTGACCGGGACCCTCGGGCTCAACTCGTCCGTCGGAATTCTCGGCACCGACGTGGTCACACCATGGCCCGAGGGAATCCTGCCGGGCGTCGGCTCCAACATCGGCGGCGGTATCACCGTCGGACTCAAACCCGGCATCATCAACCTCATCCCGGTGACCGAGAAGGAATTCAAGGGCACGGAGCCCTGGGTGATGATCAGCAACTTCCGGGTGAAGATCGACGGCTGTGTGGGCCAGTCATTCATCCGGTCCTATGCGGTGCTGACCCGCTCGACCGATGAGTCCGAGGCCGTGCTGGCCTGGTACGGCACCACCAAGGTGGTTTGAGCGGTCACGCGAACCGTTTGAGGCAGCGGTCCTCGTCGCCGAGGATGCCGACCCGGAAGGCATCGATGCGGGCGAAGCCCGAGGGCACCGATTCACCGTTGACGTCGCTGGCCGCCAACCCGTTGGTGAGGATGCCCGACACCGCCTCGTCGACATCGCCGGCGGTCAGCAGGATCGTGTCACCGTTGGGCAGGTTGACGGGTTTGATCATCTTGGCCGTGGCCACGCCCGTCAGACAGGCCGTGCGCAGCGCCGCCTCGGCGTTGTCCAGCACCAGGCCGCGGGCATGCTGCAGGGCCAGGGTGTAGCGCGAGATCAGCACCGAGAAAGCGGTGTTGTCACCGCCGGCGAGGTCGCCGACATCGACGTCCTCGGACGGTTCGGCAAGCAACTGCAATTCGGCCAGATCGACCACGATCGTGTTGGTGTCAGGACAGTAGGAAACCGGCGGGCTGGGTCGCGCACCAGGACAGTCCACGGCGGCGTCGGGCCGGAAGTCGAGCTGCGGGGGATCGGCGGGCTTGAAGGTGATGTTGAGCGCGTCGACAATCGAGCGGACCCAGCGCTCGGTGATGTCCAGGTCGCCGCTCTGGTCCTCCGGCAACAGGACCGGAAGATCGCCGCGCCGCTGGTCGATCTCCTTGACGTCGATCGCGGCACACGCCGCGGGCCCGTCGGTGAACCCGAACTGGAATGCCGAGATCCGTTCGAACGCCGACCCGTGCTCGTCGATGCCCATCTGGGCCTCGGCCTCGGTCAGCAGTGGGTCCCGGAACGCGATCACCGCGGCCAGCAGGTTGTTGAGCCCGTCGGCGGTACTGAGCGTGAACCGGGGCGAATCACCTTCGGCCACCCAGCGCATGTAGCTGCCGGCCAGACAGTCCGCCTGCTGTTCGGCGACCAGGGTGGGTGTACTGCGGCTGATCAGCCCGGCCTGCTGCTGGATCGCATGGCCGTACTCGTGCGCGAGCACCATGACCGCGCCCATGTCGCCGTTCTGCCGGCGCAGGCCGGGTATCAGCACACCGCGGTCCCAGCCGATGGTCCGATCCGGTTTGCAGAACGCGGCATTGACCAGTCCGTAGGTCTCCATACCGCAGAATTCTCCGTCGAAACTCTCGGCGTCCCAGGAGATCAGCGCGCGCACCGGTTGGAACTCGCCGTCAAACGCCTGCGAGTACGCACTCGACCAGAAGTCCTCGAGGTCACTGACGGCACTGGCGGCCAGATTGTCGCTCTTGCCCCCGTCGGTGTCGTCGACCTCGCGCGAGGGCTTCTCGGCATCGGGACGCAACCCGCTGGACCCATCGGTGGCCGGCATGCCGGCAACCGAGAACGGATCGCTGAACACCGACACCGGCGTGCCGCCGACCAGAGATGCGCACGCGGTCAATGACACCGCCGTGCACACCGCGAGCGCGATACCGAACAGGGTGCGTCGGCTCATATTGCTGCCTTCCGGTGCACTCTGGCGGCCAACTGTCCGCGCGGGTATGCCGCACACACTAGTTAACTCGCGGTGCGCAGGGTGCGATATCAGCCCGCTCCCCGAAGCCGCTTCAGCGACTGACGCACCCGGTCAGGGTCGGTGGTGGACCAGAACGGGGGCAATGACGAACGCAGGTAGCCGCCGTAGCGGGCGGTCGCCAGCCGGGAGTCCAGCACCGCGATCACCCCGCGATCGTCGGTGTGGCGCAGCAGCCGGCCGGTGCCCTGGGCCAGAAGCAGCGCGGCGTGGTTGGCGGCGATCGCCATGAAACCGTTGCCGCCGTGGGCGCTGATCGCCCGCTGGCGGGCGGTCAGCAACGGATCGTCGGGACGGGGAAACGGAATCCGGTCGATCAGTACCAGGGACAATGAGGGCCCTGGTACGTCCACGCCCTGCCACAGCGACAACGTGCCGAACAGCGATGTCTCGGGGTCGTCGGAAAACTGTTGAACCAGAGCGGAAGTGGTGTCCTCGCCCTGACACAGCACCGGGGTGGACAGTCGCTCGCGCATGACCTCGGCGGCGGCCTTGGCCGCGCGCATCGACGAGAACAGGCCCAGGGTGCGCCCCCCGGCAGCGGTGATCAGGCCCTCGATCTCGTCGAGTGTCCGGCTATCGGTGCCGTCCCGTCCGGGCGGCGGCAAATGCTTGGCCACGTACAGGATCGCGGATTTGGCGTGGTCGAATGGGGATCCCACGTCCAGGCCGCGCCAGCCCGGTTTGGCGGGCGCGCCGGCCGCGCCCGGTTTTGCCGGCCCATCGGCGTCGGCGACGCCGCCCAGGCCCCAGTTGCGGGCCATCGCATCGAAGTTGCCGCCGAGGGTCAGCGTCGCCGAGGTCAACACCGCGGTGGTGTTGGCGAACAATCTCGTTCGCAGCAGGCCCGACACCGACATCGGGGCCACCCGCATGATCACCCGGGTGGCGTTCGCGCTTTCTTCCCGTGCCACCCAGACCACGTCGACGCGGTCGGGGATGGGTGGGACGAACGACGTGAGGATGCGGGTGGCGGTATCGCTGACGTCGTTGAGTGCGGTGACGGCCTCGGTGCGGGCCGAGGCGGCCTGCGGGTCGCTGGGGCTGGTATCGATTGCGGTGCGCGCCGCGTTCGCCGCGTCGCGCAGTGCGGTCAGGTAGATGCCCAGTTCCTCGTCGAGCACGTCGATGCGGCCGGCGTCGAGCTCGTGCAGCAGCGAGGACAGCGTCGCGACGGCGGCCTCGAAGCGTTGCGCCAGTTCATCATCGACCAGTCGTGACATCCTGCGGTGCGCCACCGCCATGGACGTCGCCGACAGTTCGGCGGTGGCCACCCCGGTGACCCGGTCGGCCAGCTCATGGGCCTCGTCGACCACCAGCAGCTCGTACTCGGGCAGCACCGAGAAGTCGGAGAGCGCGTCGATGGCCAGCAGGGCGTGATTGGTGACGACGACGTCGGCGGCACCGGCCTTCTCGCGCGCCCGCTCGGCGAAGCAGTCGGTGCCGAACTGACAGCGCGATACGCCGATGCACTCTCGCGCCGACACGCTGACCTGGGACCAGGACCGGTCCGGCACACCGGGAACCAGTTCGTCGCGGTCCCCGGTCTCGGTGTCCGAGGACCATTCGGTGAGCCGCTGCACGTCGCGGCCCATGGCGCTGACCGCCATCGGGGAGAACAGCTCGACCTGGGGAAGGTCCGCCGGTTCTTCGGTCGCTCCGTTGTGAATCTTGTTGAGGCACAGGTAGTTCCCCCGGCCCTTCAGCAACGCGAACGCGGGCTTGCGGGGCAATGCGTCGGCCAGTGAGTTCACCAGTCGGGGCAGGTCACGGTCGACGAGCTGACGTTGCAGGGCGATGGTGGCCGTCGAGACCACCACCGGCTGTTCGGTCTGCAGCGCGCGGGCGATCGACGGCACCAGATATGCCAGCGACTTGCCGGTGCCGGTCCCGGCCTGCACCGCCAGGTGTTCCCCGGACTCGAAGGCGTTGGCGACCGCCTCGGCCATCTCCACCTGGCCCGGACGGCTGGCCCCGCCGAGCCCTGTGACGGCGATCTTGAGGAGGTTGGTCACCACGTTGGCCACCTCGCGGGATGGCTTCGCTTTGGTCGTCATGGTCTGGGTGGCACGACCCGGGTGGGGATGGCCGGCTCGCCGCGGGACAGTTTCAGCCCGTCCCACGGCAGGCTGTGCAGCCCGGCGGCGACCCGCTCACGCGCGGCGGCCAGTTCGGTGGCGGGGTGGGGCCTTCCGACGGGGACGCCGCCGGTCACCAGCGGCACGGTGAGCGGCCGGGCGGTGAGCCCCGATGTCTCCACCGGCTCCTCGCCGTACGGGTAGACCACTTCTTCGACGATCGTGCCCGAGGCCTTGGCGAGCCGGACGGCCTGCTTGCGGCCGCCGTGGGATTCCTTGTGGCTGCTGCGCTTGGCCACCGGCATCCCGTCGACCTCGACCAGCTTGTAGACCATGCCCGCGGTCGGCGCGCCCGACCCGGTGACCACCGAGGTGCCGACACCGTAGCTGCCGACCGGCTCGGCCGCCAGGGCGGCGATCGCGAATTCGTCCAGATCGCCCGAGACCACGATCTTGGTACTGGTGGCGCCGAGCTCGTCGAGCTGCTGGCGCACCTGGCGGGCCAGTACACCCAGATCGCCGGAGTCGATGCGCACCGCGCCCAGTTCCGGACCGGCCGCCGCGATCGCGTTGACCACGCCCGCGGTGATGTCATAGGTGTCCACCAGCAGGGTGGTGCCGACGCCGAGGGCTGCCACCTGGCCACGGAACGCCGCCTGCTCGTCGGGGCCGGACTCGGTGGTGTGCACCAACGTGTAGGCGTGCGCCGCGGTGCCCAGCGCCGGCACCCCGTAACGCTGCTGGGCGGCCAGATTCGACGATCCGGTGAACCCGGCGAGATAGGCCGCGCGGGCCGCGGCGACGGCGGCCTGCTCGTGGGTGCGGCGCGAGCCCATCTCGATCATGGGCCGGCCGTGGGCGGCGCTGACCATCCGGGCCGCTGCCGAGGCGATCGCCGTGTCGTGGTTGAGGATTGACAGCACGAGCGTCTCCAGGACCACGCACTCGGCGAAGGTCCCGTGCACGGACAGCACGGGCGAGCCGGGGAAGTAGAGCTCTCCCTCGGCGTAGCCGTCGATGTCACCGCTGAACCGGTAGTTCGACAGAAATTCCAATGTCGCCGGGTCCAGGAAATCGGAGAGTTCGTCGAGCATTTCGGGGATGAACGTGAACTCCGCCAACGCTTCCACAAAGCGGCCGGTGCCGGCGACCACGCCATAACGGCGCCCCTCGGGCAGCCGACGGGCAAAGACTTCGAACGTGGTGCGGCGGTGCGCTGTGCCGTCGCGCAGCGCGGCGGCGAGCATCGTCAGCTCGTACTTGTCGGTGAGCAGCGCGACGGTCACACCAGCAACCGTAGCTGTTCGCGGCTGCTTCAATATCGCGGCTCCCCTGCCGGTATTGTGGGCCCATGGTTACACCGGCGAAGGCCCGACCGGGGACCCGTGAAGAGCGCAGTGTGGGTGTGTCGCCCCGGGAAGATTCAGCCACCGAAAGCCCGTGGGTGACCATCGTCTGGGACGATCCGGTCAACCTGATGACCTATGTCACCTACGTGTTCCAGAAACTGTTCGGATACAGCGAGCCGCATGCCACCAAACTCATGATGCAGGTGCACAACGAGGGCAAGGCCGTGGTGTCGGCAGGCAGCCGCGAGTCGATGGAAACCGACGTGTCCAAACTGCACGCCGCGGGGCTGTGGGCCACCATGCAGCAGGACCGCTGATCGACTGTGCGCAAATGGAAACGGGTCGAGACCGCCGACGGTCTGCGGTTGCGCTCGGCGTTGGAGGCCCACGAGGCGGCGTTGTTGTCGAGCCTGGGCAATTCGATGCTCGGGATGCTCGACGAGCGTGGATCGTCAGGACCCACAGACGAACTCGAGATGATCACCGGGATGAAGACCGGCAATCCCCAGCCGCCCGAGGACGCCACCATGAAGCGTCTGCTCCCGGATTTCTATCGGCCGCAGACCGAGCACCCGGCCGGCTCCGGTACCGCCGAGAGTCTCAACAGTGCGCTGCGCGGTCTGCACGAACCGGCCATCATCGGCGCCAAACGTGAAGCGGCTCAACGGTTGTTGGACACCATCCCGGATGGTGGCGGCAAGTTCGAGCTGACCGAGCCCGACGCCGAGGCGTGGGCCGCGGCCGTCAACGACATCCGGTTGGCGTTGGGCACCATGCTCGACATCGGTCCGCGGGGGCCCGAGCAGTTGCCTGCCGAGCACCCGATGGCCGGACACCTCGACGTCTACCAGTGGCTGACCGTGCTGCAGGAGTACCTCGTTCTCGGCCTGATGGGGAGATAAGCGTGATGGGTTCGATCACCGACATCGGCGGCATCCTGGTCGGCCACCATCACCGCATCGACCCCGACGTGACGCTCGGCTCGGGATGGGCGTCGGGATCAACCGTCGTGCTCACCCCGCCCGGCACGGTCGGCGCCGTCGACGGTCGCGGCGGTGCCCCCGGCACCCGCGAGACAGATCTCCTCGACCCGATCAACACCGTGCGCCACGTCGATGCCGTGGTGCTGACCGGCGGCAGCGCCTACGGGCTGGCAGCTGCCGACGGTGTGATGACCTGGCTGGAGGAGCAGGGCCGCGGCGTGGCGATGGACGGCGGCGTGGTGCCGATCGTGCCCGCCGCGGTGATCTTCGACCTGCCGGTGGGCGGCTGGGCCAACCGGCCGACGGCCGAGTTCGGCTACGCGGCGGCCTCGGCGGCGTCCACCGAGTTCGCGCTGGGTACCGTCGGCGGCGGGGTCGGTGCGCGGGCCGGGGTGCTCAAGGGCGGCGTTGGTACCGCCTCGGTGACCCTGGATTGCGGGGTGACCGTCGGTGCCCTGGTGGTGCTCAACGCCGCCGGCGATGTGATCGATCCGGCCACCGGTCTGCCCTGGATGGCGCGGATGATCGAGGAGTTCGGGCTCATCGCCCCGCCTGCCGATCAGCTCGCCGCGTACGCCGACCGCCACCGCGAGATCGGCCCGCTGAACACCACCATCGCGGTGGTCGCCACCGATGCCGAGCTGAGCCCGGCCGGGTGCCGCCGGGTGGCCGTCGCCGCACACGACGGGTTGGCCAGGACCATCTCGCCGTGTCACACCCCGTTGGATGGCGATACGGTGTTTGCGCTGGCGACCGGCGCGGTGACCGTCGAACCCGACGAGAAAACGCCGGTCGCGATGTCACCGGAGACCGCACTGGTCACCCGGGTCGGGGCGGCCGCGGCCGATTGTCTGGCCCGCGCCGTGCTGGTCGGGCTACTGGCCGCCGAGCCGGTGGCCGGAATACCGACCTACCGTGACATGTTGCCGGGAGCGTTCGAATGAAGGAGTTGTGACGTGCTGGTGATCCGCCGGGATCTCGTCGAGGCGATGGTGGCGCATGCCCGCGCCGACCACCCTGACGAGGCGTGTGGGGTGATCGCCGGGCCGGAGGGCTCCGATCGGCCGGACCGGTTCATCGCGATGGTCAACGCCGAGCGTTCCCCGACGTTCTACCGATTCGATTCGGGGGAGCAGCTCAAGGTGTGGCGTGCGTTAGAAGATGCGGGTGACGCTCCGATTGTCATCTACCACTCACACACCGCGACCGAGGCCTACCCGAGCCGCACCGACATCTCCTACGCCTCCGAGCCGGATGCCCACTATGTGCTCATCTCCACCCGGGACCCGCAAGAGCACGAACTGCGCAGCTACCGCATCGTCGACGGCGTCGTCACCGAAGAACCCGTCACTATCGTCGAGCAGTACACCTAAGGAGACCTCATGGCAGTAACCGTTTCGATCCCGACCATCCTGCGTCCGCACACCGACGGGCAGAAGCGCGTCAGCGCCTCCGGCGACACCCTGCAGGCGGTGATCGCCGATCTCGAGGCCAACTACTCCGGGATTAGCGGTCGCCTCGTCGACCCCGACAATCCGGGCAAGTTGCACCGCTTCGTCAACATCTACGTCAACGACGAGGACGTGCGGTTCTCCGGCGGCCTGGACACCGCGATCACCGACGGCGACTCCGTGACGATCCTGCCTGCCGTGGCAGGAGGGTGACGGGCAGGTCATGACCAGATACGACTCGCTGCTGCAGGCACTCGGCAACACCCCGTTGGTCGGGCTGCAGCACCTGTCGCCCCGGTGGGAGGACGGCCCGGACGGGCCGCACGTGCGGTTGTGGGCCAAGCTCGAGGACCGCAACCCGACCGGCTCGATCAAGGATCGGCCGGCGCTGCGCATGATCGAGCAGGCCGAGCGTGACGGTTTGCTCAGCCCGGGGGCCACGATCCTGGAACCCACCAGCGGCAACACCGGAATCTCGCTGGCGATGGCCGCGATGCTCAAGGGCTACAACATGATCTGCGTGATGCCCGAGAACACCTCCATCGAGCGGCGGCAGATCCTCGAACTCTACGGCGCGAAGATCATCTTCAGCCCGGCCGAAGGTGGTTCCAATACCGCCGTGGCGACCGCGAAAGAGCTTGCGGCAGAGAACCCTTCGTGGGTGATGCTGTACCAGTACGGCAATCCGGCCAACACCGACGCGCACTACTACGGCACCGGCCCGGAGCTGCTGGCCGATCTGCCCGAGATCACCCACTTCGTCGCCGGGCTCGGTACCACCGGCACGCTGATGGGCACCGGCCGATTCCTGCGCGAGCAGGTCCCGGGTGTGCAGATCGTGGCTGCCGAACCGCGTTACGGCGAGGGCGTGTACGCGCTGCGCAACATCGATGAGGGATTCATCCCCGAGCTGTACGACCCCGACGTGCTGACCACGCGGTTCTCGGTGGGTTCCTACGACGCGGTCAAACGCACCCGCGATCTGGTGACCCGCGAAGGCATCTTCGCCGGCATCTCCACCGGCGCGGTCCTGCACGCGGCACTCGGTATGGGCGCCAAGGCCATCAAGGCCGGTGAGCGCGCCGACATCGCCTTCGTGGTCGCCGACGCCGGCTGGAAGTATCTGTCCACCGGTGCCTACGCCGGTAGCCTTGATGACGCAGAGGACGCGTTGGAGGGGCAGCTATGGGCGTGAGCGGGCAGGCGTGACGAACCCAGGTCTACCCTCGTCCACCGAACCGAAGAAGCGGCCGGCGTGGGTGGTCGGCGGCCTGACGATCGTCAGCTTCGTGGCGTTGTTGTACGCGATCGAGATCGTGGACACCGTCATGGGTCACCGCCTCGACCAGGATGGCATCCGGCCCCTGCAGACCGACGGACTCTGGGGCATCCTGTGGGCGCCCCTGTTGCACGGCGGCTGGCCGCATCTCATCGCCAACACGGTGCCCGCCCTGGTGCTCGGCTTCCTGATGACCCTGGCCGGCATGGGGCGCTTCATCGCCGCGACCGCCATCATCTGGATAGTCGGCGGCTTCGGCACGTGGCTGATCGGCAACATCGGCCTGCACTGCCCCTACGTGACCGTGCAGTGCACGAGCACCCACATCGGCGCTTCCGGGTTGATCTTCGGTTGGCTGGCCTTCCTGATCGTGTTCGGGTTCTTCACCCGCAACGTGTGGGAGATCGTGATCGGCATCGTCGTGTTGTTCGTGTACGGCGGCGTCCTGTTCGGGGTGCTGCCCGGCAATGCGGGGGTGTCCTGGCAGGGCCACCTGAGCGGGGCCATCGCCGGTGTGGTGGCGGCGTACCTCTTGTCCGGACCGGAGCGCAAGGCACGGGAAGCGCGCAAAAGGCCCAACCAATTGACCGCATGAGCGAACAACTGGCACCCGTCGGCATCTTCGACTCCGGCGTGGGCGGACTGACCGTGGCCCGCGCGATCATCGACCAACTGCCCGACGAGGACATCATCTACGTCGGAGACACCGGCAACGGTCCCTACGGGCCGCTGACAATCCCCGAGATCCGGGCCCACTCGTTGGCCATCGGCGACGACCTGGTGGCCCGCGGCGTCAAGGCTCTCGTGATCGCATGCAACACCGCGTCGTCGGCCTGCCTGCGCGATGCGCGCGAGCGCTACTCGCCGGTGCCGGTGGTCGAGGTGATCCTGCCCGCCGTGCGGCGCGCGGTGGCCGCCACCCGCAACGGGCGCATCGGGGTGATCGGCACCGCCGCCACGATCGCCTCTGGCGCCTATCAGGATGCGTTCGCCGCCGCGCGCGACACCGAGGTGTTCGGGGTGGCCTGCCCGCGGTTCGTCGACTTCGTCGAACGCGGGGTCACCAGCGGCCGTCAGGTGCTCGGTCTGGCCGAGGGTTATCTGGAGCCACTGCAGCGGGCCGAGGTCGACACCCTGGTGTTGGGCTGCACGCACTATCCGATGCTGTCCGGGCTCATCCAGCTGGCCATGGGCGACAACGTCACGCTGGTGTCTTCGGCCGAGGAGACCGCCAAGGATCTGCTCAGGGTGCTCACCGAGCTCGATTTGCTGAAGCCACACGAATCCGGTCCGGCGCAACGGGTGTTCGAGGCGACCGGAGATCCCGAGGCATTCACCGGCCTGGCGGCCCGCTTCCTGGGGCCCGGGTTGGACGGCGCGCGGCAGGTCCGACGTCACGCAGGCTCCGGAAAATGATCTCCGTCGCCCAAACCGGCGATGTCTTGGCAACGCGCACTCCGGGCATGGCAAGCTAGACACTGTGCGATTGACCATCCTGGGGTGCTCCGGCAGCGTTGTCGGCCCGGATTCGGCAGCCTCTGGCTATCTCGTCACCGCACCTGACACGGTTCCGATGGTCGTCGACTTCGGCGGTGGCGTCCTGGGTGCGTTGCAGCGCTATGCCGACCCGAATTCGGTCAACGTGTTGCTGTCGCATCTGCATGCCGATCACTGTCTGGATCTGCCCGGGCTGTTCGTCTGGCGGCGGTATCACCCGATCCCGGCCACCGAACGTGGGCTGATGTACGGGCCGGCCAACACGTGGGCCCGGCTGGGTGCGGCGTCCTCACCCGAGGGCGGTGAGATCGACGACTTCACCGACATCTTCGAGGTGCGCAACTGGGAGGACGGCTCCCCGGTGCAGTTGGGCACGCTCAACGTCACGCCGCGGTTGGTGTGTCATCCCACCGAGTCCTACGGCATGCGTTTCACCGATCCGTCCGGGGCGACCCTGGTCTACAGCGGCGACACCGGATACTGCGACGCACTCGTCGAACTGGCCCGCGGAGCCGACGTCTTCCTGTGTGAGGCGTCGTGGACACATGACCCGTCGCGCCCGCCCAAGCTGCACCTGTCGGGCACCGAGGCAGGCCGCGCCGCCGCGGCCGCCGGTGTCGGTGAACTGCTGCTGACCCACATCCCGCCGTGGACCTCACGCGAGGACGTGATCAGCGAGGCCAAGGCCGAGTTCGACGGTCCGGTGCACGCGGTGGTCTGCGGCGAGACCTTCGACGTCACCCGGGGCTGACCCGCTAGGGTTGGCGGGTGTCCAAGCGAGAAGACGGTCGTCTCGACGACGAGCTGCGTCCGGTAACCATCACCCGCGGTTTCACATCGCATCCCGCCGGCTCGGTACTGGTGGAGTTCGGCCAGACCCGCGTCATGTGCACCGCCTCGGTCACCGAAGGCGTGCCGCGCTGGCGCAAGGGTTCCGGGCAGGGCTGGCTGACCGCCGAATACGCCATGTTGCCGGCCGCCACGCACGACCGCTCGGACCGGGAATCGGTCAAGGGTCGCGTCGGTGGGCGGACGCAGGAGATCAGCCGTCTGGTCGGGCGCTCACTGCGCGCCTGCATCGACCTCGGCGCGCTGGGGGAGAACACGATCGCCATCGACTGCGATGTGCTGCAGGCCGACGGCGGAACCCGCACCGCGGCGATCACCGGCGCCTATGTCGCGCTCTCCGATGCCGTGACGTATCTGGCTGCGGCCGGGCGGCTTTCCGACCCACGGCCGCTGTCCTGCGCGATCGCGGCGGTGTCGGTGGGTGTGGTCGACGGCCGCGTCCGCGTCGACCTGCCCTACGTCGAGGACTCCCGTGCCGAGGTCGACATGAACGTCGTCGCCACCGACACCGGTACCCTGGTGGAGATCCAGGGCACCGGCGAGGGCGCGACCTTCCCGCGGTCCACGCTGGACAAGATGCTCGATGCCGCGCTCGGAGCGTGCGAGCAGTTGTTCGTGATCCAGCGCGAGGCACTGGAACTGCCGTATCCGGGCGTGCTGCCCGAAGGGCCGGCTCCCAAGAAAGCGTTCGGTAGCTGAGTGCCCGCACTTCTCGTGGCCAGCCGTAACGCCAAGAAGCTGGAAGAGCTGCGTCGAGTGCTGGATGCCGCCGGAGTAGTCGGGCTGGAGTTGTTGTCGCTGGCCGACGTGGCCGCCTACGACGAGGCACCCGAAACCGGTGCGACGTTCGAGGACAACGCACTGGCCAAGGCCATCGATGGCTTTCGAGCCACCGGATTGGCTTGTGTGGCAGACGATTCCGGCATTTCCGTGGACGCGCTGAACGGAATGCCCGGCGTGCTGTCCGCGCGGTGGTCCGGCAAGCACGGGGACGACGCCGCGAACACCGCGTTGCTCCTGGGGCAGCTGGCCGATGTGCCCGACGAGCGGCGCGGGGCGGCGTTCGTGTCCGCGTGCGCCCTGGTGTCTTCGGCTGGATCGACCGTGGTGCGGGGGGAGTGGCCCGGGACGGTCACCCGTTCGCCGCGCGGCGACGGCGGGTTCGGGTATGACCCCGTCTTCCTGCCTTCAGGGTCCGACAAGACGGCCGCCGAGCTCTCGCCGGCGGAGAAGGACGCGGCATCACACCGCGGCCGGGCGCTGGCGTTGCTGGTGCCGGCGCTGCGGGAACTGGCCGGGGCTTAGCCGGCTCGCCACGGCGTGCGTTTGTCGCGCTGCTCGTTTGGCGCACCGCTCGTTTGTCACGCCGCTCGTTTGTCACGCTGGAGTGGCTGTCGCGCCCGAGTGTCACGCTAGCGTGCACAGAATCGACTGCGGCCCAGTCGTTGCCACGCTGGAGTGGCTCCCAAGTTCGGGGGCCACGCTGGCGTGACAAAGCGGGTCGAGTCAGACCGCGACAGCCTGTGAGCGGCGGGTCAGCAGGAGTGCTGCCGCGCCGATGCAGGCACTGGCCACCATGGCCACGGCCATGGGCAGGGCGGTGTGGTCACCGCCGAGGCCGACTATCGGCGACACGACAGCGGCCAGGCCGAACTGCAACGCGCCCAGGACCGCAGACCCGGTGCCGGCCGCATGGCGGACCTGATCGAGGGCCAGCGATGTGGCATTGGCGGCGACCAGGCCCAGGCTCGCGACCGCGCCCCACAGCAGCAGCAATGAGGCCCACAGCACCGGGCCGAGCAGGGCGTCCACCAAGAGCAGGACCGAGAACAGGACGAGCAGGCCGATCCCCAGGTGCAGCAGCCTGCGCTGGCCGAAACGGCCGACGATTCTGGCGTTGACGGCATTCACGATCACGATGCCCGCGGCGTTGGCGGCGAAGGCGAACGAATAATGCAACGGGGAGAGGCCGAGCACGTTCTGCAGCACGAACGGTGAAGCCGAGATGTAGGCGAACATCACCGTGAAGCCGAACGCGAAGGCCAGTGTGTAGCCGATGTAGCCGCGGTTGGTCAGCACCGACCGCGCATCGCGGAGCATGGCAGTCACGCCGCCGGTGTGGCGCCGGTCCTGCGGATGGGTCTCGGGAAGCACTGCGACCACGCCGAGGAACATCGCGACGGCGAGCCCGGCGAGAATCCAGAAGATGCCGCGCCAGCCGATCAGGCCCATCAGCGATCCACCGATGAGCGGCGCCAGCACCGGTGCGGCACCGTTGATGATCATCATCAGGCTGAAGGCACGGGCGGCCACGGCGCCATGTGCGCGATCGGCCACCACGGCACGGCTCAGCACGACGCCGGCGGCGCCGCTGAATCCCTGCACGAAGCGGAATGCCGTCAGCGCAGCGATGTTCGGAGCCAGCGCGCAGGCCACGCCGGCCAGGATGCAGACCAAGGTGCCCGCGAGCATCAGGGGGCGCCTGCCGAATCGGTCGGAGAGCGGACCGATGATCAACTGCCCGCTGGCCAGGCCCACCATGAACGAGGTCAGGGTGAACTGAACGGCCGAGGCCGATGTTCCGAACTCGGCGGCCATTGCCGGGAAGGCGGGCAGATACATGTCGATCGACAACGGCGCCACGGCGGTCAGCAGCGCAAGCACGCCCAGCCAACTCAGCGGCAGTGCAGGCGTCTCGGGCGTCGTCTCGGCATTTGTGGTTCGAGTAGTCATAAGGCCTTGGATCGAAGATTTATGTATAAAGTTATATGTAATATAGCGGACGTGGCGGCCACACGAGTACCCGAAGCGATACGTGATGTGCGTGACACCGCGGCGGCCGTGCGGACGCTGGTCTGGTCACTACGGCGGTTCGGCGAGAAGCAGGTCGGTCTGGAACCGTTGCCGCACTCGGAGTTCGAAGTCATCCGCACGGTGGGCGACCACCCGGGGATCAGTGTGTCCGAGACCGCACAGGTGCTGGCGCTGCAGCCCAGCAATGTCAGCACCACGGTACGGAAGCTGGTTGAGCGCGGTCTGATCGACCGCACGCCCGACGACCAGGACCGCCGCTGCATTCGGCTGCATCTGACAGCCAGGGCCACCGAACACAAGAAGTTGATCGACGCCGCCTGGACCGCCGGCATCCGCGAGCAGTTCGCGCAGATGACTGAAGAGGAGGTGGCGACCTTGGTCAAAGCCGGGCCGCTACTTCAGCGGCTGGCCTCGATGGCATAGCCGCTGGAGCCTAGAGCTCGAAGCGCTTCTTCAGCTCCAGGGTGTTGAAGTGCTCGACGATGATGCCCAGCAGCGGAATGGTGCCCGCGAGCAGCACACCGATGGTCTTGCCGATCGGCCAGCGAACCTTGACCGCGAGGTTGGCCGTGAACATCAGGTAGATGAAGTACACCCAGCCGTGCACGATGCCGATCCAGCTCGGCGGGTTGTCCACCTGCACGATGTACTTGAGCACCATCTCGTAGCACAGCGCGATGAGCCAGATACCCGTCGCCCAAGCCAACACGCGGTAGCCCAGCAGGGCCTTGCGAATGGTCTCCTTGGGCGTCGAAACAGGCGGCGTGACCTCGGTGCCCGGTTCTGGTGTGGTCATCTATCGGTCCTGTCTTTCTTCTCGGACTGGTCGGACTTGGCCAGCTCGGCGAGGTAGGCGTTGTACTCGGAGAGTTCTTGGTCGCCGCCGTCCGCGGCCGCGGGCTTGGGCCGTTCGGGCAGCAGGCCCGCGGGGATCTCGGTGACATCGCCGCTGGGCCGTTCCGGCGGCGCGTCCTCGTAACGGACGAACTTGTAGTAGGCGTAGAAACAGAATCCCGCGAACATCGGCCACTGCAGGGCATAGCCCAGATTCTGGAAGGTGCCCGAGGCCGACTCGTACCGCGTCCACTGCCACCACGCCAGCGCCAGGCAGCCGGCGGCGCCAAGGCAGACCAGTGCGATGAGCGCCGGTCTCCTACGCCGTGTAGTGGACATTCGTCCATGGTACGGCGCGGGTCTCGGGGGCGACGAATGTGTCGAGGTGAGCGGTGGCGGCCTTGCGGTAGGCTGAGCGCGCTCCATGCGGGCGTGGCGCAATTGGCTGACGCGCCGGCTTTAGGTGCCGGTGTTCGAAAGAACGTGTGGGTTCGAGTCCCACCGCCCGCACTCTTCACGGTCGGTGGTCGGGTCCCGAGCCCTCGACGGCCGGCGCCCGCAATTCATCCCGCAGCGACGCGATCTCGGCCCGCAATTCATTGATGTGCGCTGCGGTCACGGCCGCAGTGGCAGCGTCGTCGTCAGCGACGCTCTGCACGATCCACGACGCGATCGTCGCGGTGATCGAACCGACCAGGCTGATCCCGCCGATCATCAACAGCGCGGCGATGACTCGTCCCGTCGTGGTCACCGGGTACATGTCTCCGTAGCCGACGGTCGTGATGGTGGTGATCGCCCACCAGACCGCCTGGCCGAAGTCGGTGATGTGGGCATCGGGGTGGCCGCGCTCGGCCTGCAGCACGGCCAGCGACGCCACGTAGACCAACAGGACCGCGCCCGAGATCGTGTAGAGGATGACCTTGCCGCGGATCGCATGCCCGACGGCTTTCTGGATCACGCCGATCAGGACGATGAGGCGCAACAACCGCAGCGGCCGCAGCAGCGGCAGAATCACGATCGCGAGATCGACGAGGTGGGTGCGGAACCAGTGCTTGCGGTCGTCGGCCAGATACATCCGGGCCGCATAGTCCGCGGTGAACACGGCCCAGGTGAGCCAGGTCGCCAACTCGACGGCCCGGGCTGCCAGCCCGTGGGGCTGCACCAGCACCTCCACCGAATATGCGGCGAGGAACACTGCTGCCACCGAGGCCAGCGGCCACTCGGCGCGGGCTTCCCATCTGTCGAGGCGCTGCATCGTCACCGCAAAAGTGTGCGACACATAGCGCAAACGGGCTCGGGCAACCCCGCCGAATCTCCCCACCGACCTGCTGGTCGGTCCTGCCGGCCAGGCCGTATCGTTCCATCTCGCCGGCACGTTCACGGCATACGGCAGTCGTCGTCAGCGCGGGAGGAATCGATACACGTGAGCAAGCGGATAGTCGCAATTGTCCTGGCAGTGATGGTGATTGCCGTGGGTTGCGGCAAAGGCGATGACTCCGCGGCGCAGACGGTCACCCCCGGCCACGCCCAGGCATCGCCGTCGGGCACCTATACCGCCTTTGCCGAGCCGGGTCAGGAAGAGAACGGGGACGCGCCCTGGGCCGTGGTGGTTCGGGACAAGGCCGGCAAAGAGGTGTTCCACGACCATTCGTCCTACAGCGCGCGCAACGGCGTGATGATCACCTGGCTGCCGACCGAACCCGAACAGCTGTGGGTGTATTCGGGCGACGCCGGGGTCTACCGGATCGCTCCCGGCAGCCAGGGCGGGTGGACCCGCGCCGGCGTCAAACCCGAGAACGTGCCCTCGGAGGTAACACGCCTCTGGGAGTCGTCACGCTCCTGAGGCGACCGGGGCAGACTCGAGGTGTCAGACGGGAGGAGAACCGATGATCGAAGTACTTCCCGACATGCCCGAGGGTGTGTTCGGTATCCGGGTGTCGGGCCGAGTCCGCGGTGACGACCTACGCGAATTCCGGCCGACGATGGACGAATTGCTCCAGACCGGTGAGATCCGGATCGTCGAGGTCATCTCAGCGGACTATGAGGGGTTCGGCAGCGGCGGGCTCGTGGAGGATTTGAAGCTCGGCTTCGGTGCGCTGTTCCGCCATCATTCGGCGTTCAAACGGATCGCCGTCGTCTCCGATATGGAGTGGGTCGCGCACGCGATGCATGCGTTCGCGTGGATGATCCCGGGTGAGATCAAGGTGTTCGGGCTCGGCGAACTCGACGCGGCCAAGGAGTGGGCAGCGGCCTGAGGTCTGCGGGCCTGCCGTGTCACGATGTCGGTCATGACGATCGTTCTGGTGCACGGTAATCCGGAGACCGACGCGATCTGGGGACCACTGGTCGGCGCGCTCGGCCGCCGAGACGTCGTGCGGTTGTCGCCGCCCGGGTTCGGGGCTCCGCTGCCCGACGGTTTTTCGGCGACGTACCTGGCCTACCGCGACTGGTTGGAACGCGAGCTCGAGGCCTTCGATGAGCCGGTCGACCTTGTCGGACACGACTGGGGTGGCGTGCATGTGGTGAACGTGATGATGCACCGGCCTGAGCTGGTTCGCAGTTGGGCGAGTGACATTGTCGGAGTGTTCGACCGTGACTACGTGTGGCCTGACATCGCCGAGGTGTGGCGAACACCCGGCAAGGGTGAGCGGCTCGTCGAGAACATGTTGGGCGGAACCGTCGAAGACCGGACCGCGGTATGGGCCGCATTGCTCCCTGAGGACATCGCCGCCTCGATGGCGCGCGCTCAAGGTCCGGAGATGGGTTGGGCGACACTGCAGTTGTACCGCTCGGCAGGACAGCCCGGCGACATGGCCGAAGCGGGCGGGGGGTTGGAGCGAGCGAGTGCTCGCCCGGGTCTCTCACTGCTGGCCACCGCGGATCCGTATGTCGGGTCAGAGCAGATTCGGCGCGGGCTGGCCGGCCGGGCCGGTGCCTCCACGGCGGTGCTCGACGGCCTGGATCACTGGTGGATGGTGAGCGACCCGGCTTGCGGCGCGGCGGCGCTTTCGCAGTTCTGGGAGTCACTCGGCTGACCCCGGCCCGTCGGGCAGGGGAGAGCCGAGACTACTTGTTGAACTTCCCGCTCAGATACTCAGCGCGGCAAGCATTCCGGGCCAGTTTGCCGCTCGTCGTGCGAGGGATCACGCCGGCGGCGACCATCCGCACGTCGGCCACCCGGATCTGGTGGTGGCGTGACACGGCCGCCCGGATCGCCTCGACGATGGGTTCGGGCTCGGCACGGCCGGCCCCGGCGGCCCGCTCGGCGACGATCACGAGTTCTTCACCGCGGTCACCGACCACCGAGAACGCCGCGACATAGCCCGAGCGCACGGCGGGTGACGACGCGCTCACCGTGGTCTCGATGTCGGTCGGATAGTGGTTGCGTCCGTCGATCAGGATCATGTCCTTGATCCGGCCGGTCAGGTACAGCTCCCCGTCGAGGTAGACCCCGAGGTCGCCGGTGGCCAGCCAGTGGCCGTTGTCCGGCACGCCGTCGGCGTGGCTACCGGTCGTGAGCCGGGTCTGCAGCTTGTTGGCGAACACGCGCTCGCTCTCGTCGGCCCGGCCGAAGTAGCCCTGGCCGACGTTGTTGCCGTGCAACCAGATCTCTCCGACGGTGCCATCGGAGACCTCGTCGCCGTCGCTGCTGGCGATCACCGCCCACTGGTTCGGGATCGGCTGGCCGCAGGACACGTGGGCCACCGCGCCCTCGTCGGTGGGGGCGACGATCACCGCGCGGCCGGCGCTGAGCTCGTCGCGGTCGAGATGCACCGCGGTGGCCGCAGCGCTCGGCGCGATGCTGGCCACCGACAGGGTGGCCTCGGCCATGCCGTAGGACGGCTTGATCGCGGTTGCCGGGAGCCCGTACGGGGCGAACGCTGAGGTGAACTTCTCGATCGCGGCCATGGTGACCGGCTCGGATCCGTTGAGGAGCGTCACCACGTTGGTCATGTCCAGCGTTTCACCCTCAGGCGGCAGGCCACGCTCGGCGGCCAGCTCGAAGGCGAAGTTCGGGGCAGCGGCGAAGGTGCGGCCGTGGGCAGCCTCCTCGGCCAGCCGCTTGATCCAGCGGTAGGGGCGGCGGACGAACGCCATCGGGTCCATCAGGCTGATGTGACCACCACACAGTGCCGGGAACATGATCATGATCAGGCCCATGTCGTGGTACAGCGGCAGCCAGCTGACACTGCGGATACCGGTGTCCAGGTCCCCGGCGAGGATCATCTGGATGACGTTGGTGCACACGTTGCGGTGGGTGATCTCCACGCCGGCCGGCGTGCGGGTCGACCCCGAGGTGTACTGCAGGTAGGCGATGTCGTCGCTGTCGACCGCTGGGCTGACGTACATCTCGGCCAGCGTGTCCGGGACCGCGTCGACGGCGATCACGCGGGGACGCTCGGCGGCCGGCAGCGTCTTGATGAAGGTGCGCACCGATTCGGCCGCAGAGGTCGTGGTGAGCACGACTGTCGGCTTGGCGTCGGCCAGCACCGCGGCCAGTCGCTCGGCGTGACCGGCCAGAGCCGGGGCGAACAGCGGCACCGCGACGTTGCCGGCATGCACGGCGGCGAAGAACGCCGCCACGTACTCGACACCCTGCGGGGCCAGGATTGCCACCCGGTCACGGGGCTGGGTGACTTGCTGCAGCCGGGCGCCGACCGCGCACACCTGCGACCACAGGGCGTTCCAGCTGAGCTCGACGGCACGGCCATCGGGATCGGATGAGTAGTCGAGGAACCGGTAGGACGGCTCGTCCCCGTAGATCAACCGGTTGCGATCCAGGAACGACGTCAGTGTGACCCCGTCGGGTACGACAATCGTGCCGTCGTCGCGAACGTAGTTCTCGATGTTCGACGCCGACGAATCAACAGCACTGGTTGCAGCGGGATCCCGACCCATAACCCGTAAGACTAATAGCGGCTCTAATAAAGCCTGGCAGCGTGGTCGGGTGTGGGTTGTCACGGGCTGCCGACAATGTGTCGTGCGTCTCTCTATCGGGGCCCGTCAACTGCATAAGTACCGTTATTGTCCGTGAATTCCACGATCACCCGACGCAACGTGTCGTTGATCTCGACGGCGCACGTGAACGTCGCGCCCGCCCGCACGACCGGATCGTCGCCGTTGTTGCATGCCACCGCGGTGACGCGGTTGGCCCCGTAGCCGTTGATCGGATCGGACAGGATCTGCGCCACCCCGGTCTCGGCCTGGCGGACGTCCAGCCGGGTGCCGTGGCCATCCGATTGGCTCCACGCCCACACCGCCGAACCGATCACCGCGACGGCCACGACGGCGACGGCCGCGCCGATGAACAGGCGGCGATCGGAGGACTTGGGCTTGGGCTTGGTCTGCGACGGCGGTTGCGGTGCGCGCTGCGGCGGCGGCGCGGGCCGCGCAGGGTGTTGTGGTGGTGGGGGCGGTGGCCGTCGCGCAGCCGGCGGTGGCCCCGCGGGCCGAGTGCCCGGTTGCGGCGTGCCACCCGGCAGGGGTGCGCCGCCCGGTCGCGCCCACCAGGGTTGCTCGGGACCGCTCATCGGCTCTCCTCGACTCGGCTCATCGCTCACGCGAACCGTTGGTAGCACTGCTTGTCATCACCTTGCAGGCCCGACCGGTAGGCCAGGATCCGGGTGAATCCGGCCGGCAGCACCCGGCCGTTGACGTCGCTGGCAGCCAGGCCGTTGGTGAGCAGGCTGCTGATTGCCTCGTCGGTGTCACCGGCGGACAGCGTGATCGGCAGGCCCGGCTCGGCCATCCTGGCCTGTCCCACGCCGGTCAGGCAGCCGGTGCGCATGGCGGCCACCGGGGTGTCGAGCGCAAGGCCTTTCTCGTGCTGCACGGCCAGCGCATACCGTGATGTCAGTACGGAGATCGCGGAGTTGTCGCCCTGCAGAAGCTCTTGCTCGTCGTTCTCGTTCCTGGCTTCCCCCAAGGCTTTCAGCCCGTCCAGATCCACCACGATGGTGTTGGTCGCCGGACAGTAGGACGCCGGTGGCGACGGCCCGGCGTCGGGACAGGCGGTGGCTTCGGTGCTGAGCGTCGGCGGGTTCGAGGGCGCGTAGACCTGCTGCAGCGACTGCATGGTCTGGTCCAGCAGATCGGTGGTGATCGTGCTGTTCGCGCTCTGCGCTCCGCCGAACAAGTCGAGGAACTTCGGCAGATCGCCGCGGCGCTTCTTGATCTCGTCGGAGTCCATCGCCGCGCACTGGTCGACGTTGCCGCTGAAGCCGATCTGGAACGCGCTGACCCGGTCCAGTGCCGACCCGTGCTCGTTGCCGGTGAGGGTGGCGTCGACCCGGGTCATCAGGGGATCGCGGATGTAGATGAGGCCGCCCAGCACGTGGTTCAGCCCGTCGCCGGTGCTCAGCTCGAAGCGCGGTGAGTGGCCCGCGGCCACCCAGCGCAGGTAGACCCCGGCGAGGCAATCGGCCTGTTGCTCGGCCACCAGCACGGGCGTGCTCTCGTTGATCAGCCGGGCCTGTTGCTGTACGGCATGGCCGTACTCGTGGGCCATCACCCCGACCACGCCCATCTGGCCGAAGTATTGTGCCGCAACGGGAATCGCCACGCCGCGGTCCCAGGCCATCACATCGCTCTTCAAGCAGTAGAACGCATTGGTCAACCCGGCGGTGTTCTCGCCGCAGATCTCGAGCCCGGGGGAGGCGTCGGAGTTGAACGACACCAGGCGGGCCACCGGGGTGAACGTTCCCGGCAACGAACCACCGGTGTAGTTCTGCGACCAGAAATCCTCGATGTCGTCGATGGCGAGCAGGGCCAGGTCGTCGATCTGGCCGCCGTCGGTGTTCTCGGCCCGGCGCGTGGGCCCCGGTGCGTCGGGCCGGGTGCCGCTGTGGCCGTCGGTCACCGGCAGGCCGCCGACCCGGTCGGGCAGGAACAGCATCGAGGTAGCCCGGCCGCCGACCAGAGTGGCGTTCCCGCACCCCGCAAGCAGCACCGCACAACAGGCCAGACCGAGCCACCAGCGAAGCCTCGCCACTTGAGCCGCCTTCCGTGCGTTACACCCCAGCCAGTTCTACCTGGTCGTGCGGACGTTCGGCATCGGCCGTTGCTGACCTGGGCGACAATGACAGCGCTATGTGCACGTTCGATGATCTGCTGGCCCGGGTGCTGGCCCGCGCCGCGGCGCCGGGGACGGCCATCATCGGGATCACGGGAGCGCCCGGGGCGGGCAAGTCCACGTTGACCGAGGCATTGGTGGGCGCGGCACGGGCCCGGCTCGGCGCCGAGGCGGTGGCCTACCTGCCGATGGACGGTTTTCACCTCGCCGATGTGGAACTGCGCCGGTTGGGGCGGCTGGATCGCAAGGGCGCGCCCGACACGTTCGACGTTGCCGGCTACGCGGCGCTGTTGCGCCGTATCCGGGCGGGCGGCGAGGTGGTCTACGCGCCGGGCTTCGAGCGTGATGTCGAGCAGCCGATCGCCGGCGCCATCCCGGTGTTCCCCGACACCGCGGTGGTGCTCACCGAGGGCAATTATCTGCTGCTCGATGTTCCGGAGTGGTCGGCGGTGGCCGATCAGGTCGACGAAACCTGGTACTGCGCACTGCAAGACGAGGTGCGAGTGGCGCGTCTGGTGGCCCGTCACGTCACGTTCGGCAAGCGGGCGGATGCGGCGCGACGGTGGGTTGCCGAGGTCGACGAACCCAACGCCAGGTTGGTGGCCGCCACCGCGGTTCGGGCCGATCTGGTGGTGCCGGTCGCGGCCGTGATGCCCGACTCACACTGACGTGGTTTTGTGTGGATTATCACGGCCCATCGAGTTGCTATAACTATCTGCCGCCAGCCAGAATCGAATCGTAAATCTGGAATCATTCCAGAAAATCATGCGAGATTGGATAGGTTGCGATGGCGCTTTTGACGATTGGTTCTCAGTTCCCGGAATACGACCTCACGGCCGTGGTTGGCGGAGATCTGTCCAAGGTCGACGCCAAGCAGCCCGATGACTATTTCACCCGCGTCACCAACAAGGATGACGAGGGCAAGTGGCGGATCATCTTCTTCTGGCCCAAGGACTTCACCTTTGTGTGCCCGACCGAGATCGCCGCTTTCGGCAAGCTGAACGAGGACTTCGAGGATCGCGACGCCAAGGTCATCGGCGTCTCGGTGGACAACGAGTTCGTGCATTTCCAGTGGCGTGCGCAGCACGAGGATCTGAAGAAGCTGCCGTTCCCGATGGCTTCCGACCTCAAGCGTGAGCTCTCGCAGGCCGCGGGCGTGCTCAACGCCGACGGTGTCGCCGACCGTGCCACCTTCATCGTCGATCCCAACAACGAGATCCAGTTCGTCTCCGTGACCGCCGGTTCGGTGGGGCGCAACGTCGACGAGGTGCTGCGCGTGCTCGACGCACTGCAGTCCGACGAGCTGTGCGCCTGCAACTGGAAGAAGGGTGACCCGACCCTGGACGCCGGCGAGCTGTTGGCCGAGGCGGTCTAATCATGAGCATCGACAACATCAAGGAAGCACTGCCGGAGTACGCGAAGGACCTCAAGCTCAACTTCGGCAGCATCGTCAAGTCGACCGAGCTCACCGAGCAGCAGCTGTGGGGCGCCCTGGTGGCCACCGCGGCGGCGACCAAGTCGCAGCGCCTGCTCAAGGAGATCTCCGAGGACGCCCTCGACGTGCTCAGCGAGGAGGCCTACAACGGCGCTCTCGGCGCTGCCTCCATCATGGGGATGAACAACGTCTTCTACCGCACGAAGGGCCAGTTGGACGGCCGGTACGACGACCTGCGGGCCGGGCTGCGGATGAACATCATCGCCAACCCAGGTGTGCCCAAGGCGGATTTCGAGCTGTGGTCGCTGGCGGTGTCGGCGATCAACGGCTGCTCGCACTGCCTGTCGGCGCACGAGACCGTACTGCGCGATGCCGAGGTGTCCCGCACGACGATCTTCGAAGCCATCCGGTTGGCGTCGATCGTCTCCGGGGTGGCCCAGGCGCTGCTCACCGCGGAAACGCTCGCGGCGGTCTGATGCCCTGAGCCTCCGGAAAGGGGCTTACGCGCATAACCCAACGGATAAACTCGCCTCTCGCGATCAGAGAGGCGAGTTTTCTGTTGATGGCACAAAAGGACGGCGCCGGCACCCCCCATACGGAAGCCACGGTGCGCAAGGCGATTACCGGCGCCTCCATCGGTAACGCGGTCGAGTGGTTCGACTTCGCCATCTACGGCTTCCTGGCCACCTACATCGCCGCCAACTTCTTCCTGTCCGGCAACGAAACCGCGGCGCTGCTCAACACTTTCGCGATCTTCGCCGCCGCGTTCTTCATGCGTCCCCTCGGCGGTTTCGTGTTCGGTCCGCTGGGGGATCGGCTGGGCCGCCAACGTGTGCTGGCCGTGGTGATCCTGCTGATGTCGGCCGCCACTCTGGGCATCGGCCTCCTGCCGACCTATGCCACCATCGGGATGGCAGCCCCGCTGCTGCTCTTGCTGCTGCGCTGCCTGCAGGGGTTCTCGGCCGGGGGCGAATACGGAGGCGGCGCAGTCTATCTCGCCGAGTATGCGAGGACCCGATCGCGCGGTTTCACTGTCACCTTCATCGCATGGTCGGGTGTTCTGGGCTTTCTGCTGGGTTCGGTTACCGTGACCGCGTTGCAGGCGTTTCTGCCGCCGGACGCGATGGAGAGCTACGGCTGGCGGATCCCTTTCCTGATGGCCGCACCGCTCGGGCTGGTTGGCCTGTACATCAGGCTGCGCCTCGACGACACACCCGAATTCGCCAAACTCGACGAGGCCGACCGGGTGGCCACGTCGCCGCTGCGTGAAGCCATCGGGACGGCCCGGCGGGCGATCCTGCAGGTCATCGGGCTGTTCATCGTGTTCAACGTCGGCTACTACGTCGTGTTCACCTTCCTGCCGACGTACTTCATCAAGGCGTTGCATTTCAGCAAGACCCAGGCTTTCGTCTCGATCACCCTGGCCAGCCTGGTAGCGCTGATCCTGATCCTGCCGCTGGCCGCGCTGTCGGACCGCATCGGTCGCAAGCCGCTGCTGGTGGCCGGGTCGGCTGGGTTCGTCGTGTGCGCTTATCCGCTCTTCCTACTGATGAATTCGGGCTCGGTGGCGGCGGCCATCGCGGGACACTGCCTGCTGGCCGCCATCGAATCGGTCTATGTGGCGACGGCGGTGACGGCCGGCGTCGAACTGTTCGCCACCCGGGTGCGCTACAGCGGCTTCTCGATCGGCTACAACATCGCGGTGGCGCTGTTCGGCGGGACGACTCCGTATGTGGTCACCTGGCTCACCGCGGCCACCGGCAACACCCTGGCGCCCGCGCTCTATCTCGTTGCCGCCGGCGTCATCTCGGTGGTCACCGTCCTGACCTTGCGGGAGAGTGCCGGCCGGGATCTGCGCGGCGTAGACGGCTCCTCCGATCAGCAACGTGTCACGATGTCACCGTGAGCACCACAAGAGGACGCCCGACCGGATCGAATGCCGGGCTCCGCCCGACCAAGGCGGACGTTGCCAGACTGGCCAACGTCTCGACAGCCACGGTCAGCTATGTCCTGAACAATGTTCAAGGGCAACGTATCTCGGAGCAGACGCAGGCTGCGGTGCGCAAGGCGGCAGCCGATCTCGGCTACCGGCCCAACCTTGCCGCCCGCAACCTCGCGGTCGGCGGCAGCGGTGTGGTGCTCTACATCGTCGGGCGGCTTTCGCTGGGCAACCTGCCCATCGAGGTGGGCAGCCGGCTCACCACGGCCCTGGCCCGGCACGGCATCGTGCTGTCCTTGCAGTTCGAAACCGAGGACGACCGCAATGTGGTCGACGCGATCGCCGATCTCAACCCGATGGCGGTGACCAGCACCTTCCCGCTGACCGGCAACGCGCTGGCGGCGGCGACCGCGGCCGGCATCCCGCAGATCCACCTGGGCAGTTCGCAGCTGCACGCGATCGGCTCGCTGGACGCCAGCATCGGCGAGATGCGGGTGGATCATCTCGCGGGGCGTGGCCATAGCCGGCTGGCGTTCGCGTACACCACCGATGAAGAACTCCGTCCCCTCGGTGACTACTGGCTTGCGGGCCTGCGGGCTGCCGCCGCCCGGCGCGGGCTGCCCGAGATCACCGTGGCCAGCTTCGCCGCCGACGGTTCCAACGCTGCCGAGATCCTCGAGCGTTGGGCCGCCGACGGGGTGACCGGGATCTGCGCGCAGAGCGACGAGACGGCTTTCGTGGTGCTGCACGGCCTGCGTCAGGCCGGGTTGCGGTGCCCACAGGACATGGCGGTGATGGGGGTCAACGCCATCGACCTCGGTGCGGTGAGCGCCCCGCCGCTGACCTCGGTGGCCTTTGACGCCAAGGCGATCGTCGATGTCGCGGTTGCCGCGATGATGTCGGAGCTCGGATACCCGGCCGAGGCCGAGCCGAGCAGTGCGGAAGTGGCGACGCTGATCGCGCGCGACTCCACCTGACCGGCGGTTCGGCGGTGTTTCGGGGATCGAGACGGCAATCTACTTACGCGCATAACCATCCGTGTGTAAACTCCGCTCTCGGACACAGAGAGGTGGATTTCCGTGACAGCCAGCGCGACCCAGAGCGTGTACTTCGACCCCTACGACGTCGAGATCAACGCCAATCCGTACCCGACGTTCGCGCGGCTCCGCGAGGAATCGCCGCTGTACTACAACGAGCAGTACGACTTCTATGCGCTGAGCCGCTTCGCCGACGTCAACAAAGGCCTCGTGGACCACGAGACCTTCAGCTCCGCTCGTGGCGCGATCATCGAACTGATCAAGGCCAACATCGTCATTCCCTCGGGCGCCCTGATTTTCGAGGATCCGCCGATCCATACCGCGCATCGCAAGCTGCTGTCGCGGATGTTCACGCCGCGCAAGATCAATGCGCTGGAGCCCAAGATCCGCGAGTTCTGCGCCCAGTCGCTGGATCCGCTGGTCGGCACCGGCAAGATCGACTTCATCAAGGATTTCGGCGCGATCATGCCGATGCGGGTGATCAGCGCACTCCTGGGCATCCCCGAGGACGACCAGGAAATGATCCGCGATCACGGCAATGATCAGCTGCGCACCGAGGCGGGCAAGCCGATGAAGGCCGCCCAGGAGGGCCTGGTCGACGGCTCGATCTTCGAGACGTACATCGACTGGCGCAAGGACAATCCGTCCGACGACATCATGACCGACCTGCTCAACGTCGAGTTCACCGACGAGCACGGGGTCACCCGCAAGCTCACCCGCGAGGAACTGCTGATCTACATCAACGTGGTGGCGGGTGCGGGTAACGAGACCACCACCCGGCTGATCGGTTGGGCCGCAAAGGTACTCGCCGAGCACCCCGATCAGCGGCGCCAGTTGGTCGAGAATCCCGCTCTCATCCCGCAGGCCATCGAGGAACTACTGCGCTTCGAGCCGCCGGCCCCTCACGTGGCCCGCTACGTCACCCGCGACGTCGAGTTCTACGGCCAGACGGTGCCCGAGGGCAGCGTGATGATGATGCTGATCGGTGCGGCTGTCCGCGACAGCCGTCAGTTCCCGCCCGACGGCGAGGTTTTCGACATTCACCGCGAGCAGCGCCAGCATCTGGCGTTCAGCGTGGGAACCCACTACTGCCTGGGCTCGGCGCTCGCGCGACTGGAGGGCCGGATCGCGCTGGAGGAGATGCTCAAACGGTTCCCGGAGTGGGATGTCGATCTCCCCAACGCCGAGTTGTCGCCGACTTCGACTGTCCGCGGCTGGGATTCGATGCCGGCGTTGATCCCGTGAGCGACGCTTGCGGAGCGAACCGTACCTGGACGCGCGGGAGTCGAGCCTGCGAGGCAACCGCGTGACGGCCGCGCTCACCGTCCCCAAGGACTGGACCCAGGTCACCCCGGAGTGGATGACGGCGGCACTGGCCGACCATCACCCGGGCGCGGTGGTGGACCGCGTGACCATCGACATGCGCGACGACGGCACCAACCGGCGGGCGCGCCTTTCGGTCACGTACTCGCCGGGGCCCACCGGGCCGTCGAAGGTGTTCGCGAAGGCTGTCGACCCCGGCCACAAGGAGATGATCAAGTACACCAGCGGCCTGCTGCATGAGCCGAGGTTGTTCAACTCCAAAGTCGATCTCCCGCTGGAACATCCGACCGTTTACGCCGCCCCCGTCGATGAGGGCGACGAAGACTTCGTGCTGATCATGGAAGACCTCACGGTGCGAGGAGCCGACCCGCGCGATGCCACCCGGCCGCTGACCGTGGAGCAGGCCGCTCATGGCGTGCGCGGCCTGGCCCGGCTGCACGGTGCGTTCTGGGGCGAACGCGTGCGCCGTCCCGGTCTGGAGTGGCTGGAGCCGTTCGTGCCGTGGGACGGCATGCAGTGGGCGCCCCTGCCGGCTGCGCTGGAGCGTCTCGGTGACGATGCGCCTGCCTCGGTGCATGCGTTGACCATCGACGAACTGGTGGAAGGGACCTGGAAACCCTTCATCCGGACCCTCACCCTGCCCGGCACCGCCCAGACGCTGCTGCACGGTGATCCCCACATCGGGAACACCTATCTGTTGCCCGACGGCGATGTCGGTTTCCTCGACTGGCAGGTCGCGCGCCACGGCAACTTCTCCCTGGACCTCGGCTACTTCCTACAGGGCGCGTTGACCACCGAGGATCGCCGCACCGCCGAGCGGCAGTTGCTCGAGGAATACCGTGACGAGTTGCGACTGCCCGCCGATGAACTGCCGTCGCCGGATGAGATCTGGCTGCGCTACCGGGCTTCGGTTGCCCACGGTCTGATGACGTGGCTGGCCACCGCGAGCGCGGGAGAGCTGTGGCAACGGCCCGACATCGCCCTGGCGCTGGCGCAGCGGTATTCGGCGGCGTTCGAGGATCTTCAGACCGCGCAGGCATTGGCTGATCTCATCGATTAGTCGGTATAACCAAAATCGCCTCCGGATCGCCGCGGAGCCCCTAACCTGTCCGGCATGACAGGTGTGGTGGTGACAGGTGCAGCGTCGGGAATCGGGCGAGCCAGCGCGGAGGCGCTGATCGCGGACGGGCGGCGGGTTGCGTTGTGGGACATAGCTCCCGAGGTTGGCGACGTGGCCGGTGCCTTGGGCATGCCCTCGACGGTGATCGACGTGTGTGACACGGGTGCCTTGCCGGCTGCGGTCGAGGAGGCGGCCCAGGCGCTCGGCGGCATCGACGGCCTGGTGCACGCCGCGGGCCGGGTGCTGCCCGAACCTGTGGGCGCCTACACCGAGGAGTCCTGGGACGCGGTGCTCGACGTGAACCTGCGCGCGCAGGCGCTGTTGGTCCAGTTGCTGTTGCCGTACCTGGAGAAGGCCGCGGCCGACGGCGGGGCGCCCTCGGTGGTCGGCATCTCGAGCATCGAGGGCCTGGCCGCCAACCCGTTCATTCCGGCCTACTGCGCCTCGAAGGCCGGCCTGCTCGGGATGACCCGGTCGATGGCTGCCCAGTTGGGCCCGTTGGGAATTCGGGTCAACGCGGTGTGTCCGGGCTTCATCCACACCCCGATGCTGCAGATCGCGCTGGATGTCGAGGAGATCCGCGCAAGCTTCGAACAGGCCGCACCGCTGGGCCGGCTCGGTCAGCCCGACGAGGTCGCCGCCGCCGTGGCGTTCCTGATGTCGCCGAAGGCGTCGTTCATCACCGGCACACAGTTGGTGGTGGACGGCGGGGTGACCGGCCGTCACGCGTGAGCGACGGCCCGCCGGTCCGATGGCAGCAAGCTGACGCTGATGCTCGAAACCGCTGACACCGCAATCAGATACCACGCGATTGCATCACTGGAGTGGGTCGAAGTGTAGAGCGCGGCGGCGACGGTCGGCGCGAACGCCGAGCCCAGAACCTGGGACAGTGTGTAACCGATCGACATCCCGCTGTAGCGCACGTCGGTGTCGAAGACGAGGCTGAACAACGCCCCGGTGACGCCGGCCGCCGGCGCCATCGCCAGGCCGAACACCAGCACCAGGGCGAGGCCGAACAGCACCGGATCGCCGGTGTTGATCAGCGCGAATGCCGGGAACGCCGACAGGCCCATGAGCAGAACGCCCAACAGGAAAAGGCGCTTGCGGCCCACCGAATCCGACCAGGCGCCGAACAGCGGGTAGGCGACCACTGCCACCAGCGCGGCGATGAATACGCCGAAAAGTGCGGAGCCTCGGCTGATTCCGGCTGCGGTGGTCGCGTAGGACACCAGATAGGCCACGCAGATGTAGGCGAACACACCTTGGGACAGGTAGGCGCCGGCCACCAGGACGATCTGGCGCCAGTGCCGCCGCAGCGCCTTGACGACGGGCATCGAGGAGATCCCCGAATCCTCACGGATGGCTGCGAATTCGGGGCTTTCGGTGAGCTTGAGCCGGATCACCAGGCCGATCGCGATCAACACCGCGCTGAACAGGAAGGGCAGCCGCCAGCCCCAGGTGAGGAACTGCTGGTCGGACAGCTGGGAAGCCAGGAAGAACGCGAGGGTGGCCGCTGCCGTCCCGGCCGGTGCGCCCATCTGCGGGAACGATCCGTAGAACCCGCGCCGTTCCGGGCCTGCGTGTTCCACCGCCATCAACGTGGCCCCGCCCCACTCACCTCCGACGGCGAAGCCCTGACACAACCGCAGCACCGTCAGCAGGAGCGGGGCCGGCAGACCGATCTGGGTGTAGGTGGGTAACAACCCGATCAGCACGGTCGAAACGCCCATGCCGACAAGGGAGTACACCAGCATCCGTTTACGGCCGAGCCGGTCGCCGAAGTGGCCGAACACGATGCCGCCGAGCGGCCGGGCGATGAACCCGACACCGAAGGTGGCGAACGACAGCAGCACTCCGGCTGCTGGTGAGGCCTGTGGAAAGAACAGTTTGGGGAAAACCAGCGCGGCCGCGGTGCCGTAGATCAGGAAGTCGTAGAACTCGACTGTGGTGCCGATGAAACTGGCGACCGCGACCCGCAGCGGGGTCACCCGCGAGGCCATGGCCCGGTGCTAGTCGCTGGCAGGCAGTGGCTTGGCCTCTTTGAGGCTGAGCGCGGTGGTTCCGATCGACAGCGTGCCGGTCCCGGCCTTGGTCACGAGCACCTCGGCGCCACCCTCGTCGACGTAGCGCTTGCCCATCAGGTTGCCATCGGAGAACGCCGCGTCGATCGTTGCGCCCGAGTCCTTTTCCTGGTCGAGCGGGACCATGGGCACGCCTCCGGCGCGGAGGTCGTCGAGGCTGTCGGCGCTGCGGACCACGATGACCTGGGTGTCGCACACCTGGCTCTGGAGGCGGGTGCCGTTCTTGATCATGCTGACTCCTTCGAGATGGGTGCGAGTTCGTCGACGAGTTGGCGGCGCAGCACCTTGCCGGTCGGGTTGGTGGGCAGTTCATCGCGGAACACCACCCGGTCGGGGGTGCGGGATCCGCGCAGTTGCTTGCGCACATGATCGCGCAGTGCGTCCGGGTCGGGCGAAGCGCCCTCGACAGGTACCACGACCGCGACGATGATCTGCCCCCACTGCGGGTCTTCGGGGCCGACCACGGCCACGTCACGGACCTCAGGATGTTCGACGAGCACGTCCTCGATCTCAGCCGGGGCGATGTTCTCCCCGCCGCGGATGATGGTGTCGTCGGAGCGCCCACCGATGAACAGATAGCCGCCTTCGTCGAGCATGGCGACATCCTTGGTGGGGAACCAGCCTTCGGCGTCGAGCACCGAGCCGATGTCGGTGTAGCGGCCCGACACCTGCTCGCCACGCACGAACAGCTCACCGGTCTCGCCCGCGCCGAGCACGGTGCCGTCGTCGGCGCGGATCTGGACCTCGATACCGGGCACCACCTGACCCACCGAGCCGAGCCGGCGGGCGGCGGCCGGGTCGTCGGCGGCCAGCGCCTCGCGGGGGTCGTCGGGTCCCAGAACCGCGATGGTGGAACTGGTTTCGGTCAACCCGTAGGCGTTGACGAAGCCGACCTCTGGCAGCAGTTGAAGGGCTTTGCGGACCAGCGGCAGCGCGACCTTGGAGCCGCCGTAGGCGAGGTTGCGCAGGGTGGGCAACTGCAGGCCGGCCGACTCCAGGGCCGTGACGATGCGGTCCAGCATGGTCGGCACCACGGTGGCCGACGTGACGCCTTCGCTGCGGACCAGCTCGACCCATCTGTCGGCGTCGAAGTGGCGCAGGTACACCATCTTCCGGCCGGCATACAGGTTGGACATCGCCGCGCTGACCCCTGCGATGTGGTACGGCGGGACGCAGATCAGGGCGGCATCTTCCTCTGCGGCCGAGGCGAATTCGACCGTGCTGGTGATGTAGCTGGTCAGATTGTTGTGGGTGAGCTCGACGGCCTTGGGACGCGAAGTGGTGCCCGAGGTGAACAGCACGACCGCGACCGCGTCGGGGTCGGCGAACTCGGCCGCGGGTTCGGCGGTGCGCGCCGCGGCCAGGAACTCCTCGGAGGTCATCACCTGCTTGCCGGCTCCGGCGACTACGTCGGCGTATTCGGCATCGGTGACCACCAGTGGCTCGGGCAGTCGTTCGATCAGTTCGTGCAGACCGTCCTTGCTGAGTCGGTAGTTCAGCGGCGTGAAGGGGACGGCGGCACGGGCCGAGGCGAACAGCAGCAACGGCAGCAGCGCGCCGCCGGTGCCGACATAGGCCACATGGGCCGCTCCAGAGGCGGCGATGACACCGGCGCCACCGTCGGCCAGGCTGCTGAGTTCCTCGGTCGTCAGGCGGAGATCGTCGGACACCAGTGCGGTGCGGTCGGGTCCGCCCGAAACCGCCATCTCCAGCAGCAGCGAGATGCTCATAGGCCCTGTCCCGGTGCGTCGATGAAGATGTCGATGATCGGATCGTCCCCGCCGCCGTAACGGGAGAGGTCGGTGACACCGGAGGCGGTGAGCACCTCCGAGTCGACGAAGGTCTGCCCGTTCACCTCGGCCGCCGGACGCGACAGGATCTCTACCGCCGCATCCGCCATGATCTCGGGGCTGCGGGACGACTGCGCCAGGTTCTGCCCGTCGGCCAGGTTCGTGACCGCAGAGGTGACGATGTAGGTCTCGGGCCACAGGCAGCTGAATCCGATTCCGGAGTCGGCGTATTCGGCGGCCCAACCCAGTGACAGCAGCGTCATGCCGTACTTGGACAGGGTGTAGGACGGGTGCGCACCCAGCCAGTAGGGGTTCATGTTCATCGGCGGGGCCAGCGTGAGCACCTGTGCGTTCGCGGATTTGCGCAGGTGCGGCAGCGCGGCCTTGGTGAGCAGGAAGGTGCCGCGGATGTTGATGTCCATCATCAGGTCGAACTTCTTGGCCGACAGCGACTCGGTGGGGTCGGTGGAGATGGCGCTGGCATTGTTGATCACAATGTCGACGCCGCCGAAGTGCTCGACCGCCGTCTCGATCGCGCGGGCCACGTCCTCTTCCTTGCGCACATCGCCCACCACCGCGACGCCCTTGCCGCCGGCGGCCTCGACCTCGGCGACGGCGGTGTGCACGGTCCCGGGGAGTTTGGGGTGGGGTTCTGCGGTCTTGGCCAGCAGCACCACGTTCGCTCCGCGACGGGCCGCGCCGAGCGCGATCGCCAGCCCGATACCGCGGCTGCCGCCGGAAACGACCAGCGTGCGATCGCTGAATGACTCTTGCTGGCTGGACATGGTCCTCCTCGTTCAGCGCAGCGTTAACAGTGCGCCGTTGTCAACCGTACCCAAATGGTATTGGCATTCTCATTTTTAGCAAGTGTCGTAATCGTCGGGCGCGACGGCCGGGGAATCGGCGTCGACCAGACCTGTTCGGTCTCGTCGCGCGATGCCGTCGGTGCGCAGGTCGGAGCACTCCCGGCCAGTACAGCCGCTACATTTCCACCACGCGGTATTGGCATTCTCATTTTTAGCAAGTACGTTATCCACTGATGAGCGAGCAAGTTGTACCTCCGGTACAGACCCCATCTGGCATCCCGCTGGCGCCCGTCTACGGACCGAGCGACCGCGCGGTCGAGCCGCCCGCGCCCGGGACCTATCCCTTCACGCGTGGCAACTTCGCGTCCGGTTACCGCGGGAAGACCTGGACCTTCCGGCAATACTCCGGTTTCGGCACCGCCGAGGAATCCAACCGCCGCTACCGCTACCTGCTCGACCAGGGCGGGACGGGTCTGTCGGTGGCGCTGGATCTGCCCACCCAGTGTGGCTACGACTCCGATGACGAAGAGTACGGGGAAGAGGTCGGTCGCGTCGGCGTTGCCGTGGACACTCTCGCCGACGCCGAGATCCTGTTCGACGGCATCCCGCTGGGCAAGATCAGCACCAGCTTCACCATCAACGGCACCGCCGCCATCCTGCTGGCCTTCTACGTGGCCGCCGCGGAGAAGAAGGGTGTGCCGCGCGAGAAGCTCACCGGCACCATCCAGAACGACATCCTCAAGGAATACGCCTCGCGTGGCACGTGGATCTGGCCGCCGGAGCCGTCTCTGCGGCTGATCGCCGACACGATCGAGTTCTGTGCCGCCGAGGTGCCCCGGTTCAACGCGATCTCGGTGGCGGGCGCGCACTTCCGCGACGCGGGTGCCAACGCCGTGCAGGAGATGTCGTTCACCCTGGCCGACGGTGTCACCTATTGCGACACCGTCGTCGAACGCGGCCGGATGACGATCGACAAGTTCGCCCCGCAGATCTCCTTCTTCTTCTACACCCACGGTGACTTCTTCGAGGAGATCGCCAAATACCGGGCCGGCCGACGCCGTTGGGCCACGATCGTGCGGGAGCGCTACGGCGCGACCACGGACAAGGCCTCGATGTTCCGGTTCGGCTGTGTGGCGGGCGGGGCGTCGTTGTACGCCCCGCAGGCGCAGAACAACCTGGTGCGGGTGGCCTACGAGTCGCTGGCCGCGGTACTCGGCGGCGTGCAGTCGATGTTCACCGCCGCGTGGGACGAGCCGTTCGCCCTGCCGAGTGAGGAGTCCGCGACGCTGGCGCTGCGGACCCAGCAGATCCTGGCCTACGAGACCGGTGTCACCAAAGTGGCCGACCCGCTGGGCGGTTCGTACTTTGTGGAGGCGCTCACCGATGCCACCGAGGCCAAGATCATCGAGATCATGGACGACCTGGAGAAGCACGGCGGCATGGTGCGGTGCATCGAGGATGGCTACCTGCAGGGCCTGATCGCCGACGAGGCGTTCAAGATCCACCAGGAGGTCGAATCGGGGGAGCGGCCGGTCGTCGGGGTCAATCGATTTGTCACCGACGAGCCGGCACCCGACATCGACACCTACGAGCTCGACGCCGAGGGTCGCGATCTGCAGCTCAAGCGGCTGTCGAAGGTCAAGGCCGAACGCGACGACGTCGCGGTGAAAGAGACTCTGGCCGCGTTGGCCAGGGGTGCCGAGGGCGACGACAACTTGATGCACCGGTTGATCGACTGCGCCAATGCGTATTGCACAGTGGGAGAGATGGTGTCGACATTGAAGTCGGTGTGGGGCGAGTTCCAGCAGCCGGTGGTGTTCTGATGGCAACCCGAGTACTGGTCGCCAAGCCCGGTCTGGACGGCCATGACCGTGGCGCCAAGATCGTCGCCCGCACCCTGCGCGATGCCGGATTCGAGGTCATCTACACCGGTATCCGGCAGCGCATCGAGGACATCGTCTCGATTGCACTGCAGGAAGACGTTGCGCTGGTCGGACTTTCGATCCTCTCGGGTGCGCACGTGGCGCTGACCACGCGCACCGTCGAGGCGTTGCGGGCAGCGGATGCCGGTGACATCGCCGTCGTCGTCGGCGGCACCATCCCGCAGTCCGATGTCCAGAAACTGCTGGATGCCGGTGCGGCTGCGGTGTTCCCGACGGGAACATCGCTCGAGACGCTGGTGACCGATGTTCGTGCGCTGACAGAAAAGGTTTCAGGCTGATGCGTCTCGGTGTGATGATCGGAGCCGAGCGCGGCGATATGGCCCGCAAGGTGTCCAAGCTGGTCTCCGATATCCAGTGGGCCGAGTCGGCCGGCCTGGACAGCGCGTGGATGCCGCAGGTGCCCAACGATTTCGACTGCCTGACGATGGTCGCGTTGATGGCGGCCAACACGACGCGTATCGAGCTCGGCACCGCAGTGGTGCCCTTGCAGGCGCAGCATCCGATCGCGCTGGCCCGTCAGGCGCTATCCGTACACGCCATGTCCGGCGGCCGGCTGGCCCTGGGCGTCGGGCCCTCGCACCACTGGATCGTGCGCGACATGCTCGGACTGCCCTATGAGAAGCCCGCGGCGTACACGCGGGACTATCTGCAGGTGTTGAACACCGCGATTGCCGGCCCCGGACCGGTTGATGTGGAGAACGATTCGTTCACCGTGCACAATCCGACCGTGCTGGCGGCCGACACCCCGATGCCGGTGCTCGTGTCCGCGCTGGGCCCGGTGATGCTGCAGATCGCCGGCGAGCACGCCGACGGGACCTCGCTGTGGATGGCCGACGAGAAGGCGATCGGTGAGCACATCGCACCGAAGATCAACAAGGCCGCCGCGGAAGCGGGGAAGCCCGCGCCGCGCATCGTGGCCGGCATCCCGGTCACCCTGTGCGCCAACTCCGAGATCGAGGCCGCCAAGGAGCGGGCCAACCGCATCTTGGCCGAGGCCGAGACCTCGCCGAACTACCAGCGGCTGCTGGACCGGGGTGAGGCCCGCAATGTCGGTGATCTGTGCGCGGCCGGCGACATGGATCAGATCCTGCGTCGATTCCAAATGTTCGCCGACGCCGGGGTGACCGACCTGTCGGTGCGCTTGTTGCCGATCGGGGAGACGCGCGACGAGCTGATCGCGTCGAAGTACCGGACGCGTGAGGTGATCGCGGAGCTCGCGAAGGCTGTACGGTGAGTTCTGCTTCGGGTCCTCTGGCGGGCATCCGCGTCATCGAGGTCGGCGTCATGCTGGCGGGTCCGTACGCCACCATGATGCTGGCCGATCTGGGTGCGGAGGTGATCAAGGTCGAGCCGCCCGGCGGCGAGATCTCTCGTCAGGTCAGCGACAGTTATTTCGCCAGCCTCAATCGGGGCAAGCGCAGCATCTGCCTCGATCTCGCCTCGGAGGCCGGTCAGGCGAAACTCGCCGAGCTGGTGGCTGATTCTCATGCGCTGCTGGTGAACATGAAGCCGTCGGTGATCCGCCGGCTGGGCCTGACGTATGAGAATCTGCAGCGCTTCAATCCCAAGATCGTCTGTGTCGCGATGACGGGATTCGGGCTGGACGGGGGAGACGACCCGGCGTTCGACTACGTCATCCAGGCCGCCACCGGCGTAGCCGCGATGACCGGCGACCCCGACGGCCCACCGACGCTGCCCGGCTATTCCTCGGCGGACAACTCGACCGGCCTGACCGCTGCGCTGGGCCTGCTGGCGATGATCGTCTCGGGCAAGGGCGGCCAGGTGGATGTCTCGCTGCGCGACGTGATGCTCTCGCAACTGAACTACCGCGCGTCGGCCTATCTCAACGACGGTGCCGAACCGCGCCGCCACCCGTTTGGGGCGCATTCCTATTACGTACCCGCGCAACTGTTCCCGACGGCCGAGGGCTTTCTCGCGTTGTTCATCACCCACGACGGCTTCTGGAAGTCGTTCGCCGGTGAGGCGGGTGTCGAGGGGTTCGAGACGATGGCCGAGCGGGCTGCCCGGCGCGACGAGGTCTTGAATGTGGTGACCGCCGCGCTGGCGACCGATACCGCCGCGGGCTGGGAGTCTCGGCTCAAGCCGTTGGGGATTCCGGCGGCCGCGGTCCGTACGCTGCCGCAGGCGCTGGACGCCACGCCTGAGGTGCTGGTTCGCGCAGGCGATTTCCGGTTGGTGGGTAGTCCGGTGCATGTCACCGGCTATACGCCCGACTACCGGCCAGCGCCGGTGTTCGATGAGTACAGCCAGCCCGCTCAGTCTTCGTCGTAGGAGACCGTCACCGAATTGCAGTCCGGCACCGCCTGGCACGTCAGCACGTAGCCTTCGGCAACTTCGTCGTCGTCGAGCGCGTCGTTGACCCGCATGGTGGCGGTCCCCTCGAGAAGCTTGGCCATGCAGGTGCCGCAGTTACCGGCCTCGCACGAGAAGGGCGGCGTCATCCCGGCCCGGCGCGCACTCTCCAGCAGGGTCTCGCCCGGCCTCCGCGGCACCGACAACTGCTCGCGGTCGAACACGATCGTGACCTTGCCGTCCGCGTCGCTGCCGGCCATCGGTTCTGCGGTCATGAGACTCCCCTGTGCAAGTACGTTCTGATAGGAAGAGAATACCATTCTCGTTAACTGATAGTATCTTCTCGGTGTGCTCGATGCCCAGCGGAGCCCGGGGAAAGGGGTTGGATCTTGAGTGACCCCACCGTGCTCGCGTTCGAGGATCGTGAGTACACCCTGGCCGAACTCGACGCGCTGACCAGCGGAATGGCCACCGAGTTGGAGCGCAGGGGTGTCCGGCCGGGCGATCGGGTCGCCATCATGTCGTCCAACCGGCCCGAGTTCGTCGTCGCGCTGCGCGCGATCTGGGGCCTGGGGGCGGTGGCCGTGCTGATCAGCCCGGCCTGGAAAGAACGCGAGGTGGCCCACGTCCTGGCGTTGACCGCGCCCAGCCATGCGGTGGGCGACCACGAGGTGCTCGCCGCGCACATGCCGATGCTGCACCTCGACGAGCCGATTACGCCGGGCCTGCGGCAGTTCGATCCGCCCGGCCCGGACAGTGACGCGCTGTTCGCCTTCAGCTCGGGAACCACGGGCCTGCCCAAGGCGGTGCGGCACACCCATCGCGGATTCGCCGCGGCCATCGAGCACTGGCGTGACGCCCTGGGGTTCACCAGTGCCGACCGCATGCAGATCATGACGCCGCCGTCGCACATCCTCGGCCTGCTCAACATCGCCATGGTGCTCGATACCGGCGCCTGGATGCGGCTGCACCGGCGCTTCGACGTCGACACCATGCTGCGTCACATCGAATCCGATCGCATCACCATCGAAATGGCCGTGGCGCCAATCGCTTTGGCGCTGGCCGCCCACCCCGATCTGGGCCGCTACGACCTGTCGTCGCTGCGTTACGTGATGTGGTGTGCCACCCCGGTGACCCGCAGCGTCGCCGAAGCCGTCACCGAGCGGGCCGGGATCCGGTGGCTGACCGCCTACGGGACCACCGAACTACCGGTGATCGCGTGTAATCCGCTGGGCGCCACCCGCATCGACACGGTCGGCACCCCGGTGCGCGGGGTGGGCGTGCGCATCGGGGACGACGGCGAGATCCAGGTGCGATCGGACTCCGTGATGGCCGGCTATCTGCCGAAGGACGCCACCGCGGGCGCATTCTGCGACGGCTGGTACCGCACCGGGGACATCGGCTACCTCGATGACGACGGCTATCTGCACATCACCGACCGCTCCAAGGAGATGGTCAAGGTGCGCGGCTTCCAAGTGGCGCCGGCCGAGGTCGAGGCGGTACTGCACGGCCATCCCGCGGTCACCGACTGCGCGGTGTTCGGTGTGGCCGATACGGCCGACGGCGAGTCCATCGTGGCCGCCGTGACGACACATTCTGCGGTGTCGGCCGAGGAACTCATCGACCTGGTCGGTGAGCGGCTGGCCTCGTACAAGCGGCCCAGCCGCGTGGAGTTCGTAACCGAGATACCCCGGTTACCTTCCGGAAAGGTATTGCGACGAGTGCTGAAGGAGCGGCATGGACGTTCGTCTGACGTCTGAACAGCAGCAGCTGCGAGAGGCCGCAGCGAAACTGGCCGATGACCTCGGACCGGATGCGGTCGGAGAATTGTCGGATGAGGGCCGGATCGCCCGGTTGGAAAGCACGGTCGCCGCAACCGAGTGGCGCACCCTGCGTTCCGACGGCGCCTCCGGCGTGGAAGTGGCGATCATCGCCGAGGAGTTCGGACGCGGTCTGGTCGACGTGCCGTTCCTCGGACCGGTGCTCGCCGACGACCGCAGCTACACCGAGGAACACGAATGGGTGCTGATCGCTCCCGGCGCTGCCCTGCCGGACACCCCGGTGCGCGTCGGCATCACCTCCGTCGCCGCCGCAGCACTCGCGGTCGGCGTCGACGAAGCCGCCACCGCCGGTGTGGATCTCACCCGCAGCACGGTGGGTGTGGTGGAATCGCCCGCCGAGCTCGGTGAGCTGTCGAGCGAGGATGCCCTGCGATGGCAGGCTCTGGCGCTCACAGCCACCAGCGCCGACCTGGTCGGCGCGGCCCGCGGCGTGCACGCGCTGGCTGTCGACTACGCGAAAGTCCGTGAACAGTACGGTTCGACGATCGGCTCCTACCAGGCCATCGCGCACCTGCTGGCCGAGGGGCTCGCCCTGATCGAGGGCTCGATCAGCGTGCTCCGCCACGCCGCATGGGCAGTCGACGAACTGCCCGCGGAAGAAGCCGTCCGGGCCGCCAAGATCGCCAAGGTCTACTGCGCCCGCGCCGCGCGCACCGTCTGCGAGACCGCGATCCAGGTGCACGGCGGTATCGGAAACACCTGGGAATGCCTGGCGCATGTGTATCTGCGCAGGGTTCTGACATCCACCGAATTGTGGCCCGTCGCACTGGAGGACATCGATCTTGGACTTTCGTGATTCACCTGAGGAAGCTGCCTTCCGGGACCGGCTGCGGACCTGGTTGGCCGACAACGCCGCGTCCTTCAAGGCGTCCGGCGACGATTACTGGGCCCGGATGGGGGAGTGGCATCAGGCCCTCTATGCCGCCGGGTTTTTCGGTACGTCCTGGCCCAAGGAGTTCGGTGGCCAGGACCTGGCTCCGGTCTACGACGTCATCGTCGATGAGGAGCTGGCCCGGGCCGGTGCACCGCCACGACCCAGCCTCGGCTACCTGGTGGTCGGGTTGGGCCATCACGGCAGCAAGGAACTGCAGCAGCGGTTCCTGCCGGGGATGATCAACGGCACCGAGCGCTGGTGCCAAGGCTTTTCGGAGCCCGGTGCCGGTTCGGACCTGGCTTCGTTGACCACGACGGCCACCCGCGACGGCGACAACTACATCATCAACGGACACAAGATCTGGACCAGTTACTCCGACGTGGCGGACTGGTGCCTGGTGCTGGCCCGCACCGACAAGGAAGTCGCCCGGCACAAAGGCATCTCGGCGTTCATCGTCTCGATGCACCAGGACGGCATCGAGCAGCGGCCGTTGCAGATGATCAACGGCGTCACCACGGAGTTCGGCCAGGTGGCGTTCGACGGTGCGGTGGTGCCGGCCTCGAACATGGTCGGTGAGCCGGGCGACGGTTGGCGCCTTGCCATGACCGTCGTCAGTCATGAACGTGAACCGTCGACCCTCGGTTATTCGGCGCGCTACGGAAAGCTGGTGCGCGAGATGGCCGCTCGGGTCGAGAGCGCGGGCGCCAAGGTGCCCGAGGATCTGGCCTGGGCCGGGGTGCAAGCCGAGATGCTGCGCCTGCATGTGCGCCGCCGGCTGTCCGAACAGCTCGACGGGCTCAAGCACGGCCCGGAGGGCTCGCTGGACAAGCTGCTGATGACGTGGGTCGAGCAATCCGTCGGGCATGCCGCCCTGTCGGTGACCGGCACCAGCGATCCCGAACTGCTGAGCGCGTATCTCTACAGCCGCGCCCAGAGCGTCATGGGTGGCACGTCGCAGATCCAGAAGAACATCATCGCGTCACGAATCCTCGGGCTGGGAGTCTAGATACATGTACGGAATGCCGGACGAAATCGATGTGCGGGCAGACGGTGCGCTGCGCATCATCACACTGAACCGCCCCGATGCGCTCAATGCGGTCAACGACAACTTGCACGTCGGGCTCGCGCGGCTGTGGGAGGCGCTCAACGAGGACGCCGACGCGCGCGCGGCGGTGATCACCGGTGCGGGACGGGCGTTTTCGGCGGGTGGCGACTTCAACTACCTCGACGAGTTGCGGCGCGACGAAGCCTTGCGGCAGAAGACGATCAAGCACGGACGTGATCTCGTCATCGGCATGGTGCGTTGCCGCATCCCGGTCGTCGCCGCGGTGAACGGACCGGCCGTCGGGCTCGGCTGCAGCCTGGCCGCGCTGTCCGACGTCGTCTACATGGCCGAGAACGCCCACTTCGCCGATCCGCACGTGCAGATCGGGCTGGTGGCCGCCGACGGTGGTCCGCTGGTGTGGGGCTCGCAGATCAGCCTGTTGCAGGCCAAGGAGTTTGCGCTCACCGGGGTCCGGATCAAGGCCCAGCGGGCAGTCGAACTGGGCCTGGCCAATCACGTGGTCGAGGACCCGCTGGCCGAGGCGATCGCATGCGCGAAGAAGCTCATCGATCTGCCCAAGCAAGCGGTCGAGGCCACCAAGCGATTGATGAACATCCAGCTGGAGCAGCAGGTGATGGCATCGCTGGATTACGCCAACCTCGCCGAGTACGTCTCGTTCGGAACGGCTGACTTCAACCGGATCGTGGACGGGCTGATCGCCAAGAACTGAATCCTTCTGCACCGCTCACCCAGCACCGCGAGCGTGCAGTTAGCTCGCGGTGCAACTAGAAGGTGAGGGCCTCAGAGCGCTGGACGGTGCCGGTGACCCCGCCGGCATCTTGACCGGCCAGGCGTACGGCTGCGAGTCCCATCGCCTCGGGCGGTTCGACCATCTCCGGCGGGATCTGCAGCCCGCTGCCCCCGGCTTGCCAACCCTCGGTCAGCACCACGCGGGACGGGCTCAGGCAGTTGACCGCGATGTTGTCCTCGCGCAGATCAGCGGCAAGGCCAAGGTAGAGCCGTTCGGCGGCGGCCTTGGAAATCCAGTAGGCGTTGGCCCCGTGCTCGACCATGTCGACGCCGGTGGTGGTGATCGCGATGAGTGACCCGCCGCCGCGTTTGCGGACCTGCGGGATGACGGCCTTGGTCACCAGGAACACTCCGGTGAGGTTGACGTCCAGGCACAACTGCCATCGTTTGAGTGGCGTGGTTTCCACCGGGCCGAGCCACAGCACACCGGCGTTGGCGACGAGGATGTCGATGCCGCCGAACTCCGAGACCGCAGCGGCGACAGCCTTGTTCACCGATTGCTCGTCAGTGACGTCGCAGGAGACCGGCAGCGCCCGTCCGCCTGCCTCGTTGATGGCCGCGGCCACCGAGCCGATCGTGCCGGGCAGCTTGCCCGGTTGTTCGGAGCGGGCGGCCACGGCTACCGCGGCACCTTCGGCGGCCAGTGCGGCCGCGATCGTTGCGCCGATGCCGCGGCTCGCCCCGGCGATGAAGGCGACCTTTCCGCTCAGGTTGCCGGTCGTCCCGCCACGGTGGACCGGCGCGTCATGCACGTTGGTCATGAACCGAGTGTGCATGAAATGTTGGGCAGTACCGGCGTTTCCACCAACAGACGCGCACGCTCGCGGGGCAGGGCGGAAGTCATCTACTTGGGCGGGAAGCGCAATGCCCCATCGAGACGGATGATTTCGCCGTTGAGGTAATCATTTTCGATGATGCTCTGCGCCAGTTGGGCGTACTCGACCGAGCGGCCCATCCGCTTGGGGAACGGTACCTGCGGCCCCCAGTACTGCTCGAGCTGATCGGCGGCCTTGCCGTAGGCGGGGGTGTTGATGGTGCCGGGGGCGATGGTGCAGACCCGGATGCCCAGCGGTGACAGGTCACGCGCGGCGACGAGCGTCATGCCCAGCACGCCACCCTTGGCAGCCGAGTAGGGGAGCTGCCCGATCTGGCCTTCATATCCAGCGATCGAGGCGGTGTTGACGATGACGCCGCGGCCGCCTTCCTCCAGCGGTTCGGTCTTGGCGATCGCCGCGGCGGACAGTCGCATCACGTTGAACACGGCGGTGAGGTAGAACTCGATGGTCTTCTTGAAGCCGTCGAGATCCAGCGGGGAGCCGTCCTTGCCGACCAGGCGCCCGCCGGCGGCAGGGCCGCCATGGGTGTCCACCGAGATGCGGAGAGGGGCGAGGGCTTCGGCCTCTGCGATGGCGGCGAGCACCGATTCCTCGGAGGTGGCGTCGGTAGGCACGTAGCGCACGCCCAGCTCTTCCTCGAGCTTGGCGCCCTTCTCATCGGCCAGGTCCGCGACGACCACCTTGGCGCCCGCTGCCTGCAGCCGGCGGACGGTCGCCTCACCCAGACCACCCGCGCCGCCGACGACGATCGCGGAACTACCGGCGATTTGCATACGGTTCCCCTTCTTGCAACTGAGACTCTCTGGCTGAGAGAATAACATTCTCTTACCGGGTAAACCAGGGAGCAGATCAATGCCTGAAGCCGTCATCGTGTCCGCATTGCGTACCCCCATCGGCACGGCCAAGAAGGGCACGCTGCGCGACACCGACGCGTACGCGCTGGCTGACCACGTGGTGCGTGCTGCGGTCGAGGACCTCGCCGGGCACGGCACCGTCGGAGTCGACGACGTGATCCTGGGCGAAGGGCTCTATGGCGGCGGGGTCATCGCGCGCCATGCGGCCATCACCGCCGGCCTCACCACCGTCCCGGGGGCGGCCGTCAATCGGCACTGCGCCGCCGGCCAGGCCGCCGTGCAGAGCGCCGCGGCCAGCATCCGCGCCGGGATGGACCGGTTGGTTCTGGCCGGCGGGGTCAACTCGGCCTCCACCTCACCGCGGTTCATCCGCGCGGCCAGCAGCGCCAAAGATGCCGAGTGGGTGAACTGGTTCCCGCCCACCCATCCCGACCGACCGGACGCTCCGAACATGGACATGTCGATCACGGTCGGATGGAACGCGGCCGTCAAGGCCGGGGTGAGCCGCGAGGAGATGGACCAGTGGGCGTTGGGCTCGCATCTCAAGGCCATCGCCGCGATCGACGAGGGCCGGTTCAAAGAGGAGATCGTTCCGATCCAGACACCGCACGGGCTGTTCGACACGGACGAGCATCCCCGCCGCGACACCACGCTGGAAAAGCTGGCCGCGCTGAAACCGCTGCATCCCGAGATCGAGGGATTCTCCATCACCGCAGGCAATGCCTGCGGTGCCAACGACGCCGCCGCACTGCTGACCATCGCCAGTGACGAGCTCGGCCTGCCGGCCCTGGCCACCATCAAGTCCTGGGCGTCAGTGGGGGTGGATCCGGCCTCGACCGGGCTGGCCCCGGTCGAGTCGATCACCAAAGCCCTTGACCGGGCCGGGCTTTCGCTGTCGGACGTGGACCTGTTCGAGATCAACGAGGCCTTCGCGTCGATGTGTGTGGCCACCATCAAGCTTCTCGACATCGACCCCGAGATCGTGAACGTCAGCGGCAGCGGGTGCTCATTGGGGCATCCGGTGGCTGCCACCGGGGCACGCATGCTGGCCACCATGGTCCATGAGTTGCGCCGGCGCGGCGGCGGCATCGGCGTGGCCGCGATGTGCGCGGGCGGTGGGATGGGCTCGGCGACGGTCATCGAGGTGCCCGCACCGTAGTGTCATCGCTGATGCCAGATATCGAAGAACTCATCACCGCAGCCCGCGGCGGATCCCAGCGCGCCGTCGGCCGGTTGTTGAGCATGGTCGAAAGTGACCGTCGGGACGAGGTTCTCGCGGTGCTCGGCCCGGCCTCGCCGCGCGTCATCGGGATCACCGGGCCGCCCGGAGCCGGAAAGTCGACGACGGTGGGTGCTCTCGTCGGTGCCTACCGGGAGCGTGGCCTGCGGGTCGCGGTGCTCGCGGTGGATCCGTCGTCCCCGTACAGTGGCGGCGCGCTGCTGGGTGACCGGATCCGGATGGCCGCCCACATCAACGATCCTGACGTACTGATCCGCTCGGTGGCCACCCGTGGTCATCTCGGTGGACTGGCTGCCGCTGTGCCTGCGGCGATTCGGCTGCTGGCCGCACTGTCGTATGACCTGATCGTGCTGGAGACGGTCGGCGTGGGGCAATCCGAGATCGAGATCGCCGCGATCGCCGATCCGACCGTGGTGATCCTCAATCCCGGTGCGGGGGACGCCGTCCAGGCGGCCAAGGCCGGGCTGCTGGAGGTCGCCGACCTGGTGGTGGTGAACAAGGCCGACCGAGAGGGTGCGGATCAGACTGCCCGTGACCTGCGGGCCGAGGCCAGTGTTCCCGTGCTGAAACTTGTTGCGGCCCAAGGGGAGGGACTGGCCGAGCTGGTCGAGGCCATTGACGCCCACCACCGGTCCGACACATCGGAGCGCCGCAGCGCCCGGGCCAGGACGCAGATCCTGTCGCTGGCCCAGACCCTGCTGCGCAATCACGCCGAGTTGGACGGGCTGGCCGCCGCGGTGGCCGACGGCACCACGGACCCGTACAGCGCCGCGGCGCAATTGATCGCGGGCTCAGCCGGGTAGCTCCAGCCTCTAACTCACCGACTTACCCGTGGCTGCGGCGTATCCACTGCGGTAGCCGAACACCATTGCCGGGCCGAGTGTTCCGCCGGCTCCGCCATAGGCCTTTCCGGTCACGCCGGCCATGGCGTTGCCCGCGGCGTACAGCCCGGGAATCGGGGTGCCGCTGACGTGCAGGACCCGGCCGTCGCGGTCGGTGCGGGGGCCGCCCTTGGTGCCCATCGCGCCGATCTTGACCGGCACCGCGTAGAACGGCGCGGTGTCGAGCGGGCCGAGGGTCTGAAGTGCCGGCGTCGCCGCCGAGTTGTCGCCCCAGTACCCGTCGTATGCGCTGGATCCGCGTCCGAAGTCGGGATCGACCTGGTCCGAGACGTTGTGATTCCAGAGGTTCAAGGTCTCGGCCAGACCTTCGGGGTCGATACCCGTCTTGGCCGCCAGCTCGGTGAGGGTGGCCGATTCGCAGAACCAGTCCGGCACCGCGTCGCCCGGTTCGACGCCGAGGAAGCCGTAGCGCTGCAGGTGCACGGAGTCGAACACGATCCAGGCCGGGTCGTTGGCGTAGCCGATCTTGGGGTCGAGGTACTGGAAGGCGCCGGCCATGGAGTTGTATTCGCCTGCCTCGTTGAGGAATCGTCTGCCGGCCCGGTTGACGATGACGCTGCGCGGACGGGTGCGCTCCAGCCGGACGCTGCGGCTGCGTGGATGTCCGTCGATGGTGTCGCCGGGGATCTGCACGATCGGAACCCACCACGCCTCACCCATGTTGGCCAGATCCGCGCCGTGTGCCATGGCCATCCGGAGTCCGTCACCGGTGTTGTTCGGCGGTGACACCGCGCCGCGCATCGGCCCGCGCAGGTAGGCCTCGACCAGCTTTGCGTCCCACTCGAATCCACCGGTCGCCAGCACCACGCCGCTGCGGGCCCGCACGCTGACGTCGGCGCCGTCGACGCTCAGCCGCACTCCGGTGATGCCGGTGGCGTCCCCGATCAACTCGACCGCGCGGGCCTCGGTGACCGGCTGGATGCCGCGATCGAGCAGGCCGCGTAGCAGCCCCGCGATGAGCGCCGTGCCCGCCACGCACAGGTCGGCATCGGGATCGTCGTAGACGGCGTGAATGCGAGCACGCGTTTCCGCGTCGATGCCGACGTTGCTGAAATCCGCCGGGAACGAGGTGATCCGGTCCCGCCACACGCCGAGCTTGCCCTGATCAACCGGGCCGGCGCTCAGCGAGCGGCCACCACCCGGGCGCCCGCCCGGCAGTTCGGGCTTGTAGTCGGGGAATCCTTCGGCGACGGCGAACCGCAGCTCACTGTGTTCTTCGACGAAATCGAGCATGGCCGGACCGGTCCGCACGAATGTGTCCACCAGATCGGCGTCCATGTAGCCGAGGGACTGGGCCTGCAGATAGTCGATGGCGTCGGAGACCGGAAGCGGTCCGTCGGCGCTGCGGTCGTGGGCCGGGATCCACACGATGCCACCGGAGACGGCGGTGGTGCCGCCGACGGTGGGCGCCTTCTCGTAGATCGCCACCGAGGCGCCGCTGACCGAAGCGGTCAGTGCAGCGGTGAGCCCGGCGCCACCACTGCCCAGTACGACGACGTCGACCGAGTCATCCCAATCAGTCACTGGTCCAAAACCTTTCAGTACAGGATCGCCGATAGTTCGTTTGCCGCTCGCACCACGGCGTCCTTGCCGCCCAGTACGACGTCTTCGCGGTGCGAGATGAGATTGATGCAGGTGGGTGGGGACGGCAGGCGCCGACGGACGGGCACGGCCAGGCCGTAGGTGTCCGGTTCGATCTCGCCATGGGTGATCACCCAGCCCTGTTCGCGGGTCCGGCGGACCAGTTCGCGTTCACCGGGACGTGGCGGCATGCTCGCCAGCAGCGCCACCCCGGCCGCACCACGGTCCAGCGGGTGGCGGCTGCCTTCGTGGAACGACAGTTGATAGAAGACCTGCGTCGGGACGATCACCGCGACCGCCACCTGTTGATCGCCCTCGGCCACCAGCAGCGACACCGTGCTGCCGAGTTCGTCGGCGAGCGCGCGCAGGGTCGGGACGCTGAGCGCACGCATGTTGTTGTCGAAGGACGCACCGAGCGCGGCCAGCCCGGCGCCGGGCCGGTAGCGGCCGTCCTCACCCTTTGTCACATAACGGAACTGGCTCAGGGTGGCCAGCAACCGGTAGGCGATCGTGCGATGGGCCCCGACATGGTCGGCGACCTGCTGCACCGTCAGCCCGGTCGGTGCCGCGGCAATGGCTGCGAGCGCGCTCAAACCGCGCGCCAGCGTCTGTGAACCGGGCGCTCCGGTAGGAGTGCCGTCGGTCTTCGATTGTGGCTGCGGCTGGGTTGCTTTGGCCGGCATCGCGCCCCTCCTTGACAGATAGAACCGCGAGAGTGATGCTCTGATAATAATGCACGCGGATGTGCGATATGTGAGCAAAGTGCTTACAAATTTGGAGAACAACGTTCTCCCTACCTCCGGAGAGGGGAACATGACAAGCACTGCCGCCGGGCCGGCATCCGGTTCCGTTTCGGCCACCGAGCACGAGAGTGTCTGGGCTGACCTGCAGGGTGTCGCGTTCTCGCAGGGTTACCTCGACGTCGGCGGTGTCCGCACCCGCTACCTGCAGGCCGGCGACCCGAGCCTGCCGACGCTGGTCCTGCTGCACGGGTCGGGCGGACATGCCGAGGCCTATGTGCGCAATCTGGAATCTCATGCCCGGCATTTCTCGACGTGGTCGATCGACATGCTCGGCCACGGTTACACCGACAAGCCCGGGCACCCGCTGGAAGTCGCCCATTACGTCGATCACCTGATCGGTTTCCTGGACGCGATCGGCGCGCAGCGCGCCCACATCTCGGGTGAGTCACTGGGCGGCTGGGTGGCCGCTCGGGCCGCCGCCGATCACCCGGACCGCATCGACCGTTTGGTGCTCAACACCGCCGGCGGCTCACAAGCCGACCCCGAGGTGATGAAGCGGATCATCACGCTGTCCATGGAGGCCGCGGAGAACCCGAGCTGGGAAACCGTGCGGGCGCGGATCAAATGGTTGATGGCCGACAAATCGAAGGATTACGACGACATCGTCGCCAGCCGGCAGGCGGTATACCGGCAGCCCGGATTCGTCGCCGCGATGAGCGACATCATGGCACTGCAGGATCCAGAGATCCGCGCACGGAATCTGCTGGGGGAGAAGGAATACGGCTCGATCACCGCACCGACGCTGGTGTTGTGGACCAGCGACGACCCGACGGCCGACGTCAGTGAGGGCCGGCGTATCGCGTCGATGATCCCAGGCGCCCGGTTCGAGGTGATGCCCGACTGCGGGCACTGGCCGCAGTACGAAGACCCCGAGACGTTCAACCGGTTGCATCTGGACTTCCTGCTGGATGCGCAGTGAGCGAGCAAGAGGTCGACGTCCTCATCGTCGGGGCCGGGCCGGTGGGCCTGACCCTGGCGAATGCCCTTGGTATCAAGGGCGTCGCGACCCTTGTCGTGGAGGAACGTGACACCCTCATCGACTACCCGCGCGGGGTGGGGCTGGACGACGAATCGCTGCGCACCTTCCAGTCCATCGGACTGGTCGAGCCGATCCTGCCGCACACCGTACCCAACCAGATTCTGCGGTTCTACGACGGCAACCGCCGGCTCCTGGCCGAAATGGCGCCTCCTGACGCACGGTTCGGCTGGCCCAAGCGCAACGGGTTCGTCCAGCCACTGGTCGATGCGCAACTGCTGGCCGGGCTGGACCGGTTCGAGCATGTTCAGGTGGCCTGGGGCCGCCGCATGGAGTCAGCGGTCGAGACCGCCGACGGTGTGACGGTCGAGTTCGGCCCGGACGTGCCCGCGGTGCGGGCGCGCTACGTGGTGGGGTGTGACGGCGGGCGCAGCGCCACCCGCCATCTCATGGGGGTGTCGTTCGACGGCACCACCTCGGCGACCCGATGGGTGGTGGTCGACCTGGCCAATGATCCACTGGGACACCCGAACAGCGAGGTCGGCGCCGACCCGGACCGGCCGTACGCCTCGATCTCGATCGCGCACGGCATCCGCCGGTTCGAGTTCATGATCCACGCCGACGAAACCGACGAGCAGGCCGAGGATCCCGAGTTCGTGGCGCGGCTGCTCGCTCCGTTCGTGCCGCATCCGGACAAGGTCGACGTGATCCGCCGCCGGGTCTACACCCACCACTCGCGCATCGCCGGGAACTTCCGCAAGGGCCGGTTCCTGTTGGCCGGCGACGCCGCGCATCTGATGCCGGTGTGGCAGGGCCAGGGCTACAACAGCGGGATCCGGGATGCGGCCAACTTGGGCTGGAAGCTGGCCGCGGTGGTCAAGGGGCAGGCCGGCGACGGACTGCTGGACAGCTACGACACCGAGCGCCGCAAGCATGCGCGCGCCATGATCGACCTGTCCACGTTGGTGGGGCGGGTCATCTCGCCCACCAACCGCAAGGTCGCGGTGTTGCGGGACAAGTTGATTCGCGGTGCCTCGGTCGTTCCGGCACTCAAGCGCTATGTGCTGGAGATGCGGTTCAAGCCGATGCCGCGCTACGACCAGGGGGCGGTTTACCACCCGAAGCCGCCCACGCCGGAGTCGCCCACCGGCACGCTGTTCATCCAGCCGCGGGTGGACACCCGCGAGCAGCCGAACGTCCTGCTCGACGATGTCATCGGGCTCAACTTCGCGGTGCTGTGCTGGAACAACAATCCGCGCGCACTGCTCGGCGAGCCGGCGTATGCGCGCTGGAAGGCCCTGGGCGCGAAGTTCATCGCCGCCCGGCCGCAGACGCAGTTGTTCTGGACCGGACACGATGCCGACCACGATGACGCCGTGGTCATCGTCGGGGACCGCACCGGGGCGCTCAAATCCTGGTTCGACGTACACGCCGAATCGGTGCTGGTCCTGCGGCCCGACCGGTGCATCGCCGGGGCCGACATCGCCCAGCGCGCCCCCGAACTGAGCAACGCCGTGTTCGACGTGCTGCACGTGCTGGAGGAAGGAGTGAACGGTGCCAGTAGCCCTGTGCTGTATGTCCCACAGCCCACTGCTGAATCTTCCGGGACCGTCGGCTGAACTCCTCGACGAGATCAGAGCGGCGGTCGCGAGTGCTCGCCAGTTTGTCGCCGACTACGACCCCGAGCTGGTCGTCACGTTCTCTCCCGACCACTACAACGGCTTCTTCTACCGGCTGATGCCTCCGTTCTGCATCGGCACCGCCGCATCCGGAGTGGGGGACTACGGGACGTACGAGGGTGCGCTCGACGTCGCCGGCGACATCGCTCAGGAGTGCGCACAGGCGGTGTGGGAGTCCGGGGTGGACATCGCGATATCGACGAGCATGGACGTCGACCACGGCACCGTGCAGCCGCTGCAGGAGTTGTTCGGCGAGGCAACCGCACGGCCCATCGTGCCGATCTTCATCAACTCGGTCGCCACCCCGCTGGGCCCGCTGTCGCGGTCCCGCGCTTTGGGGGCAGCCGTCGGCGCCTACCTGGCCACCCTCGACAAACGGGTACTGGTTCTGGGTTCCGGTGGGCTGTCGCACGATCCGCCGGTTCCGACACTGGCCACCGCGCCGCCGGCCGCGCTGGACCGGATCGTGCACGGGGCCCCGATGACCGCGGAACAGCGCATGGCCCGGCAGAGCGCGGTCAGTCAGGCCGCGCAGGATTTCGCCCACGGTGACAGTGCGTTGAGGCCGTTGAATCCCGCGTGGGACCACGGTCTGCTGGAGATCTTCGACGAGGGCCGGCTCACTGATCTGGACGGCTGGTCCAACACCTTCATCGCCATCGAAGGGGGCAATTCGGCACACGAGATCCGTACCTGGGTGGCCGCCTTCGCGGCGCTGGCAGCCAACGGGCCGTACCGGACCGGGAACCACTTCTACCGGGCGGCACCGGAATTGATCGCAGGATTCGCAATCAGGACGGCAGTAGGAATCGCAGTATGACCTCAGACACCAAGACGTTTGACGAAACGGTGGACGTGCTCATCGTCGGATCCGGCGGTGGTGGCATGACGGCGGCGCTGGCCGCCGATGCGGCCGGGCTCGACACCCTGGTGGTCGAAAAGTCCTCACATTTCGGCGGTTCCACCGCGCTCTCCGGCGGCGGCATCTGGGTGCCCGGCGCGCCCTCGCAACGCCGTGCCGGGTACGTGCCGTCGCCGGACGGGGTATTCGAGTACCTCAAGCAGATCACCGAAGGCACCGTCAGCGATGCCCGACTGCGCAAGTACGTCGAAGCCGCGCCGGAGATGATGGACTTCCTCGAGCACAACAGCGAGTGGTTCGAGTTCGTCTGGAAACCCGGCTACGCCGACTACTACCCGGAGCTGCCCGGCGGCTCCGCCCAGGGCAGCACCATCAACGTCCCGGCCATCGACCTGCGCAAGCTCGGCGAGCACGAGCAGGAACTGCTTGCCCCGCTGGCGTTGGCGCCCAAGGGAATCTGGTTCGCGCCCAAGGACCTTCGGCTCTTCTACCAGGTCCGGCAGAACTGGCGCGGCAAGGCCGTGTTGCTGAAGCTGATCTGGCGGATGGTGCGGGCCCGGCTATTCGGGGACCGCATGGCCGCCATCGGCCAGTCACTGGCTGCCCGGATGCGCCTGGCGCTCAAACAGCACGACATCCCGCTGTGGCTGGACGCGCCGATGACCTCGCTGATCACCGATGCCGACGGGACAGTGCTGGGCGCCGTCGTCGAGCGCGATGGCAAGCCGCAGCGGATCCGGGCCACCGGGGGCGTGATCCTGGCCTCAGGGGGATTCGATCACGACATGGCGTGGCGCAAGGAGCACCTACCGGTCCTCGAGAAGGACTGGAGCTTCGGCAATCCGGCGGCCACTGGCGACGGTATCCGGGCGGGCGAGAAAGCCGGCGGCGCCACCGAATTGCTGGACGAGGCATGGTGGTTCCCGGCCATCTGCTGGCCTGACGGCCGACTGCAGTTCATGCTCAACGAGCGCATGATGCCGTCACAATTCGTGGTCAACGGCGACGGCAAGCGGTTCATCAACGAAGCCGCGCCCTACATGGACTTCGCCCACGCCATGATCAACGGGCAAGAATCCGGAGTCGCCCACATCCCGTGCTGGCTGGTAACCGACATCGACTCGTTCCACCGGTACGTGGTCGCCGGGCATCTGCCCATCCCGAAGATTCCGTTCGCGCCGGTGCCGACCGGGCGAAAAGTACCCCGGGCCTGGCTGGATTCAGGTGTCGTGGTCGAAGCGCACAGCTGGGAGGAACTGGCCGGCAAGATCGGTGTGCCCGCGGAGAATCTGCGCGCCACCGCCGAGCGGTTCAACCAGTTGGCGCACGGCGGGCACGACGACGACTTCAACCGCGGTGACAGCGCATACGACAACTACTACGGGGACCCCACCCTGCCGAATCCTAATCTGCGCCCGCTCGGCAAGCCGCCGTACTACGCGTTCCAGATCATCCTCGGCGACCTGGGCACCTCCGGCGGTCTGCGTACCGACGAACACGCCCGGGTCCTGCGCGCCGACGAGTCCGTCGTCGAGGGGCTCTACGCGGTCGGCAATGTCTCGGCAGCCGTCATGGGGCGCAGCTACGCCGGTGCGGGCGCGACCATCGGGCCCGCGATGACCTTCGGGTATGTAGCGGCCCGGCACATCGCCGATCTGTCCGCAGAAAACCGTGCCGTGCAACCAGTCTCGCAAGGTGCCAACCAATCAGTCCAGGACACCGTCAGCAACCCCTCAGGAGGAGACCGATGAAGATTTCGCTGTTCTACGAGTTCCCACTGCCCCGGCCGTGGTCGGAGGATGACGAACATCAGCTGTTCCAGCACGGCCTGACCGAGGTGGAGGCCGCCGACAAGGCCGGCTTCTCCACCGTCTGGCTCACCGAGCATCACTTCCTCGAGGAGTACTGCCATTCCACCGCGCCGGAGATGTTCCTGGCCGCCGCCAGCCAGCGCACCAAGGACATCCGGCTGGGGTTCGGTGTCATGCACCTGCCGCCACCGATCAATCACCCGGCCCGCATCGCCGAACGCGTCGCCACCCTGGATCACCTGTCCAACGGGCGCGTGGAGTTCGGCACCGGTGAGGGTTCCTCGGTCGCCGAGCTCGGTGGGTTCGACATCGACCCGGCCGACAAGCGCACGATGTGGGAAGAGGCCCTTGAGGTTTCGATCCGCTGTATGACCGAGGCGCCGTTCACCGGTTTCAAGGGTGAGCATGTCGAGATGCCCGCCCGCAACGTGATCCCCAAGCCGCTGCAGAAGCCGCACCCGCCGGTCTGGGTGGCCTGCACCCGCCCGTCCTCGGTGCAGATGGCGGCGCAGAAGGCCATCGGTGCGCTGAGCTTCGCCTACACCGGCCCCGAGGCGCTCAAGGAGCGGGTCGACGGGTACTACAAGGAATTCGAAGAGCAGGGTGCGCCCATCACCCCGGCGATCAACCCCAACATCCTGGCCATCGGCGGTGACCTGTCGATGATGGTGGCCCGCTCCGATGACGAGGCACTCAAGCGCCTCGGTATCGGTGGTGGCTTCTTCTCGTTCGGGATCATGCACTACTACCTGACCGGCATGCACACGCCCGGCCGCACCAAGGTGTGGGAGCGATACGAAGAGGCGGTCAAGGAAGATCCGACGCTGGCCTACGGACCCGGCCGCGGCGCCATCGGTTCACCCGACACCGTGCGGGAATTCCTGCGCAGCTACGAGGCCAGCGGTGTCGACGAGATCATCTTGCTGCTCAACCCGCGCAGCCACGAGGGCACCATGGAGTCCATCGAGATCATGGGTAAGGAGATTCTGCCCGAGTTCATCGAGCGAGATGCGAAGGCGGTGGCGGACAAGGCCAAACGTCTGGAACCGGTGATCGAGAAGGTCGAGTCGCGCCGCCGGCCTTCGGAGGCGCCGCTGTTCGACGAGACCTACGCCTTCGGCGGCCTGCCCACCGGCCGCGACAAGTTCACCGCCGGCGAGATCCCCGAGGCGATGGCCGAGATCAACGAGGGCCGCGTCAAGGCCGCCGCGGCTGAGAAGGCAGCTCGCGAAGCAGCCGGCTGACCGTGACCGCACTGGACGAGTTGGTGCGCTACGACGGCAAACACGTCGTGGTCACCGGCTGCGGGTCGGGCATCGGCGCCGAGGTGACCCGCGCGCTGGGCGAGCTCGGAGCCCGGGTGACCGGGCTCGACATCCGGCCACCCGATCGCCTGCCCGAGCAGTTCATCGAACTGGACCTGGCGGACCCGGAATCCGTCGACCGTGCTGCAGGTGCGGTCGATGGACCGGTGGACGCGCTGTTCAATGTGGCCGGGGTGTCGTCCGGGATCGGCAATCCGTTGCTGGTGGTGCGGATCAACTTCCTGGGCACGCGGCAGTTCACCGAGGCGGTGCAGGACCGCATCACCGCAGGAGGATCGATCACCTCGGTCTCCTCTCTGGCGGCTTCGGGCTACCGCGAAAACCTCAACACCACAGCGGGGTTGGTCAACACGCGATCGGTCGGCGAGGGCTTGCAGTGGTGTGCCGATCACCCCGAGGCGCTGGCCGACGGCGGCTACCGGCTGTCCAAGGAGGCGATGATTCTCTACGGCATGCGCCGTGTCGGCGAGCTCGGCGCCCGCGGGATCCGGATCAACTGCACCGCGCCGGGGGTGACCGAAACACCCATTCTCGACCAGTTGCGCTCGGCCTACGGGCAGCAGTATCTCGATTCGTTCACCACTCCGCTGGGCCGCAAATCCGAGGCTGCCGAGCAGGCTGCGCTGCTGGCTTTCCTGGGAAGTCCGGCTGCCAGTTACGTGACCGGGCAGGTTATCTGGGCCGATGGCGGCATTCTCGCCCAGCGGGAGGCATCGCTGGTCGATGCTGTAGTCGACCCTGAGCAGAGGAGCTGAGCTTGGCCGGAACGATGACCGAGTTTCGCAAGGTCGCCGACGATGTGCGCAACTGGGGCCGGTGGGGTTCGGGTGATGAGCTCGGGACGCTGAACCTGATCACCCCCGGCAAGGTGGCCGAGGGTGCCTCACTGGTCAACCACGGCAAGGTGTTCGCGCTCGGCGGCGATTTCTCGGCGGCCGGCCCACAAGGGGCGTTCCAGTTCCGGCAGAACCCCACGCATGTGATGACCGTCGACGGCGGGGACGCGAACACGCTGGCGCAGTACGGGCCGCAGTGGCTGCGCAACTCGGTGGCCCACCAGGTCAGTGAGTTCTTCGTGGACAACCCGTTCCGCTTCAACGACGACATGATCGTCATGCCGCTGCAGGCCGCCACACAGTGGGACGCGCTGTCGCACGTCTACTACGAGGACAAGCTCTACAACGGATTCCCGGCCGATTCGGTCACCAGCTTCGGCGCCTTCCACTGCGGCATCGACAAGGTGGACGGCAAGGGCATCACGTCTCGCGGGGTGCTACTGGATGTGGTCCGTCACCGTGGCGCCGAGCAGTTCCTCGAACCGGGCAATCCGATCACCCCCGCCGAACTCGACGATGTGGCCAGGGCGCAAAAGGTGGTCATCACATCCGGTGACATCATCGTGGTGCACACCGGTTGGTGGACACGGTTCCTGGCCAATGGTGACGGGGCCGAGCCCGGCTCCGGCCTGGACTGGCACTGCGCCTCATGGCTGCACGATCATCAGGTCGCCGCGGTGGCCGCCGACAATCTGATGGTCGAAGATCCCGACCCGGCCAACGGCGTCGAGGGCACGTTCCTGCCCATGCACATGCTGTGCTTGCGCGATATGGGCCTGATGCTCGGGGAGTACTGGGATCTGGGGGCACTGGCCGCAGACTGTGCGGCCGACGGCGTCTACGAGTTCCAGCTCATCGCCCCGCCGCTGCGGGTGACGGGGGCCGTCGGGTCTCCGGTGAATCCCATTGCGATCAAGTGAGGAATCATGACGTCAACTGAGAAGGTGCCCTTCGTGGTGGGGCTCGGTGGCACCCTGCGCGCCGATTCCTCGACCGAGCGGGCCGTGCGTTACTGCCTGGAATCGGTAGAGCGGCAAGGGGGCCGGACCCGGATGTTCGCCGGGCCGGATCTGGAGCTGCCGATGTATGCGCCGCATTCCCTGGAGCGCACGCCCGCAGCTCTGGAGTTCGTCTCCGCGCTGCGTGACGCCGACGCGGTGGTGGTCGGCTCACCCGGCTATCACGGTGCGATCTCCGGTCTGGTCAAGAACGCCTTGGACTACATCGAGGATCTGCGAGAGGACCCTCGGGTCTACCTGGACAACACCCCATGGGGCTGCATCAGCTGCGCCTACGGCTGGCAGGCCGCGGTCGGAACCCTGGGGCAGCTGCGTTCGATCGGTCACGCACTGCGCGCCTGGCCGACCCCGCTGGGGGTGGCCATCAACTCCGCGGACAAGATCTGGGCTGAGACAGGCGAATTGGCCGACGGCACGGTGCGCGGCCAACTCGAGATGCTGGCCACTCAGCTGCTCACCTTCGGCCGGTCGAACGGAGCTGCGCAGTGACGGCGCAGCGCACCTTCGCACGCAAGGCCATCGATGTCGACGGCCTGACGACCGGCTACCTCGAAGCCGGGGCGGGTGACTCCGTCGTCCTGCTGCACGGCGGTGAGTTCGGCGCCGGCGCCGAATTGGGTTGGGAGCGCGTCATCGACACGCTCGCCGAGCACTACCGGGTATTGGCACCGGACATGCTCGGTTTCGGTGAGAGCGCCAAGGTCATCGACTTCAACGACGGCAGGGGCATGCGGATACGCCACATCGCCCGGTTCTGCGCCGAACTCGGTCTCGCCGATCCGCATTTCGTGGGTAACTCGATGGGGGCAGTCAACCTCCTGGTCGACGCCACCTCCGATGTTCCGCGGCTCCCGGCGCGTTCGCTCACCGCGATCTGTGGGGGAGGGGAGATCCAGCGCAATGAGCATTCGGCGGCGTTGTACGACTACGACGCCACCCTGGACGGGATGCGACGCATCGTCACCGCACTGTTCGCCGATCCGGGATATCCGGCCGACGAGGCGTACGTGCAGCGGCGGTACGAGTCGAGCATCGCGCCGGGGGCCTGGGAATCCCTGGCCGCGGCCAGGTTTCGGCGGCCCGGCCTCGAACCGCCGGCGATGCCGTCGTCGCAGCGGGCATATGACCGCATCGGTGTGCCGACCATGCTCATCGAGGGGGATCGTGACAAGCTGCTGCCGCCCGGTTGGGCCGCCGAAATCTCCGGCCAGATCGCGGGCGGCCGCAGTGCGGTGATTCCCGATGCCGGGCACTGCCCGCAGATCGAACAGCCTGCCGCGCTGACCGCGGTGCTGCTGGAATTCCTGAAAGAGGTGTAATGAATAACGAGCTGGCCGGAAAGGTCGCGGTCGTCACCGGCGGCGCGTCGGGTCTCGGTGAGGGATTGGTGCGCAGGTTCGCCGCCGAAGGCGCCCAGGTGATGATCGGCGACATCGATGAGGAGCGCGGCAAAGCGCTGGCCGACGAACTGGGGGACAACGCCCGGTTCCTGTACACCGACGTGGGCGACGTCGAGCAGGTCGGGCGGCTGGTGTCGGCCGCGGTGGACACTTTCGGCGGCCTGGACGTCATGGTGAACAACGCCGGTGTCTCGGGCCGTATGCACCGTCGCTTCCTCGAGGACGATCTCGCTGATTTCGACACCGTGATGCGGGTCAACGTCCGGGCTGTCATGGCCGGAACCCGTGATGCCGCGCGGTACATGTCCGAGCACGGCGGCGGTTCGATCCTCAACCTGACTTCCATCGGCGGAATCCAGGCCGGTGGCGGGGTGATGACGTATCGCGCATCCAAGGCCGCGGTCATCCAGTTCACCAAGTCCGCGGCGATCGAGCTGGCCCACTACGAGATCCGGGTGAACGCCATCGCGCCCGGCAACATCCGGACGGCGATCGTGGCGAAGTCGGCCTCGCCTGAGGAGCGCGAGCGCATCGAAGAGTTCGAGGCCGGGATCCGCGCTCAGATGCGCAACGACCGCCCGCTCAAGCGGGAGGGCACGGTGGAGGACGTGGCCGAGGCGGCGGTGTATTTCGCGACGGACCGCTCCCGCTACGTGACCGGCACGGTTCTGCCGATCGACGGCGGCACCGTCGCGGGCAAGGTCATCGTGAGAAAGCCCAAGTAGGCGCCTCAGAGCGCTCGGTTGCCAAGCACGTTCAGGTTGCGGGGAGAGATTAAATCAAGTGCTTGACTTAATTACAGGAGGGGCGTTGACTGTAACGGTGACAGCAGCCAACCGGACCGCCCGCGCCGACCGGGCGAGCAGTACTCAGGAGGCGATCCTCAAGGCAGCCGAGCGTCTCTACGCCGAGCATGGCGTGTTCGCGGTGTCCAACCGTCAGGTGAGCGAGGCGGCCGGCCAGGGCAACAATGCCGCGGTCGGCTACCACTTCGGCACCAAGACGGATCTGGTCCGCGCGATCGAGCACAAGCACCGCGGCCCGATCGAGTGCCTGCGCGAGCAGATGGTCGCCGACACCGGAGCTTCGGCCGAACTGCGGGACTGGGTCGCCTGCCTGGTTCAACCGCTCACCGATCACCTTGCCGCGCTGGGAAACCCGACCTGGTATGCGCGGTTCGCCGCCCAGGTGATGACCGATCCGGCTTACCACAACATCGTGGTCCGCGACGCCCTGAGTTCCGCGTCGCTCGTGCAGGTCATCGAGGGGATGAAGAACTGCCTGCCGGACCTGCCTCCCGAGGTCGTCGCTGAACGCAACATCATGGCGCGCAACCTGTTGATGCACAGCTGCGCCGACCGCGAACGTGCGATGGCCCAGGGCGGCAACGTGCCCCGGGCGTCCTGGCAGGGAGCGGCGGCGGGATTGATCGACGCGATCGTCGGCCTGTGGATGGCGCCGGTTACTCAAGAAAGCGACGTCATATGAAAGTCACTGTCGACCAGGACAAGTGCGTCTCGTCTGGGCAGTGCGTACTCAACGCCAGCGAGGTGTTCGACCAGCGCGACGAAGACGGTGTCGTCGTCCTGCTCGAACCCGAACCCGGTGCGGACCAGACCGACAACGCCCGCCGCGCGGCGGCGGCCTGCCCAGCCCTAGCCATCCAAATCGAGGAATGACACCGAACCCATGTCTGAAACCCTTGCCGATTCCGTGAGCACCGACATCCCCGAATATCCGATGGAGCGCGACGCGCGGTGCCCGTTCGCGCCGCCGCCGCCCATGCTGGGCCACGCCAAAGGTCTGTTCCGCGTGAAGATCTGGAACGGCAGCACCCCGTGGCTGATCACCGGTCACGAGGAAGCGCGGGCCCTGTTCGCAGACTCCCGGATCAGTGTGGACGACCGGATCGACGGCTTCCCGCATTGGAACGAACACATGCTGTCCACCGTCGACAAGCGGCCCCGCTCGGTGTTCACCTCCGATGCCGAGGAGCACACCCGGTTCCGCCGGATGCTGTCCAAGCCGTTCACCTTCCGCCGTGTCGAGGGATTGCGCGCGGCCATCCAGAAGATCACCGACGAGTGCATCGACGAGATCCTGGCCGGCCCGCAGCCCGCCGACCTCGTGGCCAAGCTGGCTTTGCCGGTGCCGACCGTGGTGATCAGCGAGATGCTCGGCGTCCCTTACGAAGACCACGAGTTCTTCCAGGAGCATGCCAACGCAGGCCTGGCCCGCTACGCCGCGGCCGACGCCATGCAGAAGGGCGCGATGAGCCTGCACCAGTACCTGATCAATCTGGTCGAGGAGAAGCAGGCGAATCCGTCCGAGGATGCGGTGTCCGATCTGGCCGAGCGGGTGACCGCCGGGGAGATCAGCGTCAAGGAGGCCGCGCAGCTGGGCACCGGGCTGTTGATCGCCGGGCACGAGACCACTGCCAACATGATCGGTATCGGCATCCTGGCGCTCCTGGAGAATCCTGAGCAGGCCGACTTCCTCCGCAATGCCGAGGATCCCAAGGTCATCGCGAACGCGGTCGAGGAACTGATGCGCTACCTGTCCATCATCCAGACCGGCCAGCGACGGGTGGCACTGGAGGACATCGAGATCGGCGGCGAGACCATCCGCGCCGGTGACGGAGTCATCATCGATCTGTCCCCGGCCAACTGGGACGCAAAGGCCTACCCGGAGCCCGACAAGCTCGACCTGCGCCGCGACGCCGGCCAGCAGCTCGGCTTCGGGTACGGCAGACACCAGTGCGTCGGCCAGCAGCTCGCGCGCGCCGAACTGCAGATCGTCTTCCACACCCTGCTGCGCCGGATCCCGACCCTGCGCTTGGCCATTCCGCTCGACGAGGTGCCGTTCAAGCACGATCGCCTCGCCTACGGCGTCTACGAACTCCCCGTTACGTGGTAACTGCCGGCACGCCGGCCTTCAGCCCCTACAGCCCGATTGGAGTACCACAGATGACTGCTTCGACGACCCTCTATCCGCCGGAAGGCTTCGGTGCCCCCAAGAACCGGAAAGGCCATGCCACCGGCGATCTCGGATTGCCTGCGGGCACCGAGATCTTCTCGGCCGACAACCACATCTCGGTGGCCGACGACATCTTCTACGAGCGCTTCCCCGAGGAGCTCAAGGGCGCCGCGCCGCGCATCTGGTACGAGGACGGCGCCTACATGGTCGGCATGAAGGGCAAAGCCTGGACGGGAGGCGATTTCGGACGCGTGCTGATGCAGTACGACGACCTCGCCGGTGCGGCGTCGAACAACATCGCGGCGCGCATCCGCGAGCTCAAAGAGGACGGTATCGACAAGGAGCTGGCCTTCCCCAACGCGGTGCTGGCCCTGTTCCATTACCCGGACAAGGGGCTGCGCGAGCGGGTGTTCCGGATCTACAACGAGCACATCGCCGCCCTCCAGGAGCAGTCGAACGGACACTTCTACGGTGTCGGACTGATCAACTGGTGGGACCCCAAGGGTGCGCGCAGCACCCTGGAGGAACTGAAGTCGTTGGGCCTCAAGACATTTCTGCTGCCGCTGAATCCGGGCAAGGACGACGAGGGCAACATATACGACTACGGCAGCACCGCGATGGATGCGGTCTGGGACGAGATCGAGGCGTCCGGCATCCCGGTCAGCCACCACATCGGGGAGACCCCGCCCAAGACACCGTGCGAGAACAACAGCGTGGTGGTCGGCATGATGGTCAACGTCGACTCCTTCCGTGAGCAGTTCGCCAAGTACGTCTTCTCCGGCATCCTCGATCGGCATCCCACACTCAAGATCGGTTGGTTCGAGGGTGGAATCGCCTGGGTGCCCACCGCACTGCAGGATGCCGAGCACATGTTGGCCTCCTACCGGCACATGTTCAACCACGAGCTGCAGCACGATGTCCGGCACTATTGGGACAAGCACATGGCCGCGTCGTTCATGGTCGATCCGCTGGGGCTGCGGTTGATCGACGAGATCGGCATCGACAACGTCATGTGGTCCAGCGACTACCCACACAACGAGAGCACCTTCGGGTACTCGGAGAAGTCCCTTGCCACCGTTGTCGAGGCGGTCGGTCCGGAGAATGCGACCAAGATCGTGTCGACCAACATCCAGAAGTTCCTGGGGCTCCTATGAGCGCTGCCACACTGTCCGGGGTCACGCAGATCGCCCACACCGGCTTCACCCCGCTCGATATTCCGGATGAGCCCGACCTCGCCCGGATGCGCCGAGAGGTCGGTGCGCGCCTGCATACGGCGATGGCCGAGCAGGGGGTGGACGCGCTCGTGCTGCTCGGCAACAGCAACGTCATGTACGCCACCGGCATCGCCTGGCCGTTGGCCGACGCGGGCCTGTCGCATGTCGAGCGGCCGGTCGCGGTCGTGCTGGCCGACGACGAACACCCGCACCTGTTCCTGCCGTTCCGTGAGGGCGCGGCCATGGAGACGGGGCTGCCCGAGGACCATCTGCACGGGCCGGTCTATCTCGAATTCGACGAGGGTGTAGCCGAATTCGCCCAGATCCTGGCCGGATTGCTGCCAGCCGGTGCGACGATCGCAACCGACGAGCTGACCGGGGCGATGCGGCTGGCGGGCAGCGCACTGTTCCCCAGTGCACCGGTGGATGCCGCGGCGGCGATCGGTGCGGCCAAGATCGTCAAGACGATCGACCAGATCGCCTGCATCCGCCGGGCCTGCCAGATCACCGAAGAGGCAGTCGGCGAGATCCACAAGTCGCTGGCGCCCGGTGTGCGCCAGATCGACCTGTCCGCCGAATTCGTGCGCCGCACTTTCGAACTGGGCGCCACAACCAACATGTTCGACTCGATCTGGCAGGTCATGCCGGCCTCGAAGGCAGAGGGCACCTGGACCACCACGGGCGATCTCGCCCTACCACTGCTCACCACCGAGCGCGAGTTGCAGCAAGGCGATGTGCTGTGGACGGATGTGTCGATCGCGTACCACGGCTACTGCTCCGACCATGGGCGCACCTGGATCGTCGGTCAGGACCCGACGCCGGTTCAACAGAAGCAGTTCGACGCGTGGAGCCGCATCGTCGACGCTGTCCTCTCGGTGACCAAGGCCGGTGCCACCTGCGGTGATCTGGGCCGCGCGGCGACCGCGGCCGGCGGCGGCCAGAAGCCGTGGCTGCCGCACTTCTACCTGGGGCACGGCATCGGTACCAGCGCCGCCGAAATGCCCATGATCGGTACGGATCTCGGCCAGGAATGGGACGACAACTTCGTCTTCCCGGAAGGCATGTTGCTGGTGTTCGAGCCGGTGGTCTGGGAGGACGGCACCGGCGGCTACCGCGGCGAGGAGATCGTGGTGGTGACCGAGAACGGCTGGATGCCGCTGACCGCGTATCCGTACGACCCGTATGAGGTGTCCCGTGGGAACTGAAATCGAGGCCGACGGCCTGGCACTGCGCGCCAGCCGGCGGGAGCGCGCCATTGCACAGATGGAAGCCCATGACCTCGACGCGCTGGTGCTCGGCAGGCAGGCCAATGTTCGGTACATCTCCGGCGCACCGCAGTTGTGGGTGGTGGGCACCCGGCCCTTCGGACCGATCTGTACGTTCGTGCGCGCCACGGGTGAGATCCACCTGAACAGCACCTGGGATGAGGGCATCCCAGAGGAGATCCCGCACGAAAATCTGTACGGCTTCGCCTGGAACCCGATGACTCTGGTTGGTGTGTTGCAGAGCATCAAGGGTGCCGACTCGGCGTGGCGCATCGGAACGGATGCTCTGACGCCCACCTTCGCAAAGCTGCTGCCGATGGCCTTCCCGAACGCGGAGTTGGTGGACGGTGAGCAGGCCATGCGCGCCGCACGCCGGGTGAAGACCCCCGAGGAGATCGTGGCACTGCGCCGCGCGCTGGCCGTCGCCGAGGAGGGACTGGCGAAAGGCATTGCCGAGCTGGTTCAGGGAACCACCGAGAAGCGCCTCGCCGGTGCGATATTGGAGGCCGAGGCGGCCGGCGGGGTGAGCACCCCCGCCACCCAGGACGCTGCGTGGGTCACCTCGAAAGACCATCCGTGGCGCCGCGCCGAAGTCGACGGGCGCGTGAGCGAGGGTGACCTGGTGGCTCTGTCGGCGGGCGTGCTCGCGGACGGTTATGTCGCAGAGGTCGCGCGGACGGTTTACGTGGGCGAACCGACAGATGCGGTTCGATCGCTGTACCGACGCCGGGATGACCTGTGGGACAGGCTGGTTGATGCTTGCCGCGCCGGAGAACCGACGAGCGCGTTACTCGATGCGTACGAACAGGCCGGCGAACCGCTGCCGGCGATGCCGGTGGCGCACGGGCTCGGGCTGGGATTCGACCCGCCGGTGGTGTCGCCGAACCTGCGGGCGACCGCCGAGGCCGACATTCTCGAGGAGGGCATGGTCCTGGCCGTCACGGCCTACGTCTGGGAGCAGGGCGTCGGTGCGGTGTTCACCCGCGATGCCGTTGTCGTGGGGGCCGACGGTCCTGAGGTGCTGACCCAGGCCCCGACCGACAGCGAGGTGGCACATGTCTGAGCGGCCCACACCGGAGGAGATCATCCTCTACGACAAGGACCCCAAGACCAAGATCGCCACCATCACCTTCAACCGGCCGGACTTCCTCAACGCGCCGACGTCGATGGCCCGGCTGCGGTACGCCGACGTGCTGCGGGCGGCCAACGCCGACAACGACGTCAAGGTCGTGATCATCCGCGGCGTGGGGGACAACCTGGGCAGCGGGGCTGACCTGCCGGAGTTCATGGAGGGCAACGACAATCCGGCGGTACGGCTGGCGGAGCTGCGGCTGGAGGATGACGGAGTGGGGGAGGTGACGTACCCGCCCAAGGGCACCTTCCGCAACGGCGCCACCATCAGCTCGTGGTACGCCAACTCCCAGGCCGGCAACCGTGCGTTGCAGGATTTCAAGAAGATCAGCATCGTCGAGGCCAAGGGTTACTGCTACGGCTGGCACTTCTACCAGTGCGCCGATGCCGATCTGGTCATCTCCTCTGACGATGCCCTCTTCGGGCATCCGTCGTTCCGATACCACGGCTGGGGGCCGCGGATGTGGACGTGGGTCCAGATGATGGGCCTGCGCAAGTTCCAGGAGATGGTCTTCACCGGGCGGCCGTTCACGGCCGCGGAGATGTACGACTGCAACTTCCTGAACAAGGTGGTGCCTCGCGATCAGCTGGAAGCCGAAGTGCAGAAGTACGCGCTCGCCTGTACCCGGAACCGACCGGTGGACACCGTCTTTCAGCAGAAGATGTTCTTCGAGATCTTCAAACAACAGCAGGGCGAGTACATGGGCAGCCTGCTGTCGGCGTTCTTCGAGTCGATGGGCAACGGGGTCGCCAACGACAGTGAGGACGACCTGGACATGTTCGAGTCGATCGATTCCGGACTGTCGGCTGCGGTGAACGACAACGACAGCAAGTTCCCACCTGAGTTCCGGCTGTCCAAGAAGAACCGGGCGAAACCCGAATAGGCACATGAGCTCACCACTTGACGGGTACACCGTCGTCGATCTGTCGTCGGGAATCGCCGGGGCGTACGCCACGAAGATCCTCGCCGACGGCGGCGCCGACGTGATCAAAGTCGAAGCCCCCGAAGGTGACCCGTTGCGCCGCTGGTCGGCGTCGAGGGCACACATCCCTCCGGACGAGGACGGCGCGCTGTTCGCCTTCCTGTCCGGCGGCAAACGCAGCGTGGTCGTCGACCCCGGTGACCTCGCCCTGCTCGACCGGCTGGTGGCGGCGGCCGATGCCGTGATCTGGTCTCCGGAATCGGCTGTCGCCCAGTCGGTCGCACCGGAGGATCTGTTCCGGCGGTATCCGCATCTGATCGTCACCACGATTACGCCGTTCGGGCTGGACGGGCCATGGAGCGACCGCGCCGCCACCGAGTTCACGCTGCAGGCGTGGTCGGGCGGTGCCATCGGTATCGGTCGCGGCGTGCAGGACCGGGCGCCGGTGTCGATCGGCGGTCAAGTGGGCGACTGGCTGGCCGGTGCGTACGCGGCGGCGATGACGCTGGCATTCCGGGTACGCGCGCTCCGTGACGGCCATGGCGAGCTCGTCGATCTCTCCAAGCTCGAGGCGCAGATCCTGGGCCTCACGTACTACCCGGTCACCTACTTCGAGATGCTGGGCCGCCCGTGGCGCAGCGAGCGCAGGCCCACGGTTCCCGGCGTCGCGGAGGCGGCAGACGGATTGGTGGCACTCGGATGCGGTACCGCCCAGCAATGGTGGGACCTGTGTGCGATGTCGGGTCACGACGAGTGGATAGACGAGACCTCGGAGCTCACCATCACCGAACAGGCGAACCTGCATGCCGAGGAGTTGTACGACTGGCTGCGCGACCAGAAGGTGGACGACGTCCGTGACCTGGCGTCCGCGTTCCGGATCCCCAACTCGCCGGTGGGTAACGGTGAGAACGTCACCGCCATGGATCATTTCGTGCAACGGCAGGCTTTCGTCCGTAACCCCCAATATGGGTTCACCCAGCCGGCTGCACCGTACCGGCTGACCGGTGTGGCATTGCGCGAGCCGGCGCCGGCTCCACTCCTCGGTGAGCACACCGAGGAGATCCGGGCCGCCGAGCTGACCCCGCGCAAAGCACCGGACGGTGAGCCGGGCCGGGACCGGCTGCCGTTCAGCGGATTGCGCGTGCTCGACATGACCACGTTCTGGGCCGGGCCGTCATGTACCCACCCGCTCGGCTTGCTCGGCGCCGAGGTGATCCATCTCGAGTCGACCCCGCGCCCGGACGGCACCCGGCTGATCGCCGGCATCCCGGCCTCGGTGGAGCAGTGGTGGGAGCGTTCGCCGATCTTCAGTGCGCTCAACACCAACAAGAAGAGCCTCACCCTCGACTTCCAGACCGAGCAGGGCCTGGATCTGTTGCGCCGGCTGATCGCCACCTGCGATGTCGTTGTGGAGAACTTCACGCCGAGGGTGATCGACCAGATCGGGCTCGATTTCGACTCGGTGCGCGCACTGCGCGAGGACATCGTCATGCTGCGGATGCCCGGGTTCGGGCTCGACGGCCCGTGGCGCGACAACCCGGCATTCGCCTACATCATCGAGGATGCCACCGGGCTGAGCTGGCTCACCGGCTATCCGGATCGCACTCCGTTCGAACCGTATTCGATCGGTGACCCCAATGCCGGCGTGCATGCGCTGTCGGCGCTCATGCTGGCCCTGGAGCACCGTCGCCGCACAGGGGAGGCGGTGCTGGTTGAGGCGGCGATGGCCGACGCGGCGCTCAACATCGCCGCCGAACAGGTCATCGAGCACTCGGCCTACGGTGTGCTGCTGCAGCGCGACGGCAACCGCGGTCCGGCGGCCGCGCCACAGAACATCTATCAGAGCGACGGGATCGACGAATTCGGCCGCGATGACAGCTGGGTGGCGATCGCGATCAGCACCGACGCGCAGTGGGCCGCGTTGCGCGCGGCGCTGGGTGAGCCGGACTGGGCCACGGATCCGGGATTGGATTCCGTCGACGGGCGCCGAGCGCAGCACGACCTGATCGATGAGCAGCTGGCCTCGTGGTGCCGGTCGCGCAGTGGCGATGAGATCGTCGAAACCTTGTGGCCGATGGGAGTTCCCGTGGCCAAGGTGATGCAGCCGCACCGGCAGCTGGAGCTGGACCAGGTGCGGTTCCGGCGGTTCTTCGAACATGTCGGCCACCCGGTGAACAACGCCGCCCCGCACAGCACATTGCCGGTCGCGTTGGCCAATGGGCCGCGGGCGCTGCATCGGCAGGCCGCACCCCTGCTCGGCGAGCACAATCACGAGCTGCTGGCCGAACTGGGACTGTCCGACCACGAGATCACCGCACTGGCCACCGACGGCGTGATCGGTACTCAACCCGGCGCCGGCGGACGCCGCAAGGCCGCTCGCTGAGCGGGCCGTGAGCCGATCTCAGCGACGCTCGAATTCGTCGAGCAAGGCGCCGAAATCCTGTGTTTCCCAAAGGCGGAGGAAGTTGCTGAGCATCAGCAGCTGGGCCCGCACCGACTCGTTGTCGGCGATTCGGGCGTCGAAGCGATCGATGTTCTGATCGGGCAGCGCGGCCTCGAGGTGGGCAGGAGCGTCGAGAAGCCAGGCAACCCCCATCACCGCGGCGTAGAGCACGAGTTGGGTGCGCAGCCGCGCGGTGTCGAGTGCGGGGCCGCCGGCGGCGTGAAACTCGGCCGCGAAGTGTTCCAGCAGCCCATCGAGATGCTGTTCCCAGATCTCTGTCTCGGCGCTGCACAGCGAACCCCATAGGGCCATGGCGACATTCATCACGCTGACGCAGCCCCAGTCCATCAAACCGCACTTCAACGTCCCATCCGGCTCGGACCAGAACCAGGCGTTGTCGACGTTGGCGTTCCAGTGGCAGAGCGCCACCTGGTCCACGGTGGTGTGCAGCCAGCTCATGATGGCGTCCTCGGCACCGGCGATCCGGCCCACGTCGGCGAGCATGCGGTCGGTGAACTCCGGGTGGCCGACGGTCGTGGGCAGCAGTGCCGGGTAGCGGTCTGCGAATGCGGTGAGGCGCCGGACCTGCCCGGCGAGCTCGTCGGGCGAGCGGTCTGTCCGGGCGCCGACCGTCACTTTGGCGGCGTCGTAACGGAACTGACCGGTCACGTTGTCAGGAAGGCGGCCGGATCGGTGCGCGCCGGCCAGTCGCGCGACCGAGGTCAGTAGGGCCCGGTAGTGCCCGAGCGCATCGGGCATCCGGTAGTCGAGACATTTGTCGTAGTGCCGTTCAACCGCAGAGGTGCCGAACGCGATCCGCTCGGTCAACAACATCCCGGTGCACGAAGCCGCGTGGTAGTCCGCGAACAGGCATACCGGCACCGTGACCGGCAGCTCGGCGCCGGCCGACAACGCCCCGAATGCCACCTCGAGCTCCATCTGCGACTTGCCCCGGTCCCGGCGGGAGTTGTCGAAATCGCGGGAGAACTTGACGAACAGTTCGCTGGGCAGGAGATCGGCCGGATCCGCGTAACGCACATCCAGCAGCGCTTTGCGGCCGGTGCTGCCCCCGGCGCATTCCTGGAAGCGGGTGATCTCCGTGATGCGATTTCCCTGCGGGAGAGCGCCGAAAGTGTGCAGCGCTGAGGTCAAGAAGTCCGGTCCGGCCGAACGGAGGGTGTCCGGATCAGCGGGAAATTCGAGCCCGGTGCCGTCTCCGATCACCCAGCGCTGCATCTAGCCTCATCGCACGTCACACCATTAGCCTCAATGACCATGGCTATCAATCCTTCTGACATTCTGCTCACCGGACAGGTGGCGGTTGTCACCGGCGGCGGCACCGGTATCGGCCGGGGCATCGCTGCCGGTCTGGCGGCATTCGGCGCCTCGGTGGCGATCTGGGAGCGCAACGAGCAGAGCTGTGCAGAATCCGCCGAGTCGATCGGTGCATTGGGCATCGTCACCGATGTGCGCGACTCCGAACAGGTGGATGCAGCGTTGGCGCAGACGGCCGCAGAGCTGGGCCCAGTGCGCGTCCTGGTCAACAACGCCGGGGGTGTGTTCTCGTCACCGCTGCTGGAAACGAGCGAGAACGGTTGGGACGCACTGTACAAGAGCAATCTGCGCCACGTGTTGCTGTGCACCCAGCGGGTGGCGCGCCGGCTGGTCGCCGACGAATTGCCGGGCAGCATCATCAATCTCACCTCGATCGAGGGCGTGCGCGCCGCACCCGGCTACGCCGCGTATGCCGCGGCCAAGGCCGGCGTCATCAACTACACCCAGACCGCGTCGTTCGAACTTGCGCCGCACAACATCAGGGTCAATGCGATCGCGCCCGATCTCACCATCACCGAGGGCCTTCTGGCCCTGTCGCCGGACGGCCCGCCCTCGGGCATCGCCGACGGCATCCCGATGGGGCGGGCCGGTCACGTCGACGAAATCGCCGGGGCAGCAGTATTTCTGGCTTCGGGGATGTCGGGCTACATCACCGGGCAGACGTTCCACATCGACGGTGGCACGCGGGCTGCGGGCGGCTGGTACCGCCACCCGCAGACCGGTGCCGCAACCCTCGGTCCGGGCTAGGGATCCGGACCTACTTGAGGCAGCTTCCCGCGTCGACCGGCAGCGTCACACCGGTGACGTAGCGGGCCTCGTCGGAGGCCAGGAACAGCACGGCGTTACTGATGTCCACGGCCTCGACCCACGGGATGGGCAGAGTGTGGAACAGCTGGCAGATCGGCGCCATGTCGTCGGGGCCTGGGTTCTCTAGGTCGGGCCGGAACATCTTGAACGTGCCGTCGTTGTGCAGCATCGGGGTCGCCACGTGCGTGGGATGCACACTGTTGCAGCGGATGTTGTGCTGGCCCAGCTCCACGGCGAATCCGCGCATCAACCCGACGACACCGTGCTTCGCGGCGACGTAGTTGCCGCAGTGCGGGTAGGCCTTGAGTCCGCCGACCGAGCTCGTCAGGATGATCGAGCCGCCGCGACCGCCCGCGATAAGGTGCGGCACACCGGCTTTGACCGACTTCCAGACGCCGGAGAGATTGATGTCGATCATCTCGTCCCAGTCGAGCTGGCTGGTCTCGTGCAGCACGCCCCCGCCGTTGCCGATGCCGGCGTTGGCCACGATGATGTCGAGGCGGCCGAGCTGCTCGACACCACTGTCGACGGCGGCCTTGATCGCCTCGGCGTCGCGCACGTCGACCTCGGCGGTGACGACGCGGCGGTTGAGTCCCTTGATGAGGTTCGCGGTCTCGGCCAGGTCGTCGGAGGTGGAGGCCGGGATGGCGGTCTCCACGCCGGGCCGGATCGGTCCACAGATGTCGATCGCGATGATGTCGGCACCCTCTTGCGCCAGCCGTACCGCGTGACTACGTCCCTGGCCACGGGCCGCGCCGGTGACGAACGCGACCTTGCCTTCCACCCGTCCAGTCATTGATTACCCCAGTTCTGTTTGCGATGTCTGCCGCGTGCTCTGCGTATTTCTGAGCACCTGCTCAGCAACTGTGTCACCGGGCAGCCCACCGTGTCAACGACAGATACGTTTCAGGCAATTTGTACTCTCCGCTTAGAAGAACGAAGTTCTCGGCCGACCGCCGGGCGACGATTTGCGGCAGGAGATACCGCCGTCATCCGGTCGAGCGGGATCGCCATGCGGGCGCCGGAGACGTGAACAGCGCTGAGTTCGGGCTGTGGATGCTCGATGAGTGAGCACAGCGAGCGGGTTCGGATGGTGGCGGTCGCCCGTTGTGCAACGCGATAGCGGTGAGTCCGGAGATCGGGTACACGCCAGAGGGTGAGGAGAATTCTTTCGCTAAGAGAACGAAATTCTCAGCTAGCTGGCGGCGAATCCGTTGGCGACGAAGTCCCATACTTCGTCGGCGGTGATCGGGTGCACCGACGCCTCGTCGGCGCCGCCGCTCGACTGTGCGACGAACATCACGGTCTGCATCGTCATCGCCGCCATCCGCCGGGGGTTGATCCCGGGGCGCAGCTGGCCGGCCTCAGAGGCCTCTTCCATCAGCTCGGTGAGCAGCGCCAGCAGCGGCGCGTGGGCGACCTTCACCTCGGATGGGTGCGATACCAGCAACCGGGGCGCGAAGTCGGTGAACAGCGGGCGCTTGGCGGCCGGATCGGGCCGAGATGACTCGAAGAGCAATTGAATTGCGATCTTGAGCCGCTCGATCGGCTCGCCCTTTGTCGAGGTGGCCGCCCGGATCTGATCGGCCGAACGGCTCAAGGCATCCTCGAACAGCGCGAGCAGGAGCTCGTGCTTACCGTCGAACTGCAGGTAGAAGCTTCGCAGCGACTGGCGCGAGCGGTCCACGACCTCTTGCACGGTGAAGTCGGTGCTGCCCTTTTCGATGATGATCGCCTGGGCCGCGTCCAGGAACCGTTGCACGCGCTGGGCGGCGCGCAACTTTGCGGTTTTGATCGACCGCTCGACAGCTCGTTGCTTCCACGCGGGTTCTTCGCCAGCAGTAGTCACTGGCTGCTCCGACGCTTGTCGAGTGGGGAGAACATGAACTGACTGTACCGGAGAACGCCTTGCCATTGTGGTGCCAGACCCCCTCGCGGCCAACGTGTCGGAGATTGTAACTTTCGTACTGTGAGAATAGTATTCTCACGAGGGGAATTATAGAAGTCCTTTGAGAAGAAGGGTTTCGCATCAAATTTGGCGCCGCCGGGGCGCTGTTTGCGGGTGGCTGCCGCGGTCGCGAAGGCGGCTGTCGTGTGGCAGCTGTGAACAGAAGGATTTACGTGTACATCGACTACGACGTCGCCGATTCGGTCGCCACGATCACGCTGAACCGGCCGGAAGCGGCCAACGCGCAGAACCCTGAGCTGCTCGATGAGCTCGATGCGGCCTGGACGAGGGCTGCCGAGGACCGCGAGGTGAAGGTGATCGTGCTGCGGGCCAACGGCAAGCATTTCTCCGCGGGGCATGACCTGCGCGGCGGGGGCCCGGTGCCCGACAAGATCACACTGGAATTCCTCATCGAGCACGAGTCGCGGCGCTACCTGGAGTACACGCTGCGGTGGCGCAACGTGCCCAAGCCGTCGATCGCGGCGGTGCAGGGGCGCTGCATCTCCGGTGGTCTGCTGCTCTGCTGGCCGTGCGACCTGATCCTGGCCGCCGACGATGCGTTGTTCTCCGATCCGGTGGCGCTGATGGGGATCGGTGGCGTCGAGTACCACGGCCACACCTGGGAACTCGGGGCCCGCAAGGCCAAGGAGATCCTGTTCACCGGGCGGGCCTTGACCGCGGAGGAGGCCGAGCGCACCGGCATGGTCAATCGGGTGGTGCCGCGTGCCGAACTCGATACCCAGACCGCCGAGCTGGCCGCGCAGATCGCCCAGATGCCGGCGTTCGCGCTCCGTCAGGCCAAGCGAGCCGTCAATCAGACCCTCGACGTACAGGGTTTCTATGCCGCGATCCAATCCGTGTTCGACATTCACCAGACCGGGCACGGCAATGCGCTTAGCGTCAGCGGATGGCCGGTGCTGATGGATATCGACGGAATGAAGCAGAACATCAAGTAGGCCCGGGCCTCTGAAGATGGGGGCGATCCGGCTCAGCGTGAGTTACGCGGCCCGGCAAATCTACGCGCAGACCACTGCGGCGGCGGCCGTGACGCTCGTCGTGCTGGCGCTGAGCCGTAACACGGTCGGCGACGCGCGTCAGCTCATGACGCAGGCGAACCTCGTCGCGCTGATCGCGCTGATGGTCGCGGCGGCGATCGTCGATACCATCGTGGGTTGGATGAACGTCCATCCGACGTTCAAATGGTTTGCCGCGGGGGAGAAGCCGACACCGCAACAGCAGCGCGCCGCGATGCGCATCGCGCCGCGTCAGACCATCATCCAGTTCGCCACCTGGGCGGTGAGCGCGCTCGTCTACACGCTGCTGAATCTCGATGCCGGCGGCGGCGTGGCCTACGTGATGGGTGGTGCGATCCTGTTCGGCGGCGTGGCCGCGGCCTGCATGGGATTCCTGGTGACCCAACGGATGTTGCGGCCGATCGTCGCGGCGTCGCTGACCGCCTCCTCGTCCACGATCGTGCGGATGCCCGGCGTGCTGGCCCGGTTGGTGACCATCTGGACCCTGTTCAGCGGGCTGCCCCTGGCCGGCATCGCATTGATCGTCCTGGCCCGGTCCAACGGCTGGTTCGTGCAGAAGACGGCGCCGGTCGAGGCAGCGGTGCTGGTGCTGGCCGTCGTGTCACTGGTCTTCGGGCTGCGGTCGATGGTGCTGGTGGCGCGTTCGGTGTCCGACCCGATCGGGGAAGTCGTGCTGGCCATGAAAGCAGTCGAGCGTGGATGGTCCGGGGTCTCGGTCAAGGTGTACGAGTCGTCCGAGATCGGCCGGCTCCAATACGGATTCAACCGGATGCTGGCCGGGCTGGCCGAGCGAAACCGGTTGCGCGACCTGTTCGGTCGCTACGTCGGAGTCGACGTAGCTCGTCACGCCCTGCAGCAGGGCGGGACCGTCAGCGGTGATGTCCGTGAGGCCGCTGTTCTGTACGTCGATCTGGTCGGCTCGACAGCACTGGGTGCATCACGTCCGCCGCAAGAGGTGGCCCAGCTGCTCAATGGATTCTTCAAGATCGTGGTGGACACGGTCGAGCGGCATCACGGGCTGATCAACAAGTTCGAGGGTGATGCTGTGCTGGCCGTCTTCGGTGCACCGCTGCGGCTGGACAATCCGGCCTCGTCGGCGCTGGCCACCGCTCGGGCTCTGGTGCCACGGCTGCACAAACTGCCGGATGTCGAGTTCGGCGTTGGTATTTCGTGCGGTTCGGTCTTCGCGGGCAACATCGGCGCCGAGAACCGGTACGAGTACACCGTGATCGGCGACGCGGTGAACGAGGCGGCGCGCCTGGCCGACCATGCCAAGGATCGCGAGTCGACAGTGTTGTGTTCGGGAAGCGCGTTGGCTCACGCCGATGCAGACGAAGGGCAGTACTGGGTGGTGCGTGGTTCGACGGTGTTGCGCGGCCGCTCGACGGCCACGGTCTTCGCCGAGCCGATCACGCCCTAGCGCGAACAGTCCCCCGCTTGGGGGACTGTTCGGCGCGAAAGCGCTACAGCTGGGCCAGGCGGGGCACCGTGCCACGGGCCCGAAGCCCGGCGCCGGCCTTGCGGGTGAGTTCCCTTGAACTGCCCAGTAATCCGTCGAGCACCAGGACCCGCTTCACATGGTGATGCAGCTCGTGTTCTTCGGTGAAACCGATCCCGCCGAGCACCTGCTGGCAGTGCTTTGCCGCGGTCAGCGCGGCCTTGCCCGCGGCGGCCTTGGCCAGCAGCGAGTTCAGGTCGACGTTGTCGGCACCGGGCAGGCTCAGCGTCGCCTCGGCGCCTTCGATGGCCACCAGTGTCTCGGCGAGTCGGTGCCGTACGGCCTGGAAGGACGAGATCGGCTTGCCGAACTGCACGCGGTCCAGGGCATGCTGCCGGGCCAGTGCCAGCATCGCGCGGGCCGAGCCGACCAGCCACCAGCCCAGGGCACGCCGTGCCTCCGAGATCCGGAGCAGCTGTCCGTCGGGCACCTCGCGCAGCGGCAGGCCGCCCATGGTCTGATTGGCGCCGGCCGGAGAATCCTCGCGTTCCCACACCACCCAGATGCCGCCGGCGTAGGGCATCGGCGGGGTACCGCCGGGCAGCCCGCCGATGGTCTCAAGCAGCACGTCGTTGAGAATCGAGGCGTGCGCGCCTGTTTCGCCCAGCAGCCGGAACACCAGCGGCATGGCGACCTCTGGCATATCGGACAGCATCTCGGCCCAGCCGAGTTCGGCCAGCGCGGCGTCCAGCTTGGCGCCCGAGGCCGACAGCATGGTCTTGCGGAGGGTGTCTTCGAGCAGTCCGAGTGATTCGGTATCCAGATCTGTCACGCCTCACTCCTTCCCGAGGTCGAGCAGCCGGCGCGCGATGATGTTGCGCTGAACTTCGGCCGTGCCGCCGTAGATGGTCGACGCCCGCGAATACAGGTATTCGGTGCGCCATTCGGAGTCCTCGAGCTCGATGACACCGGGCATCAGGTTGCGGGCGGTGTCGTAGAGCAGCTGTTCGGCACTGGCCAGCAGTACCTTGTCGATCGAGGTGTCCGGCCCCAGCTTGTGGCCCTCGGCCAGCCGGTGCTGGGTTGCCGCCGAACGGCAGCGCAGCGTGTGCAGGGCCAGGTAGACCTCACCCAAGTCCGGATCCACCGCCTGCCCTTGCCTTTTCACCGCGTCGACCAGTGCGTCGAACCGTGAGTACAGGTAGGCGATGCGCTGCCAGAAGCAGGTCGAGCGCTCGTAGGGCAGCAGGTCCATCGCCAGCTGCCAGCCGTCGCCGGGCTTGCCCAGCATCCGGCTCGCGTCGACCTCGACGTCGTCGAAGTACACCTCGCAGAACTCGTCGACATCGTGCATGGTGCGCAACGGCCGCACGGTGATGCCGGGAGAGTTGGTGTCGACAAAGAACGCGGTGATCGCCTGGTGGTTGGGGGTGTCGGCGTCGCCGGTGCGGGTCAGCAGGATGCACCGATGTGAGAACTGCGCGAAGCTGGTCCAGACCTTCTGGCCGTTGATGACCCATTTGTCGCCGCGCTGGACGGCGCGGGTGGTCAGCGAAGCCAGGTCGCTGCCGGAGCCGGGTTCGGAGAATCCCTGGCACCACTGCTCTTCGCCGGACAGCAGCTTGGGCACCATCTCGGCCGCAAGTTCCTTGGGTGCGTAGTCGATCATCGTGGGCGCGAGCACTTCGAGCATCGAATACGGACCGGGCTCGGCCAGCCTGCGGCCCACGACCTCCTCGCCGACGATGGCGCGCAGCATCTCGGGTCCACCCAGTCCACCGGCGTGCTCGGGCCAGCCGTACCGGCTCCAGCCACCCTCGTACAGCGCCTTCTGCACCCGGGCGAACTGGCGCATGTGACCTGAAAGCGAGTGGTCATCGGGTGGCGTCAGATCATTCTCGGCGAGCCAATTCCGCAGCGCCGTGCGGAAAGTCGCGGGTTCAAAGAGGTCGCTCATCCGGCCTCCGGCCTGCCGATCGCGTGCGGCCGGCCGTGGTCGTGGTCGCCACTGCGCCGGATGAAGGTCATCGCCCGGGTCTTCAGCCGCCAGCCTTCGGCGGTCCGCACGTAGGTGTCGCGGTAGTAGCCGATGCGCATGTCGTGCTTGGAGTGCTCGATGAAGCAGAGCGGCTGGGTGCCCGAGGCTGTATCGGCGCCTTCGTCCAGGTCGATCAGGGCGGTTCCGGTCATGAACAGGCCTTTGGGGGCGGCGTCCACCAGCACCGGGAAGCGGTTGAGCGTGTAGGTCTCGCCAAACGCGCTGTAGGTGCCATCGGGGGTAAAAACGCTGATCAGACCGTCGATGTCGCCCTGGGTGATGGTCACCGCGTACTTGGCGAGCACCTGCTGGATCTCGATCAGATCCTCGGTCCGTGTCGGGGAATCAGTTGATGTGCTCATTGCGGAAGACCTTACCGCCTTTCATTACAAAATCCACATGTTGTGTAACGTTGATGTCCTCGAGTGGGTTGCCCGGCACCGCGATGATGTCGGCGAGCAGGCCCTCGGCCAGCCGCCCCCGGTCGGTGACGTTGATCAGGTCGGCGGCGATCGTGGTGGCCGAGCGCAGCACCGCGGCCGGGGGCATGCCCCACTCCACCAGGGTGACGAGCTCGTCGGCGTTCTTGCCATGCGGGATGGCGGGGGCGTCGGTGCCGACGGCGATCTTCACCCCGGCCTCGTATGCGGCCTTGATCGACGTCTCGGCCTTCGGGAACATCTCGGCAGCCTTGTCCTGCAGCACCTTCGGTGCTTTCGACACGTCCATGGCCTGCGCCAGGCGGCGGGTGGTAACCAGGAACCGGTCGTTGTCGACGAGCATCTGGATGGCCTCGTCGTCCATGAGGAAGCCGTGCTCGATGCAGTCGATTCCGCAGTCGACGGCGTGCTTGACGGCTTCGGCGCCGTGGGTGTGGGCGGCGACCCGCAATCCGCGCCGGTGTGCCTCATCGACGATGACGCGCAGTTCCTCATCCGAATAGTGTTGCGCCCCAGCCTCACCGGTCAGTGACATGACACCGCCCGAACAACACACCTTGATCAGCTGCGCGCCGTGCTTGATCTGGTAGCGCACCGCCTTGCGGATCTCGTCGACCCCGTTGGCGATGCCCTCTTCGATCGTCAGCTCCAGCACGCCCGGCATGAACGCCGCGAACATCGTGGGATCCAGGTGTCCGCCGGTGGGGGTGATGGCGTGGCCGGCCGGGACGATGCGCGGACCATCGATCCAGCCCGCGTCGATCGCCTTGCCGAGGGCGACGTCGAGCAGGTAGCCGCCCGTCTTGACGAACAATCCGAGGTTGCGCACGGTGGTGAACCCGGCGCGCAGGGTGCGCCGCGCATTGCCCACCGCGCGCAGCACGCGGGTCGGGGGATCGTCCTGCACCTGGGACAGGCCCGGGTTCTCACCCCGGCCACCCATCAGCAGGTTGACTTCCATGTCCATCAGGCCGGGCAGCAGAATCGAGTCACCGAGATCGATGACCTCTGAACCCTCTGGGATTTCGCCACCTACACCGATTATCCGGTCACCGTCGACACGGACAATGCCGGGACGAATGATCGTCCCGGCATCGACGTCGACAAGACCCGCAGCTTTGAGGGTCAGCACGACTAAACCACCGGCTCCTTGATGAGATTGATATAGGCAGCACCGCTGTCGAGCACCCGAGGCTGCTTCCAGACCTCGACCGGGAAGCTGACCTGAACGATCGACTGCCCCAGGTGTACAAGGGCTTTGGCGTCGTCGGGCATGCCGGCCAGCGGGAAGCGAGCATCGACGTAGACCATGATGTCCTCAAGCCGCGCCATGCCGGCGTCGTAGAGCTCCTGCATCTCGTCCATCGTCGAGTTCAGGCGCTTCTGATAGCGCTCCTCCTCGGTGGGCAAGCACCAATCGCTGAATCGCTCCAGATCGGCGAATTCCTCGGGCAGCTTAGACATTGACTTCATCCTTCTTGTCGGCACCGGCGTGCTTGCCATTGGTCGATCCATTTCCGTTGGCCTTGGCCTCTTGGTACCGGTCCACGTACTTGTGGGCGGTGTGGTGCAGGTGGCGCAGCAGAATTTCCTGGTCGCACAGCGGGAAGTCGAGCACGGCGCGGGTGCCGATCTGAGTCTGCGTGGCTTCCAGGGTGTTGGCGTCCTGGAACGCGTACTCCTTGAACGTCACCGCGGCCAGCTCCTGAGACAGCCGCTCGCGCAGGTTCTTCGGCGGCACGAAGTACAGGTCGGCCTCGAAGATGTGGCTGTCCACACCGGTGGGCCAGTAGTTGTAGGTCAGGTACCAGCCCGGGGCCCAGAAGAGCAGGGTGAAGTTCGGGAAGAACTCGAAAGAGTCCTGGCCCCAGGTGGAGTGCCGGCCGGGATTGATCGCGGGCGGCAGCTCGTCGGGGAGGATGCCCTTGATGTCGGGACGATCCCACGGCCCGAACAGGCCGCTGTGCAGGATGCGCTCGATGGGCTTGACCATCTTGAGGTCCTTCGGCGGGCTCATGCCACCCCAGGACGAGATCATCGAGTGATCGCCCTTGATGTCGTAATGCAGCGCCTCGAAGCCGAACTTGGCCAGCTTCTCGGCCTCCTCCTTCTCCGCCTGCTTCATGTGCAGGATCGGCGCGTGGTAGAACTCGACGAACGCGTCGATGAACAGCTTCCAGTTGGCCTTGACCTCCGAACGGTAGCTGTAGTGCTCGGTCATCTCGTGGAAGGGATAACCCTTGAGGCCCTGGCCGAACTCACCCAGGTATTCCTCCAGCGAGACTGCGTCGTCGTCGAAGTTGACGAAGATGAAGCCCTCCCAGACCTCGCAGCGCACCGGCTTGAGCGGATAGTCGGCCTTGTCGACGTCGAAGAACTCCTGCTCCTGCTGGATGAAGGTCAGGTCGCCCTTGAGGTTGTAGCGCCAGGCGTGGTACTTGCAGACGAATTGGCGGCAGCTGCCGGACACCTCCTCGCCGGGGTAGTCGTTCCACACCAGCTTGTTGCCGCGGTGGCGGCACAAATTGTAGAAGGCGCGGATCTCGTCACCGTCGTTGACGATGACGATCGACGTGCCCGGGCCGACCGACGGCAGCTCACGGGTGATGTAGCTGCCTTTCTTGGGGATCAGCTCCACGCGGCCCATCTGCAGCCAGGTCTTGCGGAAGATGGCCTGCTGCTCCAGTTTCCAGTGCTCGGGGTCGATCGAATCCTCGTAGTTGACCGGGGCGGTGCCCAGTTCGGGCCAGTTCTCGGTCCAGCTGCCCGCAGCCGGCTTCGGGAAGAACGCCATCATCTACCTACTTTCTTCTTGAGTTAGTGGCCGGATTCCGGCGCAATTCCAAAGGTGTTGTAGGCCATGGCCATCAGGCCATAGCCGCCGATCGTGAAGACCAGGTCCATGCGCTGGCGTTCGTCGAGGTGCTCGCTCAGCGCCGCCCAGGTGCTGTCGGAGATTTCCGCCTGTCCGTCGAGTTCATCGACGGAGTCGAGCACCAGCTGGTCGAGGGGAGTAGAGCCTTCGCCGCTCGTGCTGCTGGCGATCTGCTCATCGGTGAGTCCCTCGGACTTGCCGATGAATGCGTGGTGCGCCCACTCGTATTCACACTTCTTGCGGTGGGCGATGCGCAGGATGGCCAGCTCACGCATCTGCGGGTCCAGCGTCGAGCGGAACAGCAGATGATTGCTGAACCGCAGGAACGCCTTGGTCAACGCGGGGTGGCGGGCCAGCGTCGACAGCGCGGTGCCCGCTCCCTCGGGATTGAGCCGCTCCTCCGGAAGCATGACCGACAGTGCTCGCCGCACGTTGTCGTCCCACTCCTCGGCGGGCAAGGGGGCCAAGCGCACGGGGCGGTTCTCCTCTCGATGACCCGTCACTGACTCTCGGTTGCGAGAATCAGGTTCTCATTTCCGACTAAGAGGTTTCCACCTTTTGCCGCGATGGTCAACAAGAACGCGCCAGATTCTGCGGTGACCTGGCTAAATCTGCTCGTCAGCGCCATCAGACATTGATTCTCGCTAGATGAGAAGCTAGTTTTCTCTCATAGAGAACCAATGTGACGGCCTATGGACGGAGCGAGGCAGTGAACAAAGACGACATGATCTTGATCAGCGTCGACGACCACATCATCGAACCGCCGAACATGTTCAAGAACCATCTTCCGGAGAAGTACCGCGACGAGGCGCCGCGTCTGGTGCACAACCCGGACGGCAGCGACACCTGGCAGTTCCGCGACACGGTGATCCCGAATGTGGCGCTCAACGCGGTGGCCGGCCGGCCCAAGGAGGAGTACGGCCTGGAACCCCAGGGGCTCGATGAGATCCGCAAGGGCTGCTACGACCCGGACGAGCGGGTCAAGGACATGAACGCCGGCGGCGTGCTGGCGACCATGAACTTTCCGTCGTTTCCGGGCTTCGCGGCCCGGTTGTTCGCCACCGACGACGACGAGTTCTCGTTGGCACTGGTCCAGGCTTACAACGACTGGCACATCGACGAGTGGTGCGGGTCGAATCCGGGCCGATTCATCCCGATGGCCATCCCGGCGATCTGGAACCCGCAACTGTGCGCCGACGAGGTTCGTCGCGTGTCGAAGAAGGGTGTGCACTCGCTGACCTTCACCGAGAACCCGTCGACGCTGGGCTACCCGTCCTTCCACGACCTGGAGTACTGGAAGCCGTTGTGGGAGGCCCTGGTCGACACCGACACGGTGATGAACGTGCACATCGGATCGTCGGGCAAGCTGGCGATCACCGCCCCGGACGCCCCGATGGACGTGATGATCACGCTGCAGCCGATGAACATCGTGCAGGCCGCGGCCGACCTGTTGTGGTCGGCGCCGATCAAGGCCTACCCGGGCCTCAAGATCGCGCTGTCCGAGGGCGGCACCGGGTGGATTCCGTACTTCCTGGACCGCGTCGACCGCACCTATGACATGCACTCGACGTGGACGCACCAGGATTTCGGTGGCAAGTTGCCCAGCGAGGTGTTCCGTGAGCACTTCATGACCTGCTTCATCTCCGACCCGGTCGGGGTGAAGAACCGCCACGAGATCGGCGTGGACAACATCTGCTGGGAGATGGACTATCCGCACAGTGACTCGATGTGGCCGGGTGCCCCCGAGGAGTTGAGCGCGGTGTTCGACACCTACGACGTGCCCGACGACGAGATCAACAAGATCACTCACGAGAACGCCATGCGGCTGTACCACTTCGACCCGTTCGCCCACGTGCCGAAGGAGCAGGCGACCGTCGGTGCACTGCGTAAGCAGGCCGAAGGGCATGACGTGTCGATCCGTGCCCTGAGCCACAAGGAGAAGACCGGCACCACCTTCGCCGACTTCCAGGCCAACGCCAAAGCCGTTGCCGGCGCGCGAGACTGAACGCCGAGACGAACGGCCCAGAAAAATAGGAGAGCACACAGTGTCGGGCGGTATGAACTTCGAGCTGACCGAGGACCAGCAGCTGATCCGCAAATCAGTGGCGGAGCTGGCGGGCAAGTTCGACGATCACTATTGGATGACCAAGGACCAGGCCCACGAGTTCCCGCAGGAGTTCTACGACGCCATCGCGGGCGGGGGCTGGCTCGGGATGACCATCCCCGAGGAGTACGGCGGGCACGGCCTGGGCATCACCGAGGCCACCATCCTGGCCGAGGAGGTGGCCCGGTCCGGCGGGGCCATGAACGCCGCCAGCGCAATCCACATGTCGATCTTCGGGATGCAGCCGGTGGTGGTGTTCGGCTCCGAGGAGATGAAGAAGGCGACGCTGCCGCGCATCGTCAACGGGGACCTGCATGTGTGTTTCGGTGTCACCGAGCCCGGTGCGGGACTGGACACCTCGCGCATCACCACCTTCGCCAAGAAGGACGGCGACAGTTATGTGGTCAACGGCCGCAAGGTATGGATCTCCAAAGCGCTTGAGTCGGAGAAGATCCTGCTGCTCACCCGTACCGAGTCACGCGAGGACGTGGAGAAACGCGGCGGCAAGCCGACCGAAGGTCTCACACTGTTCCTGACCGACCTCGACCGAGACCACGTGGAGATCCGGCCCATCAACAAGATGGGCCGGAACGCGGTGAGTTCCAATGAGTTGTTCATCGATGACCTGCGGGTACCCGCCGAGCACCGCATCGGCGACGAGGGCAGTGGCTTCAAGTACATCCTGCACGGGCTCAACCCCGAGCGGATGCTGATCGCGGCCGAGGCCCTCGGCATCGGCCGGGTGGCGCTGGACCGGGCGGTCAAGTACGCCAATGAGCGGGTGGTGTTCGACCGGCCGATCGGCATGAACCAGGGCATCCAGTTCCCGCTGGCCGACTCACTGGCCCGCCTGGACGCCGCCGAGCTGATCCTGCGCAAGGCCACCTGGCTGTACGACAACGGCAAGCCGTGCGGACGGGAGGCCAACATGGCCAAGTACTTGTGCGCCGATGCCGGTTTCGGTGCGGCCGACCGCGCGCTGCAGACCCATGGCGGGATGGGCTATTCCGAGGAGTACAACATCTCCCGGTTCTTCCGGGAGTCACGGCTGATGAAGATCGCACCGGTGAGCCAGGAGATGATCCTGAACTTCCTGAGCGCCAACGTTCTCGGCCTGCCCAAGAGTTACTGAGGAGATATCCAGTTCAATGAGGACCTATTTCGACCTGACCGGACGGTCGGCGCTGGTGACCGGCGCCGGTGCCGGGATCGGCGCGGCGGTATCCGAGGCGCTGGCCGCTGCCGGCGCCGCGGTGCTCGTCACCGACATCAGTGGTGAGGCGGCTGCGAAGGTCGCCGAGCGCATCAACACCGCAGGCGGCAAGGCTGACAGCGCCGCGCTTGACGTCAGCGACCGTGACGCGGCCGAGGCCGCCGCGGCGCAGGCTGCCGCACTCGGCGAGGGCAACCTGCACATCGTGGTCAACAACGCCGGGGTGACCTCGCCGGCGATGTTCCCGAAACTCACCGACGAGACGTTCCGGCTCACCTTCGACATCCACGTCATGGGCACCTTCCATGTCACGCAGTCCGCGCTGCCGCACATGCCCACCGACGGCACCGGTCGCATCATCAACGTCACCTCATCGGCCGGAATCACCGGGACGCTCGGCCAGGTCAACTATTCGGCGGCCAAGGCCGGACTGATCGGCATCACCAAATCGCTGGCCCGTGAGCTGGCGACCAAGAACATCATGGTGAACGCGCTGGCGCCGCTGGCCGCGACGCCGATGACCGAAACCATCCGCACCAACGAGAAGTTCGCGGCCAACATGATGAACCGCATCCCGCTCAAGCGCTGGGCCGAGGCCGACGAGGTCGCGGGTGCGTTCGTGTTCATGGCCTCCGACGCCGCGTCGTACATCACCGGGCAGGTATTGCCGGTCGATGGCGGCATGGTTATGTGACGTTGTGAGCGAGTTTACGAGCGAACCATCGAGCACAGCGGCTGAATCCTCTTTGCCGCTGGCCGGCATCACCGTCATAGCGATGGAACAAGCGGTCTCCGCACCGATGTGCACCCGGGTGCTCGCCGACTTCGGCGCCAGGGTGATCAAGATCGAGAACCCCAAGGGCGGGGACTTCGCCCGGGACTATGACGATGTCGTGCTGGGGCAGGCGGCCCATTTCGTCTGGGCCAACCGGGGCAAGGAATCGGTCACGCTCAACCTCAAGTCACCGGAGGGGATGGAGGTGCTGCACCGGTTGCTCGACGGTGCCGACGCCTTTGTGTCCAACCTGGCCCCCGGCGCCACCGCGCGTCTGGGGCTCGGGCCCGACGACCTCAAGGTGCGCCACCCGCAGGTGATCCCGGTGGAGATCGACGGCTATGGCCCGGGCGGGCCGCTGTCGCACAAGCGTGCCTATGACCTGCTGGTGCAGGCCGAGTCCGGATCGTGTGCGTCAACCGGTTACGCCGGTATGCCGGCCAAACCCGGTGCGGCCGTTGCGGATATCGCCACCGGATTGTATTCGGCGCTGTCGATCATGGCGCTGCTGGTGGGCCGGGCCCGCAACGGTGAGGCCGGTGCCGCGCCGGCCGTCGCGGTCAGCCTGTTCGACACCATGACCGACATCATGGGATACCAGCTGGCCTATACCCAGCATTCCGGAATCGACCAGATCCCACTGGGGATGAGCTCACCGGCGGTGGCACCCTACGGCGCGTTCGACACCCGCGACGGGCAGACCGTGGTGCTGGGCACCACCAATGACCGGGAATGGCAGCGGTTGGCCCGCGAGATCATCGAGCGGCCCGACCTCGCCGACGACCCGCGCTTCGCCACCAACTCCGACCGCTGCGCGCATCGCGACGAGCTCAACAAGGCCATCGAATCCTGGTGTGCCCAGCACGATCTCGCCGATGTTCAACGGACCGCCGATGAGGCCGGGATCGGCAATTCGCGGTACAACCTGCCGAGTGAGGTCATCACCCACCCGCACCTGCAGGCGCGGGACCGGTGGCGTCAGGTCGGCACCCCCAACGGAGAGATCTCGGCCCTGCTGCCGCCGCCGGTGATCACCGGCATGGAGTTGGGCATGGGTGCGGTGCCGGGTCTCGGCGAGCACACCGATGCAGTCCTGAGCGGGATCGGCGTGAGCGCCGAGCAGATCGCCGCCCTGCGTGAGCAGGGCGCTATCGGCCCGGCCTACCAGTCTTGAGTTCTAGAGGAGAATCCCATGCGCGAAACCGTCATCGTTGAGGCCGTCCGCACCCCGGTCGGCAAGCGTAACGGCGGCCTGTCCGGTTTTCACGCCGCCGACCTGTCGGCACTGGTGCTCAATGCGCTCGTGGAGCGGGCGGGCATCAGCCCCGAAATCGTCGACGACGTGGTCTGGGGCTGCGTCTCTCAGGTCGGTGATCAATCCAGCAACATCGGCCGGTACTCGGTACTGGCAGCAGGCTGGCCCGAACACATTCCGGGAACCACGGTCAACCGGGCCTGCGGATCCAGCCAACAGGCGCTGGATTTCGCGGTCCAGGCCGTGATGTCCGGCCAGCAGGACGTGGTCGTCGCTGGTGGGGTGGAGGTGATGAGCCGGGTCCCGCTGGGTGCGGCGCGGGCCACCGGCACTCCGTACGGCCCGAAAGTGTTCGAGCGGTACAAGGACTTCGGGTTCAACCAGGGCATCTCGGCCGAGATGATCGCGCAGAAGTGGGGTTTCAGCCGGACCCGGCTCGATGAATACTCCGTGGCCTCACACGAGCGGGCCGCGGCCGCCCAGGATCGCGGCGCCTTCGAGAACCAGATGATCACGGTGTTCCCCGACCCGGCTGACCAGCTGGACCCGGTCGTCGCCGACGAGGGTGTCCGGCGCGGCACCACGGTGGAGAAACTGGCCGGCCTCAAGCCGGCGTTCGCCGAGGACGGGGTGATCCATGCCGGCAACTCCTCGCAGATCTCCGACGGTGCCGCGGCCCTGCTGGTGATGACCGCCGAAAGCGCTGTGACGATGGGCCTTTCGCCGATCGCGCGGTACCGGGCGGGCGCGGTGACGGGCGCCGATCCGGTGCTGATGCTGACCGGGCCGATCCCGGCTACCGAGAAGGTGCTGCACAAGGCCGGCGTGCGACTCGATGAGATCGGCGTGTTCGAGGTGAACGAGGCGTTCGCCCCGGTGCCCCTGGCCTGGTTGGCCGAGACGGGCGCCGACGAAGCCAAACTGAACCCGCTCGGCGGCGCCATCGCGCTGGGGCATCCGCTCGGCGCATCGGGCGCGGTGCTGATGACCCGGATGATCAATCACATGCGCGACAACGGAATTCGTTACGGCTTGCAGACCATGTGTGAGGGCGGCGGTACCGCCAACGCCACGCTGGTCGAGCTCATCGACTGACGCTAGGGAGAAGTAGTGCAACGCAATCTGTTCACCGAGGACCACGAGGCGTTTCGCGCGCTGGCGCGCGATTTCATCGAAAAGGAAGTCGTCCCTGCCTATCCCGAGTGGGAAAAGGGCGGCCGGATGCCCCGTGACGTCTTCAAGCAGATGGGTGAACTCGGCATGCTGGGGATGGCGATCCCCGAGGAGTACGGCGGCGCGGGCATCGACGACTACCGCTACAACGTGGTGCTGCAGGAGGAGGCCGCGCGGGCGCTGGTGACGTTGTCGACGGTGCGCACGCAGCTCGAGGTGATCCTGCCGTACTTCCTGCACTACGCGAACGAAGAGCAGCGGCAGCGGTGGTTCCCGGGTCTGGCCGCGGGGACGCTGCTGACCGCGGTCGCGATGACCGAGCCGGGGACCGGCTCTGATCTGGCCGGCATGCGCACCACCGCGGTGCGCTCGACTGATTCGCAAGGCGACCACTACGTGCTCAACGGGGCCAAGACGTTCATCACCGGCGGTATCCAGGCTGATCTGGTGGTCGTGGTGGCGCGGACGTCCACCGACCCGGAGAACCGCCGTAAAGGTTTGACGCTGCTGGTCGTCGAGGACGGCATGGCCGGCTTCGAGCGGGGCCGCGAGCTGGAGAAGATGGGCTGCAAGGTGCAGGACACCGCGGAGCTGTCGTTCACCGATGTGCGGGTTCCCGTGACCAACGTGCTGGGGGAGGAGGGCGAGGCCTTCAGCTACCTCGGCCACAACCTCGCCCAGGAGCGGCTCACCGTGGCGGTGGGTTCGGTGGCCCAGGCCCGCTCGGCGATCGCCGCGGCGATCGGCTACACCAAGGACCGCAAGGCATTCGGCCTGCCGGTGGCGTCGTTTCAAAACACCAAGTTCGAACTCGCGGCGTGCTCGACGGAGGTCGAAGCGGCCCAGGCGATGCTGGACCGGGCGGTGGCGCTGCACGTCGACGGTGAGTTGTCCGGTGCCGACGCGGCCCGGGTGAAGTTGTTCTGCACCGAGATGCAGGCGCGGGTGATCGATCGTTGCCTGCAGCTCTTCGGTGGGTACGGCTACATGATGGAGTACCCCATCGCGCGGCTCTACACGGACGCGCGGGTGGCACGCATCTATGCCGGCACCAGCGAGGTGATGAAGGTGATCATCGCCAAGTCTCTGGGCCTCTGACCGGGCGAGCCCGGCGGTTGTGACGGCCGTCGGGAAATACTTTTCCTGAGACGCTTGTCACAGCGGTCAAACCAACTTACTGTGTGTTCACTAGGTTGGTTCGACGAAGGAGTCGTGTGGCTTCGGTTTCTGGTTTACAGGCGCAGTCCGAGGGCGTGCGGCCCTACGAGACGCTCCTGGCCAAAGGGGAAGACCGCAGGCAGCGGATACTTTCCGTGGCTGAGAAGCTGCTGGCGCGCAATGGGTGGCGTAACACCTCGCTGGCGCAGATCGCCAGGGAGGTCGGGGTCACGCCGGCCGGTCTACTCCACCATTTCGAGTCCAAGGAGCAACTGCTGAACGCGGTGCTCGATGCGCGCGATCACGACGACGACACCCACGCCGACCGGTCCGGTGATCTCGCCGAGGAGATCAAGCGGGTGGCCGAGCGGTTCGTCCGCGCGCCCGAGCTGGTCGGCACCTTCACCGTGCTGCTGGTCGAGAACATCCAACCGGACGCTCCGTTGCACGATCGTTTGCTGAAACGACAGCAGGCGGCGCGCGACATCGTCGCGGACATCATCACCCGTGGCCAGCTCAGCGGCCGCTATCGCACCGACTTCGACGCGGCCACCAAGGCCGTGGAAATCCTGGCATTCATCAATGGAATGGAGACCTCATGGCTACTCGATCCCTCGCTCCCGTTGACGGACGTGTTCAACAGCTACGCGGAGATGCTGGGGAGGGACTTGGGGCAGGGCCTCGGGGAGGGCACAGAGCAGCCGGCCGGCCGCAACGGGGCGGCCGTCCAGTGAGATTGGAGGACGACATGCGGTATCGGCTTGATGTGGTGGCCCCCTGTGTGGTCGACGCGGTCCGGTTCGCCGGTGGCTGGTTGGTCGACCGGGTGATGGCAGGGTGGGATGTCACTGTGCTGATCGGTGCCGACGAGGATGTCCGTCCGTTGGCGATCCTCGGGGTCGAGACGATGCCGCTGGAATCCGTGTTGGAGTCATGGGAGGACCGCCCGCATCCGCAGACCGTTGCGGTGGCCGCTGATCTGTTCAACAGCGACGAGCGCGTCCGGCGCGGTGTGCTGGGGGCATTGGAGCAGGGGCACACCGAGGTGACCCTGTGGGGCGACGAGTGTCCGGCCGACCTGAGCGTCGATCCGGTACGTCACGAATTGTCAGCTGCCGCACGCGCTTTCAAGGCGCAGGCGTTGGCCGCGGTCAACGATCCCGATGCTGAGATTGTCGGAAGCAGTGAGGCCTTCCGGTGCGGCACGATGGTCAGCCGCTCGGTGCCCGCGGATCTGATTCCGGCGAGCTGAGGGAGCGTTTCTGCCAACCGCAGACCAATTCCTGCCACCGGAATTAACCCTCTGACCTCGATGTTTGATCTGTCAGATCGGCGAAAGCGCAACACCAGACCGCCGACCTGTGGAGCCGTAGCGCGACGCTCGACGCCACCGGAGAGCACATCGGAAGAGGGCACCAAAATGAAGAGTTTCGGCTTCGCCACCCTGATCGCCAGTGGACTGATCGCGGCGGTGTTCGGCTGGGCCGCACCGGCTCAGGCCGAGCCGGTCACCCCGGTCGGGCCGCACTACAGCGTCGACAATCACGACGAGGTCTACACCACGAACGGATTCGTGGATCTTCCGTTCTGATCCGCCAATTGGGTTGATCCATCGAGCCTGCGTACAGCGCGTCGAGCCTGCGTACAGATCGCGAAAAACTCCCAAATTCGCGCTCTGTACGCAGGCTCGACGTCAAACAAGCGTCGGCATGGCCGCCCAGCCGCGCACCGCTGCGGTTTCCGACGGCTTGGCGGCTGCCCAGTCGACCTCCCACTCGGGGAAGCGTTTGAGTATTTCCTCCAGGGCGATGCGTCCTTCGAGGCGGGCCAGCGCGTTGCCCATGCAGAAGTGCGTACCCGCCCCGAAAGTCATGTGTGACTTCTGTTCCCGGTGGATGTCGAAGACGTCGCCGTCGGGGGCGAACCGGCGGTGGTCGCGGTTGGCCGCGCCCACGAGCATCAGCATCGCCGAGCCCTGCGGAACGGTTTGGCCGTAGTACTCGACATCGCGGGTGACATAGCGAGCGATCTGCAGTGCCGGCGGCTCCCAGCGCAGGATCTCCTCGATCGCCTGGGGGATGAGCTCCGGGTTTTGAACCAGCTCGCGGCGTTGGTCCGGGACGTCGGCCAGGGTCTTGCCGGCCCAGCCGATCAGCCGCGTGGTGGTCTCGGAACCGGCTGTCGCGATGACCGTCAGGTACAGCAGCAGCTCGTCGCGGCGCAGCTTGCGTACGGTCCCGGTCTCGTCGGTGAATTCGGCGTTGAGCAGATCGGTCATGATGTCGTCGGACGGGTGCTGGGTGCGCCAGTCGATGAACTCCGCGAACACCTCGCCGGTGGCCAGGGCGTCGACCGTCTGGCCTTGCAGCGTCTCCTCGCCGTGGTCGGTGATGGCGCGTTGCCGGTCCTCGGGGATGCCCAGCAGCATGCCGATGACGCGCATGGGCATCTGCTCGCCGAGGTCCTGGACGAAGTCGAAGCGGTCCGATCCCACCAGTGGATCGAGGCAGCGTGCGGTGAACTCGCGGATCTGCGGTTCGAGCGCGAGCACCTTGCGGGGGGTGAACACCCGGGACAGCAGGTTGCGGTGGATGTTGTGGATCGGCGGGTCCTCGAAGATCAGTGTTCCCGGCGGTATCTCCATGCCGGATTTGATGATCTCGAGCAGGGCTCCGCGCCCGGAGATGAACGTGTCATGGTCGATGACCGCCTTGTTGACGTCGTCGTAGCGGCTGAGCGCGTAGAAGTCGTGCTGTTCGTTGTAGTACAGCGGAGCCTCTTCCCGGATTCGGGCGAACACCGAATAGGGGTCCATGTTGAGCTCGACGCTGTACGGGTCGTAGTACAGGTCAGCTTCGGTCGACGTGGGCACGGCTGGTCTCCTGACCGTATTGGATGGGCTGTGCATCTGCTTAGCAGGCCGGAGGTGGCCCGGTCAAGGATTGGTTGCCGGTGCCCGGCGCCGGGGTGAATTCGATACGGGCTGTTGCGGATTGAAATGCGGAGCGGGTCGGGAAGCGATGTCTATCGGAATTACACTCCGGCGCGCTAGTGTAAATATCTTCCAACAACGGCCGACGGGGGACTGATGACCGCTGAGGAGATCGTGCGCGCCGAGATCGCCGCGTGGGGGAGCAACGACGTCGAGGAGGTCATGAGCCACTTCGCCGACGACGCCACCTTCGACATCGGGCCCGACTGGCCGAAGCTGACCGGGCGCGACGCGATCCACGAGATGATGAAGGTGTTCTTCGCCGGCGGGAAATGCGTGGACCTCGAAATTCTGCATCTCGCCGTGGACGGGGATGTCGTGTTGATGGAACGGCGCGATCACTGGATCGTGGACGGCAAGCAGATGAGCTGGCCGGTCATGGGCGCTTACGAGGTGCGGGACGCGAAGATCACGGCGTGGCGGGAGTACTTCTACCCGCCGAAGGAGTCCTGAGCTCGATCACCACCTTGCCCACGGCCTTCCCCGCCGCCACCTCCTGTAGCGCCGCGGCGGCTTGGTCCAGTGGATAGACCGCACCGATGTGTGGACGGACGGTGCCGGTCGCCAATAAGTCCCGCAGTTCGGCTTCGTTGCGGCTGAACTCGTCCGCGGCGACGTCCTGGAACTGAAAACCAAGGATCTGAATCCCCTTGACCAGAACCAGGTTCAGTGGGATGCGGGGGATGATGCCGGAGGCGTAGCCGATCGTCACGAACCGGCCGCCGCGGCGCAGTGTCCGCAATGCCGGCTCGGACAGGTCGCCGCCGACCGGATCGAGGACCGCATCCGCACCGTCGGGCAGGGCGTCGCGCAGCGCGGCGCGTAGGTCTGCGCGCGCGTGCTTGATGAGCGAGACCGCACCGTATTGCGCTGCAGTGGAGAGCTTTTCGTCCGACGAGGCCACCGCCGTGACCCGCGCGCCGAGGGCGGTTGCGAGCTGTACAGCAGCCAGACCCACGCCGCCGCCGGCGCCCAGCACGATCACGTCGTCGCCCGGTTGGATCCGGGCCACCGAGCGCAACGTGTGATACGCGGTGCGGTGAGCCACCCCGAAGGCCGCCGCGGCGCCGTCGTCCACACCGCCGGGAATCCGGGCCAGCCCGGTCGCCGGAACACACACCTGCTCGGCGAACGCACCGAACAATCCGGTGCCGGTCACCCGGTCGCCGACGGCGAAACCGTCAGTGTCAGCCGCGACCTCGGTGACCACCCCGGCGAACTCACTACCCGGGATGAACGGCACCGGTACGTGGATCTGGTACTTGTCGGCGACCAGCAGCACATCGGGGAAGTTCACCGCGGCCGCGCCGACCTGGACCCGTACCTGGCCGGACTCCAGCGGGGGAGCGGGGACGTCTTCGAGGCGAACGACATCCGGAGGCCCGTGCTGCGGGCAGACCGCGGCCCTCACCGGTAGTCGGTGGATTCGGCGAGTTCGGCGGCAGAGCGCATCAGCTCGGTGACCACCGGTCCGAACGCCAGCAGCTTCTCGTCGTCGCCGGCCCGCTGAAAACCCTGCTCCAGGACGATCGCCAGCTTCCATTTCGCCAGCACCAGGTAGTAGTCCAGATCGTCGACCTGGCGTCCGGAGACCTTCGCGTAGTGCGCGACGACGTCGTCACGCGAAGGCATTCCGCGCATGTCGACATAACCCATCTCCGACGGCTCCGGGTTGTCGGGATCGGAGGGCCAACTCTGCACCATCCAGGCCAGGTCCAACTTCGGGTCGCCGACGGTCCCCATCTCCCAGTCCACGATGGCGGCCATCGTGGCCGGGGCGCCGTGGCGGTACATGACATTGGCGAACTGGTAGTCGCCGTGCATCAGGCCGGGGATGAAGTCGAGTGGCTTGTGCGCGCGCAGCCAGTCGGTGGCGACGTCGAGATCCGGCAGATCACGGTTCTTGATCCGGTCGAGGAACCCGATCCAGCGGTCGACCTGGCGTTCGTGGAAACCGTCGGGCCGACCGAGATCGGCCAGCCCCTTGGCCTGCCAATCCACCTTCGACAGCAGTGCAATACCCTCGGCCAGCTGATAACTCAGCGCCGGGCGGGTACTCATGTCGGTGTTGAAAGGCTCGGGCCAACGGCCGTGGGTGTCCATCGGAGACCAGCCGTCGACGAAACCCATCAGATAGAAGGGCCGGCCCAGCACGTCCGGATCCGCGCACACTCCGATCGCCGCGGTGTGCGGGACATCGGTACCGTCGAGCGCCTCGATGATGCGCCACTCCCGCAGGATGCCCTTGTCCCGGTCCGGCGGCGCCCCGGCCGGAGGCATGCGCAGGACGCAGGTGTGGTCGCCACGGCGGATCTCGTAGATGACATTCTGGGTGCCCCCGGACAGGAAGCGGGCCTCCAGTGGTTCGCCCTTGCCGGGCAGGCCCGCGTTGTCCATCCAATCGGCAAGTCGCGCAGTGTCGAGACCGTGCATGCGAGGAGCAGAATCAGATTGCGTCACAGGTTGCCCACCTCGGCCTCCAGGAACTCGGCGAACTTCGCCTTGGCGGCTTCGCGTTTGCGGGGTATCCACTCGGTCGGCCAGGTGTCGGTGGTCGGCTGGTAATCGCGCAGCACCTGCCGGGCGACCGTGGTCTTGTGTACCTCGGTCGGGCCGTCGGCCAGCCCCATCACCGCGGCGCCGGTGACCATGCCCAAAAACGGCATCTCGTTGGTGACGCCGAGTGCGCCATGGACCTGCATTGCCCGCCAGGCGATGTCGTGCAGCACGGTGGGCATCGCCACCTTGACCGCGGCGATGTCCTTGCGGACCTTCTTGTAGTCGTTGTACTTGTCGATCTCCCACGCCGTGTAGAGCACCATCAACCGGAACTGCAGCAACTGGGCATACGAGTCGGCGATGTAGCCCTGGACGAACTGCTTGTCGGACAGCCTGCTGCCCTGGGTCTCGCGGCTCAGTGCGCGTTCGCACATCATGTCCAGTGCCTTCTGGGCCAGGCCGATCGTGCGCATCGCGTGGTGAATCCGTCCGCCGCCCAACCGGGTCTGGGCGATCACGAACGCCTGCCCCTCGCCGCCAAGCAGGGCCGCGGCGGGTACCCGGACATTGTCGTAGTGGATCAGCGCGTGGCTGCCGTGATTGTCCGCTTCGCCGTACAGGCCCACATTGCGGACGATCTTGACGCCGGGTGTGTCGGTGGGCACCAGGAACATCGACATGCCCTGATAGGCGCTGACCTCGGGGTTGGTGACCACCATGACGATCAGGAACGACGCGGTTGCGGCGTTGGAGGAGAAGAACTTCCAGCCGTTTATCACCCAGTCGTCCCCGTCGCGTACCGCGCTCGTGGTGAACAGCGTCGGGTCCGCTCCGGCGTGCGGCTCGGTCATCGAGTAGCAGGAGAACAGTTCACCCTCGAGCAGCGGATGCAGATATTGCTTCTTCTGCTCCTCGGTGCCGTAATGCGCGATGATCTCGGCGTTGCCGGTGTCGGGGGCCTGACACCCGAACACGATCGGAGCCCACTGTGAGCGCCCGAGGATCTCGTTGAGCAGCGCCAATTTGAGCTGACCGTAGCCCTGCCCGCCCAGTTCCGGACCGAGATGTGTGGCCCACAAACCTTTTTCGCGCACCTGCGCCTTGAGCGGGTCGATCGCTTCCCTGCGCTTGCCCTCCAGCTGGGTGAACTGCAGGTGGGGCCAGGCCAGGTCGAGCGGCTCGACCTGTTCGGTGACGAATTCGTCTGCCCAGTCCAGTAGTTCCTGATACTCGGGGTCAGTCTCGAAATCCCACGCCATCGGGGGCCCTCCGATCTAGTTGTTGGGGTGGTTGAAGCCGGTGATCATCGCACCGATGTCGCGTGCGACGACGTCGGTGAACGAGCGGTCGCCGAAACTGCCGCCGGCCCAGTGCCGGACGCCTTCACTGACCAGGATCTGGGCCAGCCGGGAGAGGTGCTGCACGTCGACGTGGGAACCGAGCCGGCCGTCGGCCTTGGCGCGGGTGAACAACTCGCCGAACATGTCGGCGTCGTGCGCGTCCGGATCGATCTCTCCGGCCAGGATCCGGTGCTCGTGCCGGTATCCCTCCAGGATCGTCTCGACGATCAGGTCGGGTGGGTTACGCGCCATGGACCGCTCGAGGCTGCGTAGCGCCTCGGTGATCACGGTCATCACGTCGTACTCGCCGACCAGTAACGATTTCACTCGCTTCTGCGCGAGTCGGGTAGAGGTCAGGCCCACTTCGAACAGCACGTCTTCTTTGGCCGGGAAATAGAAGTAGAACAGGGCCCGGGATACCCCCGCAGCGCGGCAGATATCGGTGACCGTGGTCTTGGCGTAGCCGTTCGTACGCCAGAGGGCCATCGCGGCCTGAACCAGATCGCGCTTGGTCTGGTGCGAACGGGCACGCTGGAAGGACGCGCGGCGTTGACTGCCGTCAGCAGTGTCTGTCGCGGTTCCCTTGGCCATCTTCCGCACTCTAACAACGGATACGGGTATTGAGAATAGTTGACGTTTGTCTAACTATCTCTGAATCGACACACCGCTGCGCGACCGCCGGTGAGCTGGTTGCCGAGCATTCCGGGCCAGGTCGTGGCCGATGAGATCGACTACCTCGCCGACGCCTGAAGGCCACGATCGGCCGAGACCGTGATGGCCGACCGATGATGCTGGGCGGTTAAGCCCGAGAATCCTATTCTTGCTGCTTGTCGCAGATGAGTCGGGGTCCGACGTTGACGCACAACCGGGCCTGTGGAAATCTACTATTCATAGATGAGAGCCGCATTCTCATACCCTGCGGCTGGAACGGGAGCAGCTGATGGCGATCGACCCAACCGGTATCGATTTTTTCCGCGATGAACGATTGGTCGATGATCCGTACCCATTCTTCGAGGCGCTGCGGAACAAGTGCCCGGTGAGCCGCGAGGACCACTACAACGTCACGATGGTGACCGGCTGGGACGAAGCCGTGCAGGTCTACAACGATGAGGAGACCTTCTCGTCGTGCCTGTCGGTCACGGGTCCGTTCCCAGGGTTCCCGGTACCGCTGGAGGGGCGCAGCGCCGAAGAGGTCACCGCGCTCATCGACAAGCACCGCAATGAACTGCCGTTCAGCGATCAGCTGCCGACCCTGGATCCGCCCACCCATACCGATCACCGCTCGTTGTTGATGCGGCTCATCACGCCCAAGCGCCTCAAGGAGAACGAGGACGCGATGTGGCAGTTGGCCGACGAGGTGCTCGACAGCTACCTGGCGTCCGGCGGGGGCGAGTTCATCAAGGGCTTCGCCGGGCCCTTCACGTTGCTGGTGATCGCTGATCTGCTGGGAATCCCGGCCGAGGACCGCGAGGCGTTCGTCAACGGCATCAAGCAGAACTCCGGTGGCGGCATCGGCAGCACCAGCAAGGAGGCGCTGTCCCACAGCCCGCTGGAGTTCCTCTACGGCCAGTTCTCCGACTACATCTCGGATCGTCGGGCCAACCCGCGCGACGACGTCCTCACCGGACTGGCCGAGGCCACCTTCCCCGACGGCAGCATCCCTGACGTCGGCGATGTCGCCCGGGTGGCGACCAATGTCTTCTCGGCCGGGCAGGAGACGACGGTACGTCTGCTCAGCACCGCATTGAAGGTCCTTGGTGAACAGCCGGAGATCCAGCAGCGCCTGCGTGCCGACCGCAGCCTGATCCCGAACTTCATCGAGGAGGCGCTGCGCATCGAGAGCCCGGTCAAGGGCGACTTCCGGCTGTCGCGCTGCCCGGTGACCATCGGTGACACCGAATTGGACGCCGGCACCACGGTGATGGTGCTCAACGGCGCGGCCAACCGCGATCCGCGGCGCTTCGAGGATCCCGACACCTTCGACCCAGCCCGCAAGAACGCGCGTCAGCATCTGGCGTTCGGTCGCGGTATCCACAGCTGCCCGGGAGCTCCGTTGGCGCGGGCCGAGACCCGGGTCGGTATCGAACGATTGCTCGACCGGACCACCGACATCCGCATCTCCGAGGCCAAGCACGGCTCCGACGGCGACCGGCGCTACAACTACATCCCCACCTTCATCCTGCGCGGCCTGACCGAGCTGCACCTGGAGTTCGACAGCTGATGCGGGTCAGGGTTGACGAAGACCGCTGTGCCGGACACGGCATGTGCCTGACGCTGTGCCCGGAGGTCTTCGAGATGTCGGACGACGGTTGGGCGGTGGCCGACCCCGAAGAGGTCCCGGAGGGCCTGGAGGACGCGGCCCGTGAGGCGATAGACAACTGCCCGGAACGGGCAATCAGCGAAATCAACGAGTAGAGAAGGGTTTTGTGGATATGGCATCTGCCAAGGGCTACGTGATCATCACCGAGGACATCAAGGACCCGGCCGGCATGGGTGAGTACGCCAAGCTCGCGTCGAAAGCCATGGGCGGCGCCACCATCGTGGCCGTGGATCAGAAGCCCGAGGTGATCGAGGGTGCCTGGCACGGCACGCAAACCGTGGTGCTCGAGTTCGAGTCGGTTGACGCCGCACGGGAGTGGTACTACTCCGATGCCTACCAGGCGGCCGCCAGGGTTCGCCAGGGCGCCGCGGAGTGCAACGGCGTCATCCTCTCCGGCTTCCCTTCCTGATCGGGCCGGCCGCAGTGCGCTACAGCATCACGTATCCGATGCATACTCACCCGTACCATCCGGATCTGGTGAGTGGCAGCGGAGTTGCCGCGATGGCCGCTGCGGCCGAGGCCGCGGGGTTCGACGGCTTCGGTTTCACCGATCACCCCGCACCGTCCCAGCGCTGGCTCGATGCCGGCGGACACGACGCCCTGGACCCGTTCGTGGCCATGGCCTTCGCCGCGGCGCACACCACGACCCTGCGTCTGGTGCCCAACATCGTGGTGCTGCCGTATCGAAACCCGTTCGTGGTGGCCAAATCCGGTGCCAGCCTGGACCTGCTGTCCGGTGGCCGGTTCACGCTGGCGGTCGGGGTCGGTTATCTCAAGCGGGAATTCGCCGCGCTGGGAGTCTCCTTCGACGAGCGCGCCGCACTGTTCGACGAGGCACTCGAGGTGATCCGCGGCATCTGGACCACCGATGACTACACCTTCGAGGGCAAGAACTTCAGCGCACGCGGCATCACCGCCCACCCCCGGCCGGCGGCGCGGCCGCATCCACCGATCTGGATCGGCGGCAACACCTCTGCCGCGCGGGCCAGGGTGGCCAAACATGGAGACGGTTGGTGCCCGTTCGCCGCGCCGGCCGGTCTGGCCAAGACGGCGGGAACCGCGGCGATGGATTCACTGGACGCCTTGGCTGCCGGCATCGAGGATCTGCGGGCCCGGCTTTCCGCTGCCGGTCGAGTTCCGGACGGAATCGACATCGTCTTCAACAACTTTGAGGGTGGCAGCCCGGGCGATGACGACTTCGATGCCGACGCATATCTGGCTGGGGTGGAGAAGCTCGCCGCACTGGGGGTGACCTGGCTGCACGTCACCCTGCCCGGCGACAGCCTGGCCCATGCTCTGGAAGCCACCGAGAAGTTCGGGAAGACGGTGATCGCGGCGTAGCCGCTAGTTGACGATCTATGGACCTACGCGGGTGTCAGCGCGGCAATCGGTGTCGTCGTGGTGGCGTGCACCAACAGTTCGGCCAACTCGCGCGGACGGCTCAAGAACGGTGAATGCGACGCGTCGATGGTCAGCTGCTCGACCCCGAGGCGTTGGGTGACCGTGTCGGCCAGCCACCGTGGCATCGAGCGGTCCTGGGTGCAACGGATGAAGCTGCGGGGCAGATCGGCCGCCCAGAACTGCGGCACCGACACCGGGGTGACGGTGGTGTCGCCGAACCGCTCGGGGCCCAGGCGCTCGAAAGCCCAACGGGCCGTTGCCTCATCGCAGTCGTGATAGAAGTAGCGCCACGCACCGTCGAAGTCGGCGAACGTCATCGCGCCATCGTCGTCGAAGTGCAGGTAGCCGAGCATCTCGCCGACATCACCGTCGAACTCGCCGCCCAGCTGGTCATCGGCCGAACGCATGGCCATGGCTTCGGGATAGGTCCGGCCCTCTCTGGGCAGTGCCGCGGCCAGATATGCGATGTGGCCCACCAGTTCCGGGGCGGCATCCGCGGCCAGAGTGGCGTCGAACCCGCCCCCGGAATGCCCGACCAGCACGTCTCCGGCCTGCATCACCTCGACGATCGCGGTCCGCCGGTTGGCCAGGGTGGACTCCTCGGCTACCCGGGCACCGTGGCCGGGCAGGTCGACGGCGATGCCGTCGTGACCCAGTTCCCGCAACTCGTCGATGGTGCGCTCCCAGCACCAGCCCGCATGAAAACCACCGTGTACGAAGACGAACCGCATTCGCGGACTACTCGTCGACGATCGAGATGGCCTGACGCGGGCACTGCCGAACCGCTTCGCGGACCTGCGCCTCGTTCTCCGGCGTCACATCCTCCTGCAGGATGTGCAGGTAATCCTGATCATCGAGGTCGAACACTTCGGGGATGATCCCCATACAGACCGCGTTGCTCTCACAGATCTCGAAATCGACGTGAACCTTCTTGGTCACCGCAACACCCTCACCGGCACATGCGAGTACCCCGCCACGTTCTGCATGTGAACCCGTTGTAGCTCATCCCATTTCACCTCGTATCGAGGCATGAAGTCGAGCAGCTTCTCCAGGGCGACGGCGCTCTCCATGCGGGCCAGCGCAGCGCCCAAACAGCTGTGGATGCCGTAGCCCAGCCCCAGGTTCTGTGCCTCGGTGCGGTCACGCTCGATGTCGAAGGTGTCGGCATCGGTGAACGCATCGGGATCGCGGTTGGCCGCGGCGCTGATCAGGAAGACCGCCTTGCCCGCCGGAATGGTGCCGCTGGGCACGTGGGCTTCCTTGAGGGTGTAGCGGACGTTGTACTGCACCGGGCCCTCGAAACGCAGCAACTCCTCGACGGCGGCAGGGATCTTCTCGCGGTCGTCGAGCAGCTTCTGCCATTGCTCGGGGTTGCGGGCGAACAGCACCATCGCGGTGCCGACGAGCTTGGTGACAGTCTCGGCACCGGCGCCGCCGAGCAGGGTGGCGAAGCCGGTGATCTCGATGTCGTCGAGGCGGCGCATCTGGCCGTCCTCGCCGGGGATCTCTGCCGCGATCAACCGGCTGATCATGTCGTCCTGGGGGTTCTCCCGGCGCTTCTGCACCAGCCCGTAGTAATAGATGCCGGTGTCGATGTTGGCCTGCATGCCGGCCTCGGAGTAGCCGATCTGCCCCGGCTCACGGGAGAGGCTGGTGTCGATCCAGTGCCGGACCTGCTGGCGGTATTCCGGGTCGACGCCGGCCATCCGGGTGATGACCTCGACGGGGAACGGACCCGAGAAGTCTTGGACCACATCGAATTCGTCGGAGTCGATCTTCGCGAGGAAGTGGTCGATCTGCTCGACGACGGTGTCGCGCTGGGACTGGATCATGCGCGGGGTGAACGCCTTGTTCAGCAGGCTGCGCATGTGCCGGTGATCGGGCGGGTCCATGAAGATGATCGACTTCTGTGGAGGCTCGTCGCTCTGGACCATGGCCAGATCGCAGCCACGCGACGAGGAGAACGCCTCGTGGTCCTTCAATGCTGCCGACACGTCCTCGTGCCGCGTCAGGGCATAGAAGTCGGAGTCCTCGTTGTAGTACAGCGGTGCGTCTTGGCGCATCCGGCGGTACATGTCGAACGGGTTGTTGAAGAACTCCTCGGAGAACGGATCGAAGATCACCTGGGCCTTGGTCATTGGCTGGCTCCTCCTTCGCGGCGGGCTGGGCCGGAAGTGCTGTGACACGTTACGGGAAACTGTTGAACTGTAACGCTAACAGTAATCCCTTTGGGAGTGTTTGAAAAGCGCAAAATGCGCGCTGATCAGGCCGTGACGGCAAGTCCGATCACTTGAGCGCGGCGTCGAGCAGGCCCTCGAGGAGACCGAGGTCGCTGTCCAGTTCAGACACCGTTCCGCGCACCACCGCCACGTCCTTGCCGATGAATTCACCGACCCGCGCGATGAACGCATCCGCCGAGCCGGTGGCGGCGATACCGCCGAGCGCACGGCTGGCCGCGCTGCCGTGGGTGAGCGCGGTGAGCAGCGTCGTCTCGTCGATACCAAGCCGGTCGCCCAGCCGCACGCCCTCGGCGACGGCACCGATCTGCGCGGCGAACAACGCGTTGTTCACCAGCTTCACCCGCTGTCCGGCACCGACCGGGCCGACGTGCAGTACCGGATCGGCATAGGCGGTCAGCACCTCACGGGCCCGGGCCACCGCGTCGGCGTCACCACCGGCGAACACCGTGACGGTCCCGGCTGCGATGTCATGCGGTCCGCCGCTGACCGGAGCGTCGATGACGGCGATGCCCCGTGCGGCCCCACGCTCGGCGAGGGCCTCGGCGGTGCGAGGGCTGCCGGTGGTGTGCAGCACGAGCACCGCACCTTCCGGCATCTCTTCGATCAGATCCGGGCAGAGGGCGCGGACCTGTTCGTCGGTGAACACACAGACGATCGTCACGTCGGCATCGGCGACGGCGGCGCCCGGCGAATCCACCGGCTGGGCACCCAGTTCGGCCACCGCGGCGCGCTTTTCCTCGTCACGGCCCAACGCCCGCACCTGATGTCCTGCTTCGGTCAGGCGGCGCACCATCGGAGCGCCCATCCGGCCGGCCCCGATGAAACCGACGCGCATCAGCGGGGATGGTTCATGATGGCCAGCGCATTGTCCGCGGCGTCGAACACCGCCCCCTGCGGGGCCGAGGCGTCGTCGGCCAGGCTGGCGGCATGCCGGCAGTCCTTCTGCAGCAGCGCGCCGGCGATCGGCGCCAGGTTGTCCAGTGTCCCGCCGAACATGGCGATGCTGTTGAGCGCCTTGCTGGTGGCCGAACCGCGCGAGATGACCTCGCACAGCGCCTGACGTGGAACCCCCAGTGCCTCACCGAGTTCCAGGGCGCTCATGGCGGCACCCAGGTTGGCGCTGAACAGCAGGTTGTTCAGGATCTTGGCCACCTGGCCCGCGCCGACACCGCCCAGGTGCACGATCGGATCGGCATAGGTGGCGAACACCGGGCGCACCCGCTCGACGACCTCCTCGTCGCCGCCGACCATCACCAGCAGGGTGCCGGCCGAGGCGGCCGGCTCGCCGCCACTCACCGGGGCGTCGATGACCGAAATACCCTGGGCGGCAGCCTTCTCCGCGATCTCACGACAGGTGTCGGGGTGCACCGTCGAGTGAATGGCGACTACGCCCCCCGGGGCCAGCCCGGCCAGCACACCGGTCTCGCCGTCGAGCACCTGGCGGACGTCGTCGTCACCGACCACGCACAGGCAGACCAGATCACTGGCAGCGGCCAGCTCGGCGGGGGAGCCCGCGGTCTTGGCTCCGGTATCGGCGAAGGGTTCCAGAGAGACCGGCCGCCGTGCCCACAGGGTGGTCTCGAAGCCACCCTCGACGATCCGCCGGGCCATCGGTGCCCCCTGGCTGCCCAGCCCGATAAATCCGACTCGCATCAACCTGCCTCCACTTCCACTTCGGTTTCCACAGCTGCGCGCGCGTGGTCAGCCACGCACTCATCGGCGAACGACAACACCTGCCGGTGGTAGGTCGCGGCGGTCAGCCCCACGCTGAGGTTGTGCCCGCTGTCGGCGAGTTCACCGGTCCGCACGCGCGGTGAGGCGGTGAACATCGCGCCGATCGCGGCCAGTGCCTCGGCATCGGATTCCCAGACGTTCTCGAACTCGCCGGCGAGGAATTGCACCGGCACTTTCGTCTGTGCCGCCAATGCCGGAAAGTCCTGCCGCGACCAGGTTTTGACGACGTCGCCCTCGTACGCCGTGCCACCGGCGGACAATCCGGCGCCGATCACCTCCGGCGGGTACAGCCGGGCCGGCTCCCACAGCAGCTCACGCAGACCGCGCGGCCGGTTCACGGGGGAGGCGTCCTTGAGCAGCTGCTGTGCACCCGGGTGATAGCGGCGGCCGGTGCCGGCCAGCGAAACACCGAGTACCTCGGGCCGCGCCACGGCCAGGTGCAGCGCCAGTTCGCAGCCCATCGAATGGCCCAGCAGGAACAGGTCTGCCGCACCGGCGATGCGCTGGATTGCCCCGAATGCCAGCGCGACCCGCTGATCGGGGTGTGCCATGGCGTCGGGGTAGGCGGCCGATGCACCGTAGCCGGGGCGGTCGAGGGCGATCACGGTGTAGCCCTGATCTACCGCGGCGCGCAACAGCGACAGTTCCGGATGACCGGGGCAGTCGAAGTAGGCGGACGTGGTGGCCCCGCCGTGGAGCGCGACGACGACGGCGCGCGGCTCGGGGGACTCGGCGACCAGCGCCGACATCGGAACTCCGTCGACCATCACCACCCTGGGGTGCGGATCGGCCTTGCTCATGGCTAGTCGTCCCTGCGCATGAGCAGCACGCCGCTGGGGGTCAGGCCGCCGCTGCTGGCCACGGCGACGCGGGCGTTGGCCACCTGGCGCTCGCCGGCCTCGCCGCGCAGCTGGGTGACGGCCTCGTGGATCAGGCCCATCCCGTGGGTGCGCCCATGCGAGAGCTGCCCGCCGTGGGTGTTGAGCGGGATGATGCCGTCACGGGCGATGTTGTGGCCGCTGTCGAGGAAGTCCTTGGCTTCGCCGATACCGCAGAAGCCAAGCCCCTCCAGCCAGGACAGGCAGTTGAAGCTGAATCCGTCATACAGCTCGGCGACGTCGACATCGCTGGGGCGCAACGAGGTTCGCGACCACATGTGCGCACTCTGGCCGAGTACCTGCGGCTCGTGGGTGAGCGTGGTCTGATCCCAGTCGAGCCGTTCGATGATCTGAGTGCCCACCGCCTCGAACAGGATCGGTGGCTTGGGCAGATCGCGCGCGGCGTCCACGGCCGAGACGATGACGGCCACCGCGCCGTCGCACGGCACATCGCAGTCGTAGAGGCCGAAGGGCGTGGTGATCATGCGGGCCGAGAGGTAGTCGTCCATGGTGAGCGGATCACGGTAGATGGCGGTCGGGTTCAGCGCGGCGTTGGCACGCTGGTTGAGCGCGATCCAGCCGAGCGTCTCGCGCGTGGTGCCGTACCGGTCGAAATGGCGACCGGCGTTCTGCGCCAACGTGTGTGCGGCCGAGGTGGCGCCGTACGGGTGTTGCCAGTTGTCACTGCGGCCGCCCATCGGAGGGGACATCTTGCCCTCCTTGACCAGCTGGCCGAATGTCGCCTCCCACAGCGTGCGGAAGCACAGCACGTGGCGCGCCATGCCGGTGGCCACGGCCATCATGGCCGCGATCACCGAGCCGCCCGGGCCGAACGTGTCCATGCCGCCGTTGATCCAGGTCGGCCGAAGCCCGAGTGCGCCTTCCAGAGCGGTCACGCCCCCTTCGCCCATGCCGGCGATCGCCAGGCCCGGGTAGGTGGACAGGCCGTCGATGTCGTCGAACGTCAAACCGGCGTCGGCGACTGCCTTTTCGGCAGCGTCGATGGTCAGTGACAGTGGTGGCACCATCTGGCGTCGACCGATCTTGGACATCCCGATCCCGGTGATGGCCGAGTGGTCTTCGAACTTCTGCTTGGTCAGCATCGGCCGGACGTACTTGGCGATGTCCTGGGGGGCCACCGGCTCGGCGACCGGCGGGGTGGCGGTGGTGTCGGCCGACGGCTTGAACACCGGCAGCCAGACATCCTCGATGTGCTGGAAGTCGACTTCCACCGGCATCCCCAGCTTTAGATCGTCCGGCTCGCAGTCGACGATGTTGGTCGTCAACCGAACCCGCGGATCCTCGGCGATGGCCACCTCGGCCACCACGTACGGCGGCGGCAGATCGGGGAACCCGAACCGGTGGTTGACCGTGAACCCCGCGAGCGAACCGCGCCCGGACACCTCGCGCACACCCATGTTGTGGCTGCGGCAGTAGCGGCAGACCGGCTGTGGCGGATGGATGAGGGCGCTGCAGTCCTGACACTCCTGGATTCGCAGCACCCCGTCGGCGCCCGCGGTCCAGAAATACTCGTTGAGCGTGGTGACCGTCGGGAGCGGACGTCCCGGTATCTCTGACAACTCGACTCCGGTGGTAAGCGGGTTATTCTGTGTGGAGAATCACGTTACCAGTTTCCGGGATGGGTGATCCAGCACCTGCCTGTTCGGGCTGGGTTCATCCCGCCTCGCGCTGCGCCCGGGTGTCCTTCAACTCGATGATCGCGTGCACCGGGCAGTCCAGCAGGGCTCGCCGGACCGCGTCTTCGTCAGCCGCGGGAATGTTGCCGTCACCCTGAAGCGAGGCGTACCCCCAGTCGTCCAGTGGGAAGTACTCCGGTGCGTGTTTGGCGCACAACCCGAAGCCGTCGCACAACGTGCGATCGAGTTTGATCCTCATACCAGCACCTCCCCGGCTTCCACTTCGTATGGCCGCGCGGCAGTGAAGGCACCGGAACGGCAGATCTGACAGCCATTTTCGAGGTGCCGCTGCACCAGATCGGGGAACTGGGCCAGCAGGCTGGCCGCCACGTTGGCCGCGCCGTCGAGCGTTGCGCAGGCGCCGCGGCCGCGCAATACCACCGACCACCGCTTGAGCCGGTCCAGATCCTCCTGGGTGGCGTTGCCATCGCGCAGGCCGACGGCCACCGCGGCCATCGCAGCCGTTCCGTTGAAGCACGAACCGCATTGGCCGGCGTTCTCCCGGTCGAAGTAGGCCAGCACCGACGCGGCGACCGCCACCGGGCAGTCATCGGTGAGGATGCCGATCGCCCCGCAACCCAACCCGCTGCCCAGCGCCCGTACGGACTCGTGATCCAGTGTGGCTCCGACGATGTCGTGATTGACCAGCCCGGCGAAGTACCCGCCCATCAACGCCCCACGGACGTTGTCGGGGGACACCCCGTGCAGGGTCAGTAGATCCGCCATGGCGACTCCGTGCGGCAGCTCGTACAGTGCCGGTGCACGTCCCGCCCCGGTGATCGTGGCCAGGAACGTACCGGGCGAGGATTCGGTGCCCAGCTTGCGGAACGCTTGCGCGCCGTGCTGGTGGAGATAGGCCAGGTGAGCCAGTGTCTCGACGTTGCTGATCAGCGTCGGCTTGCCCGCCACCCCTTCCTCGAACGGGCGCGGGGGCTTGTCGGTGGGTTTGGCCGGACCACCGTTGACCACGTGCACGGCGGCGGTTTCCTCACCCGCGACGTAACCCGGAGTGACGGTGAGCAATTCGACTGCCACCGCGCCCAGCTCACCGGAAAGCCCGGCGATCGCACGCTCGATGCTTTCGGCAGCCCGGGGATCCGACACGTACACCACGGCCCGGTCGGCGCCGACGATCCCGGCAGCCAGCCGAAGGCCGTCGAGGACCGCATGTGGGCGGTTGCGAAGCAACCAGCGGTCCTTGATCGAGGCCGGCTCGCCCTCTTCGCCGTTGGCGATCACCACGGTGCCTGTGCTGTTGCGACCGTTGTCGCGTACCGTGCGCAGCTTCACCGCCAACGGGAAGGCGGCACCGCCGCGGCCCAGCAGCCCGCTGGCCTGAACCTCGGACAACAGGTGGTCCGGATCGCCAAGGGCGCCATAGCCCCCGGCCTGCTGGTAGCCGGCCAGGTCCTCCGCCCCGTCGCGCAGCAGACGCGGGGTGATCCCCGGCCATGCCGCGACCGTCAGTTCGGCTGTCATGGTCACATCCCGTCCCCGGTTAGGCTTACCGGCATGAGAACTGCGGTGGTGCGCGTCGGAGTCGACCCGGCTGGCGAGCTCGGGGCGCAGGAGTTATCCGACGGCATGGCAACGCTCCGTGAGTTGCTGGGTGAGCGCGGGGCCGAGGTGCTGGACAACCAGCTCGCCGGACTGCCCGCGCAACGCCGCGAGGTCGAGGTGCTGATCGCCGGCGACGACGCACCAGAGCTGCAGGCCATCGCGATGGGGTTGTGTGCCAAGGCTTTCGGCACGGTGCCGACCGCAGGTGTGGTCACCTTCGTCAGCCGCGGTACCGACGAGGACGCCCGCGGCGTGCTCGCCGGGTTCGGTCTGTCCGGTGACGTCACCCGGTCGGTCGATGGCGAAGGGTGGGATGTGGTGACGGTGACCCTGGAGAAGGCCGATCTGGCCCGCATCCCCGAAAGTCGCATCCACACCGCCCTGGAGGCTTCGCTGAACTGCGAGGTGCACATCCGGGCGGTGTGACGGTGCGGCGGTCACCGTCGTCACGAGGACCTCAGGAAGTCGATGATCGCCGGGGCGGCCTGCACCCAGGTGTCGAACAGGCAGAACGTCTTCCCGCCGCTCTGGGCGAATCTCTCGCCGGCGCGTTCCCAGGCGTCCTCGGGCCAGGGCGGATCGATCAGTTTGGAACCCTTGATCAGACAACTCACCTCAAGTGAGGTGCGTTTGGGGTGATCCCAGTCGTTCTCGCCGCCACGGATGATCAGGGTGGGAACCGTGATGTTGTCGAACATCTCGTCGGGGACGCCGGGGATGGTCTGGCCGGGTTTCGACACGAACGCATTGAGCCACCGCAGCATGACCTTGAGGAACTCGTCGGCGTCGAGGTCGAGCAGGCGCTCCCGGTTCGCGGGGTTCTCCGCGATCCGTTCCCGCCATTCCGGCACGTTCAGCAACCCCTCGATACCCAGCCCGCGGACTGCCAGGATACTGGGGGTCACATAGTGGCCGCCGAGTACGAACGACCCGTACACCCCGCCGACGATGTTCCACACCACCAGCTTTCGCACGATCTCGGGATAAAGCATGGTGGTCAGCATCGAGTCCCGCGCGCCACCGGAGCCACCGAGGATGAAGCACGGCCCGATGTCGAGGCCGGTGATCAGGTGGTACAGCGTCTCGGCCCGCATGTGAGATTCGCTCTGCCCGTAGAACTGCACGTCCGACCTGCCGCAGTTCGGCCGGTCCCACAGCAGCACCCGGTAGCCGCCCTCGACGAGGGCCTCGGCCAGCGGCCGCAGGCCCGGAATGTCCTTGCTGAACCGGCCGCCGGGAGTCAGCGCGATGAAATCGCCCTTGTCGCCGAGGATTTCGTAGACGACGTTGCCGCCGTTGACCTCCATGGTCTTCTCGCCCGGCTTGAGTGGACGAGTCACCGCCAGATCCGTTGATTCGCTCGCAAGCTCGCTCATGCCATCACCAACACATCATCTCCAACCACACGGACCGGGTAGGTACGGATACTCCATTCCGGCTTCACCGCGGTGGTGCCGGTAGCCAGCTCGAAACCCCATTGGTGCCAGGGGCAGTAGATGTACTCCTTGTCGCGCACCATCACAGCGTCGCCGGGAACGTTGTCGTCGACCACCGTGCGGCCGCGGGCACGGCCCGAGCACAGCGGACCGCCCTCGTGCGGGCAGTAGTTGGCGATGGCGTAGAAGGTGCCGTTGACGTTGTACACACCGACCCCGTGGCGGCCGATCGGCACCAATTTGTGTGTGCCGGGAGGGATTTCGTCGACTGTGGCGACGACGTGCTCGCGTCCCTGCGCGAGCCGGGGGCGCTTGTCGGGTTCGCTCATCTCAGAACACCCGGACCTGTCCCTCGAGGACCGGAACGGTCTCGGGCAGCTTGTAGGTCTCGATGCCGTTGCGGAACATGATCGCCTCGCGCGCATGCTCGGGCAGGTGCTTGACCAGCCAGCGGGGGTCGTCGAAGGTCCAGTGCGGGTAGTCGCTGGAATACAGCAGGATCTTCTCGCACTCCATCCACTCGAAGGCCCGCGACAGTTCGGTCTTGTCCTCGGGGTAGTCCAGCGGCTGGGTGGTGAACTTGATGTGGTCCTTGACGTACTCACTCGGCTTGCGCTTGATGTCCATCCAGTTCTTGCGCTTCTCGTAAATCGCGTCCATCCGCCACATCAGCGGCAGGATCCAGGTGAAGGCGTGCTCGACGAACACGATGCGCAGCGTCGGGAAGCGGTCGAAGACGCCGTCGAAGATCAGGCTCATCACCTGGTTGGCCGCCAGCAGCGAGTAGCTGACCATGAAATCGTGGTTGTAGCTCGGCAGGCCCACCGGAGGCGTCGGGAGCGTCTCGTACTCGCCGCGGGACAGGTGGCAGCTCACAGTGATGTCGTGCTTGGTGGCGGCAGCCCAGATCGGGTAGTACTTCGGGTCGCCCCACGACGGCCGCGGCTCGGCCTTGATCAGAACCTGTGCCATGTAAGGGTGTTGCGCCCACTGCTCGATCTCGGCCACCGCCAGCTGTGGTTCCTCGATCGCCACACAGACCGATCCACGCCAGCGCTCGTGCCAGTTGTTGTGACTGTCCAGCCAATGGTTGGCCAGCCACAGGTTGGTGGCGGTGCAGTAAGCGGCAGTGGCTTCACCGAGTCGGTGCTCGGAATGCGTCGGCTCAAGGATGGCGATGTCGGAACCCGCCTCCATGATCAGCTGGCGCAGTGCCATGTCCGGGTCGCTGCAGGCGAATTCACCGTCGGGCGGGAACGCATCCACCCGCATTGCGTACGCGTGCGCGTAATCCGGGGCGTCGTAGTAGATCTGCTCGCCTACCTTGTGGCTCAGAAAGTACTTGCTGCGCCAAGGTTCCGGGATGTACTCGATCAACTCGCCGCGCCGTGGCATGGGGTGGACGTCGGAGTCGACGCACCGAACCGCGATCCGCTCGGCCGCCGGCACCCGTGGGTTTGTGGTGATGGACATGAAGGTCTCCCTCGATACCTACTGTGCCGCAACCGCGGACGATGAACCTGAACTCGCGAATTCGTCCTCCAGCCCGTAGAGCTTGGCGGCGTTGCGCCACAACAACTTCTCGCGTTGTTCACTGCTGAACGCGCTCGGGATCTCGGGCTCGTTGAGCTGCCAGTGCGGATAGCTGGAGCCGAACATCACCATGTCTTCCTTGCCGGTGAAGCTCAACCACTCACCGGCGAACTCGGTGTCGCCGGGACCGTCGAGCGCGCCCTGGACGAAGTACACGTGCCCGGGCAGGTAGTCGCTGGGCATCTTGGGTGCCCACGGGGTCTGCTCCAGGTGGGGACGCCCGAAGCAGTCCATCCGCCACATGAACGGGGTCAACATATCCGCGGCGCCGTCGGCCCAGACGAACTTGAGATCCGGCGTCCGCTCGAACACGCCCTCGGCGATCATGTTCATCAGGTGATAGATGTAGTTGAGCGCCATGAAGCCCAGGTACTGCTCGTAGGTCCGGGTCTTGCCCGACGGTGTCGGGGCGAACTGGATGCCGGCCCCGCCCTCGATGTGCACGGCCACCGGCAGGCCGGCGTCGGCGGCTGCCTCCCACAGCGGCCAGAACTGCGGCTTGCCATAGAGTTCGCGTGACTGCATCGGGATGCCGATCTGCACCACGCGCGGGTGGTCCTTGTACTTGTCGATCTCGCGCAGGGCACCCACGATGTCGTCCGGATTGACCCGGATGGTGCCGCGGAACCGCTCACCGTGCTCGTCGTGTTCGAGCCAGCGGGTGACCATCATCGCGTTGTGCGCGGCCGCAAGGGCGGTTCCGAGGTGACGGTCGGGCATGATGCCGCGGGTCATCGGGTGCAGGATCGCGAGGTCGACGCCGCGGTCGGCGAACAGGTGCTGTGCGGCGATGTCGGGATCGGAGCCAGGGTACTGGCGGTCGGGCCCCTTGGTGCCCTTCGCGTACTCGCCGCCCGGTGCGCCGTACCAGTTCATCTCGTAGTCGGGAAAGCCGCGGCTCGCGAACGGCTCCTGCAGAAAGTTCTGCCGCAGGTCCTTGTTCGAGCCGAAGAAGACGTGCACGCTCGCGTCGATCACGGGCGTTCCCGCACTGCCGGGTTGCGCGGGGTCGTTGATGGCCAAGGCTGTCCTCCGATGTCCGTCCGGAAACGAGCTGTGCACGCACTGATGACGACGTGCTTGTCACGCCGGACCTTACAGCCAGTCTAGATCCATATTCTTCTATGGCAAGAACATAGTTCTCAGAGCGTTGGGCGCCTTTGTCGCAGGTGAGCGCCGGTGCTGGTCATACGCATAGGGCACTACGTTGGAGAACCGGTACTTGATAGAGGAGAAGGTCACACCATAGAAAGAGAATGTTATTCTCATCGCGACGTGACAGTGCAGCAGGAGGCGGCGGGTGCTACTCGAATTCGATGCCGATCAGCGGCTATGGCAGGAAACCGTGCGCGACGCGGTGACCAAGCAGTGCCCGGCCACGCTGGTCCGTGAAGTGGCCGAGCAGGGTGTCGATCCGGCACCGCTGTGGCAGAGCTATATCGACCAGGGCTGGACGGAGCTCACCGAGCCGAATGCGGTGGAGCTCGCGATCGTGCTCGAGGAACTCGGCCGGGCCACCGATCTGACGCCCTATCTGGCGACGATGACTCAGTACGCACCCCTGGCGGGGGACCGGTTCGACACGGCCAAGGCCGGCGCCGCGGTGTACAGCGGTGTGACGGCCAACCGGGATGCCACCGGCTGGGTGCTGGCGGGAACCGCACACCACGTGCTCGACGGCGACCGCGCGCAGAACCTGGCGGTGGTGACCGACGGCGGTGTCTTCCTGGTCGACGCCACCAAGGCCGTAGTGACGCGCAGCGCGATCTTCGATCCGGTGCTGCACGTGGCGGTGGTGACGTTCGACAACGTACATGTCGATGACACAGACCGCATTCACGTGGACACCGAGAAGGCGCGCCACCTCGCCCTGACGGGCATGGCCATCACGATGGTCGGTGCCTGCCAACGGGTCCTGGACCTGGCACTCGAGCACGTCAAGCAGCGCCAGCAGTTCGGTGTGGCGATCGGATCATTCCAGGCCGTGCAGCACAAAGCGGTCGACATGCACGTCGCCATCGAAAGAGCGCGTGCGCTGGCTTATTTCGCTGCCTTGGCGATCGCCGCCGATGACCCGCGCCGGCGGCTGGCGTCGGCGATGGCCAAGGCCGCAGCAGGGGAGTGCCAGGCGGTGGTGTTCCGCCACGGCCTGCAACTGTTCGGGGCAATGGGCTTCACCTGGGAGAACGACGTCCAGTTCGCGCTCAAGCGGGCCAAGGCCGGCGAGCTGCTGTTGGGCGGCGCGGCCGAGCACCGCGCGTTGATCGCCGCCGAGTACCGCACGAGCTACAGGGGACTGTAAATGCAGCTGACATACGACTCCGACGTCGAGGAGTTCCGCGCCGAGTTCTCCGCATTCCTGGATGCCAACCTGCCGTCGGAGGCTCAGACGCTCGAGCGGCCCCGGTCGGTCTCGCACATGCCGCAATGGGCGCGCGACTGGCAGCGGCTCCTGTTCGACAACGGGTGGCTGCTCCCCGCGCAGCCGCCGGAGTTCGGTGGCCGCAACGCCACCGTGGTGCAGACTTTCGTCCACCTCGATGAGCTGTGCCGTCGCCGGATCTATCACAGCTTCAATCCCCAGGGCGTCAACATCATTGCGGCGTCCCTTCTTTCGTTCGGTTCCGAGGAGCAGAAGCAACGCTGGGCCGTCCCGGTGCTGCGGGGTGAAAAGACCGCGTCGCTGGGCATGAGCGAGCCCAGTGCCGGTTCGGACCTCGCGTCACTACGCACGCGCGCCGTGTTGGACGGCGACCACTTCGTCGTCAACGGCCAGAAGGTGTGGACCTCAGGGGCGCATGACGCTGATTGGCTGCTGACCTTCGTGCGGACCGACCCGGACGCGCCGAAGCACAAGGGAATTAGCGTGCTGATCATCCCGACCGACACTCCCGGCGTGGTGTGCCGGCCCTTCGCCGACATGACTGGCGAGGAGAATCTCGACTTCAACGAAGTGTTCTTCACCGACGCCCGGGTGCCGGCCGAGAACCTCGTCGGTCCGCTCAACGGCGGTTGGGGCGTGGCCAACGGATCGCTGGGTCACGAGCGCACCATGATGTGGCTCGGTTTCGCCGATCGAATCGACAACATGCTGGCCGACTTTCGGCCGAAAACCGAGCTGGAGCGGGACCAGTACGCCACCACCGTGATGGACTACCAGGCGTTGCGCGCCATGGGTTCGGCGGCGCTGGCCAAGGCGTCGCGCGGGGAGGCCGACACCGCCTCGGTGTCGGTGCTCAAGCTGTTCGGCTCCGAGGCCGAGCGCACGGCGTTCGAAAACGCGCTGACCGCGGCCGGGCCCGATGGTTTGATCCACCCGACCACCTCAGGTCCATACGAGCACATGAACCTCGACCACTACTTCGCGAGCTGGTTCGAGCGCTATGCCCGTAGCTTTGGCGGCACCATCGCCGGCGGCACGTCGGAGATCCAGCGCAACATCATCGCCACCCAGGTGCTGGGGTTGCCCCGCCGCTGAGGACCCTGGTGCACCGATGACGCGGAACAAAACTTAGGTTACAGTCAGCGTGATGTTCACGCTGCGATTCGACATGCGTGCGCCGCATACCCCGGCGGCTGACCTCTACGGCGCCGCCGTCGACATGTGTGCCTGGGCCGAGACGCGAGGCGCGGTGATGGCGGTGCTGTCCGAGCACCACGGTACCGCCGACGGACACCTCGCCGCGCCGACCATCTTCGCCTCGGCGATCGCCGCACGCACGAGCCGGCTGGCGATTCTGCTTGCCGCAGTGCCCATTCCGTTCTGGGATCCGGTCCGTCTGGCCGAGGAGATGTGCGCACTCGACCTCATCAGTGGCGGCCGGGTCTCGTACGCCTTCGGTATCGGGCACCGCGCCGAGGAGTACGAGCACTTCGGGGTGGAGATGAGCACGCGGGGCAAGGTGGCCGACGAGCGGCTGGCGCTGCTGATGCGGCTGCTGGCGGGGGAGAGCGTCGACCATGACGGCCGGCGTGTCACGGTGACGCCCAGTTGCACGAGCCCGTCTGGACCGCACGTGCTCATCGCGGGCGGTACCCGGGCTGCTGCCAGACGCGCGGCGCGGCACGGCCTCGGGTTCATCTCACAGACGGCAATGCCGGGCCTCAAGGAGTTCTACGAGGCCGAGTGCCGGGCCAACGGTCACGAACCCGGCGTGGTCCAGTTGCCCGCGCCGGGCACTCCCACCACGGTGTTCGTGGCCGACGACGTGGATCGGGCTTGGGATGAGTTGGGACCCTTCCTACTTCATGATGCGATGACCGCCGCCGGTTATCGCCATGGTGATGACACGGTCGCCAGTATCTCGCGCGCCGATACCGTGGCTGCGCTGCGGCAGACCGGCGGTCCGTATCAGATCCTGACGATCGCCGAGGCCGTCGGCTACCTTCGGGTCGGCCGGCCGCTGCCTCTGCTGCCGCTGTGTGGTGGGGTGCCGCCTGACATCGCGTGGCCGTACCTAGAGCGTGCGGTCATGGCGTCCGAACGCACCTGACGGCGAAGACGATGAAGGGGCAAGTGTGACAAGACCTTTACGCACCGTGGTATGGGGGACCGGAGGCGTCGGATCGATCGCGGTCGACGCGGTCGCCGGCAGGCCCGATCTCGAACTGGTGGGAGTGTGGGTGCACTCGGCGTCGAAGGTGGGGCAAGACGCCGGTGCGTTGGCCGGCCGGCCGGCGCTCGGAGTGCCAGCCACGAATGATGGCGACGCGCTGATCGAACTGGCCCCGGACTGCGTGGTCTACGCGGCGAGCGGACCAAGCCGTGACGCCGGTGCGGTGCCGGACTACCTGCGCCTGCTTGGCGCCGGGATCAACGTGGTGTCGACGACATCGACCGGTCTCATCTACCCGCCGGCCTACTACTCCTCGGAGTGGCGCAATGACCTGGAAGCCGCGGCAACGGCCGGGGGCGCCTCGTTCTACGCGTCGGGCGTGTTCCCCGGCTTCGGCTCGGACCAACTGGCGCTGATGTTGGCGACACAGTCGAAGAAGGTCGATTGTCTCAAGGTCACCGAGGTTTCCCTCAACGACCATTACCCGGTGGCCGACGTGATGATGGACGGGATGGGTTTCGGGCGTCCGCTGGATTTCGAACCGATGCTCAAGACCCCGGGATTCATCGAGATGGCCTGGAAAGCACCGATTTATCTGATGGCTGACGCGCTCGGGGCCGAAGTGTCCGAGATCAGGGGTTCACTCGACCGCCGGACCACCGAGCGTGACGTCGAGGTGGCGTTCGGGACGATCGTGGCGGGAACCTGCGGCGCGGTGTGCACGCGAGCGGCCGGTGTGGTGAATGGTCGCGAGGCCATCGTGATCGAGCACATCATCCGGATGTCGCGCGACGTCGCGCCTGATTGGCCGTCGTCGGAATTCGACGCGACCTACCGGGTCGACATCGCGGGCGAGCCCGACATTCACTGCGCGATGAACCTGGGGGAGGCCGAAGGCCATGGTGCCGGGCGGGCGGCGATGGCGGCCACCGCAATGCGGGTGGTCAACGCGATTCCCTACGTCGTCGAGGCGCCGGCAGGCTTGTTGAGCTCGCTCGACATCCCGAATACGTTGCCGAAGCACGTTTTCGGTTAACGCGCGAGGACACCGCGCAGGCTGGTGTCGCGGACGTGGATCTGCGACGCGCGGGTGCCCAACTCTCGCAGGATGTTCTCAGGGATCCAGCCTACGCAGAGGACTGAACGGGCCAGCATCTCGTTCGACGGGCTGTCGATGCTGATTTGGCTGGTCTTGATCCCTTCGGCGAGAAGCGATTTCACTTGCTTGACGCGCTGGGTGAACAACCAGCCCGGGTTGGGTGTGTCCGGGGGCGACTGGCGCATCCAGGCCAGCTGGATCCGGAACTCGTCGCCGAACTGGTCCAGCGCGTTGGTGTGGATCCAGCTCAGCGCATCGAGCTTCTCGACCGGCCTGCCCTCGGAGCGCAGGACCTCCGTCCAGCCCACCGCGATCTTCTCGCCGAACGACTGCATGATCGCCGCGAGCAGTTCGTCCTTGGACCCGATGAGCCGGTAGACCGTGCCGGTGCCCATCCCCGCCGCCGAAGCGATGTCGCGGACGGTCGTGCTCTCGTAGCCGCGGCGGCCGAACTCCGCTCGCGCCACGGCCCGGATATGCGTCGTCTTGTCGTCGGCAGCGGAGTTGGCTTCCTCGACCCAGCTGCGCACCACGGCATCGGCAGCCAGGAACGGAAGGGATTTATCGAGTTCGGCGTCGGTGGGCTGAGCTGTGGACAAGCCTTCCAGGAGAATTCGGCACAGCAGGGTGGCCACCTTCTCCGGTGCGGCGTTGTGGCGCATGACGTCGAGGCCGACCTGCAGCATGGTCTGGCAGATCCGGTCTGCCAGTACGGCCAGGTCGACGTCGGAGCGGAGGTATCCGGCCCATCGGGCGGCCCGTAGCGTCTGCTGCATGGCGTCGAGCGTGGCCGTCGGACGGCGCTGTGCCAGGGCGACGAGGTCGGGGTTGGAGCTCGGGCTCTCGTAGAACGACATCTGCAGCGCGGCGCGGTGGGCGACCGCGCACCGCGCGATATCGGAGCCGAGCTCGGCGATGCGGTCGAACGGTGACGCCGGGTCGGGGCCGTCCAGCCGGCCCTGTGCGTGCTCGGCAATGCGGTCGAGATCGTGGTGGTACCGCTCGAGCAGTTCGACGAGGATTGCTTCCTTGGACTCGAAATGGTGATAGAGGCTGCCGGGAAGAATGCCGGCCGAATCGGCGATCTCCTGCAAGGAGGTACGTAAGCCTGAGGTGGCGATCAACGATGCGGCGGTCTGGAGGATCTCGGTCCGGCGGGTGCGGTCCGCGGTTGCGGCACCGGCGTCAGCTGCGCGACCTGGGGTGCGCTTGAGCGTCTTGCGCTCCCCAGGCGTTACCTGGGGACGGCCCACAGCGGCTCCACGATGATTGCTGGCTCCCGTCACACGTTTTGGGTGGTCAGACCCAATATTTGGTTAGAGGCTACCAGAACGGTGCTGGTGGCCCGGGGATCCCGCGAGGCTCATGCGGTGACGCCCAGCCGCGCGGTGACCTCGAATACCTCGTCGTAGATCGACCCCGGAATTGCGAACGGCTCGGTCGCAGCGACTTCGGAAAGATGAGCCGCGATGTCGTCGGCGCTGGGGTTGCTGTGCGGCGACGCCATCCAGCCCTCGCCCAAACCGACGAACACGCGGGCGAAGCGACCCGCACAAGCCGAGAAGTTCTGATGACTGAGCGTGCAGTCGCGGCTGGCCAGATACACCACCAGCGGCGCAACCAGTTCCGGCCGGATCGCCTGAAAGAAGCCGTTGTCCTCAAGGACTTTCGGATCACCCAGCGTCTCGGTGACCATCCGGGAAATGCCGAACGGGAGCACGGTGTTGGCCAGGATCCCGTGCGGTGCGCCTTCGAGCGCGATCACGTTGGTCAGCCCGAGAAGCCCGGCTTTGGCGGCGGCATAGTGCGCCTCCAGGTGCTGGCCGAACATTCCTGCCGAGGAGGCGATGAAGACGAACCGGCCGTAGCCCTGGCTCTTCATCACCCGGTAGGCGGGCTGGGCCAGATAGAAGCCGCCGTCGAGGTGGACGCTCAACATGCGGCGCCAGTCCTGCGCAGACAGCTCGTCGAACGGGATGCTGTTGAAAATGCCGGCATTGCTGACGACTGCGTCGAGCCGGCCGAACCGTTCGACGGCCGTGCCTACGATGGCCGCACCGCCCTCGGGACTGTCGACCGAATCGTAAGACGCCACCGCGGTGCCGCCGGCGGCGATGATCTCCTCCACCACCCGGTCGGCCACCACGGCATCCGCGCCCTGGCCCGCCATCGAGCCACCGAGGTCGTTGACCACGACGGCAGCGCCGCGCCGTGCCAGTTCGAGCGCGTACATCCGGCCGAGTCCGCGACCGGCACCGGTCACCACCGCGACCTGGTCGTTGAAGTCGATCATTTTGCTGCCCTTACTGGTTGACGTCCCGGCCCGATGGATTGACTCCGGGTGGGCCGAACCCTACGGTGGAACAGATATTTGGTCAACGTATCGACTGGACCGTGGAGGTATCGGGTGTCTACCGACGGGGACCGCGATCGATTCTCCGGGTTGGGCATGCTGGCGTCGGCGCTCGCCGCCCGCCCGGTCGCGGTGGCCGCAGCGGCTTCCGGTGCCGCACCGTGGACCGACGGCCAGACCGTTTTCGTCGACCCCGCCGCACCGCCGCGCGTACAGCTCGAAACCGCGGCCGTACAGGCGTCGCTGATCGGGGCGGGCAGCCTGGACCCCGATGTCCTCAGCGCTCTGGGACGTCACCGGCGACTGGCCCGGCGTTATCTGGCCGTCGAGGGACATCGTGCGGTGCTGGCCAACGCCGCACTTCTGCCGAATTCCCTTGGCGCATTGGGGGACCGCAATATCGGTGCACGCAGCGACTCGGCGGCGACCTCCCTGGCGATCGCGCGGGGGCGGGATGCGCTCGACGACCCGCCCGCGGCATTCGGTGTGATCCAGGCCAAGAAGGTCCTGGTGACGTGTGCGGCGGCCAGGCCCGGCGGCCAGGACTCGGTCGGACACGTGCCGCGTCGGCAGGGCGAACGGGAGCTGGAGGAACTCGACGAGGGCGATATCGACGACTCCGATGACCCCGACCTGTTCTCCAGTCCGGTCGGCGGCGGCGGGGCGATCGGAAAATGGCTGAAGAAACTGTTGTCCTCGGCGCGCAAGGCGGGCGGCAATGGTGGGGGACCGCCCGGAGCCGACTCGCCGACACACCGCACCAATTCGACGAAACGCGGAGCGCATGCGGTCTCGTCACTGGCCACGGTCTCCTCGGAGGACCTGGCCGACATCAGGACCGAAGGGGTGAAGTACCCCGAGTGGAACGCCGAACGCCGGGTGTATCGGCTCGACTGGTGCACTGTCCGCGAGGCTGACCCGCAGATCAAGCCACACGCCACCCAGCAGATCGAGGATGCGATCAGCGTCCGGCGCCCGCTGGCTCGCCTCGGCATGGGTCTGCATCGGCGTCATCGCCAGTCCCAAGGTGACGACATCGACATCGATGCCGCACTTGAGGCCCGCGTCGAGGTCCGGGCCGGATCGATACCTGACGAGGCCGTCTATCTGGACAGCCTGCGCCGCCGGCGCGACCTGTCGGTGCTGTTGCTGCTTGATGTCTCGGGCTCGACAGCGGAGCCGGGCACGGTCGGGCGCACGGTGCACCAGCAGCAGCGCACGGCGGTGGCCCATCTCATGGCGGCGCTGCACGATCTGGGCGACCGGGTGTCGCTGTACGCCTATTACTCCCAAGGGCGGGAGGCCGTGACCATGGTCCCGGTGAAGCGGTTCGACGACCACCTGGATGCGCAGGTGTTCCGGCGGCTGAACAGCCTTGAGCCGGGCGCTTATTCGCGTCTCGGGGCAGCGATCAGGCACGGCTCGTCGGTCTTGGAGGAACGCGGGGGCACCTCCCGGCGATTGCTGGTCGTGCTGTCCGACGGGCTGGCCTACGACCACGGTTACGAGCGGGCCTACGGCGCCGCTGACGCCCGGCGTGCGCTGACCGAGGCGCGGCGCCGCGGGATCGGTTGTGTGTGCCTGACCATCGGTGCCAGTACCGACGTGGAGTCGCTGCGCCGGGTGTTCGGGAGTGCTGCGCACGCCGCCATCTCTGGTCCCGATCAGCTGGCCGGCGTAGTCGGTCCGATGTTCCGCTCGGCGATTCGGTCCGGCGAGGTCCGCCGACGTGTGTCGTGAAGGCCGCCGTTTATCGTTGATCTCAAGTGCCAGAAGGATATTGGTGACATCGGTGCGTGTGCGCCGCCGTCGCAATCAGTGGTTGAAACAAACATCTGTTCCGGGTTAGGCTCACTTTTGTATCGCAGCGTCGCGGATACGACGAAAGGTGTGTCGATGGCCAACGAGTCCGGACTTGCTCACCAGAACGGTGCCAGTCCGCAGGCCCTGAACCCGCGCCCCTACTACAAGCCGGTCGGCGCCGAGGAGACGGTGTTCAAGGCGGCCTACCGGCAGGGTCTTTCAATGGTCCTCAAGGGCCCGACCGGGTGCGGCAAGACGCGGTTCGTCGAGGCGATGGCATACGACCTCGGCCGGCCGCTGATCACCGTCGCCTGCCACGACGACCTCACCACTGCCGATCTCGTCGGCCGGTTCCTGCTGCGGGGTGACGAGACGGTCTGGGTGGACGGGCCGCTGACGCGCGCGGTCCGAGAAGGCGCGATCTGTTACCTGGACGAGGTGGTCGAGGCCCGTCAGGACACCACGGTGGTGCTGCACCCTCTTGCCGATTACCGGCGTCAGCTGCCGATCGAGCGCCTCGGCATCACGCTGGACGCGGCGCCGGGATTCGGACTGGTCATGTCCTATAACCCTGGCTATCAAAGCGTTCTCAAGGATCTGAAGGATTCGACGCGGCAGCGGATGGTGGCGATCGAGTTCGGTTTCCCCGACCCCGAGGTCGAGGAGGGCATCGTGGCCCACGAGGCGGGGGTGGGTCAGTCCACCGCCGCCGAGCTTGTGCGGTTCGGGCAGGCCATCCGGGGCTTGGAGACCGGTGGCCTGCGTGAAGTCGCATCGACCCGGGTGCTGATCGCGGCCGGGCGCCTGATCGCCGAAGGCCTGCCGTTGGCCGTGGCGGCCAGGGTGGCGATCGCGGGTCCGCTGACCGACGACGTTGCGGTGAGCCGTGGCCTGCACGAGCTGATCGACGTCTACCTGGGCGAATCGGCACCAGGTGATTGACGCGCTGTCCCAGCCCCGGTTAGGTTCAGAACAAATATTAGGTCGACCCCGGCGCTACTTCGATGAACGCCCACCATGGAGGTCACATGTCATACGAGAGCACTGCGGAGCCCATCAAAGTCGGTTACCTGATGGACTTCACGTTGCCGCCGGGTTTTCCGGACGAGCTACGCGCTTCGTTCACCCAGACGTTTGACCTGGTATTCGAGGAGGCGGTCGAGCAGGGGCTGATGGATCGGCCGGTGCGGATGATCTACCGCGAGGTGGAAGGTCTGCCGAAGGGTTCGGTGAAGGCCGTGATCGACGCTTACGGCGAACTCGTCGAGGAGGGTTGCCTTGTGGTGTTCGGTCCGAACATCACCGACAACTGCGTGCCGCTGCGGGAAGCGATCGAGGAACGCTTCAAAGTGCCGGCGATCAGCGTCACGGGCACCGACGACTGGCTCGGCGAGTGGACCTTCGCGTTCCCTCAGGGGTCGATGACGGATGAACCCATCTTTCTGACGGATCTGGTTGCGAAGCGGGGTCTGACCGAGATCGGGGTGCTGGTCGAGCAGAACCTCATCGGTGACAGCTATCTGAAGAATCTTCGAACAGCATGTGCCCGCAAGGGGATTCGGATCGTCGCGGAAGCGGCGATCGCGCAGACCGCTCAGGACATCAACGCCGCGGTCAGCACGCTGCACGAAGCGAAGGCCGAGGCGATCGTGCACCTGGGGTTCGGCTTCGGCATCGTCTTCATCAACCCGGCGCTCGAGGCGGTCAACTGGGATCCGCCCCGCTTCACCACCACTGCATTCCAGAACGCCTGGGTCAACCCGATCATGTGGAACGCGTTTCTGGGCTGGGTCGGGGTCGATCAGTACGACGAGGGCAACGCGGTCGGACAGGCCTGGCTGAACCGGTATGCCGAGCGGTACCAGGGCAGTCGTCCCGAGTACTGCGTCACGGTGGTCAACCACGATGTCGCCGCCACGCTGGTGCGCGCGTTCACCGATGCGCACCCGTTGAGTCCGCGCGGGGTCAAGGAGGCGCTGGAGCGGGTGAAGATGATGCCCGCGGCTTCTGGCGCGCCCGGAACCCGGGTGTCGCTGGGGAAGTGGACACGGCGCGCGTGGATGGGTTCGGGGTATCTGGTCGCCCGGACTCTCGATGAAGACGGCGTCAACTCGCATCTGGTGGATCGCTTCGGGGAGGCGTGACGTGACGACCCGAGAATCACTGCCGCCCGACACACGGGTCGACAGACCGATCCGGGAACGCAAGGGCCCGAACTGGGGTCGGGTGATCGCACTGTTGGCGTGGCTGGGCTTCCTGGGGTTGTTCGCCGCTGTGGGACGGACGGAGGTAGACCCGCGGGTGGCCAACCCGAACGTCGAGGGCCGTCCTCGTCCGGTCGGGTTCCTCACCGGGTTCGATCACTGGCAAGTCATCCCGCAGGTCGGTGCCGGGATCATGGTTCTGGTCTTGACCATCGTCTTCATCCGCGGCTGGCGCAAGAACCCCGGCAGCCCGGTGCTGCTGATGGTCCTGGTGACGACGCTGATCGTGTGGCAGGACCCGATCATGAACTGGTCGCCATACGCGGTGTACAACCCGATCTTGCTGCACTGGCCGGAATCCTGGCCGCTGATCATGATGTCGCCGACCGTCGAGCCGTTCATCGTGTTCGGATACGTCACGTTCTACTTCGGCCCGTACTTCCCCGCCATCTGGATCCTGAGGAAGTGGCAGGCCAAGCGCGGTCCAGAAGCGTTCGTCACCCGGCATCCGCTCATCAGCCTGGGCGCCCTGGTATTGGTGATCGGCTTCATCTTCGATGCCATCCTGGAGGTCAGTCTGGTGCGCACCGGGCTGTACATCTACTCGCAGGCGATCCCGTTCGGCACGTTGTTCCCCGGCACCACTTTCCAGTTTCCGCTGATCTGGGAATCGCTGTCGGTGACCTTCGTGATGGTCCCGGCGGCAATTCTGGTGTACCGCGACGACACCGGAAAATCGGTGGCGGAGAAGCTTGCTGCGAAGGTGAAGCTGTTCCCGACCAAGCCGGTCCTCGGCACGTTCCTGGTGATGTTCGCGATCATCAACGTGTCGTACTTCGCCTACGGAGCCTGGTTCTGGGCCATCAAGGCCAGCGGGCTGGCCACCTCGGTCGCCTGCCCGTGGCCCTACCCCGAAGCCAAGGTCTATGACCCGCAAGGGTTCTATCGCGCAAACGGAGCCGAGGGGCCGTACTCGGTGGGAAAGTGGTCGACCTGGCAGCAGGGTCCGGCCCGCAACCTCGACGTCGAGTTGGGGTCCAAGAGCAACCGGTGCGCGACGGGTGGCCAGGATGGCTGAGCGGACTGTCGTCATCACGGGTGCGTCCCGCGGGCTCGGCTTCGCCTCGGCCACGCGTCTCTACCACGAGGGGTGGCGCGTGGTCGCGGCGATGCGCTCGCCGGATCGGGGAATGCCGCTGCTGCGTGAGGCCGCCGGAGCCGCGCAGGACGACGACAGGCTGATCGGTATCCAACTCGACCTGACCGACGCCGCGTCGATCGCCGCGGCGGCCAAGGGCATCACCGAAGCCGTCGGCGCCCCCTACGCGGTGGTGCACAACGCAGGCATCTCGGCGGCAGGGATGGTCGAGGAGACATCGCCGGATCTGTGGGAGCGCATGTTCGCGACCAACATCTTCGGTCCGGTGGCGCTCACCAAGGCGCTCCTCCCGTCCATGCGGAAGGCCGGCCGGGGCCGCGTCGTGCTGATCTCGAGTGCCGCCGGTGTACGCGGAATGCCCGCAACCGCACCCTATTCGGCTGTGAAAGGCGCGCTGGAGCGGTGGGGCGAGTCGATGGCGGGAGAGGTCGCACCCTTCGGGATCGGCGTCACGATTCTGGTGACCGGCACATACGACACCGAGATCATCACCGACGCGGGAACGACCGACGACCGCGACCTCGACGGTCCCTACGCTCGGCATCACAGCACGATGGACAAGCGCGGGCGAGCCATGATGAAGCGGGCGGCGAGATCACCCGAGAAGTTCGCCGAGGGCCTGGCGAAAGCGCTCGACGGATCAAAGCCATTCGCGAAGTCCGCGGTGGGGCCGGATGCGCGAATGTTGTTGATCGCCAACCGTTTGCTACCCGCGGCGGCGTTGCATCAGCTGACCCGGCTGATGATGGGGATCCCGCGGTTCGGCGCACTCCGAGGAGAGGGATCCGGCCATGGCTGACCCCGTGAAGACGACATTCGAATCAAGAATGCTGATCGACGGCAAGCTCGTCGACGGCGAGGCAGGCACGTTCACCAACATCAACCCGGCGAACGAACAGGCGCTCGGAGAAGTCTCGGATGCCTCGAAAGCCGATATGCGACGCGCCATCGAAGCGGCTCGCCGGTCATTCGACGAGACCAGCTGGTCCACCGACCACCAACTCCGCAAGCGGTGCCTTGAGCAACTGCATCGGGCGATCGAGGGTGAGCTGGAGGAGTTGCGCGAGGAACTCATCTCCGAAGTCGGTGCGCCGCGCGCCGTGACACACGGACCGCAACTCGATGCGCCGCTCGCCGACGGACTCACATATCCGGCCAAGCTCATCGAAACCTTCCCCTGGGAAACCGATCTCGGCGACACCGTGGTGTCGGTCACCGGCGTGAACACCACCCGCAAGGTGTGGCGTGAGCCGATCGGAGTGGTCGGCGCCATCGTGCCGTGGAATTTCCCGTTCGAGGTTGCGGTCAACAAGCTGGGGCAGGCACTGGCGACCGGCAACACCGTGGTGCTCAAACCTGCACCGGACACCCCGTTCAACGCCACACGGCTGGGCCGCCTCATCGCCGAAAAGACCGACATCCCCGCGGGTGTGGTGAACGTCGTGACCGCATCGGATCACCTTGTCGGCGAGGAACTGACCCTGTCACCCATGGTCGACATGATCTCCTTCACCGGCTCGACGGCCGTCGGCAAACGGATCATGGAAAAAGGCGCCGCGACGATGAAGCGGCTGTTCCTCGAACTCGGCGGCAAGTCGGCGACGATCGTGTTGGAGGACTTGGATGACACAGCGTTCAACTCCGCATGTCTAATCGGCATCGGGCCCTTGTTGCACGCCGGGCAGGGCTGCGCCGCACCCACCCGGATGCTGTTGCCGCGTTCGCGCTACGCCGAGGGCGTGGCGATCCTGAAGGCCATCTACGAGAACATTGCGCCGGGGGACCCGCAGGACCCGGCAACCCTGTGCGGTCCGGTCATCTCGGCCAAGCAGCAGTCACGCATCCTCGGCTACATCCGCAAGGGTGTCGACGAAGGCGCCACGATGCTCGTCGGCAGTACCGAGGCACCGAAGGAGTTCGACAAGGGATTTTGGGTCAGCCCAACCCTTTTCGTCGATGTGGACAATTCGATGACCATCGCCCGGGAGGAGATCTTCGGACCCGTTCTCGCCGTCATTCCCTACGAGGACGAAGAAGACGCGATCCGGATCGCCAACGACAGCCCGTACGGGCTCGCCGGCAACGTCATGTCGGGCTCGCTGGAGCGGTCGCTGGCCGTCGCGCGCCGGCTGCGCGCCGGGTTCATCGGGCTCAACGGCACCGCGGGCTACGGCGCCGATACCCCGTTCGGCGGCTACAAGGACAGCGGCGTCGGGCGCCAGAACGGTATTGCCGGATTCGAGCAGTACACCGAAGTGAAATCCGTCGCGTACCCCGCGCAGTAGAGGAGAACGTCTGTGGAACAGCTCTTCGACGATCTAGAGGACTTCGGCTCGTTCGACGACGCCGTCTCCGGTGACGTCCGGGATCCGTTCCCGGAGCTCGCCAGGCTCCGGCGTGAGGAGCCGGTCCAGCGGATCGACATGTCGGCTATGCCGGGGGAGGCCGGTCTACCTGTGTTCATTGTCTACCGCTACGAGGATGCCCAGCAGATGCTGCGCGACAATCTGACGTTCTCATCGTCCGGTGTCATCGCAGCGTTCGGCCCGGTGCTCGGTGAACGAGTGATGCTGGGTATGGATGAACCGGTACACGGCCGGCTGCGTTCGCTGGTGTCGAAGGCATTTTCGCAAAAGGCCCTGGCACGTTGGGAAGACGAGTTGGTCGGTCGCGTCGCCAACGAGCTCATCGACAAATTCGCGGCCGACGGCAAGGTCGACCTGGTCAAGGAATTCACGTTCGACTATCCGAGCCGGATCATCGCCGGACTGCTGGGGCTGCCGGAGGAGGACTATCCGCAATTCCAGCGATGGTCCATCTCGCTGCTGAGCTGGATCATGAACCCCGAGCGTGGGCTGGCGGCGTCGGCCGCGCTGTGCGAGTACTTCGCCCCGATCCTGCTGGCCCGCCGCGCGCAGCCGAAGGACGACATGATCAGCCTGCTCGCCGAGGCCGACATCGACGGCGAAAAGCTCACGGACGAGGAGATCTTCTCCTTCCTGCGGTTACTGTTGCCCGCCGGAGTGGAGACGACGTACCGGTCACTGGGCAACCTGCTCTTCGGGTTGCTCTCGGACACAACTCAACTCGATGCTGTCCGGGCCGACCGGTCGCTGCTGCCGCAGGCGATCGAAGAAGCGGTGCGCTGGAATCCGCCCTTGCTGACCATCACTCGGACCACCACGTGTGACACCGAACTCGGCGGCGTGCACATCCCCGAAGGGTGTTCGGTAATGCCTATGCTGGGCTCCGCGAACCGGCAGGAGGATCGCTGGTCCGATCCGGACGAGTTCGACATCTTCCGCACGTCCAAGGGAAACCTGGGCTGGGGCCACGGGGTGCACGTGTGCCTCGGCATGCACCTGGCGCGCCTCGAAATGCGCACCGCCATCAACCTTCTCCTGGACCGGCTGCCCAACCTTCGGCTCGACCCAGACGGAGACGACCCCCACATACGTGGGCAGGTCTTCCGGTCGCCGACGTCGTTACCGGTTCTGTTCGGATGACAACGAAAAGTGACCAGGAGAGCCTGAGATGACCGACTTCGAGACAGTGGACTTCTTCACCGACCCGGCGCTGGTGCCCGACCCATATCCCTACTTCGACCATCTGAGATCGAAATGTCCTGTCGCCCATGCCACTCCGTTCGACGTGCTGGCCGTCACCGGTTATGACGAGGCGCTGGCGGTCTACAAGGACCCCGCGTTCTCGTCGTGCGTGTCGGTGGCGGGCCCGTTCTCCGGCCTGCCGTTCGGGCCGGGGGACAGTGACGACGTCTCGGAGCTGATCGAGGAACACCGGCTCGCGGTCCCGATGGGCGAGCACATCACCTCGCAGGATCCCCCGCTGCACACCCGCACCCGCGGTCTGATGAACAAGCTGATCACCCCGAAGCGCCTCAAGGAGAACGAGGACTTCATGTGGCGGCTGGCCGACCAGCAGCTCGACACGTTCGTCGACCGCGGATCGGCCGAGTTCCTGGCCGATTACGCCAAGCCGTTCTCGCTGTTGGTCATCGCCGACCTGCTTGGTGTTCCCGGCGAGGACCACGAGGAATTCAAGGCGGCGTTCGCGCTGGAGACCGTGGGCGAGCTAGGGAAGGAGGCGCCGACCACGCACAACCCCCTGCAGTGGCTCAACGACAAGTTCTATGCCTACATCGAGGACCGCAGGCGGGCGCCGCGTGAGGACGTGCTGACCGGGCTGGCGCAGGCCAAGTACGAGGACGGATCGACGCCCGACATCGAGGACGTCATGAACCTGTCGACATTCCTGTTCGCCGCCGGCACCGAGACCACGACCAAGCTGGTCAGTTCGGCGGTCCGGTTCATCGCGGACAACCCGGGATTCGAGACTATGCTGCGCGACGACCGGGCCAGGATTCCGTCCTTTCTCGAAGAGACACTGCGGATGGAGAGCCCGGTCAAATCGCACTTCCGGATGGCGAGCAAGACCACGAGCATCGGTGACGTCGAGGTGCCGGCCGGTACGACGGTCATGGTGCTGCCGGGAGCCTGCAACCGTGACGAACGGAAATTCCCCGACCCCAACACCTTCCAGCCCGATCGCTCCAACGTGCGGGAGCAGATCGCGTTCATCCGGGGAGTGCACTCGTGCCCGGGTGCACCACTGGCGCGCGCGGAGGGCCGGATATCGCTCAACCGGATCTTGGACCGGATGTCCGACATCACGATCTCCACCGAGCACCACGGCCCGGCCGAGGATCGCCGTTACAACTATGAGCCGACGTTCATCATGCGCGGGCTCAGCGAGCTTCACATCGAATTCAAACCGGCCGCTGACCGGCCAGCACACTAGGAGCACAGATGACCGGAAAACTCGATGGCAAGGTCGCTTTCATCACGGGTGCGGCCCGCGGGCAGGGCCGGGCACATGCGATCGCGATGGCGGCCGAAGGCGCCGACATCATCGCGGTCGACATCTGCCGCGACATCCCTTCCAACCCTTACCCGTTGGCCACACCCGACGACCTGGCCGAGACCGAACGTTCCGTCAAGGAACTCGGCCGTCGCATCGTCGCCCGTGTCGCCGATGTGCGCGAGCGCCACGAACTACGTGACGCGGTCGAGGCTGGCATCGCCGATCTCGGCAGGCTCGACATCGTGGTCGCCAATGCCGGCATCCTGCCGATGGCGATGGGCGCCCCGGACCCGATGCAGTTCGTCGACGCCTCCGACGTCGATCTGGTCGGCGTGATGAACACCGTCGCGGTCACCGTCCCGCATCTGCCCGAAGGGTCGTCGATCATCGTCACCGGATCGACCGCGGGCATGATCCGGGGCACCACCGACAACCCCAACATGGGCCCCGGCGGAGCGGGATACGGGTGGAGCAAGCGCGTCGTGATCGAGTACGTCGAGGAAATGAGTTTGCACCTGGCCCCGAAGATGATCCGGGTCAACGCAATTCACCCGACCAACTGCAACACCCACCTGCTGCAGAACGACGGCATGTACTCCATGTTCCGGCCCGATCTCACCCAGCAGGGCAAGAAGGCCACCCGCGAGGATGCCGAACCGCTGTTCACCATCTTCCAGGCCATGCCGATCCCCTACATCGAGCCCGAGGACATGGCGAACCTCGGAGTGTTCCTGGCCGGCGACGACAGCCGCTACATCACCGGGCAGCAGATCAGAGTGGACGCGGGCTCACTGCTCAAGTGGCCCAACGGACCTGGCCGCTGAGAACCGGACATCACACAAGGAGGTGGTAGTGGGCGCCATCATCATGCTGGGCAGCCTGTTCGTCCTGATCGTCCTCATCGTCGGTCTGGTGCTGTATTTCGACCCTGAGGCGCGCAAGGAGACCGGCCGGTGAACGTCGACATCCTCATCAAGGCCGGAGTCGCGTTCGCCTACCTCACCGGCCTGGGCTTCCTGGCGGTCGGGATCTACCTGAGCTATCGACGCGGGCGGCTGCACCCGTTGCTGTTGCTCTGCATCTCGGCGCTCTCGTTCTCCTGGATCGAGGCGCCCTACGACTGGGCGATGTACGCACAGTTTCCGCCCGCGCTGCCGAGGATGCCGTCGTGGTGGCCGCTGAACATGACCTGGGGTGGGCTCCCGTCGGCGGTGCCGGTCGGCTACATGGGGTACTTCGTGTTGCCTGCCATCATCGGTGCGGCCCTGGGGCGTTGGGCGAGCGGCAAGTGGAACTGGCGGCGGCCGCAGACCTTGTTGCTCGTGGGCTTCGCCGTCGGGTTCTGCTGGGCGTTGTTCTTCAACGCGATCATCGGTGCGCGGCTCGGCCTGTTCTACTACGGCTACGTGATCGAGGGACTCGGTCTGTGGGAGGGGACCAGGCACCAGTACCCGATCTATGACGCCATCGCGATGGGCGTGCAGATGATGGTGTTCACGTATCTGCTGGGCCGAACTGATGACGAGGGCCGCAACGTCATCGAGATGTGGGCGGACAAGATCTCGAAGACCAGGCTGCAATCAGCCGTGCTGTCGGTGATCGCAGTCATCGTCGTCGGGCACGCGGTCTATGCCTCGGTCTTCGCGCCGCACCTGGTCACCAAGCTGGGCGGGTGGGTCACCGTGGGCCCCACCGAGCAATTGTTCCCCGGCGTCGCGAATCAGCCGAGATAGGCGGCCCGCGGTTGGTCCCGGCGTGCGATTGTCACGCTGGAGTGGCAGTCAGGATCCAGAGCCACTCCAACGTGACAATGCCGCAGAGATCAGTAGTTGTTGCAGGTACGCGCGATCGAGTTGATCGGCCCGAAGTACTGCGCGGCCATCGGGCTGCCCTGCAGCTGGGTCACCGTCTGCTGGCGCTCGACGGGACCCGAGGCCAGGAAATTGCGCAACGCGCCCTGGGCGAACGGAGACGTGTTGAACTGCTCGGCAAGGTCAGGACGCTGCGCGTTGAGCGCGGCGATGACCTGCTCGTAGGTACACGTGGTGTTGACGACCCCGCTGAAGTCGGGCTGGGCCGATGCCACCCCTGCTGACAGCGGAACCGCAACGGCCAGCCCGCCGAGAGCAGCCGCGATGTACTTGACAGAAGACTTGATCACCTGTTTGGAACCCCCATGTTGTTCGCCCAATAAGGCGACGCCTTGCACGTTTGCCGGACCCGACCTCATTCGAGGTTAACAGGCGGCCGACGTACAAGGCGTCGTCGCGAAACCGCTCAGTCGATGACGGCGGCTTCCTTGCGCTCGGTGATGGGCCGGGCCAACTCCTGCTCATTACAGATGCGCTGCAGCTTCTCCAGGGTCTCGTCGAGTCCCGGTCCCAGCGGCTTGCTCGGCGTGAACGTGGCCGGCAGATTCCGCATGCCCTGGATGACGCCGATGGTGTCGTAGTGCACGGTGCCCTCGGGATCGCACACGTAGTCCGGCATCCGGTCCAGCACCGCGGTGAGCATCGACTTGAACACCGTCCGGGCCACATTCGACCCCACGCAGCGGTGCACTCCGATTCCGAAGCTGAAGTGCCGGTTGCCCTTTCGGTCGAGGATGATCTCGTTGGGCTGGTCGAACACCGACGGGTCGCGGTTGGCCATGGCCCAGGACAACCACAGCCGCTCGTACTGCTTGAACTGCTGCCCCTCGACCTCGACGTCTTCGGAGAACGTGCGTCCATCGCCGGGTGCCGGGGTGAAGAAACGCAGGAACTCCTCGGTGGCCGGGTCGAGGAGGGTCGCGCGCTCGTCGCTCAGCCGGGTGCGCTCATCAGGGTGCTGGCCCAGCCATTCCAGGGCGTGGGCGGTGAGTGCGGTGGTGGTGTCGAATCCGCCGCCGATCACCAGGCCCAGGTTGCCGAGGATCTCCATGTCCGGGGCCGGTTCGCCATCGATGCGTAACTGCAGCATCGCGTTGACCAGCCCGGGCCGGGGGTTCTCCCGGATCTCCATCATGTTGTTGATGATGTCGATGCCCATTTCGCGGTGCTGCTCGTTGATCTTCTCGCGATCGGGAGAGTGCTCGGGCGTGTACACCGATGCATGGGTGGGCTCGCTGTAGACGTTCCACTTCTTGAGCTCGATGCCCATCATGGCCAGGGTGAACACCGCGGGCACCACGTTGGCCAGGTGCTCGACGAAGTCGATCTCGCCGGACTCGATGTGCTCATCGAGTGCCGCGCGGGTGATCTCGTCGACGAACGGCACCCACCGCTTGATCGCCGCGGGTGACAGATAGGGGTTCAGCGCCCCGCGGTAGGCGCTGTGCTCGGGTTCATCCATCTCCAGGATCCCGCCGCGCACCACCGTCGCGCGGCTGGCTTTGGGGATGGTGATGCCCTGGAACGGCGTCTCTCCGCTGATGTCGTGATGGTTCGAGACGACGGGGCAGCGGGCCAGCTCGAAGACATGCTTGCTGTCGGCGGCTACCCAGTGCCCGTTGTAGACGTCGGTCCATGCCATTGGGCAGCGGGACTGCATCTCCTCGGTGATCTTCTCGAACTGCAACCGGTATTCCGGCGTGTGCCGGTCGAAGTGATAGGAGTTCTTCTTACGGTCGTCGTCGGTCGTGACATCATCGATGCTCACGGCGTTGTCTCCCTTTGATATTCGGTCGTCGTCAATCTTCGATGACGATGGCTTGCTCAGGGCAGGAGTGCGCGGCCTCGCGGACCGCATCCTCCTGATCCGCGGGTACCACGTCGGAAACTGGTGACGCGTGACCGTCGACGTCGTCGAGGACGAACGAGTCGGGCGCGATCATCGAGCACAGGGTGTGGCCCTGGCAGCGACTGGCATCGACCGAAACCTTCACTACCGCAACTCCTTTCGGATCATTTGGAACCGCATCACACGTGGTAGTCGTACCACTTGAGGTAACCGCCGGCATCGACGCGCAGCTGCATGCCGGTGACGAACCGTGACTCTTCGGAGGCCAGCCACAGCACCGCATTGCTGATGTCTTCGGGCTCGATGAAGTTGACCTTCATGGCCTGCTGCACACCGAACACCGGCTCGGCGTCGGCCCGGGTGGGGTTCTCCAGGTCCGGCCGGAACGAGCGGTACATCGGCTCGCTCTGCAGCATGTTGGTGTTGCAGTTGGTCGGGTGGATGACGTTGGCGCGGATACCGCGCACCGCCAGTTCGGTGGCCAGCGCATGGACGTACTCGGAGATGAGGCGCTTGGAGATCATGTAGCCCATGCCGCCCGGATCAGCACCGGGATTGGGCTTGTTGTGGGCATCCATCAGCGCGGCGGCCGACGCGGTCGCGATGATCGAGGCGCCCTCCTTGAGGTGCGGCAGTGCGACCTGGATGGCGTTGATGGTGCCGACGAAGTTGGTGTTGATGCCGTCGGTCCAGGCCTGCATCGCGGGCTGGCCCTTCATCGCGGCGATGCCGGCCTGGGCCACCACGATGTCGACCTTGCCGAACTCCGCCAGTCCTGACTCCAGGGCGGCCCGAAGCTCGGCCTCGTTGCGGACATCGGCCTGGGCGGTGACGATGCGCCTGCCGGTCTTCTCGACGTAGTTCTTGGTCTCTTCGAGATCTTCGGCCGTCGCCATCGGGTAGCCGACGGTGTCGTAGTTCTTACAGATGTCGACGGCGATGATGTCGGCGCCCTCTTCGGCCAGCCGGATCGCGTGGCTGCGGCCCTGACCGCGCGCCGCGCCGGTGATGAATGCGACTTTCCCGGCCACCCGGCCTTCTGCATTGCCCACTGCATATGTCCTTTCGCTGATGAATGTTTCGTGCGCGCCGCGTGCGCGTCAGGTGTTGCGGCCGCCGTTGACACCGAGGATCTGGCCGGTGATGTAGCCGGCTTCCTCGGAGACGAAGAAGGCGCAGGCCGCGGCGATGTCCTCGGGCTTGCCCATCCGGCGCACCGGGGTCTGGGCGATCTGCTGGTCGGTGTCGCCGAGGAAGCCCTTGCCTTCGGCCTTGCGCAGCATGGGGGTGTCGATGAAGCCCGGCGGCACGGCATTGACCGTGATGCCGTTGGGTCCGAGTTCCAGCGCGAGGCTCTTGGTCAGACCGTTCACCGCGGACTTCGCCGCGACATAAGGGGACATGAAGGGCTGGCCCGAGTGCGTGCTCGACGACGAGATGTTGACGATGCGGCCCCAGCCGGCTTCGAGCATGTCGGGAAGTGCGGCCTGGATGCAGTGGAAGACGCCGTTGAGGTTGACGTCGATGATCTGCTGCCACTTCTCGAACGAGATGTCGCTGAAGCGCTTGAAGCAGTCCAGGCCGGCGGCATTGACCAGCACCGAGACCGGGCCGAGTTGGGCGCGCACCGCATTGAGTGCGGTGTCGACGGCGGCGCGGTCGGTCACGTCGGCGACGTGGGCGAACTCGTCGTCTGATGGCTGCAGGTCGAGAATCGCGACATTGAGGCCGTCGGCGCGCAACCGGGCGGCGATGGCCGCCCCGATGCCCGAACCTCCTCCGGTGACAACGGCGTTCTTCATGACAGTTCTCCGGTCGCCGGGCGCAGCCGGGCTTTCTCAGGGCTCAAGAATCATCCTTCCGATTATGAGAACCGTACTCTCGGATCGGGCTGCGCCGCAAGATCTGGGCCCAACCTGCGTGCCGCCTGCACAGATGCCGGATCCCCAGCGAATAGGGCATGACTAGCTGATCTAGCTTTCACTTGAGTTCTCATCGAGCGAATGTATGATTCGCCGGTGATGAGAATGCAGTTTCCATCACAGTAGGGAATCGCCTGAGGAGGATGATGCAGCAGGAAGCGCCGACCATCGCGCAAGAACAGCGGGCTGACCGGAAGTTGTTGATCGGCGGAGAGCTGCGCGAGACGCCGCGGACGTTTCCTTCCGTCAATCCAGCTACCGGTGAGGTGTTCGGCTACGCACCCGACGCCACGGTCGCCGATGCGGAGGCCGCGGTCGCCGCGGCCAGGCACGCATTCGACAACACCGACTGGTCCACCAACACCGAACTGCGGATCCACTGCTTGGAGCAGTTGCACCGGGCACTGCTCGAGCACCGCGACGAACTGGCCGCACTGACCACCACCGAGGTGGGCGCCACCGCGGCACTGTGCGCCGGAGCTCAGCTGGACGGTCCGATCGACATCGTCCGGTACTACGCCGAGCTGCTCAAGACCTACCCGCTGACCGAGGACCTCGGAAACATCGAGAGCCGCGGCATGCAGCATCACCGGTGGGTGGAGAAGGAAGCCGCCGGCGTCGTCGCCGCGATCATCGCTTACAACTATCCGAACCAGCTGGCGCTGGCCAAGCTCGCACCGGCCCTGGCCGCCGGGTGCACCGTTGTCCTCAAGTCGGCTCCGGACACCCCGCTGATCACGCTGGCACTCGGCGAGCTGATCGCCAACCACACCGACATCCCGGCCGGCGTCGTCAACGTCCTGTCGGGTGCGGACCCGGAGGTGGGGGCGGTGCTCACCACGAGTGCCGACGTCGACATGGTCACCTTCACCGGCTCCACGCCGACGGGCCGGCGCATCATGGCCGCGGCCAGCGAGACCTTGAAGAAGGTGTTCCTGGAGCTCGGGGGTAAGTCCGCCGCGATCGTCCTCGACGATGCCGACTTCAACAGCGCCGCACTGTTCTCGGCGTTCAGCATGGTCACCCACGCCGGTCAGGGCTGCGCACTGACCTCACGGCTGCTGGTGCCGGCCAAACACCGCGACGAGATCGTCGAGCTGATCAAGAACAACTTTGGGCACGTGCGGTTTGGAAATCCGACCGATCCCAAGACCTACATGGGGCCGTTGATCAGCGAGAAGCAGCGCGACAAGGTCGACGGCATGGTCAAGCGCGCGGTCGAAGCCGGCGCCACGCTGGTCACCGGCGGCGAGAAGGTCGACCCCGGCTACTTCTATACGCCGACCCTGCTGGCCGACGTTGACCCCGACAGTGAGATCGCCCAGGAAGAGGTCTTCGGGCCGGTGCTGGCGGTGATCGCCTACGAGGACGACGACGACGCGGTGCGCATCGCCAACAACTCGATCTACGGGCTGTCCGGCGCGGTGTTCGGCAGTGAGGACCGCGCGCTGGCGGTGGCCCGGCGGATCAGGACCGGGACGTTCTCGATCAACGGCGGCAACTACTTCAGCCCCGACAGTCCGTTCGGCGGGTTCAAGCAGTCAGGCATCGGCCGGGAGATGGGGACCGCAGGACTCGAAGAGTTCATGGAGGCCAAGACGTTCGCGCGGGTGGTGTCATGACCGGCCCGCTGCACGGTATCCGCGTCCTCGAGGTCGCGATGTACGGTTTCGTTCCCTCGGCCGGCGCGGTGCTGGGGGAGTGGGGTGCCGACGTCATCAAGGTCGAGCACGCCGTCACCGGTGACCCGCAACGCGGCCTGCGCCAGACCGGGCCGCTACGCGTCGAAGGCGACCCCAACCCGAACATCGAGCACGCCAACCGCGGCAAGCGCAGCATCGGGCTGGACATGTCGGTGCCCGAAGGCCGGGAGATCCTGCTTGAGCTGGCGAAAAAGGCCGACGTGTTCCTTACGAGCTTCCTGCCCGGACACCGGGAGAAGTTCGGCATCGACGTCGACGACATCCGCGCGGTCAACCCGAACATCATCTACGCGCGCGGCAGCGCACTGGGGCCACGCGGTGAGGAATCGGTAAAAGGTGGCTACGACATGACCGCCTTCTGGTGCCGGGCCGGCACCGCCGCGACGATCACGCCGGCCGGCATGGCGGGGATGATCGCCCCACCGGGGCCGGCCTACGGTGACACCATCTCGGGGACCAACCTCGCCGGTGGAATCGCCGCGGCCCTGCTCAAACGGGAGCGCACCGGTGAGCCGTCGGTCGTCGATGTCTCGCTGCTGGGCAGCGGGCTGTGGTCGATGGGCCACACCGTGGCGCTGACCCAGCATCTGAACCAGCTGATGGTGACACCACCGCCCGGGGTGCACGGTTCGCCGATCAACCCGCTGGTCGGGCTGTACGCGACCGCGGACGACCGATACATCTCGTTCGTGATGATGCAGCCGACGAAGTTCTGGGCCGATGTCTGCCGGCACATGGACCTCGAGCAGTACATCGACGACCCCAGGTTCGCCACTGCCGAATCCTTCGCGGAGAACACGCCCGACGCGGTCGAGATTCTCACCGAAGCGATGAAGAAGCGGACTTTGCCAGAGTGGAGCGAGCGATTCGCGACGCTGGCCGGTCCGTGGGCTCCGGTGCAGGACACCCTGCAGGCCGCCAAGGACGCCCAGATCCGGGCGAACGAGTACCTCGTGCAGGCAGGCGAGCTCGAGTTGGTGGCCAACCCAGTGCAATTCGACGTCACGGCACCGAGCACCGGACCGGCACCGGGCTTCGCCGAGCAGACCGACGACATACTGCAGGAACTGGGTCTGGACTGGGATCGCATCATCGAACTCAAGACCGCCGGCGCCGTCACCTAGTCCGCCGTCGCCATGCCCTTCAACGCTTCCACCGGAACCCGTCTGTCGTGGTCGCTCGCCCTCGGTCGAAGCGTCCGCGCGGTACGGCCGTACGGGTCCGCTGAATCCAATTGTCAACTACCGGAGCAAGTTCTGCGTTATTTGCCCTCGCGACAGATCCCGCGTCCGATAGCATCAGGCACTCGGGGGACGGGCGCGGGGACGAGTTTGTCCGGCGTCACCGGTAGGTCCGGTGAGGTCATCAACATCCGCAGGGAGCAGGAGATGCGTCAAATGTCAGAGCGCACCTCACACTTGCCGGTGACTGGCGAGACGGATTGTTCACGAATGGATCTGCAAATGAAAGGCCCTGCATCCCAAATGATTTCGGTCGAAATCGGGCGCCCGACCAGCCGGTTGGCATATGCCCGGACCGGGGTTGCAAAATGACCGCGCTGGGGCCGCAGGCCGCACCGTACGTAGTAGATCTGTTCGAGCACCGGCGCGATGAAGCACCTGACATCGGCGCACTGACCGCGGTGTCGGCAGCCACCAGCCGGGACAGGAGTGCTCATGGCGGATAAATGGTCGACCGGAGTTTCGCTACGCAATCTCTCGGGTCCGATGCAGGCCGTCGGGGCCCTGTTCGCGATGTCGCTGGATGCCATCCGGTTCATCTTCAAGCGGCCATTCCAGGGACGTGAGTTCCTGGAACAGTGCTGGTTCGTAGCGCGGGTCTCGATGGCGCCGACGCTGTTGGTGGCGATCCCGTTCACCGTCCTGGTGAGCTTCACCCTCAACATCCTGCTTCGGGAACTGGGTGCGGCGGACCTCTCGGGCGCCGGGGCGGCCTTCGGTGCGGTGACCCAGCTGGGTCCGATGGTGACCGTGCTGATCGTGGCCGGTGCCGGGGCCACCGCGATGTGCGCGGATCTGGGCTCACGCACCATCCGCGAGGAGATCGACGCCATGGAGGTGCTCGGCATCAATCCGATCCAGCGCCTGGTGACTCCCAGAATGCTGGCCTCCGGCCTCGTCGCACTACTGCTCAACAGCCTCGTGGTGATCATCGGCATTCTGGGCGGCTACGTGTTCTCGGTCTTCATCCAGGACGTGAACCCGGGCGCCTTCGCCGCCGGGATCACGCTGCTGACCGGCGTGCCCGAGGTGATCATCTCCTGCGTCAAGGCGGCCCTGTTCGGATTGATCGCCGGCCTGGTGGCCTGCTACCGCGGGCTGACGATCAGCGGCGGCGGCGCCAAGGCGGTGGGTAACGCGGTGAACGAGACCGTGGTGTACGCCTTCATGGCGTTGTTCGTGATCAACGTGGTCGTCACGGCCATCGGTATCCGGATGACGGCGAACTGAGGCAGGTGACGCTATGGGAACGATGACGATCCTGCGGTCGACATATCCGCGGGTCACCCGGCAGTTCAACAAGCCGGTTTCGACGCTGAGTCGGATCGGCGATCACACGCTGTTCTATCTCAAGGCACTGGCCGGAACGCCGCATGCCGCCATGCACTACCGCAAGGAACTCGTTCGGCTGATCGCCGAGATCTCCATGGGGGCAGGCACATTGGCAATGATCGGCGGCACGGTGGTGATCGTGGGGTTCTTGACCCTGGCCACCGGCGGCGTGCTCGCCATCCAGGGCTACTCATCGCTGGGCAACATCGGTATCGAGGCTCTGACCGGATTCCTCGCCGCCTTCATCAACGTCCGCATCGCCGCGCCCGTGGTGGCCGGCATCGGCCTGGCCGCCACCTTCGGCGCCGGCGTGACCGCCCAGCTCGGGGCGATGCGGATCAACGAGGAAATCGATGCGCTGGAATCCATGGCCATCCGGCCCGTCGAGTATCTGGTGTCCACCCGCATCGTGGCCGGGATGATCGCGATCACCCCGCTGTACGCGATCGCGGTGATCCTGTCGTTCCTGGCCTCCCAGTTCACCACCGTGGTTCTGCTCGGGCAGTCGGGCGGCCTGTACGACCACTACTTCACGACGTTCCTCAATCCGATCGACCTGCTGTGGTCGTTCCTGCAGGCCGTCCTGATGGCCATCACCATCCTGCTGATCCACACCTACTTCGGCTATTTCGCCTCCGGCGGGCCGTCCGGGGTGGGGGTGGCGGTCGGCAACGCCGTCCGCACGTCACTGATCGTCGTGGTCTCGGTGACCCTTCTGGTGTCACTGTCTGTCTACGGCTCCAACGGCAACTTCAACCTGTCGGGTTAGGGAGAAGACTTGACACGCAACGTTGGTCCGGGTCCAGCCCACCGGTCCGAAACCACAAGTAGCGCCGCGCCGGTGGCAGCCCGCCCCGGACGCAGCTTCGGCGCGCGGAGTTCCGCGCGTCCCCTGGCCGGTCTGGCGACTGTGGTCGTGATCGGCCTGATCGCCGGCCTGGCGATCGCGCTGTTCCGCGGCAGCTTCATCAAGACCGAACCGATCACCCTGATCTCGGACCGGGCCGGCCTGGTGATGAATCCGGACGCCAAGGTGAAGATGCGCGGTGTACAGGTAGGCACCGTCAGTTCGATCGAGACGCGCCCCGACGGCAAGGCCGTGCTGCAGCTGGCGATGAATCCGTCACAGCTGCACCTGATCCCCGGCAACGTGAAGGCCGATATCGCCTCGACCACGGTGTTCGGCGCCAAGTACGTCCAGCTCGTCGCACCGGACAACCCCTCGCCGGACAAGCTGCGGCCCGGCCAGATTCTGCAGGGTGACCATGTCACCGTCGAGATGAACACCGTCTTCCAGCAGCTCACCAATGTCCTCGACAAGATCGACCCGGCGAAGCTCAACGAGACCCTCGGTGCGCTGTCGTCGGCGTTCTCCGGGCGCGGCGAGGCGATGGGGCAGTCCTTGTCCGACTTCAACGCGGTACTGAAGAAGATCGAGCCCAGTCTGCCCAATCTGACCGGCGACATCGAGAGCATGGCAGCGGTGTCACGGGCCTACGGTGATGCCGCCCCTGATCTGCTCAAGACCGTCGACAACACCAACCGGCTCAGTGACAGCATCGTGGCCGAGCAGCAGAACCTCGACACCTTCCTGGTCAGCTCGATCGGTCTGGCTGACGCCGGCAACGAAGTGATCGGCGGCAACCGGCAGGCGCTCAGCACCACGCTGAACCTGTTGGCGCCCACCACCGATCTGCTCAACGAATACGCACCCGGAATCGAGTGCGGCCTCAAGGGGATGCTGTACCTCCACCACCAGCCGCCGCAGATGGAGCCCGGCGTGGTGGTCAACGTGGCCTTCACGCTCGGAATCGAGCGCTATCGCTATCCGGAGAACCTTCCGAAGGTCGCGGCCAAGGGTGGCCCGCACTGCATGGGCTTGCCGTACATCGGATTCGGCAACAAGGCCAAGTACCTCGTCACTGATACCAACGCCAACCCGTGGAAGTACGGAAACCAGGGCATCCTGCTCAACTCCGATGGGCTCAAGCAGATCTTGTTCGGCCCGCTGGACGGCCCGCCACGCAACACCGCACAGATCGGACAACCGGGATGAAACGTGGCAGAAGCACATTCATCAAGTTCGCGTCCTTCGCGGTGGTGATGGCCGTCCTCACGGCCTTCCTGTTCATGACCTTCTCGGAGTACCGCGGGGGTTCTTATTCGGGCTATTCAGCGGTTTTCGGCGACGCGTCGCGGCTCGAGGCCGGTGACTCGGTGCGGGTGGCCGGCGTCCGGGTGGGCACGGTGAAAAGCGTTTCACTGCAACCGGACAAGTCGGTCAAGGTGGACTTCGACACCGACCGCAGCGTTGCGCTGACCACCAGCACCAAGGTTGCGGTTCGCTACCTGAACCTGGTCGGGGACCGTTACCTGGAACTGATCGACAGCCCCGGCTCGACGAAACTGCTCCCGGCCGGATCGCAGATCCCCAAGGACCGCACCGCAAGTGCACTCGACCTCGATCTGCTGCTCGGCGGTCTGCGTCCGGTGATCCAGGGTCTGAACCCCCAGGACGTCAATGCGTTGACGTCCTCGCTCATTCAGATCTTCCAGGGCCAGGGCGACACCCTGGATTCGCTGCTGAGCAAGACCTCGTCGTTCTCGAATACGTTGGCCAACAACGACCAAGTCATCCAGCAGTTGATCGACAACCTGAATTCGGTGGTCGGAACCCTGGCCAAGGACGGCAAGAAGTTCGACGGCACCGTCGACCGCCTCGAACAGTTGATCAGCGGCCTGTCGCAGGACCGTGATCCGCTGGGCACCGCGGTTACGCAGCTGGACAACGGAACAGCTTCGCTGGCAAGTCTTCTCACTGAGGCGCGCCCACCGCTCAAGGGCACTGTCGATCAGATGAACAGACTGGCGCCGCTGCTCGACGACCATCAGATCGTCCTCGATCGTGGGTTGCAGAAGGCCCCCGACAACTTCCGCAAGCTCGCCCGGCTGGGTTCCTACGGCAGCTGGATCATGTACTACATCTGCGGACTTTCCATCCGTGTCACCGATCTGCAGGGGCGCACTGCGCACTTCCCGATGATCAAACAAGAAGGCGGGAGGTGCGCAGAGCCCTGATGCTTAAGTACCGTGAATCAAACCTGATCAAGGCAGGTTTCATCGGCGTCGTGCTGATGATGCTCATCATCGCTGTGGGGCTTCAGCCCGAACGGTTGCAGCAGTGGGCATCCTCGGTGCGCCACCAGGCACTGTTCACCGAAGCCGGCGGGATCACCGCCGGCAACGATGTGACCTTGTCGGGCATCAAGATCGGTTCGGTTACCGACGTATCGCTGCAGAACGGCGATGCGTTGGTCACCTTCACCACCGAGGGCAAGTACCCCCTCGGGTCCCTGACCACCGCGCATATCCGCACAGGTTCACTTCTGGGTGAGCGAGTTCTGACGCTTGAGTCCGACGGTGGCGGCACTTTGCGCACCACAGACGTGATCCCCACGTCGCGCACGTCGTCGCCATATTCGCTGACCGACGCGGTCAGCGACCTGACGACCAATTCGGCCGGCACGGATACAGCTTCGCTGAACCAGTCCCTGGACACGCTGTCGGCGACCATCGACCAAGTCGCACCGAAGCTCGGGCCGACGTTCGACGGTCTGAGCCGGCTGTCGAAATCGATCAACGGCCGGAACGAAAGTCTGGCCAGCCTGCTCGAGAGCGCCAGCGATGTGACCGTGGTGTTGTCGCAGCGCAGCGATCAGCTCAACACGTTGATCCTCAACGCCAATGACCTGCTCGGCGTGCTCAATGACCGGCGCCAGGCGATCGTTGATCTGCTGGCCAACACCGCCGCCGTCTCGCAGCAACTCAGTGGGCTCGTCGCCGACAACGAGGCGCAATTGGCGCCGACGCTGAAGCGGCTCAACTCGGTTACCGCGATGCTCGAACGCAACCGGGACAACATCACCAAGGCGCTGCCCAACATGAACAAGTTCCAGTTGTCCCAGGCCGAAACTTTGGCAAACGGGGCGTACTACAACGCCTATGTCCCTAACCTGCAACCCGCTCAGCTGCTGCAGCCGTTCTTCGACTACGCGTTCGGGTTCCGGCGCGGGACAAATGCCGGTCAGCCGCCGGACAATGCCGGCCCCCGGGCCGAGTTGCCCCTGCCCTACAACGGAATTCCCGGAGGTTCACGCTGATGAACCGCAGTCGTCTCGGTAAGTGGCTCGCGGTGGCGTTGGTGGCCCTGCTGGTTGTTGGCGCAGCGGTGCTGTTGCGTCAGACCTTCTTCGGTCAGACGACCATCTCGGCGCTGTTCACCTCGGCCACCGGCGTCTACCCGGGTGACGATGTCAGGGTGTCCGGGGTGAAGGTCGGCACGATCGAGTCGATCAAGCCGGAGGGCACCCAGACCAGGGTGACCCTCAAGGTCGATCACGGCGTGCCGATCCCCGCGGATGCCAAAGCGGTGATCGTGGCCCAGAACCTGGTCGCCGCACGCTATGTGCAGCTCGCGCCCGCGTACCGGTCGAGTGGCCCCACACTGCCCGACAATGCGGTGATCGGCCTGGACCGCACCGCCGTTCCGGTGGAGTGGGATCAGGTCAAGGAACAGCTGATGCGACTGTCCACTGACCTCGGACCCAAGAGTGGTGTCGACGGGACGTCGGTCTCCCGCTTCATCAACAGCACGGCCGACGCTATGGCCGGCAACGGTGACAAACTGCGCCAGACGATTTCGCAGTTGTCCGGCGTCGCCCGGGTGCTGGCCGAGGGTAGCGGCAACATCGTCGACATCATCAAGAACTTGCAGACATTCGTCACCGCCTTGCGGGACAGCAACCAGCAGGTGGTGCAGTTCCAGGATCGGCTGGCCACTCTGACCAGCGTGGTGGACGGCAGCCGGTCGGACCTTGATGCGGCCCTGACGAACTTGTCGGTGGCGGTCGTCGACGTGCAGCGGTTCGTTGCTGGATCCCGCGATCAGACGTCCGAGCAGGTGCAGCGGCTGGCCAATGTCACCCAGAACCTGGTCGACAACAAGATGCACATCGAGCAGCTGCTTCACGTCGCGCCCAACGCGTTCATGAACGGCTACAACATCTACAACCCGGATGCGGGTAGCGCGGTCGGTCAGTTCGTGATGAACAACTTCTCCAATCCGGTCGAGTTCATCTGTGGCGCAATCGGAGCCGTCGAGAACACCACCGCACCGGAGACCGCGAAACTGTGCTCGCAGTATCTCGGTCCGGCGTTGCGGCTGCTCAACTTCAACTACTTGCCGTTCCCGATCTCGCCGTATTTGATGCCGTCGGCCAGTCCTGAGCAGATCGAATATTCCGAGCCAGGTCTGATGCCCGGCGGTAGTGGGGGTTCTCCCACTCCGCCCGAAGCGCCGCCGGCGATCTCGGCCTACAACCCGGGCCCGGAGCCGCCACCGCCGTTCACCGGCCGGGAACCCGGCGCGCCGCCGCCAGGCGCCCAGCAGCTGCTGCCGGGGGGCGAGTTCTATCCGCCCAACATGCCGAACACGGTGTCGGACATGCTTAATCCAACGGGACAGCCGGGTCCGCCGCCGGGCCCGCCGCCAGGTCCACTGGCCGCCGAAGCTCCTGCGCCTGCGGCACCGCCACCAGCAGAAGGGACGCCACCAGCATGATCACGGGAAAGCCGGTGCGACTGGCGATCGCCGTCGGATCCTGCGTCGCGTTGACCACCAGCGGCTGCGCGTTCCAGGGTGTCAACTCGCTGCCTCTGCCAGGCGCGGTCGGCCGGGGCGCGGATTCCAGCGTCTACCACGTTGAGATCGCGAACGTGGCGACGTTGGAGCCGAATTCACCGGTGATGATGAATGATGTTGTCGTCGGTAGCGTGCGCAGCCTGTCGGTGAAAGACTGGCACGCCGACGTCGAGTTCTCGGTCAAGCCGGGTGTCGTCGTGCCTGCCAACGTGGTCGCCAGCATCGGGCAAACCAGCCTTCTTGGTTCGATGCATCTGGCGATCAACCCACCCTCGGGCCAGGCACCCGAAGGGAAACTCCCGCCGGGAACGACGATTCAGCTCAACAAGTCATCGACTTATCCGACGACCGAACAGACGCTGTCGTCCCTCGCCGCGGTGGTCAACGGCGGTGGTCTCGGCCAGATGGGCGACATCATCCATAACTTCAGTGCTGCCATCAACGGTCGGGAAACCGATTTCCGCGACCTGTTGACCCGACTGGACACCTTCGTGGGCGCTCTGGACGCCCAGCGGGACAACATTGTTGCTTCCATACAAGGCTTGAATCAGCTGGCCTCGACCTTCGCCGGGCAACGCGATGTCATCACCCGTGCGCTGGAGAAGATTCCGCCTGCACTCGACGTGTTGATCAAAGAACGGCCGAGATTCACCACTGCCCTGCAGAAGCTGGGCACCTTCAGCGCGACCGCCAACCAGTTCGTCAACGAGTCTCAGGCCGATCTGGTCAGAAATCTGAGGAACCTGGAGCCGGCGCTGAAGGCCTTGGCCAATATCGGACCAGACCTGACAGCGGTACTCGAGTATGCCCCGCACTTTCCGTTCACCCAGAGCTTCATGGACCGGGTGATTCGGGGCGACTACTACAACCTGTTCGCGTACTTCGACATGACCATCCCGCATCTGAAGCGCAGTCTGATGATGGGAACACGTTGGGAACAGGGTGACGCGCAAAACGCTCCGGTACCGGGTGATCCGAACTATCTCAACTACACCTACGACCCGCTCAAGACAGGAGTGAACCCGCCGCCGCCGGATGCGTTCCCACCGGCTCCGGACGCACCGCCGCCACCGGACCTGCCCGCTCCCACTTATTCGGGTCCGGTGCTTCCGGTGGTGCCGCCGGCGCCGATGACCATGCCCGGCGGGATAACCCAGCCGGTGGCTCCATCCAGCGGCTCGACCGCGATCTTCGCGGGACCGTATGCACCGCAAGGTGGTTCGACTCCGACCGATCAACCGCCGGCACCCGCCGCACCTACTCCACCGACAGGGGGTGGCGGATAGATGCTCACCCGCTTCATCCGGACTCAGTTGATTCTCTTCACCATCGCCTCGGTGGTTGGTGTGGCCGTCATGCTGTTCGCCTATATGCAGGTGCCGACGCTGCTCGGTATCGGCCGCATCACAGTGAAGTTGGAACTGCCGGCCACCGGGGGTCTGTACCAGTTCAGCAATGTCACCTATCGCGGGTCCCAGATCGGCAAGGTGACGTCGGTCGAGCTGACTGAGAAGGGGTCCGAGGCAACTCTGTCCCTGGACCGCTCTCCGAAGGTGCCGGCCGACTTGGCGGCCGAGGTCCGGAGCATGTCGGCGGTCGGGGAGCAGTACGTCGAGCTGTTGCCCCGCACCAACTCTGGGCCCTATCTCGAAAACGGCTCGGTGATCGCGCTGTCGAACACCAAGATCCCGCAACAGGTCGGCCCGATGCTCGATCAGCTCAGTGCACTGGTGGACACGATCCCCAAGGACAAGCTCAGCCAGTTGCTCGACGAGTCGTACAACGCGTTCAACGGAACCGGTTACGACTTCGGATCGCTGCTGGATTCGGCGTCGACGATCACCAGGGACTCCAATGCGGTTTCCGATCAGACGCGTGCGCTGATCGATGATTCGAAGCCGTTCCTGGACGCGCAAGCTCAGACCACCGACTCTATTCGGACCTGGGCCGCCAGCATGGCCGGTATCACCGGGCAGGTAGCTGACAACGATCCCGAGATACGGTCGCTGCTGCGCAATGGTCCGGGATTCGCCCAGGAGACCACCAAGCTGCTCGAGCAGATCAAGCCGACTCTGCCGGTGCTGCTCGCGAATCTGACCACATTCGGCCAGATCGCAGTCACCTACAACCCGTCGATCGAGCAGTTGTTGGTGTTGTTGCCGCCGTATGTCGCTCAGCTGCAGACCTACGCACCGACCAACAACACGAGCGGTCTGCCGATGGCCGACTTCTCCCTGGGCCTCGGTGACCCGCCGACGTGCACGGTGGGATTCCTGCCGCCGTCGGCATGGCGTTCACCGGCCGACACCACCGTGATCGACACGCCGGACGACATCTACTGCAAGTTGCCGCAGGATTCTCCGATCGGCGTCCGCGGTGCCCGCAACTACCCCTGCATGGGCCATCCGGGCAAGCGGGCTCCCACGGTCGAATTGTGCAACGATCCCAAGGGGTTCCAGCCCCTGGCGCAGCGTCAGCACGCGCTGGGCCCGTACCCGCTCGATCCGAACCTCATCGCTCAGGGCGTGCCTCCGGACACCCGGGTGCTTCCGGACGAGAAGATCTTCGGACCGCTCGGGGGCACCCCGCTGCCGCCGGGAGTGACTGCGCCGCCACCTGGCGCAGCACCGGAACCGCAGCCCGCACCGAACTTCGCCGGCACCGGTCCGGGCCCGCTGCTTCCAGGGCAGCCGATGTACCTCGAGCCGCCGGTGCCTGGCGTGCCGCCGCCACCACCAGGTGACCCCAACGCGGTCCCTGTGCCGGCGGTGGACCAGCCGCAGGCCACTGAGGTGCCGCCTGTCCCGCACGGCCAGGGGGTGTTCCCGGATGCCCCGGAGCTTCCCATGCCTACGGCGCCGGGCGCGGCTCCCAGCGCGTTCAACCGCGGGGGTGGGGATGGGCCGTCGGTGGCGATCGCAAAGTACAACCCCCGCACCGGTGAATACATGGGCAGCGACGGCAACCTGTACAAGCAGGCGGATCTGGTATCCACTCCGAAGACGTGGCAGGACCTGTTGCCGACTTAGCGGGCCGTCGCGAAGAACTGGCCACGGGCAAATGCCCGTGGCCAGTTCTTTTGTCCGTCTTTGGTTTTCGCGTTGCTTTTGGACTGCGGCGGTAGTGGCCCGGCTAGGCCGGGCGCATGTAGAACGGCATCCGCACGACCGGCCACTGATTGCGTCCGCACGACCCGCTGGGGCCGGTGGTCACGTCCTCGCCGGCGTATTCGTCTGAGGCCAGGTCCACGTGTCCGTCGAAGCCCACTGGGTAGATCTTGTACACCTGCATGCCCTCGATGGGTGTGCCGTCAGCGCAGAAGCGCCAGCTTGGTACCACGCGCTTGACGTACCAAAGGCCGTTCGTGGTGTAGATCGGTGCGGTCCAGCCCGCGTCGCTGTTCACCGTGCCGTTGCATTCGGTGGGCGAGACGCATTGGGTCGAGATCCTCCACGTGCTCACCACTCGTGGTTGGTTCTCGTATCGGTCGTTGACCTTGGCCCAGTCGCCATTGGACGACGTGGCGAAGGTGCCGTTGATGCCCCACTGCTCGCCGGCGGCCGCGGGGGAGGCGCCGCTCAGGCTGACGGCCGCAGCAGCGGCGATGGCCACCGCGCCGGCACTTACCCGGGAGACTGACATGAACGCTCCTTCTGGCCGACCTGATCGTGCGGTAGCCATGTTCTCAGTTTGGGAGAATATCACTATCGGTGTTCTGTCTACGACGAATTCAGCTGGGCGGCTTCGCAGACCGGTGGACTGCGGAGAAGCTGTGGTGAGATGGTCGTAGTAATATTCTCTAAAACCGAGAGTTTAATTTCCGGCTATGCGAAAGTAGCAATGTGCGTGTGACGGTGATGGCGACCGCTTCAGTGATTGTCGCCGGGATGCTGGCTGCTCCGCAGGCAAACGCGGGACCGCAGACCTGTAATGACGCGTTTTGCACGCCCGGCATCAATCCGAACGCGATCCTCGGTGCCCCGTGCGACAACACCTCCTACTACGTGTTCGGCGTCGATGCCCGCAACGGCTGGGGACGGCTGCTGTTCTGCGGTTCACCGCGTCGCTACGAGCCACGGTGGTTCCGATCGCCACCGATGGTGGGCATCAGGGACGAGAACAGCCTGTGCATCAACGAACAGAACTCGGTGGCACAGGCTCCGGACGGGCTGTTCTTGAGCTGTGTTCCGATGAACGGGGAGACGCGCTGGTTACGTGGCGACGCCTGAGTCATCGCGGCTGAGAAACGTTTGAGGCGACGCACATTGCGTCGCCTCAAACGTTTCTCCGGGTCGGTGTGAAGCCGGGCTACCAGTTGCGGATCGAACACAACGCACCCTTGGGGCCGCTGTCGGTCTTCACCACTACACCGTCGACTGCCAGTTTGCAGTTGAACCCGGGGGTGGGAAAATTCGGTGACTCACCGCTCTGCACCAGGACCATGGCCCACAGGTCGGGGTCGGCAAGCATGGCGTCGAACACCCATGGCTTGTCTGGCGCGATGTCCACATCAGCGCGCGGGCTGAACTGATACGGATTGTGGCTGTAGTCCGAGAAGATCGCGGGCTCCGTGTCGCGGTAGTAGATGCGGGCCCAATATGGGGCGTCGGCGGTCACGGTGTACTGCACGTGGTGCAGCGGCGGCCCCGGGGGCTCGGGATCATCGGCGAATGCCGGTGTGGCCGTGGCGATGGCGCCGGCCGCAAGCGCGGCTGCCGTCGCGAAGATGAGTGCCCGGCTCGTCCGGTGGTGCATCGATCACATCCTCGTCAGGGTGAACGGGTAGGTGAAGGCGCCACCGGGAGCTCCGTCGCAGCCGACATCGAAGCTGGAGACCATCTCGCCTGCGAGTGTGTTCGCGTCCCAGGTGTAGACGTCGTGCGTCGGGATGGTTGGCCCGTAGTAGATGTCCCCGCACCGTAGGCCGTAGAACTCATCGATTGTCAGGGTGTAGCGACCGTCGACCAGCTTCGCGTTCCCGGTGTTGGGAACTGCCTTGGCAACCGGTTGCGGGATCGTCCGGATAGTGATGCAGTCGTGCTGCCGGACGTCGGATCCCGGGTCGCGGCACGGGGTGATGGCCGACCAGATCCAGGTGTGGAAATCCCGGCGATCCGGCATGTTGAGGTTGTAGTTGCCGAAATACATGGCCTGCGATGGCGGCGCCAAGGCGATTGCTGTCCCCAACCCGAGCGCGGCGCTCATCGCCACGCGGATCAAGCTGGACTTCACAGGCACACCTCCACGGATCGGGCACTGGTCGGCTGACTATAGAACGAGAACAGGCTTCACCGTGCCGAAACCGGAATCTCATCTTCGCCAGCGAGATTGTCATTCTCGCGATTGGAGAATAACAAATACGACGAAGATGAGTTCCGCGAAATCGTCCCGCTCGCCGCGCGGTCAGCGCACCGGCGTGAACGTGATGTTCAGGTCGGTCAGACCGCGCAGGATGAACGTCGGCTCGTAGGTGTAGCGGCGATCGTCGGCCGGGCCGTGGAACTCTTCGTCGATGCCGATATCGGTCATCCGGTCCAGGATCCGCTCCAGCGACACACGGCCCTCGACGCGGGCCAGCGGGCCGCCCGGGCAGCTGTGCACACCCCGGCCGAACGCGATGTGCTCACGCACATTCTTACGGTCCAGGCTGAACGTGTGGGGGTCTTCGAAGCGGACCGGATCGCGGTTCACCGCGCCCGGGCACACCATCATGGTGGTGCCGGCCGGTACGTCGATGTCGCCCAGCTTGGTGTTCTTCTTGGCCAACCGGAACTGGCTCTTGACCGGGGCGTCCATCCGCAGTGCCTCCTCGACGAAGGTCGGTATGCGGCTGCGGTCGTCGCGCAGGGCCTGTTGGATGTCCGGTCGGTCGCCGAGCACCCGCAGTGACGCCGAGAGCAACTTGGTGGTGGTCTCCTGGCCGGCGGCGAAGAGGAAGGTTGCCGACCGAACCACCTCGATGATGGGTGGTACGGATCCGTCCGGGTAGTTCGCCGTGGCGAGGGCCGTCAGCACGTCGTCGCGGGGCTCCTTTCGCCGGTCTTCGAGGTAACTTATGAACTTCTCGTCGAGCCACTCCAGCGGATTGCTGGAAACGAGGTCGCCGTCGAGGGAGCCGACCTGCGCCCCGGGCCGGGGGGCGCCGAGTACCGTGCGGAACTCTTCGTGGTCCTCCTCGGGCACCCCGAGCAGGTCGGCGATCACCAGAAGTGAGAACGGCTTGGCATAGGCCGAGAGGAACTCGCACTTGCCGTCTGCGATGAAGTCGTCGAGGCATTCATCGGCCAGCCGCCACATGAAGTCCTCGTTCTCCTTGAGTCGGCGTGGTGTCAGCAGCCGGTTCAGCAGGGAACGCGCATCGGTGTGCTCGGGCGGATCCATCGTGACCATGTGCTCGAACATCGGCATCTGCGGGCGGTGTGCGGCGATCTGCTCGGTGATGTCGTCGCCCTCGGGCGTGAAGGGCAGTGGCGGGAACGGTCCGGCCACCGCGATGCAGGACGAGAACGTGTCGGTGTCCTTGAGGACCGTGGTGGCCTCCTCGAAGCCGGTGATCGCCATGACCCCGTAGTTCGGTTCCTTGACGACCGGACACTTGCTGCGCAGGTGGTCGAAGTACGGGTGCGGGTCGGGCACCAGTGACTGGTCGGTGAAGTAGTCGACGGTGTCGTAGTTGATATCGGTCATGGTGTGCGCTGCCTCCCGAAATCGATATGCGCTGCGGTGGTTTCGCGACGGGCTGCACCGCGCGAAGAATTTGCAAAAAATGCTGAGCACCTGCTTAGCATGGCGGTAGAGTCGTGGTCAAGATCACCGGGCTGGGCGAAAGTTACGATCAGCCATACGTTGTCGTGGACATGTCGTGAGGAGGATCGATGGCATCGGCGCGAAGGATCGGGGCGCCGGACGCGAAGAACCGGATCGTGCTGCTCGACGCTGCCGAAGCGCTGATGATCGAGGAGGGGTACGTCGCGGTCACGTCCCGCCGAGTCGCTGAGCGGGCCGGTCTCAAGCCCCAGCTGGTGCACTACTACTTCCGCACGATGGATGATCTGTTCCTGGCGGTGTTCGTGCGGCGCGCCGAGGAGGGTTTGGCTGCGCAGGCCGAAGCCCTGAACTCGCCGCAGCCGCTGTGGGCGCTGTGGCGCTTCGGCACCGACCCGAGCGCTACGCGCCTGACGATGGAGATGACGGGCCTGGCCAACCATCGACCGGCACTGCGGGCTGAGATCGGCCGCTACGCCGAGATGTTTCGCGAGGCGGAGACCAAGGCGATCGACGGGGCGCTGCGGCGTTACGGCGTCGAAGCCTCCGAGGTGCCGCCGATCGTGTGGACCTTCATCGCGGCCAGCGTGTCGCGGGTGATGGTCATGGAGCAGGCGCTCGGCATGACGGCAGGTCACGCGGAGGTGCTGAAGTTCTGCGAGGACTGGCTGCGGCGCCTGGAGGGCGAGCCGCAGCCGCTCGAGTTGCCCGCCTGAGGCCTGCCGCCGCGGCGCGAACAGACGCGAATGTCCCCCGAACCGTTGGTTGCGGGGGACATTCACTTGGGGCTCCTCCCGCTCGCGGGGGACTGCTCGGGCTACAGCGACAGGATGGTCGCCGAGGCGGTACCGGGCGCTCCGTAGACCTGGGCGAGGCCGACGCGGGGGTTACCCGGCACCTGGCGTTCGCCGGCCTCGCCGCGTAGCTGACGCACCAGCTCGTGCATCTGGCGAAGGCCCGAGGCGCCGATCGGCTCGCCGTTGGCGATCAGGCCGCCATCGGTGTTGACCGGTATCGAGCCGCCGATCTCGGTGGCCCCGTCGGCCAGCAGCTTCTCCTGCTCACCGTCGGCACACAGTCCGGTCTCGGCCATGTGGATCACCTCGGCACCAGCGTCGGTGTCCTGCAGCTGGGCGATGTCCACGTCCTCGGGCCCGATGCCGGCAGCCTCGTAGGCGGCCTTGGCCGCGAACACGGTCGGTGAGGGATCCTCGTCGAGTGGTGCCGAGGTGGCATGCACCTCGTAGGCGCCGAAGGTCCGAGTCCGGATCTCGCTGGCGCGCACATATACCGGCTTGTCGGTGTACTTGTGCGCGATGTCGGCACGGCACATGATCACCGCGGCCGCGCCTTCGTCGGGGGCACAGAACATGTACTGCCGCAGCGGGTAGTTCAGCACCGGCGAGGCCATGATCTCCTCGACGGAAATCTCCTTGCGCCGGAACGCATTCGGGTTCTTCTCGCCGTTGCGGAAGTTCTTGTTGGCCACCCGCGCCAGCGTCTCCTCGGAGATGTTGTGCTTGTGGATGTAGTGATTGGCCTTCATCCCGAAGAACTTGGTGGTGACGAACTGACCGTTCTCGGCGTACCACTGCGGCAGGGCGAGTTTGGCCGGGTCATCGGTGAATGCGCCGCGGGGGTGCTTGTCCAGGCCGATCGCGATCCCGATGTCGTACTTGCCCAACCGGATCGTGTCGGCGGTCTGCTGGATCGCGCTGGCGGCGGTGGCGCAGGCGTTGAACACGTTGGTGAATGTGATGCCGGTCAGCCCGACCAGGCGGGTGACCGCATCGGGGTTCGACACCTCATAGCTGCCGCCGAAGCCGAACTGGATGTCCTTCCACTGCAGGCCGGCATCGTCGAGGGCGAATTGGATTGCCTCGGCACCCATCTGCATCGCGGTTTTGTCGAACCGGCCGAACGGGTGCAGGCCGACGCCGATGATGGCGACGTCATTGGTCATGTGCGCGGCCTTTCTAGACGGGCTGGAAGGCGAAGGTGACAACCTCGTTGCCCTCTTCGTCGGTGGTGAACGGAATCATGGTGAGTTCGACGTCCATGCCGAATTGCAGTTTGGCGGGGTCGTTTTCGGTGAGCCGGCCCTCGACGCGGATCACCGGGCCGGTGTCGTCGGCGAGTTCGACCAGTCCGACACCGAAGGGCACGAAGGCCTTCCCGGTCGGGCCCTTGTAGGGGGCGCCGGGCGGGAAGCCCTGGGTGGTCCAGGCGATGACGGTGCCGCGCCGGGGCAGATGTACCTGTTCGGTGTTGCCGCCGGAGCACTTCGGGCAGCGGGCCTGGGCGGGAAAGGCGGTGGCCGCGCAGTCGGCGCAGCGGCTGCCGATGAGCTGGGGTTCGGCGTCGGGCCACGTCGAGATCTCCGGCGCCAGAGCAATCTGAGTTGACACGTCGCTGACGATAACTGGAAATGCGATTCTCGTCTAGTGAGAACCCGCTCTCGGTACGCTGCCCGGGGCTCGGCGTGGCGGGCCGGCCCCAGCTGGGGTCGGGCGGGGAAAGGGAGGGCGTGCGGTTCGCCTACTTCGAGCCGCCGACTGCGCGGCTGATCCGGTGATTCAAGCCGGCGATCAGCGGGAACCCTTGCATTTCCAAGCGCAAAAATGTGCTCCCGCCTGAAACTGGAGTTCTGACCATGTCAACAAGGCTCACCAGGACCACCCGCAACGGCGCCCCTTGGGTCCGCGTCCGCACGTGGTCCATGACAGTCGGGATCGGCCTGGCGCTCACCGCAGCGCCCCTCGCCGGTTGTGGGTCCAGCGATGACACAGCCCCGACGACGACGTCTGTCACCACGCCCACAACCGCTGTCCCCCCCCCCGCCACTGTGGAGACCACCGCTCCGGCCACCGGCGGCGAAGGCGTCGTTCCGGGCGGTCCCACCGGCGGCGGAGGTCCCGAAGGCGGGGCCGGCTCGATTCCGGGCGGCCCGACGGGCGGTGGCGGCCCCGGCGGCGGCGGTGGCGAGATTCCGGGCGGCGGTGGCGGCTGCGTTCCCGGCGTCGGCTGCGTGCACGTTCCCTGATCGCCCCGGCGGCGCCTACTTGCTCTTGTTCATCACCTTGTCCGCGGCGGCCCAGTGCTCGTCGGAGCACCAGAGCCGGGCGAATGCCGCCACTGCCTCGGTGGTCGAGACCCCGTTGATCACCCGCTTGACCTCACCGGCCTGACGCCGGGCCAGCAGTTGCGCCGTCGATCGCCAGGTCTCGGCGAACTCGCCGCGAGGAACGACTTGGTCGATCAGCCCCACCTGCTCGGCTTCCCGCGCGCTGAGGATGCGGCCGGTTCCGGCCAACAGCAGCGCACGGCTGCGGCCGACCAGGGTGGCCAGCCGCTCGGCTCCGCCCCAGGCCGGCATGATGGCCAACGCGACCTGGTTGAAGCCGATCTTGATGTCGTCGGCGGCGATTCGGATGTCCGCTGCCACCGCGACCTCGGCGCCGCCGCCAAGGGCATGGCCGTTCAGCGCGGCGATGACCGGTCCGTCGAAACCGGCGATGCGGTCACAGATCGTGCGCATCCGCCAGGCCATCTCGGAAGCCTCGAGTTCGGTGCGCAGCGCGGCCAGTTCCTTGAGGTCGCCGCCGGAGACGAAGGCCCGGTCGCCGCCGCCGGTGATCACCAGCGCCGATGCGCCGACGGCGCCGTCCAACGCCTTGTTCAGCGCATCCATGGTGTCCAGCGAGATGGCATTGCGTGCCTGCGGCCGGTCGATCGTGATGACCGCCAGTTCGCCGTCGATTTCGAGGTCGACCATCAAACGTTCTCCAGTTCCGGGATTGGCATTCTCGTTTCATGAGAATAACATCACCGTTGTGCGCGACATCCCCGTTGAGCTGACCAAACGGTACGTCGAAGAAGGTTGGTGGCGGCCTGAAACGTTGGGCCAGATGCTGGCCGACGGGCTGGCCGCCAGTCCCGATGCCGGGTTCTATGTGCATTCCGCGACGCGTCCGTACCAGGGCACATTCGGCGAGGTCGAGCACACCGCCCGGCGCCTGGCCGCCGGGCTTCGGGACCGCGGGGTCGGCCCGGGTGACGTCGTGGCCCTGCAGCTGCCGAACTGGATGGAGGCCGCGGTCGCCTTCTGGGCCTCGGCCTTCCTGGGTGCGGTGACAGTGCCGATCGTGCACTTCTACGGGCGCAAGGAACTCGGCCACATCATGGGCACCGCGAGGCCGAAGGTGTTCATCACCACCGAGCAGTTCGGCCGGATGAAGTTCGAGCCCGATCTGTGTGCCGATGTGCCGATCGTCGGGCTGGTCGGACAAGCCAGTTTCGACGACCTACTCGCCGACGAGCCGATGAGTGGCACGCTGACCGCGGATCCGGCCGCGCCGGCCCTGATCGCCTTCACCTCCGGCACCACCCGCGACCCGAAAGGCGTGATCCACAGCCATCAGACACTGGGTTTCGAGACCCGCCAGTTGCTGGAGAACTATCCGCCGGACCGGGGCCGCCAACTCACCGCCACGCCCGTCGGGCATTTCATCGGCATGCTCGGTGCCTTCCTGATCCCGGTCCTGGAGGGCGCCCCGATCGACCTGTGCGACGTGTGGGACCCGGGCAAGGTGCTGGAGCTGATCGAGCGCGACGAGTTGTCGATCGGCGGCGGGCCGCCGTATTTCGTCACCAGCCTGATGGACCATCCGAAATTCAACGAACGTCATCTGGCCCGGTTCACCACGGTCGGCCTCGGCGGCTCGACGGTGCCCGCGGCGGTCACCAGACGACTGGCCGATCTGGGCCTGTTCGTCTTTCGTTCGTATGGCAGCACCGAGCATCCGTCGATCACCGGATCGGGCGCGTCCGCTCCCGAAGCCAAGCGCCTCTACACGGACGGCAACGTGCGTCCGGGGGTGGAGATCCGGCTCGGGGCGGACGGCGAGATCTTCAGCCGCGGCCCCGACCTGTGCCTGGGTTACACCGACGATGCGCTCACCGCAAAGCACTTCGACGCCGACGGGTGGTATCGCACCGGCGACATCGGCGTGCTCGACGAGGACGGCTACCTCACCATCACCGACCGCACCACCGACCTCATCATCCGCGGCGGCGAGAACATCAGCGCGCTGGAGGTGGAAGAGGTGCTGCTCGGTCTGCCCGACGTGGTCGAGGCGATCGTGGTGGCCGCTCCGGATGCGCGGCTGGGTGAGCGGGTCGCCGCCGTGCTGCGGGTGCGCGACGGCGGAACGATGCCCACCCTCGATCAGGTCCGGGCGCATTTCGAATCCAACGGGGTGGCCCGGCAGAAGTGGCCGGAAGAGCTACATCTGGCCGAAGACTTTCCCCGTACGGCCAGCGGCAAGGTGCAGAAGTTCGTCATCCGTCAGGAGATTGCTGCAATCGCCCGGTGAGCAGCCCTCCGGCCGAGTTGGGCATTGCGGCACGTATCAAGTGAGAATATGATTCTCTCGAATTGCAAAGGAGTTTTCCATGGGGCAACTGTCGCATAGGGTCGACATTCCGTTTCCGCTGTTCGACGCGGACAACCATCTCTACGAGCCGCCGGAGGCGATGACCAAGTACCTCCCCAAGGAGTACAAGGACCTCGTCCAGTACGTCGAGGTCAACGGTCGTACCAAGATCGCGATCGACGGCCACATCAGCAACTACATCCCGAACCCGACGTTCTCGCATGTCGCCAAGCCGGGTGCTTGGGAGGAGTACTTCAAGTTCGGTAACCCGGACGGCAAGAGCAAGCGTGAGCTGTTCGGTGAGCCCATGCGGTCAATCCCGGCATTCTTCGAGCCGGCGCCGCGCTTGGAGCTGATGAACGAGCTCGGTGTCGACCGCTCGCTGATGTTCCCGACGCTGGCCAGCCTCATCGAGGAGCGGTTGCGCGACAATCCGGTCGCCATCCACGTCATCATCCACTCGCTCAACCAGTGGCTCGATGAGGTCTGGGGCTTCAACTACCAGAACCGGATCTTCACCACCCCGGTGATCACCCTGCCGATCGTCGACAAGGCGATCGAGGAGCTGGAGTGGGCGGTCAAGCGCGGTGCCCGCGCCATCCTGGTCCGTCCGGCCCCGGTGCCCGGCTTCCGCGGTCCGCGCTCGTTCGCGCTGCCCGAGTTCGACCCCTTCTGGGAGCGCTGCGTCGAGTACGACGTGTTCGTCGGCATGCACTCCTCAGACAGCGGTTACTCGCGTTACACCTCGGAATGGGACGGCACGGTGCAGGAGATGCTGCCGTTCCAGACCAACGCCATGTCGATCCTCAACGAGTGGCGCCCGATCCAGGATGCCGTGGCCTCCTGGGTCATCCACGGTGCGCTGTTCCGCCACCCGAAGCTCAAGGTGGGCATCGTCGAAGCCGGCTCGAAATGGATGTTCCCGCTGCTGGATTCGATGGCCGAGGTGTACAAGAAGGCGCCCGAGGCCTTCCTCGGCAACCCGATCGAAGAGATCAAGAACCGCATCTACGTCAGCCCGTTCTACGAGGAGGGCATCGACGACCTGATCAACCTGATCGGTGTGGACCAGGTGCTCTACGGTTCCGACTGGCCGCACCCCGAGGGCCTGGCCGAGCCGACGCACTACGTGACCGCGCTCGAGCATCTGGCCGTCGAAGATCAGGCCAAGATCATGGGCGGCAACCTCGGTCGCCTCGTCACCACCTAACAGGTGTCGTCCTGGCAGACCATCCCTGAGATGGTCTTGAGTGCAGCGGACCGCTTCGGCGATGCCGAGGCTGTCGTCGACGGTCCGCTGCGCCTGTCTTTCGTCGAACTCGGTGAACGCGTCCGCAAGGCCTCGGGTGCGTTCGCCGATTTCGGTGTCGAAAAAGGGGACCGGGTCGCGGTCTGGGCCCCCAATTCGGCCGAGTGGATCATCGCCGCATTCGGGATCATGGCCGCCGGTGGCGTCCTGGTCCCGGTCAACACCCGGTTCAAGGCCGAAGAGGCCGCCGACGTGGTGGAGCGCAGTGGCGCCAAGGCGGTCATGGTCCAAAAGGGTTTCCTCGGACAGGATTTCAGCTTCTCCGAGACTAATCTCGATGTACCGGTCATCGAGCTGAAATCGGACTTCTTGAGCAGCGGGTCGCCGTTCGTCCGGGACGTGGAACCCACCGACGTCTCCGACGTCATCTTCACCTCGGGCACCACCGGCAGGCCCAAGGGCGCGATGATGAACCACCGTCAGACGTTGCGGGCCTACGAGGAGTGGGCCACCCTGGCAGATCTGCGCGAGGGTGACCGCTATCTGATGATCAACCCGTATTTCCACACGTTCGGGTTGAAAGCCGGGTTGGTGGCGTCCTTGCTGCGCGGGGCGACGATGCTGCCAGTCGCGGTGTTCGACATCGACAATGTTGTGGAACTGATTGAGCGCGAGCGCATCACGATGCTGCCGGGCCCGCCCACGCTCTACCACTCATTGCTGGCTGTCGCCGACCGTGACCGGCTGGCGACGCTGCGGGCGGGGGTGACCGGCGCCGCCGACATCCCGGTGGAACTGGTACGGCGCATCCGCGAGGAGTTGCCGTTCCAGACGTTGATGACCGGTTACGGCCTCACCGAGGCGGGCAACGTCACGCTGTCGCGGCCCGGTGACTCGGCCGAGGACGTGGCCACCACTGCCGGCGTGCCGTGCGAGGCCGTCGACGTTCGCATCGCCGACGACGGCGAGGTGCTGGTGCACGGATACAACGTGATGCAGGGCTATCTGGATGACCCGGCCGCCACCGCCGAGGCGATCGACGCCGACGGCTGGCTGCACACCGGGGACCTCGGTGAGCTCACCGAGTCGGGCCGGTTACGGATCGTCGGACGCAAGAAGGACATGTTCATCGTCGGCGGCTTCAACGCCTACCCGGCCGAGATCGAGGGATTCCTGCTCAAACATCCGGCGATCGCGCAGGTTGCTGTCATCGGCGTCGCCGACGATCGGATGGGGCAGGTGGGCAAGGCGTTCGTGGTGCGGCGGGAGGACCCGGGTGCTGAGCCGCTCGCCGCCGAGGAATTGATCGCCTGGAGCCGTGAACGGATGGCCGGCTACAAGGTGCCCCGATATGTCGAGTTTCTCGACGAACTACCGCTCAACGCCACCGGCAAGGTGATGAAGAATCAGCTTGAGGCGCGGGTAACTGCCAGTCCGGGCTAGATGTACGCACAGCGCGTAAACATCATTTCCGCAGCTAAATAGGCATTTAAGTGCCTGCTGCCGATGATGTACTCTCGGGTCACTACCGCAAACTGATAACGTAATTCTCGTTAAGCAGGCTGCTGAACGGACAGGAGGTCGGCATGCCGTCCCGCAAGCCTTCGTCGCCGGTACTCGATACTAGCGAAGATGACGCGTCGTCGAGCGACGCACTGGAGTTGGCCGAACAGGCCGAAGCCGAGGCCGCAGAAGCCGAGGCCGTGGCCGCCGCTGCGCGTGCCAGGGCGCGGGCCATCCGGCTGCGTAACCAGGTTGCCGCCGACAACGACGCCGAAGCGGCCGCCCCCGACGAAGCGGCTGATGCCGGCGAAGACGTCGAAACAGAGGCTGTCGAGGCCGAGCCGCTCGACGAAGCTGCACCGGAAGCCGAAGCGGAGGCCGTCGAGGGGAAGTCCACGCGCCGGTTGCCCCGGGTCCGGGTATCTCGCCTGTTCTGGAAGGTGCTGGCCAGCTGCCTGACGCTCATCGTCATTGCCGGACTGCTCGGGTTCAGCGGTTGGATGATCTGGCAGCACCGGCAGGCCGAGCATCGCCAGCAGCTGGCGGCCGAGTACACCGCCGCCGCCCGCCAGACCGTCGTGACGCTGATGTCCCTGGACTTCAATCATGCCCAGGACGCCGTCAAGAACATCCTCGACAACTCGACTGGCGAGTTCCGCGAGGATTTCGAGGCTCAGTCGAAGGACTTCGTCAAGCTGGCCCAGGACGCGAAGGTGGTGACCGAGGCCAGCGTGACCGGCGCAGCCGTGGACACCATGAGCGACACCGACGCCGTCGTCCTGGTTTCGGTGAACACCAAGGTCACCAACACCACCGGGGCCAACAAGCAACCACGGCCGTGGCGGGTGGCCGTTGACATGGTCCGCGAAGGTGACCAGATCAAGCTGTCGAAAGTCGAGTTCGTGCCGTGACCCTGGATCAGGACATCAAAGAGACCGAGAAATCTGACACCGAGTCGACCGACACCGAGACGTCAGTCGAGAAGACCGACACCGAGACGTCAGTCGAGAAGACCGACACCGAGACGTCAGTCGAGAAGACCGACACCGAGACGGCAGTCGACGAGGCCGGTGATCCCGATGGCGACAGCGACGCGGCCGAGGAGCCGACCGGGTGGCAACAGAAGCTGAAGCGGCTCTGGTTCCCGCTGGCGCTTGTGGTGGCGCTGATTGCCTCGGCCGCTCTGGCCGGATGGCTCTACTTCGCGCAGTTCCGCGTCGACCAGCAGACCGGCCCGGCCGCGTCGGCGACGGTCCTCAAGGCTGCCAACGATGGCACGGTGGCGCTGCTGAGCTACGCCCCGGACAGCCTCGACCGGGATTTCTCCGCCGCCAAGTCACACCTGACCGGAGATTTCCTGTCGTACTACACCCAGTTCACTCAGGAGATCGTCGCCCCAGCCGCCAAGCAGAAGGCGGTCAGGACCTCCGCAGCCGTGGTGCGCTCTGCGGTGTCGGAAATCCACCCCGATTCCGCGGTGGTCCTGGTGTTCGTCAACCAGGCCACGACCAGTTCCGAGAACCCCAACGGGAGTTTCGCGGCCAGCGCGGTCAAGGTCGGGATGAGCAAGATCGACGGCAACTGGCTGATCTCGTCGTTCGACCCGGTGTAGCGGCGATTCCTTCGGGGGAGCGTCAGTCCTGGGCGTGACGCTCGTACTCCCATCGCTCCAGCCAGATCTGTAGATCGTGCACGGCGAGCGCCGTGACCAGTGCGCCCACCACCGCGAGGCTGAACAGCAGAGCATTCATGGCAGGCACCCCGCATTGTCGCTCTGGTGACGGCCCCCGCAGCCGGTGAGGTGCGGTGCGCCCGGAGCCGCGTAGTGCGTTACCTGCCTCGGTGCGGCGTCCTCGGGTGTGGCCAGGACGGACCGCCGGATGGCGCGGTAACGGTCGCGCTCGGCCACGCACCAGGGATCGGGCCAGCCTTCGAGGAGATCTCCGCTGCGCATCAGCCGGTGCAGGACGGGTTGGGCCGGCGCAGGCACCGGTCGCCCTTCGGTCACCGTCCTGGCTTCGTGCAGTGCCAGCGCGTCGTGCCAGTCGACCTTCACCTCGGGAGCCAGGCTGACGTATTGGTGTCGCACCACGAGCAAGGAGTCGGCACCCAGCGGGCGCAACCGCCACAGCGCGGAACGCAGTGAGGAGACCGCCTTCTGCGGCGGGCTGCCCGGCCACAGCAAGTCGCACACCCAGCTGCGGTGCAGCTCGCGGCGCTTCACCGCGGCCAACGCCACCAGCCGGCGACACGAAGGCGGCAGCACCAACGGTTCCATGTCTCGGTATACCGCGAACTCTCCGAGGAGGTTCAGCGTGAATTGCTTGGACACACTCTCATCCTCGAGCGTGGCCGCGCCCCTGACATCAGTAGTGCACTACCTGTATTTGGACCACGTTTCTGCCACCACGCCGCACGCAATCCGCGGTCCGGCGCCGAGATGGGGTGGAATTGCGGTGAAATTTTGCAAGGAAGGGGCATACCAGGGTGAACGAGGACAGACCCAGCCCGGTTCAATCCCACCGGCTGAGCCGGATGACCGGTCGTGACCCGCACGAGCCACACCGGGTGGCGACACCCCTGGAACTGCTGTTCGACCTGACTTTCGTGATCGCGTTCGGGGTGGCGGCCTCGCAATTCGCGCATCTGATGGCCGAAGGCCATGTGTCGGCCGGGCTGGTGGGCTTCGGGTTCGCCGCGTTTGCGATCTGGTGGGCGTGGATGAACTTCACCTGGTTCGCGTCCGCCTACGACACCGATGACTGGATCTACCGGGTCATGACGATGCTGCAGATGGTGGGCGTCATCGTCCTGGCACTCGGCCTGCCCCCGATGTTCGCGTCGGTCGATCACGGCGGCCACGTCGACAACGCCGTTATGGTGGCCGGGTACGTGGTGATGCGGATCGCGTTGGTGGGGCAGTGGTTACGAGCCGCGGCCCAGGATCCGCCGCGTCGGTCGGCGTGCCTGACGTACGCGACCGTGGTCGTGATCGCCCAGATCGGGTGGGCGGTGCAGATCTTCGTCCAGACCTCGGTGACGGTCTTCTTCCTCACCGCACTGGTGCTGGTTGTCGTGGAGATCAGCGGACCGGTCCTGGCCGAACGGCGGATGGGCGGCACCCCGTGGCACGCCCATCACGTCGCCGAGCGCTACGGACTGCTCGCGATCATCGCACTGGGCGAAGGTGTGGTCGGTACGGTCGCTTCGCTGACGGCGGCCGTGGGTGAGCACGGGTGGTCCACCGACGCGATCCTGCTCGTGGCCGCCGGCATCGGGCTGACCTTCGGGATGTGGTGGGTGTACTTTCTGATCCCGGCAGGCGACTTGCTCCATGCTCACCGCACCCTCTCGTTCTGGTACGGATATCTGCACCTGGCGGTGTTCGGGTCGATCGTGGCCACCGGCGCCGGACTGCACGTGGCGGCCTACTACGTCGAGGGTCACTCGCACTTGAGTTCTATCGGCACCGTGCTGGCAGTGGCGATACCGGTGGGCATCTATCTGGTGGCGATGTTCGTCATCTACTCATTCCTGGTGGCCGAGGTCGATCTCTTCCATGCGCTGTTGCTGGTGCTGGCCTCGGCGGCGCTGGTGACCGCAGTGGCCCTGGCCGCACATGGCACGTCGATGGCGATATGCCTGCTGATCGTCACCGCGGCGCCCGTGGCGGTCGTCGTCGGCTTCGAGGCGTTCGGGCACCGGCACGCCGCGGCGATCGTCGACCAGCGCGTGGGCATTCAGCGACCGGGGTGAGCCTCGAAGCCTTCCAACAGCATTCGTTCCTGCTCGGCCGCCAACAAGCGTCGGGTCTTGGTGCGGGTGATCAGGATTCCGATCGTCGCCAGGATCCACACCGCGTACTGCACCGACCAGGCCAGGCGGAACGACGCGAAGGAGTAGCTGTCGGTGCCGGACAAGATCAGGCCCATCGCCTGCATCACCAACAGTGCTGCCAGGAAGCCGCCCATGTTCACCATGCCCTGGGCGGTGCCGAGCGTGTGACTCGGATTGAAGGTGTGGGCGAAGTCGAAGCCGACCATGGAACCGGGACCGCCGACCGAGATGACGACGATGAGCACCACCAACAACCACACCGGCGCCGGACCCGGCAGGGCCAGCACCACGGTCCACACCAGGGCATTACTGGCGATGATCCACAGGACCAGGCGTGACCTGCGGTGCGGATGCCGGCCGGTGAAGATGCCGATCATGATGCCGGCCGAGATGGCGGCCACCACCGACACGGTCAACAGGGTGCCCGCTGCGGTCTCCGAAAGTCCCTGCGCCACCGTCAGATAGGGCACTCCCCACATCAGCGCGAAGACCGTGACCGAGAACTGCGTGCCCATGTGGGTGAAGAATCCGAGCCTGGTGCCGGGCCGCAGCCAGACGGTCTTGATACGGGACAGGGTGGCGTGCAATGAGATCGGCTCGGTTGTCAGGGCCGAACCGTGTGGGGTATTGCGGATCAGCGCCAGCGCCAACACGATCACCACGAGCCCGAACGCGGCGACCGACAGATACGCCGGTGTCCACCCTGACCCGGTGAGGATCGCCAGGAACGGGACAGCCGACAGGACCTGGCCGAGTTGGCCGCAGATCCCGGTCAACTGGGCCACCAGTGGGACACGTGCCGGTTCGAACCAGTACGGCACCAGGCGCAGAACCGAGATGAAGGTCAGTGCGTCGCCCAGCCCGACGACGGCGCGTGCGCCGATGGCCGCGGGAAGGGACTCGCTGAGAGCGAGCACGAGTTGGCCGGCGGTCATCAGCGCGGCCCCGCAGACGATGAGCACGCGGGAACCGAAGCGGTCCAACAACAGTCCGGCGGGAACCTGGGCGGCGGCGTAGACGATCACCTGCAGCACGACGAAGGTGGACAGCACACCCGGGCTTGCGGCAAATCTGTCGGCGGCCTGCAGACCCGAGACGCCGAGGGTGGTGCGGTCGAGTACCGCGATGATGTAGGCGAGTAGTCCGGTGGCCCAAACGATCCAGGGACGCACGCGGGCACCTTTCGTCAAATGTCTTTCTCTCCGCAGACGTACATGCTCTCGCATCCCGGGGTGCCGAAGCGACCGGGCTTCTTTCTCGCGGCTGTGAATTTGGTCTCCGGGCCGGCATTGCGGCGTTTCGCCGAGTTGGCTGAAAATGCATGTCTGCGTCTGTCATGTGACTGGTGATGTGGCATATCCGCTGATAGTCGTGGTACAGATGGGGTGGCGGGATGTTGGATTCATTCAGCTGTAAATTCGCTCGCAGCATTAATCGGAGAGTAGGGTGTCGGCATGAATCGCTGTTCAAACCGACGCGGAGGACGTCGGCTTGGTTGAGTATCGCCTCGAAGACCTGGCGCGTATTTCCGGCGTCAGCGCTCGCAATATCCGCGCTTATCGAGAGCGCGGCCTCCTCGATTCGCCGCGGCGCGTCGGGCGTTCGGCGTACTACAGCGAGCGGCATCTGGCTCAGCTCACGGCGATCAGCCAGCTACTGGCCAAGGGTTTCAACTCGGCGCACATCGCCGAGTTCTTCGCGGCCCTGCGCAACGGCACGGATCTCGCCGACGCGCTGGGAATCCAGGGTGCGGACTTGTACCAGCCGAAGGCGTTGACGCTGAACGTGGATCCCGGTGACGACGACGTCCGGACGCTCGTCGAGTTCGGGTTGGTGCACATCGTCGAGGGTGCCGCCGAGGTGGCCGACCCGGCGCTGGTTGCGATAGTCGCGGGTGCCGAGGATCAGCGCCGCTGTATCCGGATCATGGCGCACCTCGCCCGGTCGACGGATGCGGCGATCGATCAGCTGGCCGGGTCGGCCGTCTCGGCGCTCGCCGGATGCCGGGAGGCCGCTTCCGGTCCGGCCGGGCGCGAGCTGGCCCAGGCGGTGGTGTCGGTGGGGCTGGACCGGGCCCTGCGGGCCCGTTTGGCCACCGCCGACTAGCCCCGCCCAGGGGCGACGTCCACCACCTCCCCGAAGTCCCGGATTTTGTCGGCGAGACTGAAATAGTTACCGGCGAGTAAGATAATCCAGCAAACTTTTTGTGCGGCGGGATGGGATTCGCTAGACAGATTTGGCCCGATTGTCTGCTGGTTCACGCCTGCTTCGGGGCCTCGGATGCGGCAGAAAATTTAGATAACGATTCGATAACAATACTGCCTTGATCTGCGCAGTTGTGGCTACTCGACCGTAACCACCCGCCAACAGGACGTTTGTCCCGAATGACTTTGGCTGCCAGTCGGTGCCGCGTTACGTTACCGGCGGTTACCCATGCGTAGAACTCGCCAGTAACCAATCTGAGCGGAAAACGCCCCTCTGCTCTTATGACACTCTTAGTACGGCGGGAATGTGAGTGACACCGTCCGGAGAGTTCCGGCGGCCTGCATTCCAGCCTGATTCGACGCTGAATCGCCGTTGGCCTGTCGCCCGGGCAGCCACACCGCCCCAGACATGCAGACAGACACCGAGTACCGCACGCGACAGCCACACCGCGACACCATTCACCGCAGAACCACAGCAGCACCGAGGAGATAGCGCCAGTGACGATCTATGAACACGACCGGGTGTCCTCCGGTCGCAACGACGACTCAGGATCCGACGGTCGGCAGGCTGACTCCACCCACGCTCTCGTCGACCGGCTGAGCGCCGGAGAGCCCTACGCCGTGGCCTTCGGCGGCCAGGGCAGCGCCTGGCTGGAGACTCTTGAGGAGTTGGTGTCCTCGGCCGGTATCGAGACCGAACTGGCGACCCTGGCCGGCGAGGCCGAGCTGCTGCTCGAGCCCGTCGCCTCCGAGCTCGTGGTGGTGCGACCCATCGGGTTCGAGCCGCTGCAGTGGGTCCGGGCGCTGGCCGCCGAGGAGCCGGTGCCGTCCGACAAGCAGCTCACCTCGGCCGCCGTGTCGGTGCCGGGCGTGCTGCTCACCCAGATCGCCGCCGTGCGCGCGCTGGCCCGTCAGGGCATGGACCTGGCCGCCACCCCGCCGGTGGCCGTCGCCGGGCATTCCCAGGGCGTGCTGGCTGTCGAGGCTCTCGCCGCCAAGGGCGCCAATGATGTGCAGCTGCTGGCACTGGCGCAGCTGATCGGCGCCGCGGGCACCCTGGTCGCCCGCCGTCGCGGGATCACCGTGCTGGGCGACCGCCCGCCGATGGTGTCGGTGACCAACGCCGAGCCCGAGCGCATCTACGAACTGCTCGAAGAATTCAGCCAGGACGTCCGCACCGTGCTGCCGCCGGTGCTGTCCATCCGCAACGGCCGGCGCTCCGTTGTGATCACCGGCACACCCGAGCAGCTGTCGCGCTTCGAGCTGTACTGCAACCAGATCGCTGAGAAGGAAGAAGCCGAGCGCAAGAGCAAAGTCCGCGGTGGCGCGGTCTTCGCTCCGGTCTTCGACCCGGTGCAGGTCGAGGTCGGTTTCCACACGCCGCGCCTGGCCGACGGCGTCGAGATCGTCGGCCGCTGGGCCGAGGCCGTCGGCATCGACGTCAAGCTCGCCCGCGAGATGACCGAGGCGATCCTCGTCAGCCAGGTGGACTGGGTCGACGAGATCACCGAACTGCACGAGGCCGGAGCACGCTGGATTCTCGATCTGGGCCCCGGTGACATCCTGACCCGCCTGACCGCCCCGGTGGTCCGTGGCCTCGGCATCGGCATCGTGCCCGCCGCCACCCGCGGTGGCCAGCGCAACCTGTTCACCATCGGCGCCGTGCCCGAGGTGGCCCGCCCGTGGTCCAGCTATGCCCCGACCGTGGTCAGCCTGCCTGACGGATCGGTCAAGCTTTCGACCAAGTTCACGCGGCTCACCGGACGCTCGCCGATCCTGCTGGCCGGTATGACGCCCACCACAGTGGACGCCAAGATCGTCGCGGCCGCAGCAAACGCCGGTCACTGGGCCGAACTCGCCGGTGGCGGGCAGGTGACCGAGCCGATCTTCAACGACCGCATCGCCGAGCTGGGAGAGCTGCTGGAGCCCGGCCGGGCCATCCAGTTCAACACGTTGTTCCTCGATCCGTACCTGTGGAAGCTGCAGGTCGGCGGCAAGCGGCTCGTGCAGCGCGCCCGTCAGTCCGGCGCCCCGATCGACGGCGTCGTGGTCAGTGCCGGTATCCCGGACCTGGAAGAGGCCGTCGAGCTGATCGGCGAACTCAATGACCTCGGCATCAGCCACGTGGTCTTCAAGCCGGGCACCGTCGAGCAGATCCGTTCGGTCATCCGGATCGCGGCCGAAGTGCCGACCAAGCCGGTGATCGTCCACATCGAGGGCGGCCGCGCCGGTGGCCACCACTCGTGGGAGGACCTCGACGACCTCCTGTTGGCCACCTACTCCGAACTGCGCAGCCGGTCCAACGTCACCATCTGCGTCGGCGGTGGCATCGGCACTCCCGAGCGGTCCGCCGAGTACCTGTCCGGTCGCTGGTCGGCCACCCACGGCTACCCGCTGATGCCGATCGACGGCATCCTGGTCGGCACCGCGGCCATGGCCGCCCTGGAAGCCACCACCAGCCCGCAGGTCAAGCAGTTGCTGGTGGACACCAAGGGCACCGAGGCATGGGTCGGTGCGGGCAAGGCCTCCGGCGGCATGGCCTCGGGCCGCAGTCAGCTCGGCGCCGACATCCACGAGATCGACAACACCGCATCGCGTTGCGGCCGGTTGCTCGACGAGGTCGCCGGTGACGCCGACGCGGTGGCCGCTCGTCGCGACGAGATCATCGCCGCGATGGCCAACACCGCCAAGCCGTACTTCGGCGATGTCGCCGAGATGACCTACCTGCAGTGGCTGCGCCGCTACATCGAGCTGGCCATCGGCGAGGGCAACAGCACCGCAGACACCAAGCGGGACCACTCGCCGTGGCTGGACATCACCTGGCGTGACCGCTTCGAGCAGATGCTCAAGCGCGCCGAAGCCCGTTTGCACGCACAGGATTTCGGTCCGATCGAGACGCTGTTCGATTCCGCCGGCGACGGCGAGCGGCTGTTGGAGGACCCGAAGGCAGCGCTGACCGCATTGGTCTCGGCCTACCCCGACGCCGCGTCGGTGCAGCTGCACCCGGCCGACGTGCCGTTCTTCGTCGAGCTGTGCAAGACGCTGGGCAAGCCGGTCAACTTCGTCCCGGTGATCGACAAGGACGTGCGCCGCTGGTGGCGCAGCGACTCGCTGTGGCAGGCCCACGATGCGCGCTACGACGCCGATCAGGTGTGCGTCATCCCGGGCACCGCCGCGGTGGCCGGCATCACCCGGGTCGACGAGCCCGTCGGTGAGCTGCTGGACCGTTTCGAGCAGGCCGCCGTCGACGAGGTGCTGGCCGCCGGGGCCCAGCCGCAGGCCGTGCTGTCGCGCCGCCAGGGCCGCGACGATGTCACCGGTCCGCTGGCCGTGCTGCTCGATGCCCCCGACGTGTTGTGGGCCGGTCGCACCTCGGTCAACCCGGTGCACCGGATCGCGCCTGCCGCTGAGTGGTTGGTCCGCGAAGGGTCTGCAAAGCGTTCTGCTTCTCATCCGTCCACCGGGGCCCGGCTCGAGGTCGCCGACGAGCAGCACGTGGTGCTGTCGGTGCCGCTGTCGGGAACCTGGATCGACATCCGGTTCACCCTGACCGACGCCGTCCGTAGCGGTGGCGCACCGGTCGTCGAGGTCGCCGACGCCGCGACCGCGATGCGGTCGGTGCTCGCCATCGCCGCCGGGGTCGACGGTCCTGACGCGTTGCCGCCCGTCGTCGATGGAACCGCCACGGTCACCGTCGGCTGGAACCCCGAGCAGGTGGCCGACCACACCGGTGTCACCGCCACCTTCGGCGCCCCGCTGGCGCCGACGCTCACCGTCGTCCCCGACGCGCTGGTCGGCCGCTGCTGGCCCGCGGTGTTCGCCGCGATCGGCTCCGCCGCCACCGACTCCGGCTTCCCGGTCGTCGAGGGTCTGCTGAGCCTGGTCCACCTGGACCACGCCGCGCATCTCCTGGCCGCTTTGCCGACCGAGCCCGCCGAATTGACCGTCACCGCAACGGCTTCGGCCGCCACCGACACCGAGGTCGGCCGCGTTGTGCCGGTTTCGGTGACCGTGCGTAGCGCCGACGGCACAGAGCTCGCCAAGCTCGAAGAGCGGTTCGCCATCCGTGGCCGCACCGGCGAGGCCGAGCTGACCGACCCGGTTCGGGCCGGCGGTGCGATCTCGGACAACGCCACCGACACCCCGCGTCGTCGCCGTCGCGACGTCACGGTCGGCGCGCCCGTGGACATGCGGCCGTTCGCCGTGGTCTCCGGTGACCACAACCCGATCCACACCGACCGGGCGGCCGCACTGCTTGCCGGTCTGGAATCGCCGATCGTGCACGGCATGTGGCTGTCGGCCGCAGCGCAGCACGTCCTCACCGCCACCGACGGCAAGCCGGTTCCGCCGGCCAAGCTGGTCGGCTGGACCGCCCGCTTCCTGGGCATGGTCAAGCCGGGCGACGAGGTCGACTTCCGTGTCGACCGGGTCGGAATCGATGTCGGTGCAGAGGTTGTCGAGGTTCAGGCCCGCATCGGCTCCGAGCTGGTGATGGCTGCGACGGCCCGGCTTGCCGCACCCAAGACCGTCTACGCGTTCCCCGGCCAGGGCATCCAGTCCAAGGGCATGGGCATGGAGGTCCGGGCCCGGTCCAAGGCCGCCCGCAAGATCTGGGACAAGGCCGACAAGTTCACCCGCGAGACGCTGGGCTTCTCGGTGCTGCACGTGGTCCGTGACAACCCGACGTCGCTGATCGCCTCCGGTGTGCACTACGAGCACCCCGAGGGTGTGCTGTACCTGACGCAGTTCACCCAGGTCGCGATGGCCACGACGGCCGCCGCGCAGGTTGCCGAGATGCGTGAGCAGGGTGCGTTCGTCGAAGGCGCGATCGCCTGCGGTCACTCCGTCGGTGAATACACCGCACTGGCTTGTGTTTCCGGCGTGATCGAGCTCGAAGGTCTGCTGGAGGCGGTGTTCCACCGCGGCTCCAAGATGCACGACATCGTTCCGCGCGACGAGCGGGGCCGGTCCAACTACCGGCTGGCCGCGATCCGCCCGTCGCAGATCGACCTCGCCGACGAGGACGTGGAGAGCTTCGTCGCCGAGATCGCCGAGCGCACAGGTGAATTCCTGCAGATCGTGAACTTCAACCTGCGCGGCTCGCAGTACGCGATCGCCGGTACCGTGCGCGGACTGGAGGCGCTGGAGGAAGAGGTCGAGCGTCGTCGCGAGATCAGTGGCGGCAAGCGGTCGTTCATCCTGGTGCCCGGCATCGACGTGCCGTTCCACTCCAGCGTGCTGCGGGTGGGCGTGGACGACTTCCGGCGCAGCCTGGAACGCGTCCTGCCGCGCGACCGCGACCCGGAGCTGGTGGTCGGCCGCTACATCCCGAACCTGGTGCCCCGGCCGTTCACGCTGGACCGCGACTTCATTCAGGAGATCCGCGATCTGGTGCCGGCCGAACCGCTTGACGAAATCCTCGCCGACTACGACACCTGGCGTAACGAGCGGCCGATCGAGTTGTGCCGCAAGATCGTCATCGAGTTGCTGGCCTGGCAGTTCGCCAGCCCGGTGCGCTGGATCGAGACCCAGGACCTGCTGTTCATCGAGGAAGCCGCCGGCGGACTCGGTGTCGAGCGGTTCGTCGAGATCGGTGTGAAGAACGCGCCGACGGTCGCCGGACTGGCCACCAACACGCTGAAGCTGCCCGAATATGCCCACAGCACGGTCGAGGTGCTCAACGCCGAGCGTGACGCCGCGGTGCTGTTCGCCAGTGACACCGATCCCGAGCCGGAGCCCGAGGCCGAGGAAAGCACGGCACCGGTTTCCGCCGAATCTGAAGCCGCTCCGGCTGCCGAGGCGGCCCCGGCACCGGCAGCCGCCCCGGCTGCCCCGTCGGGTGGACCGCGGCCGGACGACATCACGTTCGATGCAGCCGATGCCACTGTCGGCCTGATCGCGCTGAGCGCCAAGATGCGTATCGATCAGATCGAGGCGCTGGACTCGATCGAGTCCATCACCGACGGTGCCTCCTCGCGTCGTAACCAGCTGCTGGTGGACCTGGGTTCCGAGCTGAACCTGGGCGCCATCGACGGTGCCGCCGAGGCGGATCTGGGCGCGCTCAAGGGACAGGTCAGCAAGCTGGCCCGCACCTACAAGCCGTTCGGTCCGGTGCTCTCGGACGCGATCAACGACCAGCTGCGGACCGTGTTCGGTCCGTCGGGCAAGCGCCCGGGCTACATCGCCGAACGCGTCACCAAGACCTGGGAGCTGGGTCCGGGCTGGGCCAAGCACGTCACCGTGGAGGTGGCGCTGGGCACCCGTGAAGGCAGCAGCGTTCGCGGCGGCGACCTGGGTGGCCTGCACCCCGGCGCGCTGGCGACTGTCGCCGACGTCGACAAGGTCATCGATGCCGCGGTGGCCGCGGTGGGCGCCCGCCGGGGCGTGCCGGTGAGCCTGCCCTCGGCCGGCGGTGCCGGTGGTGGCGGCGTGGTGGATTCGGCCGCGCTGAACGAGTTCGCCGAGAAGGTCACGGGCCCCGACGGTGTGCTGGCCTCGGCCGCGCGCACGATCCTGGGGCAGCTCGGTTTGGACACCCCCGTGGGTGCTCCCGAGGCTGCCACGGATGCCGAGCTGATCGACCTGGTCACCACCGAACTCGGTTCGGACTGGCCGCGCTTGGTGGCTCCGGCATTCGACGCCAAGAAGGCCGTCGTGTTCGACGACCGCTGGGCCAGCGCTCGTGAGGACCTGGTCAAGCTGTGGCTGGCCGAAGAAGGCGACATCGACGCCGAATGGCCGCGTCTCTCGGAGCGGTTCGAGGGCGCCGGACATGTCGTTGCCACGCAGGCCAATTGGTGGCAGGGCAAGGCTCTGGCCGCCGGCCGCACCATCCACGCCTCGCTGTTCGGTCGCATCGCGGCCGGTGCGGAAAACCCGGGAACCGGTCGGTATTCCAACGAGGTCGCCGTGGTGACCGGTGCGTCGAAGGGCTCGATCGCCTCCTCGGTCGTCGGGCAGCTGCTCGACGGCGGCGCCACCGTCATCGCCACCACCTCGCGTCTGGACGACGACCGGTTGGCGTTCTACAAGGAGCTCTACCGCGAGAACGCCCGTTTCGGCGCCACCCTGTGGGTGGTCCCTGCCAACATGGCGTCTTACTCGGACATCGACAAGCTGGTCGAGTGGGTCGGTAGCGAGCAGATCGAAAGCCTTGGGCCGCAATCGATCCACCTCAAGGATGCGCAGACCCCGACGCTGCTGTTCCCGTTCGCCGCACCGCGCGTGGCCGGGGACCTGTCGGAGGCGGGTTCACGCTCCGAGATGGAGATGAAGGTCCTGCTGTGGGCCGTGCAGCGGCTCATCGGCGGGCTGTCGACGATCGGTGCCGAGCGTGACATCGCCTCGCGTCTGCACGTGGTGCTGCCGGGCTCGCCCAACCGCGGCATGTTCGGTGGCGACGGTGCCTACGGCGAATCCAAGTCCGCGCTCGACGCGCTGGTGAACCGGTGGAGCGCCGAATCATCGTGGGCCGAGCGGGTCAGCCTGGCGCACGCGCTGATCGGCTGGACCAAGGGGACCGGGCTGATGGGTCACAACGACGCCATCGTCAGCGCGGTCGAGGAGGCCGGTGTCACCACGTACAGCACCGCGGAGATGGCAGCCATGCTGCTGAACCTGTGCACGGTGGAGTCCAAGGTCGCCGCGGCCAACGCGCCGATCAAGGCGGACCTGACCGGTGGTCTCGGTGACATCAAGATCGACATGGCCGAACTGGCTGCCAAGGCCCGTGAGGACATGGCAAGCGCCGCAGCCGAATCCGAGGACGATGAGGACGAGGGTGCTATTTCGGCACTGCCGTCCCCGCCGCGCGGTCACAACCCGGCGCCGGCGCCGGAGTGGGACGACCTGGACGTCGACCCGGCCGACCTGGTGGTCATCGTCGGTGGTGCCGAGCTCGGGCCCTACGGCTCGTCGCGCACCCGCTTCGAGATGGAGGTCTCCGGCGAGCTGTCGGCGGCCGGTGTGCTGGAGCTGGCCTGGACGACCGGCCTGGTCAAGTGGGAAGACGATCCCAAGGCAGGCTGGTACGACACCACGACCGGTGAGCTGGTTCCCGAATCCGAGATCGTGGAGCGTTACCACGACGCCGTGGTGGAACGTTGCGGCATCCGCGAGTTCGTGGACGACGGTGCGATCGATCCCGATCACGCCTCGCCGCTGCTGGTCAGCGTGTTCCTGGATAAGGACTTCAGCTTCGTGGTGTCCAGCGAGGCCGACGCCCGGGCGTTCGTGTCCTTCGATCCTGAGCACACGGTGGCCCGGCCGGTGCCGGACTCCAGCGACTGGCAGGTGATCCGCAAGGCGGGCACCGAGATTCGGGTGCCGCGTAAGACCAAGCTGTCCCGGACCGTCGGCGCGCAGATCCCAACCGGGTTCGACCCGACGGTGTGGGGCATCACCCCGGACATGGCCAACTCGATCGACCGGGTTGCGCTGTGGAACATCGTGGCGACCGTCGATGCGTTCCTGTCCTCGGGCTTCACCCCGACCGAGCTGATGCGCTGGGTGCATCCGAGCCTGGTGGCCTCCACGCAGGGCACCGGCATGGGCGGCATGACCTCGATGCAGACCATGTACCACGGCAACCTGCTGGGCCGGGCCAAGCCGAACGACATCCTGCAGGAGGTGCTGCCGAACGTCGTTGCGGCACATGTCATGCAGAGCTACGTCGGCGGCTATGGCGCGATGGTCCACCCGGTCGGCGCCTGCGCCACCGCGGCCGTCTCGGTCGAGGAGGGTGTGGACAAGATCCGCCTCGGCAAGGCCGACCTGGTGATCGCCGGCGGATTCGACGACCTGACCCTGGAAGCGATCATCGGCTTCGGTGACATGGCGGCCACCGCCGACACCGAGATGATGCGCGCCAAGGGCATCAGCGACTCGAAGTTCTCCCGCGCCAACGACCGTCGTCGCCTGGGCTTCCTGGAAGCCCAGGGCGGTGGCACGATCCTGCTGGCCCGCGGCGACCTCGCCGCCAAGATGGGCTTGCCGGTGCTGGCCGTCGTCGGTTACGCGCAGAGCTTCGCCGACGGTGTGCACACCTCGATCCCGGCTCCGGGCCTTGGCGCCCTGGGCGCCGGGCGTGGCGGCAAGGATTCGCAGCTGGCCCGCTCGCTGGCCAAGCTGGGGGTGGGTGCCGACGACATCGCGGTGATCTCCAAGCACGACACCTCGACGCTGGCCAACGATCCCAACGAGACCGAGCTGCACGAGCGGCTGGCCGACTCGATGGGACGCTCGGCCGGTGCCCCGATGTTCATCGTCAGCCAGAAGACGCTGACCGGGCACGCCAAGGGCGGCGCGGCCGTGTTCCAGATGATGGGTCTGTGCCAGATCCTGCGCGACGGCGTCATCCCGCCGAACCGCAGCCTGGACTGCGTCGACGACGAGCTGGCCACCTCCGGCCACTTCGTCTGGGTGCGCGAAACCCTCGACCTGCGCGGCAAGTTCCCGCTCAAGGCCGGTCTGGTCACCAGCCTCGGGTTCGGTCACGTGTCCGGCCTGGTTGCCCTGGTGCACCCGGAGGCGTTCATCGCGTCGCTGGATCCGGCCGAGCGCGACGACTACCGCAAGCGGGCCGAGCAGCGCACGCTGGCCGGTCAGCGCCGGTTGGCAGGGGCGATCGCCGGTGGGCGGTCGATGTACGAGAAGCCTGCCGATCGCCGGTTCGACCACGACGTGCCGGAGAAGCGTCAGGAAGCGGCGATGTTGCTGAACGCCGACGCCCGCCTCGGTGAGGACGATCTGTATGTGCGGTGAGTGGGTGCACGGAGAGGTGAGCTAGGTTCGCTTCCATGGCGATTGTGGGAGTAGGCATCGATCTGGTTTCCATACCTGATTTCGCTGAGCAGGTGGACCGGCCGGGAACCGTATTCGCCGAGACGTTCACGCCAGGTGAGCGCCGGGACGCCGCGGACAAGAGTTCGTCGGCGGCCCGGCACCTGGCGGCCCGGTGGGCGGCCAAGGAGGCCGTGATCAAGGCGTGGTCGAGCTCACGGTTCTCCAAGCGCCCGGCCCTGCCGGAGGGGATCCACCGCGACATCGAGGTGGTCACCGACATGTGGGGCCGGCCCAAGGTGCGGCTGTCCGGTGAGATCGCCAAGCACCTTGAGACCGTGACCATTCACGTCTCGCTCACGCACGAGGCGGACACCGCCGCCGCGGTGGCGATCATCGAGGAGCCCTAACTCCCTGGCACCGCGAGCGTGCGTGTCTGCCGCCCGACACGCCGCACTCGGGCAGCATTCGTGCACGCTCGCGACATTTGGCTGTGCGGCTAATGTCGTCACCATGAGTGATGTCGTGGCGCGGGTGCAGCAGGTGTTGCCGTCGGTCCGGTCCGATCTGGAGGATCTGGTCCGCATCCAGTCGGTATGGGCCGACCCGGCCCGGCGCGATGAAGTGCACCGCAGCGCCGAGGCAGTCGCAAAGCTGTTGTCGGAAGCCGGTTTCCCCGAGGTCCGGATCGTCAGCGAGGGCGGCGCCCCGGCCGTCATCGCGCATTACCCGCCGCCCGCGGGCGCACCGACGGTGCTGCTGTACGCCCATCACGACGTGCAACCGGAAGGCGATCCGGCCCAGTGGAACTCCGCGCCGTTCGAACCCACCGAGCGTGACGGCCGGCTCTACGGCCGTGGTACCGCCGACGACAAAGCCGGTATCGCAACACATCTGGCCGCGGTACGAGCCTTCGACGGCAAACCTCCGGTCGGCGTGACGGTATTCGTCGAGGGCGAGGAGGAGTCCGGCTCGCCGTCACTGGGGGCACTGCTGGCTGCCCACAAAGATGCCCTGGCCGCCGATGTCATCGTCATCGCCGACTCCGACAACTGGAGCACCGAGACCCCGGCCCTGACCGTGACGCTGCGCGGCCTGGCCGACTGTGCAGTGGAGGTGGCCACCCTGGATCACGGCCTGCATTCGGGCCTGTGGGGTGGCGTGGTCCCCGACGCGTTGAGCGTGTTGGTGCGACTGCTGGCCAGCCTGCACGACGACGAGGGCAACGTCGCCGTCGCCGGCCTCCACGAAGCCACCGCCGCTGACGTGGACCGTGGTCCCGACTGGGTCCGGGAAGAGTCCGGGCTGCTGGACGGGGTCTCCGAAATCGGTTCCGGCTCAGTGGTGCAACGTATGTGGGCCAAGCCGGCCATCACCGTCATCGGCATCGACACGACTCCGATCGACAAGTCGTCGAACACCTTGATCCCACGCGCCCGCGCCAAGATCAGCATGCGGGTCGCGCCCGGTGGTGATGCCCACGCACATCTGGCGGCGTTGACTCGCCACCTGGAGGCCAACGCCCCGTGGGGAGCCCAGGTCACCGTCACTCCGGGCGACGTCGGCCAGCCCTACGCCATCGATGCCTCGGGGGCGGTGTACGACGCGGCCCGTTCGGCGTTCCGCACCGCCTGGGGCACCGATCCGGTGGACATGGGGATGGGCGGATCGATCCCGTTCATCGCCGAATTCGCCGAAGCGTTTCCGGCAGCGACGATTCTGGTGACCGGAGTCGAGGATCCAGCCACCCAGGCACACAGCGTGAATGAAAGCCTGCACCTGGGCGTGCTGCACAAGGCGGCGACGGCCGAGGCGCTCCTGCTCGAAGCGCTGGCCCGCCAGAAGATATGACCGGCAGCGTCGGCTGGTTCGTCGTCGGCCTGATCGCACTCGCGATCGGGGCCGAGGTGATGGTCCGGGGCGGCGCGCAACTGGCGGCACGACTGGGCATCAGCCCGATCCTGATCGGCCTGACCGTCGTGTCGATCGGCACCAGCCTTCCCGAGCTCGCCGTCGGTGTCACCGCGGCCACCGAGGGCAGCGGTGAGCTGGCCGTCGGCAACATCGCCGGCACCAACGTGGTCAACATCCTGTTCATTCTCGGGCTGAGCGCACTGATCCGTCCGCTGGCGATCGAGCAGCGGACATTGCGGTTCGACCTGCCGGTGATGGCGGGGGCGGCGGTGCTGCTGTGGGTGCTGGCGCTCAACGGGGTGCTGTCGCGGGTCGACGGGGTAATCCTGGTCTGCGGCGCCATCGTCTACACCCTCGTGCTGATCCGCATGTCGCACCGTGAGAGCCGGGCGGTGAAGGCCGAGTACATCCAGGCATATGCGGAGGGGCCGGCCAAGGAGCCGAAACATGTTGGGGAGAGCGTATTTCGGCACATCGCGATGACGGTGACCGGCATCGTCGTGGTGATCGTCGGTGCCGAGTGGCTGGTCGACGGGGCGGTCGGAATCGCACGAGGGTTCGGGGTATCGGATGCGCTGATCGGCCTGACCATCGTGGCGATCGGAACCTCGGCACCCGAGTTGGTGACGACGATCGTCTCCACGGTGCGCGGTGAGCGCGACATCGCAGTCGGCAACCTGCTCGGCAGCAGCGTCTACAACATCCTGCTGATCCTGGGCATCACGTGTCTGGTGCCGGCCGACGGCCTGGCCCTCTCACACAACCTGGTGTGGATCGACATCCCGCTGATGGTCGTCGCCGGCCTGGTCTGCATCCCGGTCTTCATCACGGGCCGACGTGTGCACCGCGCCGAAGGGGCCGCGATGGTCGCGGCCTACCTCGGCTACCTGACTTTTCTGTTGACCACCCAGCCTTGAGCGGGCGCGGTCAGACCGACAGGTCGCGGCGGAGCTTGGCGACGTGGCCGGTGGCCCGCACGTTGTACTGCGCGACGGCGATCTTGCCCTTTTCGTCGACGAGGAACGTCGACCGGATGACGCCCTGAACGGTCTTGCCGTACATGGTCTTTTCACCGAAGGCGCCCCAGGCCGTCAGCACGTCGCGGCTCGGGTCGGACAGCAACGGGAAGGTCAGCCCTTCCTTGTCGCGGAACTTGGCGAGTTTCTCCGGCTTGTCGGGGGAGATGCCGATGACGTCGAGTCCGGCGTCGTTGAGTTCGGTGAGGCTGTCCCGGAAATCACATGCCTGCTTGGTGCATCCCGGCGTCGAGGCTGCCGGGTAGAAGTAGACGATGACCTTGCGGCCTTTGTAGTCGGAGAGCTTGACGACGTTGCCGTCGGCGTCGGGCAGGCTGAAAGCCGGGGCGGTGTCTCCCACCTCGAGGCGCGGGGTTGGCGGCATGCGCGGGTATCCCTTCTTGTCGACCGGTTCCGTCGTCACGGAGCCGGCTGATCTAGGGTAGTGCGGCAGGGCAGCACGACATGGAGTGGCTTGGAGGAGCAAACAGTGGCGAACCGGGACCCGGAGAGCATCAAGCGGGACATCGATCACGCTCGCGATCAACTGGCGTTGACTGTCGACTCCCTGGCCGAGCGGGCCAACCCCCAGCGGCTGGCCGACGATTTCAAGTCAGCGGTGATCGGCTTCATCAAGAAGCCTGCCGTGACTGCGTCATTGGCCGGTGCCGGCGTGCTCGTGGTCTTCGTGGTCGTCCGGCGGATCAAGCGGCACTGACCGGTCCGCGGGGCGTATTTTGCCCTGACGCGCTGCTCAGCGGCTCAGACGCGACGCGCCGCTCAGCGGCGGCGAAACAGCAGCCAGTCCGCCAACGAGAAACTCGGGGGGTTGGCGATGCGGCCCAGTCGGTTGCAGCTATACACCATGACGGGCTGATTCGTAGCAACAAATGCCGAGGTTGATGCAGCTGTGGGGTCGACGCCACCTGCGGTAGCCATCAGCTAACACCTCTTATCTTGGCTCAAGCGCCACGCGGACCGAAACGAAATCAACCAGCTAACTCGAGATTAACACGGTTTCCTGCACCTGACCAGCGAAAGTGTCGATTTCGAATACTGGACAGTAACTTACGTAACCGTCAACATTTGGTCCGCTGGGCAACCGGTCATGTTACGACCCAGTTACCAGCACATTATCGACGTGCGTCAATCGCGGTTTTTCCGCCGCGCTCATCCCCGCGCACCGCAAAGTCGAGCGGCCGCTCCGGCCGCGGTCGACGGGCTCCTTGCGGTGCGACCGAAGGCTCGGGGAAGCTTCCTGAATGTTTGCTGTGGCAATGACGCCGAGGGGAGTGCAGTTGGCCTTTGCGTCGCGCTGTGGTGGGGAAAACGATTGGCAAACCTGGGTCGGTTTGGTAGCCCGCAGTGCTCAGCGCAACTCGCCGACGAATCCTCGCCGCAGCTGAAAACCCCTGCATTGCAGGGCTGGAACGGCTCTTTCTCGACGAACCGGTTGCTAGTGCATAGGTGTCCAGCTAAGGTCGAGGTCGGGTCAGGACTGGGGATTCAGACCTAGGTCTCGATCCCGGCCGCAACACGGGACGAACGTGTGACAAGGGGGTATTGCGTTGCAGCTAACTTTTTTTCCGTTTGCCAGGATCGCTGCGTGTGCCTTCGCCGGTACGGCTGATCCCGACGAACTCATCGTCGGGATTCGCTGACAGAACCCGATGGCTCATGTCGAACCTCTATGCGGGGATGTGAGCCGTGGTCACACCGACTGGAGGTAGCCATATGGCGCATGTGAGCGATGAAACCCTCGGCGATCTACGCAGGGAGCTCGACCGCTTCAAAACTGAGCAGTACCGGGACAACGGCTATGCGGCCGCGCATCTGGCCGGTGCAGTGGAGATGTTGTTGGAAGAAGCTGAACCCAGCATCGGCGACAGGCTTGCCGACAGGTACCGAGCCAGATAGATGTACCGCCGCAGTAACTCTCAAACGCTCAAACACAAAAACCCTGCCGAGGCAGGGTTTTTGGTTGGTGCGCCGTCAGGGTTTCGAACCCCGGACCCGCTGATTAAGAGTCAGCTGCTCTACCAACTGAGCTAACGGCGCGCGTGAGAGACAATAACAGGAGTTTCGCTCAACAGTGAAATCCGCTGGTGACGGGCGTGGGGAGACGTTCGAGTCAGCTCCGGGCCGCCGGAGCCCTTAGACTATTGCCAAGATTTGCTATCGACCTTGCGAGGGGTAGGACGAACATGGGGCAGGGCCAGACGGTGACCCGTCCGTATCGGGATGTCTTCCGGCGAGCGGTAGTTGCGATGGTGCCGGCCTTGATGTTGGGTCTGACAGGGTGCGGCGGCCAGGACCCGCAAGGGCCGCCACCGGCGATCGCGGACAAGGGCACTCCATATGGCGACCTACTGGTGCCCAGGGTCAACGCCTCGGTAACCGATGGTGCGGTCGGTGTGACCGTCGACGCGCCGGTCACGGTGAGTGCCGAGAACGGCGTCCTCGGTGGGGTGACGATGACCAACGAAGAAGGCGCCAGCATCGCGGGACAGTTCAGCGCCGACGGGTTGACGTGGTCGACCACCGACCCGCTCGACTACAACGAGCAGTACACCCTCAATGCGCAGTCACTGGGCCTCGGCGGTGTCGCGAACCGTCGGTTGAGGTTCGAGACGCACTCGCCCGCGAACCTGACGATGCCGTACGTCCTGCCCAACGACGGGGAAGTGGTCGGGGTGGGCCAGCCCATCGCCGTCCGCTTCGACGAGAACATCACTGACCGCATGGCTGCCCAGCGGGCTATCACCGTCAAGACCAATCCACCGGTCGAAGGTGCCTTCTACTGGCTCAACAACCGCGAAGTGCGTTGGCGCCCGGCCAAATACTGGAAGCCCGGCACTTCGGTGGATGTGACCGTCAACACCTACGGCGTCGAGTTGGGCGACGGGTTGTTCGGTCAGGGCAACGTCACGACCCACTTCACCATCGGTGACGAGGTGATCGCGGTCGCCGACGACAACTCGAAGACGCTGACCATCCGCCGCAACGGCGAGGTCATCAAGGCGATGCCGATCTCGATGGGCAAGAACAGTTCTCCGACGAACAACGGCGTGTACATCATCGGTGACCGCTTCGACCATATGGTCATGGATTCGTCGACCTACGGAGTACCGGTCAACTCGCCCAACGGTTATCGCACCGAGGTCGACTTCGCGACCCAGATGTCCTACAGCGGTATCTATGTGCACGGGGCCCCGTGGTCGGTAGGTAGCCAGGGCTACAGCAATGTCAGCCACGGGTGCCTGAACGTCAGCACGGCCAATGCCCGCTGGTTCTACGAGAACACCAAACGCGGCGACATTGTCGAGGTGGTCAACACGGTGGGTCCGGTCTTGCCGGGCACCGAGGGTCTGGGGGACTGGAACATTCCCTGGGACCAGTGGCGCACTGGCAACGCCAGTACTTGATACCGGCATCGCTCGATTACCTCGGCGGTAATCGACAACGCGCCTCCGATCGGTGAATCTGACTGAGTCCCAGTTGATTACCGTGAAAGAGGCGAACATGGCCCAGCTTGACGACACCGTCACCGCATACCTCAACACCTGGAACGCCACCGATGCCGCCGATCGGCGGGCGTTGCTGGAGCAGCATTGGGCGCACAGCGTGACCTACACCGATCCGCTGGCCGAGGTGAGTGGGCACGACGGTATCTCCGGCGCCATCGAGGCTGTGCAGGCCCAATTCCCGGGCTACGTGTTCACCCTCGTCAGTGGACCGGACGCCCACCATCGGCAGGCGCGGTTCCAATGGGGCCTCGGTCCGCGCGATACCGAGCCCGTCGTGGTCGGCTTCGATGTGCTCTCCACCGACAACGACGGCCGGATTCAGACTGTCCTCGGATTCCTCGACCGGGTGCCCGGCTGATTACTTCACCGAGCGGTCCAGTGCGGCAAGCGATTCAGCGAGGAAGTCGGCGCCGAACGGAGGCATCCCGCCGATCTGGTCGCGGAAGCTCTGCGGGGTATCGGTCCAGTCGTAGGTGATCGTCACGTCGGTCTGGTCGCCGTTGGGCGTCAGGTCGTAGCGCCAGCTCCAGCCCCCCGGCTCATGGTGGCCGGTCTCGTCGAGCTGGCCGGGCAGCCACGCGATGGTCCGGTCTTTGTCGAAATCGGTCACCAGGTTATGCATGACGTAGTGGCCGCCGGCCGCGGGCAGGAACATGTTGATCGCGAAGATCTGGCCGGTCCCGGTGATGGGCCTGGGGTCGATCGCGTCGCGCACCCAGTCGCCGGGCTCGGTATCGCAGTGCCGCGCCGGGTCGGCGAGGACGGCGAACACCTGGGCCGGGGATGCCGAGATGGTGCGGGTGACGACGTAACGCTCGGTGTCCGTTGATGAGGTCATCGGGAGTCCTTTCCGTACAGGCGGGCAACGTCGGGGCTGTCGAGCCAGCCCGAGTATGTGGGTCGCGACGGCCACCCTGGCGGGGAATCGAGCCATTCCTCCTGGCGGCCGTAGGGCAGCAGATCGATCAGGGCGAACGAATGGCTGAGTTGTTCGGTGCCGCGACCGTTGGTGTGCCAGGTGCGGTAGACGGTGTCTCCGTCGCGGAAGAACACGTTGACCGCGAAACCGTCGTTGGGTGCGGCATCGACGTCGGATCCGAACGCACTCTCCGACGACGAGTACCACTCCATCCGGTTGCCGACCTTGTCGCGGTAGGCCAGCGCCTCGTCGATCGGCCCGTTGGTGACGATGACGAAGCGGGCGTCGTAATTGTCCAGAAAGTCGAGCCGGGTGAACTGCGACGTGAATCCCGTGCAGCCGCCGCACTGCCACTCGGCGCCGTCGGTCCACATGTGGTGGTAGGTGATCAACTGGGTGCGGCCCTCGAAGACGTCGGCCAGTCGCACCGGGCCGTCGGCACCCACGAGCGTGTAGTTCGGCATCTCTACCATCGGTAGCCGCCGTCGTGCGGCGGCGATGGCATCCAATTCCCGGGTGGCGGCCTTCTCTCGACGGCGTAGGTCATCGAGCGCGGTGCGCCAGGTCTGCTGATCGACTACCGGAGGTTTTCCTGTCGTCATGAAGGGCTCCTGATTGCGGTTCGGAGAATCTCGTTCTCTCAAGTGGACCCACCGCGCGCCCGGAATTCATCGCACGCGGTAATGTCCGACGAGCAAAGGGTGACCTAACACCTTGAGACGGACCATGGAGGGTTGATCGAGAATGAGCGGTCAGCGAGCCGATGCAGCCGGACTGCGTCTCCTCGTCGTCGGTGCCTCGTCGGGCATCGGCCACGCTGTTGCGATCAGTGCCACCGAGCGCGGCGCCAAGGTCGCCGTGGCCGCACGGCGCATCGAACTGCTGAATTCCCTCGCGGAGGCGACGGGCGGACACGCCTTCGAACTCGACGTCGAGGATTCCGCGGCGATCAACCGGGTGGTCAATGAGGCGGCGGACACCCTGGGTGGCCTGGACGCGGTGGTGTTCACCAGCACGGTGATCCCATTCGCCTACATCGAGGACACCGATGTGGCCACCTGGCTGCACGCGTTCAGCGTCAACACCGTGGGTGCCAACAACGTGTTGCGTGCCGCTGCGCCGCGGCTGGCCGAGAACGGCGTGGTCCTGGTGGCGTCGAGCTACGACGTCGGTCGTCCCCGTGCCGGGGTGGCGGCATACAGCGCGAGCAAGGCCGCCCTCGACGAGATCTTGAACTCCTGGCGTATCGAGCATCCTGAACTGTCGCTGATCCGGGTCGGCGTCGGGCCCACCGATGACACCGAGATCCTGCGCGGCGCCGACCGTGACCTGTTGGACCAGTTGGTCAAGACGTGGGTGGCCCAGGGCGCTCTGCCCGCCCGGATGTCCGCCCTGCGCGACGTCGCCAACACCCTGGTGTCACTGGTGACCACGGCCTACGAGAATCCGACCGTGGTGCCCGAGATCGTGCAGCTGGCTCCGCGGATCAAGAAGAAGGTGGACGCGGCCAACTAGTCCGCAGTTCATTCCAGCGGCCGGTGACTCCGGCCGCTGCGATACTCCGAGGCCGCGAGGACCGTTCGGTCCCAAATCCTTTGGCTTCATTCGGCGTGCCAGGCTGCGCGCATCTGGCGACGCGTGATGTCCGTGGCCGGCGTTTCTATGAGTTCCAAATGGATTCATTGATAATGACAATCATATTCAATAGCTTGGACGCTTCGGGTAGCCGGTCTACGAGGAGGGTTCTATGGCCGCGGTATGGATGGCCTCGCCACCGGAGGTGCATTCTTCGCTGTTGAGTAGCGGCCCCGGCCCTGGCGCGATGTTGGCTGCCGCGGGCGCATGGTCGTCGTTGAGCGTCGAATATGCCGCGGTGGCTGAAGAACTCGCGGCGGTGCTGGGTGGCGTGCGGGCCGGGGCGTGGCAAGGTCCGAGCGCCGAACAGTATGTCGCCGCCCATGTTCCGTATCTGGCGTGGCTGTATCAGGCCAGTGCCGACAGCGCCGCGGTCGCGGCTCGGCATGAAACCGCGGCCGGCGCATATACCGGCGCGCTGGCGGCGATGCCCACCCTGGCCGAGCTGGCCGCCAACCATGTCAGGAATGCAATCCTGGTGTCCACCAACTTCTTTGGTATCAACACCATCCCGATCGCACTGAACGAGGCTGATTACGTACGGATGTGGATCCTGGCCGCCGTCACGATGGAGGGCTACCAGGGCGTGTCAGAGGCCGCGGTGGCATCCAGTCCCTCCACGCCGGTCGCGCCGAGGATCCTGCATGACCACCACGACCACGAGCATGACCACGAGGACGACCATGACCATGACCATGACCATGACCACGATCACGACGATGACCACGGCCACGGAGACCTGAGCCCACTCGACCCGCGGTGGTGGCTCGAAGTCGGACATGAGCAGATCGAGAACATCGGTCTGCTGATCGACAATCTGCTGAACGATCCGGCCGCCCTGCTGACCAACCTGCCCATGGTGTTGGCCGACATGGCTTTCCACGCGGCACAGCTACTTCAGGTCGTCGTCCAGTTGTCACCGGCCCTGATTCAACCGGCTCTGAGCATCGTGACCGCGAACCTGGGCTGGGCGATCGCCGGCCTGGCAGCCATCCAACCGAGTGTTCCCGTCGTCTCGGAGATTCCGGCCGGGAGCGAGCCTGGGTCCTGGCCGGCCGCCGGGGCCACGCCGACGGTGTCCGGCAGCCCATCGGCCGCGCCCGCCTCCTCGGCCCCCACCGCGCCGTCGGCTGGTGCATCGGCTTCGGCAACCGTCGCCTCCGGCTCGGCGCCCCCGTCCGCTCCCGGTGGTGGGCCGGGATTCTTCCCGCCGTACTTGATCGGCTCACCTGGCCTCGCTGTCCCCGCCGCGGCAAGACCCAGCACCGCGACCGCGAGGAGGAAAGCTCCTGAGTCCGACACCGCCACGGCGGCGACCGGAGAACAAGCTCGCGAGGCTCGGGCGCGCCGTCGGCGAGCCGCGATGCGGGACAGAGGCCGTGGCAACGAGTACATGGACCTGCAGGCCGATGTGCCGCCAGGCGCCGGGCCGCACGCGTCGCCGACCGTGTCGGATCGCGGCGCGGGGCCCTTGGGCTTCTCCGGGGTGCGAGACAAGGCCGATGTGACGACGGCGGGCCTGACGACGTTGGGCAGCGCCGAGTTCGGGGAAGGCCCCACGATTCCGCTGCTGCCGTCGACCTGGGATTCGGACTCCAAGGACTGAGCGAACCAGCCCGGAAAACAGGAACGCCGTCTGCATGCGCAGACGGCGTTCCCGATATCGGGGTGGCTGACGGGACTCGAACCCGCGACAGCCAGGATCACAACCTGGTGCTCTACCAACTGAACTACAGCCACCATCGCCGCGCTGCTCTGGAGCGTATGCGGCTCGTAGATACTAACTGCTCGGGTGTCCTAGCGCCGAATCGGTTTCTGGCGCGTCGTCCTTCGGCGGGCCGAGCTCGGCCGCGACCGCGGCAATATCGCTGGTAGACGGCCCGGGCTGGGCCACGAACGCGGTCGAGCGGTAGTACTTCAATTCGCGGATCGACTCGTGGATGTCAGCCAGGGCGCGGTGGGCCAGCCCTTTCTCGGGCTGGCCGAAGTAGATCCTGGGGTACCAGCGGCGGCACAGTTCCTTGATCGAGCTGACGTCGATCATCCGGTAGTGCAGGTAATCGTCGAGTTTGGGCATGTCGCGGGCGATGAAGCCGCGGTCGGTGGCGATCGAGTTGCCGGCCAGGGGAGCGGCCTTCGCCGTCTTGACGTGCCCGCGGATGTAATCGAGCACCATTTCTTCTGCGGTGGCCACATCGACCGTCGAAGCTCGGACTTCTTCGATCAGCCCGGAGCGGGTGTGCATCTGTTTGACCACGTCGACCATGGACGACAACGCCTCGTCGTCGGTGTGAATGACCACGTCCAGGCCGTCACCGAGGATGTTCAGGTCCGCGTCGGTGACCAGAACCGCAATCTCGATGAGGCGATCGGACTTGAGGTCCAGGCCGGTCATCTCGCAGTCGATCCATACCAGTTCGTCTCGCACGAAGATCCACAGTATTCCCATACCGGGCGTCGAGCTGCCACACCCACCACGCGCGCCGCCCGGCAAGTAGTGTCAAACCCCGATTGGCTCGTTCGCGAACACTGGGAGGACCGCGGCATGACCACCGAATCGACAGCCACCCCCGCGCAGCAGATCGCTGCCGGTTACGCAGTCGAAGGCCAGGCGTTGGAATTGGGAACGGTGGTGGTCGATGGCACCGTGGACCCGACCGCACAGGTCCGCATCCCGTTGGCCACGGTCAACCGGCACGGGCTGATCGCGGGTGCCACCGGTACCGGCAAGACCAAGACGCTGCAGGTGATCGCCGAACAGTTGTCGGCGGCCGGCGTTCCGGTGGTGATGGCCGACGTGAAGGGTGACCTGTCCGGCCTCTCGGCGCCGGGTGCTGCCGACGAGAAGACCGATCAGCGCGCCAAGGACACCGGCGACAGTTGGACGCCGACTGCCTTTCCGGTCGAGTTCCTGTCACTGGGCACCGAGGGTATCGGCGTTCCGGTCCGGGCCACGATCACCAGCTTCGGGCCGATCCTGTTGTCAAAGGTATTGGGGCTCAACACCACCCAGGAGTCAACGCTGGGCCTGATCTTCCACTGGGCCGATCAGAAGGGCCTGCCCCTGCTGGACATCAAGGATCTGCGTTCGGTGATCCAGTTCCTCACCAGCGACGAGGGCAAGCCCGAACTCAAGGCACTGGGTGCGGTGTCGACCACGACGGCGGGCGTCATCCTGCGGGCGTTGGTCAACCTGGAGGCCGAGGGCGCCGACTCGTTCTTCGGCGAACCCGAGCTGGAGCCCAAGGATCTGCTGCGCACCGACGCTCAGGGCCGCGGCATCATCAGCCTGCTCGAGCTGGGTGCGCAGGCGGCGCGGCCGGTGATGTTCTCGACGTTTTTGATGTGGGTGCTGGCCGACCTGTTCACGTCGCTGCCCGAGGTCGGTGACGTCGACAAGCCCAAGTTGGTCTTCATCTTCGACGAGGCGCATCTGCTGTTCGCCGACGCATCCAAGGCGTTCCTCGAACAGGTCGAGCAGACCGTCAAGCTGATCCGGTCGAAAGGCGTCGGCGTGTTCTTCTGCACGCAGCTGCCCACCGACGTGCCCAACGAGGTGCTCTCGCAGCTGGGTGCACGGGTGCAGCACGCGTTGCGCGCCTTCACCCCGGATGACCAGAAGGCCCTGTCGAAGACGGTGCGCACCTATCCGAAGACCGACGTCTACGACCTGGAGAAGGCGCTGACGTCACTGGGTATCGGCGAGGCGGTCGTCACCGTGCTCTCGGAGCGGGGTGCGCCGACGCCGGTGGCCTGGACCCGGATGCGGGCTCCGCGCTCGTTGATGGACACGATCGGCAACGACGCGATCACCGCCGCCGCCAAGGCCAGCCCGCTGCAGGCCACCTACGGCCAGACCGTGGACCGGGATTCGGCCTACGAGCGGTTGGCCGCCAAGCTGGCGCCGCCGCCCTCGCCCGAGGATCCGGGCGGCTTCGCCGGGGTCGAGGCGTCCGGCGACATCGAGCCGATGCCGGCGCCCGCACAGCCCGCGGAGCCCGGGTTCTTCGACAAGATGATGGCCAGCCCGGCGTTCAAGAGCGCCATGCGCTCGGCGGGCACCGTCATCGGCCGTGAGATCACCCGCAGCATCTTCGGGACGGGTCGCCGCCGCTAGTCCGAGCGTTGAGATTGCACTGAGGGCTGTGGTTCGGCAAGAACCACAGCCCTCAGTGCAATGTCGAAACGGCGAATGCTCTAGCCGCCGCCGAGCTTCTTGTAGACGGCGCCGACGATCGGGGTGACGATGGCCCGCGGGGCGTAGCCGCTGGCCATCGACATGGCCTTGGACGTCACGCCGGGCACCACCCGCATCTTGTTCTTGTCCAGGCCGTCCAGCGACAGCTTGGCGGTGTATTCGGTTGAGATCCAGAGGAAGTCGGGGATCAGCCGTTCGACCAGCGACTGCTCGGACTCGTCGGGCAGGTCGGTGCGCACCGGGCCGGGCGCCAACACCGTGACATGCACGCCCGCGCCCTTGAGCTCGCCGCGCAGCGACTCGCTGAATGTGTTGGCGAAGGCCTTGGAGGCCGCGTAGGTGGCGTTGTTCGGGATCGGTGAATTGCCTGCCGCCGAGCCGGAGATGAGGATTCCGCCGGAGCCGCGCTTGACCATGCCGGGCAGCACGGCCAGCACCAGGTCGTGCACACCGAGGACGTTGAGCTGCACCTGGGCCTTCTCACCGGCCGGGTCCAGATCGATGACCGGGCCGAAGGTCGCGGTGCCTGCGTTGGCGCACAGGATGGAGATTTCCCGCTGGGCCAGTTCGTCGCACAGCGCGTCCCTGGCGGCCGGGTCGGTGAGGTCGACGGCGCGCACCTCGACGGTCACCCCGTAGCGCTCGGTGAGCCGCTGCGCCAGCGACGTCAGCACGTCCTCGCGTCGCGCGGTGATGATCAGGTGGTGGCCGCGGGCGGCGAGCTCGGTGGCCAACGCTTCGCCGATGTTCTGCGAGGCGCCGGTGACGACGGCACGGGCATCCGGACTGGGTGCGGGTACGGGCATGGCGCCAATCCTAGAAGGAGCCGAAACCCATAAGGTGGCGGTCATGACTAACCCCGGGCGGGCGAGGGTGCTCGCGTGGGCATTGTGGGACTGCGGTGCGACGGGCCTGAACGCCATCGTCGTCACCTTCGTGTTCTCGGTGTACCTGACCGGAAGTGTCGGTTCGGACCTCCCGGGTGACACCACGCCGGCCAGCTGGCTGGGGCGCGCGATGACGATCGCCGGTCTCGTGGTGGCCCTTCTGGCGCCGGTTACCGGCATCTGGGTCGACGCGCCGGCGCGTCGGCGCCGGGTGCTGGCTGTGATGACCGGTCTGGCCGTCGTGTTCACCTCGGCGATGAGCCTGATCCGCGATGACCACCGTTACCTGATGCCCGGGCTCGTGCTGCTGGCCTGCACGGCCGCCTGTAACGAGCTGGCCACGGTGCCCTACAACGCCATGCTGCGACAGCTGTCCACGCCGGCCACGTCCGGACGGATCTCCGGCCTCGGCCTGGCGCTGGGTTACGGGGGCAGTGTTGTGTTGTTGCTGCTGGCCTACGTCGGGTTCATCGCCGGCGACGGGGACACCCGCGGGCTGCTGGGTATCCCGGCCGCGGACGGGCAGAACGTGCGGGCGGTGATGCTGCTCACCGCGGTCTGGTTCGTGTTGTTCGCGTTGCCGATCTTCGTGATGGTGCCGCGGGTCCCAGATGCGGTCCCGGTCGAACGTGTCGGGTTCTTCGGCGCCTACCGCAAGTTGTGGGCCGAGATCCGCGAGGAGTGGCGGCGTGACCACAACGTGGTCTACTACCTGGTGGCGAGCGCGGTGTTCCGCGACGGGCTGGCCGGAGTATTCGCGTTCGGCGCAGTGCTCGGGGTGAACGTCTACGGCATCTCCGAGGCCGACGTGCTGTTGTTCGGGATCAGTGCCTGCGTGGTTGCGGCGTTCGGGGCTGTCACCGGCGGCCAGCTCGATGACCGGGTGGGTTCCAAGCCCGTCATCGTGGGCTCGCTGGTGAGCCTGATCGTCGTGGGTCTGTCGCTGCTCGTGCTGTCGGGGCCGGTGGCCTTCTGGGTGTGTGGCCTGTTGCTGTGCCTGTTCATCGGGCCGACGCTGTCCTCGGCTCGCACCTTGATGCTGCGGATCACCGCGGACGGCAAGGAGGGCGTCGCCTTCGGGCTCTACACGACCGTGGGACGGGCAGCGTCCTTCCTGGCGCCCTGGCTGTTCTTCACCTTCATCGACTTCTTCGGCACCGACCGCGCCGGGATGGGTGGCCTGGTCCTGGTGCTGGTCGTGGGTCTGGCGGGCATGCTCGCGGTGAAGACGCCGTCGCGGCTGCCGGTCAGCCGCGCGTCGACGAGCTGACCGTCAGGGTGTGCCGACGCAGATCGTGATGCCCGACCCGGTGCGATGTTGGGTCTGCGCGCCGTTGACGGTCACGGTGCACGCCACCTCGGGGCCGAAGTTCACGACACTCACGCTGGCCGTTTCGGTCGCCGGCTGAGCCAGTTCGACCTGCTTGGTCCAGGGGAGCGGGACGTTGAACTCGGTTTGCAGGACGTTGCCGGTGTCCAGGTAGGTGATGTTGATGGCCCGACCCTCACCGGTGACCTCGTAGACCACGGTCTCGGTGGGCCCGGGTGTGGTCTCGGTCGGTGACGTGGCGGTGGGCGGCGGAAGCGGCCGCGGTGCGCGGGTGGTCGTCGTGGGCGCCGTCGGAGACGTGGTGAAGCCGGGTTGCGGCGTCACCGGTTGCGGTGCGACGACCGTTTCCTGGCTTGACCCGTTGGCGATCACCAGCGCGATGACCAGGCCCAGGACCACCAGGATCGCGACGGCGGCCAGGATCCACAGCCACAGCCGGGGCTCGCGGTTGCCGGGTTCGGGCGGAGTGGGTGCCCCCGGTGGCGGGGAACCGGCCCCGTACTGGCCGGTTGCGCCGGCGTCGTATCCGTAGGGAGAGTAGGGCGGTAGCTGTTGGGTGGGATTCGGCACCGCGGATCCGACCGGCGGCGCCGGTTGGGGCACGGCCGGGTACGAGCCCTGATACGGCGGCTGGTTCGAGTACGCCGGATCTGGATAGTCGACGGGGTAGCCGCTACCGAAAGATTGGCCCGGCTCGGACCCGTCGCGGCGTGGTGAATCGGTCATGCCCACCTCATGGCTGCGAGGGTACCTGTGCGGATGCTCAGTCCGCTGCGGCCGAGGTCGCGGCGGGCGAGCGCCGGGGACATGCTGGAAAGGACCGCGGAAGTGACGGGAGGACGCGAGGTGGCCGTAGATCGGCATGTGCGGGTGAACTACGGCGCGTCCCTGTCACCGGATGCGACGGCATTTGCCCACTTGGTCGACGACGGCGGCTATCCGCGGGCGGTACAGCGCTTCCTGCGCGGATGGCGGGCGAGCTCCTCCCGTGACGTCGAACTGCCCGTTGTCGGACCGGTGACGAAGGTCATTCATTCCGCAGACGGCCACTGGCTGGCCTGCCAGGTGGCCCCGGAAGGCGGGACGCGCAGCCAGATCTGGGTGGTGACCACCGATCCCGACGACCGTGACGCGCGCCGCATCGACTACTGGCCGGTTGAGGCCGGGGAGGGCACCGCGGAACTGATCGGGTGGGACGGCACCCAGGTCGCGGCGATCCTCACCGGAGAGGACGGGGTCGGCAGCTCGTGCCTGATCGATCCGGCGACCGGTTACACCCTGGTGCTCGACCGGCGCTCGGGTGGCCGGCTGGTCGACGCGTGGGCGGGCGCCTCGCTGGTGCGGGTCGGCCCGCGCGGGTACCAGGAGCTCATCATGTTGTGGGGGCTCACCGAAATCGCGTTGCTGCCATCGGATCCCGGTTCGGTCACTGATTTCGGCGTGATCCTCGACGATCACACGCCGCGCCGGCTCCGCAGCGGTTTGGACGGTGAGACCACGCTCTACTACCCGGCCAGTACCTATGACCTGGGCAGCACCGAGGGGTTTGTGCGGGCCCTGATCCGCAGCGACAACGGCGCCGCGCACGCCCGCCTGCTGGAGGTCACGGTCACCGCCGAGGGCGTGGGCTATCACGTGGTGGCGGAGCGGCCCGGGTATGACCTCGACGAGTTCGTGGTCAGTGACGACCTGTCCACCGTGGCGTTGTTGTGGAACATCGACGGGCGCAGCGAGCTGCAGATCCTGGAGTATGCCGACGAGACGCTGTCGGTCCCGATTCCGTTGCCCGGCCCGGTTGCCGGTGAGCTGAGCATCAGCGCGGGTGGGTCGATGGTCGCGGTCACCGTGCAGGGACCGTCGCTGCCGCGCACCGTCGAACTGGTCGACCCGCGGTCGCTGGAATGGGAGCGGATCGACCGGGAGCCGAGCAGCGGGCCACTGACCTCGGCGCCGACGCTGGAGCGGATCACCGCGCGCGACGGGTTGGAGCTCACCGGGTGGCTGTACCGGCCGCAGGGCGAAGTGGTGGGCGCGGTGATGTTCCTGCACGGCGGCCCCGAGGGGCAGGCGCGGCCCGAATACAACGAGATCTTCCCGGCGCTGCTGGATGCGGGTTTCGCGGTGCTGACGCCGAATGTGCGTGGCTCGGGCGGGTTCGGCCGGGCATTCGTGCACGCCGACGACAAGGAGCTGAGGTTCGCCGCGATCGACGATGTCGCCGATTGCGCGCAGTATCTCCTCGACCGCGGCATCGCCCCGGCCGGGCGGCTGGCCTGTACGGGATGGTCGTACGGCGGCTATCTGACCCAGGCGGCGCTCGCCTTTCATCCGCAGCTTTTCGTCGCGGGCATCAGCATCTGCGGGATGAGTGACCTGAACACCTTCTACCGCACCACCGAGCCGTGGATCGCGGCGGCGTCCTACCCGGAATACGGCCATCCCGTGGCGGATCGCGATCTGCTGGAACGGCTTTCACCGCTGCCGAGGGCGCATCAGGTGATCGCGCCGCTATTGCTGGTGCACGGCGGCAACGACACGAACGTGCTGCCCGACGAATCGCGTCAGATGTTCGAGGCGCTCACCGAGCTCGACCGCACGGTCGAGCTGCTGATCTTCGAAGACGACGGGCATGAGATCACCAAGCGTGAGAACCGCGCGGCGCTGGTTGACGCCGCGACCCGTTGGCTGGCCAAGGCGTTCGGCGTCTAGTCGGCGGTGAGCGCCGCCAGTGTCATCCGGCGCAGCACTGCCCGTGAATGTGTCTTGGGGACAGCGGGTCTGACGATGTGTGGGGTGGAGTTGAGCAGGCCGAACGCGGCATGGGCCATCACCCGGGCGTCGTCCTCGGCCAGGTCCGGGTCGAGCCGCGTCAGGACCGTCACCCAGATCTCCACGTACTGACGCTGGGCGCGGCGCACCTGTCGTCTGGCGGTGTCGGGCAGGTGGGCCAGGTCGCGGTCCTGGATGCGGATCAGATCCGACTCACCGAAGACGAAGTCGAGGTGGAAGTCCACCAGGCCGTCCAGTGATGCGGCGGGGTCGTCGGTCCGCGCGATGACTTCCTGTGCTCCCGCCAGCAGGCGGGTACTGATCCCGACGAGAAGCTCGACCAGCAGGGCTTCCTTGTTGGGGAAGTGCCGGTAGATGGCCGGACCGCTGATCCCGACCGCCGAGCCGATGTCCTCCAGGCGCACTGCGAGGTAACCGCGTTCGGCCACAAGCCGTTCGGCGGCCGCGACCAATTGGCTGCGGCGATCGGATTTGGCCTGACTGCGTCGCGTGACGGCGCTGTCGGACATGGCGCCTCCGGAGGGTAGACAACTCAGTTAATGAAAACTAACCTAGCACGAGTTAGTTGTCATTAACTCAAATGGGAGCCGCCTTGTCATCGCACCGCGACGAGCACCTGGCGCTGGTCGAGCAGTTGCGCGCCAAGCTCGCCACCGCCGCCCTCGGCGGCCCTGAGCGGGCCCGTCAACGCCACGTCGACCGGGGTAAATTGCTGCCCCGCGACCGGGTCGACGGCCTGCTGGACCCGGGCAGTCCGTTCCTGGAGATCGCCGCGCTGGCCGCCGACGGCATGTACGACGACGAATGTCCCGGCGCCGGGATGATCGCCGGCATCGGCCGGGTGTCAGGGCGGGAATGCCTGATTGTCGCCAACGACGCCACTGTGAAGGGCGGCACGTACTACCCGGTCACGGTCAAGAAACACCTGCGCGCGCAAGAGATCGCGCTGCAGAACAAGCTGCCGTGTATCTACCTGGTGGACTCCGGCGGCGCGTTCCTGCCGCGCCAGGACGAGGTGTTCCCCGACCGCGAGCACTTCGGCCGCATCTTCTACAACCAGGCCACCATGAGCGCGCAGGGCATCGCCCAGATCGCCGCGGTTCTGGGCTCGTGCACCGCGGGCGGGGCCTACGTGCCCGCGATGAGCGACGAGGCCGTCATCGTGCGCAACCAGGGCACGATCTTCCTGGGCGGGCCGCCGCTGGTGAAGGCCGCCACCGGTGAGGTGGTCACCGCCGAGGACCTCGGCGGCGGCGACCTGCACTCCAAGACCTCTGGTGTCACCGACCACCTGGCCCACGACGACCGCGACGCACTGCGGATCGTGCGCAACATCGTGGCCACGCTCGGGCCGGCCGAGGCCCCGCCGTGGGCGGTGACGCCCACCGTGGACGCCGTGGCCGACCAGACCGAGCTCTACGACGTGGTTCCGGTCGACGCCCGCGTGCCCTATGACGTGCACGAGGTGATCACCCGCATCGTCGACGGCGGCGAGTTCAACGAATTCAAGGCCGAGTACGGCACCACCCTGGTCACGGGATTCGCCCGCATCCACGGTCACCCGGTCGGCATCGTCGCGAACAACGGTGTGTTGTTCGGTGAATCCGCGCTCAAAGGAGCACATTTCATCGAGCTGTGCGACAAGCGCAAGATCCCGCTGCTCTTCCTGCAGAACATCGCCGGGTTCATGGTGGGCCGCGACTACGAGGCCTCGGGCATCGCCAAGCACGGCGCCAAGATGGTCACCGCGGTGGCCTGCGCCCGGGTTCCGAAGCTGACCGTGGTGATCGGCGGCTCCTACGGGGCGGGTAACTACTCGATGTGTGGGCGCGCGTATTCGCCGCGGTTCCTGTGGATGTGGCCCAATGCGCGCATCTCGGTGATGGGCGGTGAGCAGGCGGCATCGGTGCTGGCCACCGTGCGCGGCGACATGAGCGCCGTGGAAGAAGAACAGTTCAAGGCACCGATCCGGGCCCAGTACGAGCACCAGGGCAACCCGTACTACTCGACCGCCCGGCTCTGGGACGACGGTGTGATCGACCCTGCTGACACCAGAACGGTGCTCGGCCTTGCTCTTTCGGTTGTCGGCCAGGCTCCGCTGGAGCCGGTCTCCTACGGCGTGTTTCGGATGTGATGATGACCTCAAGCGCAATGTTCGATACCGTCCTCGTCGCCAACCGCGGCGAGATCGCGGTGCGGGTCATCCGCACCCTGCGGACCATGGGCATCCGGTCGGTTGCGGTGTTCAGCGACGCCGACGCCGAGGCGCGTCATGTCTTGGAAGCAGATGTCGCCGTACACATCGGACCCGCCGCGGCCCGGCAAAGCTACCTCGACATCGACACCGTCGTCTCCGCCGCACAGCGAACCGGCGCGCAGGCGGTCCACCCCGGCTACGGATTCCTCTCCGAGAACGCAGAATTCGCCGCTGCTCTGCAGGCCGCGGGCATCGTGTTCATCGGCCCGCCCGCCTCTGCCATCGCCACCATGGGCGACAAGATCGCCGCCAAGGCCGCCGTATCGGCATTCGGTGTCCCCGTCGTCCCGGGGATCTCGCGGCCGGGTCTGACGGATGACGAGTTGATCGCGGGTGCACCCGAGGTCGGCTTTCCTGTGCTCGTCAAGCCGTCGGCCGGCGGCGGCGGCAAGGGCATGCGCGTGGTCGAGCAGGCCGCCGATCTTCCGGCCGCACTGATCAGCGCTCGCCGCGAGGCCGCCGCGGCGTTCGGCGACGACACCCTGTTCCTGGAACGGTTTGTGTTGCGGCCCCGCCATATCGAGGTGCAGGTACTGGCCGACGGTCACGGCAACGTGATCCACCTCGGAGAGCGGGAATGCAGCCTGCAGCGCCGGCATCAGAAGGTCATCGAGGAGGCACCCTCGCCGCTGCTGGACCCGGCCACCCGGGCGCGCATCGGTGCGGCTGCGTGCGACACCGCGCGTAGTGTCGATTACACGGGCGCCGGCACGGTGGAGTTCATCGTGTCCGCCGATGCGCCCGACGAGTTCTTCTTCATGGAGATGAACACCCGGCTGCAGGTCGAACACCCGGTCACCGAGATGGTCACCGGAGTCGACCTGGTGGAACAGCAGGTCCAGATCGCCGCCGGCGAGAAGCTCGCACTCGGCCAGGACGACATCGTCATGACCGGGCATGCCATCGAGGCCAGGGTGTACGCCGAGGACCCGGCCAACGGCTTCCTTCCCACCGGCGGGCCGGTACTGGGATTGCGCGAGCCGACCGGACCCGGTGTGCGGGTGGATTCCGGTCTGGCCGCGGGCACCGTGGTCGGCAGCGACTACGACCCGATGCTGTCGAAGGTCATCGCCCACGGCGCCGACCGGACCGCGGCATTGCACAAGCTGGACCGGGCGCTGGCCGACACCGCGGTGCTCGGCCTGACCACCAACACCGAGTTCCTGCGCTTCCTGCTGGCCGATGCCGATGTGGCCGTGGGCCGGCTGGACACCGGACTGCTCGACCGTCGCGCACCGGATTTCGCGCCCCAGGAGATCGGTGACGCCGAGCTGATCGCGGCGGCGGCCTACCAGTGGATCAGCAACTGGGCGCAGGCCGGCGACAATTTGTGGGCCCGGCCGACCGGCTGGCGGGTGGGGGAGCGTGCTCCGGCTGCATTCCGGCTGCGCGCCGCCGGCCGCACCGACCACGTCTACCTCACCGGTATCCCGAGTCAGGCCACCGCGACCGTCGAGAACGGCGAAACCCACACCCTGAGTGCCGCTTTCGCCGGTGACCAGTTCATCGTCACCCTCGACGGCATGCGTACCGAGTATCTGGTCGCCACGCAGCTGAGCGGGGGCGTCGGCCAACTCTGGCTCTCGGGCGCGGGTCGCAGCTATGTCGTCGAAGAGGTTCGCGAGGCGCCGGTGCGACCCGACGCTGAGCACAGCGGCGATGCCGAACTCGTCAGCCCCATGCCGGGATCGGTTGTCGCCGTGGGTGTTGCCAGCGGCAGCGAGGTGACTGCAGGCACCATGGTGGTCACCGTGGAGGCGATGAAGATGGAGCATGCCCTGACCGCACCGACCGACGGTGTGGCCGAACTACTCGTCGCCGTCGGCGACCAGGTCAAGGTGGGTCAGCCGCTGGCCCGAATCACCGCTGCAACACAGGAGAACGAGCAATGAGCGACTTTCTTTCCACCGGCACGCTGCCGGATCACTACGAGCAACTGGCCAAGACAGTCCGCGACTTCGCCCAGAGCGTGGTCGCCCCGGTGGCCGCCAAACACGATGAGGAACACTCGTTCCCGTACGAGGTCGTCGCCGGCATGGCTGACATGGGACTGTTCGGCCTTCCGTTCCCCGAGGAGTACGGCGGCATGGGCGGCGACTACTTCGCGCTGTGCCTGGCTCTGGAGGAACTCGGCAAGGTCGATCAGAGCGTGGCCATCACGCTGGAGGCCGGAGTTTCGCTGGGCGCCATGCCCGTCTACCGGTTCGGCAACGAAGCTCAGAAGCAGGAGTGGCTGCCGCTGCTGGCCAGCGGCAAGGCGCTGGGTGCGTTCGGCCTGACCGAGGCCGGTGGTGGCAGTGACGCCGGCGCCACCAAGACCACGGCGAAGATGGATGACGGTCACTGGATAATCAACGGCTCCAAGCAGTTCATCACCAACTCCGGCACCGACATCACCAAGCTGGTGACCGTCACCGCCGTGACCGGGGAACGCGAAGGTGGCAAGAAGGAGATCTCCTCGATCCTGGTGCCGGTGCCCATCGAGGGCTTCACCGCCGAACCGGCCTACAACAAGGTGGGCTGGAACGCCTCGGACACCCACCCGCTGAGCTTCGACGACGTCCGGGTGCCTGCGGAGAACCTGCTCGGCGAGCGGGGCCGCGGCTACGCCAACTTCCTGCGCATCCTCGACGAGGGCCGCATCGCCATCGCGGCGCTGTCGGTCGGTGTCGCGCAGGGCTGTGTGGACGAATGCGTCAAGTACGCCAAGGAACGTCAGGCCTTCGGCGCGGCCATCGGCACGTACCAGGCCATCGCCTTCAAGATCGCCCGGATGGAGGCCCGTGCCCACACCGCCCGCGCCGCCTACTACGACGCCGCCGCCCTGATGCTGTCCGGCAAGCCGTTCAAGAAGGCGGCGTCGGTGGCCAAGCTGGTGTCCAGCGAGGCCGCGATGGACAACGCCCGCGACGCCACCCAGATCTTCGGTGGCTACGGATTCATGAACGAATACCCGGTGGCGCGTCACTACCGGGACAGCAAGATCCTCGAAATCGGCGAGGGGACAACCGAAGTTCAGCTGATGCTGATCGCGCGGGAGGCGGGTCTGTGACCGCTGAGAAGAAAGTGATCGAGCAGCGCGGGTTGTGGTTCGAGGAGTTCGAGATCGGGGTGCGCTACCTGCACCGGCCCGGGCGGACCATCACCGAGGCCGACAACGTGCTGTTCACCACGCTCACGATGAACACCCAGGCGCTGCACCTGGATGCCGCGTTCTCCGATGCCCTCCCGCCGTTCAACGCCCGGCTGGTGAACTCGATGTTCACCCTGTCGACGCTCGTCGGCCTTTCGGTGGCGCAGCTGACCCAGGGCACCATCGTCGGCAACCTCGGATTCTCCGAGATCGCCTTTCCCAAGCCGCTTTTCCACGGTGACACGCTGTATGCCGAAACCGAGATCACCGAGAAGCGGGTGTCCAAGAGCCGGCCCGGCGAGGGCATCGTGACCTTCGCCCACACCGGGCGCAACCAGCACGGTGACATCGTGGCCACGGCTTCACGCAAGACCATGGTGCGGATGCGGCCGGAGGAGCAGGAATGACATTGGGGAACAACGGTCCGGGCTGGCTGTTCTGCCCCGCCGACCGGCCTGAGCGGTTCGAAAAGGCGGCGGCGGCAGCTGATGTGGTGATTCTCGACCTTGAGGACGGGTGTGCGGCCAAGGATCGCCCCGCCGCCCGTCAGTCCCTGATCGACACTCCGCTCGATCCGGCCCGCACGGTAGTACGGGTCAACCCGACGAGCACCGCCGACCACGAGCTGGACCTCAAGGCTGTGGCCGCCACGGACTACACCACCGTGATGCTGGCCAAGACCGAGCATGCCGATCAGGTGCGGGCTCTGGCGCCGTTGGATGTCGTCGTGCTGATCGAGACCCCCCTGGCCGCGCTCAACGTGGTCGAGCTGGTACAGCCCGACAACGCCTTCGCGGTGATGTGGGGAGCCGAGGATCTGTTCGCGGTCACCGGCGGCACCGCCAATCGCCGGTCCGACGGCAGCTACCGCGACGTCGCCCAGCACGTGCGGTCACAGACCCTGCTGGCGGCCAAGGCGTACGGCAAGCTGGCGCTGGATTCGGTCTACCTCGACATCAAGGACCTCGACGGCTTGCGGGCGGAGTCGGACGACGCCGTTGCGGTCGGTTTCGACGCCAAGGTGGCGATCCACCCCACGCAGGTCGCCGTGATCCGGTCGGCCTATGCGCCGACCGAGGAGCAGGTGGTCTGGGCGCGCGCGGTGCTCGACCGGGTGGCCACGGAGCGGGGCGTCTTCCAGCACGAGGGGCTGATGGTCGATGCCCCGGTGTTGCGGCGCGCCGAGCGGATCGTCGCGCTGGCTCCGCAAGGCTGAGCCCGGCGGACGCTTCCGACACGCCTCCAATCCGTTATCCGCGATGAACACGGCTGTTTTCGGTTCGAGCGCATAATGGCGATATGCCCCAGTGCTGCGACGGGCCGAGCGGATCGTCCAGCTAGCGCCACACCCAGGCATCTAGCCGGCGGCCTCTCACCAGGGGTTTTGCGCGTTCCGCCGCTGCCCTGAGCACCTCATGGACTGGCGGCGCAACATGCCGTCACCCGAGAAGGAGGCGGTATGGCTGGGTTCTCTGCAGAGCCGGTGCATTCGAGCGTCGATCTGGATCCGGTGCGTCTGGTGGACGTCGACGGGTCACCCACCGAGGAGACGCGGTACCGCGGCGATCTACCGCCAGAAACTTTGGGTTGGCTCTACGAGTCCATGGTGGTCACCCGCGATCTGGACGCCGAATTCGTCAATCTGCAGCGCCAGGGTGAGCTGGCGCTGTACGCATCGTGCCGCGGTCAGGAGGCCGCGCAGGTCGGCGCGGCAGCCTGCCTCCGGAAAACCGATTGGCTGTTTCCGCAGTATCGCGAGATCGGTGCCTTCCTGCTGCGTGGCATCACCCCCCGTCAGATGGGAGCGGTGTGGCGGGGCCAGTGGCACGGCGGCCTGGAGTTCACCAGCCGTTGCGTCGCCCCGATCGCGATTCCGATCGCCACCCACGGACTGCACGCCGTCGGCGCGGCGATGGCCGCCCAGCGTCTCGCCGAGGACTCGGTGACGGTCGCGTTCCTCGGCGACGGTGCCACCAGTGAGGGCGATGCGCACGAGGCACTGAACCTGGCATCGGTGTTCAAGGCGCCATGTGTGTTCTTCGTGCAGAACAATCAGTGGGCGATCTCGGTGCCGGTGAGTAAGCAGCAGGCCGGGCCGTCGATCGCACACCGGGCCATCGGGTACGGCATGCCGGGCATCCGTGTCGACGGTAACGACGTCCTGGCCTGTTATGCGGTGATGGCCGAGGCCGCCGAACGCGCCCGTGCGGGGGAGGGTCCCACGCTCATCGAGGCGATCACCTATCGGATGGGGCCACACACCACCTCTGACGATCCCACCCGTTACCGGTCCACCGATGAGGTCGACGAGTGGCTGGCCCGCGATCCGATCGCGAGGTACCGAACCTATCTGCAGAACGCGGGCCTGCTCGACGACCGGCTGGAGCAACGCGTCGGCGCGCGGTCCCGGCGGCTGTGCGCAGAGGTGCGCGAAGCCCTTGTCGGCGCGGCCGACGTCGATCCGACCGAGCTTTTCGACTCCGTCTACGCCGAGATCACCCCGGATCTGGCGCATCAACGCGATCAGTTGTCGGCCGAACTGGCGAAGGAGGCGTGAGGGAGATGACCCAGATCATCGATCGTCCTGCCGCTCAAGGTGACTCGCCGGAGCCGTGGGAACCGAAACTCATTTCGCTCGGGTCACCGGCCGCCACCGAGTTGACCATGGTCGCCGCGATCAACCGGGCATTGCACGATACGATGGCCGCCGACGAGCATGTGCTGGTGTTCGGCGAGGACGTCGCCACCCTCGGCGGCGTCTTCCGGGTCACCGAAGGGCTGGCCGAGACTTTCGGCGCCGAACGGTGTTTCGATACGCCGCTGGCCGAATCGGCGATCATCGGGGTGGCGATCGGTCTTGCGATCCGCGGGTTCACCCCGGTGCCGGAGATCCAGTTCGACGGGTTCAGCTATCCGGCCTTCGACCAGATCGTCAGTCACCTGGCCAAATACCGGATGCGCACCCACGGGGACGTCAACATGGGTGTGACGGTGCGGATTCCGTCATTCGGCGGCATCGGTGCGGTTGAGCATCACTCGGAGTCCACCGAGTCGTACTGGCTGCACACGGCCGGACTGAAGGTGGTCGTACCGTCCACTCCGTCGGATGCGTACTGGCTGCTGCGGTATTCGATCGGCAGTCCCGACCCGGTGATGTTCCTGGAGCCCAAACGGCGTTATTGGGCGCGTGAGCTCGTCGACACCGGCACATCAGCTCCGCCGATCGGCCGGGCGATGGTGCGGTGCGCCGGAACCGACGTCACCGTCATCACCTACGGCGGGTTGGTGGCCACGGCGCTCAACGCGGCGGACCTGGCCGCCGAGCGCGGTTGGAGCCTGGAGGTTGTCGATCTTCGCTCCCTCAACCCCCTCGATTTCGACACCGTCGCAGCGTCGGTGCAGCGCACCGGCCGGGCCGTCGTCATGCACGAGGGACCCCGCACCCTGGGGTTCGGAGCCGAGTTGGCGGCCCGGATCTCCGAGGAGTGCTTCTACGACCTTGAGGCACCGGTGTTGCGTGCCACCGGTTTTGACACGCCCTATCCACCGGCCCGGCTGGAGAAGGTGTGGTTGCCCGGGGTCGATCGCCTGCTCGATTGTGTCGAGCGTGCGATGGGGCAGCCGTGAACCGGGAGTTCCTGGTCCCCGATCTCGGCGAGGGGTTGCAGGACGCCACGATCACGAGCTGGAGCGTTGCGGTGGGCGACACCGTCGAGCTTAATCAGACCCTGTGCACCGTCGAGACCAACAAGGCCGAGGTGGAGATCCCCAGCCCGTTCGCCGGCCAGGTGCTCGAGCTCGGCGGCAAGGCAGGCGACACCTTGACCGTCGGTTCGGTGTTGGTCCGGTTCGACACCCACGAGCCGGCCGAAGCTCCAACCGGCACGGTGAAAAACGGTGCGGCGCCTCGTAAATCGGTACTCGTCGGCTACGGTGCCGACGACACCATGGATACCAGCAGGCGCACACCGGGGCCCGAGGGCCCGAAGGCCCGCGCCAAGCCGCCGGTCCGCAAACTGGCGGCCGAACTGCACGTGGACATTGCAAAGTTGGCGCCGGGCTCCGGGCCGGAGGGGATCGTCACCCGCGACGACGTCCTGGCCGCGGCGGGTAGTTCGGACATCGTCGACGTCACCGGTGTGCAGGCCGCCATGGCGCGACGGATGTCGTTGTCACGTAAGGAAATCCCCGATGCTCACGCGCGGGTGGACGTGGACTGCTCCGCGTTGGTGCGGTTGCGTGAGCGCATCAAGGCTGCCGATGCCGACCTGCCTGTCACACCGTTCGTGCTGACCTTGAGGCTGCTGGTGGTGGCGCTCGGACGGCATCAGCTGCTGAACTCCACCTGGCTGGAAACCGCCGAAGGTCCTCAGATTCACCGGCACCCGGCAGTACATCTGGGTTTCGGGGTGGCCGCGCCGCGCGGACTGCTGGTCCCCGTGGTCCGTGACGCGCAGTCGATGACGACCCGTGAGCTGGCCGCAGCGGTGGTCCGGCTTATCGAGCGGGCAAGAGCTGGAACCCTTGGCCCCGCCGAGTTGAGCGGGTCGACGTTCACTGTGTCCAATTTCGGTGCACTCGGTCTGGACGACGGTGTGCCGGTGATCAACTATCCGGAGGCCGCCATCCTGGGTATGGGCTCGATGAAACCGCGGCCGGTGGTGTTCGACGGCGCGGTGGTACCCCGCCCCACGATGTCACTGACCTGTGCCTTCGATCATCGCGTCGTCGACGGCGCCCAGGCCGCCGCGTTCCTGTGTGACCTGCGGTCTTTGATCGAGGCGCCCGAGCTGGCCCTCGTGGACCTATAGCGGCTACTTGCGCTTGGCGGCGGCCAAACGCGCAGCGAATTCCGGGGATTCGATGGAGCGGGCCTGCGGGCCGAGTTCGATGTCGACGGCGGTCCCATGCTGATCGGTGTCGACCGTTCCCGGATTCGCGGTGGCGCGCATCGAGGCCTTCGTGGCGATCACCACGTCACGTGGAGCGCCGGCCGGGCCGGCGGCGAGCATGCGTGCGGCGCCCACCGGATCCTCGGCGATCGACAACGCCAAACCATGGCGCACTGCGGATTCGGCGTCGAAGCGCATGCCGAACAACAGCGCCGCCCGAGCCACCTGCGGGCCGACACCGCGCTGCAGCATCCAGGTGGCGCCGCCGCCGGGGTGGATGCCGAGCTTCTGGAACCGCGGATCGAACAGTGCGGCGGGGCCGGCGATACGCACGTCGGCCGCCAGGGCCAGGTTCAGGCCCGCGCCGACGGCAGCGCCGTTGACCGCGGCGATGGTCGGGAGAGTGCAGTTCGCCACAGCGAGGAACCCGTCGTAGATCTTGCGCAGGCCGTCCTCGGTGGCTTCGCCGAGCGCGGTGAGGTCGGCACCGGCACAGAATGCCTTGCCCGCACCGGTGACGATCACGGCGTGCACATCGGGATTGGCCTCGGCGGCCTCGACCGCGGCGCGCAGGGCCGCCGACATCTCGAAGGTCACCGCGTTGCGGCGATCGGGATCGTTGACGGTGATGACTGCGATGTGATCGTCGACGCTGACCAACACGGAATCCGGCACGAGGCCACCCTAGCGTCCGGGTCGTCGGCGTGACAGTGCGCTCGGTGACCACAAATGTTCATCGAAACGTCAGCCGCCGCACCCGGCGGTCCGGCGCGGGTGAGCGGACAATGATTCGGTGACGGCTGACATTGCCGGTATTTCTGGCGCCCCGGGCGCCGGGTCGGTGCAGCCGACGCGGCGTCGGCTGCTGTTGTTGGCCGCGGGGGCGATCTTCCTGATCGACGTGGGAACCAAGGCTCTGGCCGTGGGCATGCTCGAGCCCGGCCGCACGGTCCCGCTGCTCGGTGACTGGCTGGCGTGCGAACTCACCCGCAACTCCGGTGCGGCGCTGTCGATGGCCGCCGACCGTACCGTGATGCTGACCATCGTTGTTCTGTCGGTGGCCGCGGCCATCGGCTGGATCGGTGTGTATGTCCGCTCGCCGTGGTGGGCCCTGGGCCTCGGGACGATTCTGGGCGGGGCCGCGGGCAACCTCGTCGACCGGTTCTTCCGGGCTCCCGGGCCGCTGCGAGGACATGTGGTCGACTTTCTGGCCATCGGCCCGATGCCGGTGTTCAACGTCGCGGATCTCGCCGTGCTGGCAGGTGTGGTCTGGTTGATTGCGTTGTCGTTGTCGGGTTTTCCGTTCGACGGCACCGCTCGGAACTCGGGGCCGCATGCCAGAAGTTGATTCGGATCTGCGGGTCGTCCCAGCGGACAGCCCGCCCAGCGTTCCATGGCACGAGACGAGGGCGGCGGTGGTCGCTGCCGGGATCGGTGGCGTACTGGCCATCGGCGCACTGGTGTTCGCGATCCTGATGACGTCGCACCACTCGGTGTCCCCGGTTCAACCTGAGCGGCTCACCCCGGTCTCGCGCACGAAGCCGGCATCGTCGCGGGCGACGACAACGACTACCAGCACGTCGCCGCGGGCACCGGTGAGCACCAGTGACGACGCCGGACCATCAAATGCGCCTGCGCCGCCGCCGGCGGAAGCCCCGGTGGACACCACCCTGTTGCCGACCACCACCATGTCGAACCCGTACGCCACGACGCCGGCGCCCAGTGCGGGAGCGGTCTAGCCGATGCCGAACGGGCCGAAAGGCCCGATCGGGCCGAGGATGACAGAGGCGTCATCGGGTTCATTGGGGCAGGACACGTCGACGTACACCGTGATCGTGGATCTCGGGGCGGGCGGTGAAGACCGGTCGGGGTTGTGGATGCCCTTGACCGAGCACTCCGACAACGGCATCGTGCTGACCCCGCCTACCCAGTTGATCTCGACGTTGTAGCCCTGATCCTCGAGGTCGCTGATCACCGCATCGGCCGATTGCCCGGTGGCCGTGGGATCCGCCGCGGCTAGTGGAGCGGCGGCCACGGCGAGGATGCCGGAGCAGCACAACACCAAGGGGGAGAACGCATTAACGCACCGCGATGCTCGCGCCATGATGACCTCCCGGCGGGCCGGACCGCCGTGCCAGTCTATGCCGACAGGGGGTGGCGTGCGCCGGTCAGGAGTTCGAGGACTCGTCCGGGCACTGCACATCCACGTAGACCGTCACCGATGACTTCGGCAACGGGGGAACCCCGCGGTTGGGGTTGTGGATGGAATTGACCTGGCATCTGTCCAGCGGCAATGTGCTGGCGCCGCCCACCCAGTTGATGGCCACCGTATAGCCCTCGTCACCGAGCTCCGAGATGATCTGGTCGGCTGGTTGACCGCCCGGGGTGGGTTCCGCAGCCGCCGGTGGCGCGGTCCCGAATGTGATGGCCGGAACGATCACGGCCAGTCCGGCAATGTGTGAATTCCGCGTGTGCGTCAGCATCCCGACCCTCCTGGCGGTCGGGTCTCATGCTGTCGCTCTCACCGGTTGGCCCGGCCGTCGCCAGTAAGTGTATTCCTCCTGTACGGCAGGTGAACGCAAAGTTACGATACTTTGGTTGGGCGACGTTCGGGCTGGTCAGGGTAAGACGGGGGTGAAACGGTTCGGGCAGCGTCCGGGGAGATGTCGGACGCTGCCCGAACCGCTCATGGCGCCGGAGGTGCGGGAGCCGGCGGGACTGGCGGTGCGGCCGGGTCCACCGGTGCGGCCGGGTCCGGAAGGTACTGGGCGAGTCCCGGTGGGACATTGGTGCCCGGCAAAGGCGCCGTGCCGGGCAATGGCTCACCGAGTTGCTGCTGGGGCATCTGGCCGAGCAGCGAGCCCTTCAGGTTGCCGTTGCGGTACAGCTCGTGCAGCTGTTTGAGGTAATCGCGCCCCGAGATGTCGGCGTTCTCCTCACCCGGTGCCACCCCGACCATCGTTCCCTGGCCCGGGGCGGCGGGCTTCTCGTTCTGGGGGAGCAGATAACCGTTGTTGAAGGCACGCAGGCTGGGTGGGGCGGCGGCGGGCGGACCGCCGGGGGCCGCGTTCTGCGCCAGCAAGTTGTTCGGATTCAGGTCGACGCCTTGCGGCAAACCGAGCGGCCCGCCGGTCGGCGTGCCGTTCTGCTCGAGCAGGGACAAGCCGGTGGGTCCCAGCGGAGCGCCGATCCCCGGCACCATCGGCCCCTGGGGTGGAGGCGGAGGAGCGGGTGCGGGAACCGCCGGTTCGACAGGGGCATCCGGGGCCGGATCGGCAGCGGCGGTCGCCGAGGAGGCGACCGCCGCTCCGAGCGCCAGCACGCCGGCCACCATGATGCGATGTGACGGCTTCAGCGTGGGTTTCATGACAGTGGGTTCAGCCCGGCTCAGACGGACTTGGTGACGCCGTAGTAGGCCACCACGTCGTCGGTGTCGGTCGTGGAGCTGGTCAGGGTCGCGTAGGACCGCAGGAACGACTGGCCGACGCAGCCGTCGAGCTTGATGTGGACGTCCTTGAGTGTGACGCGAACGGGTGCGGCCTTGAACGACTTCTTGTTCACCGAAACGTTGTTCACGGTTCCGGGCTTGAGGTGGATCTCGATCGTGCCGGACAGCGGGACGCTCAGGCCGGTGGGGATCAGGCCGCCCAGGGTCGATCCGGAGGTGGACAGACCCACCGAACCGATGAGGCGGACCTGGCCCAGGTCGATGCCGCAACCGATCTGGTATCCAGTGTCCAGGGTGCCGCCGTTGAGGGTGGTCTTCCCTGCGCCGCTGACGGTTCCGGTGAAGGTGCCGGCCACCATGTACTCGCGCGAGGACACGGCGGTGGTCAGCGGGGCGACGGGCAGCTGGCTCTCGTTGCTGGCCGCCACGGTGAGCTTCCAGCCGTCGGGGGTGGTGACGACACCGGGCTCGGCGGAGGCGACTACGCCGTTGTCGATCGGCGGGCCGTCGACCGCGGCGGGGTCCGGCGGCGGGGGCGGGGGATCAGCCTGTGCAAGGGGCGCAATCGCTACAGGGGCCAACATGCAGACTGCAGCCAGGGTGGCAAAACGACTCAACATGCGTGAACTTGCGCCTCTCGTGGTTCTGGATCCTGATGGTCTGCGACGCGTCATGGTCGTCAGAAGCCATGGCATCCAAGGAATCTGTCGCGACGAATCATGAACCGGTCGCGTTTCGAAACGGTGAACAACGCCCCAACAGTTGCCGCCGCATTCCCATCCAGCTGGAGTCCGCCAAACTGTGAGCTTGCTGGTAATGGCGTGGGCCACAATGCCTTCCTTATATAGATAGGCGATTCCGCACCGCGCACACAATGGACGATCGGTAGAGGTGACGCGTTGGTCGTCCGTTCACCTTCTGGACACTTGACCCCTCGACGGTATGGGAGCAATGCAAGCGAGGCCTGCCCGCGTTCGGTCGACGAACGGATGGATGGGGCGGGTTTCTACCTTTGGAGGACACAGGTGACATCACAGCGACTCGGGCGAGGACTTGCTGTCTTCGGTATCGCACTGGGAGTCGGATTCGCAGTGATGCCAACGGCGTCGGCCGAACCCGATGGTGCCGTCCATACCGATCCCGCGCCGATCCCGGCGCCCGCCCCGAGTCCCGCGCCGGTGGGTTCGCCCGATCCCATGGCCGCTCCGGCTCCGGTCGGTGTGCCCGATCCGGCCGCGCCGCCGGTTGCCGCGGGTGACATCGGACCCGCCGCGGTCACCGCGTGCTCGCAGTTCGCCGATGCGCTGGACAACGCCGCCACGTTCTATGGGGACTTCGCCGACACGATCGAGGGCACCGAGCGTCCCGACTACGCGGATCCGATCGTGAACATGTCGAATACGAGTGGTCGCACGGCACTTCGCGAGTCGGCCGCGCAGGCGATGAGTGCGGCGAACACGCCCGGGCTGTCGCCGGACATCGCCAGCCCGATGCGCTCGTGGTCGCTGGACGCCACCAAGCTGCTGTTGAAGATGGGGCTGCGCGGTAGTGGGAACACCCTGAATGTGACCGCCAACGAGCTCAACGAGGACGCGCACAACGCACAGATGGCGTGCGCGCTGGCCGGCACGCATGCCTGATTCGGCTCCGATGCGTGCGGTATTGCGCTGTGCAACAGCCATTCTGGTGACGGCGCTGGCCTTGAGTGGCTGTTCGGGTGGCGGCAAGGACGAGTCGGCTGCGCCCAAACTGCTCGGGGACGCCGACCTCGACGGCCTGCTGCTCAGTGCCGACGAGATGAACACCCTGATGGGGACCACCGGGATGACGCCACGTCAGACGGTGCGGACGATGGGCGATCACCGCAACCTGCTGCCCAACCTCAACTGCCTGGGAGTGTGGCAGGTCAACGAGGCGGCGATCTACGGAGAAGGCTGGACTGCGATGCGTCAGCAGCTGCAGCGCTCACCCAACAATGACAACTGGGACAACCTGGTGGTCCAGTCGGTGGTGTCGTACCCGTCGGAGCAGCAGGCGCGCGATTTCTATCGGCAGTCGGCCGACCGCTGGGCCAAGTGTTCCGATCACAATGTCAACATCAACCTCAACGGGCAGCAGCTGCCCAAGTGGCGCAGCGGGCCGCTGACCGAGACGGACACTCAGTTGACGATGCCGTTCACCCGGGGCACGGGAGAGCAGCTCCGCTCCTGCCAGCGGGTGCTGGCGGTCGAGGCGAACGTGATCATCGACGCCCAAGCCTGCAAGCCGGCCAACTCGACGGTGACGCAGGCCGCCCAGGTGGCCGACGAGGTCAAAGCGCTCATTCGCGGCTGAGCCCGGGCCCGCCCTGGTGGCGGGTAGTCTGTTGCTCGCAGCTGGTTTGCCGGTACCGGGGTGTTTGCGGTGCCGGCATCGAGCGCCGCATGCTGATCGAGATGCGGCGTGAGAGGGAACCCGGTGGGAATCCGGGACTGTCCCGCAGCGGTATGCAGGAACGACCGCCGTCATCAGCACTGGCCCGCAGGAATCTGCGGCTGGGAAGCGACGGCCAGTAGGAGCACGGATTGCGTGCGCGCCTGTGAGTCCGAAGACCTGCCAGCCGTACCGGGCGCGCCGCGTCCGGTGGTTCATCGCCTCGTGGAATGGGCAGTGACCGAACGCGGTTCGCTCGTGGCGGGTGGCCGTGGTCGGTTCGGTGTCTCCTGGCGGTGGCCATCCCTCGCATGTTGAAGGACGTCGTCATGAGCACAACCGCAACACCCTTTTCCGCCACCATTCTGGGGTCACCCCGAATCGGGCCCAAACGTGAACTCAAACGTGCCCTCGAGAAATACTGGGCAGGTCGTATCGAGCGCGCAGAACTCGAGTCCGTCGCGGCGAGCTTGCGGCGCGACACCTGGGAGTCTCTCGTCGCGGCCGGGCTGGACTCGATTCCGGTCAACACGTTCTCCTACTACGACCAGATGCTTGACACCGCAGTTCTGCTCGGTGCCCTGCCAACCCGGGTGAACGGCATCGCCGACGATCTGGATCGCTATTTCGCTGCGGCCCGCGGCGACGACGAGAATGCTCCGTTGGAGATGACCAAGTGGTTCGACACGAACTACCACTACCTCGTGCCCGAGATCGGGCCGGAGGCCATCTTCACCCTCAATCCGGCCAAGGTGCTAGGGGAGTTGGAAGAGGCACGTGCACAGGGGATTCCGGCACGTCCGGTAATCGTCGGTCCCATCACCTTCCTGGCGCTGTCCAAAGCCGTCGATGGTGCGGAAGCGCCGCTGGCTCGCCTCGGTGACCTCGTAGAGGTCTATGCCGAACTGCTGGAACTGTTGGCAGATAAGGGAATCGAGTGGGTTCAGATCGACGAGCCGGTGTTGGTGACCGACATCGTCGACAATGCAGCCGAACTCGCCGAGCGAACCTACACTCGTCTTGGCGAACTGGCCAAGCGGCCGTCCGTTTTCGCCGCAACCTATTTCGGTGAGCGCAGCGATGCGCTGGCCGCCCTGGCGCGTACCCCAGTCGAGGCCATCGGCGTCGATCTGGTTGCCGGAACCGGTGCCGCGCCGGCCGCAGTGCCGGAGCTCGCCGACAAGCTCGTGGTGGCGGGTGTGGTCGACGGGCGCAATATCTGGCGCACTGACTTGGAGGCAGCTCTGGGCAGCCTCTCCAAACTGCTGGGCAGCGCCAAGACGGTGGCGGTGTCGACATCGTGTTCGACACTGCATGTGCCTTACACCCTCGATGCGGAGAACGACCTGGACGCTGCGCTGCGGAGCCGGCTGGCCTTTGGCTTCGAGAAGGTCGCTGAGGTGGTGGCGCTGGCGCGCGGTCTCAAAGACGGACGTGAGACCATCTCGGCGGAGATCGCAGCGTCCAACGCGGCCCTCGAGTCGCGCACATCCGATCCACGGCTCCACAACGGCCAAGTCCGGGAACGGATCTCAGCGATCGTTGCTTCGGGCGCCAAGCGGGGACCGGCCGATCGGCGGCGGGCCGCCCAACAGGGCCGGCTGAAACTTCCTGCGCTGCCTACCACGACGATCGGGTCCTACCCGCAGACCTCGGCCATTCGTATTGCCCGCGCCGAGCTCAGGTCCGGGAAGATCGACGCCGCGGAGTACGAGCGTCGGATGAAGGCCGAGATCGCCGACGTCATCAAACTGCAGGAGCAGCTGGGCCTCGACGTGCTGGTGCACGGCGAGCCCGAGCGCAACGACATGGTGCAGTACTTCGCCGAGCAGCTCGACGGGTTCTTCGCCACGCAGAACGGTTGGGTGCAGTCCTATGGCAGTCGGTGCGTGCGTCCGCCGATCCTGTACGGGGATGTGGGCCGGCCCGAGCCGATGACGGTCGAGTGGATCACCTATGCCCAGTCTCTGACGGCCAAGCCGGTCAAGGGCATGCTCACCGGCCCGGTGACCATTCTTGCCTGGTCGTTCGTTCGCGATGACCAGCCACTGGCGGATACGGCTGCACAGGTGGCACTGGCGATTCGGGACGAGACGGTCGATCTGCAGGCGGCCGGCATCGCGATCATCCAGGTCGACGAGCCCGCACTGCGTGAGCTGCTGCCGTTGCGCTCGAAAGACAAAGAGGCGTACCTGAACTGGGCGGTGGACGCGTTCCGCTTGTCCACCTCGGGGGTGGACGATTCCACCCAGATCCACACCCATCTCTGCTACTCGGAGTTCGGTGAGGTGATCGGCGCCATCGCAGATCTCGATGCCGATGTGACCTCGATCGAAGCGGCCCGGTCCCACATGGAGGTGCTCGATGATCTCAACGCCGCCGGATTCTCGAACAGCGTCGGACCCGGTGTGTACGACATCCATTCGCCGAGGGTCCCCGGAGTCGAAGAGATAGCCGCGTTGCTGCGGGAGGCGCTCGATGCGGTTACGGCCGAACGACTCTGGGTCAACCCGGACTGCGGGTTGAAGACTCGTACCACCGACGAGGTGACCGAGTCGCTCAAGCACCTGGTCGCCGCGGCCGCCGAGGTTCGCAGAGGATAGCGGGTCAGCTCGTGGCAGCCTGAGCATCCAGCCAGGCTGCCAACGGCGCGCCGATCGGGGTCGCGTAGGCTTTTCGAATCGCCGAGCGTGGCTGTCGTGTGCGCGAAGTGGTCGATTTCTGTGCACAAGACCCACGCTCGGTACGGCTTACCTCCTGCGCGTCAACCGAATTCGATGACGTTGGTCGGTGCCCGGAATCGCGCGAGCCTGCGGGATCGGTAGATCAGACCTGCGGCGCGCGACAAGACCTTGCCGCGCCCCGTGGGCATGTCAAGCTCGTGTACTGCGAGAACTCCAGGTATGGAACGTAATTCGTCATACCGGTCGGCGGTGAAGGAGAACGGCATCGGCGGCGCGGTGTAGTGCTTGCTGAGTCTGATACCGCGTCGTTGTGAGTACCAGCTCAAAAAGCTCGGGACGCTGTCGAAAACCAGTTGCCCGCCGGGGAACCGGGCAGCGCATGCGGCAATCAGGTCGAACACGGCGTGCTGCTCCAGGTACTGGAACAATCCTTCGGCGGTGATGAGCACACCGTCGGTGGCGTCCACCTGGTCCATCCAGGAGTGGTCGAGCGCGGATTGCGCCAGGTGTCGCAGCCTGTCGGATGGCGGCAACAATTGCTGACGCAAGAGCACGATCGGGTCGAGATCGACTGAAATCCAGGTCATCTCGCCGTTGTCGAGGCGCCAGAAGCTGGTCTGCAGTCCCTCGGCCAGGGCGACCACGGTGGCGCGGGGATGCGTCCGGAGGTACCGCCGAGACGCGATGTCGAATGCCAGAGCTCGGAGCGCGGTGGCCTGGTGGGTACGGCCGAAGTGGTGATAGTCGTAGCCGAGATCTTCTCGCAGGGTGATCGCCAGCGGGTCGTCGATGATGCCGTCAGGCCGGGCGGCCTCTGTCGCTCGCTGGTGCAGAGTCAGGAGTGCGGTCTCTGATACCGCGGTCAGATGACGCGCGTCGACGACTGGCATGGCACGACCGTACCTGCCGGCGGATTGGCGGCACACCCACCGTGCCGTGTCGAGAGTCGTTGCCCCGGTTGACAGGTGATCGCGACATCTCGGGAACTTTCTGTGGCTCGTGACCGACTAGCTCGAGGACAAGGCTCGTGCGAGGAGGTGATGACGTGACTGCCCCGATCTGGCTGGCGGTACCCCCCGAGGTGCATTCTGCGCAGTTGAGCACGGGCCCGGGTCCCGGATCTCTTCTCGCCGCAGCCGCGCAGTGGGAGGCGCTGAGTACTCAATACAGCGCGGCAGCAGCCGAACTCACACAGATCCTCGCTGACGTGCAGATCAACAGCTGGGAAGGGTCCAGTGCAGCGCAATACGCAGCTGCCCATGGACCCTACCTGGCGTGGCTGGAAAAGGCGTCAGCCGACAGTGCGGTCACCGCCGCACAGCACCACACAGTCGCAGCCGCATACAGCAGTGCACTCGCGACCATGCCTACCCTGGTCGAACTCGCCGCCAACCATGTCACCCACGGCGTGCTCCTGGCCACCAACTTCTTCGGTGTCAACACCATACCGATTGCGGTCAATGAAGCCGACTACGTGCGGATGTGGCTACAGGCCGCCGAAACGATGATGACGTACCAGGCCATCGCGGCGAGCGCCTCCGAGGCGGTCCCGCCACCCCAGCCGGCCCCGTCGATCCTGGCGCCCGGAGGCGAAGCACAAAGCGAGCAGCAGAACACTTCGGGTTCAACCTCGGACAGCCAGCCCCTGAGCGACATCTGGAGGCTGATCTCCGAGCTCATCTCAGGTGCGGGCAATCCCGAAAAACTTCTCGAGACGTTTCAACAGCTCTTCGACCAATTGGGATTCAACCCGGCCGAGGCCGCCATCCTCGCGGTCATCGCGCTGGTGCTGTACGACATGCTCTGGTACCCGTATTACGCCTCGTATTCGCTACTGCTGCTGCCGTTCTTCCTGCCTGCGCTCAGTGCCCTCAGCGCACTGAGTGCACTGGCGCACCTGCAGAACAAGGTGCCGCCCCTCGTTGTGTCGCCGGCGCCCGTCGAGGTCAACACCGGCCATCGCACCACTCCGACCGTCGGTGCCGGCGCGATATTGGGCCCGCCCGGGCTATCCAGCGCCGTTCCCCAGACCGGCGGTTCCAGCTCTGGTGCGCCGGCCGGCGGCGGTGCAACGGGCCCGACAGCGTCTCCGATCGCCGGCTACGTCGTCCCTGGTCTGGATCCGCCCGCCGTGGCATCGGGACCCAAGTCGGGCACGAAATCCCCTGATGCGATCGCAGATACCTTCAGCACCGTTGCTGCGGCGCGAGCAGCTGCTGTCGCTCGTGGCCGTCGAAGGCAGACCGGCCGGAAACGAGACCGCGCGCGAAGTTACCGGTACGAGTTTCTGTCCGCCGACGACACTGTGGATGCCACCGTCGAAGAGCCGGACCCGACCCGATCCCGGTCGCGGTGGTCCAGCGAAAAGGGGACGACCACTCTTGGCTTCTCCGGGGCTGCACCGGTCACCACGACTGCATCGGCCTCAGGGATGGTGCGCCAGGCGCGCACCGGCGCCGGGGAAGCCGTCCCGATGCTTCCCGGTACCTGGGTGGTCGATTCAGATGAGCGACGCGAATAGCTGGAACTCTCAACCCATTTGATCCGACCAATCTTTCAGTCGCACACCGGCGCAGCGCAGTGCCGCACGAGGAGAAGACATGACGCTGAATGTGAAAGGGGAGGGTCTCGGGGCGCAAGTCACGGGAATCGACCCCAAGAATCTCGACGACATCACGAGGGAAGAGATCCGGGAACTCGTCTACAAACACAAACTCGTTGTTCTGAAAGACGTTCATCCCGCTCCCGAAGAGTTCCTGAAGCTGGGCCGCATCCTCGGCGACGTCGTCACGTACTACGAGCCGATCTATCACCACATGGACCACCCGGAGATCTTCGTCTCCTCGACAGAGCAGGGGCACGGCGTACCCCGGACCGGCGCCTTCTGGCACATCGACTACATGTTCATGCCCGAACCGTTCGCATTCTCGATGGTGGTTCCGCTGGCAGTGCCCGGAAGCGACCGCGGGACCTACTTCATCGACCTCAACAGGGTGTGGGAGTCCCTTCCGGACGCCGTACGTGACCCGGTGCGTGGCACGTTCGCCACGCATGATCCGCGGCGCCACATCAAGATTCGCCCACACGACGTGTACAAGCCGATCGGTGAGGTCTGGGACGAGATCTCTGAGACCACGCCGCCGATCAAATGGCCGACGGTGATCAGGCACCCGAAGACGGGACAGGAAATCCTCTACATCTGCGCGTCAGGCACCACCAAGATCGAGGACGAGCACGGAAACGTGCTGGATCCTGCTGTACTACAACAGCTCATGACTGCCACCGGGCAGCTCGATCCGGATTTCGTGTCACCGTTCATCCACACCCAACACTATGAGGTCGGCGATGTCGTGTTGTGGGACAACCGGGTTCTGATGCACCGGGCGAAACACGGCACCGCGCCGGGCACTCTGACCACTCATCGGCTGACCATGCTGGACGGCCTCACGACACCGGGATATGGGGTATGACCATGAGCACCGTCGAGACGCTGCCCCTGACGACGAGTGGCCACGGCACCGCGCACATGGCGCCGATCCCCGAAGATCTGCTGATCAAGGTGCTGGAACCCTATTCCTACAAAGGGTGCCGCTATCTGCTCGACGCAGAGTACGAAGCCACGGAGACATCCGTCTTGGCCGTCGGGAATTTCAGTATCAAGGAGCCCGCATACATTCGGGACACCGGCCACTTCAACGCTGCCGAGTGGGTCTTGTGCTTCAACCAACTCGCATACAGCGCGTTCGCGCCGGCAATCCTCAACGAGGTCATACCCGAATTCCGGGGGTGGTCGATCGAGGACTACTTCAACTACCAACTCCCCAGCATGTTGATCAAGACGACGGCATCGCGGTTCAGGCGTCCGATCAAATCCCAAAGGTTCTCGGCACGGCTGCTGTGCAAGGACTTCGAGGTGGTGGATCGAACGATTCGCTACCTGAAGATTCCGTGCACAGTCGAATTCTGGGATGAGGACGGCGGCGCCGCATCCGGCGAGGTCGAACTCGCGGCGCTCAACATTCCCTGACACCTGTACGAGAGCGGCATGGCTATGACACCCCCACCACCGACGGTGTTGGAACGCATCTTCGAGCGGGCAAGGCGGCGGCCCGAGGCGATTGCCCTCCGTCGTTGTGACGGAACCAGTTCTATCCGCTACCGCGACCTCATGGTCGAAGTAGACAGGCTGGCAGCCGATCTCGTCGCCGCGTCGGTCTCTCGGGGAAGCCGAGTGTTCGTCATCTCGGACAACGGCCCCGAGACCTACCTGGCAGTGTTGGCCTGCGCGCGAGTCGGGGCCATCTCGGTCATGGTGGACGGGGGAATGCCCGCGGCGGCGATGAACCGGTTCGGCGAGATCACCACTCCGGGTGCGACCCTGGTCGCACCCGGGTGTCGGATGCCTACCGCCGAGCTCTCAGGTGCGCTCCGGTCGATCCCCACCTTCGAGGTCGAGATCGCTCAAGACTCTGCTGTTGTTGATGGCGACCCGGTCTCGCGTCCGGTGCCCGTCGGTCCCGTCGGAGGGGCGGACGATCCGCTGGCGATGATCTTCACCAGCGGCACCACAGGGACGCCAAAAGCAGTGCTCCTGGCCAATCGGACGTTCTATTCCGTGGCCGACATCCTGCAGCAGGATCAATTGACGTGGGTGGACTGGGTCGTCGGCGAAACCACCTACTCGCCACTGCCTGCCACACACATCGGCGGACTGTGGTGGATCCTCAACTGCCTGATGCAGGGCGGGTTGTGTATCACCGGCGGCGAGAACGGGTTGTCGCTCGGGGAAATTCTCAACGCCAACGGCGTCGCGACCACCTGTCTGGTGCCCACCCTTTTGACCCGGCTGGTGTCCGAGCTGCGCTCCACCGGCGCTCCGGTTCCACCGTCGCTGCGGATGGTCGGATACGGCGGCTCCCGCGCGATCGCCTCCGACGTCAGCTTCGTGGAAGCGGCCGGCGTTCGTACCGCCCAGGTCTATGGGCTCAGTGAGACTGGTTGCACCGCACTGTGCCTCCCCACCGATGACGGGTCGATCGCCAGGATCGAGGCCGGAGCGGTGGGGCGGCCCTATCCCGGCGTGCAGGTTCACCTGGACGGCGACGGCAGCGGACCGCCTTCGCGTCCGGGCGCAGACTCGGCTTCGTCAGGCACGCTGTGGATCAAGTCGCCGGCGAACATGCTGGGGTACTGGGGAAATCCCGACCGGACGGCCGAGGTCCTGGTCGACGGATGGGTCAACACCGGCGACATTCTCGACAGGCACGACGACGGCTTCTTCTATATCCGGGGCAGGTCGTCAGAGATGATCATCTCGGGCGGAGTCAACATCGCGCCCGATGAGGTCGATCGAATTGCCGAGGGGGTTGCCGGAGTCGGCGAGGCGGCCTGTTATGAGATCCCCGACGGGGAGTTCGGCGCGTTGGTGGGGTTGGCTGTGGTCGCGTCGACGGCTCTGGATGAGTCAGCGGCCAGGAAGCTCAAACACGCCATCGCCGCGCGCTTCCGGCAGGAGTCGGAACCGATGGCCAGGCCGTCGACCATCAGGTTCGTGCATCAGATCCCACGAACCCAGTCCGGCAAGATCATGCGGACCTCTCTGGGCGCGGTGGCCGGTGGCTGACGGTCTGAGGGGCAGGATCCTGGCTGCGCTCTCGGAGGTGCTCTATGTCGACGAGTCGGATCTCGTCGACGGCGATGCGACAGACCTGCGGGACCTGGGGCTGGACTCGGTTCGATTCGTGCTGTTGATGAAGCAACTCGGCATCGACCGGAATTCAGACATACCGCGGCGCCTGGCGGACAACCTGTCGATCGCCGGCTGGGTCGAGGAGTTGGAGAAGCTGGGTGAGCCTGTCTGAAGATCCTCATGCGCAACGGATTCCGCTGAGCCGATCGCAGCAGAACATCTACAACGGTGTGGTGCAGGACCATGATCCCCTCCTGTACCTGATCGGGAGGCGCTACCGGTTCCAGCCGACACCACAGCTGGAATTCCTGGCCGCTCTGCGGAAGACCATCTTCGCCAACCCTGTTCAGTTGTGTGTTCTGGTTGCGCCTTCCGATCCAGACGAGTATCCCGGCCTGGAGCTCCGGCTGGACGTCGATGACATCGTGCACGTGCGCGGCGATCACGACAGCGAATCGCTGACCTGTGAGTGGGAATCGGGCATCTTCGCAAAGCCGTTGGCGCGCTTCACCGTGCATCTCGACGACGCCGGAATGGTGTGTGGACTTGATGCCCAAGCGCACCACATCCTGCTCGACGGGGGAGCGATCGGCATTGTCGAAGCCCACCTGGGGCGCTTCCTCGCCGGTGACGGTTTGGCTGATATCGACTGCGTCCGTCAAGGTCTGTGCGGTGTCGCCGGCGCACACCGCCGAGAGGCGATCCAGATCGACGAATCGTTCGAGCGGCTGACCTCTGTCGTGCGGCGAGAGCTCAGCGCGGCCGCCGAGGAAGGGCGCCACGGACATGCCGCTGCCGACGCTGTGGTGACAGCGGCCAGGGGCAACCTCGTCGAATCCGACGTGATCACCGGGGAAGACTACGACCAGATCCTCGATCTGGCCGACCGCGAGAACGTCCCGCTCAACGTGCTCGTCGCGGCGGCGGCAACGGCAGTGGACGCGAGCATTCGGCACAGCACCGAATGCCTCCTGGTGCACGCGGTCGACAATCGCTTCGGTCATCCTGACCTCGATGTCGCTACATGCCTGGTCAATTCGATTGCGCAGCCTGTCCGGTTCTCGCCGCATGCATCGGTGATGGATGTGGTGCGCGCGGTGGACCGGGGCTATGTCAGAGCCGGCCGGCGCCGCTGGCTGCGCGAAGAGCACTACCGCCGGATGTATCTGGCGATCAATCGGACAACGTCCGTAGAGACGTTGGCGCTCAACTTCCTCCGTGAGCCGTGCGCGCCTGAGCTGTCGCCGTTCTTGTCCGACGCACCGGTGACGTCGGATATCGGCCCGATCGAGGGCATGACCGTGGCGGCGGTGCTCGACGAGCAACGCCGCGCGCTCACCCTCAACATCTGGAACAGAGCTGATGTGTCGCAGAACGGCGCCGGTCTGGCGCGCCGGGTCGCGGCCGCCCTGAGATCAATGACGACGATGTGGGATTCGCCAATCGCGATGACCGTGGGCGAATGGTGCGCGATCGCCGGTGACGGAGCACCGCGTTCGGTTACGGAAAACCCTGGACCCGAGGACCCTGAACCCGAGGGCTCGGTGGCATCCGCCTGGTTTCTCTATCGCCCCGAGTCCGTCGCGGAATGTCGTCGACGTCGTCCTCATGTGGATGCCTGGATCGCCGCGCTGCTTGAGATCAATGTGGCACCAGGCGATGTGGTGGTGTTCACCGACGACGACACGGACAAGACGATCGACCTCTTGATCGCATGTCACCTGGCGGGCTGTGGATACAGCGTCTGTGACGACAGCGATCAGGTGGTCGGGCGGGCCGAACGGATCAGCCGGTACGGCAACGGCATCTCAGCGCACATCATCGATGTGGAGGGGGCGGCCATCGCGCCGATCCTCGGCGGGGAGCGCCGGCGCCTGGTGGAGGCTCGCGTCGAACAGACGGCCGACGACCCGGACCTCGCCACCAGGACCGCCTACGTCATGCCTACGTCCGGATCGACCGGGGAACCCAAACTCGTGCACGTCAGCCATGGGTCGCTCGCGACGTTCTGTGCTGCGGTGACCAGGGCGTACGGCTGGGGGCCAGACGACACCATCCTCCAATGTGCGCCGCTGACATCCGATATTAGTGTCGAGGAAGTCTTCGGTGCCGCTGCCGGCGGGGCGACACTCATCCGCTCGGGCGCGGTGAAAGCCGGTGATCTGCAGGCGCTTACCAGGGATCTGATGGCCTGTAAGGCGACCGTAGTGGATTTGCCCACCGCGTTGTGGCAGCTCTGTTGCGAGGACGTCGACACCATGGCCGGCATCGGCCGCTCTCAGGTGCGGCAGATCGTGATCGGCGGCGAGGCCGTCCGTCCGGGTGCCGTCGACAAATGGGTCAATACCGCTGCCGCCGAGAATATTTCGCTGGTGTCGAGCTATGGCCCGACTGAGACCACGGTCGTGGTGACCTACCTGCCGATCGTCGATCGGGGCCGGGTGGTCGAACACGATGCGCGCCTTCGGCTGGGCCGGCCGCTCGTTCCGAACTCGGTGGTGATCGCATTCGGCGAGGTCGTGGTGGTGGGGGACATGGTGACCGAGGGCTATCTCGGAGTGGACAGCTCCAGTTTCGGCTGGGTCACCACAGCTGACGGCCGCCGGCAGCGTGCCTTCGCGACTGCCGACCGGGTGACGATGGACGGCGCCGGGTACCCGAGGTTCGCCGGCCGGAAAGACGCGCTCGTCAAGATCTCGGGCAAGCGGGTCGACACCGCCGTGATCACCAGTCGGATCGCGGCGGACCCGGTGGTCATCGATGTCGCCGTTGAACTGCACAACGGTGGTCTGGGGGTCTGGTTCGAGACGCTGCGGACCCGCGGTGGTGACGAAGACCCGGCCATGGCAGCACGTATCAGCAACGTCCTGGTGGATTCGCGGGTGCCATCCTTTGTCATTTCAGGCGTCGTGAGTATCCCCAGGAAACCCAATGGGAAGATCGACATCGCAAGGCTGCCGACATCGCCCGGTTCAGGACCGCACGGGCGGGTAGACCCCGAGGCCGGAGAACGGGCGGCCGGCCTTGCCCGAATGTGGAGCGCCCATCTGGGCCGGTCGATCACCCCCGGTGCATCGCTGCTGGGCGAGGGCATCGGGTCGCTGGACCTCGTCAGGATCCTGCCGGATACGCGCCGATTTCTTGGTCGGCAGGTGTCGATCCTCGATCTGATCAGTGCCGATACCGCAGCGAACCTGGTGAACGACCTGTCGGTGAGCGACGGGTGGATGGACAGCACCACCGCCGCGGAGATCGACCGTGATTTCACCGCACTGGCGACGCAGGACCGCCGCCCGGTGCCGGGCCCACGGCGATCATCGGGCAACCGGAGCGCTGAACCGATCCTGATCGTGGGCGCGTCCGGAATTCTGGGATGCGGGTTCGCGGAGGCGATCCTGGAGTTGACGCACTCCGGCGTGGCGCACCCGGATGTGGTGTTGGCCATGAGGTCAGCGCCGCCCGTCGACCGGGTCTGGACGGAGCTTCGGCACACGCCGGGTGTGCGCATCGAGCGCCTCGTCCCCGGGTTCAGTCCGGCCGAGTTGGGGGCGTTGATCCGGGAGACCGGGGCCGGCACCCTCGTCAACTGCATCGGCAACACCAAGGTGGTGGTCCCATACCGCGAACTCCGTTCAGCCAACGTGGAATTGGTGACCGCCATGGCTGAACAGTGCGCGGCTTCGGGTACCCGGTTGGTGCACCTGTCGACCTATGTCGTCAATGGAGATGTCACCGCAGCAGAGGTGGTCGACCCGCGTCAGGCTCCATACCCGTACGCGGCCTCTAAGGCGCTCGCGGAATTGGCGGTGGACGGGGTGAGCGCAGAGCTCGACTTCGCGATCGTGCGCTTACCCCGGGTCCTGGGGACGCCCGAACAGCTTCGTGGGTCCGCTGACATCCTGGCGTCGGTCGCCGACGCATGTCATGCACTGCAGGCCTATCCGGCGATTGAATTGACCGAAGAGGTGACGACCGGGCACGCGGCGGCAGGGAGCATTCTCGGCAGGTTGCCTGAGTTCGGCGGACCTGACGAGTTGGGCTGCGGGATCGATGTGATGCGCGGGCAGGCAGTCGTGTACCGGGAGTTGCTCGAAACCGTGGCCTCCGAAGAGGTCGACAGTCGCGAATGGAAGCGTCGGTTGGACGAAAGCGATTGGGCGAGGGCCAATCCGCGCCGCTGGTCGGTGATCGACGCTTGGATCGGATTGGGTGTGAAGCTCGGTGGACGCACCTATGCGGAGTACCTGGCCGCATACCCGGCTCTGCCGTTGGGCATCCACACCGTCGGTGAACTCGTGGCGACACCGCCGCCGGTGCAGGCACTGCTCGCCCAGGGATGTTCGGGAACTCGACGCGGTTGTCCGACGACCAATCAACGAGACACCACATGACAGTGAGGGATGGCAGTGACAGACGTAGCCGCACACAGTGCCGAGGCACCAGGCACCCGACAGATCCGCCTCGACGTGACGGGCATGTCCTGCGGTGCGTGCTCACGCCGGCTGGAGAAGGCGCTGAATGCGATCGAGGGAGTGGACGCCTCGGTCGACATCTCCACCAAGATCGCCACCGTCGATGCCCGTCACGACATCAGTGTCGCCGACCTCTGTGAGGCGGTTGAACAGGCCGGATACCGCGCCGAAGAGCGCATCGCCGGTAACGACGACTCGTGTTCGCCGGACGCGCCGGCCCAGAAAAGTCCCTCGATGGTGGCCAGGGCCATCCGCTGGGTGACCGTCGGGCACATGGGCGGCTGAATTTCTGCCGGGAACTGTCGGCGTGGCGCGAACGACCACTTCTATCGAGGACCGTTCGACCGCTGAGGAGCCATGGGCGAGAACCCGTCGACATCCACCGATGAGACACCGACGCCGGAGGCGCCGACCTCGCCACCGGTGGGGACAGCGCCCTACCGCGCGTTCCTGCTGCGCCTGCACTTCTATGCGGGGATCTTCGTCGGGCCGTTCCTGCTGATCGCCGCGGTCAGCGGCGGGCTCTACGCCATCGCGCCCACCATCGAGCAGTTCGTCTACCGCGACCAGCTTCAAACGAACAGCAGCGGCGACATGCTGCCGGTGGCCGAACAGGTCCGGGCCGCCCAGGCGCAGCGACCCGAGTTGACGGTCACCGCAGTGCGCCCGGCGTCCGGGCCCGGTGAGACCACGCGGGTCATGTTCGATGATCCGTCGCTGGGTGAGTCCGAGCGTCATGCTGTGTTCATCGACCCGGTGACCACCGTCTCGCGGGGAGAGCTCACGGTCTACGGCAGCAGCGGTGCGCTGCCGCTGAGGACTTGGATCGATCAGTTGCACCGCAGCCTGCACCTCGGGGAACCGGGTCGTCTGTACAGCGAACTGGCGGCCTCGTGGCTTTGGCTGATCGCGCTGGCCGGGATGTTCCTGTGGTGGAACAGATATCGGGGCACTCCGCGGCCCGGCGACCCGAAGCCCAGACTGCTGACGCTCGACCGCACCGCCCGGGGGAGGACGCGGACACTGAACTGGCATGGGGCGGTGGGGGTCTGGATCGCGGTCGGATTGCTGTTCCTGTCGGCGACGGGACTGACCTGGTCACGGTTCGCCGGCGACAACGTCACCGCGCTGCGGGCGGCGTTGTCGTGGACAACCCCGACCGTGTCGACGGCGATCGACGGCGCCCCGGCAGCAGCTCACCAGCACGGTGAACCGTTGGTCGGTGACATCGACCGGGTACTGAAGGCAGCCCGTCAGGCGGGTGTCGGCGGCGACGTCGAGGTCGGCATCCCCTCGAACTCACACACCGCGTTCACCGTGGCGCAGATCCGGCAGCCGTGGGTGATGTCGAACAACACGGTCGCCGTCGACGCAGCTTCCGCGACGGTGACCGACACATCGTGGTTCGCCGACTGGCCACTGGCGGCCAAGCTCTCCGCCTGGGGCATTCAGCTGCACATGGGGCTGCTGTTCGGGATCGCCAACCAGCTCGTGCTGCTGGGCCTGGCACTCGCGTTGGTCGCCGTGATCGTGCGCGGTTACCTGTTGTGGTGGCAGCGACGCCCCACCGCCGGCGGCCGGCCGGTGGGTCCTGCGCCGCGGCGCGGTGTGCTCACCGGACTACCGCCAGGGGCAGCGGTGGCCGTGGTCCTCGCGGTCGCCGCGGTCGGCTGGTTCATCCCGCTGTTGGGGGTCAGCCTGGTCGTGTTCGTAGCGGTGGACGTCGCGGTGGGATGGCGACAGCACCGCAGGCAGGGGCGGGGGCGCTAGCCGGTCAGATCGTCGCGTTCGGCGGCCGCGATCAGATCTTCGCGAGCGCGGGCCACGCGGGACCGAATGGTGCCGACCGGGCAGCCGCACACCTCGGCGGCTTCGGCATAGGACAACCCGAGCACCTGGGTCAGCAGCAGAGCGTGCCGGCGGTCGGGATCCAGGCCGTCCAGCAAGAGCCGGATCTCCACCATCTTCTCGAACCCCCCGACGGGGCGGTAGCTTTCGAGCACCTGCTCGACGTCCACGCCGTGCTGGGTGCGCGGCCGGCTCTGCTTGTGCCGAATCTGGTCGACGACCACCCGCCGCGCGATCGACAGCAGCCAGGTGCGGGCAGACGACCGGCCACTGAACCGGGGGAGCGCGGTGATGGCGCGCATGAAGGTCTCTTGGGTCAGGTCGTCGGCCGACCCGGAATCCCCCAGATAGGCCACGGTTCGCCAGACGTCGGTCTGGGTGGCCCGGATGAATTGCTCGAGCGCGGCCGAATCACCGCGGCCGGCGGCGAAGGCCAGCCGCGTAACGTGGTCCTCGCCGCGTTCGGTAGTCACGGTCATCGACACTATTCGATCCCGCCCGGGAACTCGGCAGCGGCCCGGAACGACTATCTATATCGGTGATGTACGCCACCGAGCTGGTGGCTGATCTATTGGGAGTGGTCGTGACGACAGCAACTGTCCCCGGCGAGGACGTGACCCAGCGCATAGCGCTGGACGTCACCGGAATGTCGTGCGGGGCCTGTGCTGCCCGCGTGGAGAACAAACTCAACAAGGTCGACGGGGTGCGGGCGTCAGTGAACTTCGCCACACGCGTCGCCACGGTCGAGGCTGCCCCCGAGGTCGGTGTCGAACAATTGTGTGCGGTCATCGAGCGAGCCGGTTACCAGGCGGCCCCCCGGGTCGAGCGATCCACCACCGACGTCGACCCGGACGCCGACCATGCGCGCAGCCTGCTCCTGCGGCTCGCCATCGCCGCCGTGTTGTTCATCCCGCTGGCCGATCTCTCGGTGATGTTTGCCGTGGTGCCCGACACCCGATTCGCCGGGTGGCAGTGGGTGCTCACGGCGTTGGCGGCACCGATCGTGACGTGGGCCGCATGGCCGTTCCACCGCGCAGCGCTTCGCAACGCGCGGCGCGGAACCTCCACCATGGAGACCTTGATCTCCATCGGCGTCACCGCCGCCACGGTGTGGTCGATGTACACGATCTTCTTCGATCACCAGACCTATCACGCCGCGGGCGTCTGGCAGGCCCTGCTCGGCAGCGACGCCATCTATCTGGAGGTCGCCGCGGGGGTGACGGTTTTCGTGCTCGCGGGCCGCTATTTCGAGGCCAGGGCACGCTCGCGGGCCGGGGGAGCGCTGCGGGCGCTGGCCGCGCTCGGCGCCAAGACGGTGACGGTGCTGCTGGCCGACGGCGGCGAACTCGTATTGCCCGCCGACGAGCTCAAAGAAGGACAGCGATTCGTCGTCCGGCCCGGTGAGGCCATCACGGCTGACGGCCTGGTGGTGTCCGGCGCGGCCGCCGTCGACGTCAGCGCCATGACCGGGGAGTCGAAACCGGTACAGACGCAACAAGGTTCGAGCGTCGTCGGCGGCACTGTCGTACTCGACGGGCGGTTGATCGTCGAAGCCGCCGCGGTGGGGCCGGACACCAGGTTTGCCGGGATGGTCCGGCTCGTGGAGCAGGCGCAGGCCCAGAAGGCCGACGCGCAGAGACTGGCCGATCGCATCGCCTCGGTGTTCGTGCCGTGTGTGCTGGTGATCGCGGCGGCCACCGCCTTCGGCTGGCTGTTGGCCGACGGCGATGTCAACCGAGCGGTATCGGCCGCCCTGGCGGTGCTGGTGATCGCCTGCCCGTGCGCCCTGGGGCTGGCCACGCCGACGGCGATGATGGTGGCCTCGGGCCGGGGAGCCCAGCTGGGCATATTCCTCAAGGGACATCGCGCCCTGGAGGCGATCCGTGCGGTCGATACCGTCGTGTTCGACAAGACCGGCACCCTGACCACGGGGCAACCTCAGGTCATCACCGTCACCGTGGCCGAGGGATGGACCGAGGATGGGGTCCTCGGGCATGCGGCCGCCGTCGAGTCGGCCTCCGAACATCCGGTGGCGCATGCCATCGTGACGGCTCGCGCCGGTCGCGAGATCGCCGAGGTCCAGGAGTTCCAGGCATTCGCCGGCCACGGTGTGGCCGGCTCGGTGGACGGGGCGGCCGTGGTGGTCGGGCGTCCGGCTTGGGTGACCCGCGACCGGGTGGTATCGGCCAACCTCGCGGCTGCCCGCAAGGCGGGCGAATCCGCCGGTCAGACCGTGGTATTCGTCGCGTGCGGTGACACCGTGTGCGGTGCCATCTGCATCGCCGATGCCGTCAAGGAGTCGGCGGCGGGTGCGGTCGAGCAGCTGCACACCCAGGGCATGAAAACGATGCTGTTGACCGGAGACAACGCCGCGACGGCCGCCGCGATAGGGGCGGCCGTGGGAATCGACGATGTGGTCGCCGAGGTACTGCCCGAGGACAAGGTCGGCGCGATCGAGAAACTGCGCGAGCAGGGCCGGGTGGTGGCCATGGTCGGCGACGGGATCAACGATGGTCCCGCGTTGGCCTGTGCTGATCTGGGCCTGGCCATCGGCCGAGGGACCGATGTGGCCATAGGCGCCGCTGACATCATCCTCGTCCGCGACAACCTCGATTCGGTCCCGCAGGCGCTGGGCCTGGCCAGGGCGACGATGCGGACCATCAGGGTCAACATGATCTGGGCCTTCGGGTACAACGTCGCTGCGATTCCGATCGCCGCGGCCGGCCTGCTGAATCCGCTGATCGCGGGCGCGGCGATGGCGGTGTCGTCGTTCCTGGTGGTGTCGAACAGCCTGCGGCTGCGCAATTACGGCAAGGTCCAAGCGAATTCGTTGCGGGATTCGGACGTTCAACCGCCGGCGCCGGCCGGCGCCGCGCGCATGTCCGGCTGAGACGAGTCCAGCGGGACCAGGCAGATACCCAACCAGGTCGCGGTCAACGCCGCAGCGCTCAGGGTGCCCACTGCCGCCGGAACCCAGGAGGCGGTGTGGGCGGTGTGATGCCACCAGAATGCGCCCGCACCGTCAACACTGGCCAGCGCCGACGCGCATGTCGCAAGACAGCACCACCGAAATCGGCGTCGCACCAGAGCGAAAGCCGACACCGAAGCCGCGAGAGTGAACAGGGCGGTCGCCACCAGCGATATCCAGTGACCGTTGCGCGTTGCGCCGGCGGGTACTTCGCCGGTGGCCTGCAAGACCACGGCTGTCGCCGCCAAGCCGGTGGCAAGTGCCGCCACGACTCGGGCCCGCGCGGTGCTGATCCACACGTCCTCGAACACCCGGCGCTCGATGGCCCGCAACTCGGATTCGACCGTGGCTGCGATATCCCTTGATGTCACCGAGATACCCCGCTCATCAATGTATTCGACGGTCCGGAGGCGAGCAGCGCATTGCGTTCGCTGGGCGTCAGACCACCCCAGATACCGTGCTGTTCGGCAGCGGCGAGTGCATGGTCACGACATGCCGAGAGGACGGGGCAATCTTCGCACAGCTGCTTGGCCCGCTGAATTCTGCGGGCCCGGGTGGGCCGGTCTTCGCCATCTGCGCCGAAGAACATCGCCTGGTCGAAATTTCGGCACCTGCCGAGCTGCTGCCAGTCCCACAGCTCGACGCGGGGCACGGGCAACTGGTGTGACTGGTGCATGCGCAGCACATCCTCTACGTCTCGTCGTTCTGCCGATCGGCGACCTGGGGGATCGACGGATGGTGGTGCGGCGTAGGTCTCGATCGCCTCAGTGATTGGTCGGGAACACGGCGGCATTAGTTCCTTTTGCGGCCTGACCGGGACCTGCTGGGCGTAGCCTCATATGCATGACCAGCAATGAAACAGTCGAGTCGGCGAAGTGCGACAACCCGAACTGTAAGTGTGAGAACTGCACCTGCGGGAGCAATTGCACCTGCGGTTCTGGCGCCGCCGACTAGTTGTGATGTCCAGGGGCGCTGTCCTGTTGGGTATCGGTCAGCCTGTGTGACAGGTGCAGGCTTCCGGCCCGGACGATTCGGTTCAGCTTGGGGCGCGGCTCAGCGACGGTTACGGGAAAGTTCGTGCAGCATCGCGTTGTACGCATCGAGCTCGTCGTCGTACCCGCGATCGCTGTGGCGATCCTCACGTGCTCCCGCCCGGCGATCCTGACGCGCCCACTGGGCCACCAGGGCGATCACCACGATGAGCACCGGCAGCTCGCTCGAACCCCACGCGATGGCGCCGCCGAGGTGTTGGTCATCCGAAATGCTCTGCAACCAAGGCAGATTGACAGACCGGTAGAAACTCTCACCGAGCGATGACGTCATCGTCATGGTGGCGATGCCGAAGAAGGCGTGGAACGGCATCACGGCGAAAAGAAGCCCGAGCCGCCCGAGGAAGGGGAGTCGTCTCGGTCCGGGGTCGATCCCGATGATTCCCCAGTAATACAGGTAGCCGGTCAGCAGGAAGTGCACGCTCATGAACTCGTGGCCCCAGTGATACCGGATCAAGGTGTCGAACAACGGGGTGAAATAGACGAGGTACAGCGACCCGACGAACAATATGAAAGCCGTCACCGGATGCGACAGGAACCGCGTCACCGGCGCATGCACGAACCACACCAACCATTCACGTGGCCCCGGCGTTCCGCCTTTCGCCGCGGCGGGCAGGACTCGTAGCGCGAGCGTGACGGGGGCCCCGAGCACCAGTAGTACGGGGACGAACATGTTCAGCGCCATGTGCTCACCCATGTGCACGCTGAACATCGCCGATCCGTAGGCACGCACTCCGGAGCTCGTGGTGATCAGCAGTGCTGCACAACCCAGGCACCAGGCAACAGTGCGTCCCACCGGCCACTGGTCACCGCGTCGCCGCAGCCGTGTCACCGCGATGAGATAACCCACCGCAAGGGCGATGGCTGTCGTCCCGATCAGCGGATCGAACCTCCACTCCGTGACGAGGCTGACCGGGCTCGGGGGTGAGTCGAGCTGGTAGCCCAAAAATATGTCCCACGTTGAGAACTCGTGAACGGTGAACCGGGGCGGTACGCCGCTCGCGGCGAGCGTCAGCGCAGCGGTGACGACGATCATCGCGCCCGCAGACACGGCGTCGACCCACCGCGACGGGGCACGACGCGTCAGAAGAAGCGCCCCGTCGCCGACCCACACCAGTACCAGCAGCACACCGGCGACGGCCACGGCCCGCCCGTAGGCAGATCCCAGGATCGGTAGTCCGCCCAGCATCAGCGTGGCCAGCACGGCACCGTAGATGATGGCGACCGCTCCGCACGTCAGCTGCAGCATCTGGACCCGGCGCCGGAACGCGACGTCTCGCAATACGGCGGAAGTGATTTTCGTTCCGGCCAGGACCGCGACCGCCACTGAGAAGACGATCACGGCACTGGTGGCGATGTCATGATCCGGGCCCTGTCCGGCATTGCCCGTCACGGCTACCGCGACCACCCCGATCAACGCCGGCAGCAGTGCCACGCAATGACCCATCCAGTGGAGGGTGAACCGCACGCCGACCGCCAACACCAGCGCGCATATCGCTGTCACGCACCAGCCGCGCGCGACCTCTGATGCCGCGATGGTGCTGCCGAGGCCGGGTCCGGCGACCAGCCGGCCGATGGGAATTCCCGCGTCGGCGGACGCCGAGACGACGACCATCGCGGAGGCGCAACAGGCCCAGACGATGGCGATGCGTTCGACGAGCAGATGCGCCGCGAAGGACACCGTGTCGATTCGCCCGTCCTCGCGAGGTGTCGCGGTCGTCACGATCCAGACGAGCGCTCCGAGGCACAGCGCGCCCGCCAGGGTGCCCGCCCAGTGCCCGAACAACCGGGCTGCGCTGGTGGCCGGTCCCGGGTCGGCGATCCCTGCCGCGGCCAGCCGTTGTGCGCCCAGGTGCACGGCGCTCACGGACAACACCGCAGTGCACCCTGTGACGATGCCGAGCAGTGTCAGGCGTTCCCGCCACACCCCGGCCGCAGTGGACATGCGCACACGCGCCATAGTCGAACCGGCCTTCCGCCGCGCAAACGAGTCAAACGTCGCGGCCATGCGATTCTACGACAATGCGTCGTAGTGCTGATGGGCGCGGGAACTTCGGCGCCCGCATCCGCGACCAACAACGGGGGACGACCGTCCCCACACACGTGTAGACAGGACCCGGAATGATCGCCGATCTTGCGCTCCGCTGGGCGGTAACGGTGTTGTTCGCCTTCAGCGCGCTTGAGTGCACCTTCGCGTTGATGGGTTCTCGCGGCCGCCCGGGCACTGCGGTGAGTCAGCTGCTCCATTTGGCGATGGCCATCGCGATGATGGTGATGGCCTGGCCGCGTGGGGCCGAGCTGCCCACGCTGGGCCCGATGTACTTCTTCCTGGGCGCCGCTGCCTGGTTCCTGGCCGGATTGCTGAGGTCCGGGACGACCCAGGGGCGGGTGGCCGACGGCTATCACGCCGCGATGATGCTGGCGATGGCCTGGATGTATGCCGTGATGAACGGCAATGTGCTTGGGCACCAAGCAGAAACGGCCGCCGCGGGTAGCCACGGCGCGCACGCGATGCACATGACGGGGCACCATGGCGGCGGTGCGGCGATGGCGATGGAACAGGTCTCGGTGCAGCCGCCCTGGATCCCTGCCATCAACTGGCTGTTGACCATCGGCTTCGTGATCGCCGCCACGTTGTGGCTGTACCGCTACTTCGCGGCACGTCACGGGGCCGAAACGCCGCCGTTCTCGCACTTCGGCACACTGTGCCGGGCAATGATGGCCGCCGGGATGGCGATCATGTTCGGCGTGATGCTGTAGCCGCTCAGGCGGCCGGGTCGTCGGCGGCGCGGAGGTGACGCCGGGGCGGTGTGGCTGGGCGCGATTCGTCATCGTCACCACGTGCCCGGGGTGATGGGTCATGCGAATGCTCGGCGCGCGACGCCAAGATCGACACGATCGCTGCCAACGCCACCGGCACATGACTCAGCACCCGGACCGGAGTCACCAGCCCCGCCAGCGCGTCTGACACCACGTAATACGCGAGGAATCCGCAGTAGATCGCCAGCACGCAGGCGAGACCGGGCGCGATCCGACGGCGGAAGGCCATCGCCACTGTCGCGATTCCCAGTGCCGCCGACCACGCCGTGGACTCATTGAGCAGGTGGGCTCCGCTGGCCGACCCGTGATGTGCGGCGACCATACCGAAATTCATGCCGACCGCCTGCGCGACCGCCAAACTCACCTGGGCGATCCCGATGACGACGATCGCGGTGGTCAGCAGATGCCGGCTCAGCCGGTTCCAGAGGCCGCCCAGCGCACCGGGCTTCTGGTTCGGGCGTCCACTCACCGCGCCGATCAATCCGTTGTTGGCCAGGTCGCGCAATTGCAGCCCCAGCGCTTCGGCCCGGTCGTACCAGTCGGCACACTCCGGGCAGTCACGTAGATGCTCGTCGACGCGCGCAGAGGGGACCGGCTCACGCTCCCCATCGAGGCGCGCCGAAAGCGCCTCTCGTGCCACCACGCAGTCCACCGGGCCATTCTCCCGCATTGGTCTCGGTGATTGCACATCTGCTCGGCCCACAACCACGAACGCCGACAGCGCCGGTCACACCGTCGGCGAGTACGGCAGATTGCTGCTGGTCTGCGGGTCGACATGCACCGGCCTGCCCACATAGGGAAAGGCCCGTTGCGGGCAGGCCGGACGGTCGCAGATCCGGCAGCCCGCTCCGATGGGCACCGTGGCTTCGGGATCGCTCAGATCGATGCCCACCGAATAGACGAGCTTGTCGGCATGGCTCAGATCGCAGCCGAGCCCGATGGCGAAACTCTTGGGCGTACCCCGGTACCGGCTCGGTGCTGATGCCGACGTTCTTGCGATCCAGAAATAGCTCCGGCCGTCAGGCATCTGAGCGACCTGGGTCAAGAACTCGCCTGGACGGGAGAACGCTTGGTGCACTACCCACAGCGGACAGTTGCCGCCCACCCGGGAAAAGTGAAAAGCAGTGGCGGACTGGCGTTTCGATATGTTTCCCGCGCTGTCGGTACGGACGAAGATGAACGGGACCCCACGCGCATCCGGCCGCTGCAGGGTCGACAGGCGATGGCAGATGGTCTCGAATCCCACCTCGAAGCGGCGGGCGAGCTGATCGATGTCGTACCGCAACTCCTCGGCGGCGGACAGGAACATGCGGTAGGGCAGCAATAGGGCGCCGGCGAAATAGTTGGCAAGCCCGATCCGCGCGACGTCCTTTGCCTCCGAGCTCAATTGGTCATCGGTGGCGACGATGGAGTTGATCAGTTCAGAGTGCAGCAACAAGGCGATCTGGGTGGCCAGCTGGAATGCGCGTTGGCCGGGCAGTAACCACCGGGCCACATGCAGCGTCCCGGCCTCGGGCTGGTACCGGCGTTTCACGCTGGAGCCCAGGACATCTCCGTTGTCCACGATCACCGAGACGCCGAACTCGGTGGACAGCAGATCGGCCAATTGCCGGTCGAGCCCGCCGACCTGGAGGCGGTGCCGGGCAAAGAGATCCTCGGCGGCGCGGTCGAGGACGTCGATGTAATTGCGCCGGTCGTAGAAGAAGTCACGCACCTCTTCGAACGGCATCGGCTGCTGGGTACCGGCTTGCGCATCCAGGTTGGTCCGGCCGTGGACCGCCTCCAGTTCGGCGGTGGCGTCGTGCAGGCGGCGATGCATGCTCACCATGGCCTGGCCGACCTCGGGCATGCGCGCCACGAGCTCCTCGATCTGGGCGGTCGTGGCGCCGTCGGCGAGGACTTCGCGCAGGTCAGACACCAACCGCGCGTCGGCGTCGGGGGCGAAGTACTGGGTCGGTAGGTCGAAGCGATCGGACAGCGCCAACAACACGGGGACCGTGATCGGCCGCTGGTCGTTCTCGAGTTGGTTGACGTAGCTCGTCGACAGTCCCAGCGCGCGCGCCAGCGCGACCTGTGTAAGGCCTCTCTCGTCGCGTAGCCGTCGCAGACGGGCGCCGGCGAATGTCTTGGTCACCGGTGACGAGGCTACCCCGATCTGGTTTCACAACATTTGCAAAAGCGGCCGCCAAAGGACACAAAAATACGCATTTACAGGTGGTTTCCCTGGTGACCGCGTCTGCGTACCGTGCGGAACATGCTTGAACATGACGTCAGAACCCGGCGCAGTGCCGAAGACTTCCCGCGCAGTGAACACCTGGCTTGGAAGATCGCCGAGATCGCCGCCGACCCGGTGGCCGTGCTGCCCGAGACCGAGGCGATGGTGATCAACCGCATCATCGACAACGCCGCGGTGTCGGCCGCGTCGGTGATCCGCCGGCCCGTGACGGTGGCCCGGGCCCAGGCACTGGCCCACCAGGCACCGCGCGGTGCCACCGTGTTCGGCGTCGACGGCACGGTTTCGCCCGAATGGGCGGCCTGGGCCAACGGCGTCGCGGTTCGCGAACTGGACTTCCACGACACGTTCCTGGCCGCCGAGTACTCCCATCCGGGTGACAACATCCCCGCGCTCGTCGCCGTGGCACAGCAACTCGGCGTGAACGGCGCTGATCTGATCCGCGGCATCGCCACCGCCTACGAGGTGCAGGTCGATCTGGTCAAGGGAATCTGCCTGCACAAGCACAAGATCGACCATGTCGCCCACCTCGGGCCGTCGGTTGCCGCCGGCCTGGGCGCCATGCTGCGGCTGGATCCCGAAACCATCTACGCGGCAATCGGTCAGTCGTTGCACCTGACCACCGCAACCCGCCAGTCGCGCAAGGGACTGATCTCCAGCTGGAAGGCCTACGCGCCGGCATGGGCAGGAAAGGTGGCCATCGAGGCCGTGGACCGCGCGATGCGCGGCGAAGGGTCGCCCGCGCCCATCTGGGAGGGTGAGGACGGTGTGATCGCCTGGATGCTCGCAGGTCCCGAGCACACCTACCAGGTTCCGCTGCCCGCCCCGGGCGAACCCAAACGCGCCATCCTGGACACGTACACCAAGGAGCACTCGGCGGAGTACCAGAGCCAGGCGCCGATCGACCTGGCCCGCCGCATGCGCGAGCGTATCGGCGACCTGGATCAGATCGCCACGATCGTGCTGCACACCAGCAACCACACGCATGTGGTGATCGGTACCGGATCCAACGATCCGCAGAAATTCGATCCGGACGCGTCCCGCGAGACCCTGGACCACTCGGTGATGTACATCTTCGCCGTCGCGTTGCAGGACGGCACCTGGCACCACGAGCGGTCTTACGCCCCCGAGCGGGCTCACCGTCCCGACACCATCGAACTGTGGCGCAAGATCTCCACCGTGGAGGATCCGGAGTGGACCCGGCGCTACCACTCGAACGACCCGACCGAGAAGGCGTTCGGTGCCAAGGCAATCATCACCCTCAAGAGCGGTGAGACGATCGTGGACGAACTCGCGGTCGCCGATGCGCATCCGCTCGGAGCCCGTCCCTTCGAACGCGAACAGTACGTCGCGAAGTTCGCCGAACTGGCCGAGGGCGTCGTCGAAGCCGAAGAGCAGCAACGGTTCCTGTGCGCGGTCCAGAACGTTTCGGCGGCCAAGTCCGGTGGGCTCGGTGCGCTCAACGTCCGGGTCGATCCGCGGGTGTTGGACAAGGCGCCGACGATCCCCTCGGGGATATTTCGATGACGGGGCTACTCGGCTCCGAGGTCCCGGCCTCGGAGAAGCGCCGGAAGTTTCGTCGAGGCCTGGAGTCGGGGCGGCTCCTGCGTTTTCCCGGTGCGTTCTCCCCGCTGGTGGCCAAGCTCGTCGCGCAGATCGGTTTCGACGGCGTCTACGTTTCCGGTGCGGTGCTGTCCGCCGACCTGGGTCTGCCCGACATCGGGTTGACGACGCTGACAGAAGTGGCGGGCCGTGGCGCCCAGATCGCTTCAGCCACAGACCTTCCGACGTTGATCGACGCCGACACCGGATTCGGCGAACCGATGAGTGCGGCCCGAACGGTGACGTTGCTCGAAGACGCGGGCCTGACCGGACTGCACCTCGAAGATCAGGTCAATCCCAAGCGATGCGGGCATCTCGACGGGAAAGCAGTGGTGGAGACTTCCGAGATGGTCAAGCGGCTGCGCGCCGCTGTCTCGGCGCGGCGTGACCCGGACTTCATCATCTGCGCCCGCACCGACGCTGCGGGGATCGAGGGGATCCCCGCAGCGATCGACCGGGCCAAGGCCTACGCCGGCGCGGGGGCCGACCTGATCTTCACCGAGGCGCTGCACACTCCGGCGGATTTCGAGCAGTTCCGGGAAGCGGTCGATGTTCCGCTGCTGGCCAACATGACCGAGTTCGGAAAATCCGAGCTGCTGACGACCCGGCAGTTGTCCGAGATCGGCTACAACATGGTGATCTACCCGGTGACCACGCTGCGCTTGGCGATGCACGCAGTCGAGGTAGGACTGCGTGAAATCGCTTCGGCAGGAACACAATCCGGACTGATCGATCAGATGCAGCATCGAAGCCGGCTGTATGAGCTCCTGCGCTACCACGACTACAACCAGTTCGACTCGGACATCTACAATTTCTCGCTGCAAGGGGCGACAGCATGACCGTTACCGCGAACGACACAGTCAAGCCGAGTATCCACAAGGGTCTGGCCGGTGTGGTGGTCGATACCACCGCCATCTCCAAGGTTGTCCCGGAGACCAACTCGCTGACCTATAGAGGCTACGCGGTGCAGGATCTGGCTGCGCACTGCAGCTTCGAGCAGGTCGCCTACCTGCTGTGGCACGGGGAACTCCCCACAGATCAGGAACTGGGGCTGTTCTCGCAGCGCGAGCGGGCTTCTCGGCGCATCGACCGCTCGATGCAATCACTATTGGCCAAGATTCCCGACAACTGCCATCCGATGGACGTGGTCCGGACCGCAATCAGCTATCTCGGCGCCGAGGATCCCGAGGAGGACGACAGCAGCCCGTCCGCCAACTTCGCCAAGTCGTTGCGGATGTTCGCGGTGCTGCCCACCATCGTCGCCGCCGATATGCGCCGGCGGCGGGGATTGGAGCCGATCGCGCCGCACAGCCACCTGGGCTACTCGGAGAATTTCCTCAACATGTGCTTCGGCGAAGTGCCGGATCCGGTGATCGTCAAGGCTTTTGAGCAGTCGATGATCCTCTACGCCGAGCACAGCTTCAACGCCTCCACCTTCGCGGCGCGCGTGGTCACCTCAACGCAGTCCGATATCTACAGCGCCGTTACGGCCGCCATCGGGGCTTTGAAGGGGTCGCTCCACGGCGGCGCCAATGAGGCAGTGATGCACGACATGCTTGAGATCGGCAGCGCCGATCGCGCCGCGGAATGGTTGCACGGCAAGTTGACCCGCAAGGACAAGGTGATGGGGTTCGGTCACCGGGTCTACAAGAGTGGCGATTCCCGGGTGCCCACCATGAAGGCCGCGCTGGCCAGTGTGTCCGAGGTTCGCGACGGTCGGCGGTGGCTGGACATCTACGACCGCCTGGAGCAGAACATGCTCGCCGCCACCGGGATCAAGCCCAACCTCGACTTCCCGACCGGGCCGGCCTACTACCTGATGGGATTCGATATCCCAAGCTTCACACCGCTGTTCGTGATGAGCCGGATCACCGGCTGGACCGCCCACATCATGGAGCAGGCCGGGTCGAACGCCCTCATCCGGCCGCTCAGTGACTACAGCGGGCATCCACAGCGGGCGCTGACCTAGTACCAGCAAGCTCGGAAAGGAAACAGTGGTCGACAAGGTTCTGGTCGCCAACCGCGGAGAGATCGCCATCCGCGCGTTTCGCGCGGCCTACGAGCTCGGTCTCGCAACGGTCGCGGTCTATCCGTACGAGGACCGTAATTCTCAGCACCGGTTGAAGGCTGACGAGTCGTATCAGATAGGTGAGGAAGGACATCCCGTCCGGGCCCATCTTTCGGTCGACGAGATCATCCGGGTTGCTCTCCACGCGGGCGCCGACGCGATCTATCCCGGTTATGGGTTTCTCTCGGAGAACCCCGAGTTGGCCAGGGCATGCGATCAGGCCGGTATCGCGTTTGTGGGGCCTTCGGCCGACGTGCTGGAGCTGACCGGCAACAAGGCCCGCGCCGTCGCCGAGGCCCGTAAGGCCGGACTGCCGGTGCTGGCATCGTCGGACCCGTCGAGTTCGGTGTCCGAGTTGCTGGCCGCCGCCGAGGCGATGAGTTTCCCGCTGTTCGTCAAGGCCGTCGCCGGTGGCGGTGGCCGGGGGATGCGGCGGGTCAACGACGTGGGCGATCTGAAGGAGGCGATCGAGGCCGCCAGCCGGGAAGCGCAGTCGGCGTTCGGGGATCCCACGGTGTTCCTCGAGCAGGCAGTGATCAACCCGCGCCACATCGAGGTGCAGATCCTGGCGGATACTCAGGGCAACGTGATCCACCTCTTCGAACGGGACTGCAGCCTGCAGCGGCGCCACCAGAAAGTCATCGAGCTGGCGCCCGCCCCCAATCTGGATCCTCATCTGCGGGAACGGATCTGTGCCGACGCGGTGGCGTTCGCCCGCCAGATCGGGTACTCGTGCGCGGGTACGGTGGAATTCCTGCTCGATGAGCAGGGACGGCACGTGTTCATCGAGTGCAATCCCCGGATCCAGGTCGAGCACACGGTGACCGAGGAAATCACCGATGTCGACCTGGTGTCGTGTCAGCTGCGCATCGCGGACGGGGCGTCGTTGTCCGATCTCGGACTCGCCCAGGACGCGTTGAAGATTCGCGGTGCTGCCCTGCAGTGCCGGATCACCACTGAAGATCCCAGCAACGGATTCCGTCCCGATACCGGCCGCATCACCGGATATCGCTCACCCGGTGGCGCCGGCGTCCGACTGGACGGCGGCACCAACCTCGGGGCCGAGGTGTCGGCGCATTTCGATTCGATGCTGGTGAAGCTGACCTGCCGCGGCCGCGACTTCCCGACGGCGGTGGCCCGCGCTCGCCGCGCCGTGGCGGAGTTCCGGATCCGCGGACTATCGACCAACATCCAGTTTCTGGCCGCGGTCCTGGAGGACCCCGAATTCGTCGCCGGGAGGGTGACAACGTCGTTCATCGAGCAGCGGCCCCAGCTGCTCACCGCGCGCGCCAGCGCCGACCGCGGCACCAGGATTCTCAATTATCTGGCCGATGTCACCGTCAACCAGCCGCATGGTCCCCGTCCGTCAGCGGTCTACCCGCGCGACAAGCTTCCCGCGTGCGACTTGAGCGTGGCTCCACCCCCGGGTTCCAAGCAGCGCCTGACCGAGCTCGGCCCTGACGGTTTCGCCCGATGGCTGCGCGACAGCAGCGCAATCGGCGTGACCGACACCACCTTTCGCGATGCGCATCAATCGCTGCTGGCCACCCGGGTGCGCACCAGTGGACTGCTGCGCGTCGCGCCCTACATCGCCCGCACGATGCCGCAGCTGCTGTCCGTCGAATGCTGGGGCGGTGCCACCTACGACGTCTCATTGCGGTTCCTCAAGCAGGATCCCTGGGAGCGGCTTGCGGCGTTGCGCGAAGCGCTGCCCAACATCTGCCTGCAGATGTTGTTGCGGGGGCGGAACACGGTGGGCTACATACCGTATCCGGAATCGGTGACCCACGCGTTCGTCGACGAGGCCGCGGCCACCGGTGTCGACATTTTCCGGATCTTCGACGCACTGAACAACGTGAAGTCGATGCGCCCGGCGATCGACGCGGTCCGCGGCACCGGCACGGCGGTCGCGGAAGTCGCGATGTCCTACACCGGAGATCTGTCTGATCCGCGTGAATCGCTCTACACGCTGGACTATTACCTCTTCCTGGCCGAGCAGATCGTCGAGTCCGGCGCGCATGTTCTGGCCATCAAGGACATGGCGGGCCTGCTGCGGGCGCCTGCGGCCACGACGCTGGTGTCTGCTCTGAAATCGCGGTTCGATCTGCCCGTGCATGTGCACACCCACGACACCCCGGGCGGCCAGTTGGCCACCTATGTCGCGGCGTGGAATGCCGGTGCCGATGCCGTCGACGGTGCGGCAGCTCCGCTGGCCGGAACCACGAGTCAGCCGGCGTTGTCCTCGATCGTGGCCGCCGCTGCGCACACCACCTACGACACCGGGCTGTCACTGGACGCGGTGTGTGACCTTGAGCCGTACTGGGAAGCTCTGCGCCGGGTCTACGCACCATTCGATGTCGCGGTTGCCTGTCCTTCATTTCCCACGGGGCGCGTGTACACCCACGAGATTCCGGGCGGGCAGCTGAGCAATCTGCGTCAGCAGGCCATCGCGCTCGGTCTGAGCGGTCGCTTCGATGACATCGAGGCGAACTACGCTGCGGCGGACCGGATGTTGGGCCGGCTGGTGAAGGTCACCCCGTCGAGCAAGGTGGTGGGCGATCTGGCACTGGCGATGGTCGGCGCGGGCATCGATGCCGACGACTTCGCCTCCGACCCGGCTCGCCACGACATCCCCGACAGTGTGATCGGGTTCCTGCGGGGTGAGCTGGGGGACCCTGCCGGCGGTTGGCCGGAACCGTTGCGCACCAAGGCTCTGCACGGCCGGGATCCGGCCAAGCCGATCCAAGAGTTGTCCGCCGAGGACGAAACGGTGCTGGCTGCGCCGGGGCCGAAGCGTCAGGCGACCTTGAACCGGCTGCTGTTCCCTGGCCCCACAGCCGAATTCGAGGCGCATCGAGATGAGTACGGCGATACCTCGCGGCTGAGTGCCAATCAGTTCTTCTACGGGTTGCGGCACGGCGAGGAGCACCGGGTCAAACTCGAACCCGGGGTCGAATTGCTGATCGGGCTGGAGGCGATCTCCGAACCCGACGAGCGGGGGATGCGCACGGTGATGTGCATCCTCAACGGACAACTACGACCGATTGTGGTGCGGGACCGCAGTATCAGCGGCGGGGCCCCAGTAGCCGAGAAGGCCGATCGGGCCAATCCGGCCCACATCGGTGCTCCCTTCACCGGCGTGGTCACGGTCAACGTCTCCGAAGGCGATACCGTCGAGACCGGTCAATCCATCGCCACCATCGAGGCCATGAAGATGGAGGCGACCATCACTGCGCCTGAATGCGGCACGGTCAAAAGGATCGCGATTGCGCAGACCGCGCAGGTCGAAGGTGGCGACCTTCTCGTCGTCGTCGGTCAGTAGGTCGACCGCGGGATCGGCCATGCGGTCGAGGAGGCGGCCTGGGCCTGACCGCGGCCCCAAAATCGGCTCACGAGAAATTTTGTGAATTGAGGCAGTCGTCGGTGCCGGCTGCCTACACGGACTTGGCTGTGACGTGACCCGCGGGGCCGAAAACCGACCACAACCGCCCAGGCTGCTGCGCGGCGCTGTTCGCCATGATCTTCCCGCCGCGTTGCTACCGCACTCACAGCAACTTCACAGTTGGGCGTGTTGGTGCGAAGCCGGTGCATGCGTTGCGGAGAGCGCGAAAAGCGCTGTTGTACTGCGCGTTTGAAATTGACGCCGAATTTTCCTGGCGGTGGTGAGTCGTCTCGCGCGCCGCGTTGAGTGCCGAAAGGGACGCCCCACCGCCGGAAAAGTATTGGTTAGTCTCACCTCGCTGATCTGAGGAGGCTGCGGGTCGGGGCGTGGCGCACACCTATTGGTGGCGCCCCCTGACTCGCACCGTGGACAGGGGGACTTGGCTTTGACGTGTGATGAAGTGCTGCAGCGCAGCGCAACTGGCATCTCGGTATCTCGAACGCAGCGCGCGGCGTGACCAACGTGTCGTCGCAGGCGGGGGTTGCCACGGCCGAATCGCTGACGCGGCATGATGGTGACTCGCCGGACTATCCGGTGCTTCCACGGGAACTCAGGAACGTTTCCGACGCGGTGCGGCGCACTCCCGGGCCGCCGGTTCCACAATTGTTGCGGCCAAGCGCGATTCGTGTCGCCACCGATGGAGATTCCGCGATGATCGCGGAGTGGATGAATCGACCACACCTGGCCAAGGCCTGGGAGTATGACTGGCCCGTCGAACGCTGGCGCGCGCATCTGAAAGCTCAGATCGAGGGCGACTACTCACTGCCACTCGTGTTGAGCATCGCCGGGGTAGACCGCGGGTATCTCGAAATATACCGGGCGGCCAAGGATTCCATCGCCGATCGATACGACAGCCAGCCGCACGATCTGGGTCTGCACGGAGCCATAGCTGACGTGGAGTTGGTAGATCGTGGCCTCGGCCCCAAACTCCTGCCCAAGATCGTCGCAAGCATCCTGACCGCCGATCCGGACTGTCAGCGGATCATGTTCGACCCCGACCACCGCAATGCCACGGTGCGCGGGTTGTGTGAATTCGTCGGGTGCCGGTTCCTCGGCGAACACGAGATGTCCAACCGCAGGATGGCGCTCTACGAACTCGGCCGGAACACCGCCCGGCAATGGATGACCTGAGTCCCGGCTTGGCCAAAGCTGCTGTCTGGCAGATGTTCCCAATCAGTTCAACAGATTTCGTACTGCAAAAGGAAAGGTGAGGCTGGCCGCGTGGGCCGGCCAGGTATGCACATATGACCGCGACCGATTCATCCATATCGTCCGCCGTATCCGAACCGCTGATCTCGATCCTGCGTGACGATCTCGAACTGCCCTGTCAATCACTCAGTGCCAGTACCTGTCTGGTCGATGACCTCGGCATGGATTCGGTCTCGTTCGCCGTGGGCCTGGTGGCGATCGAAGAGAAGTTCGGCGTGCAACTCAGCGAGGAAGACCTCATCAATTGCCGCACCGTCGGAGACCTACAGTCGGCGATCGACGGCCGGAGTGCGTCGTGAACCCGCTCGCGGGCGCCCTGCGCGAGGCGATGGTCGGCTCACCGCACGACCTGGTGGTCCTGGACCGCGATACCGATGCCTGGCAGCGCCGTCCGTGGCCGGAGGTGCACGGTCTCGCCGAAGGTATTGCGGCATATTTGCTGGGCCGGGACCGGCCGGGCGCGGTAGGGCTGGTCGGCGAGCCGACCGTGGAAATTGTCGCTGCCATTCAGGGGGCGTGGCTCGCGGGTGAAGGCGTGTCGATCCTTCCGCGGCCACAGCGGCGCGCCGAGCCGTCGGAATGGGCGCACGCCACGTTGTCCAGGTTCTCCGGAATCGGCGTGACGACGGTCTTCAGTTACGGCAGCACGCTGGAACTGTTGCGGACCGTTGACTCGCCACTGACGGTGTGCGACATCGCCGATGCCGCACGCACACCTACCTCGACACACCTGCAGTATCCCGACCATGCCGACGTCGCGATCCTGCAGGGCACTGCCGGGTCCACCGGCTCCCCACGCACCGCGATGCTGGCGCCGGAAGCCGTGCTCAACAACATGCTGGCAGTCACGCAGCGATTGTCCCTGAGCCGCAACGATGTCTGCTGCTCCTGGTTGCCGATCTATCACGACATGGGCCTGGCGATGGTGTTGGCGTCGACGATGTCGGGGATGCCGCTGTGGCTGGCGCCGACAGGTGCCTTCTCCGCGGCGCCGCTGCGGTGGGCCGAATGGCTGTCCGAATCGTCGGCGACTTTCACCGCTGGGCCGAATTTCGGATACTCGGTGCTCGGCCGCTTCGCCAACCGCGTGTCCGACGTCGACCTCGGCGCGGTGCGTATCGCGATCAACGGGGGCGAGCCCGTCGACTGTGCCGGTGTCGACCGGTTCACCATAGGCATGAGCCGGTTCGGCTTCGACGCGGCGGCGATGACGCCCAGCTACGGGATGGCCGAGTCGACCTGTGCGGTGACCATTCCCGCGCCCGGGGAGGGCTTGCGCATCGACATCCCGGATGCGGCCGATACCGGTCGGCGCTATGCACTGCTGGGACGCCCGGTACCGGGCATGGAGATCCGCATCGTTGCCTCGCAACACGACGAGACCGGCGTGTCCGGCGAAGTCGAGATCCGCGGCTCCTCGATGATGTCGTCCTACCTCGGGGATGCTCCCGTCGAAGCCGGCAGCAACGGCCAGTGGTTCCCTACCGGTGACATCGGCTATCTCGTCGACGGTGCACTGGTGATCTGTGGCCGCTCCAAGGAGATCATCACCATCGCCGGACGCAACATCTTCCCGACGGAGATCGAACAGGTCGCGGGTGAGGTGGACGGCGTACGCGAAGGTGCTGTGGTGGCCGTGGGCACCGAGTCCGGAGTCGCGCAGTCGCGGCTTCTGGTGGCCGCGGAGTTCGTCGGCACCGAACAGGACACCACACGCAGCGCGGTGATCCGGCGAATCGTGTCGGTCTGCGGTGTCACGCCGGCGGACGTCGTGCTGATGGCACCGGGATCGTTGCCACGCACATCGTCGGGAAAGCTCAGGCGACTTGAGGTCCGGCGTCAACTGGAGGGCGCGCGTTGATTGCGTAGGGCGCGATGAGTTTCTGGCTCGCCCCGAGTCCAATCAACGTCCATTGTTGATCGAACGGGAGAGAACGCGTGCCCCAGCTGCTCAAAGTCCAGAACTTCAACGTCTCCAGCGACGGATTCGGCGCGGGTGAGAACCAGAGCTTCGAGCGACCGTTCGGCCACGCCGAGCCGGGGGAGATGTTCGCCTGGGCGGGCGCCACTGCGAGCTGGCCCAACCGCACCGAACCCGGTGGCAGTCGCGGGCTCGACGACTACCTGACCCGCGACTTTCACCACAACATCGGCGCGGAGATCATGGGCCGGAACAAGTTCAGTCCGTACCGCGGTGCCTGGGAGAACCACGAATGGCAGGGCTGGTGGGGTGACGAGCCGCCCTTCCACACCCCGGTGTTCGTCATGACCCATTACCCGCGGCCGTCGTTGACCTTGTCCGACACCACGTTCCACTTCGTCGATGCCGATCCGGCCGCGGTTCTCGAACAGGCCCGGGCGGCCGCGCAGGGCAAGGATGTGCGCCTGGGCGGGGGCGCGATCACCATCCGGGAGTTCCTCGACGCCGACCTGGTGGACACCCTGCACGTGGCGGTGTCACCGATCGAGCTGGGCAGCGGGACCCGCCTCTGGGAGTCACCCGATGAGCTGGATGACAGGTTCCATCACGACGTCGTACCCAGCCCCGGCGGCTCGGTCACCCACCATCTGTTCTGGCGCCGCTGAGCCGGCCCGAGCACCGCGGGCGCGGATCAGTCGCGGCAACGAACCCCGCGCTCGAAGGTGCGGATGACGGCGGGCGCGGCCGCGTGCTGCGGCATCAGCCCGTCCTTGGAGTCCTGGCAGGCCCACATCACCAGCCCGTACAGCGCGTGTTCGAGCCACTGTGTGCTTGATTCCGGATCGAATACGCCGTCGGCCTGGCCGCGTTCGATCAGGCTCGTGAGATAGGCGTTGTCCGGTATCGCCTCGGGCGGCAGCCCACGGAGAACGTTGGGGTCGTCGAAGAGGAACAGGAGCCGGTTACCGACCGAGATCATCGCGTTGATCACCCGTCGCATCGCCTCGATCGCGCAGCCGTCCTCGGGCGCGGCAGCGGCCACAGCGTCGCTCACCACCCGCACCGAGTCCACGATGGTGGCGTTGATCAGGCTTTCCCGGTCGGGAAAGTAGCGGTGCACGGTGGTGCGGCCGACACCGGCCGCCTTTGCGATATCGGGCAGGGTGGCGGTCCGGTCATCAGCCAGAACTGCGGCGGCGGCCTCGATGATCGCGGCGCGGGTGCGCGCCTGGGTGCCCGAGAGCTCGCCTGTGCTCATCCGTCGATGGTATCGGCGTACGTCACGAGGACCTTGCCACCGGTATCGGCGTCGTCCGGTCCGCCAGGAAACGCGCCGGACGTTGCCGGATCGGCAGCGGCCACCAGAACCACCGCCCCAGGATCGCGGCAATGGTGGGAGTCATCAGCGAACGCACGACGAGGGTGTCGAACAGCAGACCCAGGCCGATGGTCGTACCGCCCTGGCCGATCGCGATGAGATCGCTGGTGGCCATCGAGGCCATCGTGAACGCGAACACCAGGCCGGCGGCGGTGACGACGCCACCGGTGGCGCCCATGGCCCTGATGATGCCGGTGTTGATGCCCGCGCCGACCTCCTCCTTCATCCGGGAGACCACCAGCAGGTTGTAGTCCGATCCGACCGCCAGCAGGATGATGACCGAGAACGCCAGCGTCATCCAGTGCAGATCGATTCCGAGCAGGTACTGCCACACCAGGACCGACAGGCCGAACGATGCGGCCAGGGACAGTATCACGGTGCCGACGATGACGAACGACGCGATCAGGGCACGGGTGATCAGCAGCATCACGATGAAGATCAACGTGATCGCGCCGCATGCCGAGATCAACAGATCCCACTGGGCGCCGACCTGGATGTCCTTGTAGGTGGCCGCGGTACCGCCCAGATAGATCTTGGCGTCGGCGAGCGGTGTCGCCTTGATCGCCTCACGTGCCGTCTTCAGCAGCGGATCGACGTGCGAAATACCTTCGGCGGTAGCCGGATCCACGTCGTGGGTGATGATGAACTGCGCCGCTTGACCGTCCGGCGAGACCATCAGCTCCAGCCCGCGTTTGAAGTCAGGGTTGTCGAACGCCTCGGGCGGCAGATAGAACGAGTCGTCGTTGCGGGCATCGTCGAACGCCTGACCCATCACCGATGCCGTATCGGTCATCTTGGCGATCTGGTCCACCATGCCGTTGAACGTGCTGTACATCGTTTTCATCGTGCCCTGCATGGACTTCGAGATCGCGATCATCGGCGGCAGTTGCGCCACCAGCTGTGGCATCAGCTGATCCATCTCGTTCATGTTCTTCACCGACTCCGACAGAGTCTCGGTCATGGTGTCGATGCCGTCCAGCCCGTCGAACATGGAGCGCATGGAATGGCACATCGGGATGTCGTAGCAGTGCGGTTCCCAGTACAGATAATTCCGGAGCGGCCGCATGAAATCGTCGAAATCAGCCATGTGATCCCGCATTTCGTTGGTGCTCGCCTGCATGTCGTTCATGCTCGCGGTGAGCTCGTGGGTGATGTCGGTCATCCGGTTCATCAGGCCCAGCATGTTCTCCATGATCCCGATCATCCGGCCGAGATCATCGGTGAGAGTGAGCATGTCGCCCATGCGTTCGCGCAGGAACTGCAGGTTCTCAGTCATGGACACCGACTGCATGCTGACCTGGAAGGGCACCGAGCTGTGCGCAATCGGGCGGCCCAGAGGACGGGTGATGCTCTGGACGCGCGCCACGCCTGGCACGCGGATCAGCTCCCGGGCGATCTTGTCCAGGACGATCATGTCGGCGGGGTTGCGCAGGTCGCGTCCCGCATCCACCAGTAGCAGATCGGGATTCATTCTCGCGGCGGTGAAATGCCGCTCGGCGGCGGCATATCCCACGTTGGACGGGAGGTCCTTGGGGATGTAGAGCCGCTCGTTGTAGGAGGTCTTGTAACCGGGCAGGGCAAGCAGGCCGACGAGGGCGACCGCGATCGCCGCCGCCAGGATGGGGACCGGCCAGCGCACCACCGAGGTGCCCAAGCGGCGCCAACCGCGCGAGCGGATCTCGCGTTTGGCGTCGAGCAGGCCGAACCTGCTCCCGACCACCAACATCGCCGGGGCGAGGGTGAGTGAGGCCAGTACCACCACGGACATGCCGATGGCACTGGGGACACCCATCGAGCTGAAGTAGTTCAACCGGGTGAAGTGCAGGCACAGCATGGCCCCGGCGACCGTCAGGCCCGAGCCGAGAATGACGTGCCCGACACCGTGAAATGCGGTGTAGTAGGCGTCTTCTCGTTCCTGACCCTTCTGCCGTGCTTCCTGGTATCGGCCGACGAGGAAGATGGCGTAGTCGGTTCCGGCCGCGATGGCCAACGAGGTCAGCAGGCTCACCGAGAACGTCGACAACCCCAGCAGGCCGGCGTGGCCGATGGCTGCCACGACACCGCGCGCCGCCGACATCTCCAGCAGCACCACGATCAGCATCAGCAGCATCGTGGCGATCGACCGGTAGACGACGATGAGCATCACCGCGATCACGGCGATCGTCACGAAGGTGATCTTGATCATGCTCTTGTCGCCGGCTTCGTTCATGTCCGTGGTGAGCGGACCTTGGCCGGTGACATAGGCTTTCACGCCGGCCGGCGGGTGGGACTCGTCGATGATCTTGCGGACCGCGGCGACTGATTCATTGGCCAGCGTCTCACCCTGATTGCCGGCCAGGTTCACCTGGACGTAGGCGGCCTTGCCGTCGGTGCTCTGCGAGCCGGCCGCGGTGATCAGGTCACCCCAGTAGTTCTGCACGTGCTGAACGTGTTCGCTGTCGGCCTGCAGCGTACGGACCAGCTCGTCGTAGTAGTGATGGGCCTCGGTGCCGAGCGGCTCATCACCCTCCAACACGACCATCGCGATTGTGTCCGAGTCGAATTGATCGAACCGCTCGCCGATCTTCTTCATCGCCACCAGCGCCGGTGCGTCCTGGGGCGACAGCGACACGGCGTGCTCGTGGCCGACGACCTCGAGCTGTGGGATGAGCGCGTTCAGGACGACGACGAGCGCGACCCACGCCAGGATGATGGGGACGGCGGCGACGCGGATGACGCGGGCGACGCCTTTGTGCTCAGCAGTGGCGCTGTGGTTGCTCATCAGGCGGCCTTGTCCAAGCAGAAGGCCTGGGCGCTGTGCTGATTCACGGTCTGTTCGTCCCGGACATCGCCGTTGACGATGATCCGGCAGGTGATCACGTCGCTGTCTCCTTGTGCAACCACATTCGCGAACACCGTCGGCAGGGTGGTGACCACCTCATGCCGCCACGGCAGCGAGCTGAAGCTCTCGGTGTGGGGTTGGGCGTCGGCATCGAGGAAGCTGACGTGTCCGCTGGTTCCGCTGGGTCCCTCGATCTCGTAGATGACGCGCTTCGGGTTGAACTCCACGATGTCGTCACCGGCTGAGGCGCCAGGCTCGGTGTTGATGTGTGTACCGAATATCCCGTGCATCCGGTTCATCGCGAACCCGCTGATCGCAAGGGCCACCACCAGCGCCAATGGGATCCAGAAGCGTCTCGCAAGCCGAAATACCGCCGCCACGGCAAACCCACCTCTCCGGTTCGGCGCACGCCGAAAAACCCTGCCGACCGCGCTCAACCGGCTGAACGTAACAGCCCCTTAGTGGATCTTCAACGTTCCATTAAGGAATGTAGATATTCCTCACAGTTACCTGCTGAAGGGAATTTTTTGTGTACCTACACCGTGAGCAAACGCAGCGGAGATCCCGTGCAGTAGGCGGCGATGTCCTCGACGATATCGCGGTAGAAGATCGTCATCACGTTCTCTGTTACGTAGCCGAGGTGCGGGGTCAGCAACGTGTTCGACATTGCGGCCAAGGGGTGTCCCGGGGGCAGGGGTTCCTGTTGGTAGACATCGAGGGCCGCGCCGCGAATCTGTTTGCCACGCAGCGCTTCCACCAGTGCGGACTCATCGATGAGGCCCCCGCGTGAGGTGTTCACCAGGATCGCCGACGGTTTCATCGCGGCCAGCTCAACCGCGCCGATCAGGCCGCGGGTCGATTCGCTCAGCACCATGTGCAGCGACACCACGTCGGCCTCGGAGAACAGGGCGTCCCGCCCCACTCGAACCACGCCGGCCTTGGCGGCGCGCTCGTCGGTGAGATGGGGACTCCACGCGATGACGTTCATGCCGAATGCCTTGCCGATCGCGGCAACGCGGCTGCCGATCCGGCCCACCCCGACCAGGCCCAGCGTCCTGCCGTGCAGATCGGCGCCGATGGTGCTCTGCCAGAGACCATTACGGATGCGCTGATCCTCGGTGACCACGTGCCGTTGCAGCCCCAGGATCAGTGCCCAGGTGTGTTCCACGGTCGGGGTGATCGCACCGCCGGTACCCGACACGGTGATACCGAGGCGGTGCGCGGCGGCGACGTCGATGGCGGCGTTGAACGGACCTGTGGTCACGAGGAGTTTCAGGGCGGGCAGTTGGGCGAGCAGCGCCGCATCGAGGGGCGTGCGCTCACGCATCGCGACGACGACCTCGTGACCGGCCAGCGTTTCGATGAGGTCCGGGCCGCCCGCGATGTGCTCCCGCAGTGCGGTGATCTGGACCGGGCGGGGAATCGGTGACCAGTCGACGGTATCGGCGATGCCCTGGTAGTCGTCGAGGACGGCGATACGCAGCGGTGCGTTCATCGATCAGTAGGCGTTCGGATCGTTCTGCACCGCAAGAGGAACCGGATGCTGGTAGAGCCGGGACGCGTTCTCCCAGGTGATCTTCCGGATCACCTCGGCGGGCAGGCCCTGGATCTGTTCGTGGATCGTGCGCTGGGTGTGCGGCCACGTCGAGTCACAGTGCGGATAGTCGGCTTCGAGCAGGATGTTGTCGGTGCCGATCCGCTCATGCTGCACGAACGAGGACTGGTCCTCGACCGCGCAGAACCAGAAGTTCCGGCTGAACACCTCGGCGGGGGACAGGGTTTCGCCCAGCGCCTTCCAGGTCCCGTACATCTCGTGGTAGCTGAGCATGTGGTCGAGCCGATCGAGGAGTCCTGCCACCCAACCGATTCCGCCTTCGGACAGGCAGATCTTCAGGTCCGGGTACCGGCTGGGCAGGCCCGAATACAGCCAGTCGACCGCAGCGGTGATCGCGTAGGCGAAAAACAGCACGCCCTGGACGTCCGGCGGGGCATCGTCGGTGGTGGACGGCGCCGAGCCGGAGGACCCGATGTGCAGGTTGACCACCGTGCCGGTCTCGGCGCACGCCGCCATCATCGGCTCCCAGTAACCCGAGTGGATCGTCGGCAGCCCGAGCATGGCGGGGTTCTCACTGAATGTCACGGCGTGGAAACCGCGTTCGGCGTTCTCGTAGATCATCCGGGCACCGACCTCGGGGTCGAGCAGCCACGGCAGCTGGCAGGGGATGATGCGGTCCGGGTAGGCCCCGGCCCACGCTTCGAGGTGCCAGTCGTTCCAGGCCCGCACCGCGGCCATCGCGAGTTCGCGGTCCTTGGTCACCTGTTGCAGCCGCTGGCCTGCGAATCCGGGGAGGAACGAGGGGAAGTTCAGCGACGCATACACGCCGTTGAGGTCCATGTCCTTGACGCGTTCGTGGATGTCCCAGGCCCCGCGGCGCATCTCGTCGAACCGGGCCGGTTCGAAACCGTATTCGGACACCGGCCGGCCCACCACGGCGTTGAAGCCGACGTTGGGCAACGACTGCCCGTCATACATCCAGGTCTGCCCACCGTTGTCGGTGTCGACGACCCTCGGGGCACGGTCGGCGAACTTGCGCGGCACCCGGCCGGTGAACGTGTCCGGCGGCTCGACGATGTGATCGTCGACAGAGATCACGGTGTAGAGACGGTCGGACCGCTGCGGTTCGGGCAGAAATGTGACCGTGCGGTCGGCACCCTTCTGTGCCGTGGTGAAGTCGAGATTGCCGGCGAGTTCGTCGATGGACTTCATGGACAGTCTCCTAGGTCAGGACTTCAGGATCGGCCTTGATGGTCAGGCGGGCGGCTCCGGCCCAGTACACGTCGGCAGCCCGCTCGATGAGCGAGGCCTTCATGCCGTGCATGTCGGAGCGGTTCATCGCGGTGGGCTCCCGGCCGGTGAGCATCACCTCGTAGGCCAGTTTGCATACCCGGTCGATCGACGCGGCCCGGTACACGGCCTCGGCCACGGTGCCGCCGGTGGCGATCACGCCGTGATTGGCCAGGATCGTGAGGTTGGCAGTACCGATCCGCTCGGCGAGCTGGCGGGCCCGCGGTGCCGAATCCACCTCGCCGTCATAGGTTTCCACAAAACACATGTCGTCGAGGAACAGTGACCCGGTCTGGTGCACCAGGGCCGGCAACTCGCCCAGCGCCGCGACGAGGCTCACGTAGTAGGGATGGTTGTGGATGACGACGCGGGCGTCGTCGCGCATGCGGTGCAGTTCGGTGTGGATGTGGATGGCCGGGGTGACATCCCAGCGGCCGCGCACCACCTTGGCGTCTTCGTCGACCACGCAGATGTCGGATGCGGTGAGCTCCTGCCACCACAGACCCCACGGGTTGACCAGCATCTCGGTGCGGCCCATGGGCTGCCAGGTGATGTGGCCTGCCATGTTCTCGGCGAATCCGATGGCGGCCAGGTGCCGGAATGCCACCGCCAGTGCCTGCTCCTCGGTCAGGTCGACGCCGATCGGCGGGGGCACCGACGGTGACCACACCTTCAACCCGCCCTGGCGCATCTCACCGACGTTCATGGCCGTCTCCCAACCGCGTCCGGATATCCTCGCGGAGTTGACCTTTGGCGATCTTCCCGCCAGAGGACCGGGGTAGTTCATGGAGCACGATGAGGCGCTCGGGAAGCAGCTCCTTCGACATCCCCTGGGCCAGCAGGTGTTCGACGAGCTCAGGTAGATCGATGCGTCGGCCGTTCGCGGGCTCTACATAGATACAGACCTTCTCGCCGAAGACCGGGTCCGGCATCGCCACCGCGGCCGCTACGGCCACCCCGGGATGCGTTGTCACCGCGTCCTCGACCTCGCCGGCGCTGATGTTCTTACCGCCGCGCACGATGAAGTCCGAGGTGCGGCCGGTGACCGACAGGTAACCCTCGGCGTCGACCTCGCAGACGTCGCCCATCCGCATCCAGCCGTCGGGGGTGTAGAGCTTGTCGTGGTCCACACCTCCCAGATAGCCGAGGCTGGTGGCCGGTCCGCGGCAGGCCGGTTGCCCACGGCCCGAGGAGGTCACGTCGTCATCGCCGTCGAACAGGCGGACCGCCATCTCCGGAACCACCCGTCCGGCGGTGCGCAGCCTGCGCTCGCGGGAATCCTGCAGCGTCGTCCCGCTCAACAGCCCGGTTTCGTTGGAGCCGTAGAACTGCAGGATGGTGGCACCGGTGAGCTCTTCGAAGTCGGCGGCCCGCCGATATGGCAGCGCCTCACCGCCGGTGAACACCACGCGCAGCGAGCTCAGGTCGTGCTCACGCGATGCCCGGTCGGCCATGATCATCATCAATTGGGTGCTGACACAGCACAACACACTTACGCGGTGGCGGGCGATGGCCTCGCACGCGGCAGCGGCGTCGAACTTTTCCAGCAGGATGGTGGTGGCACCGAGGTAGATCGGGGTGGTGTGGGCAGTCCAGATGCCGAAGCCGAACGGCGCCGGGATCACCGGCAGGAAGATGTCGTCGGAACTCAGGGCCCCGTTGGCGACTGCCTGTTGATGGAAGTAGTGCCACCGGTTCTGGGTATGCACAACACATTTGGGCAGGCCCGTGGTTCCGGAGGTCGAGTTGATCAGAAAGACGTCATCGGCTCCGACGCCCGCGGCCGGTGGTCGCGATGGGGTGTCGGTGTCGAGGGACAAACGGTCCAACACCAGTGCTGTGATCTCAGGCGTCAGCGACGACACGGTGGCCTGTGCCGATGACTGCCGGGCTGGGTCACTGATCAGCAGCCGCGGCTGGGTGGTCCGCAGGATCTGGGTGGCCTCCCGGGTTCCGGCGCGGGCGCCGATCCCCACCACGACGGCGCCGCAGCGCTCGATCGCCACGAACAGCACATGGATGGCGGCGGTATCGCCGTGCCAGACCGCGACGCGGTCTTTCGGCCGGACGCCCAGGCCCGCCAGCTGCGCCGCGAGTACCGATGCGGCACAGTCGAATTCGTTCCAGGTGAACGTGGTGCCCGCGTAGTCGACGTAGGCCGGCTGGTCGGGATGGGCGCGGGCGTGTTCACGCACGGTCTGCGAGAGCGTGCGGTCCGACCACCATCCGGCCGATCGATAGCGGGCCGCGTCCGCGGCGGGGGCGGCGTCGCCAGCCTTCATGACCAAATCATATGAAAATAAGGATGTGTGTCAACGGTCACATTGTCTGCGCGCGCGATCACGCCCGCCGCGGGGTGGTCTGAGCCCATGAGCGCACCATCGTCGGATCGACGACCCCCTCGACGCCCGGGTACTGCTGGGCGTTGACCAGATGCGCCGCGGCCAGATCGCGGGCCCGCTGCGCATCGCCCATGTCTATCGCGTCGATCACCTGCCGGTGGTCTTCCAGTACCGCCCGGCGCTCTTCGACGGGCACGGTCGAATGATCCGTCACCTGCACCGACCAGTTTTGCTCGTGGGCGGACCACAGGGCTTCCAGTGCGCCCGCCAGGATGATCATCGTCTCGTTGCCGCAGTGGTGTACCAGCGCTTCGTGGTAGCGGCGGCTCGCCGAGGTGGCTTTCAACAGATCCGACACCGATCTGACCGACTCTTCATGTAATTCCCGAAGAATGGGCACGACCGTACGCTTGCGGTCCGGGCGCTGGGCGCACAGCGCGGCGCACGCCGGCTCGACCTGCAGCAGGGCCATGCCCACGTCGGCCAGACCGACCTGCCCGGCGCCCAGCACCAGCCCCATGGTGTACGCGAGGTTTGCCGAGTCCGGTCGGTGGACCACGGCGCCGCCCAGCTTGCCGCGCCGCACCGTCAACAGCCCCTCGGCCTCCAGGATGCGCATCGCCTCACGCAGGGACGGCTTGCTGATCGGGTATTCGACGAGGAGCTCGTCCTCCTTGGGCAGGATGCTGCCGTCGGGAAGTTCCCCGGTCAGGATCCGGCGCCGCAACTGGTCGGCGACCTGTTCGGCAAGTCGCTGAAATCGGACGTTCGGCTGCGCCACGCATCGAGTGTGCCAGATGTGCGGCCGGCGAGGGTGCTGTGCGGAGCCTTGTTTCCAAATGATTTGTCTCATACGGTGAGCCATGCAGAACTGGACGATCGGCACACTCACCGTCCATTCCGTCCTGGAGACCGTGGTGCCGACCAGGCCCGACCGCCTGTTCCGCGGGCTGCCGCCCGAACTGCCGAGCTGGCTGTCCCCGCACTACGTCGACGACACCGGCAACCTGCTGGTGGCGATCCAGTCGTTCTTGATCGAATCCGGCGACGAACTCGTCGTCGTGGACTGCTGCTTCGGGGAGGGCCACGACCTGCCGTACCAGATCCCCATGGACCCCGACCAGTACGGACAGTCCTTGGCGGCGGCCGGCTTCACCCCGGACGATGTGACCACCGTCGTCTGCACCCATCTCCACCTCGACCACGCCGGCCGCAATACGACGCTGCGTGACGGTGCTTGGCTGCCCACGTATCCCAACGCCGCATACCTGCTCACCTCCGACGAGTACACGTCGTGGCAGCAGTCCTCGGCGCCGAACCGCGCCGGCGCCGAAACCGTAGAACCTCTTGTCGCACAAGATGTTCTGCGACTCACCGAGATGGACCACGCGATCACCGACGAGATCCGGTTGATTGCCACGCCCGGGCACACCGCGGGGCACGCCGCGGTGCGGATCGAATCCGGCGGTGAGGTGGCGGTGATCAGCGGGGACGTCATCCACCACCCGATCCAGATCACTCACCCCGACGCACAGGCCCTGCCGGACGACGACCCGGCTGCGGCCGCGGTGACGCGTAACCGGCTGCTGCGGAGCCTTGTTGACGAGCATGCGCTGCTGTTCGGGACGCACTTCGCGGCCCCGGCAGCGGGCACCGTGATATCCGACGACGACAGGATGATGTGGGTGCCGATGTAGAGGGGACTGCCTCAGTCGGCGGTGTGGACGATCAGGATGTCCACCCTGACACGACGGGCAACGTCGGCAGGCACCGAGCCGAGCAGGCGCCCGGCCACCGAGTTCAATCCGATGTCGCCGACGACGATCAGATCCGCATCGACCTCTTTGGCGAGTTTCACCAGAGCCTCGACCGGGGCACCTTCGATCGCCCGCTCGACGATATCCGAGGCGCCGGCGGCCTTGGCTCGGTCGCGCGCCGTCTGGAGGATCTCGTAGACCGGGGCGGCGCCGTGCATCCGGTAACCCTCGCGCTTGAGGCTGTCCTCGGCACGGGTGTCGACCACGTGGTCGGGCGACGGCGGTCTCGACCAGCCGCCCTTTTCGGCCACCGGTTGATGAGCGCTCGCGACGATCAGCTTCGCGCCCTCCTGAGCGGCGATCATGGCTGCGCGATCCACCGCGCGCAGTGAAGAGTCCGATCCGTCAGTACCGACAACGATCGTCCGATAGGTGCTCATGTTGTCTCCGAACTGTCGGCTACCAGGACAAACAGGACATTAACGCACGCCAATCGTCCGCCGGTGGAATTTCTGCCCCGTGCCGTGTCAATGACAACCGAAGCAGGGTCAACCGTCGGTCGACGCCGTACAACACAAAAGCGCCCCCGGCAGGAATCGAACCTGCGACCTAGGGATTAGAAGGCCCTTGCTCTATCCAACTGAGCTACGGAGGCAGCGCTCGAAGATTCTATCTTGCCTGTGCCCAACACCACGCAAACCGTGTCACCGGCAAAGCGGACCCGCGCGGGCAGTGGCGGACTAGCGTGGACGCTGCACTGGCGGCCAGGGGGAGGGGAGAGGGACCACGCTATGAGCGACGTGCCGGAGGTGGATGCGGCCGGACTGCCTGAGGAGCTGAGCGCAGTCGATCAGCTGTTGCATCGGGGAGAGGCAAACCCGCGCACCCGGTCCGGGATCCTGGGAGTCGAGATTCTCGACACCACACCGGATTGGGACCGATTCCGGGCCCGTCTGGACCACGCGTCGCGCAAGGTTCTGCGACTGCGCCAGAAGGTCGTCATCCCCACACTGCCGACGGCCGCTCCGCGCTGGGTCGTCGACCCTGACTTCAATCTCGACTACCACGTGCGACGGCTGCGGGTTCCGGCCCCGGGAACCTTGCGCGACGTCTTCGATCTGGCCGAGGTGGCCCTGCAGTCTCCGATGGACATCACCCGTCCGCTGTGGAGCGCCACGTTGGTCGAAGGCCTGGCCGACGGGCGGGCGGCGACCATCCTGCACCTGAGCCACGCGGTGTCCGATGGGGTGGGCATGGTCGAGATGTTCGCCAACATCTACGACCTCGAACGCGATCCCGAACCCGCCGCCGCGGCGCCGTTGCCCATCCCGCAGGACCTCTCGCCCAACGACCTGATGCGTGAGGGCATCAACCGGCTCCCCGGATCGATCGCGGGCGGTGTGCTCGGTGCGCTCGGACAAGCTGCCCGCGCGGTGACCAAGGTGGTACGGGACCCGGTCTCGGCGGTCAGCGGCGCAGTCGACTACGCGATGTCCGGTGCCCGCGTGATGGGTCCGGCGGCCCACCCGTCGCCGCTGCTGCGTCGCCGGAGCCTGTCGACGCGCACCGAAGCGATCGACATCCCGTTCTCGGACCTGCACCGGGCGGCCAAGGCCGGCGGCGGTTCGATCAACGACGCCTACCTGGCCGGGCTGTGCGGCGCATTGCGTCTCTACCACGACGCGAAAGGCATCTCGATCGACACGCTGCCGATGGCGGTGCCGGTCAACCTGCGCTCGGAAGACGATCCGGCCGGCGGCAACCGCTTTGCCGGGGTCAATCTCGCCGCACCCGTTGGCATCGTCGACCCGGAGACCCGGATCAAGGCCGTCCGGGCACAGATGACGAGCAAGCGCGAGGAGCGCGCCATCGACGTGGTCGGCTCGATCGCGCCGGTGCTGAGCCTGCTGCCCGATGCCGTGCTGGAGTCGGTGGCCGGGTCGGTGGTGAACTCCGACGTGCAGGCCAGCAACGTTCCGGTCTATCCAGGCGACACGTTCATCGCCGGGGCAAAGATATTGCGCCACTATGGAATAGGCCCCCTACCCGGGGTGGCCATGATGGTGGTGCTGATCTCGAGATCCGGCTATATCACCGTCACCACCCGCTACGACCGGGCCGCCATCACCGACGACAAGCTGTTCGCCCAATGCCTGCTGGACGGCTTCGACGAGGTGCTGGCACTCGGCGGCGACGGCCGCGCGGAACCGGCCTCCTTCAGCAGCGACAACTCGGCAACGAACGGGAGTGCTGCACAGTGACATCGAATGATTCGGCTCCCCGCATAACCAAGCAGATGCGGCTGCCCGGGACGCTCGCCGAGATCGAGGGGAGCCCGGAGGGCCCGGAGATCGGTGCGTTCTTCGACCTGGACGGCACGCTGGTGGCCGGGTTCACCGGCGTGATCATGACCCGGGACCGGTTGCGACGCCGCCAGATGGGCGTCGGAGAGTTCATCGGGATGGTGCAGGCCGGCCTCAACCACCAGCTGGGGCGTTCCGAGTTCGAGGACCTGATCGGCAAGGGCGCCCGCATGCTGCGCGGCAACTCGCTCAGCGACCTCGATGAGCTGGGCGAGCGGTTGTTCGTCCAGCATGTGCAGGGCCGCATGTATCCGGAGATGCGCGCCATGGTGCGCGCCCACATGGCCCGTGGCCACACCGTGGTGCTGAGCTCGTCGGCGCTGACCGTTCAGGTGGAGCCCGTCGCCCGCTTCTTGGGGATCGACAACGTGCTGTGCAACAAGTTCGAGACCGACGAGGACGGTCTGATCACCGGCGAGGTCGAGACCCCGGTGATCTGGGGTCCCGGCAAAGCCCGTGCGGTGCAGAACTTCTCGGCAGCCAACGGCGTGGACCTGACCAAGAGCTACTTCTACGCCGATGGCGACGAGGACGTCGCCCTGATGTATCTGGTCGGCAATCCCCGGCCGACGAACCCGGCAGGCAAGTTGGCCGCGGTGGCCGCCAAACGCGGCTGGCCCGTACTGAAGTTCAGCAGTCGCAGCGGCAGCAGCCCGGTCGCGCAACTGCGCACACTGGCCAGCCTGGCCACCATCCCGACCGTGGCCGCCGGTGCGATCGGACTCGGGTTGCTCACCCGCAACAAGCGCACGGGGATCAACTTCTTCACCTCGAACTGGAGCAAGCTACTCATGCTCACCACGGGCATCGAGCTCAACGTCCTCGGTGAGGAAAACCTGACCGCCCACCGTCCGGCGGTGTTCATCTTCAACCACCGCAACCAGGCCGACCCGATGATCGCCGGCCGGCTGGTCGGGGTGGACTTCACCGGTGTCGGGAAGAAGGAACTGGAACGCAACCCGCTGATGGGACCACTGGGCAAGGTCATGGACGCGGCCTTCATCGACCGTGACGACCCGGAGAAGGCCGTCGAAGGCCTGCACAAGGTGGAAGAGCTTGCCCGCAAAGGCTTGTCGATCCTGATCGCCCCGGAGGGCACCCGGCTCGACACCACCGAGGTCGGCCCGTTCAAGAAGGGGCCGTTCCGCATCGCCATGGCCGCGGGTGTTCCGATCGTGCCGATCGTGATCCGCAACGCCGAGGTGATCGCCCACCGGGACTCCAGCACCTTCAACCCCGGCAAGGTCGACGTCGCGGTGTACCCGCCGATACCGGTGGACGACTGGACCGTCGACAACCTGGCCGACCGCATCGCCGAGATCCGCCAGATCTACCTCGACACGCTGAGATCCTGGCCGCAGGACGAATTGCCGACGTTCGACATCTACACCCGTGCCACGCCCGCCGAGAAAGCCGCACCGCGCCGGGCCACCAAGAAGGCGCCGGCCAAGCGGGCGCCCGCGAAAAAGGCCGCGCCCAAAGCGGGTACGGATACGTCACGGTCGACTCCCAAGGGCCGGCCGTGACCGCGGGGCTCGACGATTTCCCCAGCTTCAGCACCACCGACGATGCGCTGGTGCTCGCCTCGGTGTCGTCACCGGCCGAACTCGAGCTGCTCAACGACTGGCTGAAAACGCAGCGGCGCGAACACCCCGACTCGACGGTCGAGGTGCTGCAGTTGCCGGCCACCGACGAACCAACGCCCGGTGTGGTGGCCCGGTTGGTCGAGGAGCTGGAATCGGACGAGGACCGGCTGGTGGTGCCGGTACGGGTGTTCTGGGTGCCCGCCGGATTGCCCACCCGGTTGAAAGTGGTCGGCCTGATCTCCGGCCGCGACACCTACCGGCCGCCCGAGATCTTGCAGCGCCGCATCCTGCGCAAGGACCCGGCACGCGCACGGATCGTGGCCGGCGAACCGGCCAAGGTGTCCGAGCTGCGCAAGCAGTGGAGCGAGACGACGGTCGCCGAAAACCCCCGGGAATTCGCACGATTCGTGCTGCGCCGGGCGGTGCTGGCGATCGAGCGGGTCGAGCTTCGGCTGCTGGGCCCCGAATACAAGTCGCCGCGGCTGGTCAAGCCGGAGATGCTCGACTCGGCGCGCTTCCGGCAGGGCCTGGAGCAGATTCCCGGGGCGACGGTGGAGAAGGCCGGCGAGATGCTCGACGAGCTGTCCACCGGATGGAGCCGGTTCTCCGTGGACCTGATCCCGACCCTGGGCCGGGCGATCTTCAGCCGTGGGTTCGATCCGCGGATCGACTACGACCGCTCCGAGATCGAGTCGATGCGCCATGCCCTGGAACAACATCCGGCGGTGTTGCTGTTCTCCCATCGGTCTTATCTCGACGGTGTCATCGTCCCGGTGGCGATGCAGGAGAACCGGCTTCCGCCGGTGTACACGTTCGCCGGGATCAACCTGTCGTTCGGCCTGATGGGTCCGCTGTTCCGGCATTCCGGCGTCATCTTCCTGCGTCGCAAACTCGATGACCCGCTGTACAAATACGTGCTTCGGCAGTACGTGGGCTACATCGTGGAGAAGCGGTTCAACCTGAACTGGTCCATCGAGGGCACCCGGTCGCGCACCGGAAAGATGTTGCCGCCCAAGCTCGGACTGCTCGCCTATGTCGCCAATGCCTACCTCGACGGCCGCAGTGACGACATCCTGCTGCAGCCGGTCTCGATCAGTTTCGACCAGCTGCACGAGACGGCCGAGTACGCCGCGTATGCCCGCGGGGGAGAGAAGACGCCCGAGGGTTTGAGCTGGCTGTACAACTTCATCAAGGCGCAGGGCGAACGCAACTACGGCAAGATCTATGTTCGCTTCCCCGAGGCGGTTTCGATGCGCGAGCATCTCGGCGAGCCGGGCGGCGTGATGGTCCACGACGAGGCGGCCAAACGCCTGGCGATGCAGAAGATGGCCTTCGAGGTGGCCTGGCGGATCCTGCGGGTCACCCCGGTCAACGCGACCAATCTGGTCTCGGCGCTGCTGCTCGGCGCCCGGGGCGTGGCCCTCACCCTCGATCAGCTGCACCACACCCTGCAGGACTCGCTCGACTACCTGGAACGCAAGAACACGCCCATGACCAACAGCGCGTTGCGCCTGCGGACCGCCGAGGGCGTGCGCTCGGCCGTCGACGCACTGTCCGGCGGGCACCCGGTGACGTTGGTGGACAGCGGCCGCGAGCCGGTGTGGCGGATCGCCCCGGAGGACGAACTGGAGGCGGCGTTCTACCGCAACTCGCTGATCCACGCTTTCCAGGAGACCTCGATCGTCGAACTGGCCCTGGCGTATGCCGCCCGCGTCGCCGACGATCCGCTGCAGGCGTTCTGGGACCAGGTGATGCGGTTGCGCGACCTGCTCAAGTTCGATTTCTATTTCGCCGATTCGGCGGCATTCCGCGACAACGTCGCCGAAGAGATGTCGTGGTACGACCGCACGCCGGAAGGGCAGGCGGCGGGCGGATGGGAAGCGAAGGTCACCGCCGGGGGCGACGACATCCTTCAGATGTTGCGGCGCAAACGACCGCTGTTGGTGGGGGCCATGCTGCGCCCGTTCTTCGAGGCCTACGGGATCGTCGCCGACGTGCTGCGCGACGCCCCGGCCGAGATCGGTGAACGAGACCTGACCAAGCGAGCGCTGGGCGTCGGGCGCCAGTACGTCGCCCAGGGCCGGGTCGGCAGCAACGAGTCGGTCTCGGCGCTGCTGTTCGCCACTGCGCGGCAGGTGGCAGCCGATCAGAACTTGCTGGTCAACGGTCCCGACCTGCAGGCGCGTCGCAACGCCTTCCGTGACGAACTACGCGGGATCGTCGCCGACATGGACAAGGTCGACGAGATCGCGCGTGAGCAGTTCTACTACCGGGACAAGCAGCGCCGCGCCGAGTCGGACCTGTCGGACTAGCCGCCGGACTCACCTTTCGGCTGGGGGCGGGGGTGTGGTGGGGCCCACGCCATACCCTTGGACCATGACTTCTGCCGGCCACATGGCCGCCTCCAGCGTGCGCAACAGCGTGGTGTGGCCCGTGCTGGTCGGCGTGGGCCTGTTGGCCGGGGCGGTGGCCGCGGGCATCGGGGCGCTGTCCCTGGCCGACGCCCTCACCGCCACCGGCCTGCCCGATCCCGGGCCGGTCACCACCTACGGCCTGCCGTTCGTGCGAGCCGCCGGCGAGATCGCCGCCGTCCTCGCGGTGGGTTCGTTCCTGTTCGCGGCGTTCCTGGCCGCACCCCAGACCAACGGCGTACTCGATGTCGCCGGTTACCGGGCGCTGCGGCTGGGCTCCGCGGCCTCGGGGGTGTGGACGGTGTGTGCGGCGTTGCTGGTTCCGCTGACAATCTCCGACGTGTCCGGCCAGCCGCTGCTCGACCACCTGGGGCCGGTCGAGGTGTGGTCGGCGGCTGGTCTCGTCGACGTCTCGGCGGCCTGGCGCTGGACGGCGATCCTGGCCGCGGCCGTGACCATCGCCAGCCTGCCGGTGCTGCGCTGGGGCTGGACGCCGGTCCTGCTGGCCGGGTCACTGCTGACCTTGATGCCGCTGGTTCTCACCGGGCACTCCTCGTCCGGCGGCGCCCACGATCTGGCCACCAACAGCCTGTTCATCCACCTGGTGGCCGGCGCGCTGTGGGCCGGCGGATTGCTGGCGTTGCTGGCACACGCGATGCGGGCCGGCACCGACGGCCCGAACACCGCGCTGGCGGCACGCCGCTTCTCGGCGCTGGCGCTCTGGTGTTTCGTCGCGATGGCCCTCAGCGGTGTGCTCAACGCACTCGTACGGATCCAGCTGCCCGATGTCGTGCGCACCAGCTACGGCTGGTTGCTCGTGGCCAAGGTTGTCGCGCTGAGCCTGCTGGGCGTGCTGGGCTGGCGGCAGCGCCGGGTCAGTCTGACCGCCTTGGCCGCGGATCCCGGTGCCCGCAGACCGCTGATCAGGTTGGCGCTGACCGAGGCCGCGCTGTTCGGCGTGACGTTCGGTATCGCCGTCGGGCTGGGGCGCACCCCGCCGCCGCCCGAGCCGAGGATCCCCAGCCCCACCGAGGTCGCGATCGGATACGACTTCGCCGGACCCCCCACGGTCGCGCGGGTGTTGTTCGATTGGCGATTCGACCTGCTGTTCGGCACCGCGGCGATCGTCGGAGCGGCGCTGTACCTGGCCGGCATGTACCGGCTGCGCCGCCGCGGCGACGCCTGGCCCGTCGGCCGCACGTTCGCCTGGCTGCTGGGATGCGCGGTCCTGCTGTTCACCACCTCGTCGGGGCTCGGTCGCTACATGCCGGCGATGTTCAGCATGCACATGATCGCCCACATGCTGCTGTCCATGCTGGTGCCGGTGCTGCTGGTGCTCGGTGCGCCGGTGACCCTGGCGCTGCGGGCATTGCCCACCGCGGGCCGCGGCTCGCCACCGGGCCCCAGGGAGTGGCTGTTGTCGGCCCTGCACTCGCGGGTGTCCCAGTTCCTGACCAATCCCATCATCGCGACCGTGATGTTCGTGGCCGGGTTCTACGGCCTGTATTTCGGCGGGATCTTCGATGCCGCGGTGAGCAACCACGCCGCGCACATCCTGATGAACGTGCACTTCCTGCTCTCGGGATACCTGTTCTATTGGGTGGTCATCGGTATCGACCCGACGCCGAGGCCCATTCCGCACCTGGTCAAGATCGGGATGGTGTTCGCCTCACTGCCGCTGCACGCATTCTTCGGTGTGGTGATGATGGGCATGCAGACGGTGCTCGGCGAGAGCTTCTACCGGTCACTGCAATTGCCGTGGCACACCGACCTGCTCGGGGACCAGCACCTCGGCGGCGGCATCGCCTGGGCGGCCGGAGAAGTCCCGCTGGTCATCGTGATGCTGGCGCTACTCATCCAGTGGCGGCGCAGCGACCAGCGCACCGCCAAGCGGCTGGACCGCGCTGCCGACCGCGACGACGATGCGGATCTGGCGGCCTACAACGCGATGCTCGCCGAGATGGCGCGCCGTGACCGTCCCTCCGGCTAGCCACCGGAGTTATCCCCAGCCCGCGTTTCATCCCCAGCCGACGGTTTCGTCGGGTCCGCATGCCCGCCGCGCGTCGGGGTTCGGGCGGTCAATGGCTGCGTAAGGCGGCCGCGCCGCTTCGGCGCCGGCCACCGCAATGGATGAAGCGAAAGGAACCAGAAATGTTCGAAACCCCGTTCACGATCGTGGGCAACATCATCACCGACCCCGTCCGGCGGCGATTCGGCGATCAGGAGCTTTACAAGTTCCGGGTGGCCAGCAACTCGCGGCGCCGCACGCCCGACGGCAACTGGGAGCACGGCAACTCGCTCTACGTCACGGTCAACTGCTGGGGAAATCTCGCCACCGGCACCAGCGCCTCTCTGATGAAGGGCGACGCCGTGATCGTGGTCGGGCATGTCCACACCGATGAGTACGAGGACAAAGAGGGTGTGCGCCGGTCCTCGGTGGAGGTGCGGGCCACCGCGGTCGGGCCCGATCTGTCCCGCTGCACGGCCAAGGTCGCGCCGTTGCCGAAGCCGTCGGCCGGCCCGGTGCTCGAGTCCGACCCCGTCGCCGGCGACGAGCCCGAAACCGAGCCCGACGAGGGCGACCTGCCACTGTCGGCCTAGCCGGTTTCGGTCACGCCTAGGATGGGCGCGAGTGAGTTGGGCTTGACGCGACCCTTCGCGCAAGCGCCCATCCGACATTCCCGAAGAGTTTCAGAAAGGCACATCACGGCATGGCCGAATTCATCTACACGATGCGCAAGGTTCGCAAGGCGCACGGCGACAAGGTCATCCTTGACGACGTCAGCCTGAACTTCCTGCCCGGCGCGAAGATCGGCGTGGTCGGGCCCAACGGCGCCGGTAAGTCCAGTGTGCTGAAGATCATGGCCGGCATCGACCAGGCGAACAACGGCGACGCGCTGCTGGCGCCCGGCGCCAGCGTGGGCATCCTGATGCAGGAACCGCACCTCGACGAGACCAAGACCGTGCGCGAGAACGTCGAGGACGGCGTGGCCGTCAAGGCCAAGCTCAACCGGTACAACGAGGTGGCCGAGCTGATGGCCACCGACTACTCCGATGAGCTCATGGAAGAGATGGGTCATCTGCAGGAGGAGCTGGACGCGGCCGACGCCTGGGACATCGACTCCCAGCTTGAGCAGGCGATGGACGCACTGCGCTGCCCGCCGCCGGACGAGCCCGTCACCCACCTCTCCGGTGGTGAACGCCGCCGCGTCGCTCTGTGCAAGCTCCTGCTGAGCAAGCCGGACCTGCTGCTGCTCGACGAGCCCACCAACCACCTCGACGCCGAAAGCGTGCTGTGGCTCGAGCAGCACCTGGCCAACTACAAGGGCGCCATCCTGGCGGTCACCCACGACCGCTACTTCCTCGACAACGTCGCCGAGTGGATCCTCGAACTCGACCGCGGACGGGCCTACCCGTACGAGGGCAACTACTCGACCTACCTGGAGAAGAAGGCCGAGCGCCTCGAGGTCCAGGGCAAGAAGGACCAGAAGCTGCAGAAGCGGCTCAAGGACGAGCTGGCTTGGGTCCGCTCGGGCGCCAAGGCCCGTCAGGCCAAGAACAAGGCCCGTCTCGGCCGGTACGAGGAGATGGTCGCCGAGGCCGAGAAGACGCGGAAGCTCGACTTCGAGGAGATCCAGATCCCGACGCCGCCGCGGCTGGGCAACGTGGTGGTCGAGGTGGAACACCTGGACAAGGGCTTCGAGGGCCGCCAGCTGATCAAGGACCTGTCGTTCACGCTGCCGCGCAACGGCATCGTCGGCGTCATCGGCCCCAACGGCGTCGGCAAGACCACGCTGTTCAAGACCATCGTCGGGCTGGAACAGCCGGACAGCGGCACGGTCAAGGTCGGTGAGACGGTCAAGTTGTCCTACGTCGATCAGAGCCGCGCCGGCATCGACCCCAAGAAGACGGTCTGGGAGGTCGTCTCCGACAAGCTGGACTACATCGAGGTCGGCCAGAACGAGATCCCGTCGCGGGCCTACGTCTCGGCGTTCGGCTTCAAGGGACCGGACCAGCAAAAGCCCGCGGGTGTGCTGTCCGGTGGTGAGCGCAACCGGCTGAACCTGGCGCTGACCCTCAAAGAGGGCGGCAACCTGATCCTGCTCGACGAGCCGACCAACGACCTCGACGTCGAGACGCTGTCGTCGCTGGAGAACGCGCTTGAGCAGTTCCCCGGTTGCGCCGTGGTGATCAGCCACGACCGGTGGTTCCTGGACCGCACCTGCACGCACATCCTGGCGTGGGAGGGCGACGACGACAATGAGGCCAAGTGGTTCTGGTTCGAGGGCAACTTCGGTGCCTACGAGGAGAACAAGATCCAACGTCTCGGTGCCGAAGCGGCGCGTCCGCATCGGGTGACCCATCGGAGACTCACCCGCGACTGACCCGTGACGAGGTAAATGGTCGCGGCGGGTTTGGTGACGCTACTAATGTCGCAGCTATGCACCAATGCCGGTGTATGGGCGTGAGTAGGGAGTGATCCGTATGACGGCCGAGCCGGGAGCTCTTCGCGGACAGGGAATTAGCGACCGGGATCGCTCTCAGGCGCCGCCTGAGATGATCCACCGGCTCGCAGTCGCCTTCCTGTCCACCTATCGGGCTCCGCAGGCCGACGCACCGGGCGTCGCGGCCACCGGGCCTCAGGCCGCGGTGGCCGAGCGTCTCGTCTCCGATGCCACGGTGGCCGCCCACTATGCGTTGGGCGGCCAGCGGGCACCGGGGGAGACCAAGGTCGCGGTGTATCCGGGCGACGCCGACTCCGGCCCGGCGTTGCAGATCGTCACCGAGCAGGCGGCGATGCTGGTGGATTCGGTGACGGTGCTGCTGCACCGCCACGGCATCGCCTACCCGGCCATCATGAACCCGGTCTTTCGGGTGCACCGCGATGCCGACGGGGTGCTGCAGGACTTCCAGCCCGCGGCCGAGGCCACCGGGGCCGACGGCGTCGACGAGTGCTGGATCCTGGTCCCGGTCAGCGGCGCGGCCGACGGGCCCGCCCTCACCGAGGTGGTCGGGCTGGTGCCCGGCGTGCTCGCCGAGGCCCGCCAGATCGGGCTGGATTCTCCGGCCATGGGTGCCGCTCTACACGCCCTGGCCAACGACGTGGCCACCGATGTCGAGGGCCGGTTTCCCAATGCCGATCGCCGGGACGTCGCGGCGCTGCTGCGCTGGCTCTCGGACGGACACTTCGTGCTGCTGGGCTACCAGCAGTGCGCCATCAACGACGGCCAGGCCTCGGTCGATCCGGCCAGCCGGCTCGGCGTGCTCAAGCTGCGCGAGGATGTGCTGCCGCCGCTGACCGCCGCCGACGATCTGATGGTGCTCGCGCAAGCCACGATGCCGAGCTACGTGCGCTACGGCGCCTACCCGTACATCGTTGTCGTGCGGGAGACCGGGCAACAACGTGACGCCACCGCTACCGAGCATCGTTTCGTGGGCCTGTTCACCGTGGCCGCGATGAACGCCAACGTGCTTGAGATCCCGTTGATCTCGCGGCGCGTCGAGGAGGCGCTGGCCATGGCCCGGCGCGACCCCAGCCATCCCGGCCAGTTGCTGCGCGACATCGTTCAGACCATCCCGCGCCCCGAACTGTTCGCGCTGAGCTCCAAGCAACTGCTGGACATGGCGCTGACCGTGGTGGACCTGGGGTCGCGGCGCCGCACCCTGCTGTTCCTGCGTGCGGATCAACTGGCGCACTTCGTGTCCTGCCTGGTGTATCTGCCGCGTGACCGCTACACCACCGCGGTCCGGCTGGAGATGCAGGACATCCTGGTGCGCGAGCTCGGCGGCGAGAGCATCGACTACTCGGCCCGGGTCAGTGAATCGCCATGGGCGGTGGTTCATTTCACCGTCCGCCTGCCCGACGGCACTACCGCGCACAGCGTGGACACCTCCACCGAGAACGAGAACCGGATCCAGGACCTGCTCACCGAAGCCACCCGCAACTGGGGTGACCGCATGACCAGTGCGGCAGCGCACGCGGCGCTCAGTCCCGCCGCCGTCGAGCACTATGCCTCGGCGTTCCCGGACGATTACAAACAAGCCGTGGCCCCGGCGAATGCCATCGCCGACATCGCGATCATCGAAGGGCTGCAGGACAATTCGGTGAAGTTGGTGTTCGCCGAGAGCGGGGAGGACGGGCTCGCCCAGCTCACCTGGTACCTCGGCGGACAGTCGGCCTCACTGAGCGAGTTGCTGCCGATGCTGCAGTCGATGGGTGTGGTGGTCCTCGAGGAGCGCCCGTACACCGTGCGCCGCGCCGACGGCCTGCCGGTGTGGATCTACCAGTTCAGGGTGGCCCGGCAGCGCAGCATCCCCGAGGCGCCCGACGCGGCTTCACGCGAGGCGACCGCCCAGCGGTTCGCCGACGCGGTGACCGCGATCTGGCACGGCTGGGTGGAGGTGGACCGGTTCAACGAACTGGTGCTGCGCGCCGACCTGACCTGGCAGCAGGTGGTGATCCTGCGGGCGTACGCGAAGTACCTGCGTCAGGCGGGTTTTCCGTACAGCCAGTCGCACATCGAGTCGGTGGTCAACGAGAACCCGCACACCACCCGGTCACTGGTGCAACTGTTCGAAGCGCTGTTCGACCCGTCCGAGGACACCGCCGGGGAGCGGGACGCCCAGGGGGCGGCTGCCGCCGTGGCCGCCGACATCGATGCCCTGGTGAGCCTGGACACCGACCGCGTGCTGCGCGCCTTCGCCACGTTGATCCAGGCCACGCTACGCACCAACTACTTTGTGCAGAGCCCGGATTCGGCGCGGCAACGCGGCGTGTTGGCGATGAAGCTGAACCCCGGCCTGATCAACGAGCTGCCGTTGCCGCGGCCCAAATTCGAGATCTTCGTGTACTCGCCCCGGGTGGAGGGCGTGCACCTGCGGTTCGGGTTCGTGGCCCGCGGTGGGCTGCGCTGGTCGGACCGTCGTGAGGACTTCCGCACCGAGATCCTCGGCCTGGTCAAGGCCCAAGCGGTGAAGAACGCCGTGATCGTTCCGGTGGGCGCCAAGGGCGGGTTCGTGGTCAAGCGGCCGCCCGAGCCCACCGGCGACACCGCCGTCGACCGCGAGGCGACCCGCGCCGAAGGTGTTGCGTGCTACCAACTTTTCATCTCCGGATTGCTCGACGTGACCGACAACGTCGACAAGGGGACCGGTGCCGTCGTAACCCCGCCCGATGTGGTGCGGCGCGACGGGGAGGACGCCTATCTGGTGGTCGCGGCCGACAAGGGCACTGCCACCTTCTCCGACATCGCCAATGAGGTCGCCAAGTCCTACGGGTTCTGGCTCGGCGACGCGTTCGCCTCGGGCGGTTCCATCGGGTACGACCACAAGGCCATGGGCATCACCGCCAAAGGCGCGTGGGAGTCGGTGAAGCGGCACTTCCGGGAGATGGGGGTGGACACCCAGACCCAGGACTTCACCGTCGTGGGTGTCGGCGACATGAGTGGTGACGTATTCGGCAACGGCATGCTGCTGTCGAAGCACATCCGGCTGATCGCCGCCTTCGACCACCGGCACATCTTCGTCGATCCCAACCCCGATGCCGCCCGGTCGTGGGTGGAACGCCGGCGGCTGTTCGACCTGCCCCGGTCCAGTTGGGAGGACTACGACGCCAAGCTGATCAGCGAGGGCGGCGGTGTCTTCAGCCGTCAGCAGAAGTCCATCCCGATCAGCCCGCAGGCCCGCGCCGCGCTCGGGATCGACGGTGAGGTAGCGGAACTCACGCCGCCCGCCCTGATGAAGGCCATTCTCAAGGCGCCGGTGGACCTGCTGTGGAACGGTGGTATCGGCACCTACGTCAAGGCCGAGACCGAGGCCGACGTCGGTGACCGCGCCAACGACCAGATCCGCGTGTGCGGAAACGAGGTGCGGGCCAAGGTCATCGGCGAGGGCGGCAACCTCGGTGTGACGTCCCTGGGACGCATCGAATTCGACCTGGCCGGCGGCCGGATCAACACCGATGCCCTGGACAACTCTGCGGGTGTGGACTGTTCCGACCACGAGGTCAACATCAAGATCCTGATCGACTCGCTGGTCACCGCTGGGCGCGTAGAGCCGGGCCAGCGCCGCGATTTGTTGTTGTCGATGACCGACGAGGTCGGCGCCCTGGTGTTGACCGACAACAAGGACCAGAACGACCTGATGGGCACCAGCCGGGCCAACGCCGCGAGCATGCTGTCGGTCCACGCTCGGATGATCAAGGAGTTCGCGGCCAACCGTGGGCTCAACCGGGAGCTCGAGGCGTTGCCATCGGAGAAGGAGATCCGGCGCCGTGTCGACGCCGGAATCGGTTTGAGCTCACCGGAATTGGCTACCCTGATGGCCCACGTGAAGCTCAACCTCAAAGACGACGTGCTGGCCAGCGACCTGCCCGACCAGGAGGTGTTCGCCGCCCGGCTGCCGCGGTACTTCCCCGAGAAGCTGCGGGACCAGTTCACCGCCGAGATCCGGTCACACCAACTGCGCCGGGAGATCACCACCACCATGCTGGTCAACGATCTCGTCGACACCAGCGGGATCAGCTACGCGTACCGCATCACCGAGGACGTCGGCGTCGGGCCGGTCGACGCGGTGCGCAGCTACGTGGCCACCGACGCCATCTTCGGGATCGGTGAGGTGTGGCGCCGGATCCGGGCCGCCGGCGATGACGGGGTGCCGGTGTTCGTGACCGACCGGATGACCCTGGACCTGCGCCGGCTGGTCGACCGGGCCGGGCGCTGGCTGCTCAACTACCGGCCGCAACCGCTGGCCGTCGGCGCCGAGATCAACCGGTTCGCCGCAAAGGTCTCCGCCCTGCGGCCGAACATGCCGCAGTGGCTGCGCGGTGACGACAAGGCCATCGTCGAGAAGGAGGCCGGAGAGTTCTCCTCGCACGGTGTGTCCGACGAACTGGCGTATGCGGTGGCCACGGGGCTGTACCAGTACAGCCTGCTCGACGTGATCGACATTTCCGACATCGTCGACCGCGAGCCGGCCGAGGTGGCTGACACGTACTTCGCGCTGATGGATCGCCTCGGTGCCGACGGCCTGCTCACCGCGGTGTCCCGGCTGGGGCGCGATGACCGTTGGCATTCCTTGGCGCGATTGGCGATCCGCGACGATATCTACGGTTCGCTGCGGGCCCTGTGCTTCGACGTGCTCGCGGTCGGCGAACCCGAGGAGACCGGTGAGGAGAAGATCGCCGAGTGGGAGCTGACCAACAGCTCCAGGGTGACCCGCGCCCGCCGCACGCTGACCGAGATATACCAAGATGGTGAGCAGGACCTGGCGACGCTGTCGGTGGCGGCGCGGCAGATCCGCAGCATGACACGAACGAGTGGAACGGGAACAACTGCGTGAGTTTTACAGCACCGGTGCACGTGCGCTGGTCGGACATCGACATGTACCAGCACATCAATCACGCCACGATGGTGACGATTCTCGAAGAGGCCCGGATCCCTTTTCTGCGTGAGCCTTTCGCGGCCACCATCGATACCATCGGCCTGCTCATCGCCGACGTCAGCATCAGCTACAAGGGCCAGCTGCGGCTGGTGGACTCCCCGCTGCAGGTGACCATGTGGTCCAAGCGCGTGCGCGCGGTCGACTTCACCATCGGATACGAGGTGCGGTCGGTGAACGCCGACCCCGATTCCAAACCCTCGGTGATCGGCGAGACCCAACTCGCTGCCGTCCACATCGCCGAACAACGGCTGGAACGCCTGACGGCCGAGCAGCGCGGTTATCTGGAGAGCCATCTGAGATGACCGCTCCGGAGCGCGGCCTGTGGATCGACGATCCGCGCGACCGTAGGGATCTGGCGACGTTCGTCGACCGGGCGTTGCGGTTGGACGATGCCGCGGTGGTGCGGTTGCGGGAGCGGCGGGGGATCGGCGGCGCGGCCGTGGCATGGGTGGCGACCGGTCTGGACGTGCTGGCCAGCAGAGTGGTGACCGGGCGGGTGCGGCCCTCGGACCTGTCCGCGGGGGCCGACGCCCTGGTGGCCGGATTGTCCACTGCGAGTGACGGTTACGTCGATCCGGGCTTCCCCATGGACTCGGCCTGGCGCGGTGGCCTGCCACCCGAGGACGGGTTCGTCCACCTCGACGACGTCCCCGCACGGGTGATGCTCGACCTGGCCCAGCAGGGTGGTGCCCTTGCCCGCGAACACGGCAGCGCCCACGGACCGCCGGTGTCGCTGCTGGATCAAGAGGTGATCGCTGTCAGCGCAGGCGAGCAGCAGGTCGGCGTTCCGATGCGCTGCGTTTTCGCGTTGACCGCCATGGGGTTTCTGCCGCAGACCGGCAATCAGGTCAGCGAGCAGGAGATCGTCCGGGTCCGCGCACACCCGTCGTGGCTGCGGATCGATGCCCGATTCGGTTCGGTGTATCGCCGCCGTGACAGTGCCGCGTTGATCGTGGGCTGACCGTCGTGACGGCGGGCGACTTCGAGTTGACCATGGACGAACTCCGCGTCGTCGCCCGCTACGTGGCGGAGACTGCTGACGACGTCCTCGACGTGTTCGAGGGCACCCACCCTGACGACCTGCGGCCCCGCGCCGCCGTCGCCGCCGCCTGGGAGTTCGTCCACGGTGCGCCCAGATCCAAGGCGCAGCGGGTCACTTCGCTCGACGCGCACCGGGCGGCCGCCGCGGCCGACTCCGAATCCGCGCGGCTGGCCGCACAAGCGGCCGGAGACGCAGCCTCGGCGGCGTACCTGCATCCGATCGCCAAAGCGCATCAGGTCGGCCACATCCTGCGTGCCGCGGCGAACGCGGCACGGATAGCCGAGATCCGCGATGGTCCGCAGGCTCGGGACAGTACGCTGCGTCGGGCTCGACAACGTGCCACACCGGCGTTGATCGACGTGCTGACCCGTTATCCGCCGGTGCCGTCAGGTCGCGGCCGCGTGGCCCAGCTGATGGCGGCGCTGGACGCAGCGTTGCGCACGTCGTCTCGCTAGACCAGCCAGACCGCGGCGTCCGCGGGCAGCGTGTCGTCGGTCAGCTCCGCGCTGCTCAGCAGGACCTGGCCTGACGGCAACGGCACGGCATCGCCGCCCGTATTGAGCACGCAGTTCAGGCCGCCGTCGCGCCGCACTGTCAGAAGTCCGTCCGAGCTTGTCAGCTCGATGCGGGCCCCGGCGAATTCCGCACGGCTGGAGCGCAATTGGATGGCCCGCCGGTAGAACCCCAGCGTCGATGACGGGTCGCCCTGTTGGCGGTGGACTGTCAGCGATGCCCATTCGGCGGGCATCGGCAGCCACGTGTCGGGGTTCGAGGAGAACCCGAACGGCGGCGCATCGCCGGACCACGGCATGGGCACCCGGCACCCGTCCCGCCCGCGTTCGGTGTGACCGGAACGCTCCCACACCGGATCCTGGAGCACCGCGTCGGGCAGGTCGACATTGGGCAACCCGAGTTCCTCGCCGTTGTAGACGAATACCGCTCCCGGCAATGCCAGCATCACCAGGGCCATCGCCCGCGCCCGCGCCAACCCGCGGGCCCCGCCGCCGTAACGGGTGACTTCCCGCTCCACGTCGTGATTGGACAGCGTCCACGTCGGCGTCGCCCCGGCCAGGTTGGCCGCGGCGATCGCGTTGTCGATCGCGTCGTGGACCTCGCCGGCATCGAAATCGGCTTGCACCAGACGGAAGTTGAAGCCCAGATGGAGCTCGTCGGGACGCAGATACCTGGCGAAGCGCTCGTTGCCGTGCACCCACACCTCGCCGACGGCCACCGCCTCGGGATAGTCGTCCAGCACGGTACGGATGAAGCGGTGGATGTCGTGCACGCTGTCGTTGTCGAACCGGGGATCGTCCTCGCTGTTGCGCAGCAGTGCCGAGTCGGTGACCGTCATGTCGGGCAGCTCGGGCGGCTTCGCCATGCCGTGGGCCACGTCGATGCGGAAGCCGTCGACCCCGCGGTCGAGCCAGAACCGCAGCGTTTTCTCCAGATCCTCGAACACCGCGGCGTGGTTCCAGTTCAGGTCGGGCTGGGCGGGGTCGAACAGATGGAGATACCACTGGCCCGGGGTGCCGTCGGGTTCGGTGATCCGGGTCCAGGCCGGGCCCCCGAACACCGACACCCAGTTGTTGGGCGGTGCATCACCGCGCGGGCCGCGGCCGTCCCGGAAGCTGTAGCGGTCGCGGCGGGCCGGATCGGCCAGGGCCTCGACGAACCACGGGTGTGCCGAACTGGTGTGGTTGGGCACCAGATCCATGGTGACGCGGATCCCGCGGGCGTGGGCGGCTTCGAGCAGGCGGTCGAGGGCGGCGATGCCGCCGAACAACGGATCCACATCGCGCGGGTCCGCGACGTCGTAGCCGTGGTCGGCCATCGGCGACACCATGACGGGGTTGAGCCACAGGGCGTCGACACCGAGCGCCGCCAGATAGTCCAGCCCCGCGCTCACCCCGTCGAGGTCACCGACCCCATCGCCGTTGCTGTCGGCGAATGAGCGGGGATAGACCTGGTAGAAAACCGCGTCCGTCCACCACCGGCGCATGTCAGAACGCCGAGTTCACCATCGAGTCCGCGGCCATGTTCAGATAATCCAGCAACGCGCGCCGGTGTGGCTCGTCGAGCGTCGCCGAGTCGATCGAGGCCACCGCGGTGTGCATGCAGCGCAACCAGGCGTCGCGCTCGAGATATCCGATCCGGAACGGGGCGTGACGCATCCGCAGCCGGGGGTGGCCACGCTGGTCGGAGTACGTGCGCGGTCCGCCCCAGTACTGCTCGAGGAACATCCGCAGCCGCTCCTCGGCGCCGTCGATGTCGTCCTCGGGATACAACGGCAGCAGGATCTCGTCCTCGCGCACGAGCTGGTAAAACCGCGACACGATCGCCGCGAACGTCTCGTGCCCACCGACTTCGTCGTAGAAAGATCGCTGCACCTGCGTCACGTCGTTCATTGTGGTCCATTGTGGCCCGACGGCGCTCAGGCGCCGGTCACAGCACCGTGGTCACCTGGTGTTCATTGGACTGACCTGCGAACACACAAAGAATTTTCGTGCAGATCTCCAGGATCCATGGTGGACTGTCTCCTCGGAGGCTCCATGGCGCACAGCAAAAAAAGCCATATGCGACGGACCGGCCACATTCCCGGCCCATCGGGACCCCATGTGCCAAATCGCCCCCTGCACAGCGTCGAGGTACTCCCGACGTCGAATCCGGACGCCTCCCTGTGGGGCCGCCGCCGGGTGCTGCTCCTCAACTCCACCTATGAACCACTGACCGCGCTGCCACTGCGGCGCGCGGTGATCATGGTGATGTGCGGCAAGGCCGACGTCGTGCACGACGACCCGTCGGGGCCGGTCATCCACTCGGCCACCCGCACCATCGTGGTGCCTTCGGTGATCCGGCTGCGCACTTTCGTGCGGGTGCCCTACCGCGCCCGCATTCCGATGACGCGGGCCGCGCTCATGCACCGTGACCGCTTCCGGTGTGCGTACTGCGGAGGGCGGGCCGACACCGTGGACCACGTGATCCCGCGGAGCCGTGGGGGTGAGCACTCCTGGGAGAACTGCGTGGCGGCGTGCGCACCGTGCAACCACCGCAAGGCCGACCGCCTGCTGGCCGAATTGGGCTGGTCACTGCGATGCGCGCCGATGCCACCGAAGGGGCAGCACTGGCGACTGTTGTCGACGATCAAGGAGCTGGACCCGGCCTGGGTGCGTTATCTGGGCGAAGGCGCGGCGTGACGCCGACTTGCTGGGCACTCTCGGCGCATCGACGTATTGCGGCTGATACGGTTTGCGCGTGAGCACAGCACTTACCCATTCCCTCCTCGGAGGGGTTCCGCTGTTGTTGTTCGTGGTCCTCGCGTTGATCTATCTGACCCGCAAAGGACCGCACCCGGCCACCTACAAGATGTCCGACCCGTGGACCCACGAGCCCATCCTGTGGGCTGCGGAGGAGCCGCAGGGTCACGGGCATGGCGGGCATGATTCACACGGTGTGACGATCGGAGGCGGCGCAAGTGGCAAGTGGTGAAGTTACGACGGTCGCGCCGTCGGATCTGGAACTGCCGTACGGCTATGCCCTGACCTACAGCGGTCGGATCTCCGGGGTCACCGAGCCCGGCGAGCTGTCGGTGCACTACCCGTTCCCGACGATGGACCTCGTCGTCCTCGACGACGCGCTGAAGTACGGCTCGCGGGCGGCTAAGGCCCGATTCGCGGTCTACATCGGCGACCTCGGTGTGGACACCGCGGCCACCGCGCGCGAGATCCTGGCCAAGGTGCCCACCCCCAACAACGCGGTGCTGCTGGCGGTTTCGCCCGACCAGCACGCCATCGAGGTGGTCTACGGCGCCGACGTCAAGGGTCGTGGCATCGAAGAGGCCGCCCCGCTGGGCGTCTCGGCCGCTGCCGCCTCCTTCAAGGAAGGCAACTTGATCGACGGTCTGATCAGCGCCGTGCGCGTGCTGTCGGCCGGCGTTTCCCCTGCCTGAATCAGTACTCAGCACCGCGAGCGTGCGTGGTTGTCGACCGACAGCCGCGCACGCTCGCTGCATTTGCGGGCTTGCCTATCCGGTCAGGCTGTTGCGGATCTCCACATACCGCGTCAGGAACGCACGCTCATCGAGCCGCTTGCGGCGCATCCAGGTGCTGACCTCGAAGTTGCACTTGCTGGCATTGCACGATGCGCAGGCCGGCACCACGTTGTCCAAGGTGTAGCGGCCGCCGCGCGAGATGGCCATGACGCAGTCCTTCTGGAACGGACCGGTCGTGCTGGTGCAGTAGGCGCACCCGCCCCACGCCGCTTTGATCGCATCCCATTGCTCGTCGGTGAGGTCGTGGACCACGAGGTCCATCCGGCGCTTGCGCTTGCGGGCGGCCCGTGCCGCGCGGGTTCGACTGACCGCCATCGGCACAGCGTATGGCCCGCGAGCGTGCGCAGAATGCTGCTCAGGCACGGCGTGTCGGGCAGCAGACACGCACGCTCGCGGTGCAGGTGGGCTAGCTGACGTCGAAGGCGCGGGCCCGTAGGGAGCGCTCCACACCGGCGCGGCCCTCGACCACCAGGCGACGCAGCGCGGGCGGCACCTCGGGATCGGACAGGAACGCGTCCGCCGCATCCAGCCCGTTCTGGCTGATGTCCCACGACGGGTACAGCCCGATCACCACGGTCTGCGCGACCTCGCTGGACCGGCGCTCCCACACTCCGGAGATCGCCGCGAAGTAGCGGGTCGTGAAGGGCGCCAGCAGCTCGGACTGACCGGGCTGCACGAATCCGCCGACGATCGCGCGGGTGGTGATGTTGGCGATCGTGTCGTCCTCGATGACCTGCTCCCATGCCGCGGACTTCACCTCGTCCTGCGGACGGGCAGCCGAGGCCGCCGCCGCGTGACGCTTGCCGGCCGCGGTGGGGTCGTTCTGTGCCTCGGTGTCGATGAACGGCGTCTCGGGCCCGTCGGCGTCGATGTCGCCGTTGCGGGCCAGCGCGGTGACGATCCGCCAGCGCAGATCGGTGTCGATCACCAGGCCGGGCAGGTTCACCGCGGCGGGCTCGTTGTCGAGCAGCGTCGACAGCACGGCGACGTGGTTCGGCGACAGGACCGAGCTGCAGAGCGCGTTGACGAACGCGAGCTGATGATCAGAACCCGGCGCGGAGGTGCCGGCCAGATCGAGCAGGGCATCGGCGAACGCCGGCCAGCCGGTCTCGTGGGCCCAGGCGGGATCGGCGTATGAGCTCAGCGCGGTCTGCGCCTGCATGAGCAGGCGCTGCGCGACCCCGACCTCGGTCTCGGCGTGCACGCCGCTCATCACCAGGGCGACGAAGTCGCGGGCCTTCATCTCGGCTTCGCGGGTCATCTCCCAGGCAGCCGACCAGGCCAGCGTGCGGGGGAGCGGATCAGCGATGTCGGCGATCCGGGACAGCACCGTCGACAGTGAGGCCGGGTCCAGCCGCAACGAGCAGTAGGTCAGGTCGTCGTCGTTGACCAGGATGAGCTTTCCGCGCGAAACGCCCAGCAGCGCAGGAACATCCGTGAGCGGACCTTCGACGTCGAGCTCCTCGCGGTGCACCCGGACCAGCTTGCCCGAGCCGTCGTCGTCGTAAATGCCGACGGCCAACCGGTGTACCCGCGTCTCCCCGGCGCCCGGCGCCGCGCCCGACTGCGCGATGGCGAACCGGGTGAATGCACCGGAATCGTCGGTGTCGAAGTCGGCCCGCAGCGTGTTCAGACCCGTTGTCTTGAGCCACTGTTGGCCCCAGCCGGACAGATCACGCCCAGAGGACTTCTCCAGTGCGCCCAGCAGATCGCCGAACGTGGCGTTGGCGAACGCGTGGTCGCGGAAGTAGTCGCGCAGGCCGGACAGGAACTCTTCGAGCCCGACGTAGGCCACCAGCTGCTTGAGCACCGAGGCGCCCTTGGCATAGGTGATGCCGTCGAAGTTGACCTCCACGGCCGCCAGGTCCGGGATGTCGGCGGCGACCGGGTGAGTCGAGGGCAACTGATCCTGCCGGTAGGCCCAGGACTTCTCCACGTTCGCGAAAGTGGTCCAGGCCGTGTCGTATTCGGTGGCCTCGGCCTGGCACAGCACCGACGCGAACGTCGCGAAGGACTCGTTGAGCCACAGGTCATCCCACCACTGCATGGTGACCAGGTCGCCGAACCACATGTGCGCCATCTCGTGCAGCACGGTCTCGGCGCGACGCTCGTAGGAGGCCCGGGTCACCTTGGACCGGAAGACGTAATCCTCGAGGAACGTCACCGCGCCGGCGTTCTCCATGGCGCCCGCGTTGAACTCGGGCACGAACAGCTGGTCGTACTTGCCGAAGGCGTACGGCGTGCCGAAGTTGGCGTGGTAGAAGCCGAAACCCTGCTTGGTCTCGGTGAACAGCCGGTCGGCGTCCATGAACTCCGCCAGCGAGGCCCGGCAGAAGATGCCCAACGGGATCTCACCGTGGGAGTCGGAGTACGAGTCGCGCCACGCCGCGTACGGTCCGGCGATCAGCGCGGCCAGGTAGGTGCTCATCTTCGGGGTGGTGGCGAAGGTGTGCACGGTGGCCGGGCCGTCAGGCTCGGCGCTGACGGTCGCCCCGTTGGAGATCACCTGCCAGTGCGACGGCGCGGTGACCTGCACGTCGAAGGTGGCCTTCAGGTCGGGCTGATCGAAGCAGGCGAACATCCGCTTGGCATCGGCGGTCTCGAACTGCGAGTACAGGTAGACCTCGTCGTCGACGGGGTCTACGAAGCGGTGCAGGCCCTCTCCGGTGTTGGAGTACAGGCAGTCGGCATCGACCACCAGGACGTTGTGCTCGGTCAGGCCGGTGAGTGCGATCCCGGTCGATTCGTCGTAACCGGATACGTCGAGTGCGACGCCGTTCAGCGTCGCGCTGCGGACGGTCTCGGCGGCCAGATCGATGAAGGTATCGGCGCCGGCGAGGGCATCGAACTGCACGGTCGTGGTGGAACGGAAGGTGCGTTCGCCCGGCTTGCCGTTGCCGTCGGTGAGATCGAGGACGACGCGGTAGTTGTCGACGGTGACCAGAGCGGCGCGCTCGATGGCCTGTTCGCGGGTGAGATTGGGAAGTGCCACCCGTCCAACCTAGTGGCTGGCCGTCGGTGGGGTGCGTCTAAGGCCGTCGGGGCGTGCACCGACCGCGTCTGGTCGGCTGGTCCCGACGGAGGGGCCGAGGACTGTGTGGCGTAAGTGATTGTGCCACAGCAGTTTCCGCTTAGGTCCACAATCTCGCCGGCGTGGCCCGACAACGGAGTTTCCTTTCAACGGTGGCGCCTGGAAGTTGCAGCGTGCAAATTGTCTTTGCGATAGCAAATTTTCGATTTATAGTCGAAAATTAAATTGAAATAACGGCCATCCCATTCGGAAATAATCGCCACAAATTGCGGTTTCGGCCCAGAAAGTATAGTCTGTCTATTTTCTTGACGGTCCATTCAAAGTTATTCGATGGCCGTTCTTGTGATTCCCTGCGCCGCAGCGGATCTCGGGAGTAGTCAGCGGCTATGAATAGTTGCTGCAATATGTCGACATCCCATTTCTGGCGTCGATTTTGGCCGCCTGCAGTTGTGGGGACAGCAACGTTTAGGCGACGGTTCCGGCTGTGCACTCCGCGGTGGGTGGATTCTCAAATATGGCCTTTTAACTGGGTATATATGGCCGTGGAAGAGGCATGCGGCTGGTTTACCTCACGGCCAGAGCGGTCGCAGGCAATGTGGCGACTGTCGTGGGCGATGCGCAATGAGCCAAGAGGCGAAATTGCTAGAGCATCTACCTAAGTATTGCCTGAGGAATTCATGCTCAGCTGTATCGGTGCAGCTCAAAATGTTAATATCAAGTCGATCGGGAAAGGTCCACGGAGGCGGCAGGTAATGCTGTGGGGCATTCCTCGAAAGTCTCCGTGATAGGTGACAAAAGTCCCTAGCGATAAATGGGTTATCTCCCTATCTTCGCAACGGTATTTCCCTATTCAGCGAATTCAATGAGACCCATGTGGATTCGTGCACCCCTGGGCTCGTCATGAGCGGGCCTTCAAATGAAAGGAAACTGTCATGGCAACCAAGAAGAACACCAGGAGGATTGCGATCCGGAGGTCGGTGACCGCGGCCGGTGTACTCGCAGCCACCACCGCTGGGCTGCTCAGTCACCAGGCTGGTGCCTCAGCAGCGTGGGCGGTAGAGCTCAAGTCCTATTCAGACGCCCTGAGCGACATGCTGACCAGAACCAATGATGAGGACGGCAGGTCCAATCGGTTCTGGGCTTCGGAAGCCTCTGCGGCGCACGGCGACGCACGCACTTTGGCCGACGCGCAGGCGCTCGCTGACGCGATCGCGCAGAAAGCCAAGGATGCTGCGGCGCGAGCCGGGGAGTATGAGGCCGAGGCAGAGTGGATCGCCCAGGAGGTCGCGGGGAACACCGCGGTCGCCGAGAAGCAGGCAGCGGCGAAGTCCGCTGCGGAGAAGGCTCAGTTGGCGCGCCATGATGCCGAAATCGCAGCACAGGCAGCCCAGGAGGCCCAGGCCGCGGTGGACGCGCTGGCAGCCGCCCAGGCTGAAGCGCAGGCGGCCGCGGCTGCCGTCGAACAGGGATATCTCGATGCCAAGGCTGCGGCGGATGTTGCAGCCGCGCAGCAGCGGTCGGCGGAGGCCGCCAAGGCCGAAGCAGAACAGGCGTTCGCCGCCGCGCAGACCCATGCGGCTGAGGGTGGCCAGGCCTACCTGGACGCCAAGGCTGCCTTGGATACGGCGACTGCGCAGCAACAGCAGGCGGACGCCGTACAGGCTGCGGCAAAGAGCGCGCTCGCCGATGCACAGGCCACCGCCGCGGCGAACGAGAAGGCACTTGCGGACGCGAACAGCGCACTGGTTGCGGCCGATAAGGTTGCCGGAGAGGCACTGGCCGCCAAAACCGACTCCGATGCGGCGCTGTCGACCGCCCAGCGGGCTGCCGCAGAGGCGGCGGCCGTCAAGGATGAGGCCGCGCAGAAGGCCAGCGATGCGGATAAGGCCGCTGCGGATGCAGCAGCGGTGCAGGTCGCTGCCGACCAGGCTTTCGCCGATGCCCAGATCCATGCAGTCCAGAGCGACCAGGCCTACCTGGACGCCAAGACTGCTCTCGATGCGGCTTCGGCCGACAAGGCAGTCAAGGACGCTGCCAAGGAAGCCGCTGACACCGCGCTGGCGGACGCCCTAGCGGGTGTGGCCGACGCCGAGCGGGCGGCAGCCGAAGCGGCCGCTGCGAAGTCGGCTGCCGATGAGGCTGCCGCGGATGCGTTGGCGGCCAAGACCGCTGCCGATGAGTCGGTGTCGGCAGCAACGACCGCAGCGCAGGCTGCTGATGCGGACAAGGTGACCAAGGATGCCGCGAAGGTGGCTGCCGATGAGGCTGCCGCGGATGCGTTGGCGGCCAAGACCGCTGCGGATGCGGCGCTGTCCGATACCAAGGACGCGGCCGATGCGGCCGACGCCGTCCTGGCCAAGGCCACCGCGGACAAGGCTGCGGCCGACGCCGACAAAGCGGCCAAGGGTGACGCCATGACCGTCGCCGATCAGAACGCCGTCGCGGCGGAGGCTGCCGCGGAGGCTGCTGATGCGGACAAGGTGGCCAAGGATGCCGCGAAGGTGGCTGCCGATGAGGCTGCCGCGGATGCGTTGGCGGCCAAGACCGCTGCTGATGCGACGCTGTCCGATGCGCGGGCAAAGGCTGCCGCGGCCGACGCTGCCGCGGCGGACCTGCATGCCTATGAAGACCCGGTGCACGCCGCCTTGCAAGATGCGCGGGACGCCAAAGCGGACGCCGACAAGGAGTTGAGTGACGCGCAGGCAGCGATCGCCGGCATCGAGCAGGCCAAGGCCTATGCGGTCACCGCGGATGCCAATGTGCAGACCACCGCGACCGCCTTGCAGCAGGCCAAAGCAGCCGCGACGGCCACTCAGGCGCAGATCGACGCGGCTCAGGCCGAGGTCAACTACTACGCCTATGACCCGGTAGGAAAGGCTCAAGACTGGGCCTCGGGCTATGCCTTGCAGGGTGCGGCCCTGGACAAGCTCAACGCAGCGAGGGCGCAACTCGTGCTGGATCAGGCTGCTGTGTCCTCGGCGCAACAGGCTGCGGATGACGCGGTGGTCGCCAAGACGGCTGCCGACGCGGCCGCGGCTAACGCCCAGACTCAAGAAGCGGCGGCCAAGGCTGCGGTTGACTCGGCCAAGTTGGCCGTTTCCATCGCAGATGCCAACTTCGCGTCCGCAACCCAGGGGGTGGCCACGCTGACGCAGATGATCGCCGATGCTGACGCGGCCAAGGCATTGGCGGACAAGGAATTACAAGACGCGACCACGGTGGCTTCGGCTGCTGATTCGGCGTCGGTTGCTGCGGATCAGCACGCTACTGAGGCAACGACGGCTGCTGAGGCGGCGGCACAGGCCAAGGCAGATGCGGACCAGGCGTTGTCGGATGCGAACCGGGCTGCGTCGGATGCGCTGGCGGCCAAGACCGTCGCAGACCAGAATGCGATCGAAGCAAAGGCGGCGGCCGATGCCGCGGCTGAGGCCAAGAGTGCTGCCGACCAGGCGTTAGCGGACGCAGAGAAGGGGGCCTTTGACGCGGCTGCTGCAGCCGAGGATGCTGCCGATGAGGCCGCGGTCGCTGCCAAAGCGGCGACCGACGCTTCGGACGCAAAGGATCTGGCCGATCAGAGGGCTGCCGATGCGAACCAGGCTGCTCAGGATGCGCTGGCGACCAAGACCGCCGCGGACCAGGATGCGCTCGAGGCCAAAGCGGCCGCGGACGCGGCTGTGGCAGCCAAGGTGGCCGCAGACAATGCCCTGGCCGCCGCCGAAAGTGCTGCCGCCGATGCGGTGACCGCCTCGGATGTGGCCGACGAAAAGATCGTCGATGCGACGAAGGCGGTGGCCGATGCGCAAGCCGCCAAGGACCTTGCCGACCAGGCGTTGGCGGCGGCCGATCAGGCTGCCAAGGATGCGCAGTCCGCACAGGAATCGCTGGCCCAGGCTGCTGACGACGCCAACAAAGCCGCCTCGGACGCCGCGGCCGCCAAGGAAGCCGCGGACGCGGAGGCTGCTGACGCCGCCAAGGCCGCTGCCGATGCGACTGCCGTCCAAGAAGCTGCCGACCAGAGCGTCGCTGACGCCAAGGCGGCTGTCGAGGACGCCGCAGCAGCGAAGACCGTCTCCGATAGCGCGCTCGCCGATGCACAGACGGCATACCAGGATGCCGCAGCAGCGAAAGATAGTGCAGATCAAGTTCTTTCGGGTGTGACACAGGCTGCTGCGGATGCCGCGGCGATCAAGGCCGCTGCCGACGAGGCATTGACCGAAGCTGAAGCCGCTGCGGAGACTGCGAGGCAAGACGCCGACAGTGCGAGCGAGAAGGCTTCTGCTGCAGACATGGCCGCAACCGAAGCGGAGGCTGCCAAGGCTGCCGCAGACAAGGCTTTGGCGGATGCGGAAAAAGCAACTGCGGATGCGCAAGCTGTTAAGGATGCGGCTGTCGCCAAGGCTAGCCAGACCGCCGACGCGATGCAGGCCGCGACCGATGCTGCCACAGCTGCTGAAACCGCCGCACAGCAGGCCGTACAGGACCAGAAGGGTACCCACGTCCTGCGTCACGACGTGGATCGTCAGCTACCGGGTGGCCTGGCTTCTGCTGGTGCGTATTCGATTTCGGTGATGGTGCGGGGTGAGCATGGGATGTACATGCCGGTGTCCTCGACGGTCTCCTACGTGTCGGTGCCGATGCTGGGATTCGGTGTGACCCATGCGAATCAGACCAAGCACAACTATGTCGGAATCGAGGGTGTGAATGTAGATTTCGGTCAGAACGTGCTGGTGATCGAGACTCCGCTGAATGTGGGCAATCCGGTGTCGTTGGTGTACTCGATGGGCGGATTCAGCATCGGGCCCAACGGTGTGGGTTACACCGCTCCGTCGCTGTTCGGGGTGAGTTTGATCCCGCCGGTACAGATCGGGGCCGTACCCGGAATCGATGCTCGGACGGGGGTGCCGATTCAGGATCTGATTCCGCTGGATGCGATCTCGCCGAAGGGTTCGACGACGGTGTCGGCTGACATCGTCAAGGCGTTGACGCCGCTACACGACAAGTCTGGCGCACCGATGCTCCAAGCGATCTCGGATCGGCTGACTCAGGCGCGGGCGGACTACGACACAGCGGCGACGTTGCCGGGTGCCGACGAATCGTTGCGGGAGCTGGCTGGTCAGCTCAAGGAGCGGATCGACTGGATGCCTGAAAAGCTCGTACCGGTGGGCACGACTCAGGCGACGGCGGCCGAGACCCCGGAGACAACTGTGCCGTCCGGCAGCGTCATCACCGATGGTCCTGCCGCGGTTCCGGTGACCGGCACCCCCCGGTCCGTGGCGCTCGATGTGCCGAGCACCGATAAGACAGTCGTCGCTGATGATTCGGCCCCATCCGCAGCCGATACCCCTGGGGGAGTTACCCGCGATGCTGTGGAGTCCACGGTTGGGTCTGTGCCTGACATCAAGGTCGAGGCGAAGGCTGAGGCTGACGCCAACGCCGAGGTGAAGTCTGTGGTCAGGTCAGAAGCTAAGGCCGACGCGAAGACCGAGGCAAAGTCTGAAGCAAAGCCCGGCGCGAAGCCCGAGGCCGGCGCCAAGGTTGACGACACTCGGAACAAGCGTTCTGAGGGCGGTTCGGCCAGCAGTGGACAGCGGGCTGCGGAGAAGTCCGGCGTTGCTGGCCGGGTCAAAGCCCCTGTCGGCGAGAAGGATTCGAAGTCCGGTAAGCCAGGTGGCGCCAAGGCGGGCACATCGTCTTCGTCGGGTGGTGCATCCACGGGATCGACTGATTCTGCCGGTGGTGGTTCGACCAAGTAGTTCCTGACCCGGCCGGTGGGGATCGCAAAGCGATCCCCACCCCCGAGGGTGCGGGCTCTCGGACCGTCGTGCTGGCCGTAAACCTGAACGGATCAGCCATCTTCGAGGTGCGCACGAGTCCGAGATTCCGCCATATCTCCCGATGGCCATCCGCGGTCATGACATCGAGCGGGCCCGTCACGAGCGGGCTCTCACATATGAAAGGAGCTGGCCATGGCCGGCAGCAAGTCAAAGAAATCAAGAAAGAGTGCGGTGCGTCGGCCCGCGGCGACCGCAGGTATCTTCGCCACTGCCACCGCCGTTGGGCTGATGGCCTCGGCCGGCAACGCCTCTGCAGCCGCGCCCGATTATGCCGATGATGTGTCGAAGTTCTCGCACAGTATCGACAACGTCGTCAGCGGTCTTACCCATACCACCGATGCCTTCAATAGGTTCTGGGCGCCCTTGGCGGCCAATGCTAATGGCGTGCTGCCCACCTTCAGTGCCAGCAACGAGAAGGTTGACATGACCGACATCTCGGAATTTCCGAGTGTCGTGCGCGCGATAGCCCGGGTACCGATGCCGACTGCTTTACCCGGGGTTGTTCCCCAGATCAACATTCCCGGCCAAGGCTTCGAGACGTTGCCTGTACCGACGTCACTGCCCGGTGCGGACCTGTTGGTCGGTTTCGCCGACGGCCTGGACGCAGTCTTCAACGTTCCTGGAGTGGATTGGATTGTCGGCAGTATCCCGCCGCTCAGTGAGCTGGTTCCGGGTCTCGAGGCGACGCAGCAGACCTTCCACTCTGGCTTCGGGGTACCGCTGCTCGGCATCGGCGGCTCGACGTCGGTGTCCAACACCTATGTGCAGACTCCGCCCGGCTCCCCGTCGATCACGGCGGATCTGCCGGTGGCCCAAGGGGTGTACACGTTCCCGCTCGATGCGGCGATGGGTTGGTGGGCAGCGGCACCGACGTTGGCGGTATCCGATGGGATCAGCCAGAACGATTTCGTGATCTCGCTGCCGACGGCAGCCGCCGGTCTCGAGGTACCGGGCGGCCTCGGACAAGCCGGCGTGTTCAGTGTGGCGGCTGTCCTGCCCAGCGCCAGCGGGCTCTACATACCCGTCGGTGCAACAATTTCCAACGCCTCGATTCCCTCACTCGGGTTCGGGCTCACCACCCTCAATGTCAGCAGCGGCAACTACGTCGGCACCGACGGGGTCAACCTCAATAACGGACAGAACATCCTCGTGATCCAGAATCCGTTGACCGGTGCTGTGCCGATCCCGATCATCTATTCACTGGGCGGTTTCAACTTGGGGCCGGAAGGGATCGGCTACACGGCACCGTCGCTGTACGGCATCAGCCCGATCTCGCCGATTCAGATCGGAACCGCGTCCACGGGTCGCGATGCAGTAGGCATCATTCCGGCTGATCTGATTCCGGTCGGCGACATCCTGCCGACGCAACTTGTCTCGGTATCGGGATTGGCCTCGGGTCTGTTGGGCTTCGAAGACCCTTCGGCGGCCATCGGTAGCGGGCTGGCTCCGATCTACAGCGCGGTCGTCACGCCAGGTGCCCAGCAGTTATCGAACTTGCTCGCGCAGGAGTATGGCTCAATCGTGGATTCCTTGGCGTCCTCCGTTCTGCAGGCAAGTCAGGACTTCAAGAATCTGACCGATCGGATCGCGGCGAGATCCGCCACATCGCTCCCGTCGCTGCAGACCGAGTCGGTATCGGTGGTCCTCGACGAGGAGCCGGTCGCAAAACGGGTCGCGCCGGCGTCGGCTGCGCTGACATCGACTCAGACCGCCCCTGTCGCCATCACACCGCAGGAGGCGGCGTCCCAGGACGTCGCCTCGGCCACGGCCGCGCCGACGACCACCAGCGGTGCATCGAACAAGGTAGACCCAGTGCCGTCGGATTCGCCGGAGAAACCGGAGAAGCCGGTTAGCGCGAAGGCCTCGCTTGGCGGCACCAAGACCCCGTCTCGTGAGCGGACCAAAGCTGCTGTGCAAGGAGCGGTAAAGTCGATCACCACCAAGGTCAAGGACATCGCCAAAGTGTCGGGTCAGGGAACGAAGTCCGCGTCGGCGAAGAAACCCACAAGTTCGAGTTCGTCGGGATCAGCCGGTTCCAGCGGAGGATCCGCTGACTGAATCGAACGAGACGTCGGGTTCTGTTGGGTCTGGGCGACCCGACAGAACCCGACCGTTGGTTCTACTGGGGGAAGCCGGCGATCCCGGCGAGTCCGTTCAGCGCGCCCAGGTTGTTCAGGATCGAGCCGTCGCTGATCGACGACATCATCTGCGGGCAGTACATCTGGATGGCGATCCCGGTGAAGAACGAGGCCATCTGCGGGGACATGCCGCCGTCGCCACGCATCTGGGAGGCCACCGACGCGAAGTCCTTACCGGGCTCGACCAGCATCGGACAGACGTCCTGGCCCATCTGGACAGCGGTGTTGGGGTCGCCGTAGCCCACCCCGGCGTCGTTCAGCGCGTTCAGGAACGAGCTGTCGGTCGTCGGATCCGGGACCGGGATCGGGTCGGCCTGCGCGGGGACTGCCAGCGCGAGGGCGGCCACGACCGCACCCGCAGTCGCCAGAAAGGCACGAGCGGCCATGTTCAGCTCCTCAGCTATCACGCAGAACCCTTATATCGCTCTGCTCACTTGGGCAACAGTGGTTGACCAGGGTCACAGGAACAACACGTTTCGGTAAAGCTTCGCGCACTTTGCGTTTCCTGTGCTGCTCCCGTGACTTCAGCATGCATGTCGACATGCGCGTCACCAAACTTGTCGTAATCGATCGCCGGATAGTTACTCGGATCGGGAACATCTCTGTGCAGGTGCAGAGTTGTGCTGAATGCAGTTGTGCCGTGAACCACATCGAGAGGACGCGCAGATGGCCCAGAAGGATCAGAAGGACACCGCCGGTTTCTGGTTCGACCCGCTGTGCCCGTGGTGCTGGATCACCTCGCGCTGGATCCTCGAAGTCGAGAAGGTCCGCGATATCGACGTGCAGTTCCACGTAATGAGCCTCGCGGTGCTCAACGAAGGCCGTGACCTGCCGGAGAACTATCAGGAGCTGATGAGGAAGGCATGGGGACCGGTGCGGGTGGCCATCGCCGCCGAGCAGCTCAAGGGCCCCGAGATCCTCGGACCCCTCTACACCGCCATGGGGTTCCGGATTCACAACCAGGACAACAAGGACCTCGATCAGGTCATCGCACAGTCGCTCGAGGAGGTCGGCCTGCCCGCCGAATTGGCCGAGGCGGCCACCACCGACAAGTACGACGAGGAACTGCGCAAGAGCCACCATGCCGGCATGGATGCCGTCGGTGACGACGTCGGCACCCCGACCATCCACGTCAACGGTGTCGCCTTCTTCGGTCCGGTGCTGTCGAAGATTCCGCGCGGCGAGGAAGCAGGCAAACTCTGGGACGCGTCGCTGACGTTCGCGTCCTATCCGCATTTCTGGGAGCTGAAGCGCTCCCGCACGGAGGCGCCTGAGTTCGACTAGCGCGAAACCGGATCGCCCGGGCCGCGACGGAGCCACTGCAGGTCGTCGCGGCTGGGAGCCGACTCCCAGTCACCGTCGCCGGTGCACGCGAACGCACCGCAAGCCAGTGCGGTGTCGAGGCACTGGCGCAACGTCGCGCCCCGGGCGAGTTCGGCCAGCCAGCCCGCGACGAAGGCGTCCCCGGCGCCGACAGTGTCGATCACCGGGACCGCGACGGCCGGAGCCGCACACCGGTCCTTGGTCGTGGCCGCCATTGCCCCCTCGGCCCCGCGCTTGAGTACCGCACAGTCGATGCCAAGGCTCAGCAGAGCGTCGAGTTGCCGCCGGGGGGTATCGGCTCCGGTGAGCAGTTGGGCCTCCGCTTCTCCGGCGAACACGATGTCAGCCCGCTGGGCAAGCTCGAGATAGGCCGCCGCTGCCGCCTGCTGGTCACTCCACAGGGCGCTCCGGTGGTTGACGTCGAACGACACCGATGCGCCCGCCGAGGTTGCGGCGTCGATCGCAGCGTGGGCCGCCGATCGGGCGGACTCACCCAAGGCGGCCGAAATGCCGGTGACATGCAGGATTCTCGTGTCGGCGACGACCGCGATCGGGACATCCGCCGGTCGCAGCCGGCTGCCGGCTTGTCCGCGGCGGTAATAGCTCACGCGGGTCGCGCCGGGGTGCGGACGTTCTTTGATCATGAGCGCCGTCGCGGTGTCGAGATCGAGCACGGGGTAGGGGTGCACACCTTCGGCCCGCAGTTCACGCAAGATCAACTCGCCGAGACTGTCCGCACCGAGCCGGCCGATCCAGGCTGCTGTGCCGCCGAGCCGGGCCACCCCGATAGCCACGTTGCTTTCGGCCCCGCCGAATCCCAGCCGCAGCGTGGGATTGTGGTGCAGGCGCCCCGGCTGCGGTGCCGTAAGCAGGCCGAGGCTCTCCCCGACGGTGACGACATCGAAGGTCGGGTTCATCGCGCCAGCTGCTCCGCGACGGCGACGGCTTCGCGGGCCGCGTCGGCCACCGCGTCGGCACCGGCGTCGGCCCGGGCGGTGATCCAGCTGCCGCTGACAGCGAAAACCGCCTGCTGACTGAGGAATTCAGCCATGTTCGCGGAGGTGACACCGGCCGACGGCATGAACAGCATTTCCGGGAACACCACCGTGTACGCCGACAACAGAGACGGCGTGTCGACTGCGGTAGCCGGAAACAACTTGACCCGCTGCAGTCCGAGCCGGGCCGCGGTGTCCACCTCGGTCGGCGTGAGGACGCCCGGAATGACCGCCAGTCCGGCCTGCCCGACGCATCGCACCACCTCCGGATCCAGCCCGGGGGACACCACGAACCGCGCGCCCGCCTCGATGGCATCGCGGGCTTGCGCACCCGACCGGACCGTGCCGGCACCGACCAGAAGATCACCGCGGGCTGCGAGCCGGCGAATCGCGGCCAGGCCGTACTCGCCGCGCAATGCCACCTCGACCACCGGCAGACCACCGTTGACGAGCCCGTCGCCGATCGCGTCGACGTGGCCTGGATCCCGCACGGTCGCCAGCGGGATCACCCGGTGCTCGAACACCTCGCTCATCGCGCATCGGCGAACGTCGGGCGGGTGCCGTAGCGCTCCAGCGCGGTCCGGTCCAGGGTGACGCCGAGCCCCGGGCCATCCGGCACCGCGAGCATGCCGTCGCTGTCGAGATCCCATCCGCCGCTGACGAGTTCGTCTATATAGGCCGATCCGGTCTTGTACTCGACGAAGTCGGTGGCCGCCAGCGCCGACGCCAGATGCAGATCGGCAGCCAACCCGATCGCGGTGTTCCAGCCGTGCGGGATCAGCCGCACCCCGCGATCCTGTGCGGCCCAACCGATACGGCGGGACTCGCTCAGGCCGCCGCCCTTGGTGGTGTCGGGCTGCACGATGTCGAAGGCCCCGGCATCGAGAAAGGGCAAGAATGTCTGGCGACGGGTCAGAACCTCACCGCCACTGATGGGCACTTTGGAATGCCGCCTCAACTCGACGAAACCGTCGACGTCGTCGGGCGCCAACGCCTCCTCGAACCATGCGACGCCGAAATCGGCCAGCATGTCGGCCGTGCGTTTGGCCCACGACAACCCGCCCGGGAAGAACGCCTCGGAACCACCGGCGTCGACGGCCAGCATGTGGTCGCCGACGGCTTCGCGGGCCGCGGCCACGGTCCGCTCGTCGGTCTCGCTGTCCACGCGGCCGAACTTCCACCAGCCGATCTTGAATGCCGTGAATCCCTGATCAGCCAGCTGCGCCAGATTTTCGGTCATGACCGGTGCCTCGTCCATGAGCACCGAGGCATAGGGTCGCACCCGTTCTCGGTAGCGGCCGCCGAGCAGCCGCCCGACCGGTTGCCCGAGCGCCTGCCCGGCCAGATCCCACAGCGCGATGTCGATGGCGCTGGTGGCGTGAGTGAGTGAGCCGCCGCGGCCCATCCAGAACGCGCTCTGATGCAACGTCTCGGTGAGCCGCTCGGCTTCCAGCGCACTCTGTCCGATCAATTGCGGCGCAAGCACATCCACGGCCGCGGCGACCAGTCCCTCGGTGGTGAAGGCGCTGCCGATGCCGACCAGGCCGCTGTCGGTGTGGACGGCGACCAGGGTGTGCACGACATCGTCGGGGCGCAGTTCGTTGGACCAGCCTCCCTCCGGGGTGGCGCCGCGCAGCCCACACGTCTGAATGCCGGTGATCTTCATGTGGTTTGGTACTCCTCAAAATGATGTGGCCGTGCTGTCACGGCCGGTGGGTGAGCATGAGTCCGGGCCTGCGGCCCGTGTGGGCGGCGTCGGTGACGACGGGTACGCCGTTCACCCAGACGTGGCGGGCCGCGTCGGCGTATCGGGCGGGCAGCGTCCAGGTATCGGTGCGGTCGAGGATCGCCGGGTCGAATACGACGACGTCGGCGAACGCGCTCGCGCGCAGTTCACCCCGGTCGCGCATGCCGAAATGTCCGGCGACCATGCCGGTCATCTTGTGGATGGCCGTCTCCAACGACAGCGTGCCGGCCGGCACGTGGTGGGCCAGGTAGTGCGTATGACCGTGGTAGAAGAGGGGATTGCGGGTCCGGCTGTCGAGGACTCCGTGTCGGCACGTGGTGAACGCGTCGACCCCGAGCAGGAAGTGGTCGTGCGCGATCGCCTCGGCGAGGTGGTCCGGGGTGAACAGCTCTCCGATCAGCTGCACGCTGCCCATGTCGGCACCCGCCGCGGTGAGAATGTCGAACAGGCACTCCCACTCGTCGGTGCCGTGGCGCTCGGCAATCTCGGTGAACGACAGTCCCTCCCAGTCGGGGTGGGTCGGGCTGACGCCGAGCCGCACACGGTGCCATTGGCCGCGGTGCAGGAACCGCCAGTAACGGTCGCTGTCCCGGCGGACCTGTTCCCGAACTTCCCGGTCCTTGAGCAGCTTGGCGGCCTCGTCGGCGGGACGTTCGGCCAACCATCCCGGCAGCAATCCGGTGGCCATGCCGATGCCGTGCGGGTAGGGAGTCATGTCAGCCAGCACGTCGGTTCCACGCTGCCGTTCGGTGACAACGCGCTCGGCCGCGCGCTCCCAGGCGCCGGATTGTGCGCCGGTGTCATGACGCACATTCAGGTGTGACAGTTGAGCCCGTATCTGCCCTCCGTCGACGACGGCGAAGAACTCGTCCACGGCGGTGTCGAGTTCGGCGTCGCGGTTTCGGATGTGGCTGGCATACATGCCGTCCCGTCGGCCCGCCGTTTGGGCGAGCGCCATGAGCTCCTCAGTGGCCGCGAAACGTCCTGAGCCGTACTCCAGTCCACTGGAGAAGCCGATCGCGCCGGCCTCCATCGCCTCCTCGAGCAGGCGGATCTGCGTGCGCAGTGGGTCGGTGGCCGACCGCGCGGCGCCGCGAATCGCGGTGTGCCCGACGAACCACATGAGGTTCTGCGTTGTCGGACCGGAGTGGACCCGCTGCACGAACTCGCCGAAGCTGCGCCAGTCGACCGGACCGTCGTAACCCATGGCGCGCAGTGCGCCCGCGGTCGGGTCGACATCGTCCGCGCCGATCGGGGCATACGTGACACCACAGTTGCCGACCACTTCGGTCGTGACGCCCTGGTGGATCGTGCTCAACGCGTCGGGATTGCCCAGCACCGACCAATCGCTGTGGCTGTGCGGATCGATCAGTCCTGGCGTGATGATCATGCCCGTGCAGTCGAGCGTGGTGACCGCTCGGACGTCGGGCGACAACCCGACGAATGCGATGCGGTCCCCGCGTATGCCGACATCGGCGCGTCGTGTGGGCGTCCCGGTGCCGTCGACGATGTCTGCGCCCGTCAGCAAGTAGTCCAGTGCCGGCACGTCAGAGCACCTTGCTCAGGAACTCTTGAGTGCGGGTCTCCTGCGGTGAGGTGAACATCGATGTCGGGCTGGCGGTTTCGACGATAGTGCCCTTGTCCATGTAGATCACCCGGTCGGAGACCTCGCGGGCGAAGCCCATCTCGTGGGTCACCACGACCATCGTCATACCGTCGGCGGCGAGGTCTTTCATCACCGCCAGCACCTCTCCGACGATCTCTGGGTCCAACGCCGAGGTGGGCTCGTCGAACAGCATGATCGTCGGATCCATGGCCAGTGCGCGGGCGATGGCCACGCGCTGTTTCTGGCCACCCGACAGCGAATCGGGATACATGCCGGCCTTGTCTGCCAATCCCACGCGACTGAGCAGGGTGCGCGCCCGTTCCTCGGCTTCGCTCCTGGTGCGACCCAGTACCCGCCGCGGTGCCAGCGCGATGTTCTCGATGACGGTCATGTGCGGAAAGAGGTTGAAGTGCTGAAACACCATGCCCACGTCGCGGCGCACCACGGCGAGGTCGGCGGTCTTCTCCTCGGGTCCCAACATGTGCCCGTTGATTACGATGGTGCCGTGTGACGGCCGCTCCAAGCCGTTCATGCAGCGCAGCAGCGTGCTTTTGCCCGAGCCGGATGCGCCGATGATGCACACCACCTCGCGCTCGGTCACCCGGCACGAAACGCCGTGCAGCACTTCGGTGTCGCCGAAGCTCAGCCGTAGTCCGTCGACCTCGATCATTTGTTCGCTCCTGTGGTGAGGGTGAGGGTTTCGCCGACGTCGGGGGCCTTGATGTGGACGCCGAGTCTTCGTTCGTATCGGCGGCCCAGCGACGAGAGCGCGTAGCAGATCACGAAGTAGCCGGTACCGACGATGAGATAGGTGGTGATCGGATCGGCGGTCAGCGAGCTGACCACGTTGCCTGCGCGAGTCAGTTCGATGAGACCGATGACCGCGACAAGCGAGCTGTCCTTGATCAGGACCACCAGGAACCCGACACCGGGGGGCACGATCACCCGGGCGGCCTGTGGAAGGATCACCCAGCGCATGCGCTGTGCGTAGGACAGCCCGAGTGCGTCGGCGGCCTCGAACTGTCCACGGGGAACGGCTTGGATGCTGCCGCGCACGAGCTCACCGATGTAGGCCGAGGCGAACACCGACAGCGCGATCACCGCGGCCCAGTACTCCGAGAGACTGCTGCCTGGGGTCATCAGCGGTATACCGAAGTAGACGAAGAAGATGATCAGCAGCACCGGGATGCCACGGATCACCGCGACGTAGATGGCGGAGACCCATCGCACGGCGCGGATCGTTCCGGTGGACATCAGGCCGATGGCAATTCCCAGGATGCCGCCGAAAAGTACTGACAACGCGCAGATCTGGAGCGTCACGAGCGCACCGTGCCAGATCAGCGCGAGATGTTGGGTGCCGAGCCCTTCGAACATCACGCCACCTTCCACTTGATGAGCCGGGTTTCGGCGATTCGCGACAGGCTCGCGATGAGGAACGCGACCGCGAAGTAGAGCAGGCCGCCGACGGTGAACGCCTCGATGGTGCGGAACGTGGTCGAGGTGATTCCCATCATCACGTGCATGAGGTCGGGTAGGGATACGACCGACGTGATCGAGGACGCCAGGAACAGCAGGATGGTTTGATTGGTGATGGCTGGCAGGACATTTCGCATCGCGGGTGGGAACAGCACCCGCCAGAACGTGTCACGTGCGCTGAGCCCCAGTGCCGCACCCGCTTCGCGCAGGCCGGCGGGTACGGATTGAAAGCCGGCGCGATAGATCTCGGCCATGTACGCCGCGTTGTTGATGCTGAGCGCGAGGATGCCCGCCGCGACCGGGTCGAGGTTGACCCCGGCCTGGGGGAGTGCGAAGTAGACGAGGTAGAGCTGCAACAGCAATGGGGTGTTGCGGATGATCTCGATGTAGGTCGACGACGCGGCCCGCAAGGCACTCACTCGGGAGGTGCGCCCGGTGTAGAGCAGGATTCCGAATGCGCCGCCGGCTACTGCTGCGACCAGGCTCACCCCGATGCTGACCGCGAGGCCTTTGAGCAGTGGCGGGAGATAGGGGATCAGGTCCCCGTAGTAGAGCTGCATGTGTTGTCCTGAAAGATGTTGGGATGCAGCGATTTACTTGATGAGAGCAGGGACGTCCATGCCGAGCCAGCTGTTGTAGGACTCCTCGGCGGCCTTGCTGATGTTGTAGTTCATGATGAAGTTGTTGAGGTAGTTGAGCCAGAGCTGGTCGCCCATCTTGATGCCGAAGGACACGAACGACGGCGCGAGTGGCGGAGCGTCGAGCACCCGTACCGCATCACCCTGGCTCGCGCGGACGCCGGCGACCACCGCCGTGCTCTCCATCAGCGCGTCCACCTTCCCGCTGCGCAGGGCTTGGATGGAGTCGGCAACGGCTTCGAACAGGCTGGGCTTGGCCTGTGGAAATTCGGCTTCCAAGATGGTGGCGGGCACACTGCCGCGGGTCGAGGCGACGGTGCGGCCGGCAAGGTCGTCATAGCTGCGAATCGGGCTGTCCGTGGGCACCACGACCAGTTGTCCTTCTGACGCGTACGGCCGGGTGAGCGCGACCACCTGCGCCCGTTCGTCGAGGTTGGTCAGCGCGGCGATGATGACGTCGGCTTTTCCGGTCTCCAGCATGGGAATGCGGCTGGCATTGGTGGCACTGACGAATTCCACTCTGGCACCGAGGGAGTCGGCGAGCGCTCTGGCCTTGTCGATGTCGAAGCCTTCGTAGTCACCCGAGCTGTTCATCACGCCATATGGAGGGGCGTCCGCGAAGACCCCGACGGTGATCTTCTTGGAGGTCAGCACCTTGGTCAGGACGCTGCTCTGGGCGGTGCCGGTCTGACCCGACGACGTACACCCGGCCAACGCCAACGCGGTGATGGCGGCGAGGGCGACGAACACGACGCGGAGGGCTCTACGCATGAATGTCCTTTGTTCAGAAGGTTTTTCAGATAAAGGCCGGATGATGTCCGTGCCCGGTTCTGGATGGATCAGAGATTATCTATAATCTGTAATCTGCGCAATAGCGGAAAGTGGCAGCGTCTGCGCCGGAACGGGCGCAACCGGCTGCCTAGGATTGACGCCACTGGGCGAGCCCGGTGACCGTTTGTAAAGGAGAACGACCGTTGACGGAGGCGCTGAAACCACTGCCGGTCGTCCCGTTGCCCGCGTCGCGACGGCATCAGATCGCGGATTGGCTGCGCGAACAGATCGTGAAAGGCGGCCTGGCGCCCGGTGCGCAACTCAAGCAGGATGTGCTGGCCGCGCACCTGAGCACCAGCCCCGGTCCGGTGCGCGAAGCCCTGCGGCAGCTGGAAAGTGAAGGCTTGGTGCATCACATCCCCAACCGCGGGGCATTCGTGGCGACGGTGAGCGCCGACGAACTGCTGGGAGTGTTGCTGCCCGTGCGGTTGTCGATCGAGCAGTTCGCGGTGGAGAAGGCAAGCGCCGATCCAGCCGTGCTGTCCGAGTTGCAACGGCTCGTAGCGCTCATGGACGATGCCGCGACGCGTGACGACCTGGATCTGCTCAACGAACTCGACGTGCTGTTTCACGAGACCATCGTCAAGAGCGCTCACTCGGAACATGCGATGCAGCTGTGGGCCAGTGTCCAACCGCGCATACGGATGCAGATCCACCGGCTCGCCAGGCGTCACGAGAGCATGTCGGCGATACCCGAGGAGCATCGTGCGCTACTGCACGCGATCAAGACCGGCGGCCCGGAGGTGCGCCGCTCTACGCTCCATGACCACATCGTCACCAGCGCCCGCGAATTGCTTTCCGTCGCCGAGCCCGACTGACCGCCAACGAATCTCCGCATTCAGCTTGCGTTGGGCCGCGGTTCACGCCACGGTGTACGCATGACAGCGGCTGAGCCCAGTACCGACGGTTCCTATCGCGACCGGATCGCAGCCGTCGAGCCGGGTGGCAACGAGCACATCGCCGAGGCCGACCGGCACGGCAAGCCCAGCCAGCTGTTCTGGACCTGGACCTCGCCCAACCTCGAGTTCGCCACGATATTCCTCGGCGTGCTGGCGGTCTCCGTCTACGGCATGACGTTCTGGCAGGCCGTGGCCGGCCTGGCGTTGGGCACGGGGCTCGGGGCGCTCGCCCACTACTTCCTGTCCAAGCGCGGGCCGTTGCACGGCGTACCCCAGATGGTGTTGGGACGGCTGGCTTTCGGCTTCAAGGGCAACGCCGTGCCCTCGCTGCTGATGACGGTGACCGCCGGCATCGGCTGGTTCGCCACCAACAGTGTCAGCGGCGCCTTCGCGTTGTCCACCCTGTTCGGCATCGCGCCGGTGCTGGCCCTGGTGCTCGTCGTCGTGGTGCAGACCGCGCTGGCGGTGTTCGGCCACAACCTGGTTCAGGCCTTCGAGCGGTGGGCTTTCCCCGTGCTCGCGGTGATTTTCGCGATGACCTCGGTGGTGATCCTGACCAAGGCCGATCTCGGCGCGCCCGCGGTCAGCGGCGGGGTCGGCGGCATGGGCGGCTTCCTCCTCACGGTGGGCACTGCCTTCGGCTATGTCGCCGGGTGGGCGCCGTACGCCGCCGATTACACCCGGTACCTGCCGCGGGCCGAGGCCGGGCCACGCACCGGGTTCTTCGCTGCCGCAGGGCTGTTCGTGTCCTGCATGTTGCTGCAGACCGTGGGTGCGGCCTCGGTGACCATCGGCCCCGCCGTCTCCGACAACCCGACCACGGCATTCACCTCGGAATTGGCCCCGTGGCTGGCGAGCCTGACGCTGCTGGCGATCGCGATCGGGGCGGTAGCCGCCAATGCGATCAACATCTATTCGGGCGCAATGGCTTTCGTGACCATCGGAATCAAGCTGCCGCATCACATCGCCCGGGCGCTGGCCACCGCGTTCTTCGGCATCGTCGGATTTCTCATCGCCTGGTGGGCGCTGGCCGACGCCGCCGCGAGTTACGAGGCCTTCCTGCTGATCATCGCGTACTGGATCGGACCGTGGCTCGGCGTGGTGTTCGCCGACGAATACCTGCGCGGGGACGCACCCGTCGCACAGTTCCTCTACGACCGCACCTACACCAACTGGCCGGGTCTGGTGTCGTTCCTCATCGGCCTGGTGGTGTCGGTGGCGTTGTTCTGCAACCAGGCGAAGTTCGTCGGATACATCGCCCGCGAGGTGCCGCAATTGGGTGACATCACATTCTTCGTCGGATTCCTCATCGCCGGTGCGAGCTACCTCGTGTTGTGCCGGTCCAAGCTCGCCACGGAACGGGCGGTGGCGGCGTGAACCCGGAACAGATGCTCGACGTCGCCGTCGAGGAAGCGCGAAAAGGATTGGCCGAAGGCGGCATTCCGATCGGTGCTGCCTTGTTCGGTTCGGACGGCACATTGCTGGGCGCCGGACACAACCGTCGCGTGCAGAACGACGACCCGTCGATCCACGCCGAGACCGACGCTTTCCGGGCCGCCGGGCGCCAGCGCGGCTACCGGTCCACGATCATGGTGACCACACTCTCGCCGTGCTGGTACTGCAGCGGCCTGGTCCGCCAGTTCAACATCGGTGCCGTGGTGATCGGGGAGAGCCGCACCTTCACCGGTGGTCATGACTGGCTGGCCGAGCACGGGGTGGCGGTTACCCTGCTCGACGACGAACGCTGCGTGACGATGATGGAGAAATTCATCGCCGAGCGGCCGGATCTGTGGGCGGAGGACATCGGGGAATGAGCGCGATAGCAACAATTGACCTGGCCCGCTGGTACGCGGGCGGTGCCGAGGCCGACGCGGTTGCCGCCGAGGTCGACGCCGGCCTGCAGCGTGCCGGGTTCATCGTCGTCACCGGCCACGGGGTGGACCCCGATCTGGCGGCCAAGGTCCGCGCCGCCAGCCGGGAGTTCTTCGCGCTGCCCGACGAGGTCAAGCAGCGCTACTCGGTGCCGGTCGGCGGGCACGGCTGGATCGGGCCGGGCGCGGAAGCCAACGGTTACGCCGAGGGCACCGAGACCCCACCCGATCTGAAGGAGAGCTACAGCCTGGGCGCCGAGACCGCCACCGGCGACCCGGAGGTCGACCGGATCTGGTTCGCGCCCAACGTGTGGCCGGTCGAGGTGCCCGCGCTACAGGCGCTGGTCGATGAGTACACCGCCGCCATGCGCAAAGTGTCCGACGATCTGCTGGCCCTGTTCGCCCACGCCCTCGGATTGCCGGCCAATCCCTTTGTCGCCCTGGCCGACCGGCCGACCTGGACCATGAACATCAACCACTATCCACCGGTCAGCGTGGTGGGGGAGCCCGAGCCGGGCCAGTTCCGCATCGGCCCGCACACCGACTTCGGCACGGTGACGATCCTCGACCGCGAACCCGGCGCCGGAGGACTGCAGGTCCACTCCGAGCAGGAGGGCTGGGAGAACGCCCCGTGGGAGCCGGGATCGCTCACGGTCAACATCGGTGACCTGTTGGAGTACTGGAGTGGCCGCCGCTGGCCGTCGGGCCGGCACCGGGTACTGCCACCGCAGCCGCATGCCCCCGAGGAGGACCTGGTCTCGTTGATCTACTTCTACGAGGCCAACCACGATGCACTCGTCACCCCACTGGAACCGCCCATCGGCAAGATCGTCGGCCTGGAACCGGTGACGTCATCGGCCTTCATCAAGGAACGCCTGGACGCCATCACCCTGGGGTAGTTTCGCGTCGACGCTGTCGAGTTCGGCCAGCTGTCGCTCGCTCAGCGTGAGGTCGCCGGCGGCCAGGTTCTGTTCCAGATGGGCAATCGACGTCGTCCCGGCGATGAGCAGGGTGTTGGGAGCATGGGCAAGCAACCATGCCAGTCCGACCTGGGCGCCGCCGGCGCCGATATCCGCGGCAATCCGTTGCACCACAGGGTGTTCGGCGACCTTCGGAAAACCCGGGAATGCCGAGCCGAGCGGGAAGAACGGCACCCAGGCGATGCCTTCTTCGAGGCACAGCGTCAATTCGTCCTCATGGCTGCGGTTGAGCAGGCTGTAGGCGTTCTGTACACACACGATTCCGGCGGGCAGCGCACGGCGCAGGGTGTTCAGGTCGACATTGCTGATGCCGATCGCGCCGATCTTGCCCTCGTCACGCAGCGCGATCATCTCGGCCAACTGATCGTCGAGATCGACGATCTGGTCACCTTCGGCGGTGAGCCCGGGGCCGATGTCGGCGCGGCGCAGGTTCACGATCGGAATCTGCTCCAGTCCGAGACCGGCCAGGTCCAGTTCGACGGCCGCGCGCAGGTCGGCCGGATGCTGGGCGAGCGCCAGCGGTACGGGCCCGGAGGCCGGCCGGGCGCCGACCTTGCTGACGATCACCAGATCGTCTCGGTACGGGGCGAGTGCGTCGCGGATCCGCCGGTTCACCACGCCGTCGTCATAGAAGGAGGCGGTGTCGATGTGGTTGACGCCCAGCTCGACCGCGCGGCGCAACACGGCGGTGGCGTCGTCCTGAGGGAGAACGTGCCCCAGACCCATGGCGCCGTAGCCGATCCGCGCCACGGTGTGCCCGCCGATGGTGCCGGTGCCGCCCGGGTGCGATGTGCTCACGATGCGCTCCTGGAATATCATACTGACAGCGATGCGGAGGGTCCTCCGCTTTGTACGCTAGCAAAACGGAGGAGCCTCCGCTATGGCTGAACGGGCTGACGCGCGGCGCAACCGGGAGCGCCTGCTCGCGGCCGCCGCGGCAGCGTTCGCCGCGTCGGACGGGCCCGTCTCGCTGGAGGTCATCGCCCGTGACGCCGGTGTCGGCATCGGGACGCTCTACCGTCACTTCCCCAGCCGCGAGGCCCTGATCGAGGCCGTCTACCGCGCTGAGCTGGCCGAAGTCTCCGCCTCCGCGGCCGACCTATCCGGCCGGTACCCGCCGCACGTGGCTCTGCGCCGGTGGATGGACCGCTACGCGACCTTCGTCGCGGCCAAGAAGGGCATGGCCGAATCGCTGCGCACCATCTTCGAATCCGGCACGGTCGACCACCGCGATACCAAGGCGAGCATCACCGGTGCGGTCCAGATCCTGCTCGATGCCGGTACCTCCGATGGCAGCCTGCGCGCCGACGTGCGGGCCGAGGACGTGGTGTCCAGCCTGCTCGGGATCTTCCTGGCCAGCGGCTCGCCCGAGCAGGCGCAGCGAATGCTCGATCTGCTCCTGGCAGGTATCCGAGCTGGTGCGGTGGCGACCTGATGACGCGTTAGGGTTACCGCCATGCGCGTTTACATCGGTGCCGACCACGCCGGATTCGAGTTCAAGCAGACCATCATCGAGCATCTCAAGAAGACCGGCCACGAGCCGATCGACTGCGGTGCCTACACCTACGATGCCGATGACGACTATCCGGCGTTCTGTATCGACGCGGCGGTCCGGACAGTCGCCGATCCGGGCAGCCTGGGCATCGTGCTCGGCGGCTCGGGCAACGGTGAGCAGATCGCCGCGAACAAGGTGCCCGGCGCCCGCTGCGCCCTGGCCTGGAGTGTCGAGACCGCCAAGCTGGCCCGCGAACACAACAACGCGCAGCTGATGGGCCTCGGCGGTCGCATGCACACCGAGGAAGAAGCGCTGGCCATCGTCGACGCGTTCCTGTCGACGCCGTGGTCGGAGGCCGAGCGCCACCAGCGCCGCATCGACATCCTGGCCGAATACGAGAAGGATCACGTGGCGCCGCCGGTTCCCGGCGCGCCTGCCTGATCGATGCCCGAAGGGCACACCCTGCACCGGCTGGCCCGGCTGCACCAGAAGCGTTTCGGCCGCGCGCCGGTCCTGGTGTCCAGCCCGCAGGGGCGCTTCGCCGACGGTGCGGCCGCGGTCAACGGCCAGGTGTTCAAACAGGCCGACGCCTGGGGCAAGCACCTGTTCCACCACTACGCCGGTGGACACGTCGTGCACATCCATCTCGGCCTGTACGGGACGTTCACCGAGGCACCGATCCCGCTGGGACTGCCGGTCGGCCAGGTCCGGATGCGGATCGTGGGCACCGAGTACGGCACCGACCTGCGCGGCCCCACCGTATGTGAGGTGATCGCCGAGCCCGAGATCGCCGACGTGGTCGCGCGGCTCGGTCCCGACCCGCTGCGCAAGGATGCCGATCCCGGGTTGGCCTGGGCGCGAATCAGTAAGTCGCGCAGGTCAATCGGTGCGCTGCTGATGGACCAGTCGGTGATCGCCGGCGTCGGCAACGTGTACCGCAGTGAGCTGCTGTTCCGGCATCACATCAATCCGTACCGGCCCGGCACTCAGATGGGTCAGGCCGAATTCAGTGCCATGTGGACCGATCTCGTCGAGCTGATGAAGGTCGGCGTACGTCGCGGCAAGATCGTCGTCGTCCGCCCAGAGCACGATCACGGGGCCCCGTCATACGGTCCGGGGCGCCCCCGCACCTACGTCTACCGCCGGGCAGGGGAGGCCTGCCGGGTGTGCGGCGCGACGGTGCGCACCGCGGAACTGGAGGCCCGCAACCTGTTCTGGTGCCCCGACTGCCAGGTGTGAGCGCGCGGCGCCGGCACGGGCACGGGACAATTCCCGGGTGGAATTGATCCTCGTCGTCGTCGGAGCCATCCTCGTCACAGCAATCGCGCATCGCCGTGGGATGGAACCCGCCCTGATCATCGTGGTGATCGGCAGCGTGGTGTCGTTCCTGCCGGGCTTCGAACCGCCCGAACTGGATTCGCACATCCTGCTGACGGTGGTCCTGCCACCGCTGCTGTATTCGGCAGCCCTGGATTTCTCCTTCCCGACGTTCTTCCGCAACATCCGCCCGATCCTTGGCCTGGGCGTCGGACTGGTCGTGGTGACGGCGTTCACCGTGGCGGCGGTGTCGGCCTGGCTGGTGCTGGTGCCACTCACATTCGGACTGGCACTGGTACTGGGCGCGATCGTCGCGCCGCCGGACGCCGTCACCGCCGTCGCCGTGGGGCGCAAACTCGGCCTGCCCAAACGGGTGATGGCGATCCTCACCGGTGAGAGCCTGATCAACGACGCCGCCGCGCTGACCCTGTTCTCCATCGCGGTGGCCCAGGTGGCCGGCAGCCACACGTTCATCGAGAATCCCTTCCTGCTGTTCGGGTACAGCGCCACCGTCGGCCCGGTGGTCGGGGCCCTGCTGGGCTACGTGACGCTGTGGATCCGCAAGCACCTGGACAACCCGGGACTGGAAACCGTTCAGGGTCTGGTGGTTCCGTTCGCCGCATTCATCACCGCCGAGGAGTTGCATGCCTCCGGGGTGCTGGCGGTCGTGGTCGCCGGCTTCGTGGTGGGCAATGGTGCGATGAGTGCGGGGTACCAGACGCGACTGCAGGAACGCTATGTCTGGAATTCGGTGGACGTGCTGCTCGAGGCGTTCGTGTTCGCCTACATCGGGTTGCATCTCCGTTTCGTGCTGCAGGACCTCAACGAAGCCCACGAGTCACTGACCGTCGTCGCGGTCGCCTCGGTGATCGTGTTGCTGATCGTGCTGGTGATCCGCCCGCTGTCGGTGTTCCTGATGTTCGGCCGCAACAAGCTGTCCCGGCACGTGGAGAGCAAGTTCAGCGTGCCGGTGCCCGATGGCGCCCGCGGGGCCCTCGGCCGGCGCGACCGAAAGCCGAAAGCGCGCTGGCGCAGGATGATCGACCGTCGGTCACTGAGCTGGCGCGAGAACGTGGTGGTGTCCTGGACCGGGATGCGTGGCGTGGTGACACTGGCCGCGGCCGCCGCGATCCCGGCGACGACGGCCGTGGGCGAGCCCTTCCCCGAACGCGCCACCATCCAGGCCATCGCATTCGCGGTGAGCGTCGGCACCCTGCTGATCCAGGGCTGGACCCTGCCGGTGCTGATCCGCAGGCTGAACCTGTCCCGGTTCTGCGACGACCACGCCGCCGACCGCGAGGAGGAACTCAAGGCCGAACGCGTGGTGCATGATGCGGCCGACGAGGTGCTCGACGCATTCGAGGCAGACCCTCCCGACGGCCTGGATCCACGTGTGGTGACCGAGATTCGCGCGGTGATCGCCCGGCATTCGCAGGATGCCGACGAGATGCCCGACCCCGAGGCGCTCACCAAACGGGCCGCGGTGTTCTCGGGTCTGTACCGCGATGTGCTTGCCGCGCAACGCGGTGCGCTCATCACCGAGCGTGATGAAGGCCGGATCGAGGACGAGGCGGTGCGGGCCATGCTGGAGCGCCTGGACCTGCAGGAGGCCGGTGTGTCGGCGCGTCTGGAGAGCCGCCTCTAGGCTCTGCTCGGCAGAGGGTCAGAACCCGCCGAAGTCTCCGAAATCACCGCCGAAGTCGCCGCCGTCCCAGCCGCTGGCGTCCGTACCGCCCCAGTCGCCACCGCCGGCGTCGCCACCGTCGAAGCCGCCGGCGTCCTGGCCCGCGGCCAAACCGTCGGAATAGCCGTCACCGTAACCGTTTTCGAAACCCTGCGCGCCATAGTCGACCCCGTGCATACCGGAGAACATCGCATCGAACAACAGCACCGAGCCCAGGCCCCAGGCGCCGGCCACCAGCGCCGGCTTCCACCACGGCTCGGAGTACCAGCCCGCCGGCACCGGACGTCCGGCCACGCGGCCACCGGGGTAATAGTTCGGGGTGCGCTCCGAAGGGGTCGGCGAGGCCTCGATCTCGCGGCCCTCGAAGTTGATCCGCCGATCCTCGGTCACCGCACCGGCCGCGCGCTGCCCGGTCAACGACTCCAACTCCGGGCCGGGATCCATCCCCATGGCGGTGCGCGCCGCGCGCACGTAGTAGAGCCCCTCGATGGCGCTCTCCTTGGCCAGTGCCGCCTGCTTGGCCGTCGTCGCCTGATCGATCTGCGAGGACGCCGCGGTGTACCGCTCGGAGGCGTCGGCCAACGCCTGCTTGGAGGCATCGTCGGAACCGGTCAGGTTCAGCACCTGCCCGCCGAGACGCTCGATCAGGCGGCGGGCATCAGCCTTGGCATCGGCCAGGGACTCCGCCGAGCGCCGACCGTTGGCCTTTGACGAGCTGTAGACGGCGAACGCGATCGCGGCGATGACAAGGACGATGAGTACCAGCAAAACGCTGTTCATGGCGTCCAGCGTACCGACGGAAAACGGGGATTCAGGGTCCTCGAAGAGAACTCAAATTACGCCGAGAGCGGAGTACACCTCGTTGGACAGCGCCACGGTGCGCGGGTCGGCATTGCACTTGGTGGCGTCGAAGTAGTTCATCACGTAGGCGTAGCCGATCCGGTGTTCCAGGTCGACGAACGCGAACGAGCCGCCCGAACCGCCGTGCCCGAAGATGCCGGTGTTCGGGCCGGCCACACCGCGCTGGTTGAGCATGTAGCCCAGGCCCCAGCCGTGATCGGCGACCCGCGCCCCCAGAACCATGTCGGCGTCAAACCCGCCCTGGGAGATCCGGCACCGCTCCATGTGCTCGCGGGTCAGCAGCTTCTCCTGGGCCAGGGCGTTGTAGAACGTCGCCATGCCGAGCGCGGAGACATGCGCATTGGTGCTCGGGAACTCCGCGGCGCGCCAGAGGTCGAGGGCTTGCACACCCAACTCGTCATCCGGAACGAAATCCATCGACACCGCCCAGCCGGCCATCGGATGGTCGTCGAGGGAAATCGGTGGTTGATTGACCTGGTTGTCGGCCAGCAGGCTGCGCACGGACGGCTTGTTCACCATCTCCGCGCACCGGTGATGTTGCCAGGCCGGCAGGCCGATGTGGATGTCGGCGCCCAACGGCTCGGCGATCTCGGTGCGTAGGTACTGGCCCAGGGTGCGGCCCGTGACGCGGCGCACCACCTCGCCGAGGATGAAGCCGAATGTCACCACCTGGTAGCCCTGCGCGCTGCCCGGCGGCCACCACGGCGTCGCGGCGGCGATCCGGGCGCACACCGCGTTCCAGTCGGTCACCTGCTGCCAGCTCATCGGTTCGCGGGGTCCGATCACCCCGGAGCGGTGGCCCAGCACCATCGCGATCGTGATGTTCTGCTTTCCGGCCTGGCCGAACTCCGGCCAATAGCGGGCCACCGGCGCATCCAGGTCGATCTCGCCGCGGTCGGCCAAGAGGTGGATGCAGGTGCTCAACAGGCCCTTGGATCCCGAATACACACTGGCCAGGGTGTCCTGCCGCCATGGCCGGGTGCCTGCGGCGTCGGCTGATCCGCCCCACAGATTCACCACCAGATCGCCCTCGACCCAGACCGCGACAGCCGCGCCCACCTCATGGTGGTGGGCGAAGTTGTCCTCGAAGGCATCGCGCACCCGGGTGAATTCGGACGTGCAGAAGCCGTCGATCGTATCGATCGGCCGACTTCTCAACGGTCCTCCAGCGGGGCGAACGGTGTGGGTGATGGCTCGGCAGAATGCCGAAACACGTCACTGCCCGATGCTAGGGCCGGCCCGTTGACTGAATCGACCCGAGCGCACGGATTGTTACGAGGTTGGCTTCGGGTCAGCGCCGATTTGACGCCGAACCGAGACCGTGGAATCAGTCGTAGTACTGGCCTGTACACGCGGCCCATGGGCCGCTGGGCTCGGTCTTCGTAACGACGACCGAGCCGTCGATGCTGACCGTGCACGTCACTGTTTCGCCATAAGGCGCGTTTGCGGTCAGCTGGAAATCTGAGCGGCGCGTCCCCTCGAAAGTCTTGCTCCACGGCAGCGGGACTTCGGTTGCCTCGGTGACACCGCGGCCGTCGTGCCCGTAACTGACCAATGCGGTATCGCCGGTGCCGGTGACCTCGTAGGTGTAGGTGACGGTGCGGTTCAGTTCGTAATACTTGAAGCCGAATACGCCACCGACGGCCAGGCCGACAACCGCGAGGATCGCGAGCGGGACCCACAGCCAGATCTTTGTCTTCTTCGTCGGCGGTGGAGCGTAGTAGCCGGGGTACTGCTGCGACGGGTACGGCGGAGGCTGGGGCGGCATGTTCGGCGGCATCTGCTGCCAACCGTTACCGCTCTGCGGATAGCTCATTCACGCCCTCTTCCGTCGGGGCTGGATTGTCCCGCGCAGCTGATCGTGTGCGCGACGACGTCGCGGACATTCCAGCCTCCGCACAATGTGGGTGCCTGCCACTGTTGAGGGCTCAGGTCGTCCAGCAGATCTGCGAATTCCCGGCGTTGCCTGCGAGCCAGGGAACGGACGGTGATCATCCGGTGGTCAATACAGGATTCAGGTGGCTATCAAGCTCTGCCTTGCATATGAGGATTCCAAGCGTGTCCGAGGGCTGCAAGGTGTTGGTGACGATCTCCCTGCCGCCGATGCTCACGGTGCAGGTGATGGCAGCGTCACGGTTGATACGACCGACGTCGAGCTCGAAGCTGTCAGATTCGGGAATCGTGATCTCTGCGCTCCATGGCAGGTCGACCTGCTTCACCGTGAGGTCGGGCGTGTACCAGACTCCGGCTCTGCCGGTGCCTGTGACCTCCAAGGTAAGAGTCATCTCGCGGTTATGTGCCTTCGACTTGACGACGACGAAGGCGATGCCGCCGCCGACGGCCACCACGACGACGGTCAGGACCGCGAGCAGAATCCACAGCCAGGTCTTTTTCTTCTTGGGCGGTTGCGGCGGCGCGTAGTAGCCGGGGGAGTAGGGCTGGCCGGGGTAGGGCGGAGGCGGCATGTTCGGCGGCATGTGCTGCCAACTGCCGCCTTGCGGATAGTTCATCGGCGCCCCCGTCGCTCGAAAACCTGACTCAGTCAACGAGATCTAATCAGGTCGCGATCGAAGACGGTGCCCGGGCGCCGGCGATTCGGTCGGATGCGTGGCCGAGAACTCCCCAGATTTGTATTGTCGGGCAGCGGTGCGAATTTCGGCACAGCGATTATCGGCGAAATGTCTGGCGGGGAATACGCATTCGCTCTGTCACGGCATATGCGCCGCCGACTCCGCCGATCGCGGGGGAGGATCGGCGGAGTCGGCGGCGTTCTGACTCAGTGACCTATGGGTGTGCCGCGTCGTCCCGTCAGGGCCGTGTAAACCGCGATCAGGACAATGGCGACTACGACGCCGACCACGAACGGGACGATTGCAAATCCGCCGTTCGAGTTGCTGTATCCAACGGCGGCGGTGAGCCAGGACCCGATAAGGGCTCCGGCAATGCCGAGCACGACCGTCATGAGTGTGCTGACATTCTGCCGACCGGGCATGATGAGTCGTGCGAGTGCGCCGATAATCGCACCGACGACGACTGCGGTGATAATTGCTCCGATCATTTCGTTGCCTTTCGTTCAACCGACTTCTTGCGAGCGGTGTGATACACATCACTTTCCTCTGATTTTCGACAGTCGGCCAGTGTTGAGACGCGCGCGATACCCAGCGGTGGCCTACTCGTGAGTAATTCGCCGCAGTGCGTGGCGGGGCAGGATAATTCGATGCCATGACCACCGTGTTGTGGGTACTCGTCGCGGTATTCGCCGTCGGCGTCGTCGCCGGTGGGCTATTGCGCATTCGTGCCTGGCTCCAAAAGCCGGCGCCTCCCGAGGTCATCGAGGCGGCACACCGCGACGATGACAAGGACTACTAGCGCTATGAGAAACACGATTGGAATAGCCCTCGCCGTAAGCGTTCTGGCGCTGGGGGCGCCGGTCGCACATGCGGAGCGCAGTGAACCACCGCCGCTGTACGGGTTCTACGACTTGTTCATCGACTTCTCGAAGCAGACGTTCAACGGCCTGCCGACGCCGATGAATTCGATAACGGTGCCTGCCGAATTCACCACGCATTGTGACGTCGACGGATGTGTTGCGCGGATGGACAATTCGGACGATCACGCCCGCAACCCGGGTGCCCCCGAGGCCTATGAGTACAGATGGAACGGCGACCGTTGGGAGACGGGCGGGGAGTATCCCTACTTCTGTGACCGCAGCGACCCCGGTAGCGCCGTGCAGGCCCATCGGTCGGACTACTGGATCCCGAACCCTGACGGCAGCTTCGCCGGCGAGCGCACGCTCGTCATCGGGGGAGCCGGCTGCCCGGGGGAAGGGCCTGGTACCCATTGGCTGCCGATATCGCTGACACCGATCGACCCACCACAGGGCGGCGCCGGGCGGTGATGACCGCCTGACAAGCAAAAAACCGCCCGTGAGGGCGGTTCTTGTGGAGCGGGCGACGGGAATCGAACCCGCGTAGCTAGTTTGGAAGACTAGGGCTCTACCATTGAGCTACGCCCGCATGTGCAGCATCAGCACTGTACCGGTGTGTGCCCGCTCAAATCCAATTGGATGCCGCACGTGTCGAGGCCGTAGTATCTCGCGTGGTCCTTTCGCCGGTTATTCGCCTGCGGATCGACCGTGCACCGCGGGGTGTAGCGCAGCTTGGTAGCGCATCCGCTTTGGGAGCGGAAGGCCGCAGGTTCAAATCCTGTCACCCCGACCATCCGGCAAAGGTCCGGTCTCGGCTCGCCGGCCAATACGAAACGACGAGTGGACCATTGTTGACACACGACTCGGGCGATCTTCCGGCCCGTGGAGTCGGCTATTCGTTGCTGGCCAGCGGGCTGTTCGGGGTGGTCTTTTACCTCTCCGGCGTGGTCGACGCCTCCCCGGAGGCGGTGTTCGGCTGGCGCATGCTCATCATGACGGCCTGTTATTTCCTCGTGCTGATCAGCCCGGCCGGCCGCCGGTCACTCGCCGAGTTGTGGCGCACCCTCACCCGGGCCTGGTGGATGCCGATGATCTTCGCCGTCACGAGCTTCCTGGTTTCGGCACAGATGTGGCTGTTCAGCTGGGCTCCGGTGCACGGACATGCGCTCGACGCTTCACTGGGGTACTTGCTGCTGCCCATCGTCCTGGTTCTTGTGGGCCGGATCGGTTTCAAGGAATCGGTATCGGCTTTGCAGTGGGTGGCCGCGGCGGTGGCACTCGCCGCTGTGGTCTTGAAAGTCGTTGCCACGAGCGCAGTTTCGTGGGTCACGTTCGTGGTCTGCATCGGGTACGCGCTGTACTTCGGTGTGCGGCGACGCGTGGGTCTGGACAGTCCCACTGCGTTCGGTGTCGAGGTTGCGCTGACAGTTCCGGTGGCGGTGCTGCTCATCGTCGTCTGCCGCGGCGCATCGTCGTGGAGCGGTTATGCGGCGGTGGTGGCGGTGGGCCTCGCGGGCACGGTGGCGATGGCGGCATACGTCGCCGCCTCCAGCCTGCTGAGCATGCCGGTCTTCGGGCTGTTGACCTACGTCGAACCAGTGCTGCTGTTCGGCGTGGCGTTGATGCTCGGTGAGCGGCTGACCGGGCTCGACGCGGTGGTGTACGCACTGCTGGCAGTCGCGTTGACAGTCCTGGCCATCGGTGGCTTCCGGACCACCGGCCGTAAACCGGCCGAACCCCTGGACGGTAACGACGGTAACGAGGAAGGATGCCGATTACTGGGGGTTGCGTCGAGTCAACTACCCTGGTCGCGAACTACGGGCGTCGTTCGAGAGACCACATCCTGTCTCCCCGACGCGACCGCCGGTACGACGAAGACATCCAGAGAAAGATATCTAGGAGCGCAAGAGTGAAGAGCACGGTTGAGCAGTTGAGCCCCACCCGGGTGCGCATCAATGTGGAGGTGCCCTTCACCGAGCTTGAGCCCGATTTCGATCGCGCGTTCAAGGCGCTCGCTCAGCAGGTCCGCCTGCCCGGCTTCCGCCCAGGCAAGGCCCCGCGCAAGTTGCTGGAGGCCCGCGTCGGCCGCGGTGCCGTGCTGGAGCAGGTCGTCAACGACGCGCTGCCGAGCCGCTACAGCGAGGCCGTCACGGCCTCCGACGTCAAGCCGCTGGGTCAGCCCGAGATCGAGGTGACCAAGCTGGAGGACGGCCAGGAGCTGGCGTTCACCGCCGAGGTCGACGTGCGCCCCGAAATCACCCTGCCCGAGTTCGACGCGCTCAAGATCACCGTCGACCCGATCGAGGTCGACGACGAGGCGGTCGACGCCGAGCTGCAGTCGCTGCGGGCCCGCTTCGGCACCCTGACCGGTGTCGAGCGCGGTGCACAGGAAGGCGACTTCGTCTCGATCGACCTGTCGGCCACCGTCGACGGCACCGAGGTGCCCGAGGCCGCCACCGAGGGCCTGTCGCACGAGGTCGGTTCCGGTCAGCTGATCGAGGGCCTCGACGACGCGATCACCGGTCTGAAGGTCGGCGAGTCCAAGGTCTTCACCACCAAGCTGGCCGCCGGTGAGTTCGCCGGTAAGGACGCCGAGGTGACGGTCACCGTGAAATCGGTCAAGGAGCGCGAGCTGCCCGAGGCTGACGACGACTTCGCCCAGCTGGCAAGCGAATTCGACACCATCGATGAGCTCAAGGCGAGCCTCACCGACCAGGTGCGCCGGGTCAAGAGCGTGCAGCAGGCCGAGCAGATCCGCGACAAGGCGATCGAGGCGCTGCTGGAGCAGACCGAAGTTCCGTTGCCGGAGAAGATCGTTCAGGCTCAGATCGACGACACCCTGCACAACGCGATCCACGGCCTCGACCACGACGAGGACAAGTTCGCCGAGCAGCTGACCGAACAGGGCAGCAGCCGTGAGGAATTCGACGCCGAGAACAAGACGAACGCCGAAAAGGCGGTCAAGACCCAGCTTTTGATGGACGCGGTCGCCGACAAGCTCGACATCCAGGTCGGCCAGAACGACCTCACCGAGCGTCTGGTGCTTATGTCGCGTCAGTACGGCATCGAGCCCCAGCAGCTGATCCAGATCCTGCAGCAGAACAACCAGCTGCCGGCCATGTTCGCCGACGTGCGTCGCGGCCTGACGATCGCCGCTGTGGTGCACGCCGCCACCGTGACCGACACCGACGGCACCGTGATCGACACCACGGAGTTCTTCGGTCCGGCCGAGGCTGCCCAGGCCGAGGGCGAGGAAGCCACCGACGCCGCCGAATGACGCTGTGAGCGAACGCGCCCCCGTACGGGAGTGCGTGGCGCCCCAGTTTCGTTAGTGTCGTCAGTACCAACGCGTGAGAGAAAGCAGGTATCCAGTCGTGACTGACATGCGTTCGAACGGGAGCGGGTTCAGCCTCGTCGACTCCGTCTATGAGCGCTTGCTTGCCGAGCGGATCATCTTCCTGGGTTCCCAAGTGGACGACGACATCGCCAACAAGCTGTGCGCGCAGATCCTGTTGCTGTCGGCGGAGGATCCGACCAAGGACATCCACCTCTACATCAACTCGCCGGGCGGCTCGATCAGCGCCGGTATGGCCATCTACGACACGATGGTGCTGGCACCCTGCGATGTCGCCACCTACGCGATGGGCATGGCGGCCTCGATGGGTGAATTCCTGCTCGCCGCGGGCACCAAGGGCAAGCGTCACGCCCTGCCGCACGCCCGGGTCCTGATGCACCAGCCGCTCGGTGGCGTCACCGGCAGTGCCGCGGACATCGCCATCCAGGCCGAGCAGTTCCACGTCATCAAGAAGGAAATGTTCCGGCTCAACGCGGAGTTCACCGGCAAGTCCGTCGAGCAGATCGAGGCCGACTCCGACCGTGACCGCTGGTTCACCGCGCAGGAGGCTCTGGAGTACGGCTTCGTCGATCACATCATCACCAGTGCCAACCTCAACGGTTCGGGCCCGACGGCAGGACTAGACAAATGACCGATCAGATTCATCCGTCATTGGACGCCCGCATGCAGCCGCAGGCCCGCTACATCCTGCCGTCGTTCATCGAGCACAGCAGCTTCGGCGTCAAGGAATCCAACCCGTACAACAAGCTGTTCGAGGAACGCATCATCTTCCTCGGCGTGCAGGTGGACGACGCGTCGGCCAACGACATCATGGCCCAGCTGCTGGTGCTGGAGTCGTTGGATCCCGACCGCGACATCACGATGTACATCAACTCGCCGGGTGGCTCGTTCACGTCGCTGATGGCGATCTACGACACCATGCAGTACGTGCGCGCCGACATCCAGACGGTGTGCCTGGGACAGGCCGCCTCGGCCGCCGCGGTGCTACTGGCCGCCGGTACCCCGGGTAAGCGTCTGGCCCTGCCGAACGCCCGGGTGCTGATCCACCAGCCGTCGCTGTCCGGGGTGATCCAGGGGCAGTTCTCGGACCTGGAGATCCAGGCCGCCGAGATCGAGCGGATGCGCACCCTGATGGAGACCACCCTGGCCCGCCACACCGGAAAGGATCCCGAGGTCATCCGCAAGGACACCGACCGCGACAAGATCCTGACCGCTGCCGAGGCCAAGGACTACGGGATCATCGACACCGTCCTGGAGTACCGCAAGCTGTCTGCCCAGACCAGCTAGCACTTCCAACGGCAACTTCCCGCCCGATGACACACGCCCTGCCCGGTCACCTCCGGTGCGGGGCGTGCGTCGTCGCGGGGGAGGTTGCAAATCCCGCTGACCTGCGGTTGCGGCGGCATCAGAGTGGTCCCCGGTATCGTCGATCGAGGCGAATGCCACGTATTGACCACACCGTTCGGCTATTCGCCGTCGCTTCGCAACGACACGCCAAGGACACAGTCAGCGTGCCGACGGGTGACGAGCCGCCAGGAGAGATATGTTCTCCTGCACACGAACAAATACCACCAGAGCGATTCGGCCCTATCGGTCGCACCGCGACGGAACGAACGGGTAGCGTCGGGTTTACGCCCGAGGTAACCCAGCAAGTGGCGTTACGACCGACTGCGAACAGGAAGTAGGACCCCCCCACATGGCGCGCATTGGAGACGGCGGTGACCTGCTGAAGTGCTCGTTCTGCGGCAAGAGTCAAAAGCAGGTCAAAAAGCTCATTGCCGGCCCGGGCGTGTACATCTGCGACGAGTGCATCGATCTGTGCAACGAGATCATCGAGGAGGAACTCGCCGACGCTGACGACGTCAAGCTCGACGAGTTGCCCAAACCGGCGGAGATCCGGGACTTCCTCGAGGGCTACGTGATCGGTCAGGACACCGCGAAGCGGACGCTGGCCGTGGCGGTCTACAACCACTACAAGCGGATCCAGGCGGGGGAGAAGTCCCGCGATTCGCGCTCCGAGCCGGTGGAGCTGACCAAGTCCAACATCCTGATGCTGGGCCCCACCGGCTGCGGTAAGACCTACCTGGCCCAGACGCTGGCCAAGATGCTCAACGTGCCGTTCGCCATCGCCGACGCCACCGCGCTGACCGAGGCCGGCTATGTGGGCGAGGATGTCGAGAACATTCTGCTCAAGCTGATTCAGGCCGCCGACTACGACGTCAAGCGCGCCGAGACCGGCATCATCTACATCGACGAGGTCGACAAGATCGCCCGCAAGAGCGAGAACCCGTCGATCACCCGCGACGTGTCCGGCGAGGGCGTGCAGCAGGCCCTGCTGAAGATCCTCGAAGGCACCCAGGCCTCGGTTCCGCCGCAGGGTGGCCGTAAGCATCCGCACCAGGAATTCATCCAGATCGACACCACCAACGTGCTGTTCATCGTGGCGGGTGCATTCGCGGGCCTGGAGAAGATCGTCTCCGACCGGGTCGGCAAGCGCGGTCTGGGCTTCGGTGCCGAGGTGCGGTCCAAGGCCGAGATCGACACGCAGGACCACTTCGCCGAGGTCATGCCCGAGGACCTGATCAAGTTCGGTCTGATCCCCGAGTTCATCGGCCGTCTGCCGGTCGTGGCCTCGGTGACCAACCTGGACAAGGAATCCCTGGTCAAGATCCTCTCCGAGCCGAAGAACGCTCTGGTCAAGCAGTACGTCCGGCTGTTCGAGATGGACGGTGTGGAGCTGGAGTTCACCGACGAGGCGCTGGAGGCGATCGCGGATCAGGCCATCCACCGCGGTACCGGTGCCCGCGGCCTGCGCGCCATCATGGAGGAAGTCCTGCTGCCGGTGATGTACGACATCCCCAGCCGCGACGACGTCGCCAAGGTGGTCGTCACCAAGGAGACCGTGCAGGACAACGTGCTGCCGACCATCGTGCCGCGTAAGCCGTCGCGTTCGGAGCGTCGCGACAAGAGCGCGTAGCCCTTTCGCCCAGACTGCACTCAGGGTCGTGATCCAAGCCGGATCACGACCCTGAGTGCATTTTCGAAGGGGTTCTAGCGGGTGATCCGGTCAGGACGGGTGTAGACGTTCATCGAATCGCCCCGCAGAAATGCCACCAGGGTCAGGCCTGATTGCGCGGCAAGATCGACCGCCAGCGAGGACGGCGCCGACACCGCCGCCAGGATCGGGATACCGGCCATGACGGCCTTCTGGGTGAGCTCGAACGAGGCCCGGCCGCTGACCAGGAGCACGGTGGCGGTTGACGGAATCCGGTTGTGCTCCAACGCCCATCCGATCACCTTGTCGACAGCGTTGTGTCTGCCGATGTCCTCGCGGACGACCAGCATGGTGCCGTCGTCGGTGAAAAGTGCCGCGGCGTGCAGGCCGCCGGTGCTGTTGAAGACCTTCTGCGCTTCCCGCAGCTTCCCGGGCATCGCCGAGAGCACCGCGGCGGCAACGGTCGACGGGTCATCGCCTGGGCAGTGCTTGCTGCTCAACCGCACCGCCTCCAGCGAGGCCTTGCCGCACACCCCGCACGACGAGGTGGTGTAGAAGTTGCGGGTGACATCAACCTCAGGCGGCGGGACATGCGAGGCCAAGGTCGCGTCCAACACGTTGTAGCTATTGACCCCATCCACATCGGCGCCACGGCAGTAGCGCACCGACACCAGATCTTCGCGTTGCGCGATCAGGCCTTCGGTCAGCAGAAAGCCTTGGGCCAATTCGACATCGGCGCCCGGCGTGCGCATCGTGACGGTCAGCGGTGTGCCGTCGACACGGATCTCCAGCGGTTCCTCGACCACCAGGGTTTCCGGGCGCGCCTCGGCCGTGGCTCCGGTCAGATGGTGGGCCCGCCGGCGCGCGGTTACCCGGCCCACTACGTCCTCTCCAGCCGGATGACGACCGCCTTCGACACGGGCGTGTTGGATTTCTTGGCGGTGTGATCAAGCGGCACCAGAGGATTGGTCTCCGGGTAGTACGCGGCGGCATTGCCGGCCGGGGTGGAGTACGGAACGATCAGGAAGTCCTTGGCGCGCCGCTCCTGCCCGTCGAATTCGGACACCAGGTCGACACGGTCGTTGGGATTGAATCCCAACCTTTCGATGTCGGCGGGGTTGACGAACACCACGCGCCGCCCGCCCTTGACTCCGCGGTAGCGGTCGTCCAGGCCGTAGATGGTGGTGTTGTACTGGTCGTGGCTGCGCAGGGTCTGCAGCACGAGCCGGCCCTCCGGTACGGGCACCCACTCCAGCGGGTTCACCGCGAAGTTGGCTTTGCCTGTGGTGGTGGGGAATTCGCGGGAATCCCGCGGCGGGTGGGGGAGCTGGAACCCGTCGGGCTGACGCACCTTGGTGTTGTAGTCGGTGCAGCCGGGGACCACGGCGGCGATCGCGTCGCGCACGGTGTCGTAGTCGGCGGCGAAAGTCTCCCACGGCACCGGGTGGTCCGGACCCAGCAGTGCCCGGGCCAGCTCGCAGACGATGCCCACCTCGCTACGCAGCTGATCGCTGGGCGGGTGCAGGCTGCCACGTGACAGATGCACCATCGACATCGAATCCTCAACCGACACCTGCTGTTTGTGTCCGTTCACGATGTCGCGGTCGGTGCGGCCCAGGGTGGGCAGGATCAGCGCGGTCCGGCCGTGCACCAGGTGGCTGCGGTTGAGTTTCGTCGAAATCTGAACGGTCAGCGCACAACTGCGCAGTGCGGCCTCGGTGACCTCGGTGTCCGGAGTGGCCGAGACGAAGTTGCCGCCCATTCCGATGAACACGCTGGCTCGGCCGTCGCGCATGGCGCGGATGGCGTCGACGGTGTCATAGCCGTGCTTGCGGGGGCTGACGATGCCGAACCTGGCGTCGAGTGCTTCCAGGAACCTCTCGGGCATCTTCTCCCAGATGCCCATGGTCCGGTCACCCTGGACGTTGGAGTGGCCGCGCACCGGGCACACCCCGGCGCCCGGCTTGCCGATCATGCCGCGCAGCAGCAGGAGGTTGGTGGCCTCGCCGATGGTGGCCACCGCATGGTGATGCTGCGTCAGACCCATCGCCCAGCAGATCACCGTGCGCTGGGAGGTTGCGAGCAGGTCGGCCACCCGCTGCAACTGCGCCCGGTCGACGCCGCTGGCCTCGGTCACGGTGTCGAGGTCCACAGCGCGCGTCTGAGCGGCGTACTCGTCGTACCCGGCACAGTGCGCGGCGATGAATTCCCGGTCCACGACGGAACCGGGGGCCCGGTCTTCGGCCTCCAGCAGTAGTCGGCCCAACCCGGCGAACAACGCCATGTCACCGCCGATGCGGATCTGCACGAACTCGTCGGCGATCTGGACACCGTGCCCGACGACACCGTTTATCTTCTGCGGATCCTTGAACCGGATCAGCCCGGCCTCGGGGAGCGGATTGATCGCAACGATCTTGGCGCCGTTGGCTTTTGCCTTCTCCAGCACCGACAGCATGCGCGGGTGGTTGGTGCCCGGATTCTGTCCGGCGATCAGGATCAGGTCGGCCTCGGTGACGTCCTCGACGGTGACCGAGCCCTTGCCGATGCCGATCGACTCTGTCAGCGCGGTACCCGAGGATTCGTGGCACATGTTCGAGCAGTCCGGCAGGTTGTTGGTGCCGAAGCTGCGGACCATCAGCTGATAGAGGAACGCCGCCTCGTTGCTGGTGCGCCCAGAGGTGTAGAACAGTGCCTCATCGGGGGAGGCCAGCGCGTTCAGGTGCTCGGCGATCAGCCGGTAGGCGTCATCCCATTCGATCGGCCGGTAGTGCGCCTCGCCGGGTGCGAGCACCATGGGGTGGGCCAGCCGGCCCTGCTGGGACAGCCAGTATTCCGGCTTGGTCTCGAGTTCGGCGATGGTGTGCCGGGCGAAGAAGTCCGGGGTCACCACGCGTTTGGTGGCCTCCTCGGCGACCGCCTTCGCGCCGTTCTCGCAGAACTCGGCCAGCTTGCGGCCCCCGTGCTCCTCGGGCCACGCGCAGCCAGGGCAGTCGAAGCCGTGCCGCTGGTTGAGCCTGGTCAACGCGGCGGCGGTGCGCAGCGGACCCATCTGCTCGAAACCGCGCTGCATGCTGACCAGGACTGCCTTGACCCCGGCCGCTTCGTGCTCGGCGCCGGTGCTGATGACGTTGTGCTCGTCGTAATCGGCATCGATGTCCTTGGCACTGGTCATGAACTCAATCTAGTCCTCGAAAACTGCGGGACGCGTCGGTTGGCGGCCGTCGGCATTCGATATTTCACATGCAGTGATAGATGCTTTCTATCGACTGCGACGAAGGCGGGAGCCATGGCCAGTGACGTACTGCTCCAGCAGCTCGACTACCTGCTGGCGCTCGCGAGCGAGCGGCACTTCGGCCGGGCGGCCGCGCGCTGCCACGTGAGTCAACCGACGCTGTCGGTGGCGATCCGCCGCCTCGAGCGCGAGTTGGGCATCGTCATCGTGCAGCGCGGGCATCGGTTCGAAGGCTTCACCGAAGAGGGGCAACGCGTCGTGACGTGGGCCCAGCGGATCGTCGCGGAACGCGATGACATGCTCGCCGATATCGACCGCATGCGGGGACGCTTGACCGTCACGGCCCGGATCGGTGCGATCCCGACGGCGGTGCCCACCGGCCCGTTCATCACCACCGAGTTCCTGCGCCGCAACCCGGCGGCGTCGGTGCGCATCGAGGCGTTGTCCTCACGTGAGATCGCCCGGCGGCTGGCAGATTTCGAGATCGATGCCGGGTTGACCTATCTCGATGACGAAGCCCCACCCGGAACCAGGTCTGTGGAGATGTACCGGGAGCGCTATGTCCTGGTGGCGCCGGCCGATCACGCACTGATGCGTCAACCGGAGATCGCGTGGTCGGATGCGGCCGGCTTGGGACTGTGCGTGCTGACCACCACGATGCGCAACCGGCGCATCCTCGATGCCAACATGGCCGCCGAAGGGGTGCGCTACCGCCCGGTCGTGGAGGCGGATTCGGTCGACGCGCTCTATGCGCACCTGACGAACTCGCAGCGCGCGACCATCGCCTCCACCGCATGGCTGCCGCAGCTCGGGATGCCTGCGGGCTTTGCCGCACGGCCGATGGTGCAACACGGTCCGCGTCCGGCGATCGGACTGGTTGTCCTCGACCGTGCGCCCGCCTCGATCGTCGCCGCCGCGCTCGTGGAGGTGGCTGCCGATCTCGATCTCGGTAGCCGCATCGATGGCTGGTGGGCCTCAGCAGGGCAGGGAACCTGACCGGACCGCAGTACCGAGAAGGTGAGAGGGGGTCATCGGCGGTACTTCGTGACATAGCCGGTCATGGTCTTCAGCTGATACCGCGACACGTCGTGGGCATTCTCGTCCTCGGCGAAGACCGAGGACACCATGACCGTGTCGGCGCGGTCGTAGAAGCCGATTTCGGCCAGGCCGGCGAAGAACACGTCCCAATCGATATCGCCGTCACCGATTTTCAGGTGCTGGTGCACCCGCACCGGGTTGCCCGGCGGGTTGGTGATGTAGCGCAGTCCATGGCTGCTGTGGTGGTCCATGGTGTCGGCGACGTGAACCAGGCGCAGCTTGTCACCGGCGGCGCGCATGATCTCGGCCACGTTGCCGCCCATATGGAAGGCGTGGCATGCGACAAAAACCATGCCGATGTTGGGCGAGTTCACTCCGCGGATGATGCGCAGTGCCTCCAGTCCGTCCTCGACGAAATCGTCTGGGTGCGGATCGATCCGGACGTCGATGCCTTCACGCTCGATGATCGGCAGAAGTTCCTCCATCGACCGGAAGAACGCCCGCTCGGACTCCTCGGCCTTCTCGGGGCGGCCGGAGAACTCGGTGTTGATCACGTTGACGCCGAGGTCGACGGTGATCTGGATGACGCGCTTCCAGTTACGCACCGCGGCCTCGCGGGCGTCGGGGTCCGGGCTGGACCAGCGCAGCACCGGCAGCACCGAGGCGATCCCTACCCCGGCATCGGCACACGACTTGCGAAACGCGGTCACCAGTGCGTCGTCGGCGCGCGGATGGTTGAAGAACGGGATGAAGTCACGGTGCGGGGTGAGCTGCAGGTACTCGTAGCCCAGTTCGGCCACCAGACGCGGGAATTCGAGCAACTCGTAGTCATGGTGGAACGGGGTGGGATCCAGTGCGATCTTCATCGCTACGCCCCCGGGATCGACTCGCGCGCCACCATGTCCACCGCGACCGGAAGGCCGGTCTCCAATGCCTCGACACCGGCCGCGCACACCGCCGCCGCGGCGTAGCCGTCCCATGCCGTGGGGCCGCCGGTGTAATCCCCGGTCGTGGTGCCGTGCCGAACAGCCTCGACCCAGTGCTGGAACTCGATGTCATAAGCCCGTCCGAATCGCTCCCGGAACCCGGGGGTGATGGTGCCACCCCACGTTCCCGAGGCGCCTTTGCGGATCAGCCCGACATCGAGTCCGATGAATGCGGAACCCTTTTCGCCGACCAGTTCGGTGCGCACCTCATAGGCCACTCCGGTGGTGACGAACAACTCGACGTCCACGTGCTTGCCGGAGACGGTGCGCATGACGGCGATCTGTGGGTCCTGAATGCCGTCGGGGGCACCGGGATTGACCGCCGGCTTCAGAATCTGGATCGAGTCGATCTCCTCGTCGAACAGGAACCGGGTCACGTCGACCTCGTGGACCAGGGAATCCTTGACGATCATGGAGCTGTCGAAGCTCGGGGGCACAGCCGGGTTGCGGTGTACGCAGTGCAGCACCAGCGAGCGGCCGAACTCGCCGGCGTCGAGCAGGGCCTTCAGCTGCATGTACTCCTCATCGAACCGGCGCATGAAACCGACCTGGATGAGCCGCTTTCCGAGCTCGGCCTCGCGCTTGACCACCTCGAGTGACGACTCGACGTCGGTGGTCAACGGCTTTTCGCAGAGCACTGGTTTGCCGTGCTCCAGACAGGCCAGCAGTTGCTTGTCGTGGGTCGGCCCGGGCGTCGCGAGTACGACGGCATCGACGTCCGGGTCGGCGATGGCGTCGAGCGGATCGGTGACCGCCCGGCAGCCCGGGATGCTTGCCGCGATCTTCTCGGCTTTCTCGGGGACAAAGTCGTTGACCACGACGACTCGCGCGCCGGAAATCCGGTTGGTCAGGCGCGCGACGTGGTCGGCGCCCATGATGCCGACGCCGAGGACGGCGACACGTAGCTCAGACATGGGTGCTCCTAGCTGAAACGGACGGAAGGAATGCCACACGAACCCAGGTAGTTCCGGGTCCGCTTGGCAATGGGCAGGGGAGCGTCGACTTCGCAGGGGTACATGTCCTGTTCGACGATCGCGAACACGTCGATGCCGAGCTTCTGGATCTCGGCGAGCAACGGCGGCATCTCTGGAACGCCCAGCGGCGGCTCGGTCATCGCGCCCAGCTTGACCGCCTCGCCGAACGGCAGGTCCTCGGCCTCGACCTTGGCCCGCACCTCGGGGTCGACCTGCTTGAGGTGCAGGTAGCCGATGCGCTCGGGCGCCCGCCGGATGATGGCGATGTTGTCGCCGCCGCAGTAGCTGATGTGCCCGGTGTCCAGGCACAGGTTGACGAATTCTCCGTCGGTGCCGTCGAGGAAGCGATACACGTTCTCCTCGGTGTCGACATGGCTGTCGGCGTGCGGGTGGTATTGCGCACGCACGCCGTGCTTTTCGAACATGGCCTTGCCCAGCTCGTTCATGCCCTGGGTCTTCTTGCGCCACTGTTCGGCCGTCAGGTTGCGGTCTTCCAGCACCGCGCCGGTGGCCGGATCGCGCCACATCTCGGGGATGACGACGACGTGCTTACCGCCGACGGCCGCGGTGAGCCTTGCGACATCCTCGATCTGGGTCCAAACGGCGTCCCAGGAATTGTCCTGGTGTAGGTGCTCGAAGACGGTTCCGGCGGACAGCTTCAGGTTGCGCTGGGCCAGTTCGTCGGACAGCTGCCGCGGATCGGTGGGCAGGTAGCCGAACGGTCCCAATTCGATCCACTCGTAACCGGATTCGGCCACCTCGTCGAGAAAGCGGGTGTACGGCGTCTGGTTCGGGTCGTTGGGAAACCACACACCCCAGGAGTCAGGGGCCGAACCGACGAGAATCTTGCTCACTACGGGTTTCCTTCACCGATCCGACGGGTTGACAAGGGGGCGTTGAACTTTCTTCCAGTCCGCGTACCGTTCGTACGCGCTCTGGGTGGACTCCAGCGTGGAGACCTCCGACACCGGGACGTCCCACCAGGACTGGCTGTCGGGTGCGTAGATCAGCGGATCGGTTTCCACGTGGATCACTGTGGTGCGGTCAGCGGCCTTGGCGGCCTTGACCGCGTCGGTGAACTCGGCGGCGGTGGCGACCCTGATGACGTCGGCGCCCAGGCTCGCGGCATTGGCCGCCAGGTCCACGGGCAGCGTGTCGCCGTCGAGCCGCCCATCGGCGGTGCGATAGCGGTAGGCGGTGCCGAACCGCTGCGAGCCCAACGACTCGGAAAGCCCACCGATGGAGGCAAATCCGTGGTTCTGCACCAGCACCGAGATGATCTTGATGCCCTCCTGTACGGCGGTCACGAGCTCGGTGGCCATCATCAGGTAGGAGCCGTCGCCGACCATGACGAATACATCGCGATCGGGCGCGGCCATCCGCACGCCGATCCCGCCGGCGATCTCGTAACCCATGCAGGAGTAGCCGTACTCGACGTGGTAGCCCTTGCGGTCGCGGGTGCGCCACATCTTGTGCAGGTCACCGGGCATCGAACCGGCCGCGCACACCACCACGTCGCGGGGATCCGACAACGTGTTCACCAGGCCGATGACCTGGTTCTGGTTCAACACCGCGCCGTCGTCGGAGGTGGCGTAGACGGCGGACACAGTGTCCTCCCACTCTGCGGCCAGTTCGATTACCCGCGACCGGTATTCGTCGCTGACGCGGTAGCCGTCCAATGCGGAGCTCAGCGCTTCCAGGGCCTCGCGGGCATCGGCGATCATGCTGACCCCGCCGTGCTTCACCGCGTCCAGCGAAGCCACGTTGATGTTGACGAACCGGACCTCGGGATTGTTGAACGCGGTCCGCGATGCGGAGGTGAAATCGCTATAGCGGGTGCCGATTCCGACGACGACGTCAGCTTCCGACGCCAGCGCGTTCGCCGCCGTGGTGCCGGTGGAACCGATGGCCCCGACCGACTGCGGGTGGTCGTAGCGCAGCGAGCCCTTACCGGCCTGGCTCTCGGCGACCGGGATACCGGTCTCGGACGCCAAGGTGGCCAGAGCGTCTTCGGCACCGGAGTAGTGCACGCCGCCGCCGGCAATGATCAGCGGCTTGCGGGCCGACGCGATGATCTCGGCGGCCCGCGCGGTCACCGAGCGCTCGGGCAGCGGGCGGACCACATGCCAGGTGCGTTCGGCGAACAGCGATTCCGGCCAGTCGTGGGCCTCGGCCTGGACATCCTGCGGGATCGATACGGTCGCGGCTCCGGTTTCGACGGGATCGGTCAGCACCCGCATGGCTCCCAGCAGCGCGGCCGGGAGCTGCTCGGGCCGCCAGACCCGGTCGAAGTAGCGGGACAGCGGTTTGAACGCGTCGTTGACCGTCACGTCACCCGAAGACGGCAGTTCGAGTTCCTGCAACACCGGCGAACTGACGCGGGTGGCGAACGTATCGGCGGGTAGCAGCAGCACCGGCAACCGGTTGATGGTGGCCAGCGCGGCCCCGGTGAGCATGTTGGTGGAGCCGGGGCCGACGCTGGCTGTCACCGCCCATGTCTGCAGCCGGTCCTTCTGCCGGGCATAGGCGGCCGCGCTGTGCACCATGGCCTGCTCGTTGCGGCCCAGTACGTACTTGAGTCCTGGCGCCCGGCCCGATTCCGCCGCCTCGAGCTCATCCTGCAGCAGCGCCTGGCCCACCCCGGCCACGTTGCCGTGGCCGAAGATGCCGAAGCAGCCGGCGAAGAACTTGGACCGGATCCCGTCGCGCTCCACGTATTGATTGGCCAGGAAACGGATGGTGGCCTGGGCCACGGTGAGTCGCACAGTGCCCTCGGCGTCGACCAGCTTCCCGGTCGACTTGGGTGCGGTGGATACCACGGATCAGGCTCCTTCGCGTGTGGTGGATTTGCGGAAGGGGAGCCGCGGGTCCACGTCCTGGTGTTCCCAGCTGCTCCGCAGCCAGGTGTGGTTCGGGTCGTCACAGATCAGCCAGGCCCGGTCGGGACCGGACCCGGCCATGACGTTGAGGTAGTACATGTGGTGGCCCGGTGCCGCGATCGACGGTCCGTGATAGCCGTGTGGCACCAGCACGACGTCGCCGGTGCGGACTTCCTCCAGTACCTCGATCGGGCGGTCTGGGGTGCCATAGACCCGGTGATAGCCGAATCCCGTTGTGCCGGCCGGGCTGTCGGCGATCTCGAAGTAGTAGATCTCTTCCAGCTGGGTCTCCACCTCGGTGTTCTCGTCGTGTTTGTGCGCCGGGTAGCTCGACCAGTTGCCGCCCGGGGTGATGACCTCGCAGGCGATCAGCGAGTCGGCCTCGAATGCGGTGGCGGTACCGAAGTTGTGTACCTGGCGGCTGCAGTTGCCGGCGCCCCGTAGCTCGACGGGGACGTCGGCGGCGGCGCGCCGTCGGTTCGGAAATGACCGCGTTGCGCGTGCACCGCAGATCGCGAAGCGGCCCGCGCCGGAGAGCCTGTACTCCTGGCCGATGCCGAGATAGACCATGTCCGCGGGGCCGTCGAAGACCGAGGACCGCGGGGAGAGCGTGAAGGTTTCCCCGCCGCACTCGACGGTGCCGCCACCGGTCAGCGGAAGAACCATCACCTCGGTGTGGCCGGTGTGCAGTTCCGCCGACTGGCTGTCATCCAATTCCAGTACCTGCAAAGAGGATTCGGTCCATCCGGCGGATTCCGGGGTGACGTCGACGGTGAACGGCAGCTCAGCGCTGCGGGCCGGGATGTAGAGCTTCGAATGCATCGTCACCTCACCAACTTCACCGCGGTCGCGACCGCTGAGCGGACGTCGTCGTCGGGTGGGTACAACAGCGTGCGTCCCACCATCAGGCCCCGCACGGACGGTAGGGCAAGCGCCTTCTCCCAGGATGCGAACGCGGCGTCAGGATCGGTCGGGTCACCGCCCAGCAGCAGGGTGGGCATCGTGGTCGACTCCATCACCCGCTCCATCTCGTCGACGACCGGAAGCTTCATCCAGGTGTACGCGGAGGTCGAGCCCAGGCCCTGGCTGATGTGTACAGACTTGATCACCGCGTCGGGGGACAGGTCGTTGCGGACCTTGCCGTTCACCCGGCTGGACATGAACGGCTCCAGCATGGCGATCAGGCCGTGAGCGGCGAGCGCGTCGACCACCTGGGCGCAGGACGCCAGCGTGGACACCGTGCCGGGATCGTCGAGATCGATGCGGCACAACATCTTTCCGCCGTTCATGTGGGCGGCGGCCGTCGACGCCGCGGTAGCGCCTGTCATCCGGTCGTCGAGTTCGAAGGTCGACCCGGCCAGTCCGCCCCTGTTGAACGAGGAGAACACCACCTTGTCCTCCAACGCGCCGAGCAGCAGCAGGTCGTCGAGAATGTCGGCGGTGGCCAGCACTCCGTCGACCCCGGGGTCGGCGAGTGCGGTGCACAGCCGGTCGAGCAAATCGGTGCGGCTGTTCATCGCGGTGGGACGGGATCCGACGGCGAGCGCGCCGCGGGCCGGATGGTCCGCCGCGACGATCATGAGCTTGCCGTCACCCCGCACGGTGGGACGGGTGGTGCGGTGCTGCCAGGCCGCGGCGATCGTGCCGGGTTCGGACGCCCGGAGTTCGGTGATCGCGGCGTAGTCCGTGCACACGGTGGGTCTAGACATTGACAGCCTCCACGGCGGTTTGATCGGCGAGGGCGGCTACCTCCACGGCGGTCGGCATCGCGGTCGAGCATTCGAGCCGGGAGGCGACGATGGCCCCGGCGGCATTGGCGTAGCGCAAGGTCTTCTCCAGCGGCCAGTTGTGCAGCAGGCCGTGAATCAGGCTGCCGCCGAAGGCATCTCCAGCGCCGAGGCCGTTCACGACGTCGACGTCGTTGGGCGGTACGGTGACCGAACTCTGCTTGGTCTTGCCCAGCACGCCGCGCGGCCCCTGTTTGACGATCGCGAGCTCCACGCCGAGGTCGAGCAGGGCGTCGGCGGCCTTGTGCGGGTTGGTCTCACCGACCGCGATCTCGCATTCCTCGCGGTTGCCGACTGCCACGGTGACATGCTGAAGTGCGCGCTGAACCTGTTCGGTGGCCGCGGCCGGGGTTTCCCAGAACATCGGCCGGTAGTCGAGGTCGAGGACGGTGAGAGGGGCTCGAGCCCGGATCTCCCAGGCGGCGAAGTGCGCACTGCGACTCGGTTCCTCGGACAATCCGGTGACCGTCGACCAGTACAACCGAGCACTGCGCACGGCTTCGGTGTCGATCTCGGATGGCTGGATCTGCAGATCGGGCGCAGACGGCTTGCGGTAGAAGTACAGCGGGAAATCGTCGGGCGGGAAGATCTCGCAGAACGTCACCGGCGTGGGGAACTCGCCGTGGGTGACGACGAAGCGGTTGTCGACGCCAAGCGCGGCGAGTTCGTTGCGCACAAACCGGCCGAACGGATCGTCCCCGACCCCTGAGATCAGTGCGCTGCGGTTGCCCAGACGCGCCGCTGCGACAGCGACATTCGCGGCGCTGCCACCCAGGAACTTGCCGAACGACGTGACCTCCTCGAGGCCCACGCCGATCTGCAGTGGATAGACGTCGACTCCGCTACGTCCGATGGCGAGGACATCAAATGCCTTGTCGGCGGTATCTGTCACGGTTGGCTCCCGAATGCGGTGCGTATGCGAGTAGGCATGAATTCGAGCGGTGGCGAGTGCTGCGCTCTCGTTGTCGAGAGTGCGCTCCGTCACGGTGTCATGTCAAGACTTTGTTCGGACATTCTTACTTTCAGTCATTAGGCAGGTACGCTGAGGATCCGCCCCGCGCGAACCCGGCGTGGACCACACGAGGATCGGAGCGAGAGTGACCCCGACGCTGTCCGTCGAGCTCGACCGTTCGAGCCCGGTGCCGCTCTACTTCCAGGTTGCCCAAGTGTTCGAGAAGGCGATCCTGGACGGGCAGCTCAAGCCGGGGGACCGGTTCGAGAACGAACTCGCTCTGGCCAGCCGGCTCAACCTGTCTCGGCCGACCACCCGGCGCGCCATTCAGGAACTCGTCGACAAGGGTCTGTTGGTTCGCAAGCGTGGCGTCGGCACGCAGGTGGTCCAGACCCCGGTGCACCGCCCCGTGGAGCTGACGAGTTTGTACGACGACCTGGCCCGCGCCGGGCAGGAACCGGCCACCAAGGTGCTCGAGTATTCGATCGGGCCGGCTTCCGATGAGGTCGCCGGATGGTTGAACCTGCCGTCCGGCAGCGAGGTGGCGACGATGCGCCGGCTGCGCACGTCGAATGGCCAGCCGTTGGCCGTGATGACCAACTATCTGCCCGCCGCCCTCGCGCCTGACGAGGAGCAATTGGAACAGTCGGGCCTGTACAGGTCTCTTCGTTCTCGTGGTGTCCACATCAGGCTGGCTCGGCAGCGGATCGGGGCCAGGGCGGCCAGTCGGGACGAGGCGCGGCTGCTCGACGAGAAGCCGAAGGCTCCGCTGCTGGTGATGGAACGGACGGCGTTCGACGATTCGGGACGCATCGTGGAGTACGGAAGTCACGTGTACCGCGCCTCGCGCTACTACTTCGACACGACGCTCGTGGATCGCTAGAGATTCGCTTAACTCTTTGTCCCCCTGAGCCTTTCGCCACCATTTCGGCCTGCGGCACCGGTTCACCGGTGCCGCGCTTGCGTTTGATATGCGGTCCTAATGTCCGAACAAAGTCTTGACTTTCGAATGTGAGCGGTATTACATCGACTGCGAGGCCGTGTCGCTTGTCAGTCAGACGCATAAGCACCGCGGCGACGTCGATGGCAAGGAGAAGCAATGAGGTTCAGTCGGCTCGCGGTGGTAGCTGCGGCGGGTGTGCTGGTGATGGGCGCCGCCGCGTGCTCGAGCACCGGTGGAAAGCCGCGGAGCAACGATGGCGGAATGGGCGGCGGCACCGTCGACACCCCCCGGGTCACCATCGCGATGATCACCCACGAGGTGCCGGGTGACTCCTTCTGGGACCTGGTCCGCAAGGGCGCCGAGACCGCGGCGAAGAAAGACAACATCGAGCTGCGGTACTCGTCCGATCCCGAGGCGCCCAATCAGGCCAATCTGGTTCAGACGGCCGTCGACAGCGGCGTGCAGGGCATCGCTGTGACGCTGGCCAAGCCGGACGCCATGAAGGCCGCCATCGAAAACGCCACGGGCAAAGGCATTCCCACGGTCGCGTTCAACGCCGGTCTCGATGCTTGGCAGAAGATCGGTGTCAAGGAGTACTTCGGCCAGGACGGGTACATCGCCGGGCAGGAAGCCGGCCGGCGGCTCACCGAAGAAGGCGCCAAGAAGGTCCTGTGTGTAATCCAGGAACAAGGCCACGTCGACCTCGAGGCCCGCTGCGCCGGGGTGAAGAACACCTTCCCCGCGACCGAGACGCTCAACGTCAACGGCAAGGACATGCCGTCGGTCGAGTCGACCATCACCGCCAAGCTGCAGCAGGACCGGTCGATCGACTACGTGGTGACGCTCGGTGCACCGTTCGCTCCGACTGCGGTGCAGTCGGTACGCAATTCCGGCAGCTCGGCCAAGGTCGGCACGTTCGACACCAATGCCGCACTGGTCGACGCCATCAAGAACGGTGACGTCCAATGGGCAGTCGACCAGCAGCCCTTCCTGCAGGGCTACCTCGCCGTCGACTCACTGTGGCTCTACCTCAACAACGGCAACGTCATCGGCGGCAATCAGCCCACGCTGACCGGTCCGTCGTTCATCGACAAGTCGAACATCGACTCGGTCGCCGAGTACGCGAAGAACGGGACGCGCTAGACATGAGTACCCAGGCAGACCTCAATCTCGAAACGCACAAAGTCGTCCGCGACGAGCGGGTCAAGGAACAGAACAAACTGCAGCGCTTGCTGATTCGTCCCGAGATGGGTGCAGCGATCGGTGCGATCGGCATCTTCGTACTGTTCCTGATCGTCGCCCCGCCGTTCCGGACCCCGGAAGCCCTGGCCACTGTGCTCTATGCCAGTTCGACGATCGGCATCATGGCCGTCGGGGTCGGCGTGCTGATGATCGGCGGAGAGTTCGATCTGTCCTCGGGCGTGGCCGTCACCACGGCTTCGCTGTCCGCCTCGATGCTGTCGTACAACCTGCACCTGAATCTGTGGACGGGCGCCGTCCTGGCACTGGGGATGGCGCTGGCGGTCGGGTTCTTCAACGGCTACATGGTGATGAAGACCAAGATCCCGTCGTTCCTCATCACACTGAGCACCTTCTTCATGCTCGCCGGCATCAACCTCGCCGTGACCAAGCTGCTGTCCGGTCAGGTCGCCACCCCGAGCGTGTCCGACATGGAGGGATTCGGTTCCGGCCGAGCTGTTTTCGCGTCGTCGTTCAACATTCTCGGGGTGTCGGTACGTATCACCGTGGTGTGGTGGATCCTGTTCGTCGCCATCGCCACCTACGTGCTGTTCAAAACCAAGATCGGCAACTGGATCTTCGCCGTCGGAGGCAACCAGGACAGCGCCCGCGCCGTCGGTGTTCCGGTGATGAAGGTGAAGATCGGCCTGTTCATGGTGGTCAGCTTCTGCGCCTGGTTCGTCGGCATGCACCTGCTGTTCGCGTTCAACACCGTTCAGTCCGGCCAGGGCATCGGCAACGAGTTCTTCTACATCATCGCCGCGGTGGTCGGCGGCTGCCTGCTCACCGGTGGCTACGGCACCGCGATCGGAACCTTGATCGGCGCCTTCATCTTCGGCATGACCAACCAGGGCATCGTCTACGCCGGGTGGAACCCGGACTGGTTCAAGTTCTTCCTCGGCGGGATGCTGTTGTTCGCGGTGATCGCCAACAACGTCGTCCGTAACTACGCAGCGAAAAGGTAAGTAGATGAGCACAACTGCTGAAGCCCCGATTGCGGAGACCCCGTCGGGCGGCGCGGTGCCGCTGGTCGAACTCAAACACGTCGGTAAGAGCTACGGAAACATCATCGCCCTGGCGGACATCAACCTGCGGGTGGGTGCCGGTGAGGTGACCGGCGTGCTCGGCGACAACGGCGCGGGCAAGTCCACGTTGATCAAGATCATCGCTGGGCTGCACAAGCCGACGGAGGGGGAGTTGCTGATCGACGGCACGCCCACCGTCTTCGACTCGCCCAAGGACTCGCTCAAGGCCGGAATCGCGACGGTGTACCAGGACCTCGCTGTGGTCTCGCTGATGCCGGTGTGGCGAAACTTCTTTCTCGGAAACGAATTGCGCAAGAAGGGCATCCTGCCGTCGCTGGACATTTCCGCGATGCGCGCGACCACCATTTCCGAGCTGCACAAGATGGGCATCGACCTGCCCGACGTCGACGCGCCGATCGGCTCGCTGTCAGGTGGCCAGCGTCAGTGTGTGGCGATCGCGCGGGCAATCTTCTTCGGGGCCCGGGTGCTGATCCTCGACGAGCCGACGGCCGCTCTCGGCGTCAAGCAGTCCGGCATGGTGCTGCGCTACATCACCGCCGCCAAGGAGCAGGGGTTCGGCGTCATCTTCATCACCCACAACCCGCACCACGCGCACATGGTGGGTGACCACTTCGTGCTGCTGAACCGTGGACGGCAGAAACTGGACTGCACGTACGACGAGATCTCGCTGGAGACCCTGACCCAGGAGATGGCCGGAGGTAACGAACTCGAGGCGCTCAGCCACGAACTCCGCCGTTGATCGCTGCACTATCTGCGCGTCAACGCGAACACCCGCAGATCCCGGTCGGTGCGGGTCTGGTAGGCCCGGTACATCGGGTAGGCGAGAAAACGCTGTAGGGCCGCGTCCCGTTCGCCGTCCGTGAGCAACGTCGCCGTGACCGGGATATCCTGGCCCGCCATCGATATCGAGGCCTGCGGTTCGGCGACCAGATTGGTCGACCACGACGGATGCTGCTGCTGGCCGAAGTTGCTGCCCATCACCAGCAGGCGGTCACCTTCGTGGACATAGCTGAGCACGGAGGTGCGCGGTTGGCCCGATTTCCGACCGGTCGTGGTCAACAGCAGTTCGGGCATCGACAGCGGTCCGAACAACGAGAAACGACCCTTCGTACGGTCGACGACCCGCCTGTCTAGCGGCACGATCGCGCGGATCACCTTGGAGCCGAGCGGCGACGCGGCGAACGAGAACACGGGCTTGAACAACGCCGAGACGTCGTCCCGCCCCCATTTGCCGTGCGGGAAGGTTGCCTCGGACATTCCGATATTGTGCGCGTGCCGACCGGGTAGTGCGACCGAATCACAGCAAGCGCGCCGGTCCTTCGGACGGCCTGGCAGTGCGCAGCCGCGTTGCGTCCTGGCCCGGAGGTGCGCCAAACATCCGGCGGTATTCGCGGTTGAACTGAGAGGGGCTGTCATAGCCAACCCGGTGGCCGATCCCGGCCACGTCACCGAAATCGGCGAGCAGCAGGGATCGGGCTTGCTGCAACTGGATTCGCTTCTGGAACTGCAATGGACTCATGGCCGTCACCGCGCGGAACTGCCGGTGAAAGGCTGACACGCTCATGCCCGACATCTTGGCGAGTTCCTCTATCCGGACAGGCTCGGCGAAGTTGTCTCGCATCCAGGCGATCGCCCGATTGATGCGTGACAAATGGCTGTCGGCCAAGGCGATCTGGCGCACTGTGGCGCCGTGCCTGCCGGTCAGCACCCGCCACAGGATCTCTTGTTCGATCAGTGGGGCCAGTACCGGCGCATCAGCGGGACGTTCGATCAGGCGCAGTAGTCGGGCCACGGCATCGAGCAGGTCCACGTCGGCATCGCCCGTGGCGATCGCCGGGGCGGCTGCCCGCGACCAGGATTCGGCCGGCGCCTGTAGCGTCAGTGCTGCCAAGGTGGCCGGGGACAGCACCAATCCCATCGCCAGCGACGGATGCGTCGCCGTGGTGTCCAGGTAGTGGCCCGTGACGGGCAGGCTCGCTGCCACGATCAGATACTGCCCGGCGCGGTATTCGAACACCGAGTCACCGAGCAGCAGCTGCTTGCCGCCTTGGGCCATGACGACCAGCAGGGGCTCGGTCAACGAGTAGTCCGGGCTCTGGGGGCCGACGACCTTCGACAGCAGCAGGCCGTCGATATCGGTACTCAAGTCGGGGCGGGCGTGCATGTCGATCGACCGGCGTATCTCGGCGACTGAATCGGATGCGGTACGCATGAGATCACCAAACCATCCGCGCCACGACAATAGTCAGATAAGTGCAAGTTGAGCAGGATCGTGCAAGAACGAGCGATGATCGGTCTACCGTTGTTGCGGGCGCGAAGCTTCGATGTAGATATCCCAATTCTTCTACTCAAGGAGCGATTCCATGCCACTGGACAGCTACGTCACCCTCGGTCGATCCGGCCTCCGTGTCAGCCCGTTCGCGCTCGGCGCGATGACATTTGGAGAGGATCCCGGTGGCGCGGGTACCACCGTCGAGGAATCCGAGCGCATCCTTGCCGCCTACTTGGATCGCGGCGGCAACTTCATCGACACCGCCAACTTCTACACAAACGGGCACTCTGAACGGATCCTCGGTGACTTCTTCGCCCGCAGCCCCGGCCGCCGGCACCGGGTGGTGCTGGCGTCGAAGTTCTTCACCAACCTGTTTCCCGGGGATCCGAATGGTGGCGGCGCCGGCCGGTCGTCCATCATCGCGCAGCTACACGAAACCTTGCGTCGCATGCAGACCGACTATCTGGACGTGTACTGGTTGCACAACTGGGATCGGCAGACTCCGATCGAAGAGACCATGCGTACGCTCGACGATCTGGTCCGCGCGGGCACCATCCGCTACATCGGGTTCTCCAACACGCCGGCCTGGGTCACCGCCCAAGCCCAGACCATGGCACTGCTGCGGAGCTGGACGCCGCTGATCGCGCTACAGGTCGAGTATTCGTTGTTGACCCGCACGGTCGAAGGAGAACTGGCGCCATTGGCACTGGACCAGGGAATGGCGTTGGTGCCGTGGAGCCCGTTGAAGAACGGCTTCCTGTCGGGCAAGTACCGTCGCGGCGCCGACGTGGTGGATTCTGCCCGCGCCACGTACGTGGGTGGTCCGAGCGAGAACGAGTACGTCGTCATTGAAACAGTCGCCGACATCGCCCACGAACTCGAAACGCCGTCGGCAGCAGTCGCACTGGCTTGGTTGCGGGAACGCCCCGGCACGGTAGTGCCCATCATCGGTGCCCGACGATTGGCGCACCTGGAGTCGAACCTGGCCGGACTCGATATCGAGCTGCGGGACGATCAACTCAAGCGCCTCAACGAGGTTTCGGCCCCTACGTTGAACTACCCGTCGGACCTGAACGGCGTCATGCGAACGACTCTGCAGTTCGCCGGCACCACCGTCGACGGTGAGCCGTCCGGCGTCTATCCGCCGCTGCTGGCAAGCGAGGTTCGGTACTGACCGAGCGTGACCAAAATGCTGCTGTCTGACAGCGCGCCTACCGGCAGACACGCACGCTCGCGGTGCTGAGGGCGGGTCAGGAGAACGCGGCGCGGAAGGCTTCCAACGCGGCGGCGCTGTCACCGGACGCGTAGGCCTCCATGCCGACTGGTCCGGTATAGCCGCTGTCCCGCAATGCCTTTGCCACCGCTGGGTAGTGAATCTCGCCGGTACCCGGCTCGCAACGGCCCGGCACGTCGGCGACCTGGATCTCGCCGATCGCCGACCCTGCCCGGCGCACCAGATCAACGAGGTTTCCCTCGCCGATCTGGGCGTGATAGAGGTCGAGCATCATCTTGACGTTCGGATGGTTGACGGCCTCGATCAGCGCCAGGGTGTCCTTGGCGCGGGCGAGCGGAACGCCGGGATGGTCGACGATCGTGTTGAGGTTCTCCAGGCAGAACGTCACGCCGGCGTCGGCGCCGAGTTCGCCGAGCGCGTCGAGTCCACGCAGCGCAGACAGCCACATCTCGCCGGTGGCCCGGTACTGCGGGCGGGCGGCCTGCCCCGCGACCAGCTCGCCGGGGTGCACGACGAGGCGCGGAACGCCGAGCACCGCTGCGGCCTTGATCGCGGCCGCAGCGGTCCGGACCACCTCGCGGGCGCCGTCGGCGTCGTAGAGGTCGCCGTGCAGATATCCGGTCATCGACGAGAATCGGGCGCCGGTCGCGGCCAGCGCATCGAGATCCTTGTCGTCGAAGCTCCAGATCTCCACGGAGAAGCCGAGTTCGGAGATCTGGCGGGCGCGCTCGACGATATCGAGGTCGGTGAAGACCATCTCGGCACAGACCGCCAGTTCGAATGTCTGGGTCATTGTCCTTCTCCTTGAGCCGGGCTACCGCGGCGGCAATCCCGCGGCCCGGTATGCGGCGTCGACGTAGGCCATGTTGGTCACGGCGTCCGCGAGCCCGAACGGCAGGGCCGCACCGTTCTGGACGTGGTCTGCGAACGCCTTCAATTGATACGTGTAGCTGGGCCGGGTTCCGAGCCGTTCGACGCGTTCACCGGCGGCGGTACGGACGGTGATCCGATCGTCGTCGTTGGGCCGGATGAAGTCGTGCACCAGCAGCTCGCCGTCCTGTCCGGTGATCTGCATTGTGAACGAATACTCGGGTGCCACCATCGAATTGGCGCTCAGTGCAGTCGCACCGCCCGGGAACTCGAGCTCCACGTCGCAGATCGCGTCCACACCGGGCGAGTGCTGTCGAGCCTGGGCGGACGTGATGGTCGGTGCGCCGCCAAGCCCGTCGGCGTCGAGGCGGCCCAACGACCGCAGGATGTGCATGCCGTAGCAGCCGAGGTCCATGAGCGCACCACCTGCGAGCTCGAGTGACCAGCGCGGATCGTCGTGGTCAGGCGCGGGCATCGCCATCCGTACCTCGACCCGGGTGAGCCGACCTATCTCGCCGCCGGCTGCCAACGTGAAGGCCCGCTGGGTCACGGGGTGGAAGAAGTAGTGGAACCCCTCCAGCACGGTCACCCCGGCGGCCTCAGCGGCCCGCGCGACGGTGGCGGCCTCAGACCTGTTGCGTGCGAACGGCTTCTCACTGAGCACAGGCTTGCCGGCAGCGACCGCCGCCAGATTCCACGGGGCATGCAAACCGTTGGCCAACGGGTTGTAGACGACGTCGACTTCCGGGTCGTCGATCACGTCGGCGTACGAGCCCACGGCGCGTTCCACGCCGAACTTCTCGGCAAAAGCCGCCGCGCGCTGTGGATCACGCGCGGCGACCGCCACCAGTCGGTGACCAAGCTCCTGCGCGGGTCCCACGATCGCCTTCTCGGCGATTCGGGACGCGCCGAGAATACCGATGCGCAGTCCGGTCACGAGGTCACGGAATTGAGGTAGACCACACTGGTGAGCACATCGGCGAGCGGACCGTCCCCGGCCGGTGCGCCGTCCAGGATGGTGTCCTGCTCCAACACGAACCAACCGTCGAACCCGTTGTCTCGCAACACCGAGACAATCCCCGAGATGTCGATGTCCCCGGTGCCCAACGGCGTATACATACCGGCGCGCACCGCATCGGTATAGGTGATCTCACCGGATTGCACCTTGGCGGCCAACGCGGCATCCACGTCCTTCAGATGGGTGTGCTTGATGCGGTGCGGCACGGCCTTGGCCAGCTCCAGGGGGTCGGTGCCGCCGATCAGCAGATGGCCGGTGTCCAGGCACAGCGGGATCGTCGAACCGGCCAGCACCCGGTCCACATCGTCGCGGGTTTCGACCATCGTACCGACGTGTGGGTGAAGCACGGCCAACAGACCGGCCTCGGACGCGATTCCGGAGAGCCGGTCGAGGTTGGCCAGCAGCGTCGCCCACTGGTCGTCGTCGAGTTCGGGCCGCGAGTCGTAGCCATCGGCCCCGGTAGCCGCCGCCAGCACCACGACACCGGCGCCCGCTGCGCGAAGCGAGGTGAGTGGTCCGGCGAGATCCTCGGCCGGGTCATGGCCGGCGTCGTGCAGCACCACGGGAACGAACCCACCGACACAGGAAAGATGATGTGCCGCAAGAACATCAGTGAGTTCAGCGGCGTCGGTGGGCAGGAAGCCGTCCGGACCCAGCTCGGTCGCGGACAGCCCGGCCCTGCGCATCTCGCTCAGCACGCGGTCAGGCTCGAGTTGGTAGCCCCAGCCGGGAACTTCGCACACGCCCCACGAGATCGGTGCGCCGGCGATTTTGATCCCCCGGTCGCTGCTCATGCGTTGCGAACCTCCTCGATGCGCACCGGAGTGCCCCGGCGCAGGGACTCGGTGGCGGCCTCGGCCAGCCAGGCCACCTCCACGGCGTCGGCCACCGTGGCGCCGGCCACCGGCGCGCCCTTGGCCACCTCGACGAAGCCGGCGAGCTCGGTGCGGAACGCCTCGGTGAATCGGTCCATGAAGAAGTTGTGTGCGGGCCCGGACGGGAAGGTGTTGGCGGGATCCATATTTCGAATCGGGACGCCCTGGTCCCAGCCGGCGGCGACGCTGTCGTCGAATCCGTGCACCTCCAGGCGGCAGTCGTACCCGCGCGCGTTGTAGCGGGCGTTGGACACCACGCCAAGCGCACCGCCGTCGAACCGCACGACGACCGCGGCGGTGTCCACGTCGCCGTACTCGGTGAACAGCGGGTCACCCTGCACCGATCCGGTGGCGTAGACCTCGACCGCGTTCTGGCTGGTGATCCACCGGATGATGTCGAAATCGTGTACCGCGCAATCCCGGAAGATTCCGCCCGAACCCTTGATGTAGTCCAGCGGCGGGGGAGCCGGATCCATCGTGGTGCTGCGCACCGTGTGCAGAATGCCCAGCGAGCCATCGTCCACCGCACGCTTGGCCGCGGCGAAGGCCGCATCGAAGCGACGCTGGTACCCGACCTGCACGGGCACGCCGGAGCGGGCGATGACCTCGGCCAACCGTGCGCTCTCGGCAGCGGTGGACGCGATCGGCTTCTCGCAGAAGGTCGGTATGCCACGCTCGACGGCGGCCAACGTCAGCTCCGCGTGTGCCGGGGTGGCGGCAGCCACCACCACCCCGTCGATACCCGAGGACAACAGTTCGTCGACGGTGTCGACGGCCTTGGCGCCGTGCTTGGCGGCCACTGCCGCCGCGACGTCAGTGCGCTCGTCGGTGATCACCAGCCCGTCCAAACCATCTATCCCGGAAAGGGTTTCGGTGTGAAATGCGCCGATGCGGCCCAGTCCGATTACGCCGAGCGTGGTCATGGGATTCTCCGTTCTTGCTGCTGATCGAGGATGGTGTCGAGTTCGTCGGGGGTAAGGCCGTCGGCCAGTGCGGCCAGCACGGTGTCGACCTGGCTGGGTGGGGCCAGGCTGCCGATGGGTTGGTCCTTGTCGAGGTTCGTCGGGAAGGCGTAACCCTCGGCCGTGGCGTTGACGGCGTTGGCCAACTCCCGCTCGGGGCGGCCCGCGGCCTTCATCGCCAGCAACGCGGGGTAGACGGCGCGGACCATCGCGGTGCGGTCGAGTACCTCCATCGCACGCCCGAACGGCGAGGAGATCTGCAGCAGGTTGGCCATGCGCCGGATGTCAGTCGACGTGTTGTTGCCTGCCCCGTGATAGAGCGCGGGATTGAAGAACACCGCATCGCCCTTGCTCAGTGGCACCTGAACGTGGTGCTCGGCGAAGAACTCGATGAACTCGGGCCGGTAGAACGCGATGTAGCCGGCCTCGAATGTCTGGGAGTACGGCAGCAGCATGGTGGGGCCACTGGCCGGCGGCATGTCACAGTGGGCCACGGCGCCCTGCAGCGTCATGGCGGGCGACAGCCGGTGCAGATGCGCCGGGTAGTCCGCCAGCTGATCCGGGGTGACGAAACCGAGGTGGTAGTCGCGATGCGGAACTTGCGCCGCGCCACCGGGATTGACGACGTTGACCTGTGAGGTGACCTGGTAGCGCGGTCCGAGCCAGGCCTGGGAGACGACAGCCAGCGCGCAGTTGGCGTAATACTCGGCGTAGACGCCGGGCGAATGCAAGGCCAGCTTCTGAGCGGCATTCCAGATGCGGTCGTTGGCGCCGGCCTTGCCGAAATGGTCACCGGCGGCCGCGCCGTCGGCCCGCTGGGCTTCGATCAAGGCGACGAACGCTGCGCTGGCCCGGTCGACGACGTCAACCTCGAAGGCCCCTTCGAACATCACGACACCGGGACCGTCGGCCAGCGCACGGATCAACTCGGCCTGTAGTCGGCGGGGTTCGGCGTCGGTGACGGTAGCGGCCGAGTACACCGGAACGTTATGCCGGATATCAGCGGCAAGGGGGTATTCGGCGCCGTCGGTGGTACGGGACACCTGGTCGCGGAAAGCACCGAGTGAGCAGTCGGCCTCCTCGATCCAGGCTCGGCGCCCGGCGCGCGAAGTCCGGAATGTCGCGGTCATGGCAGACAGTCTTGCTGTGCTGTGTGACACAATCAACGGCAAAAAGCCATCAAAAAACCATCAGCACGGCGCGGAGGTCGTCAGTGGCGCACCGATACAAGGTCCGGGAGATCGCTCAGCAGTGCGGTTTGAGCGAGGCCACAGTGGACCGGGTCCTCAATGACCGCCCGGGCGTTCGCGAGAACACCCGGGCCGAAGTGCGCCAAGCGATTGCCGATCTGGACAAGCAGCGAGCGCAACTGCGGCTCAACGGTCGTCGCTATCTGATCGACGTGGTCATGCAGACGCCCCAGCGGTTCTCCGATGCGTTTCGCGCTGCCGTCGAGGCCGAGTTGCCCACGTTCGCCCCGGCCATGTTGCGGGCCCGCTTCCACCTCTGGGAATCCGGCTCGACCGCCAAGATGGTGGGCACCCTGGCCGGCATTCGCAGCAGTCACGGGGTGGTGCTCAAGGCGGCCGACGAACCAGAGGTGGCCGAGGCCGTCGACCACCTTGTGGCCGCCGGTGTCCCGGTGGTGACCTACACGACCGACATTCCCACCAGCGCCCGCAGCGCATACGTCGGCATCGACAACCACGGAGCCGGCGCCACCGCGGCCTATCTGATCGAGCAGTGGCTCGGTCCCGCCCCATCCGCTGTGTTGATCACCCTGAGCCGCACGGTGTTTCGCGGTGAGGGCGAACGCGAGGTGGGATTCCGGTCAGGTTTGCGCGGTTCCGGACGGGAGGTCGTCGAGGTCACCGACAGCGACGGCATCGACGCGACCAACGAACGGCTGGTGCTCGAGGCGCTGAAACGTCACCCGACGGTGGAGGCGGTCTATTCACCCGGCGGCGGCAACGCGGCCACGGTGGCGGCATTCGAAAAGCTCGGGCGGCAGTGCCGGGTCTTTGTCGCCCATGATCTCGACGTGGACAACCGCAGACTCCTGCGCGAGGGCAGGATTTCGGTGGTGCTGCACAACGACCTGCGTGCCGATGCGCGGCTGGCCATGCGGTTGATCCTGCAGCAGCACGGTGCGCTGCCAGGTGAACCGGTGCGCCCCGTACCTATTCAGGTGATTACGCCGTACAACCTGCCGGTATGAGCGTTGCGGGTTAGCCCGGCTCAGCGGTAGGGGCCGGTTGTGCCTTGACCGGCGGAGTGGCGGCTGGTGTGTCGGGCTGTGATGGCGGTGCGGACTGCGTCACGGTTTCGCCGAACTGCATCGTGGTTTGGGCTGTGGGAACGGACATTTCGGGTGTGCTGTGGACCTGGTTGGCCTGCAGCCCCAGGACTACGAGGAGGGCGGCGGCTGCCGAACCGGCGGTACAGAGAAGAAGTTTCGTTTTCGAATCCAGGTGCATCTCGCAAGGCCCTTCGTCACAACATTGGCTATCTATCTATGTGTTGTGAAGGCGAATTGGGAGCCGGGCATTCCACATGGCTCGACGTGATTTGGATCACATTTATATCTCGGCTCGCGGACGGGGCAGGGTCGAAGAGCGTGGCGATCGTCCGGACCGGGACACTTCATCCATGTCACGTGAGTTAGTCCCTGGGGTCACCGTGCTCGGCAACCTCGCGATCGACATCATCAACGGGGCGCCGCCGAGCCCTGGCGGATGTGCATCGTTCGCCGGAGTTGCGTTGCAGGCGGCCGGCGGGGCCGGCCGGATCGTCGCGATGGGTGCCGAACGTGATCACGCCCTGTTCGACGGGCTGCGCGCCCGGTTCGGGTCAATCGTGCAGATCCTGCGGTCGGAATCCACGAGCTCGTTTCGCCTCGACTATGACGACACCGATCACCGACATATGGGTGTGCAGGCCATCGGCCCGATGTGGACCGCCGAGGACATCGAACTCGCCGATCCCATGACGACGTGGGTGCACCTGGCTCCGCTGCTGCGTACCGATTTTCCGGCCGACACGCTGGCTGCGCTGTCGGCGCGTGGTCACCGCGTCGCCTACGACGGGCAGGGCCTGGTGCGGGCCGACCGATTGGGACCGTTGGTCGAGGATCGTCACTTTCCCGCGGACCTGCTGGCCGACATCGACATCCTGAAGATTGCCGAGGACGAGGCGGTGATCATCGCCGACGGCCCGTTCGACGCGTCGACCGCGGAGCGTCTCGGCGTCGAGGAGATCCTGGTGACTTACGGCTCGGAGGGCTGTGACATCTATATCGAGGGGGCGGTGCAACGGGTCCCGGCGGCCTGGCGGGTCCTCGATGTCCAGACCACGGGAGCGGGGGACATGTTCACCGCTTGCTATGTCGCGCACCGCGCGGCCGGTCACGATCCGCAGCGAGCCGCGGAGTCGGCAAGCGAACTGGTGGCCAGGGAGTTGGACAAGCGGATTCACACCGGGGCACCCGAGCGGGCGTAGCCGCAGGTCGACCGCTAAACTCGACAGGTGTCAAGTTCGTGCTTGCCAGTGCTAGCAGTCAGCTACCGGCCAGTAGCCCTTTCCTTAGAGAATGACATTCTCCTCAACGTGACGAAAACCACAGTTTTGTCTCAAAACGAGCTTCTTCACGCCTACGAACAGCGTCTTCGCCGTGAACCTACCCGCGTGTCGGGGGACAACGCGGTGAAGCGGAGCCTAAGAGCAGTGCAATAATCGGTACTGGTAGTGACATCAAAATTCGGTGGACGTCTGATCCGGCGGCACGTCACGTGACGGCGGCCAGAAAAGACGTGGTCAAAGAACGTGTGAAAGGCGGTAGCCGTGGGTGAGAACGGCAACGGCAATGGCGCCGCGCCGCGGCAGAAGCTCGAGAAGGTCGTCATCCGCTTCGCCGGCGACTCCGGCGACGGTATGCAGCTGACCGGTGACCGCTTCACTTCTGAAGCTGCACTGTTCGGCAACGATCTTGCGACCCAGCCCAATTACCCGGCTGAGATCCGCGCGCCACAGGGCACCCTGCCCGGTGTGTCGTCGTTCCAGATCCAGATCGCCGACTACGACATCCTCACCGCCGGTGACCGTCCCGACGTGCTCGTCGCGATGAACCCCGCCGCGCTCAAGGCCAACGTCTCGGACCTGCCTCGCGGCGGCCTGATCATCGCCAACTCCGATGAGTTCACCAAGCGCAACCTCGCCAAGGTCGGATACGACAACAATCCGCTAGAGGATGACACGTTGTCGGACTACGTGGTGACCTCCGTCGCGATGACGACCCTGACCCTTGGTGCCGTCGAGGCGATCGGCGCCACCAAGAAGGACGGCCAGCGCGCCAAGAACATGTTCGCCCTCGGCCTGCTGTCGTGGATGTACGGCCGCGAGCTCGAGCACAGCGAGGCCTTCATCCGGGAGAAGTTCGCCCGCAAGCCTGACGTGGCCGAGGCCAACGTCCTGGCCCTGAAGGCCGGCTGGAACTACGGCGAGACCACCGAGGCGTTCGCCACGACCTATGAGGTGTCGCCCGCCAAGCTGAAGTCCGGTGAATACCGGCAGATCTCGGGTAACACCGCACTGGCCTACGGCATCGTGGCCGCCGGTCACCTGGCCCAGATCCAGGTGGTGCTGGGCACCTACCCGATCACCCCGGCGTCGGACATCCTCCACGAACTGTCCAAGCACAAGAACTTCAACGTGCTGACCTTCCAGGCCGAGGACGAGATCGCCGGCATCGGTGCAGCCATCGGCGCCTCCTATGGTGGCGCGCTCGGCGTCACCAGCACCTCGGGTCCGGGTGTCTCGCTCAAGTCCGAGGCGATCGGCCTGGCTGTGATGACCGAGTTGCCGCTGATCATCATCGATGTCCAGCGTGGTGGCCCGTCGACGGGTCTGCCGACCAAGACCGAGCAGGCCGACCTGCTGCAGGCGCTGTTCGGTCGCAACGGCGAGTCGCCGGTCGCGGTCCTGGCCCCGAAGTCGCCGTCGGATTGCTTCGACATCGCGGTGGAGGCCTCGCGCATCGCGGTCGACTACCACACCCCGGTCATCATCCTGTCCGACGGCGCGGTCGCCAACGGCTCTGAGCCCTGGCAGATCCCGGACATCAGCACCTACCCGCCGATCGAGCACAAGTTCGCCAAGTCGGGCGAGCCCTTCGCTCCCTACGCGCGTGATCCCGAGACCCTGGCCCGCCAGTTCGCGGTGCCCGGAACCCCGGGACTGGAGCACCGGATCGGCGGCCTCGAAGCCGCCAACGGTTCGGGCAACATCTCGTACGAGCCCAAGAACCACGACCTCATGGTGCGGCTGCGCCAGGAGAAGATCGGCGGCATCACCGTGCCGGATCTTGAGGTCGACGACCCCACCGGCGATGCCGAACTGCTCATGCTCGGATGGGGCAGCAGCTACGGACCGATCGGCGAGGCGTGCCGGCGGGCCCGCCGCAAGGGCATCAAGGTGGCCCAGGCACATCTGCGTCACCTCAACCCCTTCCCGGCCAACCTCGGGGAGGTGCTCCGCCGCTACCCGAACGTCGTGGTGCCGGAGATGAACCTGGGCCAGCTCGCGCTGCTGCTGCGCGGCAAGTACCTGGTCGACGTCCAGTCGGTGACCAAGGTGGAGGGCATGGCCTTCCTCGCCGACGAGGTCGAGGGCATCATCGATGCGGCGCTGGATGGCACGCTGGGTGAGAAGGAAAACGACAAGGCCAAGTTCGCCCGGTTGGCGGCGGCCACCATCGAGGTTGAGGCGAGCGGTGTGGGAGCGAGCGCATGACTGACTTGATCGGGACGGATCTGGGCTTGACCGAAGGGGCGCTCAGCAAGAACGCTCTGGTGCCCACCACCGACCAGCCTCAGAAGGGCAAGGATTTCACCAGCGACCAGGAGGTCCGCTGGTGCCCGGGTTGCGGTGACTACGTCATCCTCAACACCATCCGCAACTTCCTGCCGGAGTTGGGTCTCAAGCGCGAGAACATCGCGTTCATCAGTGGCATCGGCTGCTCCAGCCGGTTCCCGTACTACCTGGAGACCTACGGTTTCCACTCGATCCACGGTCGTGCCCCGACCATCGCCACCGGTCTGGCGCTGGCCCGTCCGGATCTGTCGGTGTGGGTCGTCACCGGTGACGGTGACTCGCTGTCGATCGGTGGCAACCACCTGATCCACGCGCTGCGTCGCAACGTCAACATCACGATCCTGCTGTTCAACAACCGGATCTACGGCTTGACCAAGGGCCAGTACTCGCCCACCTCCGAGGTCGGCAAGGTCACCAAGTCGACCCCGATGGGATCGCTGGACTACCCGTTCAACCCGGTGTCATTGGCGCTGGGTGCCGAGGCGACGTTCGTCGGCCGCGCCCTGGACTCGGACCGCAAGGGCCTGTCCGAGGTGCTGCGCGGTGCCGCCGAGCACCGCGGGGCCGCGCTGGTGGAGATCATGCAGGACTGCCCGATCTTCAACGACGGATCGTTCGACGCGTTGCGCAAGGAAGGCGCCGAGGAGCGGCTGATCAACGTCAGCCACGGTGAGCCGATCAAGTTCGGTACCGATGGCGAGTACTGCGTCGTCAAGTCCGGGTACGGCCTGGAGGTCGCCAAGACCGCCGAAGTCGCTGCCGACGACATCGTGGTGCACAACGCCGAAATCGACGATCCTGCTTATGCATTCGCGCTGTCGCGGTTGAGCGAGCAGAACCTCGACCACATGGTGATGGGTATCTTCCGCAAGGTCAGCCGGCCCACCTACGACGACGCCGCGCGTCAACAGGTCAACACGGCGATCGAATCAAAGCCCCACGACACCGCGGCTCTGCAATCCTTGCTGCGTGGCAAAGACACCTGGACCGTCGAATAGTTGCGCTGAGCAGACCGGCCAACACGATCTGAGCACAGCCCCGCTCGCCGCGGTAGTTCTGGCGGGCGGGGCTTCGCGTCGTATGGGGCGCGACAAGGCGACGCTGCCGTTCGACGGCGCGACGATGGTCGAACGCGTCGTCGCCGCGGTGAGCCAGCGCTGTTCACCGGTTTTCGTCATCGCCGCACCCGGCCAGCCGCTTCCGGACCTCGACGCCGAGATTCTGCGGGATGAGGTGCGCGGCGTCGGGCCGCTGGTCGCGACCGGTCGTGGCCTGCGTGCCGTCGCCGAGGCCGGTGTGGACCGTGCCTTCGTTTGCGCGGTGGACATGCCATACCTGTCTACAGACCTGATCGACACCCTGGCGGCCTCCGCCGAGCGGGTCCCGGCCGACATCGTGCTGCCGTGGGACGGCCGAGATCACTATCTGGCCGGGATCTACCGGAGCACGCTCGCCGATCAGATCGCCGCCCTGGTCCACGACGGCCGGCGCAGCATGCGGGCGCTGGCCGAGTCCGTCGACACACAGCGGATCGTGATGGAACCGCAGCGCGCACTGACCAATGTCAACACCGCCGCCGATCTGGCCTGAGCGTGGACCAATTCACCCCGGCTTAGCCCAGCAAATTGCGAATTACTGCGGAAATTGAGCTCAATTTATCGATTCGCAATTATTAAACGATCGCTTCCCCTTATTTGATGCCCCGGAAGTCGGGTGAATAGGGGAAACGTCAGCCGGGGCCGCTCCCCGGCTGCTGCCGGAACCTGCTGCTGCTCAGGGTAATTCGATGTGTGGCATGGTGTATCAACGTGTCGAGCAATTCGCTGCGATGCAGCGCAAGGGTGCATGATTCACGACCAAACGACGCTGACCGCACTCTTTGTCGGGCCCCCGCAGTCCGATGGCGCGCGGCGAGAGTTGGCCAGCTCGTCTGACGCTTCTCCCGCGGCTCTCGTAATCTCTTGTGGTGCCGCCTTTTTGAGTGCTTTTCGTTGCTTCTGGGCGTGGCGGTTCGCCTGCCGGACGCGCTCGGGGATGTTGACCGGCGAACCGATATGCGTTGTGTGACAGCATTTTTGACCTGTGTTCGAGCCGCGGCCTACTGGCGCGCGGTAGCGAACAGATTCGGGCGCGGTAACGCGCAATGACACTCGCCGATGGCATCTACCTGGGTTTTTGTCGCCGAGGACGGCGTTTTTCGCCGGTGTCGGACCCGCAACAAGTGGGCCAGCTCACAAAAAATGCGTGATCTCGCTCACGTATTGTTTACGCCGATCACGAAACGATAACGGCGCCCAGTCCTCTGTTGACCTGCACAAACGTTTCGTTCAGCCGCCCGTTATCTGTCCGTGATCTTTCCGCTATCGCTTCTAGATCGATATGACTTCTCTCCGAGACCTTTGTACGGTCCAAAGCGTCTCCGACAGGGAGCAAATAATTTCAACACCAAGAACCTGCGTGTGAGTGGGGCCGCGGTGGCGATTACGCCCGATGCGGGGGCCTGGGTCTGACCCGGGCCGGGCACTGTGGCCCTCCCTTTCGTGCCTGACCGAGACGGCGCGAACCAACCCCTTCCGGCCTGATTCAGGCTGCCGCACCCGCCTGGGCGGGTGCCGATGGCGCGCGCTTGGCGAGAGGAATGAAGTGAAGAACATCCGCAAGACGTTTGGGCTGGGCATCATCGCCGGAGCGCTGGCTGTCGCTCCCGTGGCACTGGGTGCCGGTACCGCCAATGCGGACAGCGTCAACTGGGACGCCGTCGCCGCCTGTGAGTCGGGTGGCAACTGGGCGATCAACACCGGTAACGGCTACTACGGTGGCCTGCAGTTCACGATGGGCACCTGGCGCTCCAACGGCGGCTCGGGCTCGCCGCATCACGCCTCGCGCGCGGAGCAGATCCGGGTCGCCGAGAACGTGCTGCGCACCCAGGGCATCGGTGCCTGGCCGGTGTGCGGCAAGCGCGGCTAGTACGGCGCTACTGACAACTTGATACGGAGCGGTGCCGGGCAGTTGCCCGGCACCGCTTCTGTTTCATCAGAAAGCCCTCCGGTTACTCCAGCCTCGACAACCTCGAAAAAAACTTCAGCCCCCTCTGTAACGCGTGACCTTCGTCACACGAACCCATTGGTGACCGCACAGTTGCACGAATGTGATCGTCATCTGCAGCGGTCCTGGTGTCAAAGGTCGGGGAAGGGCCGTGAGATGACCAAACGAAGGGCGTTTACCAGGGCTTTCTGGATCAGTGCCGCATCAGCGGGCTTCATGCTGGCGCCTCTGTTCGCTGCCACTGCTACCGCCGGAGCGGACACGGTGAACTGGGACGCGATCGCCGAGTGTGAATCGGGCGGCAACTGGTCCACCGATACCGGCAACGGGCACTACGGCGGTCTGCAGTTCAAGCCCGCCACCTGGGCCTCGCACGGCGGCATCGGGTCACCGGCTTCCGCCTCCCGTGAAGAGCAGATCAGGGTGGCCGAGAACGTCCTGGCCAGCCAGGGGATCGGGGCGTGGCCCAAGTGCGGCGTCCGCGGTGGCACGCCGATCGGCTGGGCGACGCCCAGCGCACCGACGGGCTGCCAGGCCGTGCGTCCCGGTGCCGTCCTGGGCATTTTCGACCTGCGCCGGATCTGCACGACGTTCCTCGACCCACTGGGTACCTTCGGCGTCCCGCGCTGAATCAGCGCACGGGAGTGAACGCCCCGCGAGCGGCGATCGAGGCCAGGTGCCGGGTCAGCACGTATTCGGGCACGAGAACGGTTGCCCGGGCAGCTGCGGCGCTCAGCGCGGACGGGCGCAGGTTCATCACGCGGCCGATCAGCTGTGACTCCCGCACGATCGCCATGACCCGCCTTCGTCGCAGGGCCGCGAACCGGGCGAACGCCGTCGGCAGATCCGGCTCCCGACGCGCGAGACCGGCGAGCGTGGCGGCGTCCTCCAATCCTTGGCAGCCGCCCTGGCCCAAATGTGGGCGCATCGGATGCGCGGCATCCCCGGCGATCACCACCGGTCCCCGCGCCCAGCGTCGGGCCGGGGCGCGGTCGTAGAGGTCGTTGCGAAGCACCTGTTCGGGATCGGTCGCGGCGAGCACCGTGGGGATAGGGTCAGCCCAGGTGCCGAAGATCTGCTGCAGGTGATTCAGCTCGCCGCCGTTGCTGGTGTGTCCTCGCGGTGCGCGTTGGGTGGCGAACCAGTAGGTCTGATCGGGGCCGAGGGGCACATGGCCGGCTTCCATCCCGGCCGCCATGGTCTCGCCGGAGAGTTCGGGGTCGATGGTGCAGTCGGCAATTCCGCGCCAGGCTGTATATCCCGCGTAGCGCCGTTGCAGCGGGCCGTTGAGGTGGCGAGCCACCACGGAGTCCACTCCGTCGGCGCCGACGAGCGCGTTGGCCTCTCGCACGGATCCGTCCGACAACCGCACGTTCACCACGCCGTCGTGAACATCGAGTGCCTGCACGCCCACCCCGTACTCGACAGTGCCCGGGTGCGCGGCCGCGGTGAGGATCTCGGTCAACGCCGTGCGGTGAATCACCACCAACGGTTCACCCAGTGCCCGGATCATCCGGTCGGCCGCCGGGCGACGCAGCCAGGTGCCGTCGTGCCAGCGCAACGCGCCTGCGCTGACGCGCCCACCGGACCCGCGCACCGCATCACCGAGCCCGATCTCGTCGAGCGCGGCCAGGGCGTTGGGCCAGATGCTGATGCCTGCCCCGGTGGTCGTGTCGGCGCGAGCCTCGAGGACGGTGACCTCATATCCCTGCTGCTGCAAGGCGACTGCGGTGGCCAGGCCGGTGATCCCTGCACCGACGACCAGGACGGACTGTGCCATCGGTCGAATCTAACGGGTCAGGTGAGGTGGCTCACCACCAACGGAGTTGGGATCGGTAGCCTTCCAGCGTCTGCACAGTCTCTGTACAGGTTCCCGTGCCGAAAGTGCCGGGCCAGAACACTTTGAGAGGACCCGATGAAACTCACCCGCCTCGGTATCGCGCTCGGCGCCACATTGATTGCCGCCTCTGCGTTGAGCGGCTGCTCGAAGGTGACCGAGATCAGGGACGCGGCTGCCGGCGCGGCCGAGAAGGTCGTCGAATCGGGTACCGAGAAGATCACCGAAGCGGTGTCGGGCAACCTGTTCACGGCCGAGGGCATCGACAATGCCTATGCGGCGATCGCCGAGAAGGTCGGCGCCAACCCGATGCAGGTCGTCGACGTCGTCATCACGCCGGGCGTCCTGAAGGTCGAGGCCATCAACCCGAACGCCCCGACCGAGCTCAATGAGTGGAGCTACACCTCAGGCGCGGTTGCCCCCTCTCGTCCGATCGACTACGACGACGACACCGAGGCGCTGCAGCAGAATCTTTTCGCCACGTCCGACGTGCCCACCAACGCGATCGTCGCGGCGATCGACGGCGCCGTGGCGGCCAGTGAAATCCCTGACGGCAAGGTCCAGACGGTGAGCATCAAGCGCAACATCCCGTTCGAGGAGAACGTGGTCATCTTCATCAACGTCCAAGGCGAGCGCAGCAGCAAGCAGGTGCGCGCCGACGTCGCCGGAAAGGTGACCGAGGTCGTCTGAGCCACCGGTCCAGCGCATCGACGGCGGCCCCGCACCGAAGTTCGGTGCGGGGCCGCGCCGTTACGGTGGGGGCATGACGGTGTTTGACGATCTCGACGACTACCTCGCCTTGCCCCGGGTGTCAGGTCTAGCGGTGTCGCCCGATGGTTCCAGGGTGGTCACGACCGTGAGTACGCTCAACGACAAGCACACCGAATTCCTCAGCGCGATATGGGAGTTGGATCCCGCCGGCATCGAACCCGCACGCCGGCTGACGCATGGCGTCAAGGGCGAGTCCGCGCCGGTGTTCACCGCCGGGGGCGACGTGTTGTTTCTCGCGGTCCGTCCCGGAGCGGACGAGGACAAACCGCCCGCGGCCCTGTGGCGCCTCCCCGCCACCGGCGGAGAGGCTTTCGAGATGCTGACGATGCCCGGCGGCGTGGCAGGTGCGGTGAGCGCCCGGGCCGCCGACGCCACCGTGGTGGCCGCGGCATTGCTTCCGTCGTCGGCCGATGTCGACGATGACAAGACACGGCGTGACGCACGCAAGGAGAGCAAGGTCTCAGCGATCCTGCACACCGGCTATCCGGTCCGGCACTGGGACCATGATCTCGGGCCCGACCAGCCCCACCTGTTCGATGCCGACGGGCGCCAGAATCTGACTGCCGAGCCTGGTGCGGCGTTGCGCGAGACGTCATTCGACCTCAGCGGCGACGGCGACTTCGTGGTGACGTCCTGGCGGATCTCCGGGCCGGGCGCGGCGGTCCGCTTGGTGCTGGTGCGTATCGACCGGGCCACCGGCGAGCGCACCACGATTGCCGAGGAACCCGGGGCGGACCTGGAGCATCCGGCGATCGCGCCGGACGGCAGCGCCGTGGCCTTCACCAGGGAGACTCATTCCACCCCGAACTCGCCGCCGCGGATCACGTTGTGCTGCATGCGGTTCGGCCAAGACCCGATTGAGTTGACCGGCGACTGGGATCGCTGGCCGTCGTCGGTGGCCTGGACGTCGGATTCGTCGGCGCTGATCGTCACGGCCGACGACGGCGGCCGTGGCCCGATCTTCTCCGTCGACCCGGTGTACGGTGCGGTCACCCGGCTCACCCACGACGACTTCACCTACACCGACGTACGGCCCGCGCCCGGGCGGGTGATCTATGCGTTGCGCAGCTCGTATGCCGTGCCGCCGCACCCGGTCCGCATCGACGAGGGCGGCACCGTGACCGCGTTGCCGTGTCTCGAAGCGCCCGAGCTGCCCGGCACCGTGACGGAGGTGATCGCGACCGCCGCCGACGGCACGCCGATCCGGTCCTGGCTGACCCTGCCCGACGGCGACGAGCCGGCCCCGCTGGTGCTGTGGATTCACGGCGGACCGTTGGGCAGCTGGAACAGCTGGCACTGGCGGTGGAATCCGTGGCTGCTCACCGCACAGGGCTACGCGGTGCTGATGCCCGATCCAGGCCTGTCCACCGGCTACGGCCAGGACTTCATCGCCCGCGGCTGGGGCGACTGGGGCGGCGACCCCTACACCGACCTGATGGCGGCGACGGACGCCGCGTGCGCACACCCTCGGGTCGACGCGGCGCGCACCGCCGCGATGGGCGGCTCGTTCGGGGGATATATGGCCAATTGGATCGCCGGGCACACGGACCGATTCGACGCCATCGTCACGCATGCCAGCCTGTGGGCACTGGATCAGTTCGGCCCCACCACCGACGGTGCGTACTGGTGGGCCCGGGAGATGACAGCCGAGATGGCTCAGCGCAATTCGCCGCATCTGTCCGTCGGTGACATCACCACTCCGATGCTGGTCATCCACGGCGACAAGGACTATCGCGTACCGATTGGCGAGGCGCTGCGGCTGTGGTACGAGCTGCTCACCCACTCCGGGTTGCCCGCCGACGAGAACGGTGAAAGCCCGCACCGGTTCCTGTACTACCCCACGGAGAACCACTGGGTGCTGTCGCCGCAACACGCCAAGATCTGGTATCAGGTGGTGACCGCATTCCTGGGCGAGCACCTGCGTGGCGAAGCGGTGCAGTTGCCCGAACTGCTCGGGTAGCGTCGAGATCGTGACGCAGCGTGAGTTTGATCTGGTGCTGTACGGCGCCACGGGTTTCGCCGGAAAACTGACTGCCGAATACCTGGCCAAGGCCGGGGGATCGGCCCGGATCGCCCTGGCCGGTCGTTCCGAGGAGCGGTTGCGCGCGATCCGTGACGGTCTCGGGCCCGGCGCACTGTCGTGGCCGCTGATCACCGCGGACGCCACCGCCCAGGCCTCTCTCGATGCGATGGCCGCGCGCACCCAGGTGGTGGTGACGACCGTGGGTCCCTACGCCCGGTACGGCATGCCGCTGGTGGCGGCGTGCGCCGCGGCTGGCACCGACTACGCCGACCTCACCGGTGAGACCACGTTCATCCGCGACAGCATCGACCTGCACCACAAGCAGGCGATCGACACCGGGGCCCGGATCGTGCACTCGTGCGGATTCGATTCGGTGCCATCCGATCTCACGGTGTATGCGCTGTATCAGCGGGCCCTCGCCGACGGCGCAGGCGAGCTCGGTGACACCAACCTGGTGGTGCGCAGTTTCGCCGGCGGCGTATCCGGCGGCACCGTGGCCTCGATGCTGGAGTTGCTCGACACGCTTTCGTCGGATCCGGAGGCCCGGGCGTTGATGAACGACCCGTACACGCTGAGCCCGGACCGCGGGGCCGAGCCCGAACTCGGCGCTCAGCCCGACGTGCGGTGGCGGCGCGGTAGTGAGATCGCTCCCGAGCTGGCCGGCTACTGGACCGGCGCATTCGCCATGGCCGCCCCGAACACGCGAATTGTGCGGCGCAGCAATGCACTACTGGGTTATGCCTACGGACGCCGCTTCGAGTACGCCGAGCAGATGAGCGTGGGCCGCTCACTGGCCGCCCCGCTGGCCGCGGCGGCGGTCACCGGGGCCAACGCCTTCACCCTCGGTGTGGGCGGCCGCTACTTCAACCGGCTGCCCGGCGGCCTCGTCGAGAAAGTGGTTCCCAAGCCGGGCACCGGTCCCAGCGAGCGGGCGCGGGAGCGGGGCCACTACCGCGTCGAGACCTACACCACGACGACATCGGGCGCCCGGTACATGACAAGCATGGCCCAGCAAGGCGATCCCGGGTACAAGTCGACCGCGGTGCTGCTCGGCGAGTGCGGGCTGGCGCTGGCAACCGACCGTGAGGCGCTGTCAGAGCGGCGCGGCGTGCTGACACCGGTGGCCGCGATGGGCGATGTCCTGCTCACCCGGCTACCGGCCGCCGGGGTGTCGCTGGAAACCTCCGCCCTGAGCTGAGCTGGCGCAACACGAACGGATCGGCGTGCGTCGAACACCTGTGGGACAAGATCAGATTCGACTAGTGTCGGTGCCGAGGACTTTCAGTACGCCAGCAACGAAGATGGGATGAACAATGGCCGGTCTCGACGAACTTTTCGCTCAGATCCCCGTAGCAGATATCGCAAACAAGCTCGGCGCGGATGAAGGCGAGGTGAACGCTGCCATCAAGACCCTGGTTCCGGCTCTGGTCGGCGGCGTGGCCGAGAACGTACAAGCTGACAACATCGACTCCAGCGACCTCGAGTCGGCGGTCACCGCACAGGGCGTCAGCGGCCTGCTCGACGGCGGTGTCAGCGTCGACCAGGTCGACGCGCAGCAAGGTGACCAGATCGTGTCGAAGATCTTCGGCGGTAACGACAGCGGCCAGGTCGCGTCGGCGCTGGCCGGGACCGGTGCCGGCGGCAGCAGCCTGATCAAGCAGCTGCTGCCGATCCTGGCGCCGATCGTGCTGGCCTACATCGGCAAGCAGTTCGCTCAGAAGAACGCGCCCGCCGAGTCGGCACCGCAGCCCCAGGCCTCCGGCGGCGGGCTCGGGGACATCCTGGGCAGCATCCTGGGTGGCGCGACCGGTGGCGGTGCTGCCGCGAACAACCCGCTGGGCAGCATTCTCGGCAGCGTCCTCGGCGGTGGTGGCGGCCAGGGCAACGCCATCGGTGAGATCCTCGGTGGCCTGCTCGGCGGCAAGAAGTAGCTCACCCACAAGCAGGCTCGAAAGCCTCCGACGCCCAGCGAACGCACCGGGCATCGGGGGCTTTCGCGTATCCGGGCACGTCCTTCTTAGAATGGCTCGGTGACCCCCACCCCTGACAATCGTGCCGATGCCCTCCCCAAATCCTGGGATCCGGCCGCGGTAGAAGCTGACCTTTACCAGGGCTGGGTGGATGCCGGCTACTTCACCGCCGATTCGGCCAGCGAAAAGCCGCCGTACTCGATCGTGCTGCCGCCGCCCAACGTGACCGGCAGCCTGCACATGGGCCACGCCCTCGACCACACCCTGATGGACGCCCTGACCCGGCGCAAGCGCATGCAGGGATATGAGGTGCTGTGGCTGCCCGGCATGGACCACGCCGGCATCGCCACCCAGACCGTGGTGGAGAAGCAGCTCACCGCCGACGGCAAGACCAAGGAAGACTTCGGGCGCGAGCTGTTCGTCGAGAAGGTGTGGGACTGGAAGCACGAGTCCGGCGGCACCATCGGCGGGCAGATGCGCCGCCTCGGTGACGGCGTGGACTGGAGCCGCGACCGCTTCACCATGGACGAGGGCCTGTCGCGGGCGGTGCGCACCATCTTCAAGCGGCTCTTCGATGCCGGGCTGATCTACCAGGCCGAGCGGCTGGTCAACTGGTCACCGGTGCTGGAGACCGCGATCAGCGACCTCGAGGTGAAGTACGAGGACGTCGAGGGCGAGCTGGTGTCATTCCGCTACGGCTCGATGAACGACGACGAGCCCCACATCATCGTGGCCACCACCCGTGTGGAGACCATGCTCGGTGACACCGCGATCGCAGTGCACCCCGACGACGAGCGTTACCGCCACCTGGTCGGCAAGACCCTGCCGCACCCCTTCGTCGAACACGAGATGATCATCGTCGCCGACACCCACGTCGATCCCGAGTTCGGTACCGGCGCAGTCAAAGTCACCCCCGCGCACGACCCCAACGACTTCGAGATCGGCCTGCGCCACCAGCTGCCGATGCCGACGATCATGGATGCCAAGGGCCGGATCGCCGACACCGGAACGCAATTCGACGGTATGGACCGGTTCGAGGCCCGGGTCAAGGTCCGGGAGGCGCTGGCCGAACAGGGCCGAATCGTCGCCGAGAAGCGGCCGTACCTGCACAGTGTGGGGCACTCCGAGCGCAGCGGCGAGCCCATCGAACCGCGGCTGTCCCTGCAATGGTGGGTCAAGGTGGACGGCCTGGCCAAGGCTGCCGGCGATGCGGTGCGCAACGGTGACACCGTGATTCACCCGCCGAGCCTGGAGCCGCGGTGGTTCGCGTGGGTGGACAACATGCACGACTGGTGCATCTCCCGTCAGCTGTGGTGGGGCCACCGGATCCCGATCTGGCACGGCCCCAACGGCGAGACCGTGTGTGTCGGCCCCGACGAGACCCCGCCGGAGGGCTGGGAGCAGGACGCGGACGTACTCGACACCTGGTTCTCCTCGGCGCTGTGGCCGTTCTCCACCATGGGCTGGCCCGACCACACCCCGGATCTGGCCAAGTTCTATCCGACGTCGGTGCTCGTCACCGGCTACGACATCCTGTTCTTCTGGGTGGCTCGGATGATGATGTTCGGCACCTTCGTCGGCGATGATCCGGCCATCACGTTCGATGGCCGGCGTGGCCCGCAGGTGCCGTTCGAGAACGTCTTCCTGCACGGCCTGATCCGCGACGAGTTCGGCCGCAAGATGAGCAAGTCGCGCGGCAACGGCATCGATCCGCTGGACTGGGTGGAGAAGTTCGGCGCCGACGCGCTCCGTTTCACCCTGGCCCGCGGCGCCAGCCCCGGCGGTGATCTGTCCATCGGTGAGGATCACGCCAGGGCCTCCCGCAACTTCGCCACCAAGCTGTTCAACGCGACCCGCTTCGCGTTGATGAACGGGGCGGCTCCCGCCGAACTCCCGGCGGTCGCCGACCTGACCGATGCCGACCGCTGGATCCTCGGACGCCTCGAAGAGGTTCGCGCCGAGGTGGACGCGGCGCTGGACAGCTACGAGTTCAGCCGCGCCTGCGAGTCGCTGTACCACTTCGCCTGGGACGAGTTCTGCGACTGGTACGTGGAATTGGCCAAGGTGCAGCTGGGACAAGAGGTCCACACCGCTCACACGACTGGGGTGCTGGCCTTCGTGCTCGACGCACTGCTCAAGCTGCTGCACCCGGTCATGCCATTCGTCACCGAGACACTGTGGAAGGCGCTCACCGACGGCGAGTCGATCGTCATCGCACCGTGGCCGCAGGCGTCCGGAATTGCACTCGATTCGGTTGCGGCGCAACACATTGCCGACATGCAGAAGCTGATCACCGAGGTGCGCCGCTTCCGCAGCGATCAGGGTCTGGCCGACCGGCAGCGGGTTCCGGCCCGGCTGTCGGCGATCGCCGAAGCCGGTCTGACCGAGCAGCTGCCCGCGGTCACCGCGCTGGCCTGGCTGACCGATGCCGGTGATGGGTTCACCCCCTCGGCCTCGGTCGAGGTGCGCCTGACCCAGGCCACGGTGCTGGTCGAGGTGGACACCTCGAGCACCGTCGACGTCGCCGCCGAGCGCCGCCGGCTGGAGAAGGACCTTTCCGCCGCGCAGAAGGAACTGGCCACCACGACGGCCAAGCTCGGCAACGAGGCCTTCCTGGCCAAGGCGCCCGAGAACGTCGTCGACAAGATCCGCGGCCGTCAGCAATTGGCCGGTGAAGAGGTCGAGCGGATCACCGCACGCCTGGCCGGGCTGGCCCGATGAGGATCCGGTGACCGACCCCATTCCTTCGCCGGACGAGATCGCCGCGCTGCTGCAGGTCGAGCACCTGCTCGATCAACGGTGGCCCGAGACCAAGCTGGATCCCAGCACGGCGCGCATCGCCGCCCTGCTGGAGCTGTTGGGCTCGCCGCAGCGGGCCTACCCGTCCATCCACGTCGCCGGGACCAACGGCAAGACGTCCGTGGCCCGCATCATCGATGCACTGCTTACCGCGCTGCACCGGCGTACGGGGCGCACCACCAGCCCGCACCTGCAATCCGCGGTGGAGCGCATCTCGATCGACGGAAAGCCCATCACGCCGGCCCATTACGTCGAGACCTATCGCGAGATCGAACCGTTCGTGCAACTGGTGGACCAGCAGTCCGAGGCGGCCGGCGGTCCGAAGATGAGCAAGTTCGAGGTGCTGACCGCGATGGCCTTCGCGGCGTTCGCCGACGTGCCGATCGACGTGGCGGTGATCGAGGTCGGGATGGGCGGACGCTGGGATGCCACCAACGTCGTCAACGCCCCGATCGCGGTGATCACCCCGATCGGCATAGACCACACCGACTATCTCGGTGACACGATCGCCGCCATCGCGGGGGAGAAGGCCGGCATCATCACCCGGCAGCCCGACGACCTGGTGCCGACCGACACCGTCGCGGTCATCGGTAAGCAGGTTCCCGAGGCCATGGAGGTGCTGCTCGAAGAGGCGGTGCGCGCCGATGCGGCCGTGGCCCGTGAAGACTCGGAGTTCGCGGTGCTCAGTCGGCAGGTCGCCGTCGGCGGCCAGATGCTCGAACTGCAAGGTCTGGGCGGTGTGTACTCCGACATCTTCCTGCCGCTGCACGGTGAGCATCAGGCCCACAACGCGGTCCTCGCGCTGGCCGCGGTGGAGGCGTTCTTCGGTGCGGGCGCGGACCGCCAGCTCGATGTCGACGCCATCCAGGCCGGCTTCGCGGCCGTACGCAGCCCCGGCCGTATGGAGCGTATGCGAAGTGCGCCAACGGTTTTCATCGACGCAGCGCACAATCCGGCCGGCGCGGCGGCGCTGGCGCTGACCTTGCAGCAGGAATTCGATTTCCGGTACCTGGTCGGGGTGGTATCGGTAATGGGGGACAAGGACGTGGGCGGCATCCTGACCGCGCTGGAGCCCGTGTTCGATCAGATCGTGGTGACCCACAACGGTTCGCCCCGCGCAATGGACGTCGAGTCGTTGGCGTCGCTGGCCGAAGAGCGGTTCGGCCAGGACCGGGTGATCACCGCCATGACGCTGCCCGATGCCATCGAAACCGCCACCGCCCTGGTCGAGGAATCCGGGGAAGACGAAGGACTGTCCGGGGCCGGCATGGTGATCACCGGTTCGGTGGTGACCGCCGGGGCGGCCCGGACCCTGTTCGGACGGGACCCGCAGTGAGCAATCAGACCCCTGATCAGACGCCGAGTGACAAGCCGGCACCACCTGACCCGTGGAAGAGCTTCCGCGGGGTGATGGCCGGGACGCTGATCCTCGAAGCCATCGTCGTGTTGCTGGCGCTGCCCGTGGTGGCCACCAGCGCCGCCGGGCTGACCTGGACGTCGGGCGGATTCGTGGTCGGGCTGGCGATCGTGTTGATCCTGATGTCGGGACTGCAGGGCCGGCCCTGGGCCATCTGGGCGAACCTCGGCATCCAGCTGGTGGTGATCGCCGGTGCGCTGGTTCACGGGGCGATCGGCTTCATTGGCGTCATCTTCGCCGTGGTCTGGCTGCTGATCGTGTACCTGCGGCGCGAGGTGAAACGCAGGCAGGATCGCGGCCTGCTGCCGGGTCAGCAAGCCTCCAGCGAATAGCCGGGCGATAGCTGGGCCACGCCGCACACGCTGTGGGGCCCCCGCCATCGCGCGGTGCGGTTACCGACCGGTACGCTCTCTGCCGTGACTGAGCAGACCCTCGTTTTGATCAAGCCCGACGGCGTGCAGCGCCACCTGGTCGGGGAGATCCTCGGCCGGATCGAGCGCAAGGGTCTGACCCTGGCGGCGCTCGAGCTGAAGAACGTCAGCGTCGAGCTGGCCAAGCAGCACTACGCCGAGCACGACGGCAAGCCCTTCTTCGACTCGCTGCTGGAGTTCATCACCTCCGGACCCGTGGTCGCCGCCATCGTAGAGGGACCGCGTGCGATCGCGGCGTTCCGTCAGATCGCCGGCGGCACCGATCCGGTGGAGAAGGCTGTGCCCGGCACCATCCGCGGTGACCTGGCGCTTGTGACCCAGGACAACCTCGTGCACGGCTCGGACTCGCCGGAGTCGGCGGCCCGCGAGATCGCCCTGTGGTTCCCTGGCGAAGCTTCCGCCTGACAACCCTTCTTCGCAGTCTGGTCAGTACCGCGTCAGTGATGTGGGATACTGGTTCCGGGTAGCCGGCCTCAACCGAGGCCGAACACCCGAATGAAGACTTCGACGAGCGCGACCACCGCAATCCGGTGCGGCGCGGGCCGTCCAGCCATCATTCAGCCAGGCACCGGGTGGGTTCGGTATCGGACCGCCCGGAGCGAGACCACAACAAGTCCGGGGAAAGTGTCCCGGGCCAATAGCGGAAGCCCTCGCGTGGCCGCGTCGACACGACGCGCCCGGGGGCTTGAGGAGAATTCGTGGCCGAAGATGCCCAGAATGACGACCTATCAATCCAGACTCCGCAGCAGGAGGGACTGCCCGAGCGGCTGAGAGTCCACTCCCTGGCGCGGGTGCTCGGCACCACCAGCCGGCGCGTGCTCGATGCCCTGGCCGAGTTCGACGGACGTCAGCGCAGTGCGCATTCCACGATCGACAAGGTCGACGCCGAGCGGGTCCGTGACGCACTCGCGCTCGACTCGACCGAACCGGCGCCCGTCGACCAGGCAGAACCGGTCCAGGTCGAGGCCGTCAGCGTCACCGTGAGCGAGTCCGTCACTCCGGCCGACGCCGCTGAAGCTCCGGCCGAATCCGCCGAGGCCGACGCCACGCAGGCCGATCCCGTCCTGGTCGGTGATGAGCCCGAGTCCCGGTTGATCCTGGAGACGGCGAACATTCCCACCGCCCGCGAAGCCCATACCGAGCGCGCCGATTACCTGCCGCTGTTCGTCGCACCCCAGCCCGTCAGCTTCGTGCCGGTGCACGTCGACGAGGATGACGACGACGAGGACGACACCGACGCTGACACCGACACGGATGCCGATGCCGAGACGGACGACGAGCAGGCGGATCGCCCCGCCGCACGCCGGCGCCGGCGTGGCCGCCGGGGGCGGGGCCGCGGCCGCGGCGAGCAGTCGGACGACAACGGACCCGAGTCCGGCTCGGATTCCGATACCGACACCGTCGATGACCAAGGTGAGTCCGACCAGGATTCCGACGACGAGTCGGACGAGTCGGATGAGGGCACCGACGAGGACAGCGCAGGCAGTGACGGCAGCAACCGCCGTCGCCGTCGCCGTCGCCGGCGCAAGTCCGGCGCGGGTGACAACGATGACGCGGGCTCGCCCGATGACCCGCCCAACACCGTCGTGCACGAGCGCGCCCCGCGCTCCGAGCGATCGGGCAAGGGCAGCGACGACTCGGAGATCCAGGGGATCAGCGGCTCGACCCGGCTGGAAGCCAAGCGCCAGCGCCGCCGCGACGGCCGCGACGCCGGACGTCGTCGCCCGCCGATCCTGAGCGAGGCGGAATTCCTGGCACGTCGTGAGGCCGTCGAGCGCACCATGATCGTGCGCGACAAGGTCCGGACCGAACCGCCGCACGAGGGTGCCCGCTACACCCAGATCGCCGTGCTGGAAGACGGCGTCGTCGTCGAGCACTTCGTGACCTCGGCCGCTTCGGCGTCTTTGGTCGGCAACATCTACCTGGGCATCGTGCAGAACGTGCTGCCGTCGATGGAGGCCGCGTTCGTCGACATCGGCCGTGGCCGCAACGGTGTGCTGTACGCCGGTGAGGTGAACTGGGAGGCCGCGGGCCTCGGCGGCTCGAACCGCAAGATCGAGCAGGCCCTCAAGCCCGGCGACTATGTCGTGGTCCAGGTCAGCAAGGATCCAGTGGGGCACAAGGGTGCCCGGCTCACCACTCAGGTGTCGCTGGCCGGCCGCTACCTGGTGTACGTACCGGGTGCGTCCTCGACCGGGATCAGCCGCAAGCTGCCCGACACCGAACGCCAGCGGCTCAAGGAAATCCTCAAAGAGGTCGTTCCCGCCGATGCCGGCGTGATCATCCGCACCGCGTCGGAGGGCGTCAAGGAAGAGGACATCCGCTCCGACGTCGAGCGGCTGCAGCAGCGCTGGACCGAGATCGAGGCCAAGGCCGCCGAGGTCACCGCGAAGAAGGCCGGCGCGGCCGTCGCCCTGTACGAAGAGCCCGATGTCCTGGTCAAGGTGATCCGCGATCTGTTCAACGAGGACTTCTCGGGCCTGATCGTCTCCGGTGACGAGGCCTGGGACACGATCAACTCCTACGTCAACACCGTCGCTCCCGACCTGGTGGGGCGGCTCACCAAGTACGAGCCCGCCGGTGGCGCCGAGGCGCCCGACGTGTTCGCGGTGCACCGCATCGACGAGCAGCTGGCCAAGGCGATGGACCGCAAGGTGTGGCTGCCCTCGGGCGGAACGCTGGTCATCGACCGCACCGAGGCGATGACCGTGGTCGACGTCAACACCGGCAAGTTCACCGGTGCCGGCGGCAACCTCGAGCAGACCGTCACCCGCAACAACCTGGAAGCCGCCGAGGAGATCGTGCGGCAACTGCGGTTGCGCGACATCGGCGGCATCGTGGTCATCGACTTCATCGACATGGTGCTCGAATCGAACCGTGACCTGGTGCTGCGCCGGCTGACCGAGGCGCTGGGCCGGGACCGTACCCGCCATCAGGTGTCCGAGGTGACCTCACTGGGCCTTGTGCAGCTGACCCGCAAGCGGCTGGGAACCGGTCTGGTGGAGGCGTTTTCGACTACGTGCACGCACTGCGCGGGCCGCGGCATCGTGCTGCACGGCGACCCGGTCGACACCGCGTCGTCATCGAACACCGGCCGCAAGACCGAATCCAGCGGCGGCGGGCGGCGCAGCAAGCGCGGCAAGAAGGGCAATGCGCGTCCCGAGCCCGAAGAGGTACCCGTCGTCAAGGTGCCCGATCATCCGGCCGGCGAGCACCCGATGTTCAAGGCGATGGCCGCGGCCAACGGCCGCCACCACGACGAGGAGTCGCTCGACGAGGACACCGCCGGCGAGGCTGTCGACGGTGAGGAGCAGACCACGCCCGAGCTCGTGGACGTGACGGACGAATCCACCGACGGCGAATTCGACGCGCAGGACACCGACGAGGTGGCCGAATCCGACGAAGATCTGGATGCGGAAGACGTCGACGAGGAGACGGACGACGAATCGGATGAGGACGACTCCGACGACGACATCGACTTCGACGACGAACTCGGCGACGAGGACGAGGATGACGACCTCGACGACATCGACGAAGACGAGGACGACGAGTCCGACGACGACGAGTCCGACGAAGACGAGGACGACGAGGACGACGAGGAGCCGGACGAGCCGGAAGAGGACGTCTACCAGGCACCTGAGCCGGTGGTGGTAGCTACGCCGCCGAGCCGCGGCCGCACCCGACGGCGCGCCGCAGCCAGGCCCGCGGGGCCGCCCAGCCACGAGTAGAGGGCGGTTTGACCCTCTACCCGCTGGTCAAGTACCCTTGACCAGTTGTCTCCAGAGCCTGTAGCAGTCACAGGCCGGTGACGGCGGGGCATCCCGCCACCAAGACCCGCGCACGCACCGACCGGTAGCGCGCGCCCGCAGAGAGCAGCAGAGCAGAGGACACGATGGCGACATACGCAATCGTCAAGACCGGCGGCAAGCAGTACAAGGTTGCCGCTGGTGACGTGGTGAAGGTTGAGAAGCTCGACGCCGAGCCCGGCGCGTCGGTGTCGCTGCCCGTGGCCCTCGTGGTCGACGGCGCCAAGGTCACCAGCAAGGCCGATGACCTGGCCAAGGTCGCCGTGACCGGCGAGGTGCTGGAGCACACCAAGGGTCCCAAGATCCGTATCCACAAGTTCAAGAACAAGACCGGCTACCACAAGCGCCAGGGGCACCGTCAGCAGCTGACCGTGCTCAAGGTCACCGGCATCAAGTAACGAGGGAGCGAACCAATGGCACACAAGAAGGGCGCTTCCAGCTCTCGCAACGGTCGTGAATCCGCAGCACAGCGGCTCGGCGTCAAGCGGTTCGGTGGTCAGGTCGTCAAGGCCGGCGAGATCCTCGTCCGCCAGCGCGGCACCCACTTCCACCCCGGCGTCAACGTCGGCCGTGGCGGCGACGACACCCTGTTCGCGCTGGCTCCCGGCTCGGTGGAGTTCGGTTCCAAGCGCGGCCGCAAGCACGTGAACATCGTTCCCGTGCCGCGCCCGGAGGCCTGAGACTTCGAGGATTCTCCGCGAATGTGAAGCAGCTGCGAGTTCTCGATAGGACTATCGCAATAGCTTCACATTCGACGGAGAGGATGTCCGATGCCCCGGTTTGTCGACCGCGTCGTCATCCATGCGAGTGCAGGGAACGGCGGCCACGGCTGTGCGTCGGTGCACCGCGAGAAATTCAAACCCCTCGGCGGCCCTGACGGCGGCAATGGTGGTCGCGGCGGCAGCATCGTGCTCGTCGTGGATCCTCAGGTACACACCCTGCTGGACTTCCACTTTCATCCCCATGTGGTCGCACCCTCGGGTAAGCAGGGTGCGGGCAGTAACCGTGACGGCGCTGCCGGCGACGATCTGATCGTGCGCGTGCCGGACGGCACGGTGGTGCTCGACGAGAACGGCCGGATGCTGGCCGACATGGTCGGTGCAGGCACCCGGTTCGAAGCCGCACAAGGCGGCCGTGGTGGTCTCGGTAACGCGGCGCTGGCCTCGCGGGCCCGTAAGGCTCCGGGCTTCGCCCTGCTCGGTGAGAAGGGGCAGTCCCGGGATCTCACCCTGGAACTCAAGACCGTCGCCGACGTCGGCCTGATCGGTTTTCCCTCGGCCGGCAAATCCTCTCTGGTGTCGACCATCTCGGCGGCCAAGCCCAAGATCGCCGACTATCCGTTCACCACGCTGGTACCCAACCTGGGTGTGGTGTCGGCCGGTGACAACACGTTCACTGTGGCCGACGTTCCCGGCCTGATTCCGGGAGCGTCCGAAGGCCGGGGTCTGGGCCTGGAATTCCTCCGGCACCTTGAGCGCTGCGCGGTGCTCGTGCATGTCGTGGACTGCGCCACCATGGAACCCGGGCGTGACCCGATCTCCGATATCGAGGCGCTGGAAGCCGAACTCGCCGCCTATTCCCCGACGCTGCAAGGTGATTCCACCCTCGGCGATCTCGCGTCGCGGCCGCGTGCGGTGGTGCTCAACAAGATCGATGTTCCCGATGCCCGGGAGCTGGCCGACTTCGTGCGGGAAGAGGTCGCCGACCGGTTCGGCTGGCCGGTGTACGAGATCTCGACCGTCAGCCGTGATGGATTGCGCCCGTTGATCTTTGCGCTGTGGGAGATGGTGAAGGCCTATCGCGACGCGCAGCCCGCGGTGGTGCCCAGGCGTCCGGTGATCCGGCCGATCGCCGTCGACGAGAGCGGCTTCACGGTCGAGACCGACGGTTTCGGCGGGTTCATCGTGCGCGGTACCCGTCCCGAGCGCTGGATCGCACAGACCAACTTCGACAACGACGAAGCCGTCGGTTACCTCGGCGACCGGTTGGCGCGGTTGGGCGTCGAGGATGAGCTGTTCAAACTGGGCGCCAAGCCCGGGTGCGCCGTGACCATCGGCGACATGACCTTCGACTGGGAGCCGCAGACCCCGGCCGGTGTGGACATGCCGCTGACGGGTCGAGGCACCGACATCCGGCTCGAGCAGACCGACCGGATCGGCGCCGCCGAACGCAAGGCTGCCCGACGGGAGCGCCGCCAGCCCGGCAGTGAGGACGCGTGAGCGTTCATCGCGAGGCGATTCGGACCGCACGCAGCGTAGTCGTCAAGATCGGCACCACGGCGCTCACCACTCCGGCCGGTGTCTTCGACGCCCGCCGGCTCGCGGTCCTGGTCGAGGCCATCGAGGGCCGGATGAAGGCCGGCTCCGATCTGGTGATCGTGTCCTCCGGTGCCATCGCGGCCGGAATCGAGCCGCTCGGACTCTCCAAGCGCCCAACGGATCTGGCCACCAAGCAGGCGGCGGCCAGCGTCGGCCAGGTGGCCCTGGTCAACGCGTGGAGTTCGGCGTTCGCCGTATACAGCCGCACGGTCGGCCAGGTGCTGCTGACCGCCCACGACATCGCGATGCGGGTGCAGCACAACAACGCACAGCGCACCTTGGACCGGTTGCGCGCCCTGCATGCGGTGGCGATCGTCAACGAGAACGACACCGTGGCCACCAACGAGATCAGGTTCGGCGACAACGACCGCCTCTCCGCTCTGGTGGCCCAACTGGTCGGTGCCGATGCGCTGATCCTGCTGTCCGACATCGACGGCCTGTACGACTCCGATCCACGAAAAGGCAACGCCCGCTTCATCCCTGAGGTCGCCGCGCAAGGCGATCTGGACGGGGTGGTGGCCGGCGGAGGCAGCAACCTGGGTACTGGCGGCATGGCCTCGAAGCTGTCGTCGGCCTTGCTGGCCGCCGATGCCGGGGTGCCGGTGCTGCTGGCCGCCGCGGCCGATGCCGGTGCGGCCCTGAGCGATGCGTCGGTGGGCACCGTCTTCGCGCCGCGGCCCGAGCGGATGTCGGCGCGGCGGTTCTGGGTTCGCCATGCCGCGGAGTCGCACGGGGCATTGACCCTCGACGACGGCGCGGTGCGCGCGGTGGTCAAACAGCGCCGTTCGCTGCTGCCGGCCGGGATCACCGAGGTCAGCGGGCGATTCCACGGCGGTGACGTGGTGGATCTGCGGGGGCTTGACGGGCAGACCGTGGCGCGTGGCGTGGTGGCCTACGAGGCGACGGAGCTGGCGGCGATCATCGGCCGCTCGACGCCGGATCTGCCGGCCGAGCTGCGCCGGCCCGCGGTGCACGCCGACGATCTGGTCGCCACCTAGCGATTTGTGCACCTCCGGTAACGCTGACCGTTCCGGGCGGTGCACAAATCACAGGTGCGGGGACTCCAGATACAGCGCACCCCAGATTATTTGCGTGAGGGTGTCGGCCAGTTCGGCGTCGTAGGAGTTCGGGTGTGACGGCAGGTTCTGATGGCAGGTCCGTTCCACCATCCAGGTCAGGGTGCTGGCGGTGACGTCGGCCGGAAGTTGCGTGCGGATCGAACCGTCGGCCTGCCCCTGCTCGATCACGCGGGTGAGCTGATCGCCGATCCCGGTCAACAGCTCGCGGTAGGTCTGCCCGACGAGTGGGTCGTAGCCCGACATCTCGTTGAGCGCGATCAATACCGGTTGGTGGCGCCGATAGCTGGCGATGATGCCTGCCATGGCCGCACGGACGTCGTCCGGGTCGCGCCGCCCCGAGACACTCCACCACCGCTCGGCGGCCTGGGTCAGATCGCCGAACACCTGGCTGGCCAGCCGGCGCAGCAGATGCCCCTTGTCCTCGAAGTAGATGTAGAAGCTGGCCCGCGAGATCCCGGCCTCGGTGGCCAGTCTGTCGACGCTGAGCTCGGTGAAGCTGGTGCCGTCGGCCATCAACCGGTCGGTGGCATCGAGTAGCTGCCGTTCGATCCGCTCGCGCCGTTCCTCCCGGTTGGCCTGCGGTTTTCGCGTTACCGATGGCATGGGCACAGCGTATCGGCTTTCCTCACACCTTGACTAGACATAGTGTCTAGACTTATCGTCACCCACATGACTGTGTCGCCCATCACATCCGCCACTTCCTACGTGCGCCCGTACGACCCGATCGATCTCTCGTCCCGGGTGTTCTGGGCCACCACGGCCGCCGATCGCGAGGTCTCTTTCGCCGAGCTGCGTGCCTCCCGGCCTGTCAGTTGGCATCCACCGGTCGAGGACGCGCTCATGCCCGATCCCGACGATCGCGGGTTCTGGGCGGTCACCCGGCACGCCGACATCGTGACGGTCAGCCGTGACAGCGAGACCTATCTGTCGGGCAAAGGGGTGCTGTTCGAGTCCATTCCGGAAGAGCTGCTGGAGGCCTCACAGTCGTTCCTGGCGATGGACGCGCCCCGGCACACGCTGATCCGCAAACTGGTCCACGCGGCGTTCACGCCCCGCCAGGTCGCCCGCATCGAAACCTCGATCAAGGAGAACGCCCGCGATATCGTGGCCGAGCTCAAAGAGGTCGGTAGCGGGGTGGACTTCGTCGACCAGTGCGCCAAGGAACTTCCGATCCGCACGTTGTCGGACATGGTGGGAATCCCCGAATCCGAACGCCAGCGGGTGGCGCATGCCGCCGACGCGCTGGTGTCCTGGGCCGACCCGGTTTATCTGGCCGGGCGCAACCCGCTGGAGGTGCTGCTGCAGAACCAGATGTACCTGCATCAGGTGGCGAATGCGCTTGCCGCAGAACGCAGGCAGAGTCCCGGCAACGATCTGATCAGCGCGCTGGTGCACGCGGAGGTCGACGGGGACCGGCTCACCGACGCCGAGGTCGCGGCATTCTTCGTGCTGCTGGCGGTGGCGGGCAACGATACGACGCGCCAGACCACGAGCCATGCGCTCAAGGCGCTCACCGATCACCCCGACCAGCGGGCTTGGCTGCTGGCGGATTTCGACGACCGGATCGGCGGCGCGGTCGAAGAGTTCGTGCGTTGGGCGACGCCGGTGATGACGTTCCGGCGTACCGCGGCCGTCGACGTCGAACTCGGTGGGCAGCGGATCTCGGCGGGGGAGAAGGTGGTGATGTTCTATTCCTCTGGTAACCGGGATGCCGAGGTGTTCGACCGGCCCGAGGTTCTCGACCTGAGCCGAAAGCCCAATCCGCACCTGGGATTCGGTGGCGGTGGCCGCCATTTCTGCCTGGGCGCGCATGTCGCCCGGACGCAGTTGCGCGCGATCTTCGGCGAGCTGCTGCATCAGTTGCCCGATATCGCCGCGGGGGAGCCGGCCTATCTGGAGGGCAACTTCGTGCACGCTATCCGGTCGATGCCGTGCACGTTCTCCTGAGCTCACCGGCCAACAGCGTCAACATTTCCGAACAGCCCGCCTCGACCTTCACCGTGGCCAGATCGTCACCGCGGGTGGGTCCGCGGTTGATGATCGCCACCGGGATTTCGTGTGCGGCCGCGTGCCGGACGAATCGGTAACCCGAGTACACGGTCAGGGAGGACCCGGCCACCAAGAGTGCCTCGCCATCGTCCACCATCGAGTACGCCTGTTCGACACGGGCTTTGGGGACACTCTCGCCGAAGTAGACGATGTCGGGTTTGAGCATGCCCGCACAGGCCGGGCAGTCCACGACGGTGAACGAATCGGTTTCGCGGACCACTGCGTCGGCGTCGGGTGCCACCGCGATCCCGCCGACCGCCTCGGCGCGTTCGATGAAGCCGGGATTGGCCGCTTCCAACAGCGCGGCCAACTCGTCGCGGCCCATCGTCGCGCCGCAGTCCAGGCAGATCACCTGCGCGTACGTGCCATGCAGGTTGACCACCGACCGGCTGCCGGCCTTGCTGTGCAGTAGATCGACGTTCTGGGTGATCAGCCCGTTCACCACGCCGGTGGCTTCGAGTGCGGCCAGGGCCCGGTGTCCGGCGTTGGGCAGCGTGTTGTCCATGTGGCGCCAGCCGACGTGGTTGCGAGCCCAGTACCGCTGCCGGAACACCGGATCGGAGGTGAACTGCCGGATCGTCATCGGATTGCTCGGCGGGGAATCCGGGCCACGGTAATCGGGGATGCCGGAATCGGTCGACATTCCCGCGCCGGTCAACACCGCCACGCGGCGTCCCTGCAGCAGGGCGACGAGTTCGGGGGCATCCACCCTCGCCAGGATAGGCCGCCGGTCAGTCCAGGCACTCGGACGCCGGCACAACCTTGGCGCTCATGTTGCGGCGCATCATCTGCAGCGCCGCCTCACCCAGCCCGGCGTCGATGTGCGCCACCGCGTCGGACGGGATCACCACGTCGAAATGTCGCACGTAGGCGTCCAGCGCGCTGTACAGGATGCACTGCTCGGTGACCTGGCCGGCCAGTATGAGCCGACGGGCGCCCAACCGGCCCAGCAGGTAATCCAGCGCGGTCGCATAGAACACACTGTGGCGCACCTTGGTCAGCAGCAGGCAGTCGTCCGCCGGGACGATCGGCCGCACCAGTTCGGGGTGTTCACCGGCCAGCGCGGCCTCGACGATGTCACTGAACTGCGCCGTGAAATCGCCGTAGTTGTCGTTGACGTAGATCAGGTCGATGTTCTCGCGGCTGCGAGCGCTCTTGATCAGTCCGACCAGCGGATCGATGATCGGTGCCACGTTGGGGGCAAGCAGTTCGGCATCCTCGTGCCGGTAGTGGTTGAGCATGTCCACAACCACCAGTGCGGTATCGCTCATGCCTCATTTGGTACCCAGTGGCCCGATCTTGACACTTTTCGGGTGACAATGGGCGCGATGGACTTCTACAGCGCCTATCACCACGGTTTCGCGCGGGTTGCCGCCTGCACCCACCACACGGCGTTGGCGGATCCGCCGGCGAACGCCGAATCGGTGCTCCGGTTGGCGCAGGCCTGCCACGACGACGGCGTGGCCGTCGCTGTTTTTCCCGAGCTGACCTTGTCTGGCTACTCGATCGACGACATCCTGATGCAGGATGCCCTGCTGGAGTCGGTGGAAGAGGCGCTCATCGAAATCGTCGCGGCCTCGGTGGTGTTGACGCCGGTGCTCGTGGTCGGTGCACCGCTGCGGTACCGGCATCGGATCTACAACGCCGCGGTCGTCATCCACCGTGGCGCCGTGCTCGGGGTGGCTCCCAAGTCCTATCTACCGACCTACCGGGAGTTCTACGAGCGCAGGCAGATGGCCACCGGCGCCGACGTGCGCGGCACCATTCGGGTGGCCGGTGCCGAGGTGCCGTTCGGGCCGGACCTGCTGTTCGTGGCGTCCGACCTTCCCGGGCTGGTTCTGCATGTCGAGATCTGCGAGGACATGTTCGTGCCGGTGCCCCCCAGTGCGCAGGCCGCGCTGGCGGGCGCGACGGTGCTGGCGAACCTCTCGGGCAGCCCGATCACCGTGGGGCGCGCCGAAGACCGTGCGCTGCTGGCTCGCTCGGCTTCGTCGCGGTGCCTGGCCGCCTATGTGTACGCCGCGGCCGGCGAGGGGGAGTCGACCACCGATCTGGCCTGGGACGGCCAGACGATGATCTGGGAGAACGGACTGCTGCTCGCCGAGAGTGAGCGCTTCCCGAGGGGTGAGCGACGCTCGGTGGCGGACGTGGACCTGGAGCTGCTGCGTTCCGAGCGACTGAGGATGGGCACGTTCGACGACAACGCCAGAAATCATGGCGCCCAGGTGGATTCGTTCCGCCGTATCGAGTTCCAGCTCGACCCGCCGACGGGTGACATCGGGCTGCTGCGCGAGGTCGAACGGTTCCCGTTCGTGCCGGCGGATCCCGCACGCCTGCAACAGGATTGCTATGAGGCGTACAACATCCAGGTTTCCGGCCTGGAGCAGCGGTTGCGCGCGCTGAAGTACCCCAAGGTGGTCATCGGGGTGTCCGGCGGCCTGGATTCCACCCACGCCCTGATAGTGGCGGCACGGGCGATGGATCGGGAAAACCGGCCGCGCAGTGACATTCTCGCGTTCACGCTGCCCGGCTTCGCCACCGGCGACCGCACCAAGAACAACGCCATCCGGTTGAGCCAGGCGCTCGGCGTGACGTTCGAAGAGATCGACATCAAGAAGACCGCCGAGCTGATGCTGACCGAGATGGAGCATCCGTTCGGCCGCGGTGAGAAGGTTTACGACGTCACGTTCGAGAACGTCCAGGCCGGCTTGCGCACCGACTACCTGTTCCGGCTGGCCAATCAGCGCGGCGGCATCGTGCTCGGCACCGGTGACCTGTCCGAGCTGGCGCTGGGCTGGTCGACATACGGGGTCGGCGACCAGATGTCGCATTACAACGTCAACGGCGGAGTGCCGAAAACCCTGATCCAGCATCTGATCCGGTGGGTGATCTCGTCGGACCAGTTCGGTGGCGAGGTGAACGAGGTCCTCCAATCGGTGCTGGACACCGAGATCACCCCGGAACTGGTGCCCACGGGCGAGGATGAGGAGATCCAGAGCAGCGAGGCCAAGGTCGGTCCGTATGCGCTGCAGGATTTTTCGTTGTTCCAGGTGCTGCGCTACGGATTCCGCCCGTCCAAGGTGGCCTTCCTGGCATGGCATGCCTGGCATGATGCGGCCCACGGTGACTGGCCGGCGGGATTCCCGGAGGACAAGCGCCCGGTGTATTCGCTCAAGGACATCCGGCACTGGCTGCAGGTGTTCGCCCAGCGGTTCTACTCGTTCTCTCAGTTCAAGCGTTCGGCGCTGCCGAACGGTCCCAAGGTGTCGCACGGCGGCGCCTTGTCGCCGCGGGGAGATTGGCGGGCGCCGTCGGATATGTCAGCCCGGATCTGGCTCGACGAGATCGAGCGGAACGTCCCCGAACACTAGTTCCGCCCGCCTGCGTCCGGCCAAATGACCGGTTGACCCAATTGACGACGCAAAAAATTGACAAGCTAACCTTCTGCCTCACATCGCCGCGCTAATGTGCGGCAGGTCACAGTCCGGCCTGGGCCGGATGTCGGTCTAGGAGGTTGCGTTGGGTGCTGCGAAGTACGTCGGCCGGGTAGGGGGATTGGCGGTCGCGCTCGGGGTCGGGTCGGCCGTCGTTCTGGGTGGTCAGGTGCTGGGCGCACCGGTGGCCTCGGCATCGCCGGGTGACACGTCGTCCGGGTCAACGTCGTCTCCCACTGCCGGCAAGGGCCCGGCCAAGGACCGGCCGAGTGCCCGCTCGCTGCGGCAGGCGACGGTGCGTGCGGCGATCAAGGACCGGGCGGCCAAGCTCGGTGAATCCGGTCGCCATCGCGTCGGTGCCACGACGCCGAAGTCCCAACTCGCTCAAACCATCGCCGACCGACTGTCGGATGCTCGGGCCAACATCGAGACCGGCTCGAACCGGCACGACGCCGCGGCGGCGGACGACACCGACACCCCCGGCCCGGCCAAACCCGCGGCGAGCCCCAAGGCGATCGAGACGCTCCGCGGCCTGTCGTTCACCGGTCCGAATCTTCCCCGGCCCCTGCGTGATCAGGCTCAGCCTCCCGGCGGAGCGGCCACGGTCGCGGCTGTCGAGGCCGGCGTGGTCGACGAACCCGCTCCCGCTCCCGTACCGGGCCTGATCGCGGCCGTGGTCAACAACATCGCCACCACCCTGGCCGGGAACTCGCCGACTGCGCCGCGGACCGACTCGCCGGCCGAATGGGTGCTGCTGGCGGCCGCGCGTCGCGAATTCTCCACCGCCGCCGTCGCCCCCTCGGCGGCCACCACCACCGACGGCATCACCGCGACCCCTTCGGTGGTCATCGTCGACGGCATCATCAACGGCAGCACGGGGGCGACGAGCTCGAGCGGGTTGCCGCTCACCTACACCGTGGTCGGCGCCCCCAGCGCCGGCGGCAAGGTCCGGCTCAATTCGGCCAACGGCACCTTCACGTTCCTGCCCTACGCGACGGTGGTCGACAACGACGGGACCGAGCAGTTCACCGTGCTGGTGGCCGAGACGACACCGTTCGACGCTGCGCTGCAACAGATCCCGGTCGTCGGCTCGTTCGTGCCGCAGGTCCTGGTGGTCGTGCACCAGATCCCGGTCGTGAACGACGTGTTGGCGCCGCTCATCGGTGACTCCGAGGTGGTGGCGGTCAACGTCGACGTCGGCGCGCTGGCGCCTGGCGACACTCCGGTGGCCTACACCTACAAGGTCACCTCTTTCGACGGCACGCAGATCAGCATGAACTGGTTCCCGGCCTCGGGCCTGCAGGCGGGCGAGGAGGCGCCGACGATCTTCAGTGGCGCCGGTCTGTCCAGTGCCGGTGACACCAACCCGTACACCGGAGGCCCGACCGGCGTCGGCACGTTCCGGGACAACGGCTACAACGTCGTCACCTGGGACTCGCGCGGTGAGCACGATTCGGGCGGGATCCTGCAGCTGGACAATCCGTTCTTCGAGGGCCGCGACGTGTCGGCCCTGATCGACTACGTCGCCAAACGGCCCGGGACGCAACTCGACGCCGCGAACGATCCACGGATGGGCATGGTGGGTCCGTCATACGGCGGAGGCATCCAGTGGGTGGCCGCGGGCACCGACAACCGGATCGACGCGATCGTGCCGACGATCTCATGGAACTCGCTGAACAGCTCGCTCTACCCCAACGAGGCGTTCAAGACGTCGTATGCGGCGCTGCTGCTGCTGTCGTTGGTGACGTCGGGCGCGAACATCAACACCCAGCTGTACAGCGGCATCTTGACCGGTGGGCTGCTGGGCATCCTGACCCCCGAGCAGCAGGCCCTGCTGGCCAGCAGTGGCCCGACCGCGCTGGTCAACAAGGTCACCGCACCGACGCTGATCATCCAGGGCACCGTGGACGTGTTGTTCCCGCTGCAGCAGGCGATGGACAACGCTCAAATCCTCGACGCCAACGGGGTGCCGGTGAAGATGGTCTGGTTCTGCGGCGGCCACGGCAACTGCGAGACCCCTCCCGGCGACAGCGCAGAGATGGTCCAGACCGCGACGCTGAGCTGGCTCGACACCTATGTCAAGCACAAGGGCGAAAATGTCGATGGCAGCCTGGCGGATAGTCTTCCTACGTTCGGGTGGATCGACCAGAACGGCGACCACTACACCTCCGACCTCCTGCCGACCGACCCGAACTTCACCGGGACCCCGGTCACGGCCTCGGGCAGCGGCGGGCTGCTCGGAATCGTCCCGATCCTCGGCGGTTCCGGACCGGGCGCGGCGGGGATCCCGTTCGGCCTCGGGGACGGCACCAAGGCCATCAACGCGGTGAACACCACGGTGACCGCTCCATCGGACACCGCCACCCAGATCGTCGGTGCGCCCGAGCTGACCATGACGTACTCCGGCATCGGCACCAGCCGCCACGTCTACGCCCAGATCGTCGACGACCAGACCGGGCAGGTGATCGGCAATGTGGTCACGCCGATTCCGGTCACTCTCGACGGCAAGGAGCACACCGTCACCATCCCGATGGAGGCCGTGGCCTACACGCTGGAGCCCGGACACACTGCCACCGTGCAGATCACCACTTCGGCGACGCCGTTCCTCAACTTCACGCAGTTCGGCGTCATCAACATTTCCGACGTGGAGGTGTCGCTGCCGACCGTGGGGGACGGCGCCGACGCGCAGCTCGCGTCGGACGCCGCACAGGAGGTGGTCAGCGTCTAGAGCCGGCCCTCGGCCCGCAGGTCCGGATGGACCCATTCGGGTGAGCGCCGCGCCTTGAACGCGCGGAAGCCCTCCATCGCCTCGTCGCCGCTGTAGCTGGCCTTCATGCCGATCCGGTCGTAAAGGCCCATGTAGCTGTCCAGGCTGGACTTGACCACCCCGCGGGCGCGCGGTGCGGTCCGGCAGCACTGGGCCAGCACTTCTGTTGCAGCGGAGAGCAATTGGTCGTGCGGCACCACCCGGGCCACCATGCCCCAGTCGACGGCCTCCTGCGCGCTGAGGGTGCGGCCGGTGAACATCAGGTCGCGGGTTCGGACCGGGCCGATCAGGCGGGCCAGCATCTGGCTGTAGTAGGTGTCGGCGATGCCGCGGTACAACTCGGGCACCCGGAACGTGGCGCGGTCGCTGACCACGGCCATGTCGCTGCAGATCGCGATCTGCAGACCGCCGCCCTGGCACAGGCCGTTGACGGCGCTCACCACCGGTTTGACCGACTGGCGCAGCGTCTCGAACGGGGTGACGTCCATCGACAGGGCCGCACCGAAGCTCATCCAGTCGTCGACGCCGTTGCCGCCGCCGAGGTCGCCACCGGGGGCGAAGACGTCCCCGGTCCCGGTGATCAGCAGCCCGGCCAGGTCCGGGTCCGCCTCGACATGGGTGACCGCGTACCGGATGCCGAAGTACATGGCCGGAGTCATCGCGTTACGGGCGTCCGGCCGATCCAGGGTGACCACGCCGAACGGGCCCTGTCGGTCGAACCTGAGATACGGCGTGCCGAGCCAGTCGCCGTCGGGCGGGCGCGGAGTCTGTCCCTCTGTCATGGTTGGCGACTATAACTTCAACGGTATCGCCTTCAGTTGGTGTCTCAGTGCGTCAGGACGGCATCGATGTCCACCGCCGAGGGGGCGCAGTTGCCGGCCCCGCGGACCAAGGTGGCCAGGGCTCCGGCCGCACAGGCACGCCGCAGGGCCGGCTCGTGGCCCGTGGTCCATCCGGCGGCCAGCACACCGGCGAACACGTCACCGGCCCCGGCGGTGTCCAGGGCGCGCACCGTCGGCGCCGGCACGTCGAAGCGTTCGTCAGCGCCGAGGTAACTGGCCCCGCGCGAGCCCCGGGTGATCACCAGGTGGCGCACCGGCCAATGCCACTCGGCCGCCTCGGACTCGTTCACCACCACCACGTCCACCAGCTCGGACAGGGCCAGCAGTTGGTGTGCGGCGGTGCCGGGCGGTGAGGCATTGAGCATCACGACGGCGCCGGCCGCGCGCGCGAGCCTGGCCGCCGCGATCGCCGTCGTCACCGGGATTTCCAACTGGATCAGGGTGACCTCGCTCCACACGATGGCCGAGCGGGCCGCCTCGGAGTCCACCTCGAGTCGGGCGTTGGCGCCCGGCGACACCACGATGCAGTTCTCCCCGACGGTGTCGACCAGGATCGCTGCCGACCCGCTCGATCCGGGCAACGATGTCACCGCGTCGGTCCCGACCCCGTTGACCCGGAGGTGCTCCCGCAGGGTGGTTGCGGCGGCATCGTCACCGACCGCTGCCACCAGCGCGACGTCGGCACCGGAGCGCGCGGCCGCCACCGCCTGGTTGCCGCCCTTGCCGCCGGGCGACGACGTGAGCGACGAGGCCAGCACGGTCTGGCCGGGACGAGGCAGATTGTTTACGACGAACGTCTGGTCAGCGTTGATACTCCCAACCACGCACACACGCGAAGCCGCCATAGTCGACAACGCTAAATCCTGCTGGGCGCTGACACGTGTCGAACCGCCTCAACACCTCCGATACCCTGGGACGATGAGCGTGCAGACACCGCCCGTCAGCGCCCCGCCGCACGACCTGCGCGAGCAGGTGCACGAGGCCGCGCGCCGGGCCCGCGTCGCGGCCCGAGTTCTGGGCACCCTGAGCGCCGAGACCAAGAACCGTGCGCTGCACGCCGCCGCCGACAGCGTGCTGGCCCACGTCCACGAGGTCCTGGCCGCCAATGCCGCCGATCTTGATGCCGCCAGGGAGGCGGGCACCCCCGAGGCGATGCTCGACCGCCTGGCACTCAACCCGCAGCGGATCGACGGCATCGCCGCCGGGCTGCGCCAGGTCGCCGGGCTGCCCGACCCGGTCGGCGAGGTGCTGCGTGGCCGCACCCTGCCCAACGGTCTGCAGCTGCGCCAGCAGCGGGTGCCGCTCGGCGTGGTCGGCATGGTCTACGAGGGCCGGCCCAACGTCACCGTGGACGCGTTCGGACTCACGCTCAAATCCGGCAATGCAGCGCTGCTACGCGGCAGCTCGTCCGCGGCCCGGTCCAACCAGGCTCTGGTGACGGCGCTGCGTTCGGCGCTGGCCTCGGTCGGGTTGCCGACCGACGCGGTGCACTTGCTGCCCAGCCATGACCGTGCCAGCGTGACCCACCTGATCCAGGCCCGCGGCCTGGTCGACGTGGTGATCCCGCGCGGGGGATCCGGCCTGATCGAGGCCGTGGTGCGTGACGCGCAGGTGCCCACGATCGAGACCGGTGTGGGCAATTGCCATGTGTACGTTCACTCCTCGGCTGACATCGACCTGGCCTGCAAGATCCTGCTGAACTCCAAGACCCGGCGTCCCAGCGTCTGCAATGCCGCCGAGACCCTGCTGGTGGACAAGGCACTTGAGGCGAGCGCGCTGCCGCGGCTGACCACCGCGCTGCGTGAGGCCGGTGTCACCGTGCACGCCGATCCCACCGACGAGGAGCTGCACACCGAGTTCCTCTCGATGGACATCGCCGTCGCCCTGGTGGACGGCGTCGACGGGGCCATCGCGCACATCAACGAGTACGGCACCGGGCACACCGAGGCCATCGTGACAACGGATCTTGCTGCGGCTCAGCGTTTCACCGAACAGGTGGATGCGGCCGCGGTGATGGTCAACGCGTCCACCGCGTTCACCGACGGAGAGCAGTTCGGTTTCGGCGCAGAGATCGGCATCTCCACCCAGAAGCTGCATGCCCGCGGACCGATGGGCCTGCCCGAACTGACCTCGACCAAATGGATCGTGTGGGGAGACGGTCAGACCCGCCCGGCCTAGGCGCCGACCAGATAGAGACCAGGAGACCACATGAGCGTGCCCGCTCGCCCCGCTCCGTTGTTCGCCGACATCGACGATGTCGCGCGGCGCCTGGCGGAAACCGGCTACCTGCCCGACACTGCCACCGCGACAGCGGTTTTCCTCGCCGACCGGCTCGGTAAGCCGCTGTTGGTGGAAGGGCCGGCGGGCGTCGGCAAGACCGAGCTGGCCCGCGCCGTCGCGGCGACCACCGGCTCCGAACTGGTGCGGCTGCAGTGCTACGAGGGTGTCGACGAAGCCCGGGCGCTCTACGAGTGGAATCACGCCAAGCAGATCCTGCGGATCCAGGCCGGGCAGAACGCCACCGGTGGCGACTGGGACCAGACCAAGATGGACGTGTTCAGCGAGGAGTTCCTGCTGACCCGGCCGCTGCTGACCGCGATCAAGCGCACCGACCCGACCGTGCTGCTCGTCGACGAGACCGACAAGGCCGACATCGAGATCGAGGGTCTGCTGTTGGAGGTGCTGTCCGACTTCGCGGTCACCGTCCCCGAACTCGGCACGATCACCGCCGAGCGGCCGCCGTTCGTGGTGCTCACCTCGAACGCCACGCGTGAGCTCTCCGAGGCGCTCAAGCGGCGCTGCCTGTTCCTGCACATCGATTTCCCGGATCCGGATCTGGAGCGCCGCATCCTGTTGTCGCGGGTGCCCGAGCTGCCCGAGCACATCGCAGGAGAACTGGTGCGGATCATCGGCGTGATGCGCGGCATGCAGCTCAAGAAGGTGCCGTCGGTCGCCGAGACCATCGACTGGGGCCGCACCGTGCTGGCGCTGGGCCTGGACACCGTCGATGACGAGATGATCGCCGCCACCCTCGGCGTGGTGCTCAAACACCAGTCCGACCAGCAGCGCGCGGCCGGCGAGCTCAGGCTGAACTGATGGTGCCCCGCCGGGTTCGACCGCCCCAGCCGCTGGCCCCGCACGGCCTGCCCGGGCACCTTGTCGAGTTCGTCGAAGCCCTTCGCGGGCAAGGAATCTCGGTCGGCCCGTCGGAAACCGTCGATGCCGGCCGGGTGATCACCGTGCTCGGTCTGGGCGATCGCGAAGCGCTGCGCGAGGGCATTGCCTGCGCGGTGCTGCGGCGTCCCGACCACCGCGAGACCTACGACGCGATGTTCGACCTGTTCTTCCCGGCGGCCCTCGGTGCGCGCACCGTGCTCCCGGATGAGGATGATGCCGGCGCCGGTGACCAGGACCGGCCGCAGCTGCCGCCCGAGGACATCGAGGCGATGCGCGACGCGCTGGTGCAGATGCTGGCCGACAACGAGGATCTGGCCAACCTCGATGACCGGATGGCGGCGATGATCGCGCGGATCGTCGAGGCCTACGGTCGCTACAACTCCAGCCGCGGCCCGTCGTACTCGTCGTATCAGGCGCTCAAGGCGATGAGCCTGGACGATCTGGAGGGCCGGCTGCTGGCCGGGCTGCTCGCCCCCTACGGGGACGAGCCCACCCCCACCCAGGAACAGATCGCCAAGGCCCTGGCCGCTCAGCGCATCTCCCAGCTGCGCAAGATGGTGGAGTCCGAGACCAAGCGGCGGACCGCCGAGCAGTTGGGCCGTGACCACGTGCAGATGTACGGGGTGCCGCAGCTGGCCGAGAACGTGGAGTTCCTGCGCGCCTCGGGTGAGCAGCTGCGTCAGATGCGCAAGACCGTGCAGCCGCTGGCGCGCACGTTGGCGACGCGGTTGGCGGCCCGTCGCCGCCGGTCCCGGTCCGGCGAGATCGACCTGCGCAAGACCCTGCGCAAGTCGATGTCCACCGGCGGGGTGCCGATCGACGTGGTGCTCAAGAAGCCGCATCCGGCGCGCCCCGAGCTCGTGGTGCTCTGCGACGTATCCGGATCGGTGGCCGGATTCAGCCACTTCACCCTGATGCTGGTCTCGGCGCTACGCCAGCAGTTCTCCCGGGTCCGCGTCTTCGCCTTCATCGACACCACCGACGAGGTCACCGAGATGTTCGGGCCCGAGGCCGACCTGGCGGTCGCGGTGCAGCGCATCACCCGTGAGGCGGGCGTCTACACCCGCGACGGGCACTCCGACTACGGGCACGCGTTCGTGTCGTTCCTGGACAAGTACCCCAACGTGCTGTCGCCGCGCAGCTCACTGCTGATCCTGGGTGACGGCCGGAACAACTACCGCAATCCCGAGACGGCGCTGCTGGCGCACATGGTGTCGGCCAGCCGCCACGCGCACTGGCTCAACCCGGAGCCCAAGCACCTGTGGGGCAGCGGGGATTCCGCGGTGCCCCGATATCTCGAGACCATCCCGATGCACGAGTGCCGATCGGCCAAACAGCTGGCCTCGGTGATCGACGGGTTGCTGCCGGTCTGAGCTCGTCAACGCTCCCGTAAGCTGCCTCTTTGTGGCAACACGGCGCAGATTGGGTGTGATGGGTGGGACGTTCGATCCCATCCACAACGGACACCTGGTCGCCGCCAGTGAGGTGGCCGACCTGTTCGACCTCGACGAAGTGGTTTTCGTCCCCACCGGCCAGCCGTGGCAGAAGCACGACCGGAAGGTCAGTGCGGCCGAGGACCGGTATCTGATGACGGTGATCGCGACCGCGTCCAACCCGCGCTTCTCGGTCAGCCGGGTCGACATCGATCGGGGCGGGGCGACATACACCAAGGACACCCTGCGTGACCTGCGTGATCTCAACGCCGGCACCGACCTCTACTTCATCACCGGAGCCGATGCCCTGGCATCGATCCTGTCCTGGCAGAACTGGGAGGATCTGTTTTCCATGGCGAGGTTCGTCGGCGTGAGCCGACCAGGCTACGAGCTGGACGGTGAACATATCGAGGCGGCGCTGCGTGAGCTGCCGCCGGACGCATTGACGTTGGTCGAGGTGCCCGCGCTGGCGATCTCGTCCAGCGACTGCCGCAAGCGGGCCTCCGAAGACCGGCCGATCTGGTACCTGGTGCCCGACGGTGTGGTGCAGTACGTGGCCAAACGCGGGTTGTATTCCGCAGACGGGAAGGGTGAACACACCATGGAGCCGGTTCGATGAGCGCCACCGAAGAGGCCGTCGCGATGGCGACGGTGGCCGCCAAGGCTGCCGCGGCCAAGCTGGCCGACGATGTCGTGGTCATCGACGTATCGGGTCAGTTGGTGATCACCGACTGCTTCGTGATCGCATCGGCCTCCAATGAGCGTCAGGTCAACGCGATCGTCGACGAGGTCGAGGAGAAGATGCGGCTGGCCGGGTACAAGCCCGCGCGCCGCGAGGGCACCCGGGAGGGCCGCTGGACGCTGCTCGACTACGTCGACATCGTCGTCCACATCCAGCACCAGGACGAGCGGGAGTTCTACGCGCTCGAACGGTTGTGGCGGGACTGCCCGACGATCCCGGTCGAGCTGGACAAGCCGGAGACCTCCGAGTGAGGGCGCGATGAGGGTCCGCCGCCTGGTCCTGCTGCGCCATGGCCAGACCGAGTACAACGCGGGTAGCCGGATGCAGGGCCAGCTCGACACCGAGTTGTCCGATCTGGGTCGCGACCAGGCTGCCGCGGCCGCCGATGTGCTGGGCAAGCGTCAGCCGCTGCTGATCGTGTCATCGGATCTCAAACGCGCCCTGGACACCGCGATGACCCTCGGCGACCGTGCCGGGATCGCGGTGCAGGTGGACAAGCGGTTGCGGGAGACACATCTGGGCGACTGGCAGGGCCTGACCCACCTTGAGGTGGACACGATGGCTCCCGGTGCCCGCGTGGCCTGGCGCGAGGACGCCCGGTGGGCGCCCCATGGCGGCGAGAGCCGGGTCGACGTGGCCGACCGCAGTATTCCCGTTGTCGCCGAACTTGTTGCCGGACAACCGGAGTGGGGCCTGGATGGCTCGGATCGCCCGGTGGTTCTGGTGGCCCACGGCGGGCTGATCGCGGCGCTGACCGCCGGGTTGCTCGGTCTGCCGGTGGACAACTGGCCGGTGCTGGGCGGCATGGGTAACGCCAGTTGGGTTCAGCTGTCCGGACATTCGGAAGACACCGCGGCGGATGGTGACGCGTTCGACGCCATCAAATGGCGGCTGGATGTGTGGAACGCCTCGGCACAGGTGGCCAACGATGTCCTCTGATCGCGGCTCGGCGGCCAGGCCGGTGCTGCTGGTCTTCGCCGACTCCCTGTCGTATTTCGGACCGACTGGCGGTCTGCCGTCGGACGATCCGCGGATCTGGCCCAATATCGTTGCCGAACAGTTGGGCTGGGACGTCGAGCTCATCGGCCGAATCGGCTGGACCTGCCGCGACGTGTGGTGGGCCGCGACCCAGGATCCGCGGTCCTGGGCGGCGTTGCCGCGAGCCGGTGCGGTCGTTTTCGCCACCAGCGGTATGGACTCGCTACCCTCGCCGCTGCCGACGGCGCTGCGGGAGCTGATCCGCTACATCCGCCCGGCCAGGTTGCGCCGGTGGGCGCGCGACGGTTACGGCTGGGTCCAGCCGCGGTTGTCGCCGATCGCCCGCTCCGCGCTGCCGCCGCACCTGACGGTCGAGTATCTGGAGATGACCCGCAACGCCATCGATTTCAACCGGCCGGGCATTCCGGTGGTGGCGTCGTTGCCGTCGGTGCACATCGCCGACACGTACGGCAAGGCTCATCACGGGCGTGAGCCCACCGTCAAGGCGATCACGGCCTGGGCCGCCGAACACGACGTGGCGTTGGTGGACCTCAAGGCCGCAGTGGCCGACGAGGTGCTCAGCGGGCGCGGCAATCCCGACGGCATCCACTGGAATTTCGAAGCGCACCGGGCGGTGGCCGAGCTGATGCTCAAGGGTCTGGCCGATGCTGGTGTGCCGCAACTGGATTCCGCCGACTGACGATGGCGGTCATGATAGTGACCGACTCGACGTCGCGGTTGCGATCCGAGTTGTGTGAGCAGTGGGGGATCCGGCAGGTGCCGTTGCACATCCTCGATGACGGTGATGACTGGCGCGACGGCGTTGACCCGTTGCCGCCGCAGATCTATGAGAGGGCACGGGTCACGACGTCCGGGGCCTCGCCGGCCGATCTCTCCGAGACGTATCAGCAGGCGCTGGCCGACAGCGGCGGTGACGGTGTTGTCGCGGTGCATATTTCGGCCGCGCTTTCGAGCACCTACAGCACCGCTGCGGCGACGGCCCGGGAGATCGGACCGGCCGTGCGGGTGGTCAACTCACGCGCGGCGGCGATGGGGGTTGGTTTCGTCGCCCTGGCTGCCGCGGAAGCGGCACAGCGCGGCGAGCCGCTCGACGCTGTCGAAGCCGCGGCTCGGGCCGCGATACCGCGCGGGCAGGCGTTCATCGTCGTGCACCGGCTCGACAATCTGCGGCGCAGCGGCCGTATCGGTGCGGCGGCATCGTGGCTGGGCACCGCACTGTCGCTCAAGCCGCTGCTGCGCCTCGACGTGGACGGCCGGCTGGTGCTTTCACAGCGCATCCGCACGATATCGAAAGCGCATGCGGCACTTGTCGATCAGATCGCCGACGCGGCCGGAGAGCGCGCCGTCAGCGTGGTGGTGCACCACGTCGACAACCCCGACGGTGCCGAGGAGATCGCCGCGGCGCTCACCGACCGGCTGCCGCACCTGAAGTCGCTGTCGGTGGCGGACATGGGTGCGGTGCTCGCGGTGCATGTCGGTGGCGGCGCGGTCGGTGCGTGCATCACCGTTGAGGACGCTTAGCCGGTCCCTCGCCTGCCGAGGCCGATTTCTACCTCAGGGCTGTGGATCGACGGGTGCGCACAACCGTCAGGCAGAAAACGATGCCACCGCAGGGCGCTCAGCCCTAGCCGGCGAAGCGCCCGGTGATCGGCGGCAGATCCTTGAGCGTGAGGATTCCGGGTGGCGCGGCCACCACCGCGGGCACCGCGTTGGTGACCGGCAGCGCGGTGTAGATCATGCCCAGCCCGTTGAGGCTGACCTCGCTCCAGTCCTTCGAGGGCAGGCAGTAGACAACCGTGCGCATGTTGGGCACGCCGAACACCTGGATCACGTGACCGTGCGCCACCGGCTTCGGCGGGGTGACGTGATTGCCCATGATCCAGTTGAACCCGACGCTGACCACGTTCTTGTCGCCCACCCAGCCACGGTGGTAGCCGAACACGCTGGCCACCGTTCCCTTGGGGATCTGCATGAACCCCAGGTCGGAATCATCGGTGGCCGCGGTGAACTGGACGTCGAAGGTGATCCGGTCGAGCTCCGCGCCGACGGCGTCGGCCATCATCGCGGCCGACTCGGCGAACACCTCGCTCTCGCGACGCACGCTCTCGGCCAGACCGGGGGTCTCCGGGTCCTGGCCGAAGCCCATCGCGGCCATGGTGCCCGCCGATTCGTAGACCCCGCAGTCGACCGACTCGGTGATGCGAATCTCGTCGACGCTCTCGCACGCGCTGGACAGCACCATGCCCATCATGTTCGTCAGGCCGGGGTGCGCACCGCTACCGAAGATCGTGGAATTGCCTGCCTGGCAAGCCTTCTGGATCCGTTCCAAGTCTTCAGGGGTCTGCTTGCCGCCGGTGATCCAGGCCGCGGTGGAACACACGTTGACCCCGGCCTCCAGCAATGCGACGAGTTCGTCGACGCTGGGCCAGATGGGGTTGTAGCAACAGGCGTCGGGTTTCAGCGCGATCAGTGCGTCGATGTCGTTGGTGGCCTTGATGCCGGTGGGCTCCGGCCAGCCGGCCAGGTCCGCGGCGTCGACGCCGACCTTGTCGGCGCTGTACGCGTACACGCCGACCAATTCCATGTCGTCGCGGCCGATGATCGCGTGGAGCGAGCGTCGTCCGATGTTGCCGGTGGTCCACTGGATGACCCGGATCGGCTTACCCGCTGCGGTCATGGTCGTCTCCTCTTCGAGCCCTGCGGTGGACTCTAGACACTATCGGTGAGTTGTTCACTCGCGGTAGGCACACCACCGTCGCACAATCGAATTGCGGGGCGAGCTTGCCCCGCCAAGCCATGAATCGAGGTCGGATCATGGACATGCTCTACACGTTCGCAACGGCCGGCGCCGCCGCCGTCGCCCTGCTCTGGCTCGGCATGAACAACATCCGCGTGGTCAGGCAGTTCGAGCGGGGTGTGGTATTCCGGTTCGGCCGGGTCCAGGAGAACGTCCGCCAGCCCGGATTGACCATGCTGGTTCCCGTCGCCGACCGGCTGCAGAAGGTCAACATGCAGATCATCACGATGCCGGTGCCCGCGCAGGACGGCATCACCCGCGACAACGTCACCGTCCGGGTCGATGCGGTCATCTACTTCAACGTGATCGACCCGGTCCGGGCCGTGGTCGACGTCCAGGACTACATGTCGGCGATCGGCCAGGTGGCGCAGACCTCCCTGCGGTCGATCATCGGCAAGAGCAATCTGGATGACCTCCTGTCCAACCGGGAGCGGCTCAACCAGGGTCTCGAACTGCTCATCGACAACCCCGCGGTGGGCTGGGGGATACACATCGACCGGGTCGAGATCAAAGACGTCGTACTGCCGGATTCGATGAAGCGGTCGATCGCGCGCCAGGCCGAGGCGGAACGTGAGCGGCGGGCCCGCGTCATCACCGCCGACGGCGAACTGCAGGCATCGGAGAAACTCGCCGCGGCCGCCGACGTGATGGCCGCCGAGCCCGCGGCCCTGCAGCTGCGACTGCTGGAGACCGTGGTCGAAGTGGCCGCCGAGAAGAACTCCACGGTGGTGCTGCCGTTCCCGGTGGAGCTGCTGCGCTACCTGGAACGGACCACACCCAAGCAGCCCCCGACCCCCGCGGTGGGGTAGTAATCCACAACGCGAGATTCATCCACAGCCAGTCGGTGACGAGGGCCCGCGAGCCCGGAATCGTCGCGACCCGCACCTACCGTCGCGGGCATGGGAACCGAATTGTCGGTGGAGCGGCTCCGTCGTCTGGGAGGCAGCCGTCCGGGCGGCACGGACGACACCGACGCCGAGGGTGACGGCGCGCCGGACCGCGACACCGCATCCGAGAGCGCGCTGTCGAGATGGCTGCCCGATACGGCGCCGGGGGAAGGCCGGGGGTGGTTGGCTGCCGTGCGGGCAGACCCCGGCCGCGCCGGGGCACTCGCGCTGGCCGGGGTCGGGGTGCTGGCCGTCCTGGTCACCGTCTTCGCCCTGATCCGCCAGCAGCCGCCGCCGGTCGCTTCGGCGAATCTCCCACCGGTGCAGATGGTTTCGTCGGCGGCGCCGCCGCCGGCCGGCAATGCCCCGGGTGGCCAGGTGGTGGTCAGCGTGGTCGGCCTGGTGCACAAGCCGGGTCTGGTCACCCTGCAGTCCGGGGCGCGGATTGCCGACGCGCTGCAAGCCGCAGGCGGGCCGCTCGAGGGGGCTGACCTGATCGGCTTGAACATGGCCCGCCGGGTCGGGGACGGTGAGCAGATCGTCGTCGGCATCGACGCCCCCGCGGGTCAGCCGGCGACCATGGGCAGCTCGGTCGCCGGCGATGCGGCGGTCACCCCGCCACCCGGCACCCCGGCCGCCGGCACACCGGCCGGGCCGGTCGACCTCAACACCGCGTCCGTCGAGGACCTCGACGCGCTGCCCGGTATCGGCCCGGTGACCGCCGAGGCGATCGTGGCCTGGCGGGTCGCGCACGGCCGGTTCGACAGTGTCGATCAGCTTGGCGACGTCGACGGCATCGGCCCTGCGCGGCTGGAGAAACTGCGTGAGCTGGTCCGGGCGTGAGGGGCCGGGAGGGGACGGATGGGCCGATGAGCGGTCGCTGGATCTGCGGATGGTCCCAGCCGCCCTGACGGCGTGGTCGGTGTCGGCGGCGGGCATCGTCTGGCATCCCGGGGCCGCGGTGGTGGTGGGCCTCGGCGCGGTCGCTTTGACCTGGCTGGCTGCGCGGTCCGGTGGTGGGATGGCCGCCGATCAGCGACCGGTCGCGGCCGCGGTGCTGGCGGTGGCGGCCGTGGCCGCCGGGTTCGCGATGGCAGTCGGACTTCGCGTGCATCAGGTCGAGAATCATCCGATCGGTCGGCTCTATGGCGGCCAGGCGAGGGTCGAGGTCCTTCCCGAGGAGACCCCGCGGGTGGTCAACGGTGGGCGGCTGATGTTCCGCGCCGCGCTGCGCCAGGTCGACGAGGTCCCGATGACGGGCCGGGTCCTGGTGTTCGCCTCGTCGTCGTTCGGTCAGGCCGGGCCCGGGCGGCCGGTACGATTTCGGGCCGCCGTGGGGCGCCCCGGCCGCCAGGACCTGACGGTGGCCGTGCTCGCGGCATCGGGTCAGCCGTCGCTGGGGGAGGCCTCGGCAGTGCAGCGCATCGCCGGGCAGATCCGTTCGGGCTTCGCGGAATCGGCGCGGGCGGCGCTACCGGCCGATCAGGCCGGCATGCTGCCGGCACTCGTGCTCGGGGACACCTCGGCGGTCACCGCGACCACCACGGCGCAGTTCCGTACCGCCGGCCTGACCCATCTGACGGCGGTGTCGGGAGCCAACGTGACGATCGTGTGCGGCGCGCTGCTGCTGAGTGCCGCGCTGGTCGGGCCGAGAGCAGCCGCGCTGCTGGCCGGTGCCGGGCTGGTCGGGTTCGTCATCGTCGTGCAGCCATCGGCCAGCGTGCTGCGGGCCGCGGTGATGGGGGCGGTGACCCTGCTGGCGGTGTTGACCCACCGACGGCGGCAAGCCGTGCCCGCGCTGGCGGCCAGTGTGATCGTGTTGATGATCGCGGCCCCCGAACTGGCGGTCGATGTCGGGTTCGCGCTGTCGGTGTGCGCGACGGCCGGGATCGTCGTCCTGGCTCCGGTGTGGTCGGGCCGGCTGCAGGCCCGTGGCTGGCCGCGCCCGGTGGCGGCGGCGGTCAGCGTAGCGGTGGTGGCCCAGTTGGTCACGGCGCCACTGGTGGCCGGGATCTCGGGAACCGTCAGCCTGGTGGCCGTGGCTGCCAATCTTGCTGTGGCCGGGGTGATTCCGCCCATCACGGTTCTCGGCACCGCGGCGGCGGTGTGCTCGGGGATCTGGCCGGGCGGGGCGCAGCTGCTGATCCGGTTCACCGGACCCGAGCTGTGGTGGCTGTTGTCGGTGGCGCGGTGGGCCTCGGCGCTGCCCGCGGCCGCGCTGCCATCGCCCTCGGGTGTGGCCGGCGTGGTGTCGGTGGCGCTGGGCGGGGTGGCGTTGACGGTGCTGTGGCGGCTGCGCTGGGTGCGTCGCGGGCTGGCCGTGCTGGTGGTCGGCCTGCTGGCCTGGGCGCTGGCGGGCCAGGTGGTCGGCGCTGTCGGGTCGGCGTGACACGATCATCGTGTGAGTCAACAGATCGACGGTCTGCACCTGGTTCTGGGCGATGAGGAACTGCTGGTCGAACGAGCGGTCGGGGCGGTGCTGCGGGCGCTGCGTGAGCAGGCCGGATCCGACGACGTTCCGGTGGACCGGATGCGGGCCGGTGAGGTCAGCACCAGTGAGCTCGCCGAGCTGCTGAGCCCGTCGCTGTTCGCCGAAGAACGCCTGGTGGTGCTGGAGGCCGCCGCCGAGGCGGGCAAGGATGCCGTCGCCCTCATCGCCTCGGCCGCAGCCGATCTGCCTCCCGGCACGGTGCTGGTCGTCGTCCACTCCGGCGGCGGGCGGGCCAAGGCGCTGGCTGACCAGTTGAAAAAGCTTGGCGCACAGGTGCATCCGTGCTCGCGCATCACCAAGCCCGCCGAGCGTGCGGATTTCGTGCGGGCCGAGTTCCGCCAGTTGCGGGCCAAGGTGTCCGACGACACGGTCACCGCGGTACTGGATGCGGTCGGCTCGAACATCCGCGAGCTCGCCGCGGTGTGCTCGCAGCTGGTGGCCGATACCGCCGGGCAGGTCGACGCGGTCGCGGTGCGCCGCTATCACAGCGGCAAGGCCGAGGTGAAGGGCTTCGACATCGCGGACAAGGCGGTCACCGGAGATGTCGCGGGCGCCGCCGAAGCGTTGCGTTGGGCGATGCTGGCCGGGGAGCCACAAGTGGTGTTGGCCGATGCGCTGGCCGAGGCCGTGCACACGATCGCACGGGTGGGGCCGTTGTCGGGGGATCCGTACCGGCTGGCCGGTGAGTTGGGGATGCCGCCGTGGCGGGTGCAGAAGGCGCAGAAGCAGGCGCGGCGATGGTCACGCGACTCGGTGGCCGAGGCGATGCGGGTGGTCGCCACCCTCAATGCAGACGTAAAGGGCGCAGCGGCAGATGCCGACTACGCCCTTGAGACAGCGGTGCGCCGGGTGGCGGAACTCGCCACCCGGTGAACCGGAAAAGCTAGCGGATCAAACCCGGAGGGTCAGAGCTTGTTCAGCGCCAGGGCCAGAGCCGACTTCTTGTTGGCGGCCTGGTTGGCGTGGATGACGCCCTTGCTGGCGGCCTTGTCGAGCTTGCGGCTGGTCGACACCAGCAACTCGGCGGCCTTGTCCTTCTCGCCCGCCTCGACGGCCTCGCGGAAGCTGCGCACAGCCGTACGCAGCGACGACTTCACCGACTGGTTACGCAGCCGACGACGCTCGTTGGTGAGGATGCGCTTTTCCTGCGACTTGATGTTGGCCACGTAAAAATTCCTTCGTAATTCTCTAGCTGGGGTTACCGAAGTCTGGGTGCGCACACCCGCACTGCGGGCAGCGACTGTTCAGGGTACCAGCGAGGCGTCCGAACTCCCAAAGCGGTGCAGCGGAAACGTCGGGCGCCCGCGGCTCGTTTTTCCACCCTCATACCACTTCAATCGCCCTTTGGCCTGCCGAAACGGGCTGCGCCGTTGAACCGGCGAAACGTCCGAAGGTGGGGCAGCATGATGGGGGTGAGCCTGAAAACCGTCCGTACCCAAGGTGCCGAGTCGAACGGGTCGAGGCCGGCCTCGCAACGGGCGGCGTCCTCGCGGCGCGCCAAGCATCAGGGCATCTTCGACGGCTACAACCAGCTGGGCCGCTACTCGCAGGCCTTCGACGAGATGTTCGATGCCTCTGGCAACGTACGCGGACCCTACAAGGGCATCTTTGCCGAGCTTGCTCCGTCGGACGCATCGGAGCTGCGATCGCGCTCGGATGCGCTGGGCCGCGCGTTCATCGATCAGGGCATCACCTTCTCGCTGTCCGGCCAGGAGCGGCCGTTCCCGCTCGACCTGGTGCCGCGGGTGATCTCGGCCGCCGAATGGTCCCGGCTGGAACGCGGCATCACCCAACGGGTCAAGGCGCTGGAGATGTACCTCGACGACATCTACGGCGAGCAGGAGATCCTGCGCGACGGCGTGATCCCGCGCCGGTTGGTGACCTCGTGTGAGCACTTCCACCGCGAGGCGGCGGGCATCGTCCCGCCCAACGGGGTGCGCATCCACGTCGCCGGTATCGACCTGATCCGCGATGACAAGGGCGACTTCCGGGTGCTCGAGGACAATCTGCGATCGCCTTCGGGGGTGTCCTACGTGATGGAGAACCGGCGCACCATGGCGCGAGTCTTCCCGAACCTGTTCGCCACCCACCGCGTGCGCGCGGTCGGCGACTACTCGTCGCACCTGCTGCGGGCGCTGCGCAATGCCGCACCCACCAACGTCGCCGACCCCACCGTCGTGGTGCTCACGCCCGGGGTCTACAACTCGGCCTACTTCGAGCACTCGCTGCTGGCCCGCCAGATGGGCGTCGAACTGGTCGAGGGCCGTGACCTGTTCTGCCGCGACAACGCCGTCTACATGCGCACCACCGAAGGCGAGCGCCAGGTCGACGTCATCTACCGCCGCATCGATGACGCGTTTCTGGACCCGATGCAGTTCCGGCCCGACTCGGTGCTCGGGGTGGCCGGCCTGCTCAACGCCGCGCGCGCGGGCAACGTGGTGATCTCCAGCGCGGTCGGCAACGGGGTCGGCGACGACAAGCTCGTCTACACCTATGTGCCCACCATCATCGAGTACTACCTGGGCGAGAAGCCGGTCCTGGCCAACGTCGACACCTACCGCTGTTGGTTGGACACCGAACGCGAAGAGGTGCTCGACCGGATCGACGAACTCGTCATCAAACCGGTCGAGGGTTCGGGCGGCTACGGCATCGTCTTCGGCCCCGACGCTTCGGACAAGGAGCTGGCGGCGATCTCCAAGAAGATCCGTGCCGATCCGCGCGGCTGGATCGCCCAGCCGGTGATGCAACTGTCCACGGTGCCCACCCAGATCGATGACAAGCTGGCGCCCCGGCACGTGGATCTGCGTCCGTTCGCGGTCAACGACGGCAACGACGTCTGGGTGCTGCCCGGCGGGCTGACCCGGGTGGCGCTGCCGGAAGGGTCCCTCGTGGTCAATTCCAGCCAGGGCGGCGGTTCGAAGGACACCTGGGTGCTGGCAACGCGGACGTCGGCGGCCGACCGCGAGCTGGCCGCGGCCGAGGTGGTGCGGTCGCTGCCAAAATCCGCCAAAGGGCCCAAAAGCGACGGCGCGCCGGACGGTTCGTCGTCACAACAGCAGCAGTAGCAGGGGGTGGGCGGAAGATGCTGGCGCGCAATGCCGAGTCGTTGTATTGGATCGGACGGTATGTGGAACGGGCCGATGACACCGCTCGCATCCTCGATGTGACGGTGCATCAGCTGTTGGAGGACTCCAGCGTCGACCCGGATGTCGCCTCGCGCACCCTGCTGCGGGTGCTCGGTATCGATCCGCCGGCGCGGCGCCTGGATGTGTGGTCGTTGACCGACATCGTGGCGTTCAGTCGTGACAGCGGCGGCAATTCGATCGTCGACTCGATATCGGCCGCACGGGAGAATGCCCGCGGTGCCCGGGAGGTCACCTCGACCGAGATCTGGGAGTGCCTCAACACCACCTACAACGCGCTGGCCGAGCGCGAGCGTGCGGCCAAACGTCTGGGCCCCCACGAGTTTCTGTCGTATGTCGAGGGGCGCGCGGCGATGTTCGCCGGGCTGGCCGATTCGACGTTGAGCCGCGACGACGGCTACCGGTTCATGGTGCTGGGCCGCGCCATCGAGCGGGTCGACATGACGGTGCGGCTGCTGCTGTCGCGGGTGGGGGACAGCGGGTCATCGCCGGCCTGGGTCACGTTGTTGCGCTCAGCGGGTGCCCACGACACGTATCTGCGTACCTACCGCGGGGTGCTCGACGCCGGGCGGGTGGTCGAGTTCATGTTGCTGGACCGGCTGTTCCCGCGATCGATCTTCTATTCGTTGCGGTTGGCCGAGCACAGCCTCGACGAGTTGCTCAACCGGCCGCACAGCCGGCTGGGCGCCACCGCGGAGGCGCAGCGGCTGCTGGGCCGGGCCCGCAGCGAGCTGGAGTTCCTGCAGCCGGGCGCGGTGCTCGAATCCCTGGACGCCCGGCTGGCCGGGCTGCAGAAAACCTGCCGTGATGTCGGAGAAGCGTTGGCGTTGCAGTACTTCCACTCCGCACCGTGGGTGGCGTGGACCGATGCCGGGCACGGGGATGCGGTTGTGATCGAGGAAGGCGAGGTCTAGATGTGGCGGCTACGGGTGGTGCACTCCACGGGATACGCCTACAAGTCGGCGGTGACCGCGTCCTTCAACGAGGCCCGGCTGACGCCGCGTTCTGATTCGCGGCAGAACGTGATCCTTAACCGGGTCGAGACCATTCCGGCCACCCGGTCCTATCGGTATGTCGACTACTGGGGCACGGCGGTCACGGCGTTCGATCTGCACGCCCCGCACACCGAGTTGGAGGTCTCGGCGTCGTCGGTGGTCGAGACGGAGCCCGCCGAGAAACCCGAGGAGTTGGTGGGCTGGGATGATCTGGGCTCGGAGGCCGTCGTCGACCGGTTCGACGAGGTGCTCAGTCCCACGCACTACACCCCGCGCAGCAGGCGCATCGCGCGCGTCGGGCGGCAGATCGCCAAGGACCACGACCCGTTCGAGGCGGTGACCGCGGTGGCGCAGTGGGTACGCAGTGAGCTGGAGTACGTGGCGGGCACCACCGGGGTGCACTCCTCGGGCCTGGACGCCCTGCGTGAGGGCAAAGGGGTATGCCAGGACTTCGCCCACCTGTCGCTGATCATGTTGCGGTCCATGGGAATTCCGGCCAGGTACGTGTCGGGTTATCTGCATCCGACCCGCGAGGCGGTGGTGGGGGACACGATCGACGGGCAGAGTCACGCCTGGATCCAGGCGTGGACCGGCGGCTGGTGGCACTACGACCCGACCAACGACAGCGAGATCACCGAGCAGTACGTCAGCGTCGGGGTGGGCCGGGACTACTCGGATGTGGCGCCGCTCAAGGGGATCTATTCGGGGGAGGGGTCGACAGACCTCGACGTGGTCGTGGAGGTCACCCGCCTGGCTTGACGCGGCCGGCGCCGGCGCGACCCAGGTTGCGGAAGCCGGGGTGCACGTGCGGCGTCAGCCCCTGCTGGTCGGCGACGATCTGCAGCAGGGTGTGCAGGTCGTCGCGTTGTTTGGCGTCGAGCCCCGCGGTCATCCCTTCGTCATGCCGCCGCGCCAGCTCACCGATGCGGCGTAGCGCCTTTTTGCCTGCGGCGCTGAGGAACAACGCATGGAGACGGCGGTCGTCGGGGTTGCGGCGGCGCTCGACGTAGCCGCGGTCCTCCAGATCGTCGACGTAGCTGACGACGCGACTGGGCAGCAGGCTCAGTTGGGTGCTCAGAGACTGTTGGCTGAGCCCGGGCTGGGCGCCGATGGCGCGCAGGATGCCGGCGTGGGGCGGGGTGAGCTCGAGGGTTGCCATCTGCTCGGCGAACTGTGTCGCGGCCCGGTGGCCGAGTTGCGCCAAGAGAAATGCCACGGTGTCGGGCCGCCCGTTTTCCACGGTAGGACCGTATCACGATGAAATCGTTCAAAAGAAAAAACATTCACCCGTTGAGTTCGCCGCTGTGCGCGCATATCGTTCAAACTATGAATGATTCAACGAGAGATCGAATCCGAACGGCTCGCCCGACCGGACGGCAGGGCGGACCGCCCCTGGCCCCGGTGGCGGCGGTATCCCTGGCGCTGCTGCTGGCCGGCCTTGCCGTCGGGGTCGCACTCGGTGGGTTGATGCCGCTGCCGTACGGCAAGGCGGCCGCCGTCATTCGGTACATCCATGACAACCACGGCGCGGTGCAGGCCAGTGCGGTGGGCACGTTCGCCGCATCGGTGCCGCTGGCGATCTACGCCGCGACCGTGAGCACCCGGTTACGACAACTCGGGGTGACCGCGCCCGGCGCCACGATCGCCCTGGCCGGCGGCATCCTGGCGGCCGGCTCGCTTGCGTTGTCCGGGTTGATCTGCTGGACGATGTCCAGGGCTGAAGTGGTGATCGATGACGGTCTCATCCGTGCGCTGTACTACCTGGTGTTCCTCACCGGCGGAGTCGGACACATCGTCGCGCTCGGATTGCTGCTTGCCGGGATCGCGGTACCCAGCCTCATCCTCGGCCTGTTGCCGCGGCCCGTGGCCTGGACCGGACTGCTGATCGCCGCGCTGGCCGAGCTGGCCACGCTGGTGTTGATCTGGCCGGAGTCGTCGGTGATCCTGCCGATCGCGCGGTTCACCGGACTCATCTGGCTCATCGTGGCCGGCGCACTCCTGCCGGCGCGCCGGCCCGATCGGAGCCGCACATGAAGCTCAGTGTGAGTGTGACGAACTATTCGTGGCCGGAACCGATCCATGAGCGGTTGGCCTCGCTGGCGTCCCGCCTCGACGGCACCGCCGTCGACACCGTGTGGGTGGCCGATCACCTCGTGCAGGCCGATCCCGCCAGTTCGACCGACGAACCGATGCTGGAGGCGTACACCGCGCTCGGGTACCTCGCCGCGACGACGAGCCGGATCCGGCTGGGCACCATGGTCACTGCCGCCACCATCCGCGCACCCGCGCTGCTGATCAAGGGGGTGACGACGCTCGACGTGCTGTCCAACGGCCGGGCCTGGCTCGGACTCGGCGCGGGCTACAACGCGGCCGAGGCGACCGCGATGGGATTGTTCCTGCCGGGTACCGCGGAACGCTTCGAGCGGATGACCGAGCTGCTGCAGCTGGCCCACCACATGTGGCGCGGTGACGAATCTGCCTTCCTGGGACAACATCTGACAGCGCAGCAGCCCATCTGCAGTCCCCGTCCGGTGACGATGCCGCACCCTCCGGTGCTGATCGGCGGCACCGGTGAGCGCCGCACTCTGCGTCTCGTCGCGCAGTACGGCGATGCCTGCAACCTCTTCGACATTCCCGACGGCGGCCGAGCCCTCCGTCGTCAGCTCGAGGTACTGGACCGGCACTGCGCGGAGGTGGGGCGGCCGGCCGAAGCGGTGCACCGCACGGTCACCACCGCCCTCGAACCCGGTGAATCGGTCGCACAGCTGGTTCAGCGCTGCCGGGCGCTCGCCGAGCTGGGCCTGCAGCACGTCGTACTGATCACCCGCGGACGCCCCTGGGCCGGTGCGGATCTGGACGTCGCGGCCGGGGCAGCCGATCAGCTGCGCGAGCGGGCGCACACTCCGGGGTGAACCTCGACCCGGTGCAGGTCGTCGCCGAGTTCGATCTGGCGGTCGAATACCGCGGCGGCCAGCTCGCGCCAATCGTCCTCGGTGCCCGCCGCGATACCGGGCACGTAGTGGGTCAGGATCAGGATCCCCACCCCGGCGCGGGTGGCGGTGGCCGCCGCCTCCTGCACCGAGGAGTGATAATCGCAGATGTCCCGGATCCTTTGCTGCGGAAGAAGTTCGATCAGGTCCTTGCGGATCACCGTGTGCACCAGGGCTCCTGCTCCGGCGGTCAGGGCATCCAGACTGGGGCATGGCACCGTATCGCCGGCCACCACCACCGACGCCCCGGCGTGTTCGATCCGGAAGGCGATGGTCGGCGTCACCGGCCGGTGATCGGTAGGGGCGACCCGGACCTGCACGCCGCCGTGATCCCACACCACCGCGTCGGTGTATTCGTGGACCTCCACCCGCGGCGGACCGGTGAGGTCGGCGTGGTGGGCGATGCGGTAGCCGATGTCGTGTCCGAACGCGCCCAACATGGCCTCGACCACCTGAGCGGTGCCGGGCGGGCCGATGATCGGCAGGGGCGGTGCGTCCGGGGTGAAGCTGCTCACCCAGCGGGTGATGATCACGTCGCCAAGGTCGACGATGTGATCGCTGTGCAGGTGGGTGAGCAGTAGCGCGCTGAGTTGGTTGGCTCCCGCGCCGGCCCCGGCCAGCCGCTGCAGCACGCCCCGGCCGCAGTCGATCAGGAACATCTGGTCGCCCGCGCGGGCCAGGGTCGACGGTCCGGCCCGCTGCGGGTCGGGGATCGGGCTACCGGTGCCGAGCAGCGTGACCTCGATCATGTGCTCATTCCTACCCGTCCCGGCCCAATCAGGCGTGGCTTCTTTCTTACTGACGAAGACCGACCTAGCCTGGTGTGAGGTGGATCACGATCGGAGGCTGCCGATGCGAATCGCGGACGTGCTGAAAAACAAGGGCACGGCGGTGGTGACGATTTCGCCGGAGACCACGGTGACCGAACTGTTGGCCGGGCTCACCGAGCTCAACATCGGTGCCATGGTGGTGATGGGTCCCGGTGGGCTGGCCGGCATCGTCTCGGAACGTGACGTGGTGCGCAAGCTGCACGAGCGGGGCAGCAGCCTGCTGGCTCAGCCGGTGTCGGAGATCATGACCACGGTGGTGGCGACATGTACTCCACGCGACACCGTCGACCACCTGAGTGCGCTGATGACCGAGAACCGGGTGCGTCATATCCCCGTGCTCGACGGTGGCCGGCTGGCCGGCATCGTCAGCATCGGCGACATCGTCAAGACCCGGATGGAAGAGCTCGAGGCCGAGCAGGAACAGCTACAGGCCTACATCACGCAGAGCCGTTGATCCGCCGACACCGTAGTTGTGCGATGGTGGGCGGGTGGCTGCCGTGGATGTGCGTCCCCCGAACAAGTCCGACGTGAAGCGGCTCGCCGCAGTCCTGGGCCGGGCGTTTTACGAGGACCCCGTGATGTCGTGGATCCTGGCCGACGAGGGCCGCCGTGCCAGGGGGCTGCCGCGGTTGTTCGCCGCGATCACACGCCACCATTTTCTCGCCGGCGGCGGTGCCGAGGTGGCCGGCCGTGACGGCGAGATCGGCGCAGCCGCACTGTGGGACGGGCCTGGGCGCTGGAAGCAGACTCCCGGTGAGGAACTGCGGATGCTGCCCACCATGGTGCTGGCGTTCGGCCGTGACCTGCCACGCGGCCAGCGAGTCGTCGAGCTGATGAAAGAACATCACCCGGAGGAGCCGCACTGGTATTTGGCCGTGATCGGCAGCGACCCCACGGTGCGCGGCGGCGGTTTCGGGCATGCCCTGATGCAATCGCGCCTGGATCGGGTGGACGCCGAACACGCGCCGGCCTACCTGGAGTCGAGCAACCCCGCCAACGTCCCCTATTACATGCGGTTCGGTTTCGAGGTCACCGGAGAGATCGTGCTGCCCGAGGGCGGCCCGGTGATGACCGCGATGTGGCGCCGGCCGCGCTGATCCCTTCGCCGGCTACCCGAATACGCCGGACATCTTCATGATCAGCAGCACGCCGACGGCGACGAACACCGCGATCAGCAGCACCAGCCCGATGATCGCGGTCACCGACGTAGGGGTGTACCGGTGCCTGGGTCGCGGTTCGGGTTCGCCCAGGCCCGAGGTCTGCGCCGAGTCCGGTGGGGTGGCGCCAGGAGCGACGCCGCCGCCGGGTTCCAGATCAGGTGTCTTGCCCGGGTCGGGGTCGGGTGGTAGCGCGGTCATGGCGTAGGAGTGCCCGCTCACGCCGATTTAATGCATCGGCCGGCCCGTCACGCGCGCAATCACGCAACCTCGTGGCTGTTACAGTGCGAGGGCCGACCAGCAGGGGAATCCGGTGAAAGGCCGGAACTGACGCGCAACGGTGTGAGGCATTGCCTCGAGTCCGATCACCTGCGGCCGGCGATGACCGTTGACGGCTCCGCGACTGGGCCCTGGATCAAAGGAAGTCTTGGCCGTGCGTGCACCCACCGCACTGTTGTCCCTGTTGGCTGTGACGTTGTCGCTCATGATGGCGTGTGGGCATCCAGATTCTGCCGCGGGCCACCCCGCGGCCAATGAGGCGGCGGGCCCGACCAGCTATCCGCTCACCATCGAAAACTGCGGTTCGGCCGTCACTTTCGACGGACCGCCGCGGCGGGCGGTGTCGCTTTACCAGTCCTCTACCGAGGTCCTGCTGGCGCTGGGTCTGGCCGATCGGATGGTCGGCACCTCGACCTGGTTTGATCCGGTGCTGCCCGAACTCGCTGCCGACAACGCCACCGTGCCCCGTCTGGCCGACAACGACCCGGGACTGGAGACGGTGCTTGCCGTCGAGCCGGACCTGGTGACCTCGGCCAGCACTCACACCTTCACGGCGGCGGTGGTCGCCGAGCGGAGTCGGTTCACCCAGTTGGGTATCCCGACATATCAGTCGCCTTCGGTGTGCAGCGGGGCGAGAATCGACGGTGAGACCGTCACCCGCACTGAACCGTTGGCCCTCGACACACTGTTTCGGGAGATCAGGGAGCTGGCCCAGATTTTCGATGTGCAGGAGCGCGGCCGGGACCTGATCGCCCGGCTCACCCGTCGGTTGGAGGACACCCCGTCGATCACCGAGCCGACTACCAGCGTCGCGTTCTGGTTCTCGGGGTTGCGGACGCCGTATCTGGCCGGCTGCTGCTCAGCGCCCGGGTTGTACGCCACCCAACTCGGTGTCACCAATGTCTTCTCCGATACCCGCGAAGACTGGCCGGAGGTCAGCTGGGAGGCGCTGGCCGACCGCGACCCCGATGTCCTGGTGCTGGCCGACCTCAACCGAAGGCGCGTCGACGGTGATGCGCTGGATGCGAAAGTGAAGTTCCTGGAATCGAATCCGGTCACCAGAAACATGTCCGCGGTGCGCGATCGGCGCTATGTCGTACTGGCCGGGTCCGAACTCGATCCCGGTATCCGTGAGATCGACGCCCTGGAGAAGCTGGCCGCTGGTTTCAGGGCGTTCGGGCTGGCCCGATGAAGGGCGGGGCCCGGTTGGTCGCCGGCGCGCTCAGTGTCACGGTGTTGGCTGGATGCGCCCAGACCACCGGCCCGGCCGCGGCTCCCGGGGCGACGCCCGGATATCCACTGACGGTGCAGAATTGCGGCCGACAGGTGGTGGTCGACGCGCCACCGCGGCGCGCGGTCTCGCTGAACCAGGGTTCCACCGAGATACTGCTCTCGCTGGGCCTGGCGGACCGGATGGTCGGCACGGCGACGTGGACTGACCCGGTCCGCACCGGCCTCGAGGCCGAGAATGCGCGGGTGCCAAGGCTTGCGGTGAACAAGCCGTCGCTGGAGACGGTGCTCGACACCGCTCCCGACTTCGTGTCGGCCTCTTTCGGCGGCACCCTGGGGCCTGGCGGCGTCGCCGACCGCGACCAGTTCGCGAAGCTGGGCGTACCGACATATCTGGCGCCCAGCGACTGCGAAGGCAAGACCTCGGTCAACGGTGACGGCGCACGCAGCGCACCGTTCACGATGGCGGCGATCTACACCGAAATCCGGGATCTCGCCAGTATTTTCGGTGTCCCCGATCGTGGTGAACGCCTCATCGCGCAGTTGCGGCAACGGATGGGATCGGTTGCTGAAGCCCCCGCCGAGATCGACATGGCGTTCTGGTTCTCCGACGTTCGCGCGCCCTATTTTGCCGGCTGCTGCGGATCACCCGGGGCGATCGCCGGTGCCGTCGGGGCGCGCAACGTGTTCGCCGACACCACCGATGAATGGCCGCAGGTGAGTTGGGAGAGCGTGGCCGACCGCGACCCCGATGTGCTGGTGCTGGGCGACCTGAGCCGCCGCACGATCAACGGTGACGCACTGGAGACGAAAGTCGATTTCCTGGAATCGAATCCGCTCACCCGGGGGCTGACCGCCGTCCGGCACCGTCGCTACATCGTGGTGAACGGCGCCGATCTCAACCCGTCGATACGCACCGTGGATGGCGCCGAGAAAGTGGCGAAGGGCTTGGCCGAACTCGGTTTCGGCGCGGCGCCGTGAGTCTGCGTACCAGCTGGCTCGGCGGATTGTGGGCCGCCGGGCTGGTCCTTCTGCTGTTCTCCGCCGCGGTGGCCATCACCATCGGACCCGCCGCGTTGTCGATGGGGGACGTGTACCGCATCGTCGGCGACCGCCTGGGCGCCGGGCCATCCGGGGCCACGCGATTACAGGAGAGCATCGTCTGGCAGTTGCGGCTGCCCAGGGTCGTCCTGGCGGCGATCTCCGGGGCGGGGCTGGCGCTGTGCGGGGCGATACTCCAGTCACTGCTGCGCAATCCACTGGCCGACCCGTTCGTGCTGGGCGTCTCCTCGGGCGCTTCTACCGGTGCGGTGCTGGTCGCGGTGCTCGGCGTCGGCGCGGGCACGCTGAGCCTGTCCGGCGGCGCCTTCGCCGGCGCGGTGTTGTCTTTCGCCGTGGTGCTGCTGCTCGCCTACGCCGCCGGCGGCGGCACCGATCGGGTGGTTCTGGCCGGAGTGGCCGGCACCCAGCTGTTCTCGGCGCTGACGTCCTTCATCGTGCTGTCCTCGGCGGACGCCGAACAGACGAGGGGAGTGCTGTTCTGGCTTTTGGGGTCGCTGGCCGGGGTGTCGTGGTCCGACGTGTCCACCTGCGCGGCCGCCGTCGGCCTCGGGCTGATGCTCTGCCTGATCCACGGGCGCACCCTCGACGCGTTCGCCTTCGGGCAGGATGCGGCCGCGACGCTCGGGATCGCGGTGACGCGGACCCGCATCGTGTTGCTGGTGATGACCGCGTTGGTGACGGCGGCTCTGGTCAGCGCGGCCGGGGCGATCGGCTTCGTCGGGCTCGTGCTGCCGCACGCCGCGCGCTTCGTCGTCGGGCCCGGCCACCGGCGTTTGTTGCCGACAGCAGTCATCCTCGGCGCGATCTTCATGGTGTGGGTGGACACCCTGGCCCGGACAGTCTTCGCCCCGCAAGAATTGCCCACCGGTGTGGTCACCGCGCTGCTCGGTGTGCCCGCTTTCGCATTGATCCTGTTGCGGCGCCGAGGAGTACGCCGATGAACCTGCGAGCGGTCGAGGTGAGCTGGACCCGTTCGGGGCGGCTCGTACTGGACGGGGTCACGCTGGATCCGATTCCCGGAAGCACGGTGGGATTGTTGGGGCCCAACGGTTCCGGCAAGTCGTCGCTGTTGCGGCTGCTGGCCGGCATCGACCGGCCCGACGCGGGGAGTGTGCAGCTCGACGGTCGTGAGCTGCACACGATGTCCCGGCGGGCGGTGGCGCGACGGGTAGCGGTGGTAGGCCAGCACGCGGACACCGATCTGGACATCGCGGTGCGCGACATCGTCCGCTTGGGCCGGATCCCGCACACCCCGATATTCGGTGGCGGCGACGGCGCCGCAGCCGTCAGGGCGGCGATGGCGGCCACCGGCTTGGACAGCATGGCCGATCGGTTGTGGCACACCCTCTCAGGTGGGGAGCGCCAGCGCGTGCAGATTGCCCGGGCGCTGGCCCAGGAACCCACCGAACTGCTGCTGGACGAACCGACCAACCATCTGGACATCGCTCATCAACTGGAGATCTTGGGGATGATTCGCGCGCTCGACGTCACCAGTGTGGTGGCCCTGCACGATCTCAACCTTGCGGCGATGTTCTGTGACCACGTGGTGGTGCTGGCGCAGGGGACCGTGGTGGCCGCGGGCAGCCCGGCCGAGGTGCTGACCGAAGAGCTGGTGGCCGATGTGTACGGTGTGCGCTGCCGGATCACCGTCGACGACCGGGGGCCGTACGTGCGGTTCGAAACTGGCAGCCCGACGCGCGGCGTGGGTGGTCAGCTCCAGGAGTACTGAGCCCGCAACCGCAGGGCAACCGCTTCGAAACGGCTGCGCTCCAGGATCGCCCCCTCGCGGCGGATGCCTTCTTCTGGAACGTCGAGCACCCGGTCCAGCCGGACCCAGCTCGGCCTGCCGTCGTAGTCCCACGTGCCGGTGCCGATCGAGATCCAGTCCGGATCGTCTCGGTGGTAGTCCTGGCTGGACAACATCAACCCCAGCAGGGTGTTCCGGTCGCGGCCCACCACCAGGACGGGGCGGTCCTTGCCCTGGGTCGGATCGTCCTCGTAGACCACCCAGGTCCAGACGATCTCGCCGGGATCGGCCTGCCCGTCCAGATCGGGGGCGTAGATGATTTTGCGGGCCCGGTGTGCGGTGGGCACGCTGTGCTTCGACACGGGCCGACCGGCGGTGATCGCCTGAGGTGGCGAGGCGGCCGCGCCGGCGAGCACTCCGAGACCGAGCTTGATGCCCTGTTGAAGGCCCTGCTGGATGCCTTGCTGCACGGTCCGCGGCACGTTGTCCGTGGTCTGTAACTGGCGTACGAACTTCGGGGCCTCGTTGAACACCAGGTGCTCGGCGCCATCCACTACACCCCGGAGAACCTGTTGGAACGCCTTCCACTGCGACGCCATGGTGTCGAGCATATGCGAGCAGACCCTTGGCGATTGTGTCGCGACGGTGGTTGCTCGATACCCTTAGGGAGCACAGCACGTGCTGGACACCCACGCTCACCAGGAGATTCCCATCAGCAGCTTCGCCGACAAGACGTTCACTGCGCCGGCGCAGATCAGGAACTTCTGCATCATCGCCCACATCGACCATGGCAAATCGACGCTGGCGGACCGGATGCTGCAGCTCACCGGCGTCGTCGACGACCGGTCGATGCGTGCGCAATACCTGGACCGGATGGACATCGAGCGTGAGCGCGGCATCACCATCAAGGCGCAGAACGTGCGGCTGCCCTGGAAAGTCGGCGACCAAGAGTTCGTCCTGCACCTGATCGACACCCCCGGCCACGTCGACTTCACCTACGAGGTGTCCCGTGCCTTGGAGGCGTGTGAGGGCGCGGTGCTGCTGGTCGACGCCGCCCAGGGCATCGAGGCACAAACCCTGGCCAACCTGTACCTGGCGCTCGACCGGGATCTCACGATCATTCCGGTGCTCAACAAGATCGACCTGCCTGCCGCCGACCCGGAGCGCTATGCCGGTGAGCTCGCGCACATCATCGGATGTGAGCCGTCGGACGTGCTGAGGGTGTCCGGTAAGACGGGCGAGGGGGTGGCCGAACTGCTCGACGAGGTGGTCCGGCAGGTGCCGGCGCCGACCGGCGACGCCGACGCTCCCGCGCGGGCCATGATCTTCGACTCGGTCTACGACATCTACCGCGGTGTGGTCACCTATGTGCGCGTCGTCGACGGCAAGATCACCCCGCGCGAGCGCATCGCGATGATGTCCACCGGGGCCACCCACGAACTGCTCGAGGTCGGCATCGTCTCACCCGAACCGAAGGCCAGCGAGGGCCTGGGCGTCGGCGAGGTCGGGTACCTCATCACCGGTGTGAAAGACGTCCGCCAGTCCAAGGTCGGCGACACCGTGACGACGGCGCGCAAGGGTGCCACGGAGGCCCTGACCGGTTATCGCGAACCCAAGCCGATGGTCTACTCCGGCCTCTACCCGGTGGACGGCTCGGACTATCCCGACCTGCGTGACGCACTGGACAAGCTACAGCTCAACGACGCGGCCCTGACCTATGAGCCCGAGACGTCGGTGGCGCTGGGATTCGGGTTCCGCTGCGGCTTCCTCGGCCTGCTGCACATGGAGATCACCCGTGAACGCCTGGAGCGGGAGTTCAATCTCGACCTCATCTCGACCTCACCCAACGTCGTGTACCGGGTCATCAAGGACGACGGATCCGAGATCGTCGTGACCAACCCGTCGGACTGGCCCGAGGGCAAGGTCCGCGAGGTGTACGAGCCCGTCGTCAAGACCACCGTGATCGCGCCAAGCGAGTTCATCGGCACCATCATGGAGCTGTGTCAGTCCCGGCGCGGCGAGCTGGGTGGCATGGACTACCTGTCGCCCGAGCGCGTCGAGCTGCGCTACACGATGCCGTTGGGCGAGATCATCTTCGACTTCTTCGACTCGCTGAAGTCGCGCACCCGCGGCTACGCCAGCCTCGACTATGAGGAGGCCGGCGAGCAGCAGGCCGACCTGGTGAAGGTCGACATCCTGCTGCAGGGTGAGGCCGTGGATGCGTTCAGTGCCATCGTGCACAAGGATTCGGCGTCGGCCTACGGCAACAAGATGACCACCAAGCTCAAGGAACTCATCCCGCGCCAGCAGTTCGAGGTTCCGGTGCAGGCGGCGATCGGATCGAAAATCATTGCCCGCGAGAATATCCGGGCGATCCGTAAGGACGTGCTGTCCAAGTGCTACGGCGGTGACATCACCCGCAAGCGCAAGCTGCTGGAGAAGCAGAAAGAGGGCAAGAAGCGCATGAAGACCATCGGTCGTGTTGAGGTTCCTCAGGAAGCGTTCGTCGCGGCGCTGTCCACCGATGCGGCCGCGGACAAGCCGAAGAAGTAGCCCGCGCCCGGGATAGGTTCGCGCTGAGCACAACCCTCGGCTCGTGCCGGTGCGGATCGTAGTGTCGCGGGAGTGTCCAGAGAGCTTCATCTGCTGGCCTTCGGCAATACCCGGTCTACCCGGCCGTGGCGGCATCCCGATATCGACAACAGCACCGCAGGCGTGCGCCGGCGGCTGATCAGCCATGCGCAGACTGCCGAGGCCGGCACCTTCGACGCGCTGTTCTTCGCCGACGGTCTGAACTACGGCCCGCCGGCGACCTGGCCGTACAAGATCACCGAGGACTTCGAGCCGCTGACCGCGACGGCGGCGCTGTCCTCGGTCACCGAACGGATCGGGCTGGTGGTCACCGGATCGGCCACGCTGGCCCATCCGTATCACCTTGCCCGCCAGTTGCTTTCACTCGACCATCTCAGCGGTGGCCGGGCCGGCTGGAACCTGGTGACCAGCTTCGCGCAGGCCGCTGCCGACAATTTCAGTGCGAACGGCGTGGTGGCGCACGACGAGCGTTACCGCATCGCCGAGGAAGCGCTCGAGGTGGTACGCAAGCTGTGGGACGGCTGGGGTGAGGACACGATTGTCGAAGACCGTGCTTCGGGGATCTTCAACGACGTCAACCGAATTCAGCCCACCGACCACCACGGACGTTACTTCGACGTGGCGGGCCCGCTGGGTGCGGCGCGGTCGGCCCAGGGGCAGCCGGTGATCTTTCAGGCCGGATCATCGGAAACCGGACGGGGATTCGCGGCCCGGCACGCCGAGGTGATCTTCACCAGTCATGGCAACCGGCTGCGGGCGCAGGAGTTCTACACCCAGATCCACGAGGAGGCGCGGCGGTTGGGCCGGGCCCGCCCGCCGCTGATCACCCCGTCGCTGCGATTCCTCGTCGGCTCCACCGAGGAGGAAGCCCGGCGCGCGCAGGAGCAGGAGTACGAGTACTTCAGCCCGCAGTACCAGGCCGGTTGGCTGCTCGAAGTCGACGTGGATGTCACCGGCGCGGACCTGGACGGTCCGGTCCCGGAGTCGGCGTTCCCGGCGCACACGGAGACCCATCAGACCGCGCTGGCCGGCTACCGCCTGCTGGCGACGGAGGGAAACCCGACGGTGCGGGAGTTCCTGTATCGCACGGTCAACGGGTGGGGCGCGGCCGTGGTGGGCACGCCCGAGCAGATCGCCGACGAAATCGAGCAGTGGTTCTCCACCGGCGCCGCCGACGGTTTCGTACTGCGGGATTCCGGATTGCCCGGCCAGCACGAGCTTTTCGTCGAGCAAGTGGTCCCGGTGCTGCGCAAGCGAGGGCTGTTCCGCCACGAATACGCCGGCACCACCCTGCGATCTCATCTCGGGCTCGACGTGCCGCAGCGGCAGCGGTCATGACCGAACCGTACGTACTGTCGGCGTTCACCATGTCGACGGTGTCGCACGGCAATTTCGGGCTGTGGCGTCACCCGCAGGACCAGACCGCCGACTACACCGATATCCGGTACTGGGTGGAATTGGCGAAGCTGCTCGACGACGGCGGTTTCGACCTGTTGTTCATCGCCGACGCGGTCGGGCAACTCGACGTGTTCGGCGGTAACGCCAGCGCCGCGCTGGCCCGGGCCGTGCAGACGCCGGTGACCGACCCGCTGTTGGCCGTGTCGGCTATGGCCGCGGCGACCGAGCGGCTGGGGTTCGGGATCACGGTGTCCACCACCTACGAGAGCCCCTACCTGCTGGCGCGCAAGTTCAGCACGCTGGACCACCTCACCGGCGGCCGGATCGGCTGGAACATCGTCACCTCCCTGTTGGACAGCGCGGCGCGCAACATCATCGGACGGGAACGGCAGATCCCGCACGACGAGCGCTACGCGATGGCCCAGGAATTCGTGGAGGTGACCTACAAGCTCTGGGAAGGTTCGTGGGAGTCGGGCGCGGTGCTGCGCGACACCGAGCGCGGGGTGTACACCGATCCGGCGAAGGTGCACGACATCGGCCACCACGGGCGGTATTTCACGGTGCCCGGGGCGCATCTGGTCGAGCCGTCGCCGCAACGAACGCCGGTGTTGTTCCAGGCGGGCACGTCAGCTGCAGGCCGGGAGTTCGCCTCCCGCAACGCGGAACTGGTGTTCGTGAGCGATCCGCGGCCCGAGGTCCTGCGCGGCCACATCGAGGACATCCGGCGCCGGGCGGCCGGACACGGCCGCGACCCGTATTCGCTGAAGTTCATCACCTCGGTCGAGATCGTAACGGACAGTACCGATTCCGCGGCTCAGGCCAAGGCTCGAGAGCTCGCAGACTTCCACGACCTGGAGGGCGGTCTGGTGCTGCTGTCCGCCTTGTCCGGAGTGGACTGGTCGACCTACGGGGTCGATCGCCCGATCGAGCAGTTCGACACCGATGCCAGCCGGTCCATCCTGGCCGCGGTCACCGATTCCGGTGTCCGAAAGCGCCTGACCTTGCGGGACTACGTCGGGGGGCTGGGCGGGTTCGGCGGCGAGCTGTTCGTCGGATCGGCCACCACGGTGGCCGATGCGCTGGAGGCATATGCCGACCGGGCCGGGGTGGATGGCTTCAACATCGCCTATCACGTCACGCCCGGCAGCTTCGCTGACGTAGCCACCTACCTCATCCCCGAACTCCGCCGGCGCGGCCGCGCCCGCGAACTCGGAGGTCCGACAACATTGCGGCAGAAGCTGTTCGGTGGTGACGACGGGTTGTTGCCCGACGGTCACCCGGGTGCCGCATTCCGAAGTAATAACGTTCACTCGCAATAGAATCCTGCCGATTCCATAGCTGACGACGCGAATCCGATTGCGGCAGTGTGGCAACACATACCGACATATCAACCCCCGAGCCGATTCACGGACGGGCGGCGTCGCGGTCAGAAAGGGACATTGCCGTGACTACTACAGACGATCCGAAGGCGCACCCGACGGCGGAGGCCGGGGGCCGCACCCTGATCGCCGCGGAATCCACCGGGCTCGAGTCGGGGGCACTGGGCCCGTGGGGCGTGTTCGCTCAGGGCCTGGCGGCCGCCGCACCCAGCGTGGCGCTGGCCGTGGTGCCGTTCTCATTGTTCGTGGCCGCGGGCAAGGGCGCGGCGTGGGCCGCGGTGATCGGCCTTTCCATCGTGGTCCTGGTGGCGATCACGATCAGCTTCCAGGCCAAACGCACGGTGTCCTCCGGATCGCTGGGCACCTACACCGGTAACGGCCTCGGGCCCGGGTTCGCGTTCGCCGCCGGGTTCAGCCTGTTGTTCGGGTATATCGGTTTCGCCACCACGGGCACCCTCGGCGGAGTGCTGTACCTCGACGCGTTCCTGGAGTCGATCGGGCTGGGATCCCAAGCGGTCTGGTTCCGGCTGCTGCTGGTGCTCGTGGTGGTCGGCGTCGCGGTGTACCTGCCGTATCGCGGGGTTTCGCTGGCCGCCAAGTACGAACTGGCCTTCGAGTTGTTGGCCATCGCGTCGATCCTGGTGATCATCGTGGCCTCCTACATCGGTTACGGGTTCCGTATCGACTGGGACCAGTGGAACCCCCAGCATCTCGGGTCCAGCGCGACGTTCATCGCGGCGGTCACCGCGGTGGGTTCCTACGCCGGCTTCGAGAGCGTCGCCTCACTCGGCGCCGAGGCCAAGGATGCGCACCGCAACATCGCCAGATCCCTTCTGCGCGTGGTTCTTCTGATCGGTGCCCTCTACATCTTCGCGACCTACCCGCAGATCTTGCACTTCGGCGAGATCGACGGCGACAAGGCGGTGCTGCCGCAGCTGGCGTCCAGCGTCGGGGTGGCTTGGGTGAACGTCGTCGTCAGCGGCGCCGTCGCCATCGCGTTCATCGTGTTCGTCACCGCGGTCACCAACGCGGCGGCGCGGTCGCTGTTCACCTTCGCCCATGAAGGCGCCCTGCCCCAGGTGTTCACCAGGGTGCACCCCACCTACAAGACGCCGTGGACCGGCGTCGTGTTCGTCGGGATCCTGGCTCTGGCGTTTTCGATCACCGCCACGTTCAGCTCCGCGGGCCGGCTGGTGTTCGACGTCTACGGCGGTTACGTGGCGAACTGGGGCTTCCTGGTCAGCTACCTGCTGGTGGTCATCGCCACGCCGATCTGGTTGCGCAAGATCGGTGCCCTGACCCCGCGGCGGCTCGCCGTCGCGGTCGCAGCCACCATCGGACTGGGATACGTGATCATCAGCAACTTCTACCCGGTGCCCGAATTCCCGTTCAACATCCTGCCTTTCGTGTTCGGCGCCATCCTCCTCGCCGGTCTGTCCTGGTACTGGTACCTCAAGCGGACCAGGCCCGAGGTGGCCAACCGGATCGGCACCATCCAGAGTGTCTCGCCCGAGGAACAGCAGCGCTGGATCGATGCCGGGGTGACGCCGTGACGCTGACCGAGGACGCCCTGACCTCGGCGTCGATCGTGACTGGTTGGACCGTCGCCGAGGTCACCGCACGGCATCACCCGCTGATCGCCGACTTCCTGGCCACCACACCGGGCATCGGCGGGCGCAAGTTCGCCGCCGATTCCCGCGATGTCGCAGAACAACTCAGCGGTGCGTACCCCGGCTCGGCCGTTGTGCTTGTCGATGAGGCCGGTGCGGTCGCCGGCTACGCCGCCCTGCACCGGCCCGACGGCGCCGAACCGGAGGTGTTGGGCAACTTCGTCTTCGGTCCCGATGCACCGGCCGACACGGTGCGGGGGATCGTCGACGACAGTGTCGGGCAGTTCGGCCGGGTGGCGGTGCCCGGCGCCTACCTTCGGGTGTTCATCGGCGCCGATCAGGCGGTGGCGATCGATGCCCTGACGGCTCGCGGAGCCCGCCGGGAACGCCAATTCTCCAGCACCCTAAAGGTATTGAACGATGAGGATCCGGCGGTATTGGCCGAGGCGAGGATCGACTCGGTGAGCGTCCTGTCCTGGCCCGAGGTGGTGGCGGCCGGTTTGACCGAGCAGGTCCGCCAGGTGCAGTTCGACACGTTCCGCGAGCACTTCGGGAACATGTCGAAGACCCCGCAACGCTGGGAACACCATCTGGCGAGCCGGGCGTTCACCCCGGATTTCAGCCTGGCCGCGGTGGATGACGACGGCGTGGTGATCGGCTACGTGCTCGGTTCCACCTACACCTCGGGAACCGGCGCGGACGAGATCCGCAGTGCCCATACCGACTACATCGGTGTGCGCGCCGACCGGCGCAAGGCCGGTACGGCGGAGCTGCTGCTGCGCAAGCTCTGGCTGGCGGCACTGCGGCGGGGGCTCACCCATGCCTCGCTGGGCACCGACATCGCCAATGCCAGCAATGCCCATCTGCTGTACGCGCGGTTGGGGTATCGCACCGTCCGCGACGAGTACGCGTACCGCATCGACGCCGAGGAGAACTCTTAGATGACCACGGAAACGACATACCTGAAGCGCCCCACCGGATATGACGCCGAGCTGCGCTCGGTGTTCGGGCCGGTCTTCGAGCGGATCGCCGAAGGGAATCGGCAGCGTGAGGCCGACCGGGTGTTCCCGCACGAGCAGGTGCGTTGGTTGAGCGACGCTGGATTCGGTACCCTGCGAATATCGGCCGAACAGGGCGGTTTCGGTGCTTCGCTGGAGCAGACCTTCCTGCTGCTTGCGGAGTTGGGGGAGGCCGACGCCAACGTCGCCCATATCTGGCGCAACCATCTGGCCTTCGTCGAGGACCGGCTCAACGCACCGGTTTCGGAGGACAACACCACCTGGATCAAGCGGTTCCTGGCCGGCGAGTTCGTCGGCGGTGGCTGGACCGAGGCCAACAACCTGACCCTGGCCAATCTGGCCACGACCGTCACCGAACAGGACGACCACTGGCTGGTGACCGGCGCGAAATACTATGCGACGGGTAGTCTTTACGCCGACTGGCTGGATGTTCTGGGTCGTGGTGAGGATGGCGAGCTGTGGACGGCCCTGGTGCGCGCCGACGACCCCGGCGTCACCCTTGTCGACGACTGGCGCGGGTTCGGCCAGCGCACCACGGGCAGCGGCTCGGCCCGCTACGCTCAGGCCCGCGCCGAGCGGGGCAATGTCTTCCCGGCGACCGAACGGTTCACCTACCAGGCGCACTTCTACCAGATCGCCATGCTGGCGGTGCTCACCGGAATCATCAAGGCCGCACAGCGCGACGGCTCGGCGGCGTTGTCCGCTCGGAAACGAAATTATCCGCAGGGGCTGGCCGAGATTCCGGCGGCCGATCCTCAGCTGCTGCAGGTGATCGGTGAGGTGTCGGCCGAGGCCTTCGGGGCGACCGCGGCGCTGGCGCAGAGCGCGCGCAGCCTGGATCGGATCGTGGCCGGCCGGCTCACGGGAAGCGAAGGCAACGCTCGGCAATTGCTCGTCGACGCCGAGGTGGCCGTCACCCAGGCACAGCTGGTGATCGTTTCCACCGCACTGCGGGCCACCACGCGGGTGTTCGATGCGCTGGGCGCCTCCGGAGTCTCTGAAGAGCTTGGCCTCGACCGGCATTGGCGCAACGCGCGCACGCTCGCCTCCCACAACCCGGTCGTCTACAAGGCCCGCATTCTCGGTGACTGGTTCATCAACGGCAAGGATCCGGTGGCCGACCTGGCGTCACGGGGACGCGGCGGACAAGGCAACTGAGCCCGGGTCAGACGACCCGCAGCACGGCCTTGCCCGCGACCTTGCGGCCCAACAATGCCTGGGCGGCAGCGGCGGTGTTCTCCCACGAGTCCCGCAGACCGATCTGCGGGTCGAGTTCGCCGTCGGCCAGCAAGGTCAGTAGATAGTGGAGATCCTCCTGGAACGGGGCCCGGACGGTGAACGGCTCCAACCGTTTCCGCCTCCCGGTACGCCTTTCCTCCTCGAAGTTGATCGTGGTCGGCTCGTTGGAGGCCATCCCGATGGACTGCACTGACCCGCCGTCGGACACCAGGCTGAATGCTTGGGCCAGGAGTTTCCCGCCGACGTTGTCGAGCACGCCGAACACCGGATCGGTCACCGCGTCGAGCCCGACCACCACTTCGGCCGCGCCCAATTCCGCCAAGCCTTCGCCGCGCGGCGCGCTGCCGACGGCTGCCACCACGTGGGCGCCCGCTCGGGCAGCCAGCTGCACGGCGAATCGGCCGACACCGCCGGACGCACCGGTGATCAACACCCGGCGGCCGACAACCGGGCCGAGTGCCCGCAACGCCTGCAGTGCGGTCACCCCGGCGACCGGCAGCGCGGCAGCTTCGTCGAATTCGACGAACTCCGGAAGCTCGGCCAGATTGTCGGTGGACACCACGCGCCGTTCGGCCCAGCCGGCCTCACCGCTGAATCCGACCACCCGGGCGCCGACCGGTGGTCCTGAGCCGTCAGCTGCGGCCTGAGTGACGATGCCCGCGCTGTCCCAGCCGGGAACTTCGCCTGGACGGCGCATCTGGTCGATGAAGTGCAGTTCACCGAAATTCAGCGCGATCGCATGGACGTCGATCAGGGCCTGAGATTCGGCGACCGAAGGCTCGGCCACCTCGTCGAACCGGAGGTTGGCGGGCGCGTGCGGGTCGTAGACGAGGGCTCGCATGAACGGGCTAACCCCGAAGGGTCTGCCGCTATTCCCTTAAGGTGGCGACGTGAGCGACAAGGACCGCATCCGCTGGGACGCGGCCTATGCCGGCCACGAGCCGGATGATGACCTGCCGGCCCTGCCGCAGGTTTTCGACGGCCACGCCGACCAATTCCCGGTGGCCGGGTCGGCCCTGGACATCGCCTGTGGTCCCGGCCGGGCCACGGTGTGGCTGGCCCTGCGGGGGCTGGACGTGTGGGGGCTCGACATATCCTCCGTGGCGATCGACCGGGCGAAGCAGTCGGCCATCCGCCACGGGGTGGCCGAGCGTTGCCGCTTTGACGTCGCCGACCTTGACGAAGGCCTACCATCCGGGCCCGCGGTGGACGTGGTGTTGTGCCATCGTTTTCGCGATCCCGGGCTCTACCCGGCCCTGACCGCCCGGCTGCGCCCCGGCGGTCTGTTGGCCATCTGTGTCCTCAGCGAGGTCGGCGCGGAGCCGGGCCGGTTCCGGGCCGCTGCGGGCGAACTCGAGGCGGCCTTTGCCGGTCTGGAGGGCCTTGCCGCGGCAGAGGTGAACGGCCAGGCCTGGCTGGTGGCGCGGGCACCCGCTACCGTGCGGCGTTGACGGGCACCCGCCGGGCCTGCGCCAGCAGTTCGCCCCACGCGTTGAACGCCTCGGCGTACTCGGCCGTGCTGCCCGAGCTGCCGCCGGCGAGGTCGACCAATGCCCTTGCGATACTGCCGATTCCGATACCGGTGCGCTGCACCACCCGCACCAGTTCGGCGAAGGCTTGTTCCGGTGCGCAACCGCGCAAGGCGACCAGAACACCGATCGCCACGTCGATCTTGATGCGTGAAGTGTCGTCTGCCCGGAGGCGGCTGTAGCTCATGGATCTGATGGTGCTCGGTGTGCCTTGCCGGATCCAGAGATCGGCGCACGGTGATTGCTTGCGCGGCTAGGCGCTGCCCTCGGCGATCCGGCGCACCGCGTCGATGAACACGTCGACCTCGTCGAACGTGTTGTAGAACGCGAACGACGGCCGCACGGTGGCCTCCAAGCCCAGGCGGCGCAGAATCGGCTGGGCGCAATGATGCCCGGCCCGCACCGCGATGCCCTCGGCGTTGAGTGCCTTGCCCACTTCCAGTGGCTCATGGCCGGCCAGCACGAACGACAACACGCTGGCCTTCTCTTCGGCCGTTCCGACCAGTCGTACTCCCGGGATGGCCGCCAACCGAGGGGTGGCGTACTCCAGCAGAGCATGTTCGTAGGCTGCTATGCGTTCGATGCCGATGCGCTCCACGTAACGCAGTGCCTCGCCCAGCCCGACCGCATCGGCGATGTTGCCAGTGCCGGCCTCGTACTTGTTCGGCGGTCCCTGATACAACGACCGGTCGAGGGTGACGTCGGCGATCATGTTGCCGCCGCCCTGCCACGGCGGGGTCTCGGCGAGCACATCCTCGCGGCCGTACAGGGCACCGATTCCGGTGGGGCCGTAGATCTTGTGCCCGGAGAAGACGAAGAAGTCAGCCCCGAGCTCGGCCACGTCGATCGGGATGTGCGGGATGGACTGGGCGCCGTCGATCAGCACCCTGGCCCCGTACCGGTGACCGAGTTCGACGATCGTCTTGACCGGGGTGACGGTGCCCAGCGCATTCGACACCTGTGTGGCAGCGACGAGTTTCGTCCTGGGCCCGAGCAGGTCTTCGAATTCCGACAGCAACAGGTTGCCCGCGTCGTCCACCGGCGCCACCTTCAGCACCGCGCCGGTCTGCTGCGAGATCAGCTGCCACGGCACGATATTGGCGTGGTGTTCGAGGTGGGTGATGACGATCTCGTCGCCCGGTCCCAGATGCTTGCCTCCCCACGCATAGGCCACCAGGTTGATCGCCTCGGTGGTGCCGCGGACGAAGATGATCTCCTCGGCCTTCGCTGCGCCGATGAAGCGCCGCACCGATTCGCGTGCGTCCTCGTAGGCATCGGTGGCCCGGGCCGCCAGTTCGTGCGCGGCGCGGTGGATGTTGGAGTTCTCATGCGCGTAGAAGTGCGCCAGCCGGTCGATCACCGACTGGGGCTTCTGGGTGGTGGCCGCGTTGTCGAACCAGATCAGCGGCTTGCCGTTGACAGTCTCCCGCAGGATGGGGAAGTCGGCGCGGATGGCGTTGACATCGAAGATCTCGTGATGATCTCCGATTACCGGAACCTGTTCGGGTGCAACGGCTTCGGCGGGTGCTCCCAGGAAGTAGTAACCATCGGCACCTTCGGAGGCCGCCGGTTTGCCCGACCATGCCAGATCCGGCACCGTCGGGACGGCTCCGGGCCATGCGGGTGCCGATCCGCGGGGTGAGGCGGGTGCCGCCGATGGACCTCCTGCCAGCACCCCGGGCACGGTGGGCACCAGGCCCGACGGCACCGCGAATGCCTCCAGCCCGCCGATCGGCGCGATCGGACTGGCCGCATTGCCCGGGCCGGATGCTGGTCGCGTACAGCTGGGTGGCCAGCGCGGCCAGCTCGGCCGCGCTGACCGGAAGATCGCTTTCGGCGTCTACCGATTTGTACTCACTTGTACTCATGGAAGTGGTCCACTCCGACGTCCTCGAGGACCGCGAGCGCGTCGTCGGTGAGCACGGCCAGTGACGAGTACAGGGTCACCAGGTAGGACGCGATGGCCGACCGGTTGATGCCGGTGAACCGCACCGACAGCCCCGGCGCCTGCTCGCCGACCAGTCCCGGCTGGAACAGGCCGACGACGCCCTGGCGCTCTTCACCGGTGCGGACCAGGATGAACTTGGTCTTGCCGTCGATGACCGGAACCTTGTCCGACGGCACGATCGGGATGCCGCGCCAGGTGATGAACTGGGCGCCGAACAGGCTGACGACTGGTGGCGGGACCCCACGGCGAGTGGCCTCGCGACCGAACGCGGCCACGCCGAGGGGATTGGTCAGGAAGAACGCCGGGGTCTTCCAGACCTTGGTGATCAGCGAATCCAGGTCGTCGGGGGTGGGCGTTCCGCGCAGGGACTGGATGGTCTGCTCCGGCGTCACCTGCGACAGCAGTCCGTACTCGGGGTTGTTGACCAGTTCGAACTCCTGGCGCTCCTTTATCGTCTCGATCGTCAGGCGCAGCTGCTGGGCGACCTGATCGTGCGGGCTGGAGTACAGGTCCGACACCCGGGTGTGCACGTCGAGCAGCGTCGAGATCGAGCGCAGCGTGTATTCGCGCGGACTGGTCTCGTAGTCGACGTATGTCTCGGGCAGCGGTTCTTCGGTCCCGGCGCCTTCCTCCGAGTGGATCGCCACCCGATCGGGGTTGACCACCCGGTTCACCCGGTAGATGCCCGCCTCGACCGGCACCCAGCTCAGCAGGTGCAACAGGAACCGCGGGGTGATGGTGGACAGCTGGGGAACGGTCTTGGTGGCATTCGCCAGCTGGCGGGCGGCGAGATCGCCGAGTGCCTGCGATTCATTCTGTGCGGACGTCACGGGGGCCTACCTCCAAGCGTCAAAGTGGGTGTGGGCGGCAACGATACGGCCGAAACGGGTTCACGACAGTGTTTAGCGCGGGGACGATTCAAACTCGTCACCGACGTGTGAACTGGGCATTGCTGCCCACTTGCCGTATGGTGGGCCGCATGCAACACGTCGAATCGCTGCGCGTCGCCATCGTGCGCTGCCTCGACGTGCGTTGTTGTTGTTGATTTTCTGACGCCTTCCTCTGCGTCGTCCGCCCGCCTTGCTCGCGGTGCGTTGATGCGCGCGTTCCGGCCTTCAAGAAAGTCAACCCCTCATGTCTGTTCTGTCTGTTGCTGATTCCCGAGCCGAACTCCCACTTGATTCCGAGGAAGTGTCGGGCCCGGTCGCCGTCCGCACCCGGATCCGTCCCCGTCGGACGAATCCGGCACCGATGACGCGTTACCGCGGCGGGACCTATTCGCACACCGTGGACACCGTGGTGTTCACCGACGGCACTTCGGCGCGCACCGATCTGATCAGGCTGAATCCCAACGTCGAGGCCTACTCGCTGGACTTCTCCGGTATCGCGCCCACCCGGCCGTCGCGGTATGAGACCGCCACCTGGTCAGCGGTGCGCAACCTGCGCTCCCGGTCCTACGAGGCCGAGGTCGACTGGATCGTCCGCAACTCCTTTCCCCGGCTCGGCACCGCCGAACTGAGCCGTCGGGTGCGCGCTGCCGGAGTGCCGCTGGGCGCGGCCAACCTCGCCGAGCATGAGGCGATCGCGGCGACCCAGGCGGCGATCTGGTTGTTCACCAACGGCCTGGCGCTCGACAACCGGGCGCGCAACGAACCGGTGAGGGCTTATCCCGATGGCGATGCCATCGTGTTCGAGTTCGACGGAGCTCCCCAATTGGGCGGGTACACGGTCGAATTGGAATCGACGGCCGCGGTGTCGTTGGTCCTGCAGAAGTCGCATGACAGCGTGCGATGGGAGGACGTGGCCGCCTCGGGGCTCAACATCGCTGCCGGCCGCGGCGCCCACCGCAGAACGCTCGGCGTCGGCAGCACCGTGTCCTCGACCCGGCCCGGCCGCGGCCCACAGGGCTACCGCTACTACCGGCTGACCGTGCTGGCCGACCGTGACGCACTGGTCCGGATCACCGATATCCAGTTCTGGCTCAACGGTTCTGGCACCTATGCCAACTCCGACCGGGTGGTCCATCTGTACAACTACCTGACCGCCGGAGCCCGTGCGGCCCGACGCGCCACCACGACCCCCGCCCTGTCGGCCGACGATGCGGTGGTCGAGGACGGACTGGTCGGGCCGTTCCGGTTGCGGGCCACGGACAGTGCAGCGCTGGCGGTGTCACACGGAGCGGTCGTCGATCGCACCGGCCGGGAACTGACCGGACCGGTGAACCCCGGTGACGAGTTCTTCCTGCGGGTGTCGGCGGTCGGCCAGGTCACGCTGACCGTCCGCGTCCCGGCCACCCCGGACGGTTTCGGCGGACGTGTGATCACCGGAATCGCCCAGGACGGCACCAGCGGCCTCACGCCGGTGGTGCTGGTGACCCCGACCCAGCTGGAGCTCGATTTCGACGTCCAGTTCGGTGCCGCCTCGACGGAGACGCTGACCCGCAGCGCCTAGCTGTCTCGGGCCTACATCGGCGCGTTGGCGGGCTGGAAGACCCCGGAACTGTCGGACTCCTCCTCGGCCCGGATGACGTGCACGACGGCGTTGATCAGCGCCAGGTGGGTGAACGCCTGCGGGAAGTTGCCCAAGTGGCGACCCGTGCGCGGCTCGATCTCCTCGGCGTACAGATGCAGCGGGCTGGCGAACGACAGCAGCCGCTCCAGCAGGTGCTTGGCCCGGCTCACCTCACCGATCTCGACGAGTGCGGACACCAGCCAGAACGAACAGATGGTGAACGTGCCCTCTTCGCCGGACAGGCCGTCGTCGGTCTCCTCGACCCGGTAGCGCAGCACCAGGCCGTCCTCGGTGAGTTCGTCGGCGATCGCGAGCACGGTGGCCCGCACCCGCGGGTCGTCCGAGGGCAGGAACCGGGTCAGCACCGACAGCAGTAGCGACGCGTCCAGGGCGTCGTCGCCGTAGCGCTGGGTCAGCACGCCGCGGGAGTCCACGCCGCGGGCCAGGACGTCGGCCTTGATCTCCTCGGCCGTCGCGCGCCACTGCTGGGCGTAGCTCTTCTCACCCTGCAGTTCGGCCAGCTTCGATCCGCGGTCCAGCGCCACCCAGCACATGATCTTGCTTGAGGTGAAGTGCTGCGGTTCGCCGCGCACCTCCCAGATGCCCCGGTCGGGATCCTTCCAATGTTTGATCGCTTCCTCGACCTGGTTCTTCAGCACCGGCCACAGCGCTTCGGGGATCTGCTCGCGCGACTTGGCGTGCAGATACACCGAATCGAGCATCGTGCCCCAGATGTCGTGTTGCATCTGGTTGTAGGCGCCGTTGCCGATGCGCACGGGCCGGGCGTTGTCGTAGCCCGACAGGTGGTGCAGCTCTTCCTCGACCAGGCTGCGCTCGCCGCCGACCCCGTACATCACCTGCAGCGGGTGCCGTTCGCCGTTGTTGGCGCCCGACACGTCGGCGATGAACGAGAAGAAGTCGTCGGCTTCGCGATCCAGGCCGAGGGTGTACAGACCCCACAGGGCGAAGGTGGAGTCCCGGATCCACGAGTAGCGGTAGTCCCAGTTACGTTCGCCGTGTGGGGTTTCCGGCAGCGACGTGGTCGGTGCGGCCAGCAGGGCCCCGGTCGGGGAGTAGGTCAGCCCCTTCAGTGTCAGCGCGCTGCGCTGCAGGTACGACCGCCACGGGTGGTCGGGGAAGTCGCCGATGTTGATCCACTGCCGCCACGACTCGCTGGTCTTCCACATCTTCTCGGCGGCCTCTTCATAGGTCTGCGGGGCCGGGTGCTTGGACCAGCTCAGCGCGACGAACACGTTGTCGCCCTCGGTGAGCCGGGTGCGGGCCCGGGCCTCGCGGCCCTCGATGCCGATCCGCAGATTGGTGGTGAGCCGCAGCGTGGGGTGTGAATCCGGGTTGCGGCTGGCGCGGGCGATGGCCTCGCCGTAGGCGGGCCCGGAGTACTCCCACGACGCGCTGACCCGGTGGTAGTCGAACGCCGGCTCGCAGTTCATCACCAGTTCGACGGTGCCGCTGACGCAGCGCACGGTGCGAAGCAGGATGTGCTCGGCGTCCCAGTCCATCGGGGTGCGCCGGTGGGTGCGGGAGCGGGTGTCGATGTCGTGCCAGGGGCCCATCACCAGCGCGTCGCGCACGATCAGCCAGCCGGTGTGGGTCTGCCAGGTGGTTTCGAGGATGAGGCTGCCCGGCAGGTAGCGCCGCGCGGCCGGGACGGTCACGCCGTAGGGGCCGAGCCGGAAGTGGCCCGCGCTGCGGTCCAGGATCGCGCCGAACACGCTGGGGGAGTCGGGCCGGGGCACGCACAACCACTCGACCGAACCGGCCGAGGAGATCAGGCAGGTGTTCTCGCAATCGGACAGGAAGCCATAGTCGGCGATCGGCGGGAACGGGTTCCGCAGTGCCCCGCCCGACGAGTACGGCACCGGAGCGGTCACCGTCAGCGGTGTCTCCGGCAGCTTGGTAGTGCCTGGCGCCTTGTCGAGTGCCGCGACGACATCCGTGGGCTCGGTGTGTTGCAGAACCATCCGCACATCATCATCTGCGGATACAGGTGCCGTCTACCCAAGACACACGTGTCGAACGTTACGGGCGGGACGGGACGAAGATGGATGAACCGGGCGATCGCCTACGCTTGCCCCATGGCGGCAATCCTGAACTGGTGGGACGGCGTCGAACTGTGGCTGACCGGGCTGCCGTTCGTCGTGCAGACCGCGGTGGTGATGCCGGTGGTGCTGGCGCTGGCCTATGGCAGTGCGTTGGTCCTCGACGGCGCGCTGGGCTGGGGAATCACCGGATTGCACCGGCTGCGCCACGCCCCGGCCGACGAGGTGGAATCCGAGTGAACGGTATGCCTCGCTCACGTGTCACGCTGATCTTGGTGATCCTGGTTGTCCTGGTCATCGTGATGTGGTTGCTGACCCGCTAGCCGGGATGCAAATCGCTCGCCGGGCGCGACGCCGGAATTCTGTTATTCTTCGCGCCATGCAATCAGCGTCCGGCAAGACTGAGAGCCATGTCTTGGCTCTCATTGCCGTGGGTTCATGCGCTGTTGCTGACGTCGCCTGTTGTCGCTGACTCCAACCCGTCCGCGGTTTGGTGTCGGTGGCGATAGCTCTACGCCCGGATACTTTTCTTCGCCTTTCCGCATGACGGACCTCGCATTGTCCGCTGTCCGCAAGAAAGGTCATCAGTGCCCGTTTACAAGTCCAACCTCAGTAAGTTCTGGCGAACCGCCACCGTCCTGGCCACCACCGGCGTGCTTGCCGTCGGCTGCGGTGGCGGTGCCAGCGATGTCGCCGGCGGTGACAACGGCGCTGCGGGCGCCGACACCACCCTGACGCTCGTCGCCTACGCCGTGCCCGAGCCGGGCTGGAGCAAGATCATCCCGGCGTTTGCCGCCACCGAAGAGGGCAAGGGTGTCGCGGTGACGACGTCGTACGGCGCGTCGGGCGACCAGTCCCGCGCCGTCGCCGACGGCAAGCCGGCTGACATCGTGAACTTCTCGGTGGAGCCCGACATCACCCGGTTGGTCAAGGCCGACAAGGTGGCCGATGACTGGAGTGCGGGCAACACGAAGGGCATCCCGTTCCGTTCTGTGGTGTCATTGGTGGTGCGCAAGGGTAACCCCAAGGGCATCAAGGACTGGGACGATCTGTTGCAGCCCGGGCTCGAGGTCGTCACCCCGAGCCCGCTGAGTTCGGGTTCGGCCAAGTGGAACCTGCTGGCCCCGTATGCGGCAAAGAGCAGCGGTGGCAAGGATTCGGCGGCCGGGCTGGACTTCGTCAACAAGCTGGTGACCGAGCACGTCAAGACCCGTCCGGGTTCGGGCCGTGAGGCCACCGACGTGTTCCTGCAGGGCACCGGCGACGTGCTGATCAGCTACGAGAACGAGGCGATCAACGTCGAGCGGCAGGGCAAGGACGTCGAGCACGTCAACCCGCCGCAGACCTTCAAGATCGAGAACCCGGTGGCCGTGGTGAAGACCAGCGCCCACGCCGACAAGGCCAAGGCGCTGGAGAACTTCCTGTTCACCGCCGAGGGGCAGAAGCTGTGGGCCGAGGCCGGCTTCCGTCCGGTCGATCCCGCGGTGGCGGCGAACTTCACCAAGGACTTCCCGACGCCGGAGAAGCTGTGGACGATCGCTGATCTCGGCGGATGGAAAGAGGCCGACCCGGCGTTGTTCGACAAGGAGAACGGCTCGATCACCAAGATCTACAAGCAGGCGACTGGATGACTTCAGTAGCGCAGACCGATGCAGCCGAACCTGGTTCGGCTGCGCCCGCGCCGGGGGATTCCGCCCCCGGCGCGCGGCCCGGTCGCTACGGCAGCACGTCGCTGCGCGTAGGTGCCGCCTCGATCTGGCTGAGCGTCATCGTGCTGCTGCCGCTGGCGGCGATCCTGTGGCAGGCCGCCGGCGGCGGGTGGAACGCCTTCTGGCTGGCTGTCACCTCCAATGCGGCCCTGGAGTCGTTCCGGGTGACGCTGACCATCTCGGCCGGCGTCACGGTGGTGAACCTGGTCTTCGGCCTGATCGTGGCCTGGGTGCTGACTCGTGACGACTTCCCCGGGAAGCGGCTGGTCGACTCGGTGATCGATCTGCCATTTGCCCTGCCGACGATCGTGGCCAGCCTGGTGATGCTGGCGCTGTACGGTCCGGCCAGCCCGGTCGGGCTGCACCTGCAGCACACCAAATGGGGTGTCGGCGTCGCGCTGCTGTTCGTCACGTTGCCGTTCGTGGTGCGTTCGGTGCAGCCGGTGCTGTTGGAACTTGACCGCGATGTGGAGGAGGCCGCCGCGTCGCTGGGTGCCAACACCTTCACCATCCTGACCAAGATCATCCTGCCTGCGCTGCTGCCGTCATTGCTGTCAGGGGCCGGGTTGGCGTTCTCCCGCGCCATCGGCGAGTTCGGGTCGGTGGTGCTGATCGGCGGCGCGGTTCCCGGCGAGACCGAGGTGTCCTCACAGTGGATCCGGACCCTGATCGAAAACGACGACCGCACCGGAGCCGCGGCGATTTCCATTGTGCTGCTCGTGATCTCGTTCGTGGTGCTGTTCGTGTTGCGGGCCGTGGGCTCGCGGGCGGCCAAACGTGAGGAGCTTTCGGCATGACGCTCTCACCGCCCGTGCGTTACCTGCTGCGCTTCCTGGCACTGGCCTACGTGGCGGTGCTGGTGGTGGTGCCGGTCGGGCTGATCCTGTGGCGGACCTTCAGTCCGGGGATCGGAGCGTTCTTCACGTCGGTGGGAACGCCGGCGGCGATATCGGCGCTGCAGCTGTCGTTGTTGGTCGTGGCGATCGTGGTCCCGCTGAACGTGTTGTTCGGTGTGCCCACGGCCTTGGTGTTGGCGCGCAACCGGTTCCGCGGTAAGAGCGCTCTGCAGGCGATCATCGACCTGCCGTTCGCGGTGTCGCCGGTGGTGGTCGGCGTCGCGTTGATCCTGCTGTGGGGTTCGGCCGGGCTGCTCGGCTTCGTCGAGAACAACCTCGGATTCAAGATCATCTTCGGAATCCCCGGCATCGTGCTGGCCAGCATCTTCGTCACGGTCCCGTTCGTGATCCGTGAGGTCGAGCCGGTGTTGCACGAGATCGGCACCGATCAGGAGGAAGCCGCCGCGACGCTGGGGTCGACCTGGTGGCAGACGTTCTGGCGGATCACCCTGCCGTCGATCCGATGGGGCCTGACGTACGGCATCGTGCTGACCATTGCCCGCACGCTGGGGGAGTTCGGTGCGGTGATCATGGTGTCCTCGAACCTTCCGGGCGCTTCCCAGACGCTGACCCTGCTGGTGGCCGACCGCTACAACCGCGGCACCGCCGAATCGGTGTACGGGGCGTACGCCATCTCGACATTGCTCATGGTGGTGGCCGTGGTGGTCCTGGTTGTCCAGGTGATCCTCGACCGACGCCGAACCAAGGCCGCGCAGTAGGCCGAGAAGGAGACTAGAGCTATGACCGACGCGATCGTGGTTCGGGGCGCCAACAAGCATTACGGCGAGTTTGCGGCGCTGGACAACATCGACTTCGAGGTGCCGTCAGGTTCGTTGACCGCACTGCTGGGCCCGAGTGGCTCGGGCAAGTCCACGCTGCTGCGCGCCATCGCAGGGCTGGACCAGCCCGACACCGGGACCATCACCATCAATGGACGCGATGTCACCGGGGTACCGCCGCAGCGCCGCGGTATCGGGTTCGTGTTCCAGCACTATGCGGCGTTCAAACACCTGACGGTGCGCGACAACGTGGCATTCGGCCTCAAGATCCGCAAGCGGCCCAAGGCCGAGATCAAGGAGAAGGTCGACAATCTGCTCGAAGTGGTGGGGCTGGCCGGTTTCCAGACCCGCTACCCGAACCAGCTCTCCGGTGGTCAGCGTCAGCGCATGGCGTTGGCGCGGGCATTGGCGGTGGATCCGCAGGTGCTGCTGCTCGACGAGCCCTTCGGCGCGTTGGATGCCAAGGTGCGTGACGACCTGCGTACCTGGCTGCGCCGCCTGCACGACGAGGTGCATGTCACCACCGTCCTGGTGACCCACGACCAAGCCGAGGCGCTGGATGTGGCGGACCGGATCGCGGTGCTCAACAAGGGGCGCATCGAGCAGGTCGGCTCGCCGACCCAGGTGTACGACGAGCCCGCCAATGCGTTCGTGATGTCGTTCCTGGGAGCGGTCTCGGAGCTGAACGGAATCCTGGTGCGTCCGCACGATATTCGCGTCGGGCGCAACCCGGAGTTGGCCGTGGCCGCCGGCGACGGCACCGCCGAGGTCACCGGGGTGCTGCGGGCCACGATCGACCGGATCGTGATGCTGGGCTTCGAGGTGCGCGTCGAGCTGACGAGCGCCGCAACCCATGTGCCGTTCACCGCACAGATCACCCGCGGCGACGCCGAGGCGCTGGGGCTCCGTGAAGGCGACACGGTCTACGTACGGGCGACACGGGTTCCGCAGATCGCCGGGGCAGTGCAGGTCGCGGTCGAAGCCAGCGAGGATGAGGCGCTGACCGTCAGCTGAGTCGGTCAGGCCCCATCCATCAGGCCAGGGTCAGGAACAGTCTCTCCAACTCGGCGACGTCCATCGTTTCGTCGCTCTCGCCGGTGATGCACTCCCGTAGACCGGTGGCGACGATCTTGAATCCGGCGCGGTCCAGGGCTCGGGACACCGCGGCGAGCTGGGTGACGACGTCCTTGCAGTCACGACCCTGCTCGATCATGGCGATGACGCCCGAGAGTTGGCCCTGGGCGCGGCGGAGCCGGTTGAGGATGGCGGAGATCGATTCTTCGTCGCAGATCATGTTGTCCCCCTTCGGGGTTCGTTGCGTTGGCTTTCATCATACCCACCCGGGTATGCGGTTCGGGTCATGTTGTCGCAGCGGGAGGGCCGAAAAGCCAGCGCAGCGGACACCATCCCAATCGGGCACAGCTGAGGTTGCCGAGGCCGGCCAGCACCGTCAGGCCGGCCGCGGTGAGCCCGACGGCGGGGTGGATCTCCTGTCCGAGGATCAGCGAGGCCATGAGCAACACGAACCAGCCGAAGGCCCGCCGCATCGCGTCAGGGTCGACGTGCGCGGTCAGGCGGGTGCCCAGCAGGCTGCCCAGCACCGCCGCGGCGGTGACCGCGCCGGCAATCGTCCAATCGATCGGCACGGTGCTCAGATGCCCGGCCAGACCCGCGACCGAGTTCATCGTGATCACCAGCAGTGACGTACCCACCGCGATGGGCATCGGCAGGCCGCCCAGCAGCGCCAGCGCGGGCACCACGAGGAATCCGCCGCCGGCGCCCACGGTGCCGGTCACGAGCCCGACCCCCAGGCCCATGAGCAGGATCTTGACCACCGGCATGGTGCGGGCCGCCGGTTCGCATGCCGTGCGGCCCTTGATCATTGCGATCCCGGTGGCAACCATCACCACCGTGAAGGCGACCAGCAGCACCGATCCGGCGACGACATAGCTGAGCAGGCCGCCCAGGTAAGCGCCGACCATCCCGGCCGCGCCGAACAGCAGGCCACTGCGCCACTGCACACGCCCGGCGCGGGCATGCGACAGGGTGCTGACCGCGCTGGTGACCCCGACGACCAGCAGCGAGGTGGCGATCGCCTGCTTGGCCTCCATGCCGGCCACATAGGCCAGCAGCGGAACGGTCAGGATCGAGCCGCCGCCGCCGAGGAGTCCCAGGGACACCCCGACCAGGACGGCCAGCGCGACAGCCAGGGCGATCATGCCGACGCGCCGGAAGGTGCCCGCTTGGAGCCGGTCAGTTGCTCGACGACGCTCTGTGCGTCACAGGACACGCCCCGGTTGTACGGCAGCTTGGCCAGCATCATGCCCATCGCGCAGGTGTTCGTCAGCGCCGCGGTGGTCAGCCCGGCCCCGATCGCGCCGGCGACCCATTTCAGCTTGGGTGCCGCGATGCTGCCCAGGACGCTGCTGAGCACGATCGAACCCGCGACCAGGCGTACCTGACGTTCCAGATCCCACCGTTGAGCGCCCCGACGGACGCCGAATCCCTTGTCCTGCCAAGCAGTCATGCCGCCGTCGAGGATCGAGACATTAGGCAGACCGGCCGCGCGCAGAGTCTGTCCGGCGGTGCTGGCCCGCTGTCCCGACCGGCACACCAGCACGACGTCCTCGTCGAGATGCTGAGCGATCTCGTCGCGGTGTTCCTGCAACAGATCCAGCGGAACGTTGTAGGCGCCCGGGATGTGCGCGGTTTCGAACTCGCCGGGGGTGCGGACGTCGATCACCCGCGGGCCGGTCCCGGCCTGCTTGCGCTCGTTCAGTTCTGCGGCGTCGATGATCGACGAGGTGGACATCAGGCCAGACCTTTCAACATCAGGTTCCAGTACATGGCGGGCAGCCCGTACTTCTTGAGGTACCAGTACGGCCGGTGCGGCTTCACCGGATCGAGCAGGGGGAATGAGGGTTTGAGGGCGAAGTCGTAGTCGAACTCGGCCAGCAGCATCTCGCGTGAGGACGTGACGATCGGGCAGGACGCGTAACCGTCGTAGGCCTCCGGCAGCGGGCGTCCGCTGAGGACCGCGCCGATGTTCTCGACGACCGCAGGCGCCTGCTTGCGAATGGCCGCACCGGTTTTCGAGTTCGGGGAGGATCCGGCATCACCGAGGGCGAACACGTTGGGATACCGCACGTGCTGCATCGTGTGCTTGTCGATGTCCACATAACCGTTGGCGTCTCCGCCGACATGGCTCGTGGACAGCGGGCTGGACTTGATCCAGTCCGGTGCCGACTGGTGCGGGACCGCGTGCAGCATGTCGTACGGCAGCACGAGGTCGGTACCCGCGTCGCCGTTACCGACGTTGGTGACGGTCACCTTGCGCGACGCCGAATCTATCGACCGCACTTCACTTCCGGTGTGCAGCTGGATGCCGTAATCGGCGATGACCTTGTCCAGGTTGTCGGCGATAGCGGGGATGCCGAAGATCCGTGGGGTGGGGACCACCAGGTGCACGTCGATGTTGTCGAGCACGCCCTGGCGCCGCCAGTGGTCGCAGGCCAGGTAGGCGATCTTCTGGGGTGCACCGGCGCATTTGATCGGCCCGGCCGGCATGGTGAACACCGCGGTTCCGGACCGGGTTTCGCGGATGAAATCCCAAGTACGCGGGGCCAGATCGACGCGGTAGTTCGACGAGACACCGTCCTTGCCGAGGGTGTCGGTAAGGCCCTCGGTGCGGTCCCAGTCCAGCTGGATGCCGGGGCACACCACCAGCACCTCGTACGAGTACGTCACGCCGTCGGAACAGGTGACCGTGTTGGCCTCGGGGTCGACGGCCGTCACCGCGCTCTTGATCCAGGTGGCCCCGCGCGGCATCACCGAGGCCTCGGTGCGCTCGGTTTCGGCGGCCGTGGCCTGGCCGCCGCCCACGAGTGTCCACAACGGCTGGTAGTAGTGCTTGTCAGACGGTTCGATGATCGCCACGTCGGTGTAGTGCTTGCGCAGTAACCGGGCGGCTACGGTCACTCCGGCCGTGCCGCCGCCGATGATGAGGATCTGATGCCTGCGTGGGGTGGACATGCTTGTTGTATTTTCCTGTCTCTCAGACGTTTTGGACACCGGACACCCATGCGCCGTAACCACCGAGGATGTCGCTGACATCGGTGAAGCCACGCTGGCGCAACAGGCTGGCCGCCACCGATGAACGGTAGCCGCCGGCACAGTAGACGACGGTCGGGCGGGCCGGGTCCAATTCCGCGGTCCGTTCCGGCAGCTGACCCACCGGGATGTTGACCGCGCCAGGAATCATGCCCGCCTCGGTCTCGCCCGGATTGCGCACGTCGACGATCTGCAGATCCGCGACCGAGGTGGCCCGTTCGGCGAAGGCGGTGGCTGTCAACCGTGAGGCGACCGTCACATCGTCGCGGTGCTCGAACATGGTCCGTTCCGGGTCATCCAGGTAGCCCAGCACCCGGTCGAATCCGATGCGGGCCAGCCGGTTCTTGCCCTCACGTTCCTCGCCCGGGTCGGTGACCAGCACGATGTCGGCGTCGGGCTTGATCACCGAGCCGGCGAACTCGGCGTAGCGCCCGGCCAGGCCGATGTTGATCGCGTTGCGCAGGTGGCCCATGGCGAATTCCTCGGGGCTGCGGCCGTCGACCAGCACGGCGCCGCCGGCCACGGCGTCGGCGGTCTGACCGTAGTCCAGCGCCTCCGGCATCGCCTCCTCGTCCAGCAGGGCGCGGTCCTTGCGGTTGAGAATCGCGTCGTACACGAAGTAGCCCGGGGCCGGCGGCTGTCCCGCCGTCACCAGCTCGATGAAGGACTGCTTGTCGGGTGCGCGCAGTGCGTAGTTGGTCTGCTTCTGCTCGCCCATGGTGGACGACAGCTCGGTGGACAGGTTCTTGCCGCAGGCAGAGCCCGCGCCGTGGGCCGGGAAGATCCGGGTGGCATCGGGCAGCGGCAGCAGCTTCTCGTGCAGCGAGTCGTAGAGCTTGTCGGCCAGCTCGTCGCGGGTGAAACCGATCGAGGCCAGCAGGTCGGGCCTGCCGACGTCCCCGATGAACAGGGTGTCGCCGGTCAGCACCCCGTAGGGCACGACATCATCGGCGCGTTCGTAGACCACGATGCTCATGGACTCCGGGGTGTGGCCGGGGGTGTGGCGGAACTCCAGCGCCACCTCTCCCAGTGAAATGCGTTGGCCGTCTTCAACTCCCATGTGATCGAACTCGGGCTGGGCGACCGACGAGTACACGATCTGGGCGCCGGTGGCCTCGGCCAGTTCGAGGTGGCCGGACAGGAAGTCGGCGTGGAAATGGGTCTCGATCACGTGGGTGATCTGCAGGCCGAGCTTGTCGGCGTCGGCGACGTACTCGGAGACGTCGCGCTGCGGGTCGACAACGACGGCGCGACCCGACGCCTCGTCACCGATCAGGTACGACGCGTGCGACAGACAGTCCAGGTAGTACTGGATGAACTTCATTGTTCAGCTCCTAGGTGGACGGTGAACTATACCTACGGGGGTATACCGATACGGCCGACTATACCCCTAGGGGTATGGCAGTCAAGCTGACAAAGGCGCCCCCGGGCGTGGCCCGGGGGCGTGATTGTTCTGAGGGCTGCGGGATCAGGCGGCAAAGCCGGCGCTGCGCGCGGCCAACGCCTCTTCATAACGATCGAGCACGGTGGCCGCGACCAGGCGGTGCGGACCAAGCGGTTCTGCCATCGGAATACCTGCGGCACAAGCGAATTCGGAAACCCTGTCGGTGATCCGGCCGTGTGCCAGGAACCACGGGGCGATCACCAGGCGCCGCGCGCCGCGGTGGTGCAGACGACCGACCGCTTCGGGCAGCGAAGGGTTCTGCCCTGTGGCGAAAGCCACGTGGGTACCGGCCCACCGGGTGCCTTCGGCCAACGCGCCGGCCAGGGCGGCGGTACGCGCGTTGGCGGCCGGATGGGACGAACCCACCCCCACCAGGATCACGCCCAGGTCGGCGTCGAAGCGGGATACTCCCACCGCGGTCAGCCGCTCCCGCACCACCTGCAGCAGGCGGGGGTCGTCGCCGAGCACGTCGGCCTGGGTCACCTGGTTGCCCGAGTCGGCGATCAGCTCGGGAATGTCGATCCGCGCGTGATAGGCGCTGCCCAGCAGCAATGGCACCACGATGGCGCCGGGCTCCACACCGGTCAGCACCTCGGTGAGATTGGGGGTGTTCTGCTCGCAGAACGCCACCCGGACCTCAGTGTCAGGCAGGAGGCGGCGCAGATGGCCGCCGATGGCGTGCGCGTTCGCCGACGAACGCGGATCCGCGCTGCCGTGTGCTGTGAGAACGAGCGTCACAGATACCTCACGAGGCGTGCAGCCCGCACTCCGTCTTGGCTTGTCCGGCCCACCGGCCGCTGCGCGGATCGGCCCCCTCGGCCGGCTTGCTGGTGCACGGCGCGCACCCGATGGACGGGTAGCCGTCGTAGACGAGCGGATTGACCAGGATGTCGTTGGCCTCGATGTAGGCCTGCATGTCCTCATCGGACCAGGCCGCGATCGGGTTGATCTTCACCAGGCCGAAGGCAGCGTCCCAGCTGATCAGCGGGGCGTTGGCGCGCGTCGGCGCCTCCACCCGGCGGATCCCGGTGACCCAGGCGGTGTAGCCCGCCAGGGCCTTGCTGAGCGGTTCGACCTTGCGCATCCGGCAGCACGCCGCGGCGTCACGGGCGAACAGGTCCTTGCCGTGCAGCTCGTCCTGCTGGGCAACCGTGTTCTCGGGATGGACGTTGACCACATTCACGCCGTACACCTGCTCGACGGCGTCACGGGTGCCGATGGTCTCGGCGAAGTGGTAGCCGGTGTCCAGGAACAGTACGTCGACGCCCGGGCGCACCTTGGCCGCCATCTCGACCAGGACGGCGTCCTGCATGTTGGAGGCCACCACGTAGTTGCCGCCGAAGTGCTTGTCGGTCCAGCGCAGCAGCTCTTCGGCGCCGGCGTCGGCCAGGTCGGCCGCGCCTTGCTCGACCAACTCGATCAATTCGGCTTCAGTCAATGTGCTCATCTCGCGATCTACCTCAAGTCCGCCTCGTCGGCCCGAACGGCCCACTGAGCGAAACGCTCATTGCCCTCGCGTTGTTTCACGAAATTGCGCACAATCCGCTCGATGTAATCGCCGAGCTCGGTGGCCAGCACCTTGTGCTGGCGCAGCTTGCGTCCGAAACCGCTGTCCAGGCCGAGGCTGCCGCCGAGGTGGACCTGGAAGCCCTCTTCGGGACCGTTGCCGTCGTCGACCATCTGGCCCTTGAAACCGATGTCGGCGACCTGGATGCGGGCGCACGAGTTGGGGCAGCCGTTGATGTTGACGGTGATCGGCACGTCCAGCTCGGCGTTCAGATCACCGAGCCGGGCCTCCAGCTCGGGGACCAGGTGCTGAGCACGACCACGGGTGTCGGCGAAGCTCAACTTGCAGTACTCGATGCCGGTGCAGGCCATCAGGTTCTGCCGCCAGTGCGACGGCTGCGATTGCAGCCCCAGTTCGTCCAGGCCGGCGCGCAGCGCATCGACCTTGTCATCCGGCACGTCGAGGATGATCAGCTTCTGGTACGCGGTCATGCGGGCCCGGTCCGAACCGGCGGCCTCCATCAGGTCGGCGACCTTGGTCAGGATGGTGCCCGAGACGCGACCGGCGATCGCGGAGACGCCGACGGCGTTGAGGCCGTTGCGGATCTTCTGCACGCCGACGTGGTCGACGGTGTGCGGCACCTGCTCGGGCGCGGGGCCGTCGTGCAGCTTGCGGTGCAGGTACTCGGTTTCGAGAATCTCCCGGAATTTCTCTACACCCCAGTCCTTGACCAGGAACTTCAGCCGCGCCTTCGAGCGCAGCCGGCGGTAGCCGTAGTCGCGGAAGATCCCGACCACGCCCGCCCAGACGTCGGCCACCTCCTCCAACGGCACCCACACGCCAAGGCGCTGAGCCAGCATCGGGTTGGTCGACAGGCCGCCGCCGACCCACAGATCCAGCCCGGGACCGTGCTCGGGGTGGTTCACCCCGATGAACGACACGTCGTTGATCTCGTGGGCCACGTCCTGCAGGCCCGAGATCGCGGTCTTGAACTTGCGCGGCAAGTTGGAGAACTCCGGATTGCCGATGTAGCGCTCTTCGATCGCGCGCAATGCCGGGGTGGGGTCCAGGACCTCGACCAGCGAGTCGCCTGCCAGCGGGGACCCCAGCATGCCGCGCGGGCAGTCGCCGCAGGCCTCCATGGTCTGCAGGCCGACCTCGTCCAGGCGGCGCCACACCTCGGGGATGTCCTCGATGCGCAGCCAGTGGTACTGCAGGTTCTCGCGGTCGGTGATGTCTGCGCTGTCGCGGGCGAAGTCCACCGAGATCTGTCCGAGCGTGCGGATGGCCTGCGCCGACATCGCCTTGCCGTCGGTGCGCACGCGCATCATGAAGTACTCGGCCTCGAGCAGGTCGGCATTGTCGTCACCGGTGAAGGTGCCGTCATAGCCTTCGGTGCGCTGCGTGTAGAGGCCCATCCAGCGGAACCGGCCGCGCAGGTCGTCCTTGGCGATGCTGGCAAAGCCGTCGCGCGAGTAGACGTTCAGGATGCGGTCCCGCACGTTGAGCGCGTCGTCTTCCTGCTTGAACTGCTCGTTGTGGTTGAGCGGCTCGCGGTTGCCCAGCGCCCACTGGCCTTCGTCGCGGGGGCGCTTGGCGGGCCGATCGGCCTTGGCGGGTGCCTCGGGGGTGGTCACTGTTGTGCTCCTTGGAGAAAGGAGCTGGCGTATGGACCGCGCAGATCACCGGTGGCTGTCCGGCGGCGCAGATCCGGTGCCAGCTGAAACTATGGGGCGGGCGGGTTCCGAAATCAACGCATGATTAAGGCAGACAGCAACAGCTACAGACGCGCTTGAAATCGACATGCCGACGAGCCACCAGCGCAATGCGGGTGGTGCTGTTGTGGGCGGCAGTCACGCCCGACATTCTGCCACGATTGTCGCCACCTGCCCTAACCGGGCCATATTTGCGCTCAGGGTGAGCAAAAGTCGTCGCTGGACAGTCTGGGAAAATCAAATCCATGAGCACCCGTACCGCGCCCGCCCACCAACCCGAGTTGGTGCACGTGCCAGGGCGCGCGTTCGGCATCTACATCCACGTTCCGTTCTGCGCGACCCGGTGCGGATACTGCGACTTCAACACCTACACGCCGGCCGAACTGGGTGGGGCGAACCCCGACGGCTGGTTGGCCGCATTGCGCGTCGAACTGCGGCTGGCCGCCGCCACGATCGGTTCCGTGCCGGTGCAGACGGTGTTCGTGGGCGGCGGCACGCCCTCGCTGCTCGGCGGTACCGGCCTGGCCGCGGTGCTCGGTGCGGTCCGCGACAATTTCGAACTGGCCGCCGGCGCCGAGGTGACCACCGAAGCCAACCCCGAGTCCACCTCACCGGAGATGTTCGCCACGCTGCGTGAGGCCGGCTACACCCGGATATCGCTGGGTATGCAGTCGGCCGCACCGCGGGTGCTGGCCGTGCTGGACCGCACGCACTCGCCGGGCCGTGCGCCCGCGGCCGCCGTGGAGGCCAGGGCGGCCGGGTTCGAGCACATCAACATCGATCTGATCTACGGGACGCCGGGGGAGACCGACGACGATCTGCTGCGGTCGATCGACGTCGCACTCGGTGCCGGAGTCGACCATGTGTCCGCGTACTCGCTGATCGTCGAGGACGGCACGGCCCTGGCCCGGAGGGTGCGCCGTGGCGAGATCGCCCGGCCCGACGACGACGTGCTCGCGCAGCGGTACGAACTGCTCGACGCCAGGCTGTCGGCAGCCGGGCTGCACTGGTACGAGGTCTCGAACTGGAGCACCGAGGGCGGAGAGTGCCGGCACAACCTGGGTTACTGGGACGGCGGCGAGTGGTGGGGCGCCGGGCCGGGGGCCCACGGTTTCCTGGGCGACACACGATGGTGGAATGTCAAGCACCCCAATGCTTACGCGCAGGCCCTGGCTGAGAATCGGTTGCCTATCGCTGATTTCGAGGAGCTCGATGCTCGTGACCGTCATGTCGAGGACGTGATGCTGCGGGTCAGGGTGCGCGAGGGCCTGCCGGTGACACAACTCGATGCCGACGAGCTGCTTCGTGCTGAATCACTCTGTGATGAAGGGCTTCTCATTCGGACTGACGATTCTCTGGTGCTGACGGACCGGGGTCGTCTGCTCGCGGACGCGGTCGTTCGGCACTTGCTGGGGTAGGCGCGGGGACACCATCGGATTCCTGTGGAAAGCCTGTGAGTCCGCTGTGTCTGCATGTGTGCGCGCCGTGTGGAACATGTTGATTCCGTGGTAATTACGTGGCAAATACGTAGGTCTGTGCAATGCAAGTCATCGGTCTACTCTTTGCCGAATGCTCACAAAGAACGACCAAGCCGACTGCAATGCTTCGGCCGCGCTCGCCTCGTTCGAGCTGCCGGCCGGTGACAACGCGACCGGCCCAGCCGATTTGGCCGCCGAGCTGGCTCGCGCGCTGTCCGACGACGGCAGTGATTACGTGGTCTACGAGCGGGGAAACCGGTGGATCCTGGCTTCTGGAGCGCAGTGCGGTGTCGAATTGGACAGCGATGAACTGCGGCTCACCCGCGACGGAACCGTAGCCGCCCGCCGGCCATGGACCGGTCGGCCGGGTGCCGTGCTCGGCGAAGCGGTGGATTTGATGCTTGCCGACTCCGAAACCCATGCCGATACCGCATTCGGCTGGGTCGCATTCGAATTCGGTGCGTACAAGTTCGGTCTCGAGCATCGTTTGGCTCCGAAGACACCGCTGGCGCGGATCTTCAGTCCGCTGACGCAGATCGAGGTCACGGCCGAAAGAGTCACCGTGCTCGGCGGCCCTCCGGCCCACCACGAACTCGTGGGGCGCCTGATCGCCGAGGGCGTCACGCCCACGGCCGAACCCCGCGCCGTCGACATCCGGCAGGACGGCAGTGGCTACCGCGATCGGGTGGCGGCCGCGATCGACGAGATCGACGAGGGCCGCTACCAGAAGGTGATTCTGTCGCGGCGCTTCGACGTGCCGTTCCGGCTCGACTTCCCGTCGACCTACCGGCTGGGGCGCCGGCACAACAACCCCGCGCGGTCATTCCTGTTGCGGGTCGGTTCACTTCGTGCGCTCGGCTACAGCCCCGAACTCGTCGCGGCGGTCCACCAGGACGGGTTGGTGGTAACCGAACCGCTCGCCGGAACCCGAGCGCTCGGCCGCGGTGCGGCCCACGATCGGGCGGCCCGAGACGATCTCGAGTCCAACTCCAAGGAAATCGTCGAACATGCCATCTCAGTGCGCAGTTCGCTCAAGGAGATTGCCGAAGTCGCCGAACCCGGTACTGCGACCGTCACTGACTTCATGACCATTCGTGAGCGCGGAAGTGTGCAGCACCTGGGGTCCACCGTGGGGGCTCGCCTCGACCCGTCGATGGACCGCATGGACGCCCTGGAGGCATTGTTCCCCGCGGTGACGGCGTCGGGCATTCCCAAGGCCGAGGGGGTCGAGGCAATCCTGCGGCACGACGAACTGCCGCGCGGTCTGTACTCCGGTGCCGTGGCGATGTTCTCGGCCGACGGGTCCCTCGACGCGGCGCTCGCACTGCGGGCGGCCTATGAAGCCAACGGGCACACCTGGCTGCGGGCCGGGGCCGGGATCATCGCCGAGTCCACGCCCGACCGTGAGTTCGAGGAGACCTGCGAGAAGCTGAGCACCTTGTCGCCGTACCTCATCGAGGGGGCTGCGCCGACCGACATGTGAGTGAGCTAACACGTCGACGCCTGCCCGGCGCGATGGCGAACGGATGGCCCAAATAGCCGCGTCGACCGGGAAACATGCACGTCATCGCCGTCTGCTGGGCTCCCAGCAGATGCACAGCGGGTTCTGAGGTAGAACTCCTGCTTGCTCGGATCGTGTGCCACTATTGTCCGCATGTCGGCAGCGTATTTAGGCAAGCCTATCCAGACTTACCTGCGACCGGGGTCCTGCTGACATGGGCCCCGACACTTCGACTCCGGAGCCCATCGCCGTCATCGGGCTGGGTCTGCGCGTCGCCGGCAACGTCGCGACACCGTCGGACTTCTGGAACTTCCTGTTGGAGGGGCGCAGCAACATCTCCGAGGTGCCCGAGGAGCGCTGGGAGCCCTACCTGCGGCGCGATCCGCGCAATGCCGCCGTGCTTCGCGAGATCACCCGGCTCGGCACCTTCCTCGACGATCTGGCCGGATTCGATGCCGAGTTCTTCGGCGTCTCGCCGCGCGAGGCTGAGGTGATGGATCCCCAGCAGCGGCTGGCGCTCGAGGTCAGCTGGGAGGCGTTGGAGCACGCCGGGGTCTCGCCGCGGACGCTGGCCGGCAGCGATACCGCTGTGCTGATGGGCGTCAACTCCGACGACTACGGCAAGTTGATCATGGAAGACCTGCCCGGTATCGACGCCTGGACCGGCATCGGGACCTCGCTGTGCGGCATCGCCAACCGGGTCTCGCACCTGCTCGATCTCCGCGGCCCGAGCGTCGCGCTGGACGCCGCGTGCGCGGCATCGCTGGTCGCGGTGCACCAGGCCTGCCAGATGCTGCGGGCCGGCGAAACGTCGCTGGCCCTTGCCGGTGGCGTCAGCGCGTTGATCGGTCCGGGCCTGACCCGCGTGCTCGACGAGGCCGGCGCCACCGCTCCCGACGGCCGCTGCAAGACGTTCGATGCCGCGGCCGACGGCTACGGGCGCGGCGAGGGTGCCGGCGTCGTCGTGCTCAAGCGGCTCGCCGACGCCGAACGCGACGGTGACCGCATCCTGGCGGTGGTGCGCGGCGGTGCGACCGCCCAGGACGGGCGCACGGTGGGCATCATGTCGCCCAACGGTGCTGCCCAGGCGGACATGTTCCGCCGCGCCTGCGCCATGTCGGGCATCGACCCGGCCCGCATCGGCTACGTCGAGGCGCACGGAACCGGAACTCCCACAGGCGATCCCACCGAGGTCGGGGCGCTTGCCGAGGTGTACGGCGCGGGGCGGGACGACGATGACCGCTGCCGCATCGGCTCGGTCAAACCCAACATCGGCCACCTCGAGGGCGGCGCCGGGGTGATGGGATTGATCAAGACCGTCCTGGCGCTGCACCACGAGGCGATTCCGCCCACCGCCGGAGTGCGCCGGCTCACCGGCGCGGTGGATTGGGCCACCAGTGGCCTCCGGGTGCCCACCGAGGTCGAACCGTGGACACGCGGCGACACTGCGCGCCAGGCGGCGGTGTGCAGCTACGGTTACGGCGGCACGATCGCGCACATTCTGCTCGAAGAGGCTCCGCCACAACCGGACACCACGCCACAGGCCGCCGGCCAGATGATCGTCCCGCTCTCGGCGCGTTCCCCGCAGCGGCTGGCCCGCCAGGCCGAAGCACTGGCCGATCACCTGCGGGCCGGACACCAGCAGGTGGCGCCGGTGGCCGCCACACTGTGGGCCCGGCGCACCCACGAACCGGTCCGGGCCGCGATCGTCGCCCAGCACCCGCATGAACTGATCGCCGGACTCGACGCGCTGTCGCGTGGTGAGTCCGCCGCCGGTCTGGTCACCGGCGAGGTCCCCGGCGGGCAGGCGCGGGACGCGGTGTGGGTGTTCTCCGGACACGGCTCGCACTGGGCCGGAATGGGTCGTGAATTGCTGGCGGCCGAGCCAACTTTCGCGGCCGTAATCGACGAGGTCGACGAGGTCTTCGGGCCCGAGCTCGGTTTCTCCGCCCGCGAGGCGCTGAGTACCGGTGAGCTCGGCGGCACCGACCGGATCCAGGCGCTGACCTTCGCGATGCAGGTCGGACTGGCGGCGGTTCTGCGTGAGCGGGGAGTGCGGCCCGCCGCGGTGATCGGGCACTCGGTCGGTGAGGTCGCGGCGTGCGTCGTCTCCGGGGTGTTCGAACTGCGCCAGGGTGCCGCCGTGGCCTGCTACCGGGCCCGCGGCTTCCGCTCTGTGATGGGTTGTGGCGCCATGGCTTTGGTCCGGCTGCCGTTCGCCGAGGCGGACCAGCGACTGACCGGCCGCACCGATGTGGTGGCCGCCATCAGCGCCTCGGCCGATTCGTGCGTCATCTCTGGCGTCACCGAAGCGGTGGAGGCGGTCTGCGAATCCTGGTCCGGGCAGGGCATCGTCGTGCGCCGGGTCAACACCGACGTGGCGTTCCACAGCCCCGCGATGGACGACCTGACCGGGGCCCTGGCCGCCAACGTCGCCGGGCTGCAGCCGCCCCACGATGCGGTGGTCCCGCTGTACACCACGGCGCTCACCGATGCGCGCTCCACCGCGTCGAGAGACGCCGACTACTGGGTGCGCAACCTGCGCGGGCAGGTCCGGTTCGCCGAGGCGGTCACGGCAGCGGCCGAAGACGGACACCGGCTGTTCCTCGAAGTGTCCGCCCATCCCGTGGTGTCGCACTCGATCGTCGAAACCCTGCTGCACCTCGGCATGGACGACCATGCCGTCGTCCCACTGCTCCGCCGCAACGAGCCGGAGTCCCCGGCCGTCACCACCGCGATCGCCTCGCTGTACACGCACGGAGCCGAGGTCGAACACGGTGTGGCCCAGGCTGATCCATGGGCCGACCTGCCGGTCACGCAATGGCAGCACCGGCATTTCTGGCGCGTGCCCACCGCGGCACCCGGCGGGAGCGCGGTACACGACACCACCAGTCACACGCTGTTGGGCGGGCGCACCGACGTGGCCGGAACCGTGGCGACGCGCATCTGGCAGACCCGGTTGGACTTCGACACCCGGCCCTATCCCGGTGACCATCCGGTGAAGGGCACCGAAATCATCCCTGCCGCAGTGCTGTTGAACACCTTCCTCACCGCGGCCGGTGACGGCGCCGGCTTGAAAGACGTGCGCCTGCGCACGCCGGTGGCGCCCGCGCGTGCCCGCGATCTGCAGGTCGTCCTGGCCGACCGCGAGCTGACCCTGGCCTCGCGGCTGGCAGATGCCGCCGGGGATCAGGACGGCGGATGGTTGACGCACAGCAGCGCGGTGGTGGATCCGGCCCGTGCCAAGGCAGCTACTGTCGATCTCGATGGGGCCCGCGCGCGGTGCACCGAGCAACTGGCGCCCCGGCACGTGATCGACACCCTCGCCGAGCTCGGGGTAGCGGCCATGGGATTCGATTGGGACATCACGGATCTGCGCCGCGGCGACGGTGAGTTGCTGGCTCGGGTGAGTTCTGAGGCCGATGGGTCCCGGCCCACCAGCTGGGCGTCGCTGGTGGATGCGGCGACCTCGGCCGCCTCGACGAGCTTCGATGGCTCGCCGCGGCTGCGGATGCCCGCCCGCATCGAGCGGGTGCACGTGCATGCCGTGCCTCCGGCAACCGCGATGCTGTCGGTGCGGCGCCGGCCAGGTACCACGACCACGGACGTGGCCATCACCGATGAATCCGGATCGGTGCTGTTGTCGATCGACGGGATGGTCTTCGAGGAACTGGAGAATCCGGGGCGCGAAGCGTCGGCGACCGATGTCCGTCGCATCGTGCACAGGGTGGCCTGGCATCCGGTGGTGTCCCTCGACGAGCGCATGCCGAGCGGTGTGGTGCTGGTCGGTGGCGATGTCGACCGGCTGGAAGCCGCGGTCGACGACCTGACCACGGCCGCGGTGCCCTATCTCGCGGTGGAAGACCCTGCGGAACTGGAGTCGATCATCGAGTTCGGCTCCCTGCCAAGGGAACTCGGTGACGCTGCGGTCGTGCTGGTGCTGCCGCGCGACGATGACTCACCCGAGGCGGCCGTGGACCTGGTGACGCGGACGTTGACCCTGCAGCAGCGCCTGGGAGTGTCGGCGCGGCTGTGGGCACTCACCGTCGGCGTCCACGAGGGCGCCGACGTGACCCACGCGCCGCTGTGGGGACTGGGCCGGGTCGCGGCCGCCGAGCATCCGCAGCTGTGGGGCGGTGTCGTCGACGTCGCCGACGGACACCTACCGCTGGCCGCGCTGGGGTCGCTGCCCGGACACGGCGTTCTGGTGGTCCGCGACGGGGTTGCCCTGGCCGCCCGCCTCTCGGCGTCGGATCCGGCTTCGGCAGCCGCGGTGGAGAGCGCCCCCATGCAGTGCGCGCCGGGTGGTACCTACCTGATCACCGGTGGCACCGGCGTTCTCGGTCTGCGGATGGCCCAGCGTCTGGCCGACCTCGGAGCCCGCCGTCTCGTGCTGGTGTCACGTTCGGGCCTCGGCGACCGCTCGGGCTGGGCGGATGACGAGCGGTCGGCGGCCGTCCGTGCGGTCACCGCGCTGGAAGAGCGTGGCGTGTCGGTGACCGTCGCGGCCGTCGACATCGGGGCGCCAGGATCGGCCGACGCCCTGCGCGAGGTGCTGCGTCCGCTGCCGCCGGTGCGCGGCGTGATCCACGCTGCCGGAGTGGAAGCCGGTGCACTGCTGATGAATACGGCATCCGAGGAGTTCGCCGCCGCCATGCATCCGAAGGTGCGCGGCACCCTCGTGCTGCACGAGGTGTTCCCACCCGAACAGCTCGACTGGATGGTGCTGTTCTCCTCGTGCGGCTACCTGGCTGGATTCCCGGGGCAAGGGGCCTACGGCTGCGCCAACGCATTCCTGGATGGGATGGCCCGGTACCGGCGCAATCTCGGAGACCGCACCACTGCCGTCGCCTGGACGGCGTGGCGGGGGCTGGGCATGGGCTCGTCATCGGAGTTCGTGGCGGCCCAACTCGACGCGCTCGGCATGGGCACGGTCGGCGCTGACGACGCGATGCGGGCACTGGAGCTGGCGATGCGCGAAGACACGGCCAATGTCGTGGTGCTGCCGGTCCTGCCCGCGGCGGCGGCGGTGCCGATCCTGGCGGATATCGCCCCGGAGGAGGAGCCTGACGAGGTCGGGGAGCCGGCAGCGGGGGAGTTCGACCCCGATCAGCTGGCGGCTCACGTGTTGACCGCGGTGGCAAGCCAATTGGGGCTCGCGGAGTCCGATGTGAACGTCGATCTTCCGCTCGTGGAACTGGGCGTCGACTCGATCATGACCGTGCGGCTGCGCCGGCAGTTGGAAAAGCAGACCGGCCTGGCGCTGCCGCCGACACTGCTGTGGGAGCACCCCACGGCAGCGGCGGTGACCGCCCGGATCATCGAGCTACTCGCTCCCGCGGCGGGGTGCGAGGTCCCGGCGGGCGGTTAGTCCGAGGTCTGCGCCGAGGCGGCGAGACCTCACCCGGTGATCGTGGTGATCAACTTCTTCTTGTCGACCTTGCCTACCGCGGTGGACGGCAGGGTCGACATCGGAACCAGCACATCAGGCCTGGCGTGGGCCGATGCGCCGCGTTGGTCCAGGAACTCGTTGAGCTCGACCAGGGTGACCGGCGCGCCCTTGAAAACCACGGCGGCGCAGATCTTTTCACCCAGGTACTCGTCGGGCAGCGCCACGGCCGCGGCCGCGTAGACCGCCGGGTGGGTCAGCAGGTGGTCCTCGAGATCGGTGGCCGACACCGTCTCACCGCCCCGGTGGATGACGTCCTTGATCCGGCCTGTCACCTCGACATAGCCGGCTCGCGGGCCATCGGCGAAGATCCGCACCCGGTCGCCCGTGCGGAAGAAACCGTCGGGACTGAACGACCGGGCATTGGCCTCCTCGGCCCGGTAGTAGCCGTTGAGCGTGTAGGGCCCGCGAACAAGCAGCTCACCCTCTTGTCCGGGGGCGACCTCATGGCCGTCCTCGTCCACCACGCGCATCTCGTCGTGCGGCGACATCGGCCGGCCCTGGGTGTGTTCGACCACGTCCACCGGGTCGCCGGGCCGGGTGAAATTCAGCATCCCCTCGGCCATTCCGAAGATCTGCTGCAAGCCCGGGCTCAACCCCTCGCGGATGAAACGGGCCTCCTCTGGTGACATCCTCGACCCGCCGACCTGAACCACGCGCAGTGAGGTGGGCAGTACCGGTTCCCAATCGCAGGCCTGGGTCCACAGCTTGGCCAGGGCATTGACGAGTCCGGTCACGGTGACGCGGTGGGTGTTTATGAGCGCGAAGGCCGATTCGGGGCTGGGATCGTCGGTGTAGACGGTTGTCGCCCCGACGGTTATCGCGCCCAGCAGGCCGGGGCAGGCGAACGGGAAGTTGTGCCCGGCGGGCAACACCGCCAGATAGACGTCGTCGTGCACCATCTCGCAGGCCCGTGCGCACGCCGCGGCGTTGTAGAGATAGTCGTCATGGGTGCGGGGGATGAGCTTGGGCAGGCCGGTGGTGCCACCGGACACCAGCAATACTGCGGGTCCGGTGGTGTCGACGGTGATGTCGGGCGGGCCCGGGTGGCCGAAATCTTTGAGCGCGGACCAGGGTTCGAAGGTGCCCGGGTCACCGTCGACGAGGACGTGCCGTAACCGCGGGTGCTCGGCGACGATTTGTGCGGCCAGCTCGCGGTAGTCGAATCCGGCGTTGGTGTCGGGGATCACCAGCCCGACTGCGCCGCTCACCTCGGCGAAGTGGCCCAGTTCGGCCGACCGGTGGCCGGGCAGGCACAGTACCGGCACGGCTCCGGCGCGCAGCAGTCCGAAAACGGCGACTGCGAACTCTCGGGAATTCGGCAACTGCACCAGGACCCGGTCGCCGGGAACGATCCCGCGGTCGGCGAGTGCTGCGCCGATGCGGTCGGCCAGCGCGTCCAGTTCGGCGAAGGTATGACTGCCGGTGGCGTCGACGACGGCCGCCTTGTCCGGCCAGTTGTGGGCTGCCTCACGCAGGATGCTGTCCAGAGCTTTGCCCCGCCAGTACCCGGCCGCGCGGTACACCTCGGCGCGGTCCTCGGGGAACGGGGTGAATCCGTTTGCCAGTTCGTCCTGTTCACGGTCAAAACCGGTGGTCATCGGTGTTGTGGCTCCCGTCAGGTGGGTCTGTTGACAGATCGAATATAGGGTAACCTCCACCAAGTTAGGGCAGCCTGCACTAATAGTTCGGTGCGGATGATTCGGAGGTGTGGTGAGCGTGGTTGCGACGAGTTCCCAGACGGTTCGCGACGAGGTCGCCGCACTCCTGGGGATCAGCCCCGACGACGTAGACCCCCACGCCGACCTGATCGCCTCCGGGCTGGATTCGATCCGGATGATGTCGCTGTCCGGCCGCTGGCGTAAGCAGGGCATCAACGTCGGATTCGCCGCCCTGGCAGCCAATCCCACCGTCGCCGCCTGGATCGAGCTGGTGGCCGAGCATGCCCCGGAAGCCACGGCCGAGGAGGCCGTCGCCGACACCGCCGGCGGTGGTGACGAGGGCGAGCCGTTCCCGCTGGCGCCGATCCAGCACGCCTTCTGGGTCGGGCGCAACAACGACCAGCAACTCGGTGGCGTCGGCGCGCACCTGTACGTCGAATTCGACGGCGCCGATGTCGATCCGCAGCGGCTGCAGGCAGCGGCGGCGAAACTGGCTGCGCGCCACCCCATGCTGCGGGTCGAGATCCTGCCGGACGGCACCCAGCGGATCGGTGACCGCCCGTTGCCGGTCACCATCTATGACCTCCGCGACTTGGATGAGGCTGCGGCGCAAGCACAGTTGGAGCTCACCAGGGACGCCAAGTCCCATCAGATGCTGCATGACGAGGTGCTGCAGATCAGTTTGTCCCTGCTGCCCGGTGGTGGCACGCGCCTCCACGTCGACATGGACATGCAGTGCGCGGACGCGGTGAGTTACCGCAACTTCATGGCTGATCTGGCCGCGCTCTATCGCGGCGTGGACCTGCCTGCACTGGGCTACACCTACCGCGAATACCGGGCCAAGCTGACCGCGACGGTCCCACCGCCGCCGGAGCAGGATCGGCAGTGGTGGGCCGAGCGGGTGCCCGATCTGCCGGATCCGCCTGCGCTGCCACTGGTTCCGCTGTCCGATCAGCGCAACCCGCACCGCAGCATCCGGCTGTGGGAGGTCCTCGACGTCCCGACCCGCGACGCATTGTTCGCGGCGGCCCAGCGGCGCGGGATCACCCCGGCGATGGCGGTCGGGGCGTCCTATGCCAATGCGTTGGCGCACTGGTCCACCCAGTCACGGTTCCTGCTCAACCTGCCGATGTTCGGCCGGGAGCCCTACCACCCCGATGTCGACAAGCTGGTCGGCGACTTCACCTCGTCGCTGCTGCTGGACATCGACCTGGCCGGAGCCGATACCGCCACGGCCCGGGCCCGGGTGGTGCAGGAGACGCTGCACGCCACCGCCGCGCATTCCTCGGTGTCCGGACTGGATGTGCTGCGTGACGTGAGCCGCCACCGCGGCAGCCAGACGCTGGCCACGATCGTCTACACCAGTGCGCTGGGGCTGGGAGACCTGTTCGCCGGCGATGTCACCGACCAGTTCGGGGCGCCGGTGTGGACCATCTCGCAGGGGCCGCAGGTGCTCATCGACGCCCAGGCCACGCCGATCGCCGACGGCCTGATGATCAACTGGGATGTCCGGATCGAGGCGTTCCGTCCGGGCGTGGCCGAGGCCATGTTCGCCTACCACCTGGCCGAACTACGTCGCCTGGCCACCGACGATGCGGCCTGGGATGCCCCGGACCCGCCTGCGGTCACTGAACAGCAGCGCCGGGTGCGGGCGGAACTGAACGCGTCGGCCTCCACGCCCAGCGGCGACGTGCTGCACACCGGTTTCCTTGCCAATGCCGAGTCCACGCCGGACGCGCCTGCGGTGTTCTGCAGCGCCGGCGACCTCACCTACGGCGAGTTGCGGGACAAGGTGCTGGCCGTGGCGGCCGCGCTGCAGTCCCGCGGGGTGTGTCGCGGTGAGGTGGTCGCGGTGCTGGGCCCCAAGAGCGTCGAGCAGGTCATCGCTCTGCTGGCCATCTCGATGGTCGGCGCCGCGTACCTGCCGGTCGGGGTGGACCAGCCCGCGGATCGGGCCGCGCGCATCCTGCACACCGGCGGGGTGGATTTCGCCCTGATCTGTGGTTCGGGGCCAGATCATCCCGAGTTGCCGCACCTGACCGTGGGTGACGCCGAGATCATCGGCGACCCAGAGCATTTCGAGCCGGTCGCGGTCACCCCGGAAGACCTGGCGTACGTGTTGTTCACCTCGGGTTCCACGGGCGAGCCCAAGGGGGTGGAGATCACCCACGACGCGGCGATGAACACCATCGAATTCATCAACGACCATTTCGACATCGGCCCGGCCGATCGTTGCCTGGCGTTGTCGCACCTGGAGTGCGATCTGTCGGTGATCGATGTCTACGGGACGCTGCGTTCGGGTGGCTCGATGGTCGTCGTCGACGAGGAGCAGCGCCGTGATCCCGATGCCTGGGTCCGGCTGATCGCCGAACATCAGGTCAGTGTCCTGCACTTCCTGACCGGCTGGCTGGAGATGCTGGTCGCCGGCGCATCCGGCGCATCCGGCGCAGGTGGCGGTCCTTTGTCTTCGGTGCGGGTGGTGCCCACCGGCGGCGACTGGGTCCGACCGGAGCTGGTCCGCGCGCTACGCGCCGCGTCACCACAGATGCGTTTCGCCGGTCTGGGCGGAGCCACCGAGACCGCGACGCACAACACCATCTTCGAGGTGGGTTTCGGCGACGACGCCCTGCCTGCGCACTGGACCTCGGTGCCGTTCGGCGTGCCGCTGCCCAACAACTGCTGCCGGGTGGTCGACGTCCGGGGGCAGGACTGCCCGGACTGGGTTCCGGGTGAGCTGTGGGTAGGCGGTCGCGGTATCGCCCGCGGCTATCGCGGGCGTCCGGACCTGACCGCCGAACGGTTCGTCGAACACGACGGGCGGCGCTGGTACCGCACCGGGGACCTGGTGCGCTCGTGGCCCGACGGCACGCTGGAATTCGTCGGCCGGGCCGATCACCGGATCAAGGTGAGTGGCTTCCGCATCGAGCTGGGTGAGGTCGAGGGTGCGCTGTGCCGGGTTCCGGGCGTGGACGCGGCGGTAGCGGTGCTGGTGCCGGTCGAGGGCGGCCACGACCTGCTGGGGGCGGTGGTGCGGGCGGATCAGGCCGGCATCGATGCGGAGGCGGTGGCTCAGGTCATGGCCGAGCTGGTGCCCGCGCACATGATCCCGCAGGTGCTTCTGGTCGCCGACGAGATCCCCTACGCCAGGGGCAAGACCGACCGCACGGCGGTGGTCCGAATGCTGGCCGCGGTAGGCGCCCCCGAGGGCAGCAGCCACCGGGCGCCCTCCGGCCCGCTGGAAACCGCGCTGTGCGCGATCGTCGGCGACGTTCTGCGGCAGTCCGGCGTCGGGGTCGACGACGATTTCTTCGCCCTCGGCGGGGACTCGGTACTGGGCACCCAGTTGGTGGCGCGGATCCGAGACTGGCTGGACACCTCGACGGTCATGGTCGCCGATGTCTTCGCGGCCCGGACGGTCGCGAAGATGGCCGCGTTGCTGACCGGCCGGGAAGCGGGCTCGGACCGTTTGCAGCTGGTTTCGGAGCTGTATCTCGAGGTCACGGGCATGGACAACGCCGATGTGGCCTCCGAGTTGGCACGCACGTCCCCAGAACCGGCGTTCGGCAACTAAGGTTAGAGTTACTTCAGTTAGGGCAGGCTTTGCTTATCGTCAGGAGGTCGTTGTGGACGCAGTGAGTCGCACGACTACGCAGACCATGCAGACAGCGGCGACCGAACCGCTGCATCAGGGCTTCTTCACGCACGCGCTGGGTGCGCCCGACGACATCGCCGTGATCGGACCGACTACCCGCTGGACCTACGGGCAGCTGCGCGAGCAGGCGCTCGCCGTTTCCGGCGCGCTCGCGGTGGCCGGGGTCCGCGTCGGTGACCGGGTCGCCGTCGTGGGTCCCACCGGTCTGGACACGGTGATCGCGACGCTGGGGATCCTCGCGGCCGGCGGCGTCTGCGTACCGATCGACACTGCGGCACCGGCCGAGCCGGTCCTGGAGCGCACGGGTGTGCGCATGGCCCTGTTCACCGGCGACGGACCGCCCAACTGGTTGCCCGCGCTGACCGTCTCCGAAGCACTGCGGATCGGAGCCCGCGCGGGTGATGTCTCCCCGGTGCGCTCCGGGCCGGGCGATCCCGCCTTCCTGGGTTCGCTCGACGAGAGCGGGCACGCGGTGGTGACTCACGCCGCCGCGCACGACGCGGTCGTGGAACTGAGCGGTCGGCTCGGCGTCAGCAGCGCGGATCGCATCGGCGCGTTCGCCGCTGCCGGTGCCGCCGCGCCGATTCTCATGGTGCTGGTGGCACTCACCGCGGGCGCGGGCATCGTCGTCGCCGATGACGCCCCGCGTCGCAACCCCGAGCGGCGGATGAACAGCTTCGCGCTGGCCGCGCGGCGTCGGGATGCGGTGGCCGCTCTCGACACCGCCGTGCCGTCGTGACGCCCCCGGAAACCCAGATCACGGTCAAGCCCTGGGTGAAGCGCTATCCAGGGTCCGAAAGCTCAACAGCGACATTGGTGTTCCCGCATGCCGGTGGAGCGGCGCTGGCCTACCGCGGGTTCGGGATGGCGCTGGCCGCGGCCGGATCCGATGCCTACGTCATGCAGTACCCGCAACGCGGTGACCGGTTGTCCCATCCGGCCGCGCCGACGGTGGGCGAGCTCGCCCACGATCTGTTCGACGCGGGTGACTGGGCCGGCATCGGGTCTCTGCGGCTGTTCGGGCACTGCATGGGCGCGGTGGTGGCCTTCGAGTTCGCCCGGATCGCCGAACGCAACGGTGTCGCGGTCGACGCAGTGTGGGTGTCGGCCAGCGAGGCCCCGTCGGCGGTGGCGGCAGCACCAGCGCTTCCGATGGCGCAGTCCGAGATCCTCGCCGAGATGGTCGATCTCGGCGGCACCGATCCGGCGCTGCTCGCCGACGAGGATTTCGTCGAGCTGTTGCTGATGGCGGTGCGGGCGGACTACGCGGCCTTCAACCGGTACGCGTGCGACCCCGACGTCACGATCAATGCCGATATCTACGCCCTCGGCGGAGACCGCGACCACCGCATCAGCGAGGACATGTTGCGGCGCTGGGAATCTCACACCACCGGCGCCTACACATGCTCAATGTTCGATGGCGGGCATTTCTATCTCAACTCCCAGCTCGAGGATGTGGCGGAGCTGGTCAATGAGCTCTAGCGGGCAGCACATCCAGCCTGAGGTCGCCGATCCGGTGGTGATCGTCGGCATGGCACTGGAGGCCCCGGGGGGCATCGACACCGCCGAGGGGTACTGGTCCCTGCTGACCGAGCAGCGCGAAGCGCTCGGCCGGTTTCCCGCCGACCGCGGCTGGTCGGTACGCGAGCTGTTCGAGGGCTCGCGCCGCGACGGATTCAAGCGCATCCACGACCTCGGCGGGTTCCTCACCACCGCAGCGACTTTCGATCCAGCGTTCTTCGGGATCTCACCGCGCGAGGCCGTCGCGATGGACCCGCAGCAACGCATCGGGCTGCGCCTCGCGTGGCGCGCACTGGAGAACAGCGGCATCAACCCCGATGATCTGGCCGGGCACGACGTGGGGTGCTACGTCGGTGCGTCGGGCCTGGAGTACGGGCCGGCCTTGTCGGAGTTCTCGCACCACAGCGGTCATCTGATCACCGGTACCTCGCTGGGCGTGATCTCCGGCCGGATCGCCTACACGCTGGATCTGTGCGGCCCGGCGCTGACCGTCGACACGTCGTGCTCGTCGGCGTTGACCGCGTTTCACACCGCCGTGGCCGCGGTGCGGGCGGGGGACTGCGACATGGCACTGACCGGCGGGGTCTGCGTGATGGGCACCCCCGGCTACTTCGTCGAGTTTTCCAAGCAACACGCATTGTCCGACGACGGGCACTGCCGGCCCTACAGCGCCCATGCCAGCGGGACAGTGTGGGCCGAGGGGGCGGCGATGTTCGTATTGCAGCGCAGGTCGGCGGCCGTGCGGAACGGCCGTCGGATCCTGGCTGAGGTCCGCGCCACCGCGGTGAACCAGGACGGGCGCACCACCGGTCTGACCGCGCCGAGCGGCCCGGCCCAGCAGCGGTTGTTCGCGAAGGCGATCGAACAGGCGGGCGTGCGGCCCGAGGACGTCGGCATGATCGAGGGCCACGGCACCGGCACCAGGCTCGGTGACCGCACCGAATTACGCTCCTTGGCACAGACATACGGGGCCACGGCCCCGGGTACCGGCGCCCTGCTGGGGTCGGTGAAATCCAACATCGGGCACGCCCAGGCGGCGGCGGGCGGGCTGGGCCTGGCCAAGGTGATCCTGGCCGCCGAGCACGCGTCCGTCCCGGCCACCTTGCACGTGGATGAGGTCAGCCGCGAGATCGATTGGGACACCCAGGGTTTGCGATTGGCAACCAAGCTGACTCAGTGGCCCGCGGTCAACGGCCGGCGCATCGGCGCGGTCTCGGCTTTCGGGATGAGCGGCACCAACGCGCACGCCATCATCTCGGTCCCCGAGGCTCCGGAGGCTGACGGGGCCGCCGCATGACCGATACCGACTCCCTGCCGGACGAGCGCACCCCGATCCTGCTCAGCGCGCATGCCGAGGACCTGATCGGCACCGACGCCGAGGCCATTCTGCGTTACCTGGATTCGCATCCCGAGGTGAGTCCCGGCGACGTCGCCGCCACCGTGCTGTCCACCCGGCGCCTGCGCCGCCACCGCGCCGTGGTCCGGGCCGCCGACCGCGCGGAACTCGCCGCGGGCCTGCAGGCACTGACCGAGAATGCCGAGCATCCACTGGTAACCCGGGCCCAGGGCGGGGCACCGACATCGGGCTCGAGGGCACGCATCGCCTTCGTGTTCCCGGGCCAGGGCAGCCAATGGCCGTCGATGGGCGTGCAGGCCTACGACAGGTTGCCGGCCTACCGGGCCGAAGTCGATACGTGGGCCGCGGCATTCCAGGCCGCCGGTACCGCCTCGCCGCTGGATTATCTTCTGGCCGAGCCGGATTCGGGCGCGGTCACCAACGATTTCTCGCAGGTGCAGATTCAGGGTGCCCAGTTCGTCCACGGTGTCGCGCTGGCCCGGGTCTGGCGGGCCTGCGGCGTGGTGCCCGACATCACCGTGGGCCACAGTCTGGGTGAGATCGGGGCCGCCTACGTCGCGGGCACCATCAGCCTGGAGGCTGCGGTCGCCGTGGTGATCGCCCGGGCGACCATCCTGGACCGGCTGACTGGCCCGTACCGCGTCGCGGTTCTCGGGATCAGCCCCGACGAAGCCTCGAAAGTTGTTGCCGAGACCCCCGGGTGGCTGGAACTGTCGGTGGTGAACTCGCGGTCATCGGTCGCGGTGTCGGGGGAGACCGATGCGGTGGCGGCGGCAGTGGCCACCGTCACCGGCCGCGGATCGTTTGCCAAGGAAATCGAGATGTGGTTCCCGGCGCACACCACCGCGCTGGACTCCGCCTACGCCGAACTCGAATCGCTCTTGCCCGAAGCGCAATTCGGTGAATCCCCGGTGCAGTTCATCGGCTCGGCCACTGCCGAGGTGGTCGAGGCCGGCACTGGCTTCGCTGAGTACTGGTACACCAACCTGCGCAGCACCGTGCGCTTCGACCGGGCCATCGAGACGGCGGCGCGGCGCGGGGCCCGCATCTTCGTGGAACTGTCCGCACACCCGGCGCTGTTGTTCGCCATGGGGGACCTGCTCGACGATGCGGCCGAGCTCACCGGCGGCCCGGTCGTGATGGTGGGTTCGGGCCGGCGCGACGAATCGATCACCGAACGGCTCAGCTCCAACATCATTTCGGTGGCGATGGCCGACTCCGGCTACCGCTGGGACGACCTGCCGAACCACCCGGCCGCCCGATTGCGCGACTTCCCGTTCGCGCCGATGCGCGCCGAACATCTATGGGCCACACCGCAACCACTGCCGTCGGTCGCCGGCCTGACTGTGGGCGTCGAGCATTGGGTGGAGGCTGCTTCACCGCGGAATGTCCCGACCGGAGGACGCCGTGTCGCGGTGCTCGACCTGGCCGCCGGCCAGGGCGGGGCGGCCGCATTGAGCAGTGCCCTCGACGAGGTGCCGGACGCCACCGTCGTCCTGCCCGCCGATGCCGACCTGCTGATCGTGGTGTCACCCGTGTCCGACGAGGCCGACGCAGTGGCAGCGGCGGAAGCCTTGAGCCGACGCATCGACGACGGCCTGCTGGGCTATGTCGAGGCGATCGGGCCCCGAACCCGCGACGTGTGGATGGTCACCGTCGGTGGTGAACAGGTCGGCGACGGGCCGACCCCGCGGCCCGAAGCGGCCGCTCTGGCCGCGATGCATCGCAGCCTGGGCTATGAACACCCAGACCAGACGTTCCGGCACCTGGACCTACCGGCGACGCTGATCGACCACGCCGCTGCGGCCGCGGCCGTCACCGCCATGTTGACAGCCGCCGACGATATCGCGCTGCGGGACAATGGTTCCGGTCACAGCGTGTGGGTCCGGGAGATGCAGGACGACACCTCTGACGGGCGCGCGTGGACCGCGGATTCGGGGATCTTCGACGAGGTGGTCATCACCGGCGGTGCCGGCGCGGTGGGTCTGCACTTTGCCCGCCGCCTGGCCGAGCAGGGAGCCCGACGCATCGTGCTGCTCAGCCGCAGCGGGCTCGATGATGGGCAGGTGGCCGCACTGGCCGCGCATGGGACCGAGATCCTCGCGCCGCGTTGCGATCTGACCGACCCGGCGCAGATCGCCGCGACCATCGCCGAGTCGTCCATCGGCCCGGCCTCGCTGGTGATCCACGCCGCGGCGTCCGCCACGCTTGCCCCGGGCAGCGAGCTCACCGGCGCCGCGGCTCGGAACACGTTCGCGGCCAAGCTGAGTGGACTGGCCAACCTCACGGCGGCCTGGCCACTGCGCCCGGATGCCCGGGTCGTGTTGTGTTCCTCGGTATCCGGCCTGTGGGGTGGCTACGGTCATGCCGCCTACTCCGCGGCCAACCGCCTGCTGGACGCACTCGGTACGCAGCTGCGGGCCGGGGGACGGCACTGCACCGCGATTCGGTGGGGATTGTGGCCGGGGGACGGCATCATCGACTCGGCGGAAGTGAGCCGGGTCGAACGGTCCGGACTGCGCGCCATGGCACCCGACCTTGCCGTCGAGGCCGGACTACGGGACTACCCGGCCGATCCGTTGGTGTTCACCGCTGATGCCGAGCGGCTGCGGACTTTCCTCGGGGGTCCTGCCGAGCCCGCCGTTGCGGTCAGCGACAGCGCCGAGGTACCCGAGGGCGAAGCGGCTGACGCCACCGGTGCGATGCGGATCGCGCTGGGGGCCGTGTTGAAGCTCACCGACACCTCCGCATTGGATCTCGATGCGTCGCTGCTGGATCTGGGCGTCGACTCGCTGCTGGCAATAGATCTGCGCAAGAAGCTCAAGAAGGCCACCGGCCGATCAGTGCCGCTGGCCACCATCCTCGGTGGCGCCACCGCCGCGGAATTGATCGAGCATTTGGAAAGACCTGAAAAGGAAGCATTTTCGCGTGACTGACATGGTTAGTGCCGATCCGGCAGCCCCCCGCACCTCCGACGCGCGTCTGGAGCTGATGCGGCGCAAGCTTGCCGAGCGGGGCCTGGCGAATGCGGAATCCGGGGAGGCGACCGGCGCCGACAGCGCACCGGTCGATCCGACGGTGCTGTCGGACGGGCAACGCCGGATGTGGTTCGTGCAGGGATTCGACCCGAGCGGCGTGCTGCTCAACATCTGCCTGTCCTACCGGCTCAATGGGGTGATCGACGCCGAGCGACTGCATGAGGCCCTGAACGCGGTGGCGCAGCGGCACCCGATCCTGCGCACCACCTATCGCGCCGACGAGAACGGCGAGCCCACCGCCACGGTCCAGGACGACCTGAGGCCGGGTTGGTCGGTGCACGATCTCTCCGACAAGTCCGAGCGGGCCCGCAAGCTACGCCTCGAGGTTCTGGCCCAGCGTGAGTTCGGCACCGCGTTCGACCTGAGCACTGACTCCCCGCTACGGATTTCGTTGATCAAGACCGGGGCGAGCGAGCACGTGATGTTGCTCGTGGCGCACCACATCGCCTGGGACGACGGCTCGTGGCGGGTGTTCTTCACCGACCTCACCCGGGCCTACGCCGGGGAACAGCTTCCCGAGACCCCACGCGTGACGGTGGCGGCTGCTGCGGACGCCGGCGAGGACCTGGCGTACTGGCGCGAGGTATTGGCGAGCCCGCCGGAGCCGCTGGAGTTGCCCGGCCCGGCCGGATCGGTGGTCCCCAACGGTTTTCGATCCCAACGCAGCACCGTGCGGCTGTCCGCCGACACCGTCGAGCGCGTGTCGGCCCTGGCGCGCGAGACCGGCGCTACGCCGTACATGGTGCTGCTGGCGGCATTCGGCGCTCTCATCTACCGCTACACCCACACCGACGATTTCCTGATCGCCACCCCGGTCCTGAACCGCGATACCGACGAGACCATCGGCTATTACGGCAACACGGTGGCGATGCGGCTGCGGCCGCAGGGCTCGGCCGGCTTCCGCGAGCTGGTCGCCGCCACGCGGGACACCGCGATCGGTGCATTCGCGCATCAGCGCGTCAACCTCGACCGGGTGGTGGCCGAGCTCAACCCGGACCGGCGTCACGGCGCCGAGCGGATGACACGGGTGAGCTTCGGTTTCCGCGAGCCCGACGGTGGCGGATTCACCCCAGACGGCGTGACGAGCGAGCGGGCCGACCTGCGCGGCCAGCACACTCAGCTGCCACTGGGTTTCATGGTGGAGCTCGACGCCGACGGCGCGGTGGTGGAGGCCGAGCACCTGACCGAGGTGCTGGACGCCGAGCTCGCCGCCCAGATGCTGCGTCATTTCGCCGTGCTGCTGGACAGTGCGCTCGCCGAACCCGACCGGCCGCTGTCGCGGCTGGAGTTGTTCACCGCCGCCGACGCCGAGTGGCTGCGTGCCGTGTCCACCGGTGAGCAGTTCGAGACGCCGGCCACCACGCTGGCGGCGCTGGTCACCGAGCAGGCCGCCCGCACCCCCGACGCCACCGCCGTGGTCTACGAGGGCCGCCATTACAGCTACCGCGAGCTCAACGAGTCGGCAAACCGGTTGGCGCACTGGCTGATCGAGCAGGGCATCGGCACCGAGGACCGGGTGGCGGTGCTGCTCGAGAAGTCGCCCGAGCTGGTCATCACGGCATTGGGCATCGTCAAGGCCGGCGCGGTGTATCTACCGGTCGATCCGACGTATCCCGAGGACCGCCTCACCTACATCCTCTCCGATTCCGATCCGAAAATCGTTCTGCGCGAGCCGGTCGAGGGTCTGGAGAACTATCCGGCCACCGATCCCACCGACGCCGAACGGGTCCGGCCGCTGCGCCCGGACAACACCGCGTACCTCATCTACACGTCCGGATCCACCGGCCTGCCCAAGGGTGTGCCGGTGCCGCACCGGCCGATCGCGGAGTACTTCGTCTGGTTCGGGGGTGACTACCAAGTCACCGAGGACGAACGCCTGCTGCAGGTGGCGTCGCAGAGCTTCGACGTGTCGATCGGCGAGATCTTCGGCATGCTCGCCGCCGGTGCGCGCCTGGTGATCCCGAAGCCGGGTGGCCTGGGTGACATCGGCTATCTCACCGATCTTCTGCGCAACGAGGGCATCACCTCGATGCACTTCGTGCCGTCGCTGCTCGGGCTGTTCCTGTCACTGCCGGGCGTCAACGAGTGGCGTACGTTGCAGCGCGTGCCGATCGGCGGCGAGGCCTTGCCGGGAGAGATCGCCGACAAGTTCCTGGCCACGTTCGACTCCCTCCTGCACAATTTCTACGGACCCACCGAGACGGTGCTCAACTGCACCCGCTACAAGGTGGAAGGCAAGCAGGGCGCGCGGATCGTGCCGATCGGCAAGCCGAAGATCAACACCACGATCCACCTGCTCGACGATGCTCTGCAGCCCGTGCCGGTCGGGGTGATCGGTGAGATCTACATCGGTGGAACGCATGTCGCGCACGGGTATCACGACCGTCCGCGGTTGACCGCCGAACGCTTCGTCGCCGACCCGTTCAATCCCGGCGGACGGATGTACCGCTCGGGCGACCTGGCCCGGCGCAACGCCGACGGTGACATCGAATTCGTCGGCCGCGCCGATGAGCAGGTCAAGATCCGTGGCTTCCGGATCGAACTGGGTGAGGTCTCCGCGGCCATCTCCGTCGACCCGTCGGTGGGGCAGGCCGTGGTGGTGGTCAGCGACCTGCCGTCGCTCGGCAAGAGCCTGGTCGCCTACATCACGCCCGCGGCCGGCGCCGAACAGGTGGAGATCGACCGGATCCGGGCCCGGGTCACCGCCGCGCTGCCGGAGTACATGATCCCGGCCGCGTTCGTCGAGCTGCCCGAGATCCCGATCACCGCGCACGGCAAGATCGACCGCCGGGCCCTGCCCGAGCCGGAGATCCGCTCGGCCACCGAATTCCGGGCGCCGGAGACCGAAACCGAACACGACATCGTCGCGCTGTTCGGCGAGTTGCTCGAGCGCGACGGCGTCGGCGCCGATGATTCGTTCTTCGACCTGGGCGGGCACTCGCTGCTGGCCACCAAACTGGTTGCCGCGGTCCGGAGCCGCTGCGGTGTCGAGCTCGGCGTCGCCGATGTCTTCGAGAACGCCACGGTGGCCGGCCTGGCCGCCAAGGTCGACGAGTTGCGGGCTTCCGGTGCCGGCGCGGGCCTGCCCGCCATCGTCGCCACCGCCCACGACGGCCCGGCCCAGATGTCCGCGGCGCAACACCGGCAGTGGTTCCAGTTCCGCATCGACGGGCCCAACCCGGTGAACAACGTGCCGTTCGCCGCACGACTGACCGGGCCCTGCGATGTCGAGGCACTGGCCGCTGCGGTCGGCGATATCGTTGCCCGCCACGAGATCCTGCGCACCACCTATCGCGAGATCGACGGTGTGCCGTATCAGGTGATCCATCCCGCCGCCCCGCTGGAGGTGCGGCGTGCCGACGGCGACGGCGAGGATTGGGTGCAACGCGAACTCGATACCGAGCGTCGGTACTGCTTCGACCTGGAGAACGAATGGCCGGTCCGGGCCGCGATATTGTCGCCCGGATACTCAGGTGATTCTTGCTCCTCGCGTGCGCAGCAAGTGCTCTCGCTGGTGGTGCACCACATCGCCGCCGACCACTGGTCGGGCACAGTGCTCTTCACCGATCTGCTGACGGCCTACCACGCCCGCAAGGCCGGAAAGGCGCCTGAGTGGGCGCCGCTGCCGGTGCAGTACGCGGACTTCGCGGATTGGCAGGCCGAAGTGCTCGCCGGCGGCGACGAACGCGTGGAAGAGCAACGCACCTACTGGACCAGGCAACTGGCCGGGCTGTCGGCAGATCAGGACGTCGAGAACGGACTGCAGCCCGACTTCCCGCGGCCGCCGGTGCCGACCGGCGAAGGCAAGGCGCTCGACTTCACCATCGATGCGGCGCTGCGCGGCAAGCTCGTCGAGATCACCCGTGAGCTCGGCGTCACCGAGTTCATGGTCCTGCAGGCCGCCGTGGCGATCGCCCTGCACAAGGCCGGGCAGGGTACCGACATCGCGCTGGGCACTCCGGTGGCCGGACGTACCGCGCCAGAACTCGACGCGCTGATCGGGTTCTTCATCAACATCGTGGTGCTAAGAAACGACCTGTCGGGCAACCCGACCCTGCGTGAGGTGCTGCGCCGGTCCCGCGACATGGCACTGGCCGCCTACAAGCATCAGGACCTGCCGTTCGACCGGGTCGTCGATGCGGTGAGCCCGGTGCGTTCGCTGGCACGCAACCCGTTGTTCGGTGTGGTGGTGCACGTGCGTGAGGATCTGCCGGCCGATCAGGTCATCGACTCCGGACCGGCCGGTGAAACCCGGTTCAGCGCACTGGAACCCACGTTCGACGTGGCCCACGCCGATCTGTCGCTGAACTTCTTCGCTGAGGCCGGCGCGGGGTATCGCGGCACGATCATCTACCGCACCGAGCTGTACGAGGAGGCGACCGCGCGCCGCCTCGTGGCCTGGCTGCAGCGCATCGTGGAGGCGTTCGCCGGTGATGCCGACCAGACGGTACGCGACATCGCAGTTGTCGATGCGGCCGAGCGCAACCAGTTGATCGAGGACTGGAGTCGTAAAGCGGTACCGCCGGCCGGACTGCCGCAGACCGACGGCGCAGACCGGGTCTACGTCCTGGACGAATGGCGTCAACCGGTGGCCGTCGGCGTCACCGGCGACGTCTACTTCGCCGGCGGTGCCGTGGACGAGGCCGCCGGGGCCGCCGGCGGGATTGCCGCACAACGTTTCACGCCCAATCCCTTCGCGGACGGACAGCTGTATCGAACCGGAGACCGGGCGCGGTGGACCACCGATGGCCGGCTGGAGCCGATCACCTCCGGCGAGCCCCGGCTGCAGGCCGCGCTGGAAGCGCTCGACGGGGTTGTTGCCGCGGCGACGCGGTACTGGGACACCCGGGGTGCCGCGACGCTGGCCGGCTACCTGGTGCCCACACCGGGAACCGGTGACGCCGAAGCTCTCCTGGACAGTGCGCGGGCCGCGCTGCCCGAGGAATTCGGCGGTGCCGTGCTCACCGTGGTCGACGACATGACACCCGCGACCCTGACCCGCCCCCGCGTCACCTCGACGGTTCCCACCGAGCCGCCGGCCACCCCCACCGAGGAAACCCTGGCCGCCATGCTGGTGGCGCTGCTCGGCGTCGCCGAAGTGGGGCGGTACGACGACTTCTTCACCCTCGGCGGCGACAGCATCCTGGCGGTCCAGCTGGCCGCGCGGGCGCGGGATGCCGGCGTGGCCATGACGGCACGCATGGTGTTCGAGCATCCCGGGCTGGCCGATCTGGCCGCCGCGATCGATGCGGCCGGCACCCAGGCCGAAGCCGCCGATGTGCGCCATGAGCCGATGTCCGCATCGGGCCTCTCGCCCGACGAGCTGGCCGCGCTGACCGCCGGATGGGGTCAGGACCAGGGGATCTCGACATGACCACGACCGGTACGCCGCCGGGCGTCGAGGACGTCCTGGCGCTGAGCCCGCTACAACAGGGGCTGTACTCGCTTGCCGGCCTGACCGAAGGTGACGAGGGCGCCGACCCGTATGTGATCGCGATGGCCGCCGACATCGACGGCGAACTGGACGCCGAGCTGCTGCGCGGCTGCGCCGAGGCGATGCTGGTGCGTCATCCGAACCTGCGGGCCAGCTTCTTCCAGGGAAACCTGAGCCGCCCGGTGGCGGTGGTCCCGTCCGCCGTCGAACTGCCCTGGCGCCATGTGCAGGCCGGTGACGAGCAGGCGATCACATTGGAGACCGAAGAGCGCGCCCGGCGGTTCGACCTCGGCCGCGGGCCGCTGCTGCGCTTCCTACTCATCGAAAAGCCGGGGTCCCGTTGGCGTCTGGTGATCGTCGCCCACCACATCGCGATCGACGGCTGGTCGCTGCCGGTTTTCGTCGGCGAACTCCTCGCGCTCTACGGCGCCGAGGGTGACGTGGCCGCGCTGCCGCCGGCGGTGCGCCCGTACCGCGACTACATCGGCTGGCTGGCCGGGCGAGATCAGGAAGCCAGCCGGGCGCGGTGGCAGGCGCATCTGTACGGCATGGACGCCCCGACCCTGTTGTCCCCGGTGCTGGCCGGGCGGGAGACCCAGCCGGGCCTGCCCGCGCGCACCGAGGTGAACCTCGATGAGCAGCAGTCCGCGGCGATCTTCGAAGCGGCCCGCAGCCGTGGCGTCACCGTCAACACCCTGTTCCAGATGGCTTGGGCGACAATCCTTTCAGTCTTCACCGACCGAACCGACGTGGTGTACGGAGTCACGGTGTCGGGGCGTCCGGACGAGCTGGCCGGGGTCGAGTCGATGGTCGGCCTGTTCATCAACACCGTGCCGCTGCGAGTCCGGGTCGACCCCGCCCTGCCGGTCGGCAGCCAGTGTCTGGCGCTGCAGCGCGAGGCGGCCGAGCTGCGTGACCACAGCTATCTCAGCCACACCGAGCTCCGGTCGCTCGGCGGTATCGGCGAGCTTTACGACACCCTGCTGGTGTACGAGAACTTCCCGCCCGGCGGGCTGGTCGGCAGTGACGAGTTCGAACTCGGCGGGGCCGTACTGCGGCCCGCGGCATTGGAAAGCCTGTCGCACTTCCCGGTCACCATCGCAGCTCACCCCACCCATGGCCGCCTCACGGTGCTCGTCGAAATCCTCGACGGGGCACTGGGATTACTGGATCCGCGGGCTCTGGGACTGCGGGTGCTGGCCGTCGTGCAGCGGCTGCTGGACGGCTGGGAGCGTCCGCTGCGCGAGGTTGCCGTCACGCTCGAAGACGAGCCGGACCCGGCCGGCGCGCCCGCGGTGGCCGGCGGCGGATCTCAGACCGGCTTCCACACGGCGTTCAGCGCGGCCGCCGAGGAGCGGCTCGGGTCGGTGGCCTTGAGCTGGGACGGAGGCGAGTTCAGTTATCGCGAGCTCGACGACGCCGCCGATCGCCTGGCTGCCGGGCTGATCCGGCGCGGGGTGAGCGATGAGACCCCGGTCCCGGTCCGGCTGCGCCGCGGACCCGATTACGTGGTCGCGATGCTCGCGGTGCTCAAAGCGGGCGCGATGATCGTGCCCCTGGACCCGGCCATGCCGGACGAGCGGGTGGCCGAGATCCTGCGCCAGATCGGGGCAGAGGAGCCCACACCGATCATCGTCGACGACGCGCTGCTGGCGTCGGTGGCCGCCGATCCCGAGTCGGACTACCAGCCCGCACCGGTGCGACCCGGACAAGGCGCCTACATCGTGTTCACGTCGGGTACCACCGGAAAACCCAAGGGCGTCATCGGAACGCATCAGGCACTGCTGGCCTATTGCGCTGACCATGCCCACCAGGTACTGCAACCCGCGGCCAAACGACTTGGCCGTCCGTTACGCGTGGCCCACGCCTGGTCGTTCACGTTCGACGCGGCCTGGCAGCCGTTGGCCGCCCTGCTTGACGGGCACACCGTGCACATCGTCGGCGACGACGTGCAGCGCGACGCCGAGGCGCTGGTGGACACCATCGGGCACTTCGCGATCGACATGATCGACACCACTCCGTCGATGTTCGCCTCGCTGCGGGCCGCGGGGCTGCTCAGCCGGGTGCCGCTGGCGGTGCTCGCCCTCGGCGGCGAGGCCATCGACACCGCAACCTGGCAGGGCATCCAGGCCGAGTGCGAGCGCACCTGGATGTCGGCACACAACTGCTATGGCCCGACGGAGACCACGGTGGAAGCGATCGTCGCGACGATCGCCGAGCACCCGCAGCCGTGCATCGGCCGTCCCACGGAGTCGACCGCCGCCTATGTGCTCGACAGGTGGCTGCGCCCGGTTCCCGACGGCGTGTACGGCGAACTGTATTTGGCCGGTGGCCAATTGACGCGCGGTTACCTGGGTAGGCCGGGGGAGACCGCCGCGCGGTTCGTCGCCGATCCGTTCACGCCGGGTGCTCGCATGTACCGCACCGGTGACGTGGTGCGCCGCAATCCGGAATCGCGGGCCGTCGAGTTTCTCGGGCGCAGTGACGATCAGGTCAAGATCCGAGGCTTCCGGGTCGAACCCGGCGAGGTGGCCGCGACGCTGCACGCCCACCCCGGGGTCCGGCACGCCCACGTTGCGGTACGGCAGCACCGCAGCGGGCCGAGACTCGTCGCGTACGTGGTCACGAGTACCCCGGCCGCCGAGCTGCGCCGGATGCTGGCCGCCACCCTGCCAAGGCATCTGGTGCCGCACCACATCGTCGTCGTCGACGAGATCCCGCTTACCACCAACGGCAAGGTCGATGATGCCGCGCTGGCAGCGGTCGGCACCGGCGGGTCAGCCGAGGGTTCCGAGCTGCCGGCGACCGAGACCGAGCGGGTGCTCGCCGAGGTGCTGGCCGAAGTTCTCGGGACACCCGGGGGATCAGGAGTCGACGTCACCGCCGACTTCCTCGATCTCGGGCTGGACAGCATCGTGGCACTGTCCGTCGTACAGGCCGTGCGGCGCCGAGGCATCGCGTTGCGTGCCCGGTTGATGCTGGACTGCGCGACGGTCCGCGAACTCGCGGCCGCGATCGATTCCGATGCGGTCGCCGTCGAACAGGCGGATGATGCCGCACCCGACACCACGCCGATTCCGTTGCTGCCCAACGGCCGCTGGCTCTACCAGTACGGCGACCCGCGGCGGCTCGCGCAGACCGAGGTGTTCCGGCTGCCCGCCGGCATCACCCGGGCGCAGCTGGAAGCCTTGTTGCGCAACGTGATCGATGGTCACGAGGTGCTGCGCACCCGGCTGGACCGCGACGCCATGGCGTTGGTCGCCCATCAGTCGCGCGAGGTACTTTCCGAAGCCACGGGATCCGGCGATCTCAACGGCGCCGTGGCCGAGCAGGCCGAGCTGTCCGTGCAGCGCATGGATCCGGAGAACGGGTCGATGCTGGACGCGGTGTGGTTGCATCATCCACAGGCCGAGGGCGGTCTTCTGATCCTCACCGGTCACGTGCTGGCCCTGGACCCGTCGTCGTGGCGCATCATGGTCGGCGAACTCGAAAACGCCTGGCATGCCCTGGCTTCCGGGCGCACCCCGATCCCGGTGCGAGAGCACACGTCGCTGCGGCAGTGGTCACATCTGCTCGCCGAACGGGCCGCCGGACTCGACACCTGCGGCTTCTGGGAGAAGCAGTTCGAAGGCGATGATCCTGACATCGGCGCCCGCGGCGTCGATCCCGCCGTCGACCGCATGGGCGATGTGGCGATCGAGATGGCCTTCGCCGACCCGGACGTGACGGCGCGATTGCTGACCGGGGCCGTCCCGGTGACCGAAGTGCTGGCTGCGACAACGGCTCGCGCTCTGACCGAGTGGCGCCGCCACCGCGACCAGCCGACCCCGGCGCCCCTGTTGGCGCTGGAGACCCACGGCCGGTCCGACGCGGTGGTATCCGACCGCGATGACGTGGACACCGGCGATACCGCGGGGCTGCTCAGCATGATCTACCCGTTGCGGGTGACTGCCGATGACGCCCGCGGTGTCGCGGCCCAGGTGGCCGCCATCCCGGGCGACGCCATCGACTACGGGCTGCTGCGTTACCTGCGAGCCGACACCGCCGAGCGGCTCGGCTCCCACCGGGATCCGCAGATACTGCTCAACTACCTGGGCCGCATCGAACTCGATGCGGCCGACCATGCGCTACTGCAGGACCGGTCACTTCAGAGCGGGGTGACCCCGATTCCCGAACCGAATGTCGCTGTGCGCCATGAACTGACGATCATGGCCGCGGTGATCGACCGCGACGGGTCGGCCGTGCTCGGCACCCAGTGGCGGACCCTGCCCGACATTCTGTCCGCCGAGGACATCGCCGCCCTGCAGGCGATGTGGCTGGATGCGTTGCGAGAGGTGTTGCGAGAGGTGACCCAATGAGTGCCCCATCGGCCCCCACACTGGCCATCATCGGTGCCGGACCCAAGGCCATCGCGGTGGCTGCCAAGGCCGCCGAGTTGCGGGCGATGGGTGTGCCGGCCCCGGATGTCGTCGTCGTCGAACGTGCCGGAGTGGCCGCCAACTGGCAGGCCGTCGGCGGCTGGACCGACGGCAACCATCGCCTCGGCACCGGACCCGAGAAGGACGTCGGCTTCCCGTACCGGTCGTCGCTGGTGCCGCGGCGTAACGCCGAACTCGACGAGCGCATGACCCGGCACAGTTGGCAGGCCTACCTCATCGCGACCGGCGGATTCGCCGAATGGGTGGACCGCGGCCGGCCCGCGCCGACCCACAAACGCTGGAGCCAGTATCTGGGCTGGGTGGCCGATGACATCGGGATGAACGTGGTTTCCGGTGAGGTGGAACGGATCTCGGTTGACGCCGACACCGGCGGTGCCGGCAATTCGACCGATGGTCGCCGGTGGGTCCTGCATACCGCCGAGACAGCGGTGAGCGCCGACGGCCTGATGGTCACCGGACCGGGCCAGGCCGAACGCTCGGTGCTGCCCGGCAACCCCCGGGTGATGTCGATCGCGCAGTTCTGGCATCAGGCCGGCAAGCACGAGCTGATCACCGCTGAGCGGGTGGCGGTGATCGGCGGTGGTGAGACCGCCGCGTCGATGCTCAACGAGCTGTTCCGCCACCGGGTTTCGACCATCACGGTGATCTCGCCGACCGTCACCCTGTTCACCCGCGGCGAAGGATTCTTCGAGAACACCCTGTTCTCCGATCCGACCGGCTGGACCGGGCTCACCCTGGCCGAGCGCCGGGATGCGTTGGCCCGCACCGACCGTGGCGTGTTCTCGGCGCGCGTGCAGGATGCGCTGCTGGCCGACGACCGGATCCGCCATCTGCGCGGCCGGGTCGCCCACGCGGTGGCCCGCGACGAGCGGATCCGGCTGACCCTGTCCACCAACACCGGGGGTGAAGCGGTCGAGACCGTGCACGGCTTCGATCTGGTGATCGACGGGTCCGGTGCGGATGCGTTGTGGTTCGCCCCGTTGTTCAGCCAGGACGCGCTTGACCTGCTCGAGCTCGGGCTGGGCGGCCCGCTGAGCAGCGACGCGCTGCAAGAACACATCGGTCACGACCTGGCCCTGACCGATGTCTTCCCCAAGCTGTTCCTGCCGGGGCTGGCCGGACTCACCCAGGGACCCGGCTTCCCGAACCTCAGTTGTCTTGGCCTGTTGTCCGACCGGGTGCTGGGTGCAGACCTTCACCACCCCTCGATGAGGAGACTCGATGAGTTCCAATCCGTTCGATGACGAGAACGGCACGTTCTATGTCCTGGTCAACGCCGAGGATCAGCACAGCCTGTGGCCGGCGTTCGCCGACGTGCCCGCGGGCTGGCGGGTGGTCTTCGGTGAGGCCGGCCGCGCCGAGTGCCTGAACTACGTCGAGGCGCACTGGACCGATCTGCGGCCCGCCGGCCTGCGTGAGGCCATGAGCAACTGACGCGTCAGGCCGGGTTGGGCGCGAGCGCGTCCATGTCGAACACCCGCGCGTGCAGGATCGTGCGGTTCCGCAGCGCCGCGCGCACCGCCCGGTGCAGGCCGTCCTCGAGGTAGATGTCGCCGCGCCACTTCACCGCGTGCGGGAACAGGTCGCCGTAGAACGTCGAATCCTCGGACAGCAGGCGGTCGAGAGCGAGCACCGTGGTGGTGGTGACCAGCTCGTCGAGGCGCAGCTGGCGCGGGGGGATGCGGGACCAGTCCCGGTAGGAGAGCCCGTGCTCCGGGTAGGGTTTGCCCTCCTGGACGCCCTTGAAGATCATCGCCGGCCCGCGTCCGTGGCAGTGTTGCGCGGTGTTGCCATCGGCATAGGTGCCTAGGCTAATACGTTCGCGGGACGTTGCCTGCGCCGGTGTCGTTCGGACCGGCGGACCGCGGCGCTCGGCTGCGCGATCGGTAAACCCGCTGCTGGTCGGTAAAATGAACCGAGCAAAATAAACACATCGCCGCTGCGAAGGGTAGGTGAACAGGTGGGGAGTGCCGACGAACGTCGTTTCGAGGTGCTGCGCGCCATCGTCGCCGACTTCGTGGCCACCAAGGAGCCGATCGGCTCCAAGACCCTGGTGGAGCGCCACAACCTCGGTGTGTCCAGCGCCACGGTGCGCAATGACATGGCGGTGCTGGAGGCCGAGGGCTACATCACCCAGCCGCACACCAGCTCGGGCCGGGTGCCCACCGAGAAGGGTTACCGGGAGTTCGTCGACCGGATCGACAACGTCAAACCGCTGTCGTCGTCCGAGCGCCGGGCCATCCTGTCCTTCCTGGAGTCCGGCGTCGACCTCGATGACGTGTTGCGGCGCGCGGTGCGGCTGCTCGCGCAGCTGACCCGGCAGGTCGCGATCGTGCAGTACCCGACGTTGTCCACGTCGTCCGTTCGTCACCTCGAGGTGGTGGCGCTGACCCCGGCGCGGCTGCTGTTGGTGGTGATCACCGATTCGGGCCGGGTGGACCAGCGCATCGTCGAGCTCGGCGACGCCATCGACGAACACGAGCTGTCCAAACTGCGCGAGATGTTGGGACAGGCGTTGGAAGGCAAGCCGATCACCGCCGCGTCGATCGCGGTGAGCGATCTGGCCTCACACCTCAACGGCCACGGCGCGCTCGCCGATGCCGTCGGCCGGTCGGCGACCGTCCTGGTCGAGACGCTCGTGGAGCACACCGAGGAACGGCTGCTGCTCGGCGGAACCGCCAACCTGACCCGCAACACCGCTGATTTTGGCGGATCGCTGCGGTCGGTGCTGGAGGCGCTGGAGGAGCAGGTGGTGGTGCTGCGGTTGTTGGCAGCCCAGCAGGAAGCGGGCAAGGTAACCGTGCGGATCGGTCATGAGACCGAGGCCGAACAGATGCTGGGCACGTCGGTGGTGAGCACCACGTACGGCAGTTCAGGCAAGGTGTACGGGGGAATGGGTGTGGTGGGTCCCACCCGAATGGATTACCCGGGAACCATCGCCAATGTCGCTGCGGTTGCTCTGTACATCGGCGAAGTCTTAGGTACTCGGTAATACAGCCGGATACGTCCGGCACAGAAAGGTCAGGCAAGGTCAGCGTGGCACGCGATTATTACGGCTTGCTCGGAGTGGGCAAAGGCGCGAGCGATTCGGAGATCAAACGCGCATATCGGCGATTGGCACGTGAGCTGCATCCCGACGTCAACCCCGACGAGGAGGCCCAAGCCCGGTTCACCGAGATCCAGGTCGCCTATGAGGTGCTGTCCGATCCGGAGAAGCGCCGCATCGTCGACATGGGCGGTGACCCGATGGAATCGGTGGGCGGAGCGCCCGGCGGATTCAGCGGGTTCGGCGGTCTCGGCGACGTGTTCGAGGCGTTCTTCGGTGGCGGCACCGCCTCGCGCGGTCCGGTCGGCCGGGTACGCCCGGGCGCCGATTCGCTGCTGCGGATGCGGCTGGACCTGGCGGAGTGCGCGACCGGCGTGACCAAGCAGGTCACCGTGGACACCGCGGTGCTCTGCGACCTGTGTCACGGCAAGGGCACCAACGGCAACTCCACGCCGATCACCTGTGACACCTGTGACGGGCGCGGCGAGATCCAGACCGTCCAGCGCTCGCTGCTGGGCCAGGTGATGACCACGCGTCCCTGCCCGGTCTGCGGCGGGATCGGTGAGGTCATCCCGGACCCGTGTAACCGATGCGGTGGCGACGGCCGGGTGCGTGCCCGCCGTGAGATCAGCGTCAAGATCCCGGCGGGTGTCGGCGACGGCATGCGCGTCCGGCTGGCCGCCCAGGGCGAGGTCGGCCCCGGCGGTGGGCCTGCGGGTGACCTCTACGTCGAGGTGCACGAGAAGCAGCACGAGATCTTCGTCCGCGACGGTGATGATCTGCACTGCACCGTCTCGGTGCCGATGGTCGACGCCGCGCTGGGCACCACGGTCACCGTCGACGCGATCCTCGACGGACCCACCGAACTGAGCATCGCGGCAGGCACCCAGCCCGGCTCGGTGACCACGCTGCGCGGCCACGGTATGCCGCATCTGCGCTCCGGGGTACGCGGCGACCTGCACGCCCACATCGATGTCGTGGTGCCGACGCGGCTCGACAGCACCGATACCGACCTGCTGCGCAAGCTGAAGGAGAACCGCGGCCGCGACGCCGCCGAGGTGCGCTCCACTTCGGCCCAGTCGAGTTCCGGCGGACTGTTCAGCCGCCTGCGCGAGACGTTCTCCGGCCGCTGACGCCGGGGCTGACCCAATGAGCGCAGCGCTTTTCTACGTCGACGCGCTGCCGGGCGCCGGGGAGCTCGCCGTCGTCGACGGCGACGAGGGTTTCCACGCGTCCAACGTGCGTCGCATCCGGGTCGGGGAGCAGATCGACCTGAGTGACGGCGCCGGGACGCTGGCGCACTGTGTCGTCGAGGAGACCGCCAAGGGCCGGTTGTCGGCGCGGCTGACCGAGCGGGTCGTCATCGCCGCACCGCGCCCGTCGGTGACCGTGGTGCAGGCGCTGCCCAAGTCCGACCGCTCGGAGCTGGCCGTCGAGCTGGCGACCGAGGCAGGTGCGGATGCCTTCCTGGCCTGGCAGGCATCTCGGTGCGTGGCCCGCTGGGAGGGCCCGAAAATGGACAAGGGCCTGCGGCGTTGGGAGGCGGTGGCGCGCTCGGCGGCCGGTCGAGGGCGTGGTGTCGACGCCGGCGCTGACCCGGCGGGTCGCCGACGCGGTGTCCGGGGGAGCGTTGGTGCTGGCACTGCATGAGTCCGCCACCGAGCCGGTCGCGGAACTTCCTCTGGCCCAAGCGGATTCGTTGATCCTCATCGTCGGCCCCGAAGGTGGCATCGCCGACGAGGAGATCGCCGCGCTGACCGGGGCCGGCGCCAAGGCGGTCCGGCTCGGGCCGACCGTGCTGCGGACGTCGACGGCGGCAGCCGTGGCGTTGGGAGCGATCGGCGCGTTGACGGCGCGCTGGGAGATTTAGCGCCGTCGGATGGCCTGGCCAGGCATTACGCTCCTTCTGTGAGTTTCCCGCCGCAAGGCCCGCCGCCGCCCTACGGGCAGCCCCCGTACGGGCAGCAGCCTCCGCATTGGCCACCGCCGCAGGGGCAGCCATGGCAGCCTTCACAATGGCCTCCGGCCCGCCCGCCCATCCGGCCGAAGAAATCGGGGCTCGCCATCGCGATCGTGGCCGTCGTCGCGGTCGTGGGCCTTTCGCTGGTCGGATTCATGGGGTACGCGATCTACCAGGTGAGCGGTGAGGGACAGGACCGGACTGCTCATTCGGCATCTGATTTCTCCGGCGTGTGCGACAACGATCGCATCACCAATGCCGCCGACTACGGCAAGCCGTACAACGTCGTGGCGTTCTTCAAAGGGCTCGGAATCGTCGACGAGATCTGGCTGCCGGTCGCTTCCGACAAATGGACGACCTCCGATGAGTACTCCGAGATCAATGTCGTCGCCTGCCTGGATCGAAAGAAGGGCAGCGAGGTGAAGGTCACTTCGTGCGTCGACGACGATGACGGGGACCACGTCAAGGTCGACTACTACTCCGTCGAATACGAGGTCACGTTCCGCGAGGCCAAGACCGGCAAGGTGATCAAGAGCGGGGGGACGGTCACCGGCACCGCTGACAGTTGTCCCTATGTGGCCACCTACGATCGCCGGTCCCGCAAGATGTACGCCAGGCCGGACGACGATGCGGTTCGGGCTGCGGTGGACGCGTTCGCGGGCTGATCCGGCGCGCCCCGCTGACCTGTATCTTCATCCGGCCTGCTTAACCATTGGGGCGTGTCGTTGACCAGCGGTAAACTGGCAACAGTGCGACGGCAGCCGGCCGTCAGGAAAACACGGAAAGCAGGCACAAACTCCACGTGACGCCCCGCGACACGACCGCTGACTCGTCGGCCACCACATCGGAATCGGTCCGCAGCAGCATCACTGTTCCGCCCGACATCATCGTGGGCCTGCTCGGCTCCGCCGATGAAAATCTGCGGGCCCTTGAAAGACTTCTTCCCGCCGACATTCACGCCCGCGGCAATGAGATCACCTTCACCGGCGAGCCCGCCGACGTCGCACTGGCCGAACGCGTCGTGGCCGAGCTGATCGCCGTCGCCTCCAGCGGACAGGCGGTGACCCCTGAGGCGGTACGTCACAGCGTCGCCATCCTGACCGGCACCGAGGACGAGTCCCCGGCCGAGGTGCTGACACTCGACATCCTGAGCCGGCGCGGCAAGACCATCCGGCCCAAGACGCTCAACCAGAAGCGCTACGTCGATGCCATCGATGCGCACACCATCGTGTTCGGCATCGGCCCGGCCGGTACGGGCAAGACGTACCTGGCGATGGCCAAGGCGGTCAGTGCCCTGCAGACCAAGCAGGTCAGCCGGATCATCCTGACCCGCCCCGCGGTGGAGGCCGGCGAGCGCCTCGGCTTCCTGCCCGGCACATTGAGCGAGAAGATCGACCCGTATCTGCGGCCGCTCTATGACGCACTGCACGACATGATGGACCCCGAGCTCATTCCAAAGCTGATGAGTGCCGGGGTGATCGAGGTCGCACCGCTGGCATACATGCGTGGTCGCACGCTCAATGACGCGTTCATCATCCTCGACGAGGCGCAGAACACCACCGCCGAACAGATGAAGATGTTCCTGACCCGGCTCGGGTTCGGATCGAAAGTCGTTGTCACGGGCGACATTACGCAGGTGGATCTGCCCGGCGGCAACACCTCGGGCCTGCGGGCGGCGATGAACATCCTCGACGGTATCGACGACATCCATTTCGCCGAACTCACCAGTGCCGACGTGGTCCGTCACCGCCTGGTATCCGAGATCGTCGACGCTTACGCCCGACATGAGGAGCCGGCCTTGCTCAACCGTGCCCAACGCCGTTCGTCGAACGGGCGGCCACGCAGATGAGCGTTGAGGTATCCAACGAGTCGGGCATCGATGTCTCCGAGGATGAACTGATCAGCGTCGCGCGTTTCGTCATCGCGAAGATGGACGTCAACCCGGCGGCCGAGTTGTCGATGGTGCTGGTGGACAGCGCCGCCATGGCGGATCTGCACATGCGGTGGATGGACCTGCCGGGCCCCACCGATGTGATGAGTTTCCCGATGGACGAGCTGGAACCCGGCGGGCGGCCGGACTCTCCCGAGCCAGGCCCCTCGATGCTCGGCGACATCGTGTTGTGCCCGGAATTCGCCGAACAGCAGGCCGCCAAGGCCGGGCACTCGCTCGGCCAGGAGCTGGCCCTGCTGACCGTGCACGGGGTGCTGCACCTGCTCGGCTACGACCACGCTGAGCCCGACGAGGAAAAAGAGATGTTCGCGCTGCAGCGTCAGCTCCTCGAGGAATGGGTGGCTGATCAGGTCGAGGCATATCACGCCGACCGGCAGAGCCAGAAGGATCAGAGCCTGCTGGACAAGTCACGATATTTCGACGAACCGTGACCGGCATACTTCCGCTGCTCGGCGCCGTGGTGCTGGTCGCGTTCGGTGGCCTGTTCGCCGCCATCGACGCCGCGCTGTCGACCGTCTCGATCGCGCGGATCGAGGAGCTGGTCCGCGACGAACGCCCGGGTGCGGCCCGGCTCAGCCGGGTGGTCGCCGAGCGGCCCCGATACATCAATCTTGTTGTGCTGCTGCGGATCACCTGTGAGATCAGCGCAACGGTCCTGCTCGTCTCCTTCCTGGACGGCCACCTCGGCGTCGGCTGGGGTCTGGTGGCGGCGGCCGCGATCATGGTGGTGACGAGCTTCGTGGCCATCGGCGTCGGCCCCCGTACGGTCGGCAGGCAGAACGCCTACTCCATCGCGCTGATCTCGGCATTGCCGCTGCAGGCCATCTCCGTGCTGCTCACCCCGATCAGCCGGCTGCTGGTGCTGATCGGTAACGCGCTCACCCCCGGGCGGGGCTTCCGTAACGGCCCGTTCGCCTCGGAGATCGAGTTGCGCGAGGTTGTGGACCTGGCCCAGCAGCGGGGCGTGGTGGCCGACGAGGAACGCCGGATGATCCAGTCGGTGTTCGAACTCGGGGACACCCCGGCGCGTGAGGTCATGGTGCCGCGCACCGAGATGGTGTGGATCGAAAGCGACAAATCAGCGGGTCAAGCGACGTCATTGGCGGTGCGCAGCGGACATTCGCGCATCCCGGTGATCGGGGAGAACGTCGACGACATCGTCGGCGTGGTGTACCTGAAAGACCTTGTCCAGCAGACCTATTACTCGACCAACGGCGGCCGCGACACCAACGTCGCACAGGTGATGCGTCCGGCGGTGTTCGTGCCGGACTCCAAACCGCTCGACGAACTGCTCAACGAGATGCAGCGCGACCGCAACCACATGGCGTTGCTGGTCGATGAATACGGCGCCATTGCGGGCCTGGTCACGATCGAGGACGTCCTGGAGGAGATCGTCGGCGAGATCGCCGACGAGTACGACACCGACGAGGTGGCCCCGGTCGAGGACATCGGTGACCGGCAGTACCGGGTGTCGGCACGGTTGCCGATCGAAGACCTCTGCGAGCTCTACGAAATGGAGGCCGACGAGGATCTCGACGTGGACACCGTCGGCGGTCTGGTGGCTTTCGAATTGGGCCGCGTGCCGCTGCCCGGCGCCGAGGTCACGTGGGACGGCCTGCGGCTGCGTGCCGAGGGCGGTTCCGACCATCGTGGCCGGGTGCGGATCGGCACGGTCCTGGTCAGCCCGGTTGAATCCGACAAACAGGAGACCCGAGAAACCGATGAGTGAGCTCGACGCAGAAGACAACAAGCTCGTGGTCCTGGCCCGTGGCGCGATGGGCCGCGCCGAGGCGTCCTCGGGTGCGGCGGTCCGTGATCAGGACGGCCGCACCTACGCCGGCGCGCCGGTCACCCTGGCAGCACTGCAGCTGACCGCGCTGCAGGCGGCGGTGGCCGCCGCGGTGTCCAGCGGTGCCACCGGCCTTGAGGCAGCAGTGCTGGTCGGCGGCGCCGCCGACGACGCAGGCATCGCCGCGGTGCGGGAACTGTCCGGCGACGCCGCGGTGATCGTCACCGATCGCGCCGGGAACCCGCTATGACCGAATTCCGTTCCGGTTTCGTATGTTTCGTCGGCAGGCCCAATACCGGCAAGTCGACGCTGACCAACGCCCTGGTGGGGCAGAAGGTCGCGATCACCTCCAACCGGCCGCAGACCACCCGGCATACGATCCGCGGCATCGTGCACCGCGACGACTTCCAGATCATCCTGGTCGACACCCCCGGGTTGCACCGCCCGCGGACCCTGCTCGGTCAGCGGCTCAACGATCTGGTCAAGGACACCTACTCCGAGGTGGACGTGATCGGTCTGTGCATTCCCGCCGACGAACGCATCGGTCCCGGTGACCGTTGGATCTATCAGCAGATTCGCGCGGTGGCGCCCAGGACGACGCTGATCGCCGTGGTCACCAAGATCGACAAGGTGCCCAGGGAGCGGGTCGCCGAACAACTGATGGCCGTCAGCGAGCTCTTGGGGCCGGACGCCGACATCGTGCCGGTCTCGGCCACGGCGGGGGAGCAACTCGATGTGCTCACCGATGTGCTGGTCTCCAAACTGCCTCCGGGGCCTGCCTATTACCCTGACGGCGAACTCACCGATGAGCCCGAGGAAGTACTGATGGCCGAGCTCATCCGCGAGGCCGCCCTGGAAGGCGTACGCGACGAGTTGCCGCACTCGCTGGCCGTCGTCATCGAGGAAGTGTCCGAAAGAGAAGGCCGTGACGACCTGATCGACGTGCACGCGATCCTCTACGTCGAGCGCGACAGCCAGAAGGGCATCGTGATCGGCAAGGGCGGTGCGCGGCTGCGCGAGGTCGGTACGGCTGCCCGGACCCAGATCGAAAAGCTGCTCGGTACAAAGGTTTATCTAGACCTGCGGGTCAAGATCGCCAAGAACTGGCAGCGTGATCCCAAGCAACTCGGCCGGCTCGGGTTCTGACCTCGACCGGCAACGTCAACCGGCCTGGCGGTCGAGTGCGTTGATCGCGGCGGCCGCCTGCGAGGCATCGGTCTGCGACGGGGTATTCCACCAGACCTCGGGCTGCTTGGCTGCCCAGCCGGTGATCGCCTCCAGCTCGGCGGCCAGTGAGATCAGCAGCGGCTCACTGTCGGCCGGACCCATCAGCTGCACGCCGATCGGCAGGCCGTCGGAGGTGAAGCCGGCGGGCACGTTGATCGACGGCCAGCCCAGCAGGTTCCACGGCCAGGTCAACGGGCACGCGGCGATCGAGCTGCGTTCGGTGGCCGACCACCCGCGGCGGTCGAATTCATGTGTGAGCGGCGGTGGCTGGGCCGTTGTCGGAGCGATGATGACGTCGACGAGGTTGAAGATCCAGGACATGCGGCGCTGCGCGGCAGCCTCGTGCGCGCGGGCCTTGCGCAGCACGTCCTGAGACAGCAGGCGGCCGATCCTCATGTTGGCCACGGTGCGCTCGTCCAAGGGCACGTCGCCGAGCCGCTCGGCCCAGTCCAGCAGACCCGCGGTCGAGCGGGCCAGGAAATCCCACGACATTCGCAGGCTGTAGTTGGGGTCTTTGGCCACCACGGTGTGGCCCAGATTGCCGAGCTGATCGGCGACGGCCTGCAGTGCGTCACGGATCTCGGGGTGCAGCGTGGCGGGAAATCCGGTGAACGGCAACTTCGTCGACATCGCCACCCGCAGCGGCCCGGGCGCGCGACTGACATGCTCGAGGGCCTGGATCGGTGCCGGCTTGTGCAGATCGCCCTCGGCATTCCCGGATGCGGCGTCGAGCACCAGGGCCGCGTCGGTGACGGTGCGGGCGAGCACCCCGTTGACGGTGATGCCGTTGAACGCCTCGGGCAGCGGCCAGGTGGAGATGCGTCCGCGCTGCGGCTTGATGCCGACCAGGTGTGTCCACGCGGCGGGGATGCGGACGCTGCCCGCACCGTCGGACCCGATGGCCGCCGTCACCAGGCCCGCCGCCACGGCCGCGGCGCTGCCGCCCGAGGATCCGCCCGGGCTGTGCTTACGGGACCACGGGTTGCGGGTGTGCCCGAAGCCGGGGCCACCGGTGAACGGCCACTGTCCGAGCTCGCAGGTGTTCGTCTTCCCGACGATGACCGCACCGGCGGCGCGCAGCCGGCGCACCACCTCGGCGTCGGCGGTCGCGACGCGCACGTCGCCGTCGGTGCCGAATCGGGTGGGCACCCCGGCGATGTCGACGTCATCCTTGACCGCGATCGGGATTCCCAGCAGTGGGAGCTGTTTGCCGGCTGCGCGAGCCGTGTCGGCCTTGGCGGCGTCGGCCAGCGCCTGCTCTGTGAGCACCACCCGGAAGGCGTTGAGCGTGGGCTGGCTCGCGGTGATGGCATGCAGTGACTGACGTACCAGTTCGTCAGAAGTGACTGCGCCGCTGGCAAGTTGATACAGCTGATGCGTCAGGGTGGGAAAAGGCGGGGTGGTGGAGTCGGAAGTCGCAGATTTGGCCATCACTTTCGAGAATATCGGCGGTGCATAACGGAACCTGTCCGGCCATGGTGCGACACTGTCACGATGCGGCTGTACCGGGACCGGGCGGTGGTGCTGCGCCAGCACAAGCTCGGCGAGGCCGACCGGATTGTCACCCTGCTCACCCGCAACCATGGTTTGGTGCGCGCGGTGGCCAAGGGGGTTCGGCGTACCCGCAGCAAGTTCGGCGCGCGGCTGGAACCGTTTGCCCACATCGACGTGCAGCTGCATCCCGGGCGCAACCTCGACATCGTCACCCAGGTGCAGGCCATAGACGCGTTCGCCGCCGACATCGTCAGTGACTACGGCCGCTACACCAGTGCATGCGCGATGCTGGAGACCGCCGAGCGGCTGGCCGGGGAGGAGCGGGCGCCGATGCCTGACCTGCACCGGCTCACGGTGGCCGCACTACGGGCCATCGCCGACGGGCGCCGGGCCCGGGAACTGGTGCTCGACTCCTACCTGCTGCGGGCGATGACGATCGCCGGGTGGGCGCCGGCACTGACCGAGTGCGCCCGCTGTGCCGCGCCGGGCCCGCACCGGGCATTCCACGTCGCCGCCGGCGGCAGTGTGTGCGTGCACTGCCGGCCCAGCGGATCCAGCACTCCGCCCCAACCCGTACTGGAGCTGATGTCGGCGCTGCACGAGGGCGACTGGGAATATGCCGAGGCCTCCTCATCGAGCCATCGCACCCAGGCCAGCGGACTGATCGCGGCGCATCTGCAGTGGCACCTGGAACGTCAGCTGCGGACATTGCCTCTGGTCGAGCGGGTGTACCGGATCGATCGGACAGTCGCCGAGCAGCGCGCGACGCTGGTCAGGCAGGATATGGGCCATGGCATTGACGAAGGACGGGAAGCGGGGCAAGTCGACCTACCCACAGCTGCCCCCGGCGCCTGAGGACTACCCGGTCTTCCCGGACACCTCGAGCTGGCCCGTCGTCTTCCCGGAGATCCCGGCCGGCACCAACGGCCGGTTCGCCCGTCCGCCGCAGCACACCTCCAAGGCCGTCGCGCCGCGGATCCCCGCCGATCAGGTTCCCAATCACGTCGCCGTGGTGATGGACGGCAACGGTCGGTGGGCCACACAGCGTGGCCTGGGCCGCACCGAGGGACACAAGATGGGTGAGGCGGTGCTGATCGACATCACCTGCGGCGCCATCGAATTGGGCATCAAGCACTTGAGCGTCTACGCGTTCTCCACCGAGAACTGGAAGCGCAGCGCCGAGGAGGTCCGGTTCCTGATGGGGTTCAACCGGGAGGTGGTACGGCGCCGCCGGGAAAACCTGAACGCCATGGGCGTGAACATGCGCTGGGTCGGCTCGCGGCCCAAGATGTGGCGCAGCGTGATCAAGGAATTCGACATCGCCGAACAGATGACGGTCGGCAACGACGTCATCACGGTCAACTACTGCGTCAACTACGGAGGGCGCACCGAGATCGTTGAAGCAGCGCAGGCACTGGCCGCCGAGGCCGTCGAGGGCAAGGTCAACCCGGGCCGCATCACCGAGGCGTCCTTCGCCAAGCATCTGCACCGCCCCGACATCCCCGATGTGGACCTGTTCATCCGGACCTCGGGGGAGCAGCGGGCCAGCAACTTCCTGCTGTGGCAGTCGGCCTACGCCGAGTTCGTGTTCCAGGACAAGCTGTGGCCGGATTACGACCGGCGCGACCTGTGGGCGGCATGCGAGGAGTACGTGAACCGCAACCGTCGCTTCGGTAGGGCCTGACATGCCCGGCCTCCTGCAGCGGTTGTCCTCGGTGCTCGGCGAGGTGATGTCGGTCGTCGAGGAAGAAGACGGTGCGCTGACCGTGACGGTCGACGGCTCGGTGGCCTCGATTCGGGTGGTGGCCATCGCCGAGGACCTGGAGATGGTCTCGCTGACCCAGCCGTTGGCCTGGGATCTTCCGCTGAACAACAAGATTCGCGAGCGGGTGTCCGACCACGCCAGCAAGACGATGCTGGGCACGGTGGTGCTGGTGGAGAAATTGGTCGAGACGCCCACTAACGGGGCGACACCCAAGGGAGCCTCGCGCAAACGACCGGCCAAGAAGGTCGCCGACGTGATGCTGCGTTACAACTTTCCCGCGGCCGGGCTCACCGACGACGCGCTGCGCACACTGATCCTGATGGTGTTGGCCACCGGTGCCGATGTGCGCCGGGACCTGATGTCGTGACCGCTCCGGTCATCCGCATTGTCGCGGCGGTGGTGCTCGACGGGCACGACCGGCTGCTGGTGGTCCGTAAGCGCGGCACGACGGCCTTCATGCAGCCGGGCGGAAAGATCGAGCCGGGGGAGCAGCCGATCGAGGCGCTGGCCCGGGAGGTTCGTGAGGAACTCGGCGTCGGATTCGTGTTGTCCGAGGCGGAAGAACTGGGCCGCCACACGGCACGGGCCGCCAACGAACCCGGCCACTCCGTCGACGCGTGGCTCTACCTGGTGAGCCTGGACGGCGAGCCGCAGCCGCAGGCGGAGATCGCCGAGATGACGTGGATCGGCCTGCATGATCCCGGTGACATCGAGCTGGCCCCGTTGACCCGCGACACCGTGCTGGCGCTGGCGCGCGACCGGGTCAGTTGACCCCGTCGCTGCACCCGCCACACATCCCGAAGATCTCGATGGTGTGGCTGACATCGGAGAAACCGTGTTCGCGGGCCACGTCGGCGGCCCAGGTCTCGACCTGGCCACCGGAAATCTCGACGGTCGCGCCACAGGTCCGGCACACCAGGTGATGGTGGTGGTCCTCGGAGCAGCGCCGGTAGACCGACTCGCCGGTGTCGGTGCGCAGCGTGTCCACGCTGCCGGTGGTGGCCATGGACTGCAGGGTTCGGTAGACGGTGGTCAGGCCGATGGCCTGGCCGCGGCGGCGCAGCTCGTCGTGCAGCTCCTGGGCTGAGCGGAATCCGTCGGTCTCGTTGAGCAGGTCGGCGATGGCCGCGCGCTGCCGCGTGGACCGGACCGCGCCCGTCACCGCTGTTCCTCGCCGGCGTGGGCGACAGCGTCGGCGACGATATGGGCCAGGTGATGGTCGACGAGGCGGTAGAGCACCTCACGCCCCGCGCGCTCGCTGGCGACGACCCCGGCCTGCTTGAGAATCCGCAGGTGCTGGCTCACCAGCGGTTGCGGCACCCCGAGTGCGTCGACCAGTTCGTGCACGCAGCGCTGGGACTGTTGCAGCTGCAGGACGATGGCGATCCGCAGCGGAGCGGCCAGCGCACGCAGCAGCTCACCGGCGGTGTCGAGCACCTCCCGCGGCGGCATTTCCGGCGCCGGAGCGGCGGTGTGCTCGCGTGCGTCGTCGTGTTGATTTACCGTGAAATTGGAAATCGTTTCCATTACGGGCCAGAATACATGCACGATATTGCATGTCAACCGCTCCTGCGGCCGCGGCGGATTATCGCTGGCGGCAGGCTGGTCGCTACTCTGATGCACCGTGGCATCCATCATCGACACCGTTGCGAACCTGGCGAAACGCCGTGGCCTGGTCTACCAGTCCGGTGAGATCTACGGCGGCACCAAGTCCGCGTGGGATTACGGCCCGCTCGGTGTCGAGCTGAAAGAGAACATCAAGCGCCAGTGGTGGCGGTCGGTCGTGACGTCCCGAGATGATGTTGTGGGCCTGGACTCCGCCATCATCCTGCCGCGCCAGGTGTGGGTGGCCTCCGGTCACGTCGACGTCTTCAACGATCCGCTGGTGGAGTGCCTGAACTGCCACAAGCGGCATCGTCAGGACCACATGCAGGAGGCGTACGCGGCCAAGAAGGGTCTCGATGACCCCGACTCCGTCCCCATGGACGAGATCGTCTGCCCCGACTGCGGCACCAAGGGCCAGTGGACCGAGCCGCGCGACTTCAACATGATGCTCAAGACCTACCTGGGCCCGATCGAGTCCGAGGAAGGTCTGCACTACCTGCGCCCGGAGACCGCGCAGGGCATCTTCGTCAACTTCGCCAACGTGGTCACCACCGCGCGCAAGAAGCCGCCGTTCGGCATCGGCCAGATCGGCAAGAGCTTCCGCAACGAGATCACCCCGGGCAACTTCATCTTCCGTACGCGCGAGTTCGAGCAGATGGAGATGGAGTTCTTCGTCGAGCCGTCGACGGCCGGTGAGTGGCACAAGTATTGGATCGAGACGCGGCTGCAGTGGTACGTCGACCTCGGCATCAACCGGGACAATCTGCGCCTGTACGACCACCCCAAGGAGAAGCTGTCGCACTACTCCGACGGCACCGTCGACATCGAGTACAAGTTCGGTTTCGCCGGCAACCCCTGGGGTGAGCTGGAAGGTATCGCCAACCGCACCAACTTCGACTTGTCCACGCACGCAAAGCATTCCGGTGTGGACCTGTCGTTCTACGACCAGGGCGCCGACACCCGCTACGTGCCGTACGTGATCGAGCCGGCAGCCGGCCTGACCCGCTCGCTGATGGCGTTTCTGGTCGACTCCTACACCGAGGACGAGGCCCCCAACGCCAAGGGCGGGGTGGACAAGCGCACCGTGCTCAAGCTCGACCCGCGTCTGGCCCCGGTCAAGGCCGCGGTCCTGCCGTTGTCGCGCAACGCCGACCTGTCACCCAAGGCCCGCGACCTGGCCGCCGAGCTGCGCAAGAACTGGAACGTCGAGTTCGACGACGCCGGCGCGATCGGCCGGCGCTACCGCCGCCAGGACGAGATCGGCACGCCGTACTGCGTGACCGTCGATTTCGACACCCTGGAGGACAACGCCGTCACCATCCGCGAGCGTGACGCCATGACCCAGGAGCGCATCGCACTGGACAAGGTGTCGGACTACCTGGCGGTGCGGCTCAAGGGCGCCTGATCCTTTCGTCGAGCAGCTGCGCGGGGACATCGCCGTCGAGCAGTTCGATCAGCCTCGCCAACAACCCGTCGAGGTGGTGGCCGACCGCGGTGATCGCCGGGTCGCCGTAGCTGGCGAACAGCAGGCTCGGCTGATCGACGGCAAGTACGGTGCCGTCCGGGCCGGCATAGAGCAGCGTGCGCAACGGCGCGTGCAACATGACGCCCGCGTCGTGACGGAACATGCGTTCGGCAATGGTGTGGTTGCCCATCAGGTACTCGGTGGCCCGCGACGTCGAACCGGACAGCGCCATCGTCGGCGAGACGTCGATACTGAAGTACCGCATGAAGCCGTGTGGGGCTTGCTGCTTCGCCACGGCGACCACGTCGTCCCAGTCCGACGCGCCGTCGTATGCGCTGAGATCGACTGCCGGTACCAGTGATTCGTAATGTTCGCGGGCGCGGTCGTAGTCATCGGGCAGCGCGATCAGCAGCCGCCGGCTCGGGTGGTCGACGACGCCGCTGCGTCGCGTCATTGCCATGATCCCGCGACGTCGAGGACGACCCGGAAACGGGCCTGGCCCGACATCATCCGCTCGTAGGCCTTCGGCGCTTCCTCGAACGGCATCACCTCGACCATCGGCGAAATGTCGTTGGCGAGGCTGAATGCGAGGTTGTCCTCATTGTCGATCGCCGAGCCGGTCAGGCTGCCGATGATGCTGCGCCCACCGAGGATCAAGTCGGCTGTGCTGACCGCGATCGGGTCCGGGGCGACCCCGACCACGACCAGTTGCCCGCGCGGACGCAAGCCCGCGGTGAGTGGGCTCATCGAGGCGCCGCTGGCTGCGGTGGCGACGATTGCGGTGGCGCCGCCGAGCGCGTTGAGTTCGGCGGCGGGGTCAGTAGCTGCGCTGTCGATGTAGTGATCGGCGCCCAGTCGCTTTGCCAGCTCTTCTTTTTCGGCACCGCGGGCGATGGCAGCGACGCGAAAACCGAGCTTCTTGGCGTATTGCACGCCCAGATGACCGAGCCCGCCGATGCCCTGGATGGCAACCAGTGCGCCGGGCGGCGCCGCAGTGGCGCGCAGTGCGTTGAACACCGTGACCCCGGCGCACAACAGGGGAGCGGCGGTGGTCGGCGACAGTTCGGCGGGCACCCGGACCAGACCCGATGCCCGGGCGTACACCACCTCCGCGTAGCCGCCGTCCTCGGTGGTACCCGGTTTGGGCTGATCGCTGCAGTTCACAAAATCGCCGCGGCGACAGAACTCGCACTCGTTGCACTGGCCTCCGAGGAATCCCAGCCCCACCCTGTCGCCGGGTTTCCAGGCATGCACTCCGTCGCCGATCGCGTCGACCACGCCGATGATCTCGTGGCCGGGTACCACCGGTTGTTCGGGCGCGGGCCGCTGGCCTTCGACGGCCAGCACGTCGCTGTGGCATACCCCGCAGCTGAGCACCCGTACCCGGACGTGGCCGTGTGACGGTGCAACGAGCTCGCGTTCGACCAGGTCGAATTGGCGTTGTCCGGTCACCTGAAAGGCGCGGTAGGTCGACATGTCCATTCTCCTCGGATATCCGGCGATCAGGCGAAGACGGTTGCCCGGGCCTGGCGGGTGAGTTCGTCGGCGAGCACTTCGGTGGCGCCGGATTCGATACCGTCGACGATCTGGCGAGCGACGTCGGCCGGATCATTCTTCGGGACGTCGAGATCGGCGACCATCGAGGTGTCGGTGTAGCCCAGGTAGACGCCGACCACATCGGTACCTTGGCCGTCCAGCTCCAGCCGCAGCGAGTTGTTCGCCGACCACAGCGCGGCTTTCGATACGCCGTACGCGCCGAAGCCGGGTAGCCACGAAAGCACCGAGGCGATGTTGACGAGTGTTCCCCCGGCCAGCTGGGGAGCGAAGGCTCTCGTCACGCGCAATGAGCCGAACAGGTTGGTTTCGACTACGGATCGGATCTCATCGAGGTCGCTGTTCAGCAGCGACTTGCCGCCGGTCACGCCGGCGTTGTTCACGACGATGGTGGCGTCGGTGGCCAGTGCGGCCAGCTTGGCGACCGAATCACCGTCGGTGATCTCGGCCGCGACGACAACCACCCTCGGGTCGGTGCTCGGCTCGGGGCTTCGGCTCGTGGCATAGACCTTGGCAGCGCCGCGTGCGAGCAGCTCGTCCACGATCGCCTTGCCCAGCCCTTTCTGGCCACCGGTTACCACTGCCGTTGCACCTTGGATCTGTCGGGACATTGGATTCTCCTTCGGGTTCGGTTGACTGCACCAACGTCACTACCGTCAAGGCGGGAACCTGGATAGGTATTCCCAACTCAGCTAGAATAGGGCATGCGCACTGATCCGTGGTCCGACGACGTCTGCCCGATCGCCCGCACCATGTCGGTGCTCGGCCAGCGGTGGGCCATGCTGATCATTCGCGAAGCACTGCTGGGCCGGTCGCGATTCTCGGAGTTCCGCGAACGACTTGGGGTGGCTCCCGACGTACTCAGCGCACGGCTGTCCGAACTCGTGGCGGCCGGCATCCTCGAAGTCGTCGATTATCAGCAGCCGGGCGACCGAACCCGCAGCCGCTACGTGCTCACCGACGCCGGCCATGAACTCGTCTCGGTGCTCGCTGCGATCGGTCAATGGGGTCACGTTCACCGGCCGCGTCCGCACAGCAGTCAGTACCGCTTCATCGACACCGACACCGGAGAACCTGTCCGAATCGGTTTTCAACGCAAGGACGGTACGCCGGTGCCGCGCGGGCAGGTCAGCCTTCAGGAGCGGACCGGCTAGAAGCGACCGCCACCGCCGCTGTAGCTGCGGCCCGACGAATGCGACGCGCCGCCGTAGGAGGTCGGGCGGCCCATGCTGCGGCCACCGCCCCAGCTGCCCCCGTACCCGCCGCCGAAGCCACCACCGAAACCGCCGCCGCCGCGCAGGACGTTGCCGATGAGGATGCCGCCGAGCACCGCACCGATATCGGACCCGCCGCCTCCGCCGTACTGCGAGGTGTAGGACCGCTGCGCGGCGCGGACGTCGTCATTGGCCTGGCCCTGGGCCTGAGCGGCCAGCGTCGACGCCCCGTTCGCGTGCGCCACCGCCTCATTGGGGTTCTCGGCCCGCTTGGCCTCGGCGGCCTGCAGCTGTCGCTGCGCCTCGGCCAGCCGGGTGCGCGCCTCCGGGCCGATGCTGCCGCGTCGGGTCTCGATGAAGTCCGATACCGCTTTGATCCGTGACTGGGCGGTGAACAGGGCCTGCTCCAGCGCGCGGGCCAACCGCTCGGCGGCCTCCTGCTGTTCGTGCACGCCGGCCAGCAGCTGGTCGAGTTCAGCGTCGGCCTTGGTCAGCCGGGTGAAGGTGCCCAGCGGGTCGGACTTGCCGTTGCCCGTGGCATCGTCGGCCGCCTTCTTCGCGGCGTCACGGGCGGTGGCGAGCCGGTCGGCCTGTGGCGTGCCTGGTTGCCCCATAAGGGAATTCGCCTGGTCGATCCCGGCCTGGATGTCGGTGATGGCCGCGGGCAGACCGGCCAGCGCCCGATTGATGTCGGAGGCCGCACTGTCCACGGCGTCGAGCAGGGTCCGGGCCTGATCGAGGGCCGACTCGGCTGAGCGGACCGCGTCCACCAGCGCGGTCTGATCGGTGGCCGGCCGGGACACCAGGCCGCGGGCCGCGGTGACGTTGCGGTCGGCGAACGCCAGTCGTTCCTTGGCGGTGTCCACGTTGGTCGCCACGGAAGTCAGTGCGGTCGCGTCGAATTGCGTGTGCAGACTGTCCAGGGTCTGTCGGGACGGGTCGATGCGGGCGGTCAGGTCGACCATCTGCTGGGTCATGGCGTCCAGCCGGGCCGGGGCGTTGATCACCAGATCGCGCAGCTGCTCGAAGGCCTGACTCTGGGTGTCCAGCTCGCGGTCGGCCCTGGCCGCCGACACCACCACCTTGGTGAGCAGCTCCCGCTGTTGCAGCGGAGTCTCGGGCGCATCGTCATCTAGGGTCTGACGCACGGTGAACGCTTGGGCCAGTGCGGTTTTCGCGTTGGCCAGGGCGGCACTGAACGGCTCGGTGCGCTTGGACCCGAATTCCTCGACGGCCAATTCCAGCTCGGCCTCACTGGTGCGCACGGCATTGTCGACGTCGACCACGATCGAACGGGACAGCTCGTCGAGCGCCTCCAACGGCACCGCGGCCAGTGCGTTCGCGTCGGTCGGATCGACCCGCTTGGCCGCCTCGAACTCGGCGTGACGGCGCTTGGCCCGGCGGCGGCGCGACCACAACCACAGCAGGCCGGCCAGCACGAGCACCACGCCCAGACCGATCAGCATGGCGGGCCACGAGATCCCGGGTGCGGCGGGGGTTTCGGGTTCGGCGTTCAATCCGTTGGCCGCGGCGATCGCCGCACCCGCCCAGTCGTCACGGCGCAGCGCCGGGGTGACGCTGTTGCGTCGGATGTCGTCGGCTCGCGCCGAGTTGGTGACGGTATCGGGCACCTGGAAAGCGAACGCCCGGTCCACCGTGGCGACCGCCAGCAGCACGTCGTCGTCACCGAAATCGCTCAGCTGCATGGTGTTCTGCGCCCAGCCGACCGGGTTCTGCCGGGCGAAATCCTCGGTGAAGACCACCCACAACTTGATGTGGCGGTCGTCGTAGAGCCGGTCGATCGCGCGCTGCACGTTGCCCCGCTGGGCGCCCGACAACACCCCGGCGTTGTCGGTGAGTTGGCCGGCCAACCGCAGCGGTGGCTCGGCGGCGGCGCCGGGGGCGACCAGCAGTCCGGCCATCAGGATCGCGAGCAGCATGGACAGCAGACGGGCGATACGCATGACCGTCAATCTAGTGCGCTGCGGGGTTGGCGCGTCGGTTCCTGGCAGACTGTGCGTCGGTGAACGCGGATACGCAGTCCTGGTATGACGACTTCGACCGGCAACGTCTGGTGGTCGAGGCGCCCAAGGGTGCTGCGCTGCCCGGAACCGACACCGAGCACCGGACCGATTTCGCCCGCGACCGGGCCCGCGTGCTGCACAGCGCGGCGCTGCGCCGGCTGGCCGACAAGACCCAGGTGGTCGGTCCGCGGCACGGCGACACCCCGCGCACCCGGCTCACCCATTCGCTCGAGGTGGCCCAGATCGGGCGCGGCATGGCGATCGGACTCGGCTGCGATCCCGACCTGGTGGATCTGGCCGGCCTGGCCCACGACATCGGGCATCCGCCCTACGGCCACAACGGCGAGCGGGCCCTCGACGAGATCGCCAAGCCCTTCGGGGGATTCGAGGGCAATGCGCAGAACTTCCGGATCCTCACCCGGCTGGAACCCAAAGTCCTTGACGCCGAAGGGCGTTCGGCCGGCCTCAACTTGACCAGAGCCGCGCTGGACGCGGTGGCGAAGTATCCGTGGCCCAGCTTCGGCACCCGCAAGAAATACGGCTTCTACGACGACGACGCCGATGCGGCGGCCTGGGTGCGGGCCGGTGCGCCGGGCGAACGGCCCTGCCTGGAGGCCCAGGTGATGGACTGGGCCGACGACGTCGCCTATTCGGTGCACGACGTCGAGGACGGCGTGATCTCCGGGCGCATCGACCTGCGGGTGCTCGGCGATCCCGACGCCGCGGCCTCGCTGGCCGACCTGGGCGCCCGATCCTTTCCCAGTGTCACGCACGACGAACTGCTGGCCGCGGCCGAGCGGCTGTCGCACGTGCCGGTGGTCACCGCGGTGGGACGCTACGACGGCACGTTGGCGGCCTCGGTCGCGCTCAAGACCATGACCAGTGAACTCGTCGGGCGCTTTGCCAATGCGGCGATCACCCAGACCCGCGCCGTCGCCGGCGACCGGCCGCTGCGGAGGTTCGACGCCGAGCTGGCGGTGCCGCCGCTGGTGCGCGCCGAGGTGGTGTTGCTCAAGATGCTGGCGCTGCAGTTCATCATGTCCGATCACCGGCACCTGCAGATCCAGGCCGATCAGCGCACGCTGATCCACGAGGTGGCCCTGGCGTTGTGGGCGCAGGCCCCGGGCAGCCTGGACCCGCAGTTCGCGCCCGAGTTCGACCTCGCGGCCGACGACGGGGCCCGCTTGCGTGTGGTGGTCGATCAGATCGCGTCCTACACCGAGAGCCGGCTGGAACGCGTGCACGAGGCGCGTTCACCCCGGCCGCTGGGCTGACCAGCTCCCCAGGCGGCGCAGCACCAGATCCGGGAGCGCCCACAGCAATGCGCCACCCACTCCGGCGACGACCGTGCGCCGGGCTCTCGGAATCCGGCCGGCCAGGGTGATCCCGAGGTCGGGGGAGTGGACGGCGTCGTCGCACCCGAACAACAGGTCCACGTCGACGCCGGGCTCCATCAGGTGCGCCGGCCACGGTGAGCTGGCGAGCACGGTGTCGCGCGCGTATCCGGCCGGCCCCTGGGCGAATCCGTCGGTGAGGGCGGCCCGCAGCATCTCGCGGAAACCGGGATCGTCATAGACGACGCCGTCGGAGGCCGGATAGTCCGCCATGATCATGTCGAACAATGCGGCCGCGGTGTACCCGCACAGATCGTGCATCGCGCCGTCGGGATCGGCGGCGATCGCCGTCACGAAATCGCGGTGCGGCGCGGTCAGCAGCGCGGTCACCGGTGGATAGCCCAGATCGTCGATCGGCGAGGCGAGCACCAGTCCGGATGCCCGGCCGGTCCTGGCGAGCGCGAGCCCGAACGGCGCGCCCTGCGAATTGGCCACCACGGGCACCGGGCACCCGGCGACGGCGTCGATCACCGCGGCGAAGTCTGCCGCGACGGTGTCGAAATCTTTGCCCGGATCGGGATCGGACCCGCCGATCCCCGGACGGTCCACCGAGATCAGGCGGATCCCGTACTCGTCGAGCCCACGCTGTCCGAACGTCATCCGTCTGCCGCAGCCGGCGCCGGCGATGAACAGCGCCGGCACGCCGGAGTCCGGCCCGTAGGCGGCATAGGCGATGCGACGACCGTCGTGTTCGACCCAGTTCTGTCGGGTTTCACTCACCGCAGCTCACATGCCTTCCCGCGGCGTCGGCAAACCCGCGCAACGCGACTTCCGCGCACGCATAGACTATGCCGGTGGCCGGCCGGATTTCTGATCGCGATATCGCGGCCATTCGTGAAAAAGTCCGCATCGAGGATGTCGTCGGTGACTACGTCCAGTTGAGGCGGGCCGGGGCCGATTCGATGAAGGGCCTGTGCCCGTTCCACGACGAGAAGTCGCCGTCGTTCCATGTGCGGCCGAATCACGGCCACTTCCATTGCTTCGGTTGCGGCGAGGGCGGCGACGTCTACGCCTTCATCCAGAAGATCGAGCACGTCAGCTTCGTCGAGGCGGTTGAGTTGCTGGCCGACCGGGTCGGCTACACCGTCACCTACACCGGCGCGTCGACGACGAACGTCCAGCGGGACCGGGGCAGCCGCAGCCGCTTGTTGGCCGCCAACGCCGCGGCCCAGGAGTTCTATGCCGAGGCGCTGCGTTCGGATGAGGCGGCCGAGGCGCGCAAGTACCTGACCGAGCGCAACTTCGACGCCGCCGCGGCCGCCCAGTTCGGCTGCGGGTTCGCGCCGTCGGGCTGGGACACGCTGACAAAGCACTTGCTGCGTAAGGGTTTCGAGTTCAAGGAGCTGGAGGCGGCCGGGCTGAGCCGGGAAGGCAAACGGGGGCCGATGGACCGGTTCCATCGCCGGTTGCTGTGGCCCATCCGGGTGTCCTCGGGCGAGACCATCGGGTTCGGCGCGCGCCGGCTGTTCGACGACGACCAGAACCAGGCCAAGTACGTCAACACCCCCGAGACCGTGCTGTACAAGAAATCACAGGTGCTGTTCGGGCTGGACCGCGCCAAACGCGACATCGCCAAGGGCCATCAGGCCGTCGTGGTCGAGGGCTACACGGATGTGATGGCGATGCACCTGTCCGGCGTGACCACCGCGGTGGCCTCGTGTGGCACCGCGTTCGGCGAGCAGCACCTGTCGATGCTGCGCCGGCTGATGATGGACGACAACTTCTTCCGCGGTGAGCTGATCTACGTGTTCGACGGCGACGCCGCCGGCCAGGCGGCCGCGGTGAAGGCATTCGAGGGCGAGCAGAACCTGTCCGGTCAGTCGTTCGTGGCGGTGGCTCCCGACGGTATGGACCCGTGCGATCTGCGGCTGCGCTCGGGCGACGGCGCCGTGCGCGACCTGGTCGCGCGTCGAACACCGTTGTTCGAGTTCGTGATTCGCAGCGCGCTGGCCGAACATGACCTGGACAGCGCCGAGGGCCGGGTAGCCGCGCTGCGGCGCTGCGTGCCGATGGCGGCCCGGATCAAAGACCCGACGCTGCGCGACGAGTATGCGCGGCAGCTGGCCGGCTGGGTCGGCTGGGACAACGTCGCCCAGGTGATCGGCCGGGTGCGGGAGGAAGCCGGCGGTGGCCGCAAGGACACCCGGCGTCAGCCCGCGCGGCAACAGGCACGACCCACGGCGGCCCCCGTGCAACGTCCCAACCCGACCGACCCGACGCTGTGGCCGCAGCGGGAAGCGCTCAAGGCCGGCCTGCAGTACCCGGCGATCGCCGGGCCGGTGTTCGACTCGCTGACGGTCGAGAGTTTCACCCATCCCGGGTACGCCGCGGTGCGGTCGGCCATCGAGGCCGCCGGCGGCGTGGCGTCGGGCAGTTCCGGAGCCCAATGGATCGAGGCGGTCCGCGAGCAGACCACGTCCCCGGCGGCAGCCGGCCTGGTCAACGAACTGGGCGTGGAAGCCATCAACGTCGAGGATGACGAACAACTCCCGCGCTACATCACCAGCGTGCTGGCCCGTCTGCAGGAAGTCTGGGTGGGCCGCCAGATCGCCGAGGTGAAATCCAAGCTGCAACGCATGTCGCCGGTGGAGCAGGGAGACGAATATCACGCCCTGTTCGGTGACCTGGTGGCCATGGAGTCCTACCGCCGCAGCCTGCTCGAGCAGGCCAGCGGCGATGACCTGACTGCGTGATCGCTCACATCGCGATAGGGTGAGGCGCAGTCGGGCCCCTACACGCGAAAGAGGCGAACCCGGTGACCAACCTGGTGACATTGTTCAGCATGAAGACACGGCGCTACGTCGCAGTGGGCGCATTTGCGCTGGCCACGGGTGCCGCGGTGGCCGCACCGGCGTTCCTCGCAACGTCGGGTCCGGGCCCCGAGGTCTCGGCCCAGCCGGCCTGCCTGGCCTGGTTCGGCAACAAGGAGGACGGCAAGTGCCTGTCCTACTCGAACGGGATGCCTGCCAACGTGGGCACGCCGTGGGTCGGCGTCGGACAGAACGGCGTGGTGACCGGCCCGCTGCTGCCGGGCACGTCGATCAACCAGGGGATCGGCTAGCCCCTACCAGTTACGTTTCGCCGAAGCGTCGGTGCTCTCCTTCGTGGAGAACACCGACGTTTCCGCATCTATGGGGGTCAACGTGAGGAACTGCGGATCGGGGGAGACCCGATTGGCGATCTTGCGACGGCCGGCGTCCAGAACTGCTTTGGTGGCCGGGTTGGCGGCCACCGCGCGGTAGGTGCTGGCGATCTGCTCATAGCGGCGTCGCCCGGCCTTGGCGCCCAGTACATAGCCGACGGCGATCACGGCGGCATAGCGGATCACGGTGTCCCTCCCAGACGACTGATGTGTGTGCTCCATCCTGCCTCACCGCCGCCCCGACGCGCCCGTCTGGGAGCGCATTGGCGGCAGCGGCGGTCCGTACGCTAGAGTCAACGCTCGGCCGCGGAGCTTCCGCGGAAGGTAGTCCCCTGTAGCTCAATTGGCAGAGCTCCCGACTGTTAATCGGGCGGTTGATGGTTCGAGTCCATCCGGGGGAGCAAGTTCTCCAGAATCCCAGGCCTAGGACTGGGGCCGGGTCTGCGCCTGACGGGCCGCCTGGGTAAGCGCCTCCACCAGTGGATTGGACGCCGACGCGAGAGCTTTCCGCTCCTCATCGGTCAATTGGTAGAACGTCCACACGCCCCAGGCTGCCGGCCGCACGTACACCGTCACCTGCTGCCTGTTGTTCTGCAACACGGCCGGCACGGGTACGGCGCGATCGAGGGTGGCCGCGCTGGCCATCTCCTCGGCGATCTGTTGGACGTTGACTGATTCCTGCAGTTGGTACAGCACGGCCTTGTTGGCGGGGCCTTCCATGGCGAGGAACCAAGCCATCAGTGTCTCCTTGGGGTCAGTGGTTGTGAGCGGTGATACTTCGGTGATCGTGAGTCGGATCGCAAACAGTGTCACCTATCGACGCGCCGCCGTCAGCCCACTCGCTGAGCCGGGCTGATTCGCTACGCTCGAGGATGTGCACCCACGGCTGATCGCCATCGTCGCCTTCGTCGGTCTATTCGCGGTTGGCTGCGGCTGGAGCCCGCCGTCGGCGCCACCGCCGAAGCCGGACACCTGCGCGCCCACCGACGGCCCCAGCGCCGACACCATCGCCGATCAGATCGCGAAATTGCCCGCGCCCGAAGCGGGTCGGCAGTGGACTCAGGTCAACACCGGGCACACCACCAACTGCCGGCTGTACTGGGTACAGGTAGGCCAGACCAACCCCGAGCCCAACAGCGTCGGGCAGCTGCTGTTCTTCGACCGGCAGACGCCGATCGGCCCGGCCACCCCGGAACCGCGGCCCTACATCAACGTGGTCACCAACGCCGACGACACCGTGGTGGTGAACTACCAGTGGCAGCAGGGGCAGGACTCACCGAAGTCGCCGACCGGCATCGCCACCGTGCGGTTCCGGATCGGGGACGACGGCAAACTGGCTGCCATCGACCCGATTCCGAAGCCCTGAGACGTCTCAGCCGTTGACCAGCTCGGCGGGATCGAGCATCGCCGCGTAGCGCAGCTGCTCGGGGATGCCGAACCCGTCGACGAGGGTTTCGACGTGCGGGCGCAGTGACCGGCAGCGCTCGTTGATCCCGCGCGTCACGGCCTTGGCACGTTCGGTCGACAGGTAGCGGTGCTCGATGAACCAGGCCTTGTCGTCCTCGATGACCGACAGCGCGTACAGGTCGCAGACATCGTCGAGGAGTCCCCGGGCGGTGTCGTCCTCGCAGGCGTCGATGCCCGCTACGAACGCTTCCAGGATGACCCGGTCGATGTGCGCCTGTGCGGCATGCAGCACATGGTCCTGCACGGCGTTGAACGCGTCGAACGCCGACATCTCCTTGGCCTTGCCCTGCAGCCGTCGTGCCACCGAGGCCAGCATGTACTGCTCGCGGTCCTCGAACATCTTGACCTGGGTGCCGCGGTTGAACAGGCTGCCTTCCTCCTCGTTGTCCTGACGGGTGTCCAGGACGGTTTGGATGATGGTCTCTGCGGCAGTGCGTTTCAGTACCCGCTCGCCGGCGTAGTTGGCCGCGAACCGCACCCATTCGACCGGGCTCATGCCCTTGATGTCGTCGGCGTAGGCGGTCAGCAGTTCCTTGGCCACCAACTGGGTGAGCACATGGTTGTCGCCCTCGAAGGTGGTGAACACGTCGGTGTCGGCACGCAGCGCGATCAACCGGTTCTCGGCGAGATAGCCGGCGCCGCCGCAGGCTTCGCGGGCCTCCTGGATGGCGCGGCTGGCGTGCCAGGTGTTCGCGGCCTTGAGTCCGGCCGCGCGGGCCTCCAGTTCGCGCTGCTCCTCGGCGTCGGGGTCGTCGGAGGTCTGCAGCTCATGGCACTTGGCCACCAGTTCGTTCTGGGCGAACTGCAGCGCGTAGGACTTGGCGATCAGCGGCAGCAGCCGGCGCTGGTGTACCAGGTAGTCCATGATCAGAACTTCCTCGGTGCTCTTCGGTGCCTCGAACTGCCTGCGTTCCAGGGCATATCGGGTGGCGATGTCCAGTGCCACCCGTGCGGCCGCGGCGGCGCTGCCACCGACGGTGACCCGGCCACGGATCAGCGTGCCCAGCATGGTGAAGAAGCGTCGGCCGGGATTCTCGATCGGTGAGCTGTAGGTGCCGTCGGGGGCGACGTCGGCGTAGCGGTTGAGCAGGTTCTCCCGCGGGACCCGCACGTGGTCGAACACGATGCGCCCGTTGTCGACGCCGGGCAGGCCGCCCTTGTAATGGCAGTCGGACGTCGTCACCCCGGGCATGTCGTTGCCCATGTCGTCACGGATCGGCACCACGAGGCAGTGCACGCCGTGGCCTTTCCCGTCAGGCGTGATCAGCTGGGCGAAAACCGTTGCCACCCGGGCGGTTTCGGCGGCGCCGCCGATGTAGTCCTTGCGTGCGGTGGGTGTGGGGGAGTGAATGACGAATTCCTGGGTCTCCGGATCGTAGGTGGCGGTGGTCTCGAGTGACTGCACGTCGCTGCCGTGGCCGGTCTCGGTCATCGCGAAGCAGCCCAGCAGGTCCAGGTCGATGAGCCGGCGCACGTACGCCTTGTGATGGCGTTCGGTGCCGAGGTTCTCGATGGCGCCGCCGAACAGGCCCCACTGCACCCCGGCCTTGACCATCAGCGAGAGGTCACTCATCGCCAGCATCTCGATCTGGGTGATGGCTGCGCCGACGTCTCCGTTGCCGCCGTGCTCCTTGCGGAAGCCGTCCTCGGCAGCACCGGCCGCGGCCATGATCTTGAGTTGCTCGCCCACCTTCGCGCGGGCGATCACCGTGTTGGGGGTGTAATGCGGTCGGAAAATCTCGTCCGACAACCTGGCTCGCATGGCGTTCTTGACGTCGCGCCAGCGGCCGTCCAGCGCATTTCGCAGATGTTCGGAAGTGGAGGTCATATCCGACGGTAACGCGTCGGGCGGTGGTTATAGGACGGTTGACGCTCTATCTGTTGGGAAGGCAAGCCTTGCTGGACAAGCTCGACATCGCCGCGAAAGACTGGCGCCATGCCGGAGTCTGTCGGTAAGTCTCTGTCTCCCACCGGTTTGCCGCATGTGAGCTATCACCGCCATGCCGATGTCACCGGGGGCTGGCTGCGCGCGGCGACCTTCGGTGCGATGGACGGCCTGGTCAGCAACACCGCGCTGATCGCCGGTGTGGGGGCCAGCGCCTCGGCCCAGACCGTGGTGCTCAGCGGCGTGGCCGGGCTGCTGGCCGGTGCCTTCTCGATGGCGCTGGGTGAGTACACCTCGGTCACGACCGCCAACGAGCAGGTCGATTCCGAGGTCAGCGTGGAGCGCCGGTCGTTCCGCAAGAACCCGACGGCCGAGCAGGCTGAACTGGTGGCGATGCTGCAGGAGATGGGGATGACGCCGGAGACGGCGGCCAAGGCCACCGAGGAGATCCACCGCGACGAGAATCGGGCCGTCAACTTTCATCTGGTCCAGGAGCTGGGGGTGGATCCCCGCGAGAAGCCGTCACCGTGGGTGGCCGGGGCTTCGTCGTTCGTCCTCTTCGCGATCGGTGCGATCATCCCGCTCATCCCGTATCTGTTGGGCTTCGAATCCCTGTGGGCCGGCCTGGCTTGCGGCGGGGTGGGCCTGTTGATCGCCGGCGGGGTGGCGGCGAAGTTCACCCGCAAGCCGGTTGCCATCGCTGGGCTGCGGCAGCTGCTGTTCGGGGCTGTCGCGATCGCGGCCACTTATGCGGTCGGCATACTGGTCGGCGCCGTCATCACCTGATGCCGCGTCGAATTCTCTTGGCCGGCGTCCTGGCGTTGTCGGCGTGTGGTCCCGCGCAGGCCACGCCGCAACTGGACTATCTCGGCCAGCACCAGGTGGCTCACGGCGCGACCCTGGACGGCACGGTGATCGGCGGTTTGTCGGGAATCAGCTACGACCAGGCCGCCGATCTGTACTACGTCGTCAGCGACGACCGCTCCGCGAAGAACCCGGCCCGCTTCTACACCGCGCGGATCACGCTGTCGGACAACGGTATCGGCGATGTCGAGTTCGTCACCACCCATCCGTGGCTGGACCGCGACGGACAGCCGTTCGGCCCGCTGAACATCGACGTGACCCCACCGGCGGTGCCGCCCGACCCCGAGGCCATCGCCTTCGATGCCCGCAGGCAGCGGTTGTACTGGACCAGCGAGGGGGAGCGGCGCGCCGAGGGGCCCGGGGTGCCGCTCCTGCTGGACCCGTGGGTCCGGACCGCCGGCCTCGACGGCAGTTTCCTGGGCGAGTTCACCCTGCCCGGCGGGTTTCAGATGTCGGCCGACGAACACGGTCCACGGCGCAACAGTGCATTGGAAGGGCTCACGCTCACGCCGGGCGGGCGGTATCTCTGGGCGGCCATGGAGGGGCCCGGCTACGACGACGGGCCGCGGCCCGATGAGCAGCGTGGCGCGCGGACCCGCATCGTCCGATTCGACGCGGAGTCCGGGGCGGCCGACGGCCAGTACACCTATCCGCTGGACGCGGTCAGTGCGGGGCCGGGCGGCGACAACGGGTTGTCGGATCTGGTGGCGCTCGATGACAGCAGCTTCCTGGTGGTCGAGCGGGGCTACGGTACGCACGTGGCGGTCCGGATCTATCGGGCCTCGGTTGTCGAGGGCTCTACCGAGCTGACCAAGACGCTGCTGGCCGATCTCACCGCCACCCCGGGCCTGGCGCCGCTGGACAACATCGAGGGAATCACGTTGGGACCCAAGCTGGCCGACGGCCGGCAGTCGGTTATCGCGGTCAGCGACGACAATTTCTCGCCCACACAGGTGACGCAGTTCCTGTTGTTCGCGCTGTAGACCGGCAAAGCTTGCGTCGAGATTGCGCTCAGGGTCGTGAATTTCGCCGAATCGCGACCCTCACGTCAATCTCGGCGAGAGGGTAGGCAAGCGCGCGCTATTTCAACAGCGCGTGACGATCGAAGTAGAAGTAGGTGTAGGCCGCGGTGATCGCGCAGACCACCGTGGCCACCAGCAGCATCTGAGAGCCGCTGACGACGACGCTGATGAAGCCGCCGACGATGGCGCCACCGGCGAAGCCGGCCCACAACATGAAATATCCCAGCCAATCGCTGAGCTGGCCTCCACTGATGTGGCGTTCGATGCCCTGGCCGAGCTTTACCAGCGTCCCGGTCACGTAACTCAGCGGGATAGACACCTCGCCGTCCTTGACGAACGACGTGTTCAGCGCGCCGATACCGAAGGCCACGAACAGGATTGGGATGTACGGAACGTCGCGGGCCGTCCAGCCGCGCTCGACGAGGTCGACCACTGTGGACACCACCAGCGCAAGCGTCGTCAGCACGGTCGCGCCGTGGGGGTGATTGACCCAGAGATGGCGGCGGCACAACGATGCGATCACCACACCGCCGACGAAGGCGAGCAGCAGCAGCGCGGCACCGATCGCCAGCCACTCCTCGCCCTGAAACAGCCCGAGGAACGCCCGCTCGGTATTGCCCGTCATGAAGGTGACGAAATATCCGGCCGAATGGGTGAACGCGGCTGCCCCCAGCACTCCGGCCAGAGCTGCCAGTACCCACGACAATCGGGCCTCGCCGTCGAACTGTTGCGACATGTCACCCATTGTCGGGAGCTGGCCGGCCGTCGGGGCGGGATTCGCCCCGAGGCGTCAGCTGTCGCTGCCGACGGTGACCGCGGTGGCCTCGTCGGTCAGCTCGTCGAGCTCGGACTCCTCGACATCGATGCCGACCAGGTGCGGCCGGGTCAGGGTCAGCACGCCGGCACCGGCCAGCACCGCGGCCGCACCCACCCAGTAGGGCAGGTGCACGTTGACCTGCTCGCCGAGCACCCCGGCCAGCCAGGGTGCGACGGCGGCGCCGCCGAAGCGCAGGAAGCTGTAGGCCGCCGAGGCGACCCCACGTTCGACCGGGGCGGCCTTCATCACGGTCTCAGTGATCAGCGTGTTGTTGATGCCGATGAACAGGCCGGCGATCACCACACCCGATGCCAGGACGGTCTTGGAATCCGTCCACACCGCCATCACGGCCAGTACCGCGGTGAAGGCGATCAGGTTGAGGATGAGCACCCGCACGGTACCGAAGCGGTGCTGCAGTCGCGGGGCGACCACCACCGAGGTGAACGCCAGCGCCAGACCCCAGCCGAAGAAGATCAGCCCGATCTGATGGGCGGTCATGTTCAGCGGGAAGGGGGTGAAGGCCAGCAAGGTGAAGAAACCGAAGTTGTAGAGCAGCGCGGTGACCGCGACGCCGAGCAGTCCGCGATGCCGCAGCGCCCGGAACGGATCGGCCAGCGTGGTGGCACGTTCGGCGCGCGGGGTGGCCGGCAACAGGAACGCGGTGATCACCAAGGCGAAGGCCATCAACGCCGAGACACCGAAGAACGGGCCGCGCCAGGAGATCGAGCCGAGCACGCCGCCGACCAGCGGGCCGATCGCGATGCCCAGGCCCAGCGCCGCTTCATACAGGATGATGGCTTGCGCCACAGAGCCTTTCGCGGAGTTGACGATGGTGGCCAGCGCCGTGGCGATGAACAGGGCGTTGCCCAGGCCCCACAGGGCACGCCAGCCCACGATCTCCATCACGGTGTCGCTCATCCCGGCCAGGCCGGCGCCGGCGATGATGATCACCAGGCCGAGCAGCAGCGTGCGCTTGGGGCCGATGCGGCTGGACACCACGCCGGTGATCAGCATCGCCACACCCATCACCGCCATGTAGCTGGTGAACAGCAATGACACCTGTGACGGTGAGGCGTTGAGGTTGTCGGCTATCGGTTTGAGGATGGGATCGACCAGTCCGATGCCCATGAAGGCGACGACGGAGGCAAAGGCGACGGCCCATACGGCCTTGGGTTGGCGCCACATCAGCGCGGTAACTCCTAACTAATTGTCGTTCGGCAGAGCAGGTTCGTCGCGGTCTTCGAGGATCCGGCGGATGACGTCGACGGCGGCCGTCAACGTCTTGCGCTCGTCGGCGGTCAGTCGCTCGAGCCGCGGGTTGATCGCCGCGGCACGATCGGCCCTGGCCTGCTCCAGGGTTCGCCGTCCCTGATCGGTGATGCCGATCAATACCGCTCGGGCATCGCCGGGGTCGGTGGTGCGCGACACCAGGCCGGCGTCTTCGAGCCGGCGAACCTGGGTGGTCATCGTCGGCTGCGAGCAGTGGTCGAGATAGGCGAGGTCGGAGATGCGTGCCTCGCCCTGGTCCTCAATGGTGGACAGCAGCCGGGCCTGGGCCCATGGCAGCGGAAGTCGGGTGCGTTGGGTGGCCAGCCGATTCAACCGGGCGACGACCGACAACAGGTCGGCGCCGAGTTCGGTGTTGTCGGTTACCGTGACATCCTTGGTCGGGGTCGGCATGCCCACCATATTTACATAGATTTACTATGTAGTCTAGTCATCCGGCGTGCTGTCGGTCACACGACGGGCAACCGACGGCCGCGATCGCGGCTGGCAGAATCGAACGATGACCGCGATATCCCCGGCGACGACGCCTCGGCGCGGCCTCACCCCAGGCGAGCTTGCACAGGCTTCGGTGATGGCGGCCCTCTGTGCGGCCACGGCCATCATCGCCGTGGTGGTGCCGTTCGCCGGCGGGCTCTCGGTGCTGGGAACCGTGCCCATGGGCCTGCTGGCCTACCGCTACCGGCTGCGGGTGCTGCTTGCGGCCACCGTCGCCGCGGCCACGATCGCCTTCTTGATCGCCGGCATGGGTGGAGCGATGACCGTCGTCGACTGTGCCTACATCGGCGGGCTGACCGGGGTGGTCAAGCGTCGCGGACGCGGCACCGGCACCGCGTTCGGCGCCGCCATTGTGGCCGGGGCGCTGTTCGGAGCGGCGATCATCGTGGCGCTCACCGTCCTGACCAGGCTGCGCAGCCTGATCTTCGACTCGCTGTCGGCAGGCATCGAAGGGATCGCCAAGGTCCTCGAGCGGATCCCGGTCCTCGACGTCGCGGCCGAACCGCTGCGGAACACCTTCGCCACGATGCTCGACTACTGGCCGGTGCTCATGCTGTTCCTCGGCATCACCAGCATCACTACGGTCAGCATGATCGGCTGGTGGGCGCTGTCGCGCATCCTGGCCCGGCTGCTCGGCGTTCCGGACGTGCACAAACTCGATTCCGGTGACGAGGACGAGCAAGCCGCCGTCGGTCCCGTGCCGGCCAGGCTGACCGACGTGCGGTTCCGCTACCCCGGGGTCGAGCGCGACGCGCTGGGCCCGGTGTCGATGGAACTGCAGCCCGGCGAGCACGTCGCGGTGACCGGGCCCAACGGCTCGGGCAAGACCACGCTGATGCTCATGCTTTCCGGCCGCAAACCGACCTCGGGCACCATCGAGCGGGCCGGCGCCGTGGGCCTGGGGCGCATCGGTGGCACCGCAGTGGTGATGCAGCATCCGGAAAGCCAGGTGCTCGGGACCCGGGTGGCCGATGACGTGGTGTGGGGTCTGCCCGCCGGCGCGACGGTTGACGTCGAGCGGCTGCTGGCCGAAGTGGGGCTCGACGGCCTGGCCGAACGAGACACCGGGGGATTGTCCGGCGGGGAACTGCAGCGCCTCGCGGTGGCCGGGGCATTGGCCCGCGAACCCTCGCTGCTGATCGCCGACGAGGTCACCAGCATGGTCGATCAGCGGGGGCGCGACACCTTGATGAACGTGTTGTCCGGCCTGACCGATCATCACCAGATGTCACTGGTGCACATCACGCATTACAACGACGAGGCCGACTCCGCCGACCGGACCGTGACGCTCAGCGGCAACGGCGGCACCGCCGACAACACCGACATGGTGCAGACCTCCGCGGTGCCCGTGGCAGCCACGCATGCCGCTCCCAGTGCCGCGCCGGTGCTGGAGCTGACCGGCGTCGGGCACGAATACGCCAGCGGAACCCCTTGGGCGAAAACGGCTTTGCGTGACATTACGTTCACCGTCAACGAGGGCGACGGCGTCCTGGTGCACGGCCTGAACGGCTCCGGAAAATCGACCCTGGCCTGGATCATGGCCGGGTTGACGGTGCCCACCTACGGTGCCTGCCTGCTCGACGGGGTTCCGGTGGCGCAGCAGGTGGGCTCGGTGGCGATCTCGTTCCAGGCCGCCCGGCTGCAATTGATGCGTAGCACCGTCGGACGTGAAATCGCCTCGGCCGCAGGTTTTTCGCCGCGGGATGACGAGCGTGTGGCGGGCGCACTGGAGATGGTCGGTCTCGATGCGGCGCTGGCACAGCGCCGCATCGACCAACTCTCGGGCGGTCAGATGCGTCGTGTCGTACTGGCCGGGCTGCTGGCGCGCTCGCCGCGCGCGCTGATCCTCGACGAGCCGCTGGCCGGGCTGGACGCCGCCAGCCAACGCGGGCTGCTGCGGTTGCTGGAGGACCTGCGGCACAACAACGGTCTGACCGTCGTGGTCATCTCCCACGATTTCACCGGGCTGGAGGGCCTGTGTCCGCGCACGTTGCACTTGCATCAGGGTGAACTCGCCCTGGCCCCGACCCCGGCCGGAGGTGCCCGATGACCGCTCCGACCCAACGCAAGCCCGTCGTGCTGTTGCGTCCGGTGCCCGGCGACAGCGTCATCCACCGATTGTGGGCCGGCACAAAGCTGCTCGCCGTCGCGGGCATCGGCGTGCTGCTGACCTTCTATCCGGGCTGGGTGCCCATCGCGTTCGTCGCGGTGCTGGTCCTGGTGACCGCGCGGCTGGCGCACATTCCGCGGGGTGTGCTGCCGTCGATCCCGTTCTTCCTGTGGATCCTGCTGCTGATCGGCGGGGCGCTGGCCGCCCTCGCCGGTGGCTCCCCATTCGTGGACATCGGGTCGGTGCAACTCGGCTTGGGCGGGCTGCTCAACTTCCTGCGAGTGACCGCGCTGGCGATCGTGCTGCTGGGGCTCGGTGCGCTGGTGTCCTGGACGACGAACGTCGCCGACATCGCCCCCGCGGTGGCCACACTGGGTCGCCCGCTCCGGCTGCTACGCATCCCGGTGCACGACTGGGCGGTGACGATCGCGTTGGCGCTGAGGGCGTTCCCGATGCTGATCGACGAGTTCCGCACCCTTTACGCCGCGCACCGGCTGCGCCCCGTCGAACCCGCCGAGACATTCCGCGCGCGGCGCAAGCAACGGGTCGCCAACCTGGTCGACCTGCTGGCCGCCGCCGTCACCGTGGCACTGCGCCGAGGGGACGAGATGGGTGATGCCATCACCGCCCGCGGCGGGGCCGGTCAGATCTCGGCGGCTCCGTCACGGCCCCGGCGGCGGGACTGGATCACCTTCGCCATTCTCGTTCTGGTCTGCGGCAGCGCCCTGGCGCTGGAGCTGACCGTCCTGCCCACCAGCCTGCCGCGCCGCTGACGGCTGCCCGCGCCGCGGCCGGGTCAGCCGGATCACGGCCACGATGATCACTGCCGCGATGACGACGGCGGCCAACCACGGCAGGAGCAGGCCGAACAGCATCACGGCCCCCGATGCCACCGACACCAGACCGTGCCAACCGCGCTCGACCTGCCCCCAGAAACCCTGATACTGCGGGGCCGGGCCGCCGATCTGCTCGGCGGTGATGTCGAGATTGACCGTGCTGTAGTCGATTTGATCGCCGAGCTGCGTGCGCTGTGCGCGCAGGCTGTCGAGATCGGCCTGACGTTGCGACAACGCGTCCTCGGCCTTGACCAGCGCCTCGGGATCCTTGGCGTCACGCATGATCCCCAGCAGTCGGTCGACCGAGGTCTGCAGTGCCTTGATGCGGGCGTCGAGATCTACGCGCTGGGAGGTCACGTCCTCGGCGCGAACCTCGACGGTCTGGACGGTGCCGAGCTTCTTGAACTCGTCGAGCGTTCCTTCGAGTTTGGCGGCAGGCACCCGCAGCGCCAGGGCGATGTGGGCCCGGCCGGAACTGGAGCCCGCGTCCTCGGAGCGGCTGTCGACCCGGCCGCCGGCATCGGCCGCCAGCGATACGGCCTTGTCCGCGACTGCCGTCGGATTGCCCGTGGTGATCGACATCGACGCGGTCTTGACGATGTCGCGTTTGACCTCGGTGGGTACCGGCGCTTCCTTGAGCCCGGCGCCGCCCTCGGGTGCCGGGGCGAAACCGGAGTCACTCTGCGGCGCCGCCGGTGACGTGGAGTTGGGCGATTCCCCGGCCGCGCAGGCCGGCGCGGCGGCCAACATGGCCGCGGCGAACAGCGCCACGACCAGGCGGCGGTGGCGGGATGCACTGGTGTGCTGGGACATCAGCCCAATGTAGGCGATATTCAGGGAGGTCAGGGGTTGATCTCGGGGCACCGTCAGCGGGCGGCGGCGGAATTGGCCGCCCACTGCGCATCGGCCAGTGACTTCTCCACATCGCGGCGGCCGAGGAACATCTCGTCGAAATACGGCTTGAGGGCCTGGAATCCGGCCGGGAAACCCGCCGCGCCCGGAGCCGGGATGCGCGGCCCGTGCAGCACCCGGAAGAAGGGGCTGACATCGACTCCGCGGGCTTTCCAGTAGTCGCGGTAGACGGGTTGGGCCCGCAGCACGGCCGGGATGGCGGCGCCCTTGGAGCCGAGGTACTCGTTGCCACGCTTGCTGCCTATCCAGGCCAGCACATCGCGGACCGCATCGGGATGGCGGGTCGCCGAGTTCGCCGCCGCGGCAATGCCATTGGTGACGCTGACCCGGCCCTTGGGCCCGGCCGGCAGCATCGCCACGCCCCACCGGAACCGGACCTGGTTCGCGATGGCGGCCAGGTTGTAGGTGCCGGACTGGAACAGGCCCATCCTGCCCTGCAGGAACATGTTGCGGGAGAAGTCCCCGTTGTTGTTGGTGGCCGAGGCCGGCGGGGCGACGTGATCGTCGTTGATCAGCCGCACCAGATAGGTGAACGCCTCGACGGCCTGCGGGTTGTCGAAAGCGAAGCGGTCGCCGATGTTGAAGATGCCGCCCGCCGAGCCGATGTAGTTGAGGTAGATGCCCTGAAGATCGTTGGCGGCGTTGTAACCCCACTGCCGGATCCGGCCGGCGTCGAATCCCTCGGTCCCGGCGGCACGGCCCTGTTCGTCGACGGTGAGCCTGGCCGCCAGTGACCGAAGGGTGTCGTCGGGCCCGTTCGACCACCGCATCGTGGTCAGGTCGGCGAGGTCCACTCCGGCGGCGTCGAGCAGGTCGGCGTTGAAGTACACCGCGATACCGGCATCGGTCAGCTGCGGAACGGCCCACAGGGCGTCGTTGCGGGTGAACTGGTTGACCACCGAGGGTTCCCAGGCACGGGCGGCGTTGGCGCCCAATGTCTGTCCGATGTCGAGCAGCCGGCCGTTGTCGGCATACCCGGCGAGGTAAGCATTGGACAGCCAGAAGATGTCATCGGCGCTGCCGCCGGCCACATCGGTGCGCAAGCTGTCGAAGTAGGACGAATAGGCGACGGTGTTGACCCGCACCTCGATGTCGGGATGCTCCTTGCTGAACTCGGCGAAGGACTCCCGGTAGGCCGCCGCAACCTGCGGGTCCCACAGGCGCACGGTGACCACGGTGCGGCCCTCGGGTTCGGTCGTGCGGCCCAGCAGCATCGCGGCCACCAGCAGCACGGCCATGGTGAGCGCCAGACCCGCGGCCAGCAGGGTCGAGCGGCGGGGCCTCATGCCTGCCTCCGGTCGCGAGATCGACAATATGGTCGTTGCCGCCTCCTCGATTTCACGACCACTGCGTTGATCTCGGCGCTCATTTGATCCCCGTCACGACGATCGAGCGGACGATGTTGCGCGAGAACGCGATGAACAACACGATCAGCGGGACGATCGCCACCGTGGTCGCCGCCATCACCAGCGTCCACTGCGCGTTGTACTGCGTCTGCAGTCCGGCCGTCGCCACGGTGATCACCTGCCACTTGCTGCCGCTGGTGATCACCAACGGCCACAGGAAGTTGTTCCACTGGCTGACCACGGTGATCAACGCCAGGGTGACCAGGATCGGCCGGCTGGCCGGAATCACGACATGGGTGATCACGTCGAGGGTGTGGGCGCCGTCGAGGCGGGCCGCGTTGATCAGGTCGCGCGGAATCGACCGAAAGTACTCACGCAACAGGAAGATCGCGTACGGCGAGCCGAACATGAACGGCAACACCAGCGCCCAGAAGGTATTGCGTAGTCCGGCCTCGGCCATCATCAGATACAGCGGCACCACGGTCACCGTCGCGGGCACCATCAGCGTCGCGATATAGACCCAGAACAGCGCATCGCGGCCGGGAAACTGCAGCCGGGCAAAGGCATAGGCGGCCAGCACCGAGAACACCAGTTGGCCCAGCAGGATGACGGCGGTCATCAATGCGGTCACCACAACGGCGCGCCCGAATCCGGCGTCGGACAGCCCGACGTAGTTCGCAATCGTCGGCGGTGTGGGCAGCGACAGCGGGGGATCGGTGGCGAACTGCTCGGCGGAGGTGAAGGAGGTGAGCAATCCGAGTCCGAAGGGCAGCAGGGTGATCGCCGCGCCGAGGAGCAGCCCCACGTAGATCAGTGCGTTACGTGAGGTCATAGCTGATCCTGCGACGGAAGTAGATGTGCTGCAGCAACGTGATGCCGACGAGGATGACGAACAGCACGATGGCCATCACCGAGGCACGGCCCACGGCCGCGGCGCCGAACGCCTCGGCGTAGATGCGATGGGCGACCAGATCCGTGCGACCTTGCGGCCCGCCTGCGGTCAGCGCGTACACGGTGTCGAATACCTGAGCTGCGCTGACGATTCCGGTGACCAGGACGAAGAACATGGTCGGGCGCAGCATCGGCAGCGTGATGTGGCGGAACCGTTGCCAGTCGGTGGCACCGTCGGTGCGGGCGGCGTGGTGGACATCGGCCGGGATGTTGAGAATGCCGGCCAGGAAGAACAGCGTCACGTAACCGACGTTGGTCCACACCACCACGGCCGACACCACCGGCAGCGCCAGGCCCGGATCGGTGAGCCAGTCCACCTGCCGGCCCAGCACCGTGCTCAGCGCTCCGTCCGTGGGAGCCAGGATCCATTTCCACAACACCGCGATGGCCAGCGGTGCGCAGATCCACGGCAATACGTACACGGTCCGGAAGAACCCGGTGCCGGGGAGTCCGCGGGCCAGCAGCGACGCGGCGATCAACCCCAGCACGGTCTGCGCCGGCACCACGAGCAACACGAACAGCAGCGTCACCGCCAGCGATGTGGCGAACGCCGAATCGGTGAGCACCGACGCCCAATTGTCCAGTCCCACATACTCGATCGGGCCCAGCAGGTCCCACCGCTGCAGGCTCAGCCAGATCACCACGAGCATGGGAAGCAACAGGAACGTGACCACGCCGAACAGGCTGGGGGCGACGAGCGCATACCCCAGGGCGGTGGTGCGGACACGCGAGGTGGCCATCGGGCCATTAAAGCGGGTACTGGCATCCGGACGCCACGCCGGGCGCCGAAGCCCAACAACAACGCCGGAACACCGCTGAGCCATCCCGGCGCGGGAAATTTGCTCAGATGACGTACATCACTTGACGCCCCGGAATCGGAATCGCTGTTTGCCGCTTGTAGCAGGTAACAACGACAGACGGACTGGGGGCCAACTCATGAGCACACCGCAGCGAGCCCGAACGGGCACTTCGATCACCAGGATGGCGCAGTCGGTGCTCTTCGCCACGCTCGCCGTGGCCGCCATGGTCCTCGGTTCGCTGGCCGGCCCGATCGCCGCGGCCAATGCCGCCGACGGGTGTGCCGACGTCGAGGTCGTGTTCGCCCGCGGCACCAACGAGGCACCGGGTGTCGGCGCGACCGGGCAGGCGTTCGTCGACGCACTCACCGCCGACCTGCCCGGCAAATCGATCGACGTGTACGGGGTGAACTACCCCGCATCGCTGAACTTCGGCCAGGCCGCCGACGGCGTCGCCGACGCCAGCAACCGGATCCAGTCGATCGCCACCAACTGCCCGGCGACCAAGATCGTGCTCGGCGGCTACTCACAGGGCGCCGCGGTGGCCGGTTACACCACCGCAAGCAGCGTGCCCGCCGGATTCGTCCTGCCCGCCGGGATCAGCGGCCCGATGCCGGCATCCGTCGCCTCCCACGTCGCGGCCGTGGCCCTGTTCGGCACACCTGACGACTTCGTCCTGGGCCTGGCTGACCGCAGCGCACCGCCCATCGCCATCGGCCAGCCGTATGCGGCCAAGACCATCCAGCTGTGCGCGCCCGGCGATCCGATCTGCTTCCCCGGCGGCCTGAACCGCGCCGCGCACAGTTCCTACAAGGACAACGGGATGGCGATCCAGGCAGCTGATTTCGCGGCCCGCCAGCTCGGTGGTGCGGCTCCCTCGGCGCCGGTGGTGCAGACCGCGGGCGAGGTCGACGGGAACTGAACCGACTGAACAACACGCCGTCGGCCGGAAGCAGAACGCTTCCGGCCGTCAGCGCTCGAGCTGACGGAATCCCGCGACGGTGTCGGCCAACGTGATTCGCGGATCCCGGTAGGTGACGCCGAGATCGCGTTCGCTCGGTGAGTCGTCGGAGGCGGGCATCTGTGTGTAGTACTGCATCCCGGCCTCGGTGAACGGTGTCTGGAACGGCAGGAACGGGCCCATCCGGTCGAGCACCTGACCGGCCACGCGCAGGACGGTGTCGGGCACCGGGACGGCGAACATGGTCTTCTCGCCGACCTCGGTGAGCAGTTTGGCCAGCTGATCCACCGGAATGCGATGTCCGCCCGCCATATAGCGGCGGGGCCCACGCCCGGGGTCCAACAGCGCGACATGCAGGGCGGCCAGGTCACGACCATCGACGATGGTCCAGGCCGCGCTGCGCCCCGGGATCGCGCCGAGCTGCAGTGCGGCGGCCACACCCTCGCCGGCTTCACCGAACTGATTGCCGACCGGCGGGCCCATCACCATGCCGGGATAGGTGATGTTGACCGGCGCGCCGGCGTCCTGCATTCCGCGGGCATAGATTTCGACCTGGGCCTTGGACCGGCCGTAGCCGTCGGTACCGCCGAACACCGGCAGGTCGGCTTCCAGCGTCTCCACGTCGGGATTGAACAGCGCGGTGATGCTCGATACGTGGATGATCGGGTCGAGCCCGAGTTCCACGGCGCCGCCGAGCACGTTCCGCGCACCGTCCATGTTGGTGCTCATCATCTGCGCGGTCTGGCCGGGGTCGGTCGCCACCAGCGCGGCACTGTGCAGGACCGCATCACAGCCGTCAAGGGCACGCAGAACCGAGTCGCGGTCGGTGATGTCGCCGACGGCGTGGTCGGAGACGTCGACCCCCAGCTTGGCGACACTGGTGTGCAGACGGTCCGGGTTGCGCACCAGGAAACGGACGGAATGACCGGCGTCGGCAATCGCTTTCGCACTCCAGCCGCCCACAAATCCGGTACCGCCGGTGACCAACACACGCATGACGCGAACCTCCTGGCGAACGAACGACGTCGCACCGACGCTAGTACGTCGAGCGTCGTCAGGAAGCGGTTTTGTCGGCTCAGCCCGGCTCAGCCTCCGCGAAGCTCCGCAAGTTCCTTCATATTCGCCAAACCCTGCTCCTGCGCCTCGTTGAGAAACTCCGGTAGCGGGGCCCGCAGTTCGGGCAGCACCTCGTTGTCCAGAAGTGCCTGCAGATCAGCCTGTTTGGCGTTGCGGCCGGCCTGGTTGTCGAGCTCTTGGATACCTGAATCTGTTGTGTAGTCGTACAACTCGTGGTGGACAGGCCGCGAGGGGTCGATGTCCATGGTGCCGGGCTTCCAGTACGTGTACATGCCGAGCTTGGCCTGGGGTGTCCGCACGGCGACGATGTGGCTGGGTGCGGAGGTGGGGATCTCGGTGGGCGGGCCGTCGGCGCCGAAGAACTTCTTGGCCAGTGGGGATTTCATCAAGGCGGCCATCTCTTCCACCGACATGTCGTCAGTGGCGTGTGCGATCCAGGGCCGCCCGGGTGCGGCGGCATCGGCGGCGATGCCGGCGATGTCCGCGCGCCCGGCCAGGTAGGAGTACCGCGAGTCGGCGCGCCAACTGGTCCCGCCGTGGGCGACAGTCAACAGCAGCGCCGCCAGGTCAGCGCTCGAGGTGAGCTGCGTGCGGGTGGCGCCCGCGTCAGGTGTCAGATGACCTGACGGGTCCCGGATGTAGAGGGGCACCCGGATGCTCTCCTCATACACGGCGGCGCCCTTGCCGCGCAGGCCATGTGAGCCGGCGTACTCGCCGTGGTCGGAGGTGAACACGACGATCGTGTTGTCGTCGATCTCCGGGCGGGCCGCGAGAGTGTCGAGTACCCGCCCGATCTGGGTGTCCACCTGCTGATGCAGCCACAGGTACATGTCGAGGCAGCGCGCCCATTGCGCGGCAGCCTCGGGCCCGGTGTAGTCCATCGCGCCGGTCATCAGCGGCGACATGAAGTTCATGTAGTCGATCTGCAGCTGGGGCTTGCCGCGGCGGCGTAGATCGTCGGCGGTTTCGAAGTTCACCGGATGAGAGTTGAACCGGTGTGGAACATCTTCCGGCAGAGGGTTTTTCGGCCACCAGCAGATGTCGTGTGGGTTGACCAGCGACACGGTGGTGCACCAGGGACCCTCGCTCGCGTGGGCGTCGAACCAACCGGCGAACTGATCGACGATCGACGGGTCCTGCTGCAGGCCCTGGTTCGGTGCGCCGTTGGGGGACGGATAGGTGCCACCGGAGAAGCCGTGGACGTCCAGGCCGTCGGGCGTGTTGTCGGCCGCGCTGCCCAGGTGCCATTTGCCCCACCACCAGGTTCGGTAGCCGGCGTCGCGCAGCATCGTGCCCCAGGTGGGGAATCGGGCCGCCAGCGTCGACTCCGTGGGCCCCTCACCGGTGTACAGGCACCCGGTCTGGTGCGAGTACAGGCCGGTGGTCAGCACCCCGCGCGACGGTGTGCACATGTTCGACGCGCTGTAATGCGAAGCGAATGAGGTGCTGCGCGTCCGGAGCCGGTCGAGGTTCGGGAGCAGCGCGCCGAGTTGTTCGGTGTCGGGGAACCACTGGGGTGCCCGCATCTGGTCGACGATGACGACGAGGATGTTGGGCTGGGCGGTCGCGCCCGGCGTTCGCCTGCCCAGTAGTTCATAACCGCCGAATCCCACGGCGGCCGCACCGGCGGCCACCGCCGCACCGCCCAGGACCGTCCGCCTGCTGAGCTCTGCCATCCAGTCAGGTTAAGAGGTCATCCTGAGAACACCGTTTAGTGTGGGGAATCATGACAGCCCAGCGACGTGTGGACGCCGATTTCCTGGAGCTGCCCCGGTTCGAGTTGGCCGACGCGGCGTTGTCCGCGGCGGCCGCGGCCGGCGCCAGCTATGCCGACCTGCGGATTCACCGCATCACCACCGAGATCATCCAATTACGCGACGGCGAGTTGGAGATGTCCGTGGTCAACCGCGAGATCGGCCTGGCGGTACGGGTGATCGTGGACGGCGCGTGGGGATTCGCCTCCCATGCCGAGCTGGCGCCTCAGGTGGCCGCCGAGACGGCGCGGCGCGCGGTGCAGGTGGCGACGACGCTGGCGTCGCTGAACGCCGAGCGCATCGAATTGGCAGCCGAACCGGTCTACACCGACGTTTCGTGGGTGTCCGACTACGGCGTCGACCCGTTCGCCGTGCCCGCGGCGGACAAGATCGCCCTGCTCGGCGAGTACTCCGGCCGGCTGCTGGCGGCCGACGGCGTCGACCATGTGTCGGCGGGAGTGCATGCGGTCAAGGAGCAGACCTTCTACGCCGATACTTTCGGGTCATCGATCACCCAGCAGCGGGTGCGGGTGATGCCGACCATGGAGGCGGTGGCTGTCGACTCCGCCGCCGGAAGCTTCGAGACCATGCGTACGCTGGCCCCGCCGACGGCGCGTGGCTGGGAAGCCCTTGCCGGTGATGACGTGTGGGACTGGACCTCTGAGCTGGCCGAGCTGCCGACGCTGCTCGCCGAGAAGACCAAGGCCCCGTCGGTTGTCGCGGGTCCCACCGACCTGGTGATCGACCCGTCCAACCTGTGGCTGACGATCCATGAATCCATCGGGCACGCCACCGAATACGACCGGGCGATCGGCTACGAGGCGGCCTACGCCGGCACGTCGTTCGCCACTCCGGACAAGCTCGGCACCATGCGCTACGGCTCACCGGTGATGAACGTGACCGCTGACCGTACCGTCGAATTCGGTTTGGCCACTGTTGGTTTCGATGACGAGGGGGTGCGCTCGCAGAGCTGGGACCTGGTGCGCGACGGCGTCTTCGTCGGCTATCAGCTGGACCGGGTGTTCGCGCCGCGCCTCGGCCAGGCCCGCTCCAACGGTTGCTCGTATGCCGACTCGCCCCACCATGTCCCGATCCAGCGGATGGCCAATGTGTCGCTGCAGCCCGGCCTGGAGGATCTCAGTACGGCGGACCTGATCTCACGCGTGTCCGACGGCATCTATGTCGTGGGCGACAAGTCCTGGTCAATCGACATGCAGCGGTACAACTTCCAGTTCACCGGCCAGCGGTTCTACCGGATCCGCGACGGGCGGCTGGACGGGCAGCTGCGGGACGTGGCCTACCAGGCCACCACCACCGATTTCTGGGGCGCGATGGAAGCCGTTGGCGGGCCGTCCACCTGGCGCCTCGGCGGGGCGTTCAACTGCGGCAAGGCCCAGCCCGGGCAGGTGGCCCCGGTCAGCCACGGCTGCCCGAGCGCCCTGTTCCGCGGCATCAATGTACTGAACACCCGGACGGAGGGCGGCCGATGATCGGCGCACAGCAGGTCGTCGACATCGCCCTGGGTGCAGCGGATCCCGGCACGGAGACCATCGTTCTGGTCACCGACCGGGCCGATGCCTCGCTGCGGTGGGCCGGAAACTCGATGACCACCAACGGCGAGACGGTCAGCCGCACCGTCACGGTGATCTCGATCGTCCGCCGCGGTGACAAGGCGCATGTCGGATCCGTGCGGTCCACCGAAGTGGATCCGGCGGTGATCCCAGAACTGGTGGCCGCCGCGCAGCGGGCCGCGGCGTCCTCGCCGCAGGCTCGCGACGCCGCGGCGCCGTTACCGGGCACCGGAGTACCGGCGGATTGGGATGCCCCGGTGGTGGGCACCGGCGCACAGGTGTTCACCGGCATCGCCGGCGATCTCGCCAAGGGCTTCGCCGGCTCCGACCAGCTCTACGGATACGCCCGCCACGTCATGGAGACCACGTTCGTGGCCACCTCGACGGGCCTGCGCCGTCGTTACACCCAGCCGACCGGGTCGGTGGAGATCAATGCCAAGCGCGACGGCGCGAGTGTCTGGGCCGGAGTGAGCACCGCGGATTTCGTTGATGTGCAGGTGGATTCACTGCTCGATGAGCTGTCGTTGAAGCTGGGATGGGCGCAGCGGACGGTGGAACTGCCCGCCGGCCGGTACGAGACGCTGATGCCGCCGTCCACGGTGGCCGACATGATGATCTATCTCACCTGGGCGATGGATGGTCGCGGCGCGCAAGAAGGGCGCACCGCGCTATCGGCGCCCGGTGGGACGCGGGTCGGGGAGAAGCTCACCGATCTGGGACTGACGCTGTACTCCGACCCGTTTGCGGCAGAGTTGGCCTGCCAGCCGTTCGTCGCGGTACCGAGTTCCTCGGAGCGGGTGTCGATCTTCGACAACGGCATGGACATCGGCCGGGTGGACTGGATCCGCGACGGGGTGGTCAATGCGCTGGCGTACCCGCGGGCCGTGGCCGCCGAATACGGCACACCTGTCGCGGTACCGGCCGACAACCTGCTGATGACTGGTGGCACAACTGAATTGGCCGACATGATCGCCGGCACCGAGCGTGGTCTGCTGCTCACCACGCTGTGGTACATCCGCGAGGTCGACCCTACGGTGCTGCTGCTGACCGGGCTGACCCGGGACGGCGTCTACCTGATCGAGGACGGCGAGGTGACCGCGGCAGTGAACAACTTCCGGTTCAACGAGAGTCCGCTGGACCTGTTGCGGCGCGCCGGCGAGGCCGGGATCAGCGAGGTCACCCTGCCGCGCGAGTGGGGTGACTGGGCCACCCGCGCGGCCATGCCGACGCTGCGGATCCCGGACTTCCACATGTCCTCGGTGAGCCGAGCGCAATGAGGTAAGAGTGTTGTCCCAACGGCAATTCACGGTGTACGGCCCGTCGCACTGGGTCGCCATCGCCGTGTTTGCCGCCGGGGCGGTGCTGCTGGTCTGGCTCGGCCGCCGCCAAACCGAACATCAATCCCGGATGTGCGGCCGCATCCTGGGCACGGTGACGGCCGTGATCTACGTCGCGATGCTGATCTACACCCTGATCCCGCCGTCGATCGACCGGTCGGTGCCGCTGCGGTTGACCGACCTGGCCACCGTCGTCGGGGCGTACGCGCTGTGGTCGCAACGGCAGTGGGCGTATGTGCTGACCTACTACTGGGGTCTGGTGCTGAGCACCCAGGCACTGATCTCCCCGGTGCTCAAGAGCCCGGACTTCCCGCACTACGAGTTCCTGGCCTTCTGGTCGATCCATCTGCTGGTGGTCTGGGCGGCAATCTATTTGACCTGGGGTCGCGGGATGAGCCCCGACTGGCGCAGCTATCGGCTCGTGGTGTCGGTGACGGCGGTGTGGGCGCTGGGAACGATGACGTTCAACGCGATCGCCGGAACCAACTACGGGTTCCTCAACGCCAAACCCGCGACCGCGTCACTACTCGACCTGATGGGCCCCTGGCCGGTCTACGTACTGGTGGCCAGCGTCCTGGTGGCCGGGGTGTGGGCGCTCATGACGTGGCCATGGGTACCTCGGCGGTATCGCGCCCGCTGAGCCGGTCGTCCCACACCCGCAGCACTTCCGCGGAGGTACGTGGCGTCAGCAGACTGACCACGATGTAGGTGATCAGGCTGGACACCAGGCCGTAGTAGATGGGCTCGTTGGCCAGCACGTCGCCGACGACTGCCATGGTGCCCAAGGTGACCAGCGTGCCGACCGCCATCGCGGCCAGCGCACCGGCACCGGTGGCCCGCTTCCACAGGAAGCCGCCCAGGATCGGTACCAGCAGCCCACCGACGAGGATGTCGTAGGCGATGGTCAGCGCACCGACCACATCGTTCAGTAGTGCGGCGATGACGATCACGATGACTCCGAGCACCGCGACGTAGCGGCGGTCGGAATGCACGTCCACTTCCGGGTTCTCGCTGTCGTCGCCGGTGGCGGCGGGCTTGCCGAGCAGGCGTGCCAGCATCGGCTTGATGTCGGTGCGGGCCACCGTGGCGGTGGCGATCAGGGCGCCCGACGCGGTCGACATCATCGCGGCGACGGCGGCGGCCAGCACGAGGCCGCTGATGCCGACGGGCAGAATCGCCTCGGCGATCTGGGCGTACACGTCGTCCTTGGCTTCGATGTCGGGCATGAAAGTCGATGCGGCCATGCCGATCAGCGCCCCGGCGATGCCGTACAGCACGCAGTAGAGCGCGGCTGTCGTCCCACCCCAGCGGGCGACCTGCGGGGAGCGCGCGGTGAACACCCGCTGCCAGATGTCCTGTCCGATGAGCATTCCGAAGCTGTAGACGACGAAGAACGTGATGATGGTCTCGGTGCCGATCGCGGTGAGGTCGAACACTGCGTCGCCGGCGCGTTCCCGGATGCCGTCGAACCCGCCGGCCTTGTTCCAGGTGAACGGCAGCAGCAGGAAGAACACCCCGATGGTCTTGAGGATGAACTGGACCATGTCGGTCAGCGTGATGGACCACATGCCGCCGATCGCCGAGTACAACATGACGACCATGCCGCCGATGACCACGGAAAGCGTTCGGCCCGTGCCGAACAGCACGTTGAACACCGTCGCGTAGGCGATGGTCGAGGTGACCGACAGCATCAGGGTGTAGGCCGCTATGACGACCCCGGAGGCCGAGGTGGCGTCGACGCCGTAGCGCAGGCTGAGCATCTGCGCGACAGTGTAAACCCGCAGGCGCTGAATGGGTCCGGCGAAGAACAGGCTCAGCGCCAGCAGGCCGACGGCGATCGCCACCACCAGCCACATGCCGGAGATGCCCCACTTGTAGCCCAGGCCGACGCCGCCCACCGTCGAGGCACCGCCGAGCACGACGGCGGCCATGGTGCCGGTGTAGAGCGTGGGCCCGAGACGGCGGCCTGCGACCAGAAAGTCGGCGGAATCCTTGGTGCGGGTCTTGCCCCAGAATCCGAAGGCGAGCATCGCGAGCAGATAGATGACGACGATCGCGATATCGACTGGTTTACCCACGATGTCAATCCTTCGGTCAGAGGTGAGTGGGGGCGAACATGCTGAGCATTGCGGGCAGCACGACGACAGATGGGCCGTCGGTGCCGAACGTGGCGGCCACGATCTCGCCGACGGTGCCGGGTGTGGCGGTATGCGCGGGAATGCCGAAACTCTCTGCGAGCCGGGCGAAGTCGGGGCGGGCCAGTTCGGTCGCGGTCGCCGTGCCGAACTCGGCGGTCATGTACTCCCGCAAGATGCCGTAACCGCCGTCGTCGACGATCAGCCAGGTGACGTTGGCGTCGTGCTGGCGGGCAGTGGCCAGTTCGGCGATCGAGTACATGCCGCCACCGTCACCCGACACCGCGAAGGTGCGGTCGCCGGTGGCGATCGCCGCGGCCAGCGCGGCCGGGAAGGCGAAGCCCAGGCCGCCGGCGCCCTGCGCGGAATGGAAGGCGCCGTCCTGTGGGTCCCATGCCGACCAGGCCCAGTATCCGGCGATCGTCATGTCCCAGAAAGTGTGGGTCCCTGACGGCACGGCGGCCCGGAGATCGGCCATGAGTTGCAGTTCGGTGGCCAGATCCTGCCCGGCGAGCCTGTTCTGCACCGCTTTTCGAAGCTCGGTGGCCTGCGTCGCCCCCGCGGCAGTGTCACGGGTGTCAACGTTCTCGGTCAGCGCACGCATGGCGTGGGCGGCATCGGCATGGATGGCCAGGGCGGGGTGGTTGGCCTCCAGCACACGGGCCTCGGCGTCGATGTGGATCAGCCGGCCGCGCGGTGCAAAGGTGAAGTAGTTGCTGGTGACCTCACCCATCGCGGTACCGACGGCCACCAGCACGTCGGCGTTTTCCAGCATCTCGGTGGTGTAGCGGTCCTCGATCCACGACGCGGCCGACAGTGGGTGGTCGAAGGAGATGGCGCCCTTACCGCCGACCGTGGAAACCACCGGGGCACCCAGTTTTTCGGCCAAGGCCACCAACGCCTCCGGGCCGCCGCCCGAGCGGCGCACGCCGCCGCCGGCCAAGATGACCGGCCGCTGTGCGGTGTTCAGCAGCGCGGCGGCCTCCTGGATCAACTCGGGGCGCGGGGCACGTTGGGTCGGCGTCACCTCGAGCGCGGCCACCGGCGGCACCGTCGTCGGCTCCAACAGCACATCCTGCGGGATTTCCACCCACGTCGGCCCGGCCGGGGCGGTCTGTGCCAGCGTGTAGGCGTCGGCGATCAGGCTGGGAATCTCTGCGGCCTGCCGCACCGTGGCAACGCTTTTCGTGACGTTGACCGCGCTGGCCTTCTGATCGTCGAGCTGGTGCAGCATGCCTCGACGCAGGCCCACGCCGGAGCGCGGCACCTGGCTGGCGATCACGAGCAGCGGCACCCCGGTGGCGTAGGCCTCCTGGAGTGCGCCCAGCGCGGTCAGCGCGCCGGGCCCGGTGGACAAGAACAGCACACCGACTTCGCCGGTGACCCGGCTGTAGCCGTCGGCGCCGAACGCCGAGTTGTTCTCCACCCGCGAGCTGACAAACCTCAGTTCACTGCGCCGGATGGCATCGAACAGACCCAGCGCGTTCTGGCCGGGGATGCCGAACACATGCGAGACCTCCAGCGCGGTAAGGGTTTCGACGACGAGGTCGCCGCCGTTACGCATCGGGCCCCAAAGCCAGCAGGGACACCAGGTCGTAGGCGACATGCGACGCGGCCACACCGGTGATCTCGGCGTGGTCATAGGCGGGGGCCACCTCGACCACGTCGGCGCCGACCAGGTTGAGTCCTCGGAACCCGCGCAGGATCTCCAGCAGCTCGCGGCTGGTCATGCCGCCGGCCTCCGGGGTGCCGGTGCCGGGGGCGTGGGCCGGGTCGAGCACGTCGATGTCGATCGACACGTACACCGGACGGTTGCCCAGGCGCCGTCGCAGCTTGTCGACGACCTCGCGTACGCCTTGGTAGTACACGTCGGAGGAGGTGACGATGCCGAACCCGAACCGGCGGTCGTCCTCCAGGTCCTTCTTGCCGTACAGCGGGCCGCGGGTGCCCACGTGTGACAGCGCCTCGGTGTCGAGAATGCCCTCCTCGACGGCGCGCCGGAACGGGGTGCCGTGGGTGTATTCGGCACCGAAGTAGGTGTCCCAGGTGTCCAGGTGGGCATCGAAGTGGACCAAAGCGACCGGGCCGTGCTTGGCAGCGGCGGCGCGCAACAGCGGCAGCGCGATGGTGTGGTCACCGCCGATGGTCACCAGTTTGGTGCCGTCGGAGGTGAGGTCGCGAGCCGCGCCTTCGATGGTCTCGATGGCCTCGTGAATGTTGAAGGGGTTCACCGCGATATCGCCGGCGTCGGCGACCTGGATGAGTTCGAAGGGGGACACGTCCATGGCAGGGTTGTACGGACGCAGCAGCCGCGAGGACTCGCGGACGTGGGTGGGGCCGAACCGGGCGCCCGGCCGGTAGGAGACGCCCGAGTCGAAGGGGACCCCGGCCACGACGACGTCGGCCTTGGTCACTTGGTCCAGACGCGGCAGGCGGGCGAAGGTGGCCGGACCGGCGAAGCGGGGGATCTTCGATGCGTCGACGGGGCCGATCGGGGCGGTCATGCGGTCACTTCCTCTGCGGTTGCGGCGTTCAGAATCTGAGGCGAATGTGATGTGCGTTACGGTAAACCCGCAGCTCAGGACATGCAATCGATTCGATCGGAACTGTGCACTCTCTGGTGTCGATATGACGGTCGTAGACGTCACATCGGTCGGAAAACGATCTGGTGAGCGGATGTGGCCATCTTTATGCCGGTACATTTGTGTGGAAAATTTCTTGGCTCATTTTCAGGCGGTGCCGCGATGGACGAGGTTGACGAGGCGATCATCAGCCTGTTGGAGGGCGACGGGCGGCTGACTCACCGCGATATCGCACAGCGCGTGGGACTGTCGCGATCGGCGGCGGCTGCCCGGACACAGCGCCTCATCGATGGCGGGCAGGTCGTGATCCGCGGTGTCGTGCATCCCGCGGTGCTCGGCCGCGGCGCGCTGGCCCATGTGAGCGTGCTGGTCGATGGACCGGTGGCGCGGATCGCCACCACCCTGGCGCGGCGCGTCGACGTGGCCTTCCTGTCACTGACGAGCGGTGCCTACGGCTTGATCGCGGAGGTGCGGGTCGGGTCGATCCGCGATATCGACGGCGTGATCGCCGAGTTGCGCGCGATGGCGGGAGTGGTGGGTGTCGACACGCTCACCTACGTCGAGGTGCTGCGCGACGTCGTCGGACCCGTCGGTGATGTCAGCGTCGAGGTCGACGATCTGGATCTGGCCCTGCTGCGCGCCCTCCAGGATGACGGACGCGCCTCCTACGTCGATCTCGCCGAGACGGTGGGGCTTTCACCCGCCGGTGCGCGACGTCGGGTGGTGCGGCTGCTCGAATCGCAGGTGGTGCGCGTCGGGGCGGTCGTGCGGCATTCCGGGCAGGATCGGCAGAGTGCGCTCGGACTCGGTATCCGGCTGACCGGAGCCGGGGACGAGGTGGTGGCGGCCCTGCTGAGCATGCGGTCGGTGATCTTCGTGGCCCGCACGCTGGGCCGGTTCGATCTATTGGTCACGGTGCGGGCGTTCTCGGCCGCGCAATTGGTCGAGATCCTCGACGCCGTGCGTGCCCTGCCCGGCGTCGGTGTCGTCGACAGCTGGGTACATCTGGACGTGGTCAAGGAGAGCTATGCCTCGGGTCTGGACGTCTTGGAATCGGGGTCCGCGTAACCACACGGGGCCGGGCGCCTTGGTGGATACTGCCGGTGTGTCTGCCGATCTGCTCAGCGAGTTGACGCATCTGGTCGCGTTATCGCCACCTAAGTTGGCCGATATCAACGCCGACGTGCGTGAGGTGTGCGCGTCGACGCTCGGGTTGCCGCCCGTGCCGGCGGAAACCCGCGGCGGCTGCGTCGACCCGATGGTCACCGAGTTCGCCGAGCAGTTCAGCATCGACGTCACCGGTATCAACAACGCCCAGCGGGCCGCGTTTGCCGATCTGCTCGGGCCCGACGTGTTCACGGTGACGACGCTGATCTATGTGGCCGACTTCGTACCGCGGATGCGCGCCGGGTTTTCCGCGCTGGAGGTGGACTGGCCCGCCGATGACGTGGTGTGGGATCACGACACGAATCCGGCGGACTATGTGTTGGACACCTTCGTCCCCGCCATCGGGCGGATGCGGGCGCTGGACCCGGTGACCTCTGAGATCGTGCGGCTGCGCGGGGCCCGTCAGCACAACTGCCGGCTGTGCAAGTCGCTGCGGGAGGCCACCGCGCTCGAGGCCGGTGCCACCGAGTCCGACTACGACGGTATCGACGACTTCGAGAACTCCGACCTGTCCGACCGGCACAAAGCCGCGCTGCGATACGTCGACGCACTGATCTGGACTCCCGCTCAGGTATCGGGTGATGAACTGCGCCAGCACTTTTCGCAGGACGAGGCGGTCGAGCTGACCCTGGACGTGATGCGCAACGCCTGCAACAAGGTGGCTGTCGCGCTGGGCGCCGACGCCGCCCGCGTCGACGAGGGCACCGAAGAGTACCGGTTGGGCGCTGACGGCCAGCCGATCTACAGCTGACCGTCGGCGTCTCGGGAGCGACGCCTTCAGCGAATCGCAGACCTCACGTCGAAAACGGCGCAAGCAATTCCAGGACGCCGTCGACTTCGTCCTCGGTGGTCACCCACGAACAGACGAACCGCACGGCGGGCAGCAGCGGGTCGGGGCGGTGGACGGCGTAGCCGGCCGAGACCGCAGCGTAGGCAGCAGGTTCGAGGTCGACGAAGACTTCGTTGGCCTCGGTAGGAGAGGTCAGCGTCAGGCCGAGAGCCTGAAAGCCCGCGCTGAGCCGGGTGGCCATCCGGTTGGCGTGGGTGGCGGTCCGCAGCCACAGCCCGTCGTGCAACATCGCCTCGAACTGAGCCGCGATGAATCGTTGCTTGCTGGCAAGGTGGCCAATTTGCTTCTGCACGAAGTGGATTCCGTCGAACGACTTGGGGCGGCGCACCAGGATCGCGTCCCCCATCAGCATGCCGTTCTTCGTGCCGCCGACCGTCACGATGTCGGCGTCGGCAATGGCATCCGGCGCGGAGATGTCCAGCGCGGCAACCGCATTGCCGATGCGAGAGCCGTCGACGTGCACCAGCAGATCGAGATCGTGGGCGTGGTCGATGAAGTCCTTGATGGCCTGCGGAGTCCAGACGCGGCCGTTCTCGGTGGACTGGGTGATCGTGACGATGCGTGGCTGTGAGTGATGGACCGGCCCGCGGCGTGCCACCTCGATGTCGAGCACGGCCGGGTCGATCAGACCGTTGTCACTGCGCAGCTTTGTCACCGGCGCACCGGACAGCCGGACCGGGCCACCGGCCTCGTCGACCAGTGAGTGGGCAATGTCGCTGCACAGGATCTCCTGCCACGGCCGCACAGCGGAGGCCAGCGCGATGACGTTGGCCGCCGTCCCGGTGAGGGCGAACAGCACCTCGGCATCGGGGGAGTCGAACGTGGTCTTGACGGCCTCGGCCGCGCGCTGGGTGGCGGGATCGTTGCCGTAGGACGCGACGGAGCCGTTGTTGGCCGCGACGATCGCGTCGATCACCGCCGGGTGCGCGGGTGCGGCGTTGTCCGAGGCGAACGCGTGAGAAGGCACGTCCGCCATGATCCCACCGACCAGCCAGACGACCACGGCCGCCGCGATCCAGGAGCCGAGGCCAGGACCAGCGCGCTGAACGTAACCACCTCAGGCCGGTCTGCCGCCCTCATTGGCATCTGCGCCTGCGGCGTATGCGACCATATTGCCGCGCAGCTGCGTATGGGGCGGTAGCTCAGTTGGTTAGAGCCGGGGACTCATAATCCCTTGGTCGCGGGTTCGAGCCCCGCCCGCCCTACTCAAAGACGCCGCCTTCGATCAGGATCATGAGTCCGATTGCCACCAGCACCATCGGCAGCCGGCAACCCCTGCAGCGGCGAAGACCGGAACATATGCGCCGATATTGTCTCCACCAGTAGCGAACGTCACCGTCGCAACTTGCCAGATTCGCGGGCTCCCGAACGCACAGGCTTGCCCCCAGCGCACCGAGCACTGCCACCACAACCGCGAACATGCCTGCCGCCCTGCCGAGCAGTGCGAGTTCCACCCGGCGTGCGCGGAAATGTTCACCCTGGAATTTGATGGTGTTTCGGTAACGGTTTCGGAAAGTCTTCAACCGTTATGACCAATGTTCTGCGTGGAGCATTCCTGCGCTGTTTCCCTGGATTTATCCATTACGGGTCAACATCACCGTGAATCAGATGTGCTGGCGCAGAAATGGGGGGACGACGAATGCGCTTTGCGAACACCGTGATCACCATTGCCGCTGCTTGCGCCCTCGCCGCGGGCTGCGGTCAGTCAACGGAACAAGCGGTCGAGAAAACGTCGGCCAGGCCGATGATCACATCGTTTCCTCCGACGCCGCTGAGACAGAAAACCCTGCCCCGATTGCTGCTTTCGGCCGAACAGATCAATGCGGCAATGGCCGCCGGGGGAATGGCTGTCACGGGTACCGCGTCTCAAATGTCCGATGACAGCGCGACGATGGCGCCCCGTGAGTGCCTCGCAGTCGACGGCGCCGCGCAGGCGCCCGTGTATGCCGACAGTGGATTCACCCACGAGCAAGAGGTGTCGCTGAGCGAGCCGGACGTCCTCGCTCACTACGCCAAGCAGTCTGTGGTTCGCTTCGCCGACGCCGAACAGGCCAAGGCCTTCTACAACTCCTCGGTGCAGCAATGGCCCGCGTGCAAGCACTACACCCACACGCAGACCGGCACTCTGTGGGATGTGGGGCCCATCTCGGTCAAGGACGGCGTGCTGAGCACGGTGGCGACCCAGTCCAACGCCCGGGCGGGTCACCGCCAACAACAACATCGTGGTGGATGTCAATACCTGCAGTGCCAACCCGGCCGATTCCGCTGTCAAGATCGTCAAGCAGATCTCCGCACGGATCGATGCACCGCCTATCGTTTCGTAGGTGTCCGCCGTCGGTCCGCGCCTCGTCACCGGGCTCTCGGAGTCTTTTCCCTCGCGGACTGTGCGGCGGGTGCTAGACAGGAGCCCATGCCTGACGACCAGGGCATCACTCGAGGAGGCCTGTATGGCATGGGATTTCAGCACTGAACCGGAGTTCCAGAAGAAGCTCGATTGGGTCAAGCAGTTCTGTGAGGACAAGGTCGAGCCGCTCGACCACGTCTTCCCGTACGCGGTGCGCTCACCCGATCCGGTGGTGAAGTCCTATGTCCGCGAGTTGCAACAGGAGGTCAAGGATCAGGGTCTGTGGGCCATTTTCCTGGACCGGGACCTCGGCGGCCCCGGCTTCGGGCAGCTCAAGCTCGGCCTGCTGAACGAGATCATCGGACGATATGCCGGGGCGCCGCACATGTTCGGAGCGTCGGCTCCTGATACCGGCAACATGGAGATGCTCGCCGCCTACGGCACCGACGAACAAAAAGAACGCTGGCTGGTTCCACTGCTCAACCAGGACCTGTTCTCGGCGTACTCGATGACCGAACCGCAGGGCGGTAGCGACCCCAGTCTGTTCAAGACGCACGCCGTGCGGGACGGCGATGAGTGGGTGATCAACGGCGAGAAGTGGTTCACCTCAGCGGGACGGGTCGCCGACATTCTGTTCGTGATGTGTACCAACGGCATGTTCGTGGTGCCGCGCTCGACGCCGGGTGTGGAGATCATGCCCGAGCCGCGAAACCACAACCACATCGTCTACCGCGACGTTCGGGTGCCGCTCGACCACTTGCTCGGCCCGGAGGACGGGGCAAAGGTATTGGCGCAGAGACGCCTTGGCGGCGGACGGATCCACCACGCCATGCGCACCATCGCTCAGTGCAACCTGGCGTTCGACATGATGTGCGAGCGGGCTCTCAGCCGGCAATCCCACGGCAAGCTGATATCCGAACATCAGATGGTGCAGGAGAAGATCGCCGAGTCCTACGCGATGATCAAGATGCTGCGGCTGTTCGTGCTGGAGACGGCGTGGAAGATCGACCACACCTCGACCCAGGAAGCACGCACCGAGATCGCCGCCGTCAAGTTCACCATGGCGAAGGTGCTGCGTGACGTGTCGTTCAATGCCCTGCACATTCTGGGTTCGCTTGGCACCACCGATCTCACGCCCATTCAGGCGATGTACGCAGGTGCCCCGACCATGGGCATCGCCGACGGCGTCGACGAGGTGCACAAGGCCACCGTGGCGCGCCGGGTGCTCCGGGATTACCACCCGCACGAGGGAAATTTCCCAACCGAGTTCATCCCGTACAAGCGCGAAGAAGCCCGTAGGAAGATGGAGCCCGTGCTGGCTGCCAGACCCGATCTGGCCGCTTCCGCCGAGGCTTACCAGAAGTATTTCGAACGCCACCGTTGAGCCGATCGCTCCGGCTCCGGCGCACGCTCAGAAACCACCGGCCGTGATGGGCGGGAAGCTCATCACGGCCGGTGGTTTCCAGCTGCTCTAATACCAGACTTTTCGCCCGCCGACCGGACGGCCAACGGCTCCGAGAATCCACAAGATGACCCCGATCACCACCAGAATCCCACCGATGGTGTACAGGATCGATATGCCGGCGAAATAGCCGATCAACAAGAGGATGATGCCGAGCACGATCATGGTCAATCCGTTCGACGTAGGAAACCTCGCGGTCTGTCGCAGTAGGTAATTGCCAGATCCGTCGATATCCAAACGTGCGGACTTATCGTCCCCGCTAGCATCCTCGATCATGGCGGATCTGCACCGGCGGACGGTGTTGCTCGGAGCTGGAGCATTGGTCGGACTGCCCGGAGCAAACAGCCGTCGGTAGCGGCACTCAGTGACGGTGACCCGACCCAGCACGCCGAGTTGGCTAGTGCCGGACCGGCCTCACGCAGGCGGTGGCGGTGGCGGTGGCGGCGGCGGAGCGGGTGGCGGAAGCGTGATCGGTGGCAGCCCGGGGATCTCGATGACATTCGGCGGCGGGGGCGGCCCCAGCTCGTTGACCGTGGGCGGCGGGGGAATGTTGGGCGGCGGAATGTAGACCGGCGGTGGCACGTATCCCGTGCTGGTGTTGATGGTGACGATCGAGCCGGGAATGGTTCTGCCACTAGGGGTCGTGCCGACCACCGAGCCCCTGGTCGCGTTGTTGTTGACAGGTGTGGTCTTGTCGGCAACCTGGAAACCGGCCTCCTGCAGACGCTTACGTGCCTCGTCGACTTTCAGCCCCGTCACGCTCGGCACGTAGCTGCCCGGGCCACCGTCGACATAGCGCGAGTCGGTGGGCGGCAGTGCCACGGGGCCGAAACTGTCGGCGACGGGACTCATTGCGGCATACCAGGTCAGGGCCGGCTCGGTACCGCCGAACAGCGTGCCGTCGCCACATTTGCGCAATGGGTAGGAGCACAGGCCCGACGGAGACGAGGAGTCGTCGAAGATGTAGTTCGCGGCGGCGTACCGATTGGTGAAGCCGAGAAATCCCGAGGACCGGTGGGCCTCGGTCGTGCCGGTCTTGCCGGACATCGGAAGTTTCCAGCCGACCGAACTCGCTGCGCCGGTGGCGGTTCCACCCGAGTGGTCCTTGCCCAGCGCGTTGGCCAGTGTGTTGGCCAGGCCCTCGGGCACCGCCTGGTCACAGGGGACGGTCTCCACACCCACTTCACGGCCGTGCCGGTCGAAGATCTTGTCGATCGGGCTCGGCGGGCACCACGTGCCGCCCGAGGCCAGCGTCGCGCCCACATTCGCCAACTCGAGGGCGTTGAGTTCGAGCGGCCCGAGGGTGAAGGATCCGATGTTCTGCCGCTTGACGTAGTCGGCGATGCTCTCGTCTGCGTTCTCCCCGGACGGGTTGTAGGCGCGGGCGGAGCCAGGCTCGGCGTAGGACCGCAATCCCAGCCGGACCGCCATGTCCACCGCCCTCGGCACACCGATCTGTGAGATGAGTTTGGCAAAAGCGGTATTGGGGGATTGCGCGAGGGCGTCGGTGACGTTCAGCGGACTCTTGAAGGCCCGGGCATTGCGCACACACCAGGTTTCCCTTGGACATCCGGGAGTGTCGCTGCTGCCGAGCCCCTTACCCAGAAATGTTCCGGGAACGTCGAGCTGAGCGTTGATGCCCATGCCCATGTCCAGCGCGGCGGCGGTGGTGAATATCTTGAAGATCGACCCGGCGCCGTCGCCGACCAACGAGAACGGCTGCGGCTGCACGGTCTGGTTGGCATCGAGGTCGAGTCCGTAGGTGCGGCTGTCGCCCATCGCGATCACCCGGTGGGCATCCTTGCCCGGCGTGATCACGTTCATCACGCTCGCCACCCCGGTGGCGTTCGGGTCGGCGTATTTCTCCAGCGCCGCTTTGACGCTGTCCTGGACCTTGGGGTCCAGCGTGGTGCGAATCAGATATCCGTTGCGTGCGACGTCCTCCATGGTCAGGCCGGAGCGGGCCAGGTATTGCAGGACGTATTCGCAGAAGAAGGCGCGGTCGCCGGCGGCGATGCAGCCCTGTGGAAGGGGATCGGCCTGGGGGAGTACGCCCAGCGGCGCAGCCTTCGCAGCGCGCAGTTCCTCGGCCCGGTCCGGCAGATAGTCGATCAGGGTGTCGAGCACGAGGTTGCGACGTGCGAGGGCGCCGTCCGGATTGGTGTAGGGATTCAGTGCGCTCGTGGACCGCACCACGCCGGCCAGCAGGGCGGCTTGCGGCCAGGTGAGGTCTGCGGCGTCGACACCGAAGTAGGTGCGCGCCGCGTCCTGAACTCCGAAGGCGCCGTTGCCGAACGATACGAGGTTCAGATACCGGGCCAGGATCTCTCCCTTGGGGAGCGCCTTGTCCATTGCGAGCGCGATCCGGATCTCCCGCAGCTTGCGTGCGGGGCTGATCTCCACGGCCGCGCGGCGCTCGGCATCGGTTTTCGCGTTGACCAGAAGGTTGTAGTTCTTGACGTACTGCTGTTCGAGGGTTGACCCGCCGCGAACGTCCTCGATGCCGCGCATATAGCCGAGCAGGCCGTTCAGCGTGCCCTGAACATCCACCCCGTTGTGTTCGGCGAAGCGCTTGTCCTCCACCGACACGATCGCCAGCTTCATGGTGTCGGCGATCCGGTCGATGGGCACCACCCATCGACGTTGCTCGTACAGCCAGGCGATCGGTTGGCCCGAGGCATCCACCATGGTGGTGACGATCGGCGCATCACCTTCGAGGACTTGCGCCGAATCCTGTGCCACCGTGTCGGACAGTCGTGCCGTCATGATTCCGATACCGCCGACGACGGGGAACATCAAGGCCGCCGCGAGCAATCCGGCCAGCACACAGTGCATGGCCAGCTTGGCAACCGTAGACCGCGAACCCGCGGGCGGGCCGGACATGCCCTCTAGCCTAAAACGGTCGCCGGTCGGCGATATATGCATCGCACGCAACACGTTGGCTACGTTGTGATTTCAGATCTCCGAAATATCGAATTCGACGGGCAGCGGGCGGATGAGTCCCGCGGCCGCCCGTACTTCGCCATGCCGGTGCGCAACCGGCGCGACTACGCGTCGCTAACGATCGCTGCGGCTGCAGTTGGGATTGGCCGGCTTGGCGGGCCAGCTGCACACGTCGATGTATGTGGTGTTGTCGTACCCACCGCCGTCGAACACGCCATAGGCGTCGCCGTGGGTTCCGGTGTAGGTGGCACCGCCGCCTCCGCCGCCACCCGAGGTGATGATCGTGGTGACCGTCCACCCCTTGTTCTGCAGCGCGTTCTTGTACGCGGTCATCACGTCCGTCGGCGACCCGTTGACCTGATAGTGCAGGTGGATGCCGCCGTCGGCGATGTCGTCGGGCCCTCGGGTCTGCTGTACGTCGGCCGGCGTCGGCAACAGCGCCACCACCGATTCGCCGCCCGCGGCCGCGGTGGTGGTCGCCGGCGGGGGTGTCGTGGTCGTGGCAGCGGCCTTCTCGTTCACCGGACCGCATGCCGTGGCGGCCAGACCGATCGCGATCGCTCCGATGAGGCAGGTTGCGATGTGCTTCGTCATGGGCCCCCGTTCTTCTCGCCGCACCGTATCAACGCGGGCAGAGACGCTCGGACAATATTGACGCGATAAATGCCAGGTAGTTGCCGTCGCAACTACGCGCCGTGAGCGCGAGACCCTTTCACAGGTGGTGTCTGGCGAAGGCAAAGCCACGCCATAGGGAGCGATTCGTGACGGTGTCGTGCCCTAAATGTGACTGTTGCCGACCAATGTGTCCCAAGTGACTCCAGTGCAAACAGATGCACTGCACGTCGGACAGGGGAGGCCACCATGTCTGCGTACACAACGCTCGGCCGGCGACTCGGGTATGCGGCGTTGATCCTCGCGGGTCCGCTGGCGGTCCTGGCGGTGAGCAACGCGTCCGCGACAGCCGCGCCGCGGACCCCGCTGCCGACCGATGATCAGGCACCCTCGGTACCGTTCGATCCCGGCGCTTTGGTCAGCGCCATCGACGACTACGCATCCCTGCTGTCATTTCTGACCGGCGGGCGCAACGCCGCGCCGGCTGTCGGCGGGCCGGCCGGCACCGTCCAGCAGCCGGCCGGCAGCTATCCGATGATTCCCGGGGTGCCGATGCTTCCCGGGGAGCCGTGAACCCGATGCCCCCACCAACCGTGTATCCGACACAGCCCGATCCGGGCACGACCGATCAGGGAATGGAGTGAACCGCCGTGGACATCAGCCGCACAGTCGACACGCGCACCGCGCGGATCGCCCTCTCGCTGATCCGTTGCCCCATCAAGAGCCGGCGTTATCCGGCCAGTGAGGAGCGTCTGGTCACCCCACAGGAAGCGGCGCGACTAGCGGTCGAAGGCTACGTGCCCGACCGTTCCATCGCTCGAGCCACCACACCGCGTGCCGGGCGCTGACGCACCAGCTGTGGCCACCAGAACCAGCGGCCCATCAACGCCGCGATGGACGGCGTCATGAACGAGCGGATCACCAGGGTGTCGAACAGCAGGCCCAATCCGATCGTCGAACCGACCTGGGCCACCACGATCATCTCGCTGACCACCATCGACATCATGGTGAACGCGAACACCAGACCGGCCGCGGTCACCACCGACCCACTGCCACCCATGGCCCGGATGATGCCGGTGTTGATGCCGGCGGGCAGTTCCTCCTTGAGTCGCGCCACCAGCAGCAGGTTGTAATCCGCGCCGACGGCCAACAGCACGATCACCGCCATCGCCATCACCATGAAGTGCAGTTCGATCCCGAGCAGGTGCTGCCACACCAGGATCGACAACCCGAACGACGTGCCCAGTGAGACCAGCACCGTGCCGACGATCACCGCGGCGGCCACCAGGCTGCGCGTGATGATCAACATGATGATGAAGATCAGGCACAGGGCCGAGATGCCGGCGATGATCAGGTCGTAGTTGTTGCCTTCCTGCATGTCCTTGAAGGCCGAGGCGGTGCCGCCCATGTAGATCTTGGAGCCCTCCCACGGGGTGTTCTTCATGGCCTCCTTGGCGGCCAGCTTGATCCCGTCGATGAGCCCGATGCCTTCCGGCGTCAGCGGGTCACCTTGGTGAGAGATGATGAAGCGCACCGCTTTTCCGTCGGGGGAGATGAAGCTCTTCATGCCGCGCTTGAAGTCGGCGTTGTTGAAGATCTCCGGCGGCAGATAGAAGGTGTCGTCGTTCTTGGAGTCGTTGAATGCCGTACCCATGGCGGTCTGGTTCTCCTGCATCTCCGCCATCTGATCCTGCAGACCCTTCTGGGTCTGATACATGGTCAGCATCATCGTCTTCATGTTCCGCATGGTCTCGATCTGCGGCTGCATCATCGTCGCCATCTGCGGCATCAGCTCGTCGAGCCGGTGCATGTCGGGCATCAGTTGCTGGATGCTCTCGGTCATCGTGTCGACACCGTCGAGTCCGTCGAACACCGAGCGCATCGACCAGCACACCGGGATGTTGTAGCAGTGCGGTTCCCAGTACAGGTAGTTGCGCAGGGGGCGCAGGAAATCGTCGAAATCGGAGATGTGGTCTCGCAATTCGGCGATGTCGACGACCATCTGATCCATCTTGCCCACCATGCTGTGGGTGATGCCGCTCATCTCCTGCATCAGCACGATCATCTGATCCATCGTGTTGATCGTCTTCTGCATCTCGTCGGCCTGCAGCAGCATGTCGTCGGCGCGGTCGGTGAGGTACTTGCGGTTCATGGTCTGCATGACCCCGCCCATGCTCATCTGGGCCGGGATGGTGCTGAACTCCAGCGGTTCGCCCTGGGGGCGGGTGATGGCCTGAACGCTGCCGACGCCGGGCACCTCGAAGACCCGCTTGGCGATCCGGTCGATCACCAGGAAGTCCGCCGAATTGCGGACGTCGTGGTCCGTTTCGATCAGCAGCAACTCGGGATTCATCTTCGCTGCCGAGAAGTGCCGGTCGGCCGCGGCGTATCCCTCCTGCGCCGGTAGATCGGTGGGCAGGTAATTGCGGTCGTTGTAGTTGGTCCGATAGCCGGGCAGCGTGAGCAGTCCGACCAGCGACAGCAGGATGGTGCCGAGCAGCACCGGACCGGGCCAGCGGACCACGAATGCGCCCAGCCGCCGCCAGAATCGGATGCGCATGGCGCGTTTGGGTTCGAGGACCTTGCCGAACCGGCTGGCGACGGTGATGATCGCCGGTCCCAGCGTCAGCGCCGCAAGAACCGTGACCGTCATGCCGACGGCCATCGGAATGCCGAGGGTCTGGAAGTACGGCAGCCGGGTGAAATGCAGACACAGCGTGGCGCCGGCGATCGTCATGCCGGAACCGAGCACCACGTGCGCGGTTCCGTGGAACATCGTGTAATACGCCTGTTCTCGGTCCTCACCGACACTGCGGGCTTCCTGATATCGCCCGATAAGGAAGATCGCGTAGTCGGTGGCCGCGGCGATCGCGAGCGTAACCAACAGCTGTGTCGCGAAGGTCGAGAGACCGATCAGGTTGTGATAGCCCAGGAACGCGACGAAGCCGCGGGCGGCCGACAGCTCGACCACCACCATCGCCAGCACCAGGATCACCGTGATGATCGACCGGTACACCAGCAGCAGCATCGTGATGATGACGGCGAAGGTGACACCTTCGATGATCTTGACGCTGCGGTCGCCGGAGATCTGCTGATCGGCGGCCAGGGCGGTGGGCCCGGTGACATAGACCTTGAGGCCGGGCGGCGGGGACAGGTCCCTGATCAGGTTCTGGACCGCTTCCACCGATTCGTTGGCGAGCGCCTCACCCATGTTGCCGGCCAGGTACACCTGCACATAGGCGGCCTTGCCGTCATTGCTCTGGGCGCCGGCCTCGGTCAGCGGATCGCCCCAGAAATCCTGGACGTGTTCGACGTGCTTCTTGTCGGCTTCCAGCCGGTCGACCATGTCGTTGTAGAACCGGTGGGCGTCGTCATCGAGCTTGGCGCCGTCCCCCTGGGCCTCCAGCACGATCATCGCCGAGCTGTCGGAGTGGAACTCGTCGAACACCTTGCCGACGCGCTTCATCGCGATCACCGACGGCGCCTCTTCTGGGCTCATCGACACCGAGCGCATCTGACCCACCACCTCGAGTGGGGGAACGGTTGCGCTCAGAAACGCGAGGAGAGCGATCCAGCCGACAATCACCGGAACGGCGAATCGACGGATCCATCGAGCGATCCCCTTGTGGGGAGCTCTGGAATCGGCCATCAGGAACCCTTGGTGGTCGGTGGAGTGAGCACGATGCAGCGGTCGGGCATTGTGCGAAGGCTTACCTTACTACGTGGTGTCGTTTCACCCGTCTTACCAGACCGGGCACGGCGATGGGCTGCCAGCGGTCTCGAGCAGGCACTACACCCCGGCCGGCTCGGTCTCGTCGACACGGCCCAACCGCCACCCGCCCTCGCCGAGCAGTTCGAGGTGGGTGTTGTGGTGCCGGTGGACGGTGGTGCGGTGTGTGACGCTGACCAGCACGGTGTCGGGCAGCTCGCGTCGGACGAGGCTGTAGATCATGAACTCCAGCGGCTCGTCGAGCGCCGAGGTGGCCTCGTCGAGAAACACCACCTTGGGTTTGGTCAGAAGCAGCCTCGCGAATGCGACGCGTTGCTGTTCGCCGGGGGAGAGCACCTTGGCCCAGTCGCCGTCCTCGTCGAGCCGGTCGACATAGCGCGGCAGCGCGACCGCGAGCAGGGCGTCCTGCAGCACCGTGTCGGACAGCTCCCCGGGCTGGTGCGGATAGGACACCACGGTCCGCAGATCGCCCAGCGGGACATAGGGCACCTGCGACAGGTACAGCGTCTCGTTCTCGCCTTGCGGGCATCGCACCGTGCCCGAGGCATACGGCCACAGTTGGGCGATGCTGCGCAGCAGTGTGGTCTTGCCGGTGCCCGACTTCCCGGTGATGATCATCGCCTCGCCCGCGGTCAGCGACAGGCTGAGGTCGTCGATCAACTGCTCGCCGGCCGGGTTGCGTACCTCGACGTCGCCGAGTTCGACCAGGCTGGCGGAATCGGTGCCGAGGTCTGCCACGTCCAAGCTCGGTAGTGCGCGGCTCTGCTCATCGGCGGTGACCAGTCCGTGCAGCCGGATGATCGAGGCGCGGTAGCCCGCGAACGTGTCATAGGAATTGCGGAAGAACGACAACGCATCCTGGATGGCCCCGAACGCGGCCACCGACTGATTGACCGTGCCGAGCTGGATCTGGCCGGTGAACAATCGCGGCGCCTGCAGCACCCACGGCAGCGGAATGATGATGTGGTTCATCGACAGGTTCCAGCCGGTGAAGGCCATGGTCCGGTTGACGAAGTGTTTGTAGTTGGCGACGACGGCGGCGAAGCGTTCCCGCAATTGGGACCGCTCGACCTTCTCGCCGCGGTACAGCGCCACCGACTCGGCCGCGTCACGCAGGCGCACCAACGCGTAACGGAATGCGGCGTTGAACTTTTCGTTGTTGAACGACAGCCGGATCAAGGGCCGGCCCAGCGCGAACGCGATCACGGTGGCGAACGCGACGTAGACGAACACGGACCAGAACATCGCGCGCGGGATCTCGATGCCGAAGAGGCTGAGATCCCCAGAGAGGTTCCACAGGATCGAGGTGAACGAGATGACCGAGACGATCGAGGAGATGGCGCCGAAAGGCAGTGTGCCGTTGCTGGTCTGGTGCGGGGTATTGGGCTGCGGGCCTGACAGCGCGGTGAACACGTCGATGTCGGACTGGATGCGCTGATCGGGATTGTCGATGGTCTGGTCGATGAAGCGGGACCGGTAGTAGGCGCGGCCGTCGAGCCAGTCGCCGGTGAGCCGGTCGGTCAGCCAGGCGCGCCAGGCCAGCATGAACCGCTGCGTCATGAACAGGTCGACCAGAACCCGGGTGACCAGGATCGCGGCCAGCACCGAGAACGTGAGCAGCGAGATCCAAAAGCCCCGGATACCCGAGTCCTTCACCGCTTGGTTGCCGGTGGCCAAACCCTCGACGGCGACCTGGGCGGAGGTGAACAGGTCGTTGCCCTGATAACTGAACAGCACCGACAGCCGCACGCCGATGATCACCGACAACAACATCGCGGCCAGGGTCAGCCAGGGCTTGAGGCTGTGGCGCCCGGTGAAATAGCCGCCGGTGACGGTCCAGAACTGCCGGCCCCATGTGGTGAAGCGAGCGAGCAGGGTCAGCACCGCCAGGGTGCACAGCGCCGTGATGGTCCAGGCCTGGGCCAGCCACCACAGTGAGTGGAGTAGCTCGGAACTCCAGTCGATCGAGGGCGAGAACGGTTTGAGGTCATTCACGGGACATCCTCAGGATCTGCCGACTGGATTGCCAGACGTGTTTGCGTGAAGCTACCGCAGCCCTCGGGCCCGGTCTCAACGCAACACCGTGCGGCCGGCGAGTTCACCTCGGCGATAAATGGTCCAAACTTTGGTGTTATTGCCGAAGTGGCGCGCCAAGACCGGTGTTCGTCGGTAGTGTGGCTTTCGTCGGCAGTTGCCCTCACGATCGTCCGAATGGCAAGGAAATCTGTTGGTTCTCTACGAATTTCGTTGTGCGTCCGGTTGCGGCGTCACGAAGCAGATGTACTCGATGAGCGCGCGTCCCGACGTGATCGACTGCCCGAACTGCCTGGGGCCGGCGCGCCGGACCATCGCGGCGCCGAACCTGGGCCGCGGTGGCTCGACCGCCATGGCGCTTCAGGACGCAACCCGCGCCAGCGCCGATCATCCGGCGGTCACCACCGGTCCGCTGCCGGCCGGCAGGCGGCAGAAGGTCACCACCAATCCGCTCCACCAGAAGTTGCCCCGCCCCTGAAAGTCCTGAAGGAGGACCATGCCTGAAGTTGTGTTCCCACTCGACTCGACCAAGAAGTTCACCGATCAGGAGAAGCTGGGCCACAACCGGTGGCACCCCGACATCCCGGCCGCGGTGACGGTCAAGCAGGGGGACTCATTCCGGGTGCACTGTCGCGAGTGGTTCGACGGGGCGATCGTCAACGATGATTCGGCCGACGACATCCTCAACGCACCACTGACCACGGTGCACGTGCTCTCCGGCCCGATCGCCGTCGAGGGCGCCAAACCGGGCGACCTGCTGATCGTCGACATCCTCGACGTCGGCCCCATCCCGCAAGAGGATTCCGGGCCGCTGGCCGGCCAGGGCTGGGGCTACACCGGCATCTTCCCCAAGCTCAACGGCGGCGGATTCCTCACCGATCAGTTCCCCGACGCCTACAAGGCCATCTGGGACTTCTCCGGGCAGAAGGCCACCTCACGCCACGTGCCGCACGTCGAGTTCACCGGCATCGTCCACCCCGGGCTGATGGGCACCGCACCCTCGACCGGCCTGCTGGCGAAGTGGAACACCCGCGAGGCCGCGCTGATCGCCACCGACCCCGACCGGGTGCCGCCGCTGGCCCTGCCGCCCGAGCCACGCGATGCGATCCTCGGTGGGCTGACCGGCGACGCGTTCACCAAGGCTGCCGGCGAGGCCGCCCGCACCGCGCCTCCGCGGGAGAACGGCGGCAACCAGGACATCAAGAACCTGACCAAGGGCAGCCGGGTGTTCTATCCGGTGTACGTCGACGGGGCCAACCTCTCGGTCGGCGACCTGCACTTCTCCCAGGGCGACGGTGAGATCACCTTCTGCGGTGCCATCGAGATGGGCGGATTCATCGACCTGCGCGTCGATGTGATCCCCGGCGGCATGGAGACCTACGGTGTGAGCGAGAACGCAATTTTCATGCCCGGCAACACCGATCCGCAGTACTCCGAATGGCTGGCCTTCTCCGGCACTTCGGTCACCCTCGACGGTGAGCAGCGCTACCTCGACTCGCACTTGTCCTACCAGCGGGCCTGCCTGCATGCGATCGACTACCTGACCAAGTTCGGTTACAGCCCCGAGCAGGCTTATCTGCTGTTGGGTGCCGCGCCCATCGAAGGCCGCCTGTCCGGTGTCGTCGATATCCCGAATGCCTGTGCGACGGTGTACATCCCGACGGCGATCTTCGATTTCCCGGTCGCGCCGTCGACCACCGGACCGGTGAAGATCGACCCGGGTATGGGGGCCCCGCACTCGTCGTTCAACTGACGACGCCGGACACCGCTGGCGGCGGGCCGGGCCGCGGTCGAACTATCCTCGTCACCGAGGATCAGTTCAGACTCCAGATGTGCCCGCCCCCGTCCGGGGCGTGGTGCAACCGGAAAGGATCGCGCAATGACCCCGCCCCCTGGTGCCTCGCGCCTAGGCACCCGGTTCGGACCCTACGACCTGAAATCGCTGATCGGTGTCGGTGGCATGGGGGAGGTGTACCGCGCCTACGACACGGTCAAGGAACGCACGGTGGCGGTCAAGCTGCTGCGCACCGAGATCGCCGCGGACGCGAGCTTTCAGGAGCGATTCCGGCGGGAGTCCCGGGTGGCGGCGCGGTTACAGGAACCCCACGTCATCCCGGTGCACGATTTCGGCGAGATCGACGGCGTGCTGTACATCGACATGCGCCTCGTCGAGGGTGCCAGCGTCAAGGAGCTGTTGCGGACCAACGGCCCGCTCACCCCGGAGCGGGCCACCGGGATCGTCGCGCAGGTGGCCTCCGCGTTGGACGCCGCGCACGCCGACGGGCTGGTCCACCGCGACATCAAGCCGGAGAACGTGCTGCTGACACCCGATGACTTCGCCTACCTGGTGGACTTCGGCATCGCGCACGTCGGGGGCGAGGCCAGCGTCACGATGACCGGCGTGCTGATCGGGTCGAGCGCCTACATGGCCCCCGAGCGGTTCTCCGGTGGCCCGGTCGGTGGTGAACCGCAGGCGTCCGTCAGACAGTTTTTCTTTCAACACCTTGCGCAGGCCTGTCTCTGTCTCATAGACACAACTAGTTGTGTATAAGAGACCCCCGCCACAACCGCCGGGCACCCGCGAGTTCTCGTCGATCTACCCGAACCCGGACCACACCGGTTACACCCCGTATCTGCCGCCGGCACCGCCTCCGGCGCCGGCATCGCCCACCCCGGCGCGCAAGCCGCGGTTCACCCGGGCCCAGTTGACCCTGACCCTGGTGACGGTGGGACTGTTCGGGATCGCCGCCGTGCTGGCCGCGATGCTGGCCAGCGGCGGCGACAGTGCCTCCACCCGCGAGACGCTGACCACGCCGACTGCGCCCGGCGCGAGTTCCGAAGCGCCGACGACGACCACGACGGCCGGGTCGGCGACCGCGAACGTCAGCGGCACCGACGAGCAGGGCTTCATCGACCACACCGCCCGCTGTCCCGTGGGCAGCACCCCGGCCGCGGTGATCCGGACCGCGTCGTCACTGGCGGTGATCTGCCAGACCGGCCCCGACAGCTTCTCCTACCGCGGTGAGCGGCTCAGCGACGGTGCCAATCTCCAGATCCCCACCGCCGAGCGGTCCGGCAACGGCTTCGTTGCCGTCAACCCCGCCGATGGCGCGCGCTACGAGGTCGGGCCCGACGGCCTCACCATCATGAGCTACGGCAAGGTCGATTCATCCGAGCCGCCACTGGAATACGGCGAGCGCTGACTCCGTCTCGACGAAAGACCCTGTCGGGAAGCTGTTTTCACGCGTGGGCACTCGCCGGGGCGTAGACCGCCACCGGGATGGTCTTGCCCTTGAGGGTCAGTCCCGGCCGGGGCACGAAACCGCCCCGGTCTCCGGTGAGTTGACTCAGGGTGGCGCCGGTGAGCAGCACGGTGTCGCCGGTCTGGCGGGTCGCGGTTTCGACCCGGGCCGCGATGTTGACCGCATCGCCGATCACCGAGAACTCCAAACGACCTGCGCCACCGACATTTCCAGCCACCACCGGTCCAGAATTGAGGCCGACGCCCACCGTCAGGCTGCCGCTGAACTCCTCGTGCACCGCCTCGGCGATCTTCAGCGCGGCACCCAGTGCGTCGTCGGCATGACGGTCCTGGCGCCGGGGTGCCCCGAAGACCGCCATCAGCCCGTCGCCGGCGTATTTGTCGACGTGGCCGCCGTGGTCGTGCACGATCGGGACGATCCGCTCGAACAGCCGGTTCAGGGTCGTGACCACCTCGGTCGGCTCCAGGCGCTCGGCGAGGGTGGTGAATCCGCGGATGTCGACGAACATCAGCGTGACATCCAGCTCCTGTGCTTCCAGCGACCCGGCGGCGCACAGAATATGTTCGGCCACATCGCGATCCACATACGTGCCGAAGGTGTCGCGGATGCGCTCACGTTCGGCCAGGCCCGCGGTCATCGTGTTGAATCCGGCCTGCAGCCGCCCGATCTCGCTGGCGTCGTCGACCTCGACCCGCGCGCTGAAATCGCCCGCCTGCACCTGGGCCAGGGCGCGGCGCAGCGCGGTGACCCGTTCGGTGACCGACCGGATGGCGATCAGGATCGCGAACAGCCCCACCACGATCGCCACGGCCACCAGGATCAGAATGGCCGCGAAGGTGCGCTGTGCCCGGAAGCCGACGTCGGCCAGGTAACCGACCGCCAGCACCGCGATGCCGAACAGCGGAACGCCCGTGGCCAGCAGCCATGCCATCACCAGCCTGCGCCCGATCGTCGGCCCGAATCGCCGGTCGGGGGTCGCGCCGTCGAGGGCGCGCGCCGACACCGGCCGCATGACCCGCTCGACGATCAGGTACCAGACCGCGCTCGTCGAGATCCCGCCGAGTGCCACGACACTGAAGATGTACACCGCGGTGGACACCTGCTGAGTGAGCGCCAGCGACCCGAAGATCACCGCGCCGACGCCCCACACGGCGGCCGACAACCGCACCGCCTCACCCGAGGCACCCAGCGTCATCCGCTGTTCGTCCGGTGTGGGCGGGCGGTCCTCGCTGAGCCAGGCCGTGCTGGCGGCGAACCGCAGCCGCCGCACCCGCAGCATCACCGGGACCGTGACCGCCAGGAACAGGATGAGCACGGTGCCGCCGCGCATCAGCAGCCGTTGTGTGTCTGCCGGTCCCAACACGATCGGGGCGGCGAAGGCCAGGAAGGTGCCGACGATCACGCCACCACCCGCGCTGACCACGGCAGCGCCCCACACCCAGCGCTTGAACGTCAGGTCTCGAAGCTCGGCCCCGGCATTGGCGGTGGCGTCCATGGTCAAAGCGTGCGGGCGCAGGGTGAGTGCTCGATAGGGTAGTCGGCTACCTGTTTCCGCCTGCACGCGCGAAGCCGATGGGTACCCCAACCGGCCCACTAGGCTGGAACCGGACGCACGAACGGAAAACAAGGGGACGCTGATGTTGGTAGTGCACGGTTATGACGGGTCGCTCGCCGCCAACGCGGCGATCAGCAGCGGCGCCAAGCTGTTCCCGGCCGCCGATGCGGTGATCGTCTATCTGTGCACGCCGCCGTTCGGCAGCAAGGGATTGCGGGCCCGGTTGCGGCATTCGGCGCGCAACGTCGACGAGTTGATCGACCTCGTCGACAGCGAGAGCGAGGGCGAGGCCGCCCGGTTGGTCGACACCGGGGTGGTGCTGGCACGGGCCGCGGGCTGGAACCCGCAGCCGCTGGTCAAACGCACCTGGGCCGGCGAGGGGCTGGGTCTGGCGCAGGTCGCCGAGCAGCTCCAGCCCGACGTGTTGATCGTCGGTGCGCGCGGTATCGGCGCGACCGACTCGAAGCTGGGCAGCGTGTCGGATCTGGTGGTGCACCACTCACCCCGCGCCGTGCTGGTGGTGTCGCAGACCATGATCTCGGCCGAGTACGAGGCGGTGGCGCACGGCCCGGTCGTGGTCGGAGTCGACGGCTCCGCGGGTTCGGACCGGGCGTTGGCAGCGGCCCGCGAACTGTTCAAGGACCGGGAGGTGATCTCGGTCGCGGTGGATGACGGCAACCCGGCCGAGGATGGCGAGGTGGAGGCGGCCCAGCGCGTACGCCGATTCCGCGGGTCCGGCGCGGGGGCCACGGCGGACGCGCTGGTGGCTTTTGCTGAAGATCAGCGGGCCGGTGTCGTGGTGGTGGGCTCGCGCGGCCGGTCGGCGCTGAAGAAGGTGCTGCTGGGCAGCGTTGCCGCGGCGACGCTGCAGCGCACGTTCCGGCCGGTCCTGGTGGTGCCGGGCGGGTAGCGCCGAGCGCTCGTGACTTTCCGCGCCGGTGGGCGTGGTCCGGGCATATCGAGGCGGTAACAGATCGATCGCGATCGTTGCTGGCAAATCCCATGAGCCTCTCTGGCAACTATTGTCACAGTGAATGCGCTCCGGGGGTACAGCGCCGATCCGTTACCGCGTAAGCCCGAAAGGTGCGTCATGCCGGCTTTTCGTCGACTGGTGACCTCGGTGTCCGTCTCGGCCCTCGTTCTGGCGGGCTGCCAGATAGGTGCTCCCAGGGCGCTCGCCGACCCGTGTTCGGTCCCGACGGGGGCGGCGGCGCGCTCGGTCACGCCGTCCCTGCCGATCCTGCATCTGCCCATCGGTCGCAAGCCGGTCAGCACCGCGAGCACTCCCGAGGCGGCCAAGGACACCGCCGTCGCCCCCAACACCGCGGCCCGCGCCCGGCGGCGAGCCAGGTCGGCTGGATCACCGGGCCCAACACCGACAGCTATTCACGTTTCGGTATCTCCGGGGCCGATCTCGGCATCGTCTGGGACAACGGCCAGGCCGGTGCCAACAACCAGGTGCTCGTCGCATTCGGCGACACCTTCGGCAATTGCGGTGTCCCCGACCAGGAATGGCGTAAGAACACGCTGTTCCGCAGCTCTGACCGCAACCTGGCCGACGGTATGACGGTGCCGAACCCGGTGCCGGGCAACGTCTACGCCGGCTCGCCCGTGGACGCCGCGCGGCCGAACTTCTCCCGGCAGGTGATCAGGAGCCTGGGCCTGGCGGCCACCGAGGTCACCATCATCCCCACCGCCGGAATATCGGTCGGCACAACCCAATACGTCAACTTCATGTCGGTCAGTCAGTGGGGATCGGCTGGACAGTGGTCGACGAACTTCTCGGCAGTCGCAGTGTCGGCGGACAACGGCGAAACCTGGACGGTGCCCGTCACCAGCATCCGGCCCAGTTGGTTCAACACCGTGCCCGGTGTGGCATTCACCTGGGGCGACCAGAACTTCCAGATGGGTGCCTACGTCCGCTCGGGCGGCTACGTGTACGCCTACGGCACCGGCGCGGGCCGCGGCGGCATGCCGTTCCTGTCCCGGGTGGTCGAGAGCGCGGTGGCCGACAAATCGGCCTACGAGTACTACACGCCGTTCGGCTGGCTCAAAGGCTTTCCGTTCCTGGCCGTGCAGGTGGTGTGGGCACCGGGCAGTGAGATGTCGGTGTCCTGGAACGACTACCTGAAGAAGTTCGTGATGCTCTACACCAACACCACCTCGGCGGTGGTGATGCGCACCGCCGACAAACCCGAAGGGCCGTGGAGCCAGGCCAAGACCATCGTGAGCACGACGGCGATACCTGGTGGCATCTACGCGCCCTACATCCACCCATGGTCCAGTGGCAGCGACCTGTATTTCACGCTGTCACGCTGGTCGGACTACAGCGTCATGCTGATGCGCACGACGCTGAGCACCGGAACCTAGCTCGGCCGTCCCGTCCGCGCCGCCGCGCGTTCGGCCGCACGGGAATGCTCGGCAGCCGAGACCACCACCGCGTCGGGGCCGGGATACACCGTCGCCTTGTGGCCGGTGACCAACCACCGCACCACATAGGGCGGTGACCCGTCCTCGGTGCGCACTTCGAGTATCTCGGCGTGCTGTTCGTGTTGATCGGTGGTGGTGCCCTTGACCACCAGGAAATCGCCGACGTGCGCCTTCATCGTCCGCTCCCTTCGCCGTACCCGGCGGACACTTCTATCGTGCGCGCGCCGGGCCGTCGAAGGAACCCGTGGAGGGCGTGGAAGTGCTTATCCCGCTGTCTTGCCCGCGTCGACGATGTACACCGCGCCGTGCACCGCGGCGGCGTCGTCGCTGGCCAAAAACGCGATGGTCTTGGCGACATCGGCCACGTCCATCATTCCGCGGGGCGCGGCGATCCGCAGGATCAGATTCCAGTCGGCGTCCTCGGGTGCGGCGAACTCGGTGGTCTGCGGGGTGAGCATGCCGCCCGGGCACACCGCGTTGACACGGAGGCGCTCCGAGGTGAACTCGATGGCCAGCGCGCGGGTGAGTCCGACGAGTCCGTGCTTGGCCGCACAGTAGCCCGCCGAGTAGACCTCACCCTCGATACCGGCGATGGAGGCGACGTTGACGATGTTGCCGCCGGCCTCCAGCAGATGGGGCAGGGCTGCGCGGCACAGGAAGAACGGCCCGTTGAGGTTGACGGCGAGATCCTTGTCCCACTCTTCGTCGGTCACCGACACGGTGTGGCGCATCTGGTGGAATCCCGCCACGTTGATCAGCGCGTCGAGGCGGCCGAATTTCTCGACACACTGCGCCACCGCGTCGCGGCACGCCTCCGAGGAGGAGATGTCCACCGAGGCGTAGGCGCCGCCGGGGACGTCCTCGAACACCGTCGCCATTCGTTCGGCGTCGCGGGCCACACCGAACACCGAGGCCCCGCGGGCGGCGAACAATTGGGCGACCGCCGCGCCGAGACCCGATGAGGCACCGGTGACCAACGCGACCTTTCCATCCAGAGCAGTCATGGCTCACACCTTCTCACGCGGCCGAGCGGGCGGAACCGCGGCCAGCAGGGTTCGGGTGTAGGCGTGCTGTGGCGAGCTGAAGAGCTCGCCGGCCGGGCCGTACTCGACCACTTCGCCGGCCCGCATCACCAGGACGTCGTGACACATCCGGTGCACCACGGCCAGGTCGTGTGCGATGAACAGATAGGTCAGTCCCAGCTCACGCTGCAGCTCGGTCAGCAGGTCGAGCACCCGGGACTGCACCGAGACATCCAGCGACGCCGTCGACTCGTCCAGGATCAGGACCTCGGGTTCGGTGGCCAGCGCGCGGGCGATACTGACCCGCTGACGCTGCCCGCCGGACAGTTCGTGCGGATAGCGTGACGCGAAATCCGTTGGCAAACCGACCAGTTCGAGCAACTCGGCCACCCGTTCGGCGCGGGCGCGGCGCCCCTTCGCGAGCCCGTGTACCCGCAACGGCTCACCGATCGCGGCACTGACCCGGGCCCGCGGATCGAGTGAGGCGAACGGGTCCTGGAACACCAGGCTGATCCGCCGGCGCAGGTCGCGACCGCCGGCGGCGACGTCGTCGCCATCCAGCGTCGCAGTACCCGCCGACGGCTCGGCAAGCCCGGTGAGTGCGGCGGCCACGGTCGACTTGCCCGAGCCCGATTCGCCCACGATTCCCAGCGTCGTCGCTCGCCGCAGCTGAAAAGACACATCTTTGACGGCATGCACCGCGCCGTAGCGCACGTCAAGGCCCTTGGCCTGCAACAGAACCGACGCATCAGCCGGGGCAGGGTCCGGCCCGGCACCGTCGAGCAGCGGGCGCGCCGCCAACAGCTCGCGGGTATAGGAGTGCTGTGGGTGGTCGAACACCCGCAGGATCGGCGCCTGTTCGACGGCCTCGCCCGCGCGCAGCACGGTCACCTCGTCAGCCACTTGGCCGATGACCCCGAGGTCGTGACTGATCCATACCACCGCGGTCCCGAAATCCCGTTGCAGGCCCGCCACCAACTCGATGATCTGGGCCTGGGTGGTCACGTCGAGCGCGGTCGTCGGCTCGTCGGCGATGAGCAGTTCCGGATCGCAGGCCAGCGCGATCGCGATCATCACCCGCTGGCGTTGCCCGCCGGACAGCTGATGCGGGTAGGCATCGAGCCGGTCGGGGGAGAGGCCGACGGCGTCGAGCAGCTCGCCGGCGCGGCCGCGCGATTGACGTCGGGTCAGCTTGCGATGCGTCTCAAGGGTTTCGGTGATCTGCCGTTCCAGCGTCAGTAACGGGTTCAGCGATGTCCCGGGGTCTTGGAAGACGAACCCGATCCGGCTGCCGTGCACCGCACGCAGCGCCCGCGCCGACGCCCCGATCAACTGTGATCCGCCGGCCAGAGTGCTGCTGCCGGTGACGACCGCACCCGGTGCGTCCAACAGGCCGGTGGCGGCCAGCACCGTCATCGACTTGCCCGACCCGGACTCGCCGACGATGCCGACCGTCTGTTCGCGGTGTACGTCGAACGACACGCCCCGCACGATCTCGCGGCGGCCGATCGCCACCCGAACATCGTCGACTTTCAACACCGGCTGATTCATCTGCGACCTGCCCTTCTCGCCTCGATCGAGGTGCGTTGCCTGGGATCGAGCACGTCACGCAGTCCGTCGCCGAACAGGTTGAACGCCAACACCATCACGAAGATCGCCGCACCCGGGAACACCGCCATCCACCAGGCCAGCGTGACGAATCCCTGCGCGTCGAAGATCATCCGGCCCAGCGAGGGTTGCGGCGGCTGGATACCCAGCCCCAGAAACGACAGCGCGGCCTCGGCCAGGATCGCGAACGCCAGCGACAGCGACAACTGAACGATCAACGGCCCGGCGATGTTCGGCAGGATGTGGCGGACCAGGATGTAACCGTCGCCGGTACCCATGCTCCGCGAGACCGCGACGAACGGCTCCACCCGAACACCCAGCGCCGACGCCCGGGCCACCCGCGCGAAGATCGGGATGTAGACGATCCCGATGGCCAGCATGGTGGTGGTGATACCCGGCCCGAGCACCGCCACGATCGCCAGCGCCAGCAACAACACCGGGAACGCGAACATGACATCGACGACACGCATCACGACGGTGTCGATCCAGCCGCCCCGGTAACCGGCGAGCACCCCGACGAGCACGCCGATCACCGCGGCCAGCGCGACCGAGACCACCGCGACCCGCAACGAGGCGGCGATCGCCACCAGCACCCGCGAGAACACGTCGCGGCCAAGCTCATCCGTGCCGAACCAGTGCGCGGCGCCCGGACCCTGCAGCGCGCTGGGCACGTCGATGTCGTTGATGCCGTACGGGGCGATCCAGGATGCGGACACCGCGACGACGAGTACCGTGATCAGCACCGCGGCGCTGATCGCGGTCACCGGATTCGACAGCAACAGCCGCCAGGACGCGACCCGGGAATCCTGCGTAGTGGTCATGACAGCCGGATCCTCGGGTCGACGACCGCATACAGCACATCCACCAGGAGGTTGATCAGCAGGAACAACACCGCGATCAACAACACCGCGCCCTGGATCACCGGATAATCGCGGGCGGCAACGGAATTGAAGACCAACCGGCCCAAACCGGGCCAGGCGAACACCACCTCGACCACGATCACCCCACCGAGGATTGTGGCCAGCTGGATCCCGGTGATGGTCAACACCGGCAGCAGCGCGTTGCGCACGATGTGGCGGAAGGTGACCACCGGCGGGGCCAGTCCCTTGGAGCGGGCGGTTCGGACGTAACCCATGGCGGCGACTTCCAGCACCGCCGAGCGCACATAGCGCGTCATGATGGCGCCGGCGACCAGACCGACCGTGAGGCCGGGCAGGATGATGTGGCGCAGCCAGCCACCCGGATCACTCAGCAGGGGGCGGTATCCGGAGGTGGGCAGCCAGCCCAGCGTCGAGGCGAATACGCCGATCAGCAGGATGCCCAACCAGAAATCCGGCACCGATATGCCGAACTGGCTGGCGACCCGGACGATCGCATCGGCGGCCCGGCCCTCGCGCAGCGCCGCGAAGATCCCGGCGGGCAGCGCGATCACCAGGGCGATGAGAATGCCGACCACCCCGAGCGACAACGTGGCAGGCAACCGGTCGAGCAGGGTCACTGTGACCGGGTCGCCGTTGCGGAAGCTGACCCCGAGATCGCCGGTCAGCGCCGAGCCGAGATAGGAGAAGAACTGCTCGACGATGGGCCGGTCCATGCCGCTGGCCGCACGCAGCGCGTTGTAGGCCTGTGGGGTATAGCGGGTGCCGAGCGCGATGCGGACCGGGTCGCCCGGTACCAGATGCACCAAGGTGAACACCACGATCAAAACCCCGATGAGCACCACCGCCGAGTAGAGCAGCCGTCGGGCCAGGAACTCGACGATCGGATGATTCGCACGAATCGTACTCAGGTTCATCGGGTTTCACCTCGATCAAGGTCGGCGGAGCGGAACCGGACGGCACCGTCACGGCGCACCTGGTAGCCCGCCAGGTTCTTGGCCCAGGCCTGGATCACCGACGGGTTGTACAGGTAGATGTAGCTCGCCTGATCCGCGATCCGGGTTGCGGCCTTGGCGTAGATGTCTTTTCGCTTGGCGACATCGGTCTCGGTACGGCCGGCATCCAGCAGCCGGTCGACCTCGGGGTCGGAGAACTTCTGCGCGTTGCTGGTGCCGCGCGAGTGGTGTTGGGCGTAGTAGAAGTCGTCGGGGTCGATGTTTCCCAGCCAGCCCATCATCAGCATGTCGAAGTGGCCGGTGTTCTGTTCGTCGAGCCAGGTGGCGAAATCCACGGTGCGGATGTTCACCGTGATACCAAGGGGCGCAAGGTTGTCGGCGATGATCTGGGCCGCCGTCACGGTCTCGGGATACTCGCTGGTGACCAGCATGTCCAGGTTGTGCGGTGCCGCACCGGCCTGGTCCAGGAGCGTCTTGGCTTCCTGGATGTCGTAGCGGTAGCGGTGGTAATCGGTGAACCATGGGCTGCCCTGCGGGATCGCGAGCTGATTGACCTCCGCGGTGCGATAGCTGGTGGCCGCTGCGATCGCGTCCCGGTCGATGCCGTACGCGATGGCTGCACGTACCCGTGGGTCGTTCCACGGTGGCCTGGCCTCGTTGAGCGCCAGATACCAATAGTCGTTGCCGGGTGTGACCGCCAGCGTCAGCGAGTCGTCGTCGCGCAACTGTGCCACCCGTTGGGGTGGCACCGAATCCGTCCAGTCGATCTCGCCGGCCTGCAGCGCCGAGAGCGCCGTCGTCGGCTCGGAGATGAACCGGAACGTCACCCCGGATACCGGGGGAGCGCCTCCCCAGTAGTGCGGGTTGGCTTTGAGGGTGATGGAGTCGCCACTGCGACGGCCGGCGAAGGCGAACGGGCCGGTGCCGATCGGACTGGCGGCGATCTGCCCGCTCTCGACATTGCCGCGTTGCACGATCGCCATGCCCTTGAACCCGCCGAGGTTGGTCAGCAGATTCGGGGTCGGCTGGCGGACCGTGATCCGCACGGTCGCCGGGTCCGGCGCGGTGACACTGCTGACCGCACTGAACTTGTCGACGTTGGTGAGTTGCTCGTCGATGATCCGCCGGTACGAATAGACCACGTCCTCGGCGGTCAGCGGGCTGCCGTCATGCCAGCGCACACCGTCGCGCAGATGAAAGGTCCAGGTGAGTTGGTCGCCGCTGACCTCCCATGACCGCGCCAGCGCCGGGCGCATCTGCAGGTTCTCGTCGGGCTCGACCAGTGTGTCGAACACATTCTCCAACACTTCGAACGAGAAGTAGGCGCTCGTCCGGTGCGGATCGAGCTGATCGGGTTCCCCCGCGATGGCGGCGATGAGATTGCCCGACGACTCGTCCCCGAGGTCTACTCGGCTGCCGGTGGAACAGGCAGCCAGCACGAACACCAGGACTGCCGCCAACGTTTTCATCGCTGGTCGTGTGGTCACGATTACTCCAGGATCACCGCGGGTGATCCGCCGTACGCTCACCCGCTGGGGCCGTCACGCGGGCCGGCCTGAGGGATCCGGACCCATACCGGTGACGACGCTGATGAAGACTGCGATACTCACCCATTGTGACGTTCAAGCGCATGGCCTCTGCAGCCGCCCTGTTCTCGTCGGTCGGAATCGGACTCAGCCTGGGCATTGCCGCCCCGGCACAGGCCGAACCCGTCATGCAGGGCGTGTACACCTACACCCAGGAGGGTGGCAAGACCGACACCTGGGGTGTCTGGCCGTCTTGTGTCCCGACGGTCGGAGATTTGCGTGAGCCGCTGGAGCTGGCGGTGGCCTGCCGGCTGCATGTGGAGACCCAGCGCGTCAGCGTGGGTGGCGACGCCAGGCTGGTCGGTGGGCAGTGGACATATTCGACGACGGTCATGGAGGGCTTCCAGTGTTCCGACGGCAGTTGGGCGTCCATCACCGAGACCTACAAGTTCGACGACATCGCGCTCAGAGGCACCCGCAGCGTGGCCAACAACGAGGCGTGCAACGGCACCATCGCTCCCGCGATCCACACCTTCCCCTTCACGCTGTCCTACAAGGAGCCGCTGCGCACGCGGATCGAGGTCTATCCGCTGGACTGCGAGCCGGGCGGCCTGCGGTGGTGCACCTAGGCGCGAGGTGCCAGGGGGAGTGCTACCGCTGATCGACGGCAAGGTCGTCGATATCACCGGACCGGGACGTACCGATCAGTTCGGGGTGACCGCCACCGACCTCGGGGCGTCGGTGGTCGCGCCCAACGGCAAGCTGGTGTCGGTCTTCGGTGACACGTTCTCGGGAAGCCGGGTCGGGCAGGGGGACTGGCGGTCGCCGGTGGTGCTGATCGGTGAGGGCGACGCCGATCACGAGATCGTCTACGAATACGCCGGGGGAGCCGACCCCGAATACGCGCGGCAGCTGTGGCACTACACCCACGACGATGCGGCGTCCGGGTGGCGGCGCGGCGGTGTCAGCACCGTGATCCCGTCGGACCTGCTGCGGGTCGGGGATTCGCTGTACTTGCACGCGATCATCAATCGCGGCTTCGGGACGGTGGTCTGGACCGAGATCTGGCGCTCGGATGACAGCGGCGTGTCCTGGACCCATCTGGGGGAAGAGGCGAGGTTCCCGGCTGGTCTGCACGATGGCCATGCGCAGTGCTGGTCGTGGGACTTCGACCCCGACGACGGCTGGGTGTACGTGGTAGCCACGGGATTTCAGCGCGACAAGGGCATCATCCTGATGCGCGTCCGGCCCGATCAGATCGGCCGAAGGTCGCAGTACTCGAGTTGGGGGTTCACCAACCGGCGCTGGCAGTGGGGCCGGCGGGCCACGCCGATCACGCCGCCCGACGAGACCTGGGGCGAGTTGACCTTCCGCCGTACCGCCCGGGGACGATGGGTCCTGGGCGGATTTCTGGCGTCCTCATACGCATTGGGATACCGGGTGGTGTCCTCCCCGCTGGCCAACATGCACACCACGCCGGTGCAGACGCCGATCGTCGGATCGTCGTGGGAGTCCGAGGACCACGCCGGCGGCAAGGTCGCCCAGCTCTACGGCGGCTACCTGCTGCCGGGTTCGCGCTTCGGTATCACCGGCGGCGTCGGGCTGGTGGTCTCGCAATGGCGAACCGACACCGGATGGCCTTACCGGGCAATGCAATTCAAGGCGGACTTGAAGGACACCGCCAAGACGTCGCGCCGGACGGACCTCAACCTGTGACTCCTCAGACCGTGTAGCCGCCGTCGACGTTCCAGTTGGCGCCCGTGACATACGCCGACTCCGGACCGGCGAGGAAGCTCACGATTGCGGCGACATCGCGGGTGTGCCCGTAGCGGCCGAGGGCGCCCACTTGTTTTCGCTGGTCTGCGGATTCGCCCTCGGCGGGGTTCATATCGGTGTCGATCGGACCCGGCTGCACATTGTTGACGGTGATCCCGCGTGGCCCGAGTTCGCGGGCCAGCCCGCGCGTCAGGGAGGCCACCGCGCCCTTGGTCATGGCGTAGATGGAGAGACCGGCCTCGGGGACGCGGTCGGCGTTGATACTGCCGATGTTGATGATCCGTGAGCCGTCGCCGAGATGGCCGACCGCGTTACGGATCGCTGCGTATACCCCGCCGATGTTGACCGCCACCAGGCGATCGAATTGCTCCTGGGGAAACTCGCCGATCGGTGCGACGTAGGCCGTCCCGGCATTGTTGACCAGAATGTCGAGACCACCGAGGGCTGCTACGGCTTGCTCGACGGCGGAGGCCACCTGCCGTGGATCGGCCGCGTCGGCCAGGATGGCGACGGCGTTCGTGTCCGCTGCGCTCACCTCGGCGACCAGTTTCTCTGCCTCGGCGGCCGACGCCGAGTAGGTGAACGCCACCTTGGCGCCGTCGGCGGTGAGCCGTCGCACGATGTCAGCGCCGATCCCGCGAGACCCTCCGGTTACCAGTGCGCGGCGCCCGGTCAGGGGTGCCTCGACAGCTTCAGCCACGGTCAATGTCCTCCAGCTTCAATAACGAACTGATCGGTTACAAAGTATGCTGAGTTCAAGCCGGTTGTCGAGTGGGAGGATCCCGGTGTGACCGGGAACACGAGAGGGAGGCCATGGCGGTAGGGCGACCCAGGGAGTTCGACGCCGATCAGGTCGAGGACATCGCGATGAGGCTGTTCTGGGACCGTGGCTTCGATGGGGTGTCGATCAGTGACCTGACCGCCGCCACGGGCGTGAACCGGCGCGGTATCTACGCCGAGTTCGGATCCAAGGAAGGGCTCTTCGAACGCGCCAAGCGGCGCTACGTCGCCGGGCCGGGTGGCTATGTGGCCGAGGCGCTGACCCGGCCGACCGCTCGCGCGGTCGCAGAGGCGATGGTGCACGGTGCGGCAGATGCCACCTCAGGTGACCCTCATGGTTGTCTACTGGTCGGAAATGCGGTCGGACTGGCGGAGTTTCGTGAGGCGTCCGTGAGCGAGCTGGCCCACCGATTCGATGCGGCGGTGGCGGCGGGCGAGCTCCCCGAGGTGGACACCACAGCGCTCGCCCGCTGGATTGCCGCGATATGCCAAGGCATTTCGATACAGGCCAGGAGCGGAGCGACCCGACCGGACCTGCATGCGGTCGCCGACCTGGCGTTGGCGGGTTGGCCTACGCGGTGAACCCGCCGTCGACGTTCCAATTCGCACCGGTCACGTACCCGGACTCCGGGCCGGCCAGGAAGCTCACCACGGCAGCGATGTCGCTGGTGTGTCCGTAGCGGCCAAGTGCAGTGGTTTGCCTTACGAGATCGGCGAATTCACCTTCATCAGGGTTCAGATCGGTGGCGATCGGACCCGGCTGCACGTTGTTGACGGTGATCCCGCGGGGCCCGAGATCGCGGGCCAGGGCCCGCGTCAGGGACGAGACCGCGCCCTTGGTCATGGCGTAAACCGCAGTCCCGCCGGTGGGCACCCGGTCGGCGTTGATGCTGCCGATGTTGATGATCCGTGATCCTTCACCGAGATGTGCCACCGCACTGCGGATCGCGGAGTAGACGCCACCGATGTTGATCGCCACCAGCCGGTCGAACTGATCCTGGGGGAAGTCGTCGATCGGTGCGATGAAGGCGGTCCCGGCGTTGTTCACCAGGACGTCCAGACCGCCGAGATCGGCGACCGACTGCTCGACAGCTGCGGCGACCTGTGCCGGATCGGCGCTGTCGGCCTGGATCGCCACGACCTTCGCACCGTCTGCCGTCAGCTCGGCGACCAGCTTGTCGGCCTCGACGGCGGATGCCCCGTAGGTGAATGCCACCGCGGCGCCGTCGGCGGCCAGTCGTCGCACGATGCCCGCGCCGATCCCGCGGGATCCTCCCGTCACCAGTGCGCGGCGTCCGGTCAAAGTGGTTGTGGTCATGATGTCGGCCCTCCGCGGGTTGTACGGCGAAAGCGAATGATGTTGAGGTCAAAGCTGATCGCGGCATGATGATTCCCGATGTGACCGGTATCACCTATGGTGTGGACGTGAGCAAACGCGTAGTGGTGTGGGGCACCGGGTTCGTCGGACAGATGGTGATCGCCGAGATCCTCAAACACCCGTTGTTCGAACTCGTCGGGGTGGGCGTCAGCAATCCGGAGAAGGTGGGCCGCGACGCCGGCGAGATCTGCGGCCTCGGTGCCGGCACCGGGATCCGGGCCACCGATGACATAGACGCCCTCATCGCGCTCAAGCCCGACGCCGTGGTGCACTACGGCCCCACGGCCGCCCACGCCGACGTCAACATCGACGTGATCACCCGGTTCCTGCGAGCCGGTATCGACGTGTGCTCCACCGCGATGACCCCGTGGGTCTGGCCGCAGATGCACCTCAATCCACCGGCCTGGATCGAGCCGATCACCGAGGCGTGCGAGGCCGGCCAGTCATCGTGTTTCACCACCGGCATCGATCCGGGCTTCGCCAACGACCTGTTCCCGATGACACTGATGGGGCTGTGTTCGGAGGTGCGCCGGGTCCGGGCCTCGGAACTGCTGGACTACACGAATTACACCGGCGACTACGAATTCGAGATGGGGATCGGCAAACCGCCCGAGCACCGCGCCCTCCTCGAAACCCCCGACATTCTCATCTTCGCCTGGGGTGCAACGGTTCCCATGATCGCGCACGCGGCGGGCATCGAGCTCGACGCGATCACCACCACCTGGGACAAGTGGGTCACCCCCGATGAACGCAAATCGGCCAAGGGCATCATCGGAGCCGGCAACGTCGCGGCCGTGCGCTTCACGATCAACGGCGTGTACCGCGGCGAGACCCGGATCCAGCTCGAGCACGTCAACCGCATCGGCCTGGACGCCGCACCGGACTGGCCATCCGGAAACGACAACGACGTCTACCGCGTCGACATCGAGGGCACCCCGAGCATCTCGCAGGAGACTGCGTTCCGCTTCACCGACGGTTCCGGTCGCGATGCGGCTGCGGCGGGCTGTCTGGCCACCGGACTGCGCGCGCTCAACGCCGTCCCCGCGGTCAATGAACATTTGCCAGGATGGGTGACGCCACTGGATCTGCCACTGATTCCAGGACTGGGAACCATTCGCTAAGTAACGCCAGCCCCGTCAAACGAGATGGACTACCGGATAGGGTTCTTCTCGAAACGGGGTGACATGGCTGACGGGATCGGGTTGTCGATCGGATCGACGAACCTCACAGCGGTGGTGGTGGGCCGCGCCGCGGTGACGCGGTCACCGGTGCTGACGCTCTACCCGCACCGCGCCGCCGAAGTGGGTGTACCCAGCGAGAACGCCAACCTGAACGAACGTGGCCTGATCCTCACCGACTTCGTCGAACGGGTGGGCGACCCGGTCGGAATGCTGGCGCCCGACGGTTCGACGCACCGGGGCGAGACCGTGCTGGCCGAGGCGCTGGGGGCACTGCTGCGCACGCTGACCGGGGGACGCCCCCCGGTCGATCCGATCGCCGTCACCCACCCCGCGCACTGGCGGCCCAATCAGGTCGAGGCGCTGCGTGCCGCGCTGTCGACGATCGGCGACTTCGGCGATCCGGTTCTGGTGTCCGACGCGGTGGCGGCCCTGGTCGCGCTGCAGGACAACCCCGGGGTGCCGACCCGAGGCGTGATCGCGGTGTGCGACTTCGGGGGCAGCGGCACCAGCATCACGCTGGCCGACGCCGACCGCGGCTTTCAGCCGATCGCGCCGACGATCCGGCACCCCGACCTGTCCGGTGACCTGATGGACCAGGGACTGCTCACCCATGTGGTGAACGACCTGTCCGCCGCCGGAACCATCGACCTGGCCAGCACCTCTGCCATCGGCTCACTGGGCCGCCTGCGTGCCGAGTGCCGGCGCGCCAAGGAGCGCCTGTCCACTGAATCCGTCACGTCCCTGGTCGCCGAACTGCCCGGACATCGCAGCGATGTGCGGTTGAACCGCAACGAACTCGACGACGTGATCGCCGAACCGCTACGTGAATTCATGTCGGTCCTGCACGGGGCGATCGAACGCGCCGGGTTGCGGCCCGGCGAGCTGGTGGCGGTGGCTTCCACCGGTGGTGGGGCCAGGATCCCGGCCATCACGACGACACTGTCCGAACATCTGCGGGTGCCGGTGATCACCGCGCCCCAGCCGGAACTGACCCCGGCCATCGGCGGCGGCCTGACCGCGGTGCGCGGCACAGCCGAAGATGGCATGACCGCGATGGCCCCGGCATCTGCGGCCGCCCCGCCCACCACCGCCGCAGCTCTGGTGGCGCCCGAGCCTCCGGCCGCATCCCAGGCGCTGGCCTGGTCCGATGCCCACGACGTCCCCGACGTCGCACCGGTCGACGACTATCGGACCGAGGGATACGGCGACGACTACGGGGCGGATTTCGACACCGGATTCGAACCCGCGGGCGGGCGCACCGCCGCACGCCCGCAACTAGAGTTCGGCGAGCGTGAGCTGACCGAACGTGACGAGATCGCGGCGCGGCCCTGGTACCGCCGGCCGCCGGTGCTCCTGGGTGCCGGTGCCGCAGTGGTGCTGGTCGCCGTCGTGGCGGCGTTGGTGAACGTCACCGGCAGCGATGAGCCCACCCGCCCGGCGTCCACCTCGAAAGCGGTCACTTCGACGAGCGCCGCACCGGAGACCGCCCCTGCCGTGCCGGTGAACGAACCCGCGCCCGCCGACGCACCGCAGACGGTGACGCATCAGGCACCGGCCCCGCGCACCGTGACGCAGACGGTGGAACAGCCCGCCCCGGAGGCTCCACCGGTAACGGAGAACCCGCCGCCGGCCGAAACGCCGACGCCGACGACGACGGAAGCGCCGCCTCCCACGACCACGGAAGCGCCACCGACGACGACTCAGGCGCCGGCCACCACGCAGGCGCCGTGGAGTCCCACCGCCCCGTACCCGACGATTCCCGGTCTGCCTTGGGTGCCGGCACCGGGCGGCGGTCACACGGGAGGCTGACGCCGGACGCCGCTCACGGCGGACCGCGGTAATCGGCCGGCTCTGGAATACCCGGCCATGGTGTCGCCGTCGACCGTGACATCGAACTGCAGGTTGAGGCGCATGGGTTTGGTCACCGACTGGCGCCAGGTAACCCGTTGTGCGCCAGAGGTATCGGTAACAGTGATGTCGTGCAGCGGCACGGTCTCGCCCTTGCCCTCGGCGGTGCCGGTGAGCGTCCCGGCGCTCTCGTCGAAGCGGTAGCGCACGTCCAGCGAGCCGATGGGCGTCTTGATCCTGACCTGCCATTCCCCGGGCAATCCCATCAGAACGCCTCCGGGTTCCGGCCGTTGTCGGTCCACACCGTGCCGCGGCGTTCGTAGCCGAACATCGACTCCACGGCCAGCGCGATCTTCGGTCCGTAGCTGCGCTGCAACAGATGAAGGGCCAGATCCAGGCCAGAGGTCACCGCCCCCGAGGTGACCAGGTCTCCGTCGTCGACGACCCGGGCGTCGACGACGGACACCCCGGTCGCCTCGAGCACGTCCATGCCGAGGTGATGGGTCGCGGCGTGGCGGCCTTCCAACAGGCCCGCCATGGCCAGGGCCAGGGAACCACCGCACACACAGGCGACGGTGACGTCGGGATTGGCCAGGGCCCGGCGCATCAGGGCGACGGCCGGCGTCTCGCCGAACCGGGCCAGGAGCACGGGGATGGTGTCCACCTCGTCGGGGTCCGCGTCGATCGGGCCGACTGCGCCGGGCACCACGATGAATCCGGGCTTCTCCGGGTCGAGCGGGGCGGTCGCCGCCAAGGTCAGGCCGCGGTTACCGCTCACGACGGTCCGCGGACCTTCGGCGGCAACAAGTTCCACGATCAGCTCACCGCCGACAGCGTCGCTGCCGGCGCACAGCACCTCGAACGGGGCGATGACATCGAGCGGGTCGAACCCGTCGAACAACACGATTTGCGCGTACACGAGGGCTATCGTCGTGGCCCCGGGCAGCGGCCGGAAAGTGGCCAGATGGCCACATTGCGACGGGATCTTGCCAGCGGCCTCGGCGGCGACCACTATAGGGCGGGTGGCAGAGCGCAGTGAGCAACCCGACCTGAGCACCGGTGCCGAAGTAGTGGTGAACCGTCTGCTCGCCGAAGGCGTCGACGTGTGCTTCGCCAATCCGGGCACCTCCGAGATGCACTTCGTCGCGGCGCTGGACGCGGCCCCGGCGATGCGCCCGGTGCTGTGCCTGTTCGAAGGCGTCGCGACCGGAGCCGCCGACGGGTACGCCCGCATCGCCGGAAGTCCCGCGGCGACACTGCTGCATCTCGGGCCCGGTATGGCCAACGGCCTGGCCAACCTGCACAATGCCCGACGGGCGTTCAGCCCCGTGGTCAATGTTGTCGGCGACCACGCCACTTATCACCAACCCCTCGATGCGCCACTAGAATCCGACATCGACGCACTCGGACACTGGGCGCACGGCTCGGTACACCGGCCCGAATCGGCCGCCGGCCTCGACGCCGCCGTGCATGCCGCCGTGCAGAGCGCGACCGGGACGCCCGGATCCGTCGCCACCGTGATCCTGCCCGCCGACTACTCCTGGGGCAGTGCACCGCAGAACCCATTGTCGGACAAGGCATCTGAGCAACCGTCACCCCGAACCGAGGAGGAACTCGATATTGCCGCCGCCGCGGACCTGCTACGCGGCCAGGGGCAGCGCGCGGTCATGTTGCTCGGCGGTGCGGCGACCGATACCGACGGGCTGCGGGCGGCAGCGCGGATCAACGCCGCCACCGGGGCCCGCGTCCTGGTCGAGACCTTCCCGGCCCGGTTGGCCCGCGGGCAGGGAGTGCCTCCGATCGAACGCCTCGGCTATCTGGCCGAGCAGGCCACACAACAACTTTCCGGGGCAACGCATCTGGTGCTGGTCGGCGCGAAGTCACCGGTGTCGTTCTTCGCGTACCCGGGCAAGCCGAGTGTGCTGGTACCCGACGGCGCCGACGTGCAGACCCTGAACATCGACGATCTGGTGGGCCTCGCCGAAAAACTGGGTGGGGCTGAGCCCGTCGCACCGGAACCCGAACCGGCTGAGCTGCCGACCGGACCGCTCAACCCGCAAACTCTGGCCCAGGTGATCGCCGCACTCCTGCCCGAGGACGCCATCATCTCCGACGAGGCCAACACCAGCGGGGTCTTCCTGCCTGCCGCCACCGCGTCGGCACCGCGGCACGACGTCCTCACCCTGACCGGGGGCGCGATCGGGCAGGGCCTGCCCGTCGCGGTGGGCGCCGCCATCGCCGCGCCGCACCGCCCGGTCATCGCCCTGCAGTCCGACGGCAGTGCCGCATACACCATTTCGGCACTGTGGACGATGGCCCGCGAACAACTCGACATCACCGTGGTGATCCTGAACAACCACGCCTACGCGATCCTGCAGCTTGAGTTGCTGCGGGTGGGCAGCCAGGCCGATGGGGAGCGGTCGCGCTCCCTGCTCGACCTGAGCCGGCCCGACATCGACTTCGCCTCGATCGCACAGGGATTCGGTGTGCCGGCCACCCGCGCCACCACCGCCGAAGAACTGGCCGACCAATTCCGCGCGGCACTGGACGAGCCAGGCCCACACCTGATCGACGCGGCGCTGCCCACCTGGTCGCCAGGATGACGCACACCGTCGCGGTACTGGCGCTGCCCGGCGTCAACGCGTTCGACATGGCCACCGCCATGGAGGTGTTCGGCCGTGCCACGCTGCCCGGCGGGAGCCCGGCGTACCGAATCCTGGTGTGCAGCCCCGCCGAGATCACCGATGCAGGCCCCGTACGCATCCTCACCGACCACGGGATCGAGCGGCTGGCCGAGGCCGACACCATCGTGGTCCCGGGCTGCCAGGACATCGGTGCACCGGTTTCCGAGGACGTGCTCGCGGCCCTGCGTGCGGGGTTCGACGCGGGTGCCCGCATCGCCTCGATCTGTACCGGAGCGTTCATCCTGGCGGCGGCCGGGTTGCTGGACGGCCGCCGGGCCACCACGCACTGGTTGGCCGCAGACGTGTTCCGCGCCGCCTTCCCCGCGGTGCAACTGGATCCTGACGTGCTCTACGTCGACGAGGGGCAGGTGCTCACCTCCGCGGGGGCCTCGGCGGGAATCGACCTGTGCCTGTACCTGGTCGGACGTGACCACGGGGCGGCCGCGGCCGCCGACACTGCGCGGCTGGCGGTGGCGCCCCTGCACCGCGACGGTGGGCAGGCGCAGTTCATCCCACGAAACACGGTGGCGGCCAGGCATATCGGGCAGCGCACCGAACTCGACGACGTGCTGGCCTGGATCGACCGCGAAGCCCATCGCGAGCTGAGCCTGGCAGACATCGCCGCACGGGCCGCCATCAGCGTGCGTACCCTCAACCGGCGGTTCCAGGCCGAGACCGGGCAGACGCCGATGCAGTGGCTGACCGGGGTACGGATCCGCCATGCCCAGCAGTTGCTCGAAAGCACCAACGACGGTGTCGAACACATCGGCCGTCAGGTCGGGTTCGGTTCGCCGGCCAACTTCCGTGATCAGTTCCGCCGGCTCACCGGGGTCACCCCGCAGAACTACCGAAACACGTTCCGCCGCCTCAAGGTGAGTTGATCGTCCGGCGTGCCGGTCACGAGTTTCGGCGGCGCTTCTCCAACACCACGGCCGCGATCGGAATCCGCATCTCCTCGGGATCCGAGGCCAGCCGCGCCGCGATACCCGCATGCAGCCGGTCGTAGAACACCGGGACCCGATCGGGGGAGCCGCCGAGTGCCGCGCCCAGATCGGCGAACGAGGTGAACCGACAGAAATCGGCCCAGCGAGTACCGAAAGCGCTCGTGTTCCTGTCACCGCGGTAGGCGTTGAAGATGCGGTCCTCGGCGTCGAACAGCTCTACGTGCTGAACTTCCATCCGCTCGAACCGCCCCGACGGGGCGAACGGCGCGGCGAAATCCGCGGCACATCGACCGGCGATCGGCAGCGACATCCGGGCGACCTCGTCGGCGCTCACCACACCGTCGGAGACCAACTCGGCCAGCGTGCTGACCACCGACCGGAACAGCGGCCGATAACCGAAGTCACCTTCGTCATCCAGCGCGGTCGTCAACACCACCAGGCGACCGCCGGGGGCCAGCTCGCGGCCACGAAACGCGACGAACTCGTGCCAATCGTGCGCCGCCTGCCTGGCATAGGCCGTGCGCACCCGCTCATCCCGGCTGTACACCGCGACGACGTGATCTGCGACCGGCATCGGTACCCGGCCCAACCGCACGATCGCCCAGGCAGACCAACCCAGGTGCACGCTGTTCGACGGCAGGATCTGGCTGTAGAACGACCGGCCGATCGCCGAGCTGAAGGTGGCCGGATCCTTGTGCAGATAGGACTCCGGATCGTCCTCCAGGATCCGAAACATCGTGGAGAAGTCATTGTCGGCGGTATCGGTGTGCGTCACCAGGATCGAATGTTCGGGCCGCGTACGGCCGCGCACGGCGGCGATCGCGGCATTGATCGGCTGCATCGAATTCTGGGCGGTGCCTGCCCCGTAATCGGCGATGACGACGGGCTGTGGCGCGGCGGGGATCGGCACGGTGCGCGCAGCCAGCTCGAGGAGCTTGATCGCCGAACTCATTCCGGCGGTGTGTGGGCGGGGTGTGGTTCGGCGCGGCGCGGGCATGGCTAGCTTCGCCGCCGGCGCAGCAGCAATCCGATCAGAAGGCCCATGACGAAAATGATGACCAAGATGAACCACATCGGCGACTCGACGGTCACCCAGAGCACGTGCACATTCACCCGATCACGGTTCTGCGCGACGAAGATCGCAGCGAGGGCGACCAGGATCAGGGCCACCCAGTAGCGCAGCGCAACCCGCCGAGCCGGTCCGGTGGTCGCGGGTGCGTCGGTCTCGTCGCCAGCCATATCCCGACCGTAGCTCTCGAGTCGTCGGCCGTGACAAACTTCGGCCATGAACAGCCGTCGGTCTGCCCCGCGCGCCGCGATCGTGACATCGATCTGCACCCTCGCCATCGGCGCTGTCGGCCTGTTCGTGATGATCTTCCTGAACGCGTTCGTCCTGGACGAGTACGACGCCTACGGAGAGGTGCCGATCCCTGGAACTGCCATCCTGAACCTGCCGCAGGGCGAGGTGACCGTCAGCCTTCACACCATGGTCACCGGCTCCGGAAGCGGCCTGCCGGTTCCGCCGCTGCGGTTGAACGTGTCCGCACCCGATGGGGCGGCGGATCCGGTGGTGACCGAAAGCATCGGCGGGACAACCACGGTCAACAGTGACGCCCGGGTCAGGGTATGGGTCATGCAGGTGCCCACTGCCCGCGCCTACGAGATCAGCGTCGACGGCCAGGTCCACGGCTACATCAACCCACGGCTGGCTTTCGGGCACGGCAGTCGATACGGCTGGTTGGCCTGGCTGTTCGGTGGACTGACCGCAGTGGGTGCGCTGGGGTTGATCGCCGGCGTGTTGTGGTCGGCGCGGCAGAGCAAGCGGGCGCGCCCCATCTCAGGTGTGGGACTGGGAATGATCCCGCCGCAATCCCAGGTGACCACCGGCTACCTGCCCGGCAGCTATCAGCCGACGGACCAGGCGATCAGGCTCGAGCAACTCAAAACGATTGCCGCGTTGCGTGATACCGGAGCACTGACCGAGGCGGAGTTCGAGGCGGAGAAGCGCCGGATCCTGGACAGCTGAAGCCGTCGGGAGTCGGCTAGGCAGCCTGGGTCGCCCAGCCCGACCGTCGGAAGGACCCGGCCGGAATGAATCGCTCCAAGAGCGCGTCGGCGGGCTCACCGGCGAACTCGGTGATCAGCTGCTTGGCGGCGGACGCCGAGGTGAGAGACTCGACCGGCCGGGGATCGTCCAGCAGGCCAAACAGTTTCGAGGCGAATCGGGAGCTGCCCTGCGCAGCGGCGAAGAAAAGGTTGCCGTATTCGGCCAGCTCCGGATCGGCCAGGAACAACCGGGTCACCAATTGTGCGGACCGCACCCGATGCGCATAGAACTCCTCGAAGGTGGCGCGCAGCCAGGCCTCGTCGAACCGGCCGTCGTGTGCGGCGGCCTTGCGGACCAGACTGGCGGCATGGACCAACCCGCCCTGAGCGCCCTGGCCGGCGATCGGGTCGAACGACACCGCGGTATCGCCGAGCGCGGCCACGGGATGACCGCTCGCGGTACGGCCCACCCCGGACCGGACCACCTGGGTGACCGCACCTTTCAGCCAGGAGTGCGGATCGCCCTCGACAGGCCTGAGCGCACTTACCTCGGGTAGATCCCAGTCGATGTAGTCGCGATGCAATGCGGTGACGACGTCGAGTGCTGCCTGTGCGCTGTCGGCGGCGGCGAAGCGGCGTTCCCAATCACTGCCCGGCCGTGCCCAGCCCAGGAACGTCCACGTGGGGCCGGCGTCCTTGTGCAGGTATCCGCCCCACCATGACTCACCCTGATCGGTCACCACCGTGAACGCGTTGTGGCGCCCTCCGGCATCGCCGCGGTGAGCGAAAACATCTGGACCGTAAGGCAATCCGGAAAGGGTCACGGTCAGCAGGCTGCGCTGGGGACGGTCGTAGGCGGAGCGCTCGACATCGACCGGGAACAAGGACGACAGCCCGCCGCGGCCGGTGGCCACCAGCGTCAAGTCGGCGCCGGCGGCGATGGTGTCGAGTCGCGCCGGGTCAACCGCCTCGACCACGAACCGTCCCCCGCGCTGCCTGAACAGGTTCAGCCGGTCGTCGGCCTTGAGGCGGGTGTCCACCGCCACCCCGACAAAACCGTCGAAGTCGGCGTCGAAAGCGATCTCCTCCGCACGGTCCGGACCAGATCCGGCGACCACCCGCACGCTCTGCCCGGTCGAGGTCGGGGCGGTGGCCAGGTAGGTGTTGAGCCCGAGGGACTCCTCGGCCCGCTGGGCCTCGCCGAAGATCAGGGCGGTGCCCGTGGCCGGAACGTCGTCGCGCAAGCTGCGCTGATCGCGGTCACTGTAAAGGGTGACGTCGAATCCGTTGTCCAACAACCCGAGTGCTGCCGTCACGCCGGTCTGCCCAGCACCGATCACCGCCGCAGTACGTCCATCCGAACTCGTCATGGCTGTCACTATGGGCGCGCCGCGCGTGTGCGTTAAGGAACTGACTCAGCGTGATCGCAATGTCGCTAGACGGGTGTGGCGCCGATCATCGACATCAACGGGTCGGCGGGGCCGATGTCGAGGGTGCACTCGGTGGGGCGTGGATCCGGCACGAAGGCCCAGAACATCGCACCCGCGGCGCCCATTGTGCGCATCCTGGCGATGGCATCGCCGAGGACCTGCTTTCGGTCACCCAGCGATACGCAGAAACCGGCCTGCATGCCGATCTCGGCGGCGAACAACGGCTTGCCCACCGCACGTGTTTGGGCGACGCGCCGCTGCAGCCCGTCGTACGGGTCTCCGGGCAGATAATCCGTGTGTTCGTAGTAGTGGTACTCGAGCACGTCCACGCCGGGGGATGCGGCCACCATCTCGAACTCGTGTCCCGCCGACCCGCACTGCCCGCCGCCGGCGTGACCGCTGAAAATAACGGTGCCAGGGTCCAACTCGCGGATCCGGGCGCCGGAGACGTCCAGGAACGCGCGCAGTGTCTCCGGCGCGGCGGCGTGGCAGCTGCGCTTGGTCCAGTGGCAGGTGTGGTCCAAGCAGTAGGACGGCTCGGGTTCGCCCACCGCAGTCCACCCGGCAAGCGAAGGGGAGCCGCCCCATCGTTTGACGGCGGTGTCCAGCCACGCGGCGAAGGTCATCGGAAGACCGTGCGACACCTCGGTGCGCCAGCCGCCCGCATACCAGTCGTAGTCCTTGAAATAGTCGTTCTCGCAACCGCCGTCGTCACTGGTGAGCACCGCGATCAGGAGCTGCCCGTGGCGTTCGGCGGCCCCGAACACCGCATCGAGCGAGGTGAAATCGAGCTGACCGGTGAACTTGTTCACCGCGAAGCTGGAATAGGCGTTGAAACGCGTCACCGAATGTGGTGGCAGGCTGCCGAAATACGAGTCGAGATCGACTTGCGCGCCACATCCCGCATTGATGGACCAGTTGGTGGCCAGCTGGTAAGCGTTGATGCCGATCGGCCACACCGGTTTGCCGTCGAGCGTGAGCGAGGTTCCAGAGACTCCCAGCCGGGGGATCGGCGCCTGGCCGCCTGTCGGCGGAGCGGTCAGGCTGGGCAGCGGAGGCATCGGCTCGGGCGCCGAAGGCGAGCAGGCCATCGCGACCAGCAGTGCCACGCAGAGCAACACCGCGGTACGAAATGGCCTGTCGACCATTGACTCAGGCTATCGACTCACGTGCCGTTGCACGCGTCAATGCCCCCGCGCAACCCATTCGTCGTAGTGGACGATCTCGTCACCGATGGTGGTGGTGTCACCATGGCCGGTGTAGACGACGGTCTCCCCGGGCAGCATCCCCAGCCGCTTGGAGATGGAGTCCAGGATGGTTGGGAAGTCCGAGAACGACCGTCCGGTGGCACCCGGGCCGCCCTGGAACAGGGTGTCGCCCGAGATCACCGCGCCCAGTTCGGGGATCGACCAGCAGACCGAGCCGGGGGAGTGACCCGGGGTGTGCAGGGCGTGCAGTTCGATGCCGCCGGCGCGCAGCACCTGGCCCTCCTCGACCGTGCGGAAGTCGTTGTCGGGGTGCACGACTCGCCACAGCATCTCGTCGGCGGGGTGCAGCAGCACCGGTGCGTCCAGTGCCTTGCCCAGTTCGGGGGCGACGGTGATGTGGTCGTTGTGGCCGTGGGTGCAGACCACTGCGACGACGTTGCGGCCGCCTACGGCCTCGATGATGGGAGCGGCGGTGTGGGCGGCGTCGAACACGATGACGTCACTGTCATCCCCGACGAGCCAGATGTTGTTGTCGACGTCCCAACTGCCGCCGTCGAGTTCGAACTTGCCGCTGGTGACTACCCGCTGGATCTGCGAAGGTCCGCTCATTTCTTCAACACCACCACCGAGCGCAGTACCTCGCCGGAGTGCATCTTGTGGAACGCATCCTCGATCGCATCCAGCCCGATGCGCTCGGAGACGAACTTCTCCAACGGCAGCCGGCCCTGCAGGTACAGGGAGATCAGGGTGGGGAAGTCGCGTTCGGGCAGGCAGTCGCCATACCAGGAGGACTTCAAAGATCCACCGCGGGAGAAGAAGTCGACCAGCGGCATCTCCAGCGTCATGTCCGGGGTCGGCACACCGACCAGCACCACGGTGCCGGCCAGATCACGCGCATAGAACGCCTGCTTCCAGGTCTCGGGGCGGCCGACCGCGTCGATCACCACGTCGGCGCCGAAGCCGTCGGTCAGATCCTGGATGGTCGTTACCGCGTCGAGCTCACGGGCGTTGATGGTGTGGGTGGCCCCGAAATCGCGGGCCCAGTCCAGCTTCTTGTTGTCGGTGTCGACGGCGATGATCTTCTTGGCGCCGACCAGTGCGGCACCGGCGATCGCGGCATCGCCCACCCCGCCACAGCCGATCACCGCGACGGTGTCGTCACGGGTCACCGCGCCGGTGTTGATCGCCGCGCCGATGCCGGCCATCACGCCGCAGCCCAGCAGGCCGGCCACGGCCGGGTCGGCCTCGGAATCGACCTTGGTGCACTGACCTTCGTGGACCAGGGTCTTGTCGGCGAACGCGCCGATGCCCAGCGCCGGGGTGAGTTCCGTTCCGTCGGTCAGCGTCATCTTCTGGGCGGCGTTGTGAGTGTCGAAGCACAGATGCGGGCGGCCGCGTTTACAGGCGCGGCATTCGCCACACACCGCACGCCAGTTGAGGATGACGAAGTCGCCGGGTTCGACGTGGGTGACTCCCTCGCCGACCGATTCGACCGTGCCTGCGGCCTCGTGGCCGAGCAGGAACGGGTATTCGTCGTTGATACCGCCCTCGCGATAGGTCAGGTCGGTATGGCACACGCCGCAGGCGATGATGTCGACCACCACCTCACCGGGCCCCGGATCGGGGATGACGATGTCGACCAGTTCGACCGGCTGACCTTTGGACCGAGAAATCACACCACGCACCGTCTGGCTCATGCCTATAACCTAATGCAAACCGGACAGGTGTCCAATTAGTGGCCGGATCTTCGTCGCCCACTGAATCTCGGCCTGGTGGAGCGTCCGCGCGTTACCGTGGGTTGTGGTCGACGATCGAACCCAATTGCTGGTGGTCGCACGCTCGGCGTATCGGCGAAATGACTGGCGCACCAGCTATGAATCCTTCAGCCGCGTCGACGGGGTGCAGACCCTCGACACCGATGATCTTGCCGTATACGCGTCGGCAGCCTGGCGTCAGGGGCACGGCCGCGAATCCGTGCGGATCAACGAACAGGTGCACACCCGCCTATTGCGTACCGACCCCGTGCAGGCGGCGATGAAGGCCGCCGAACTCGGCCTGGCCTGGCTGGCCCGCGGTCACCTTGCGCTGGCCCGCAGTTGGGGGCAAAGAGCGCAGGTTCTGCTCGACGGCGTTCCCGAGACCACCGCGCACGGTTACCTGGCGTACCTGCTCGCGGTGATCGCGGCCGACGCCGGCGAGCCCGAACACTTCGATACTGCGACACGCCAATTGGCGGTCATCGCGAAGAACTTGGACGATGCCGCCCTGCGCACGCTGGCGCAGGCGCTCACCGGCACGGCCGCCGTGGCCGCAGGCGATCCTGCCGGCTCCCGGGCCCTCGATCAGGTGCTGCTGCCGGTGCTGGACGAGCCGGTGCCGGTGGAATGGGCCGCCGATGTCTACCGGCGCGCGCTGACCCTGGCGCACCGGCAGGGCGCAGGTGACCGCGTCGCCTCCTGGGCGCAATCCATGCAGCGCTGGTGTGACGCCACCGAGCCGGAATCGACCCAGTCGGCATATCGTGCGGTGTGCGACGTGCACCGCCTGTCGGTAGTCGCCGATCCGGACCCGCGGGATCTGGTTCGGCGGGTGGTCGGTCTGCGCCGGCTCGTGGCCGATGTGGATGCCGTGGCCGCGAGCATGGTCGAGGAACTGCTTTCCCGGAACCTGGGGGACCACCGATAGATTGGGCGCGATGAGCGCTGCCGATGTCCTCAAGCTGATCGACGATTGGCCGGTCGACGCGGCGGCCGCAGCGGTGGTCGGCCCGTCCGGTGTGCTGGCCGGCCATGGTGACCTGAGCAAGGCCTTCACGCTGGCCTCGGTGACCAAACCACTGGTGGCCCGTGCCGTTCAGGTCGCGATCGAAGAGGGCGCCGTCGAACTCGACACCCCGGCCGGCCCGCCCGGTTCGACGATCCGTCATCTGTTGGCGCACGCATCGGGGGTGGCCATGCGGTCGGCCGAGGTGCTGGCCCAACCCGGACAGCGACGCATCTATTCGAACTACGGATTCGAACTGCTGGCGCGTGCGGTCGAGGCCGCCGCCGACATCGAGTTCGGCAACTATCTGACCGAGGCGGTGTTCGAGCCGCTGCAGATGTCGGCTTCCACGTTGCTGGGTGGGGCCGAGGCGGCCGGGTTCGGCGGAGTGTCGACGGTGGCCGACCTGGCGATGTTCGCCCGGGAGCTGTTGCGGCCGGGTTTGGTGTCCCAGCAATTGCACGATGAGGCGGTGACCGTGCAGTTCGGCGGCCTTGACGGGGTGCTGCCGGGGTTCGGTGTGCAGCGGCCCAACGACTGGGGGCTGGGCTTCGAGCTCCGGGACGACAAATCGCCGCACTGGACCGGCTCGGCAAACTCGCCACGTACGTTCGGGCACTTCGGCCAGTCGGGGACGTTCCTGTGGGTCGATCCGGCCGCTGACCTGGCCTTGGTGGTACTGACCGACCGCGATTTCGGGGACTGGAGCTACCCGCTGTGGCCCGCGATATCTGATGGAGTGCTGAGAGAAAACGGCACAGACTAGCGCAACACTGGCCACACAAGGCACAATAGACACGCGCGACACACACAACTGGATGCTCGATCGGAATACCAGGCCGTTGGGGAAGACGTCCCTCGTATCCCGAAGGAGTAGCAGATGCGTGCGTCGAACCAGTTCGCCGACGCGGCGACGGGCGTGGTGTATGTCCATGCCTCACCCGCGGCGGTTTGCCCGCATGTTGAGTGGGCGTTGTCGTCGACCCTGTCGGCGCGGGCGAACCTGAAGTGGACCCCGCAACCGGCCATGCCTGGCCAGTTGCGCGCGGTGACCAACTGGATCGGGCCCGTCGGCACCGGGGCGCAGCTGGCAAATGCCCTGCGCTCCTGGTCAGTGCTGCGCTTCGAGGTGACCGAGGACCCCAGCGCCGGCGTGGACGGGCACCGCTGGTGCCATACCCCGCAGCTGGGCCTGTGGAGCGGCGCGATGAGCGCCAACGGCGACGTTATGGTCGGCGAGATGCGACTGCGTTCGCTGATGGCCGGCGGCGCTGACATGCTGGCCGCCGAACTCGACACCGTGCTGGGCACCGCGTGGGACGAGGCCCTCGAGCCCTACCGCAACGGCGGTGATGGCGCTGAGGTCTCCTGGCTGAGCCGGGGCGTGGGGTAGCGCGTCAGCTACGAGCCCAGAGGCAGTAGCCGCTGAGCTTCACCGTGAACATGTGATCGCTGACCTCGACGGTCAGCGGTTGGCCCGGGGCCGCCGTCGAGGTTTTGGGGCCTGATGTACGGCCCGCCGCGACTACGTCGACCACCTCGGCACTGCAGTGGGCCTCGGCGGTCTGCGGCGTCGCCGTCCAGGTTCCTCCCTGGGCCTCCGGATTCCGGCGGCCCTGCCCGTGCAGGATGAGTTCGGGCCCGGTGGTCAGCCACCGATCCGACGAAGGATAGGGGCTCCCGAACGCCTGCCACCTGCCGTCCGCGCACTGCAGCAGCCGCCGGTCGTTACCGATCTGCCCCGGATCGGTCGGAGTCAGCGCGCCGGCAAGACTTCCGGCACACGACGCCTCCGGCTGAGGAGCCGTGGTTTCGGGTGGGCCGGGTGGCACCGGCTCCGGATCGGCGTGTGCACAGGCACTCGTGGACAGTCCGGCGACCACGGTCAGGGCTGCCGCACCCAGCGCCAACGCTCGACACATCGTCTACACCGAGACGGTCTTCATCGTGGACACGTCGGTCTGCATCAACTGCACGTTGTACGCACCCCAGTAGGAAAGGTTGTAGTACAGGTACTGCGAGTTGTCCTCCACGACATTGCCGTTGGCGTCGACCTTGTTGAAGTAATCGGTGCCCGACATCGGGTGGACCATGGGCGCGTACATGCCGGTGTTGGACGTCAGGTTGTTGTTCACCAGCGTCGTGGTATCCGACCATTCACCCTGCGGTGAATCGGATACCCGCATCACCACATTGTTGCCGCCATCGGTGTAGAGCACCACGTACTTGCCCAGGTACTCGTTGTACTGCACCGACATCTCGCTGACGTTGCCGCCCGTGGGCAGGCCGCCGACCCAGATACCGTTCGCGATCTTGGTGAACAGCCCGAACGTGAAGAAATCCGCGACCCGGTACACCGTCGGCAGGAAATCGGTTCTGCTGGAACCGAACACCGGCACCGCCGCCGATGGATCACCGGAGACCCACTGCCCGGCACCGCTGGAATCCTCACCCGCCCAGTACTCATACGCATCCAGGTTGGTGATCTGATCCTTCTCGACCCGGGCCACATACGCCGAACCCTGCCTGCCCGACGGTGTCCCGTACACATAGACATAGGGATCGGTCGGGTCGTCCGACATCACCAGGGCGTTCTGCTGGAAGTGTTCGTCACCGGGGACATAGGCCGGGCCCGCGCGGAACCAGCCCGACGAACGGATGGTGTCCGGGTCGACCGTCCAGGTTTTGCCGCCGTCCGTGGAGTAGGCGATTCCGGAGTAGTTGGTGGTCCAGCTGCCCGGGTTGTCCCAGGTGCGGATCGACATCACGGTGGCGTACTGCGTGTAGCCGCCTTCGGCAGTGGGGTCATCCTTGATCGCGATCGCCGAGGTCGGGATCATCGTGTAAGTCCGGCCGAAGAGCCCGTCTTGCCCCGGGTCGTAGATGATCTGGGCGGCTCCCGCCGGGGCGCCGCCGGTGCCGTACCACGTCGGTGTGCCCGGGACGCCGGGTCCCGCGCCCGCGTGGATCAGCGCGTCGCTGAACTGAAGACCGTTGGACAGATCGGTGTCGATGGAGCGGAACAACACGTTGTTGCGCCAGTCGCCGGTCATTCCCGGCCCGCTGTAAGTGTCGCCGAACAGCGTGTAGATGATTGCTTTTCCGGTCGCGGGATCGGTGTAGCCGCTGTTCCACATGATGCCCAGATCCGTGCCCGCGACGTACCAGTGGTCCGTGTAGCCGGGCCCGGTGACCCAACCGAGCTTTTCGGTGTAATTCGCCAGCGACGCCGGAACCTGAGGCTTGGGGGTCAGGTCATCGGTCTGTGCGGCCGTATCAGGGCTGACCGCGGCCATCGGCTGGATCTCTCCCTCGGCGACCACCGAGGCGGCGTCGTTGGCCGAGATGACGCGGGAACTCAACGGGTTCATCGACCGCTCGAATTCCCTACGCGTCCAGGCCATCATGGCCCACAGGGCGGGGGACTGAGCGGGTGCCACGGGGCTGGTCCCGGCACCGAACGGGGACAGGCCGGCGGCGCTCAGCAGCGCCGTGACCACTGGCGGAGCGGTGATCTTCGGAACGGCGGGCTCGGGCGCGGAGATGGGCACGACGGTCTTGTCCGGTGACGCGGCCGGGACGTCGAGTGTGGTCACCGGTGTGCGCAGCGTCGAGAACGCGTCGCGGCTGCGCTCGGTGATGTCCTCGGTGGTCTCCTGCAGCCGTACGTCCACGGTGTCGGCAGGTTCGGTGCGCTTCAGCCGTGGCCCGGTGGCGGGGGTGTCGGTGATGGTGCCCTGAATCTTGCTCCGGACCTTGCTCGTCCGGCTCCGCTGCGGAGTGCGCGTGGAGTCCAGCCGGCTCTGTGTCTTCTTGATGGCGTCACCGATGTCGTCCAGGCCGGACTCGACCTCCTTGCGGACCCGCTCGCCGATCCTCGACAGCGTGTCGGAAGGTGTGGCACCGGGTTTCTTGGTCTTCGAGGGTTTGCTCGGAGTCTTCTTCTCCGCCGAACTCGAGGTGGTGCCGTCGGAGCTCCCCGCGCTCGATTTGCCAGGATCGCCCGATCCGCCTTCGGCCCAGGCGATTCCGGTCCCGGAGGTCAGTGCCGTTCCGATGCCGAGAGCAACGGCCAGCGCACCGACGCGGCCGATGTATTTGGTCGATTCCATGACGCTCCGTACCAGTCCACTCACTCAAACCCCGGCCCAAACGAAAACGTACCGTGTGCCGTTCATTGCATCGGGCAAACACGCCGATTCGCAGCATGTGGCCTGAACTGCCAAGGAATGTCACCTGATCCGGTAGTGAGCGGGATCAGGCTCGGACAGCATGCGGGTGAGGGTGGACCGGTCGAACGGCCACAGGTCGATGGTTCCGGCGTCGGTGATGTACCAGGAATTGCACCCGGTGTTCCATACCGTCGGCCCGAGCCCGTCGGCGACCGCGGCGTTGAATTCGTCGGTGGCCTGTTCGGTGACCTCGACTTCGGAGACCTCGCCGTTCTCGAACCGCTTGAGCCAGGCCACGATGTAGCCGGCGGTGAGCTCGGCCGAGTACTGCAGCGGGATCGACCCGGTCGGCGAGTTCGGGCCCAGCACGGTGAACAGGTTCGGGAACCCAGGGATTGCGGTCATGCGGTACGCCCGGGGGCCCTTGACCCAGGCATCATCGAGCGTGATGCCGTCGCGGCCCACGACCGTCATGGGCCGCATGTAGTTGTGCGCCTGAAATCCGGTGGCCAGCACCACGACATCCACATCGTGGTGAGTGCCGTCGGCAGTGCGGATACCGGTAGCGGTGAACTCCGCGATGGGATCGTCGATCAGGCTGGCGTTGGGCCGCTTGATGGCGCGGTAGTACGAGCCCGAGACCACCTGCCGTTTACACAGCGGCTCGTAGTCCGGGGTCAGCTTCGCGCGCAGCGCACGGTCGCGGACCTGGGCGGCCAGACTCCACCGGGCGTAGGCCTGCACCAACTTGCGCCGCCACGACGGCGTGGTGACGACATCGGCGAGGATCCCCGCTCCCCATTGCAGCCGCCGGAACAGGAAGTCATGCCATCCAGGGCGCCGGCGCAACACCTTCGCCAGTACCGACGACTGCCGCAGCGACATCGGTGCCCACAGGATCCACTGCGGTGACCGAGCGAAGTGCAGCAGTGCCCGGGCCTTCGGCTGCAAAGCCGAAACCACCTGCACACCGGTGGATCCCGTGCCGATCACGGCGATGCGCCGACCGTCGGTCGCCACATCCGGATCCCACCGTGCCGTGTGCACGATCGGTCCGCCGAAGGTCTCCATGCCGGGAATCTCGGGTACCGACGGGTGATGCAACACCCCGGTGGCGCAGATGACGAAATCGGCGGTCAGGGTGTCCCCGTCACGTGTGGTGAGCGTCCACGACGTCGTGGTGCTGTCGTATCGGGCCTCGGTGACTTCGGTATTGCACCGCAGATGGGCGTCGAGCCCGAATCGTTCCACGACGTCGCGGTGATAGCGCTGGATGTCACCGCCGTTGGCCCAGATGTGGCTCCAGTCCGGTTTGGGTGCGAACGAGAACTGGTAGATCTGCGACGGGACGTCGCAAGTCAGTCCGGGGTAGCGGTTCCAGTGCCAGACGCCACCGACGTCCGAACCCTTTTCCAGGATCGTGAAATTGGTGAATCCGGCCTGTTTGAGCGTGTAGGCCGTGGCGATGCCTGCCATCCCGGCGCCGATGATGACGACGCGGGCCTCGCGACTCATCGGGCCTCCTCGCCGACGACGAGCGCCCGCCGGACCGTTGCAGGTGCGGTGCGCATCGACGCCTCGAATGCCGACCGTCGTCGGCCGCGCCGCATGAAATGTGAACCGAGCCCGGCCAGATCCGCCGCATCGGGCCGGATGACGACGACCTGCGTGCCACGCGCCCGCACCGCGGCCACTTCGCGGTCCAGCCCGGCCGACATCGGTCGGCGCAGCAGTGCATGCTCCAGCCTTCCGCCGAATCCCGGTGCCCGCATACCCGGTTCGGAGGCCATGGGAGTGATGACGTAGATGACGTCTGCCTCGTCGCGGCCGATCAGATCGACCGACGCGGTCGACGCGGCGCCGCCGTCGACGAAGTGCCTGCCGCCGATGGTGACCGGTGGCATCCATCCCGGCACCGCCCAGGACGCGCGTAGCGCTTCGCCCACGGTGGCCACAGGTGCGCCGGGCGCCCCGAATGCGACGCGCTCGCCACGCTGGTAGTCGAAGGCGACCATCCGGACACCGGCGTGGGGCAGCCACCCCGAGGCGCCCGAGAACCCGTCGGCCAGGCGCTGCAACCAGTCTGGATTGGCACGCCCCACGGGAGCGATGCCGGTGGCGGCGGCGAGACCTCGTTGACTGCCGAGCAGTCGCGGGTTGAGCAGGCGGGGTGCCGGGACGGGCGGCAGGCCGGCTGGAGTGTCCGCGACATGCCGGCGCAGACGCTCGTCGGCGGAGGTGCCGCGCTGCATGGCGACAAGGTCGCTCACCGTGGCGCCGCCGCCCAGCATCGTGATGAGCTCGGCTCCGGCCGACGTGCCCTGCATTATCGCGGCCTCGCGCGGATCCCACCCCGTCTGTTCGGCAAGGGCGTGCAGTGCCGCGACCGTCCAGGCACCGCCGATGGTGCCACCACAGCCGATCACCAGTGCCGTGGTCATGGTGTCGCCTCGGAATCACGCTGTGTCGCATGAGATTTCGACTGCCGTTCGAGACGCTGGACATAGGTAAAGCGGCCGTGCTCGTCGACGGCGGTCAGGGCGCGGCGGTCGTCGACCTTGCCTCGTACCGCGCGTTGAAGAAATTCGGGCACCAGGGCATCGACGAGGGCCCACCCGGGAGCGACCCAACCCGGCACCGAGGTCCGGGCGGCGTGGGTGCGGACAGTCTTGAGGATCGCCCGCGCGACGTCATCGGGATCCACTGTGGGCAGACCGTTTCCGAGTGGCACACCCGAGGCGAGTTCGGTGCGGACCGCTGACGGCAGTACGGCCGACACCGAGACCCCCGTGCCTGCGTACTCACGTCGGGCAGCCAGCGAAGCGCCCAGTGCGGCGAACTTGCTGGCGTTGTAGGTCACCATGCCCGGGATCGGGATCATGCCTGCCATCGACGCCACATTGACCACGTGACCGTGACCGCGCGCCACCATCGACGGGACGACGGTGCGCATGCCGTTGAGGACCCCTCGCACGTTGACGTCGAGGATGAGATCGGTCGTCGCCTCGGATTCGGCGTCGAACGCACCAAGTGGCATGACCCCGGCGTTGTTGACCAAGATGTCGACACTGCCCGATTCCCGGACAGCGTCGGCCACGAAGCGCTCCCACGACGACCGCGACGTGACATCGAGGTAGGCCGCCCGGCAGCGGGGGAGACCGGCTGCGGTCGTGGCCGCCACATCGGCGTCGACATCGCCGATCCATACTGTGGCACCACGGGCGGAGAACAGCTCCGCCGTCTTGGCGCCAATGCCGCGTGCCCCGCCGGTGACGATCACCACCGCCCCGGTCATCGGCGTCTGCCGCTGTGAAAACCGCACGTCATGCCTCCCCTGAGGTCTCTCGCGACCATTCGAATACTCACGGTATCTGAATACTTTGAGTTAAATCAATACCCAAAGTCCGCTCCGAACTATCATCAGCGCATGCCGCGGCTGACCAGGGCTCAACGCCAGGAACAGACGCGGGCTGAACTCCTGCAGGCCGCCAAGCGGCGCTTCCTGAGCCACGGTTATGCCGCCACGAGCCTCGAAGACATCGCCGACGACGCGGGCTTTTCCAAAGGTGCGGTGTACTCCAACTTCGGCAGCAAGCCGAACCTCTGCCGCGATGTCCTCGAGCTGATCCACCGCGAGAAGTTCGCCGAGATGGCCGAACTCGCGATCTCCGATGCCGAGCTGGACAGCCGCGTGGCGGCCCTGAGCGCCTGGCTGGAGCGCACCGCGGGTGATGTCGGCTGGACCATGCTCGAGCTCGAATTCGCGGTGCTGTCTCGGAACAATCCCGAACTCGCCGAAATGATCACGGCATTGCGCAACGAGGCCGCACAGATGGTCATCGACGTACTGCAGTCGATGTCAGCCGAACTCGGCCTCACCGAAGCGCAATTGGAGCACAGTGAGGTCGCGGCGAGCCTGGAGGATCTCGGCAACCTGCTGCTCAGCGCTGGGATCGGCCTCGGCATCCAGCGGGCCATCGACCCATCGGTGCCGGCCCGGCCGTTCACCGACGCATTCGGGCATCTGGTGAAACTGCTTGCCGCCCTGGGATCGCCGAAGTAACCCAAAGGAGTTCGAATGGTATTACCGGCCGCCGCGCTGTCGACACGACGCCCCAGTCGCAGATCCCGAGCGTGCTACGCCATCGCCCGCCGAACGCTGCTGGTGCAGGTACGTAGATCAGTTGCCTACCAAGGGGATCGGGCCGTCGAGGATCGCCTGGCCTCGATCGGGCGTCGCATCGACGCGCTCGCGCGGTTGCAGCGCCTCCGTCCGCGGCGCGGGCTGCGGACCAGCCGCATCACGCTCGGCCGGGTCACCGTCGAGACCGTCCGTACCGCGGAATCGGCTCACCGTGCGCTCTCGGACGGCGTCATCCTCTACCTGCACGGCGGAGGATTCTTCCTCGGCGGCTTCGACACCCACTCGCATGTCGTCGTCGCGCTTGCCCGCCGGACACAACTGCCCGTGGTGCATGTCGAATACCGCCAGCACCCCGATGTGACCGTCGACGAGTCCGTCGCGGACTGCCTGCGCGTATACCGCTGGTTGATGGATCAGGGTGCGGACCCGGCCACCACGGTCGTGGCCGGTGACTCGGCCGGCGGATTCCTGTCATTCGCAACTGTTCTCGCCGCTGCGGCGCAGGGGATGGGCACACCGGCCGGCGTCATCGGAGTCAGCCCACTGCTCGAACTCGACGGGGAACGCCGCTCCGGCCATCCCAACTTCGCCGAGGACCGGATGGGGATCGGCCTTGCCCTTCCGATGATCGTCGAATGCGTGGGCCCGAAGAACTCGGACGGGCATGCCCTGTCACCGGTCAACGGGGTACTCACCGATTTCCCGCCGAGTCTGATCATCGCGGCGGAATCCGAGGCGCTGCGTTGTGACGCCGAACGCATGCATGAGGTGCTGACCGATGCGGGGCGGTCGTGCACCCTCAAGGTCTGGCCCGGTCAGCTCCACGCCTTCCCGGCGTTCCTGCCGTTTCTGCCGGAGAGCCGTGAGGCCCGCGACTGCATGGTCGAGTTCATTCAGGACTGCTTGGGCACCAGCAAGCGCAGCGCACCCGCCACCGCGGACACCGTGACGGGCAGCGGGAGCGCGAAATCCCCGTCGGCGTAGGCGTTGATGCCTGGGCATTCCACGTGGATTGTCTTGGCGCGCTTGGTGGTCACCTCGTCGAGATCGACATGAGTGCCCTTGAAAACGGTGGGGAACAGGCGGACCAATCTCGTGCGGGACGCCGATGTGATCATCGTGACGTCGAGCAGCCCGTCCGAGTGGTCGGCGCCGGGACAGATCAACATGCCGCCGCCATAGCTGCGGGTGTTGCCGAACGCGGCCAGGGTGAGGTCGGTGCGGATCTCCGGGCCGTCGTCGAAAGTCAGCCGGAACGGCAGCAGCCGTAGCTTCGAGATCTCGGCGAGCATCGCGACGTTGTAGCGCATTCGCCCGTGGGGCCAGCGCATCCGGTTGGTCCGGTCGCTGACCAGGGAATCGAACCCGGCGGCCATCACGGTGCCGAACCACTTGACCGCGCCAGAGGTATCCACGATGCGGCCGAGGTCGACCGTCTCGGTGTGACCGTCGGCGACGATGTCGGCTGCGGCCTCGGGATCGCCTGTCGGTAACCGGTATTCGCGGGCATGGTCGTTGCCGGTGCCGGCGGGCACGATGCCCAGCGGGACGTCTCCGGTGGCCAGCGCCTGCAGGGCGAGCGAGATCACCCCGTCGCCGCCGACCACCACCAGGGCGTCGGTGCCGCGGTCGAGCGCCTCGTCGACCAGGCGGCGGGCATGGGCGGCGTCGGTCCCGACGATCGCGCACACATCGATACCGCGCCGCTGGAACTGCGCGACAGCCCGTTCGGCCGCGTGCGGCGCATTCCCGTGCCCCGACATGGGATTGGTCAGGACCGTGACCTGCTTCACGGAATCAGCTTGCCCGGGTTGAGGATTCCGGCCGGATCCAGGGTGGCCTTGACGGCGCGCAGTACCTCGACGCCGAGGTCGCCGATCTCCGCACGCATCCAGGGACGGTGATCCGCGCCGACTGCGTGGTGGTGGGTGATGGTGCCGCCGCCTCGAACCATGGCATCGGACGCGGCCTTCTTCGCGGCCTGCCACTGCTCGATCGTATTGCCGCGCTGGGCCGCGACGACGGTGAAGTAAAGCGAGGCACCGGTGGGGTACACATGCGAAATGTGACACATCACCAGGGCCGGCGTGCCGGATTCGGCGAGTGAGGTGGTCAGCGCCTCGGTCACCGCGGCCTTCAGTCCGGCCAGGTTGGACCACGTGGTCGCGGTCTCCAGGGTTTCGCACAGCGCACCGACGGCCAGCAGCGAATCGCGCAGATACGGCGCATTGAACCGGCCGTGTTCCCAGGCCCGGGCCGGCGCGTCACCGAGCGACGTGCCACCGTGGGCTTCGAGCACGGCGCGGGTCTCCGCGTGGCGGCTCTCGGTGTGCGCCTCGGTTCCCTCGAACAACGTGACGGCCAGGCAGCCACCCGTAATGCTCTGCTCACCAATGCTTTCCGTGGTCGCCAGGTTCACCCCGGTCTCGGCCTCGTCGGACAACCGGATCACCGTCGGGCCGGTCCCGGTCTGGGTGACGGCCCGCAGCGCTTCGGCGCCCGTCGCGAAATCGGGGAAAGACCACGCTTCGTAGCGGGTGGTCGCCGGCACCGGATGTACCCGGACCCGGACCCGGGTGATGACCCCGAACACCCCTTCGGACCCGAGCAGCAGTTGCCGCAGATCCGGTCCGGCGGCCGAGGCCGGGGCGCGGCCGAGGTCGAGCGTGCCGGCCGGGGTGACCGCGCGCAGGCCACGGACCATGTCGTCGAAACGACCGTATCCGGCCGAATCCTGCCCTGAGGAACGGGTGGCGGCGAACCCGCCGATCGTGGCGAACTGGAAGCTCTGCGGAAAGTGTCCCAGCGAGAAGCCCTGTGCGCCAAGCAGTGCTTCGGCCTGTGGTCCGGTGACGCCGGCACCGAGCTCGGCCTCACCGGCGACCTCGTCGAGGCTGTGCAGGGAGTCGAACCGGCGCAGGTCGAGTGTGACGACGGCAGCGAATTCACCGCGCAGCGGATCCAGCCCACCCACGACGCTCGTCCCGCCGCCGAACGGGACGACCGCGATCCGTTGCTCGGCGCAGTGCGCCAGGATCGCGGCGACCTCATCATCCGAACCCGGGAGCAACACCGCGTCGGGCGCATCCTGCACCCCGGAGTCGTTGCGGCGCAGCAGATCCAACGTCGACTTCCCGCCGGCGTGCAACAGCCGTGACATGGAGTCGGTACCGCAGTGCTGGGGGCCGACGATCGCGGCGAGGGCGTCTCGGTCGCCGTCGGACAGTGCCGATGGCCGCAATTGCACCTGCGCGGGCGCCAGCTCGGCCGCCGGTGCGGCATCGACGCCCAGGGCCTGCTGCAGCAGGGACCGGATCCCGTCGGAGAGCGGCTTGGCTGCCTGCGGGTCGCCCCAGGCATTCCACTTCATCGGAGGCAGAAACTGTTCAGCCGGCTGAGTCATGCGTTACAGTATTACACATGATGTCAATCAGTAACGATAGATCGCTGAGCGACCAGATCTTGGAAGCCGCCGCCAGCTGCGTGCTGGCCTTCGGTGTTGACCGCGTGACGCTGGCCGAGATCGCCCGGCGGGCAGGTGTCAGCCGCCCGACCGTGTATCGGCGGTTCCCCGACACCCAGTCGATCCTCGCCGCGCTGCTCACCGCGCGGGTGGTCGGTGTCCTCGATACGACCGAGGTAGGTGGTCCGGGCCGTGCGGCGCTGGTCGATCGCATCGTGACCGTGGCCGCGCGGCTGCGCCACGACGAGGTGATCATGGCGGTCCTGCACTCGGCGCCGGAAGTGGCGATGGTCTACATCGCCGAGCGACTGGGCACCAGTCAGCAGATCCTGATCGATGCACTGGCCGGCGAACTCAAGCTCGCACAGGAGGCCGGTCGCGGGGACGACCGCGTCCGGGCCGGGGATCCCCGCCAACTGGCCACCATGTGCCTGCTCATCACACAATCGGCGATCCAGTCCGCACAGATGGTCGAGCCCATCCTCGATGCCGAGACCCTGGCCGGCGAACTCGCCCACGCCCTGAACGGATACCTGGCATCGTGACCGGCCCGACAGCACTCAACCGCGCCAGGCGCACAACCGAATTGGCCGCCCTGGCCGACGGAGAACAGCTCGACGTGATCGTCATCGGCGGCGGCATCACCGGGGCCGGCATCGCGCTGGACGCCGCCACCCGGGGCCTGCGGGTGGCCCTGGTGGAGAAACACGATCTGGCTTTCGGGACCAGCCGGTGGAGTTCGAAACTGGTCCACGGCGGTCTGCGCTACCTGGCCACGGGCAATGTCGGGATCGCCCGCCGCAGCGCGATCGAACGCGGAATCCTGATGACCCGCAACGCGCCTCACCTCGTCAAGGCCATGCCGCAACTGGTGCCGCTACTGCCGTCGATGAGACGCGCGTCGCGCGCGTTGGTGCGCACCGGATTCATCGCAGGCGACGGTTTGCGCAGGCTCGCCGGAACCAGCCCGGCGACCTTGCCGCGCTCGCGCCGGGTGGACGCACGTCGCGCGGTCGAGCTGGCCCCGACCGTTCGCACCGAGGGACTCGACGGGGCCTACCTGGCCTACGACGGCCAGCTGATCGATGACGCCCGGCTGGTGGCCGCCGTCGCCCGAACCGCGGCCCAGCACGGGGCCCGCATTCTCACCCGGGTCTCGGCCGCCGCGGCCGGTGCCACCTCGGTCCGACTGACCGACGAACTCAGCGGCGATTCCTTCGACGCGACGGCGCGGGTGGTCATCAACGCCGCCGGGGTGTGGGCCGGCGACCTCGACCCGGCGCTCACACTACGGCCCAGCCGCGGTACGCATCTGGTGTTCGATTCCGCGGCATTCGGCAATCCCACTGCGGCCCTGACAATTCCGATACCGGGGGAGTTGAACCGGTTTGTCTTCGCGATGCCCGAGCAGCTCGGCCGCGTCTACCTCGGCCTGACCGACGAAGACGCCCCTGGGCCGATTCCCGATGTGCCGGAACCGACTCCGGCCGAGATCGCGTTTCTGCTCGACACCGTCAACACCGCGCTGGCCACAGACCTGACCACCGCGGATGTGCGCGGCACCTACGCGGGGCTGCGTCCACTGATCGACACCGGAGAGGGCAACACGGCCGACGTGTCCCGCGAACACGCGGTGGTGGAATCGGCCGGCGGCGTGATCAGCATCATCGGCGGGAAGCTCACCGAATACCGGTACATGGCCCAGGATGTCCTGGACCGGGCGCTGGCCCTGCGCGGGCTGTCCGCGGCGGGCTGTCGCACGGCGAACCTGCCGCTCGTCGGTGCGCCGGCCAATCCGGTGTCCACGTTGCGCTCCGAGCACGCCCTCCCGTCCTCGCTGGTGGCCCGGTACGGCGCCGAGGCCCCCAACGTCATTGCCCGGGCCCGGTGTGCTCGCCCCACGGACCCTGTGGCCGACGGAATCGACGTCATACGTGCGGAATTCGAGTACGCCGTCACCCACGAAGGGGCCCTGTGTGTCGATGACGTCCTCGACCGGCGCACGCGCATCGGTTTGGTGGCGGCCGACCGGGATCTCGCGAGCGCGGCGGCCGCCGAGATGGTCGCCGAGTTCGGGCAAGGCGAGTAGTCCACCGGAGCCTCACGTCTGCCCACCCTGGGACAGAAGCGCGTCGCGCACGGCTGAACTGGTGTGCCGCTGCCACAGTGCCTGGGCCCCCACCAGCAATGGGGGTTCCAGTTCGGTGACCGTCACGCGGCCGTCCATGGCCGGACCAGGGACAGTGGTGACGAATGCGATCGCTCCGGTGGTGAGCGGGGCGGCGACGGTCGCCGCACCCTGGACCCGGCTGACGACATACTCGGGTTCGAATCCGGCCCGCCGGCACGCACCCATCAGAAAGTCGCTGTAGTACGAGGTCCCCGGGGGAGCCCATAGCGCGATGCGCTCACCGGCGAGCTCGTGAATGTCGACGACCGAGCGGCCGGCCAGCCGGTGTTCGCCGGGCATCGCCAGCCGCACCCGGTCGTAACCCAAGATGGCCGTGGCCAATTCGTTGGTGGGAACCACGCCTCGGCGCAGGCCCAGGTGCACGCTGCCGTCGAGCACCGCACCGGCAAGCTGATCGGGGTAGAGCTGACGGAAGGTGAAGGACGTGGCAGGGAAGGCGAGGATGGCCGGTTCGACGCGGGCGTAGGCTTCGCTACCGCTGAGTGCCGGGGTGTGGCCGACGACGAATACCTCAGCGGCACCTCCGGCAGTCTGTTCCACCCGTGCGGCCACGGTCTGTGCTGCTGCCAGCAGTGTTCGGCCCTCGCCCAGAAGAAACTCGCCCGCCCGCGTGAGTGTCAGGCCACGCCCCTCCCGCTGGAACAGCGTGGCGTTGAGATCTTTCTCGAATTGCTGCATGGAGCTGCTCAGGGCTTGTTGGCTAATGTGCAGCGCGGTGGCAGCGGCGGTAACGCTGCCGCATTCCGCTATCGCAACGAATTGACGTAAACGCCGTAGATCAGGGACTTTTGCTGACACACTCCTACTCTATCTACAACCAGACCTTGTGGATACTTCGGTTTTTTGCGTTATCTATCTGTGGACGACGAAACTACGCTGCTCACCATGAGCAAACTTGAAGGTAAGTCCGCAGTCGTTGCTGCTGGTGCGAAGAACCTTGGTGGCCTGATCAGCACCACGTTGGCCGCCAAGGGTGTCAACGTCGCTGTCCACTACAACAGCGCCTCCACCGAGGCCGATGCCGACAAGACCGTGGCTGCCGTGCAGGCCGCGGGCGTCAAGGCCGTCAAAGTGCAAGGCGACCTGACGGTTCCGGCCAACGTCGAGAAACTCTTCGACACGGCCGTCGACGCATTCGGCGGCGTCGACATCGCGATCAACACCGTGGGCAAGGTGTTGCGCAAGCCGTTCGTCGAAACCACTGAGGCCGAGTACGACTCGATGTTCGACATCAACGCCAAGGCGGCCTACTTCTTCCTGCAACAAGCGGGCAAGCGCCTGGCCGACAACGGCTCGGTGGTCACCATCGTGACCGCGCTGCTGGCGGCCTACACCGACGGCTACTCGACGTATGCGGGCTCGAAGAGCCCCGTCGAACACTTCACCCGGGCCGCCTCCAAGGAATTCGGCGTCCGCGGCATCAACGTCAACAACGTCGCCCCCGGCCCGATGGACACGCCGTTCTTCTATCCGCAGGAAACTCCGGAGCGGGTCGAGTTCCACAAGTCGCAGGCGATGGGCAACCGGCTGACCGAGATCACCGACATCGCGCCGCTGGTGGTGTTCCTCGCCGACGAGGGGCACTGGATCAACGGGCAGACCATCTTCGCCAACGGCGGTTACACCACCCGTTAGCGCGCTGAAGAGTTACAGCGGGATGTTCTTGTGGCGACCGCGCCGGTGCGGGGCCTCGGCCAGCGCCTGCGTCAGCTTGCTGCGGGTGTGGGCCGGATCGATTTTCTCGTCGACCACGCCGATCTCGATCGCGGAATCCACACCACCGGCGATCCGCTCGTGCTCCAGCGCGAGTTCCTCGTGCAGGGCCTCACGCTCGTGATCCGGGGCGGCGGCCAGCTTGCGCTTGTGCAGGATGCCGACGGCGGCCTTGGCGCCCATCACGGCGACCTCGGCGTCCGGCCAGGCGAAAACCTTGGTGGCGTTGAGCGAACGCGAGTTCATCGCGATGTAGGCGCCGCCGTAGATCTTGCGGGTCACCAGGGTCACGCGGGGGACCGAGGACTCACCGAAGGCGTGCAGCAGCTTGGCGCCGCGGCGCACCACGCCGCCCCACTCCTGGTCCACGCCGGGCAGGTAACCCGGGACGTCCACCACAACCACCAGCGGGATGCCGAACGCATCGCACAGCCGCACGAAACGAGCTGACTTCTCCGCGCTTTCGGAGTTCAGGCAGCCGCCGAGGCGCAGCGGGTTGTTGGCGATCACGCCGACCGTGCGACCGGCGAGCCGGCCCAGGCCGACCACGATCGACGGGGCCCACTTGGCCTGGAACTCCTCGAACGGCACACCCTCGTCGAGCAGTGCCTCCACGATCGGGTGCACGTCGTAGGCGCGACGGGCCGACTCGGGCATCAGCGCGGCCAGGTCGGTGTCGCCGGCCTCGGCCTTGCTGCGATCGAAATGACCCTGCTGGCTGAACAATCCGACGAGGCGACGGCCACGCTCGTAAGCGTCGAGCTCGTCATCGGCGACGATGTGGCACACACCCGACTTCTTGTGGTGGGCGTCGGGGCCGCCGAGCGACACCATGTCGACGTCCTCACCGGTGACGCTGCGCACCACGTCCGGACCGGTGACGAAGACCTTGCTGTCCGGGGCCATGATGATGACGTCGGTCAGGGCCGGGCCGTAAGCGGCACCGCCGGCGGCGAAGCCGACGACCACCGAGATCTGCGGGATGTAGCCCGACGCGCGGATCATGGCCTCGAAGACCAGGCCGACCGCATGCAGCGCCTTGACGCCCTCGGCCAGCCGGGCACCGCCCGAGTGCCAGATGCCCACGATGGGACTCTGCTCCTCGATCGCGGTGTCGTAGGCGTTGACGATGTGGGCACAGCCCTCGATGCCCATGGCACCGCCCATCACGGTGCCGTCGGTGCAGAACGCAACCGTACGAACACCGTTGACCGTGCCGGCGGCGGCCAGCACGCCGGAGCGGTCCCGCTCGTGCAGCAGCTCGACGCTGCCGTCGTCGAAGAACGTCTGCAGACGCAGCAGCGGGTCACGTGGATCGAGTGATTCGGCGGCTGCCTCGGGGGCCATGATCGTCATAAAGGTCTCCTTTAAGGGAAAGCGCTGGGTCGCCGTAGTTGTGGATTCTCAGTACTTTCCGAAGGCGAGCGCGACGTTGTGCCCACCGAATCCGAACGAATTGTTGATGGCGTACTTGTAGTCGCCTTGCCGCGGCTCACCGGCCACCACGTCCAGATCGATTTCCGGATCGAGGTTACGCAGGTTGAGCGTCGGAGGAATGACGCCGTCTTTGAGCGCCATGATCGTGAGGATGGACTCCACCGCACCGACCGCGCCGACCGAGTGGCCGAGCGCAGACTTGGGCGCGTAGACCGCGGGCGCGTGGCCGCCCATCGCATTGTTGATTGCTTTCCCCTCGGCCACATCGCCGACGCTGGTGCCGGTGGCGTGCGCGTTGATGTGATCGATGTCGGTGGGCTGCAGGCCTGCCAATTGGATGGCGCGGGTCATGGCATAGCCGGCCTGTTCGCCGTTGGGGTCCGGCGCCACGATGTGGTAGCCGTCGGAGGTGACGCTCGCACCCATCAGACGGCCCAGGATGTTGGCGCCGCGCGCCTTGGCGTGCTCCTCGGTCTCGATGACCATCAGGGCACCGGCCTCGCCGAACACGAAGCCGTTGCGATCCTTGTCGAAGGGCCGACAGGCACCTTGCGGATCGTCATTGCTGTTGGAGAGCACGATGCGCATCTGCGCGAAGCCGGCGATCGGCACGGCTTCGATCTTGGTTTCCACGCCACCGCAGATCGCGATGTCGGCCTCGCCCAGCACGATCTGACGCCAGGCGTTGGCGATGGCCTCGGAACCCGAGGCGCAGGCCGAGATCGAGGTACACACCCCGGCCTTGGCCTTGCGCTCGAGTCCGATGGCAGCTGCCGCGCCGTTGGGCATGTACATCTGCACCACCAGCGGCGACACGGCACGCAGACCTTTGGCCCGCATGCCGTCGTAGGCAAACACGAGTTCTTCGGTCGAACCCAGACCGGTGCCGATCGACACCATGAGACGGCGGGCATCGACCTCGGGGGAGCCGGCATTGGCCCACACCCGGCGGCCGATGACCGTCGACATCTTCTGCAAATATGACAGCCGGCGCAGTTCGACCCGCGTCAGCTCGGAGTCGAAATCCTCCAGGAGATGGCCGCCGATGCGAACCGGCAGGTCGTACTCCTCGACGAACGAGTCGGTGAGCTTCCGAATGCCGCTCTGACCGTCGAGCAGCTTCTTCCAGGTGTTCTCAGCATCGGTTGCCAGCGCCGTTGACATCGCTACGCCGGTGACAACCACATTGGGAAGACCATTCCCAGTGGACAATCCCGCCATATTTACGGAGTTCTTCCTTCCGTGCGTTCCCTCGGTGTTTACCTTCCGGGGTTACTTAAGGGACCGGTCTGCCAGGCCTCAGTACTTGCCGAAGGCCAGGGCCACATTGTGGCCGCCGAATCCGAACGAGTTGTTGATGGCGTACTTGTAGTCGCCATAACGAGGCTCGCCCGCAACCACATCGAGATCGATCTCAGGATCCGGTGTCTCGTAGTTGAGCGTCGGGGGGATGACCCCGTCACGCAACGCGAGCACCGTCAACACCGACTCCAGCGCACCGACCGCACCGATCGAGTGACCCAGAGCCGACTTCGGTGCGTACACCGCGGCGTTCTGGCATCCGGCAACCCGAATGGCATTGGCCTCGGCGGTGTCACCGATCGGGGTGGCCGTGCCGTGGGCATTGACATGGTCGATGTCCTTGGCGTCCAGCCCGGCGGTTTCCAGAGCCCGCTTCATCGCGGCACCGGCCCGTACGCCGTTGTCCGCCGGAGCCACCATGTGGAACGCATCCGAGGTGATACCGGCACCCATCAACCGAGCCAGCGGCTTGGCGCCACGGGCCAAGGCGTGCTCCTCGGTCTCGATGATCATCATCGCGCCGGCCTCGCCGAACACGAATCCGTCACGGTCCTTGTCAAACGGCCGAGACGCACCCGCGGGATCGTCGTTGCGGGTCGACATGGCGCGCATCATCGAGAACGCCGCGATCGGCAATGCCTCGATACCGCCCTCCACGCCGCCGACGACGGCGAAGTCCGCGTCACCCATCACGATCTGGCGCCAACCGTGGGCGATGGCCTCAGATCCCGACGAACACGCCGACACCGGGGTGATGACCCCGGCGCGGGCGCCGAGCTCAAGTCCGGCGACCGCGGCCGCACCGTTGGGCATGATCATCTGAACGGCGAGCGGGCTGACCTTGCGGATGCCGCCCTCGTTCATCGCGTCGTAGGTCTCGACGATCTTCTCGCCGCCGCCGAGGCCCGTGCCGATCACGACCGCGAAGCGATCGGGATCGACCTCGGGCGCACCGGCGTTCTTCCACAGCCGGCGGGCCAGCACCAGTGACATGCGCTGCACGTAGGAGTTACGGCGCAGCTCGATGCGGGTCAGATGACTGTCGATGTCGTCGACCAGGTGACCACCGATACGCACCGGAAGGTCCCACTTGGTGACGAAGTCGTCGGTCAACTCATGGATGCCGCTTTCTCCGGCCAGGAGGCCCTTCCACGTGCTCTCGATGTCAGCAGCGAGCGCCGTGGTGGCCTCCACGGCGGTCACCACGACGTTCGGGAAGCCTCCGTTAGCAGTGGAAGGTTTGCTCATTCCGAGCCAAACTTCTCGCGCAGGGCGGCGGCAGCCTCGGGGTTCTCTTCCTCGAGCTTCTGGATGTAGGACACGACGTCACCAACGGTGCGCAGGCCGGCCAGATCCTCATCGGGGATCTTCACGCCGTACTTGTCCTCGGTCTGAACCGCGATCTCCACCATCGACAGCGAGTCGATGTCCAGGTCGTCGACGAACGACTTCTCCGGGGTCACCTCAGACGGCTCGATGCCGGTGACCTCTTCGATGATCTCGGCGAGACCGGCGATGATTTCTTCCTGACTGGCGGCCACAATGGCTCCTTCTTGTTGTTGAAAGCGCCCTCCGGGTGCGGAGGACAATTCGGGACGTTCGGTTGTTCGATATTCAGTTGTCGCTGGACTCAGAGCTCGTCCAAGCCGTCCAGATCTGCGGGGGCCTTCACCGCACGCGTCGGTGTGCCCTTCAATTCACGTTTGGCGATGCCGACCAGGGTGCCTGCCGGCGGGAACTCGACGATCCCGGCGCGCTCGGCGCCGTCGAACCGGCTCCGCAGGGTGGCCGTGCACAGGTCCCAGCGCACCGGCTTGGTCAGCTGCGACACCAACTTCTCCATCGCATCGGCGGCCGAGGCGACCGGCTGACCGTCCGCATTCGACAGAAGTGTCGCCGTGGGCTCAGCGGTCGTTACAGACCCGGCGGCCGCGGCGTAACCGTCCAGCGCGGAAGCCATGTAGTGGGTGTGGAACGCGCCTGCGGTGGCCAGCTGGCGGACCCGTGCCTTGGCCGGCGGATCCTCGGCGAGCTTCTCCAGTGCGGCGATCGCGCCGGCAGCCACGATCTGGCCGGCGGCGTTGCGGTTGGCGGGGACCAGGTCCAGTGACTCCAGCCGGGCCAGCACCTCGGCCTCGTCGCCGCCGAGCACCGCCGACATCCCGGTCGGCTCGACGGCGCAGGCCTTGGCCATCTCGGCGCCGCGGGTGGCAGCCAGCTTGACCGCGTCGTCGGCGGTGATGACGCCGGCGATGGCGTATGCGGCGATCTCACCGACGGAATGGCCGGCGACGATGGTCTCGGCAGTCTCGGGGACGCCGCGCTTGGTCAGTTCCTCGTAGGCCAGCAGGGTGGCGGCCACCACCAGCGGTTGCGTCACCGCGGTGTCGGTGATCTCCTCGGCGGTGGCGGTGGTTCCCAGCCGCGCCAGATCCAGGCCGCTGATCTGCGACCACGTGGCGAGGCGATCAGCCGCACCGGGCAGCTCCAGCCAGGGGGAGAGCATGCCGGGCGTCTGCGATCCCTGTCCGGGAGCAAGCAATGCGAGCACGGGTTGAGGCACGTCATTAAGAGAACACTGTGAAGATGGTTTTGTGGGGTGTAAGAGATTATGAACCTTGTCTTATGTTTTTGTAGGTTCCCCACAAAAGTGCACGTGATGCGACTCTGCCTTCATCGGAGCGAAATATCTCACGGCCCCTCGGACGTCCCGCCGGCCTGATTCAGGCTCGTGGTCCGGCCGAAGGCACCGGGCGAATCGCCGGGATCACCATGGTTCCGGCATTTGACGTGCTCGGCTGGTATGCCTGTTTGCTCAATCTGCCGACGGTGGACGCAACGCGCAGCACATAGGCGTCCCTCGGCACGGCTGGATCGCGCCCGGTGAAGTCGCCGATCCGTTTCAGCCGGTAGCGCACCGTGTTTGGATGAACGAACAATTTGCGTGCACAAGCTTCTATGGCACCCCCGGAATCGAGGAAGGCGTCGAGCGTCTCGGTGAGTGCCGGGCCGGCATCGGCCAGGGGCCGCATGACCTCGGTCTCCAGTGCCGCAATCGCCGTGGTATCGCCCAGCAGGGCCCGCTCGGGCAACAGCTCGCGCGCCGACACCGGGCGGGGCGCACCGGGCCAGCCGGCGACCGCGTTCATCCCCGAGATCGCCTCGGTGGCGCTGCGATGCGCGGCAGTCAGGGTCGGGGACGTCGGCCCGACCACCACCGGACCTTCGGCGAACACCGACAGCAGGTCGACCAGGAACCGGTCGGTTGCTGACAGCGAGCCCGACACAATCGTCACGAGCCAGGTTCCGTGCACATCCGACAGCGCCGCCCGGTCGTTGCGCTTCACGACGTCGTGGATGTCGTCGCGGGCCAGATCCAGTCGGTCCGGACGCGGCAGGCCGACGATCACGGTGGCCGGCGCGGTGGCGTCCCAGTTCAGGGCCGCGGCCTGGGACTGCAGCTCGGGTCCGGTGTCGCCGCGCACGACGGCGTCGACGACGTTGGCCTCCATCCGCAGATCCCAGGCTCCGCGGGCCTCGGCCTGGTCGGCGTAGGCGCTGGCCGCCGCGAACGCCAGATCCCGGCTGTAGCGCAAGATGCCCGCGGTCAGCGCGTTGAGGTGCTCTTCGGACCGGGCCAGCAGCGGCACCACCTCTTCGAAGAACTCCATCGAGGTCCGCACCATCTCGACCGACTGGCGCAGCGCGATACGACGGCGCAGGTCCTGGGGCACCACCTCGAAGGCCTGGGCGGTATAGCTGACGTCGCTGGTCGGATCCCGCATCCACTCGACGAAGTTGACGACGGCGGTCTGAACCACCAGCTGCACGCTGGCCCGCTGCGACGCGTCGAGGTCGGAGAAGAAGTCCAGGCGTTCGGCCATGGCGTGCACGGCCTCGGTGGCCAGCCGGCCGGAATACTGCTTCAGCCGGCGCAGCACCGAGTCGGGCACGCTCTCCAAGACCTCGACGGTCGATTTCGGCGGCACGAACCGCTTGTCCGGCATCCCTAAAAGCTACGCCAATTTTCTGGTGGATTCCTCCAAGCGCCCACCGGCGGGCGGTCACCCTTTTATAAGAGCGACCGCCCGTTCGAAGAAATGTGGTCAGGCGCTTCCGGTGTCGACGTAGGACACCGCGGCGGCGAACACGTCGTCGATCTTGTACTGCTTGGCCGCCGCGACGGCCACCGACGGATCGATCTCGCCGTCGCGGGCCAGCCCCTGCAGCACCGCCACCACGACCGACTCGGCGTCGGTGTTGAAGAAGCGCCGCGCCGCCGGACGGGTGTCGGAGAAGCCGAAGCCGTCGGCGCCCAGCGTGATGTAGGTGCCCGGGACCCATGGCCGGATCTGCTCTGGCACCGCACGCATCCAGTCCGACACCGCCACCACCGGCCCGGCCGCGTCGGCCAGCGCGCTGGTCACGTGCGGCGTACGGGCGGGCTGGTCGGGATGGCGCAGCCGGTGCCGCTCGATCTCCACCCCCTCACGGTTGAGCTCGCCCCAGCTGGTCACCGACCACACGTCGGCGGCCACGTCCCATTCCTCGGCCAGCATGTCCGCCGCGCGCAGCGCCTCGGGCATCGACACTCCCGACGCCAGGATCTGGGCGGTGTTCGTACGCTTTTCGGCCGACCGCCGGTAGCGGTACATGCCGCGCAACAGGGCGTCGGTGTCCAGATCGGCCGGCTCGGCGGGCTGGACGTAGGGCTCGTTGTAGATGGTGATGTAGAAGAACACGTTCTCGGCGTGCTCGCCGTACATCCGCTGCAGTCCGCTCTCGATGATGTGCGCGATCTCGTACGCGAAGGCGGGGTCGTAGGTCACCGCGGCCGGGTTGGTCGACGCCAGCAGCAACGAATGGCCGTCGGCGTGCTGCAGGCCCTCACCGGTCAGCGTGGTGCGACCGGCGGTCGCCCCGAGCACGAATCCCTTGGCCATCTGATCTGCAGCTGCCCACAGTCCGTCGCCGGTGCGCTGGAACCCGAACATCGAATAGAAGATGTAGATCGGGATCATCGGTTCGTTGTGGGTGGAGTACGACGTGCCCACCGCGGTGAACGATGCCGTCGACCCGGCCTCGTTGATGCCCTCGTGCAGGATCTGACCGATCTCGGATTCCTTGTACGCCAGCATCAATGCCGAGTCCACCGACGTGTACAGCTGCCCGTTGCGGTTGTAGATCTTCAGGCTCGGGAACCACGAGTCCATACCGAAGGTGCGTGCCTCGTCCGGGATGATCGGTACCAGGCGCGGCCCGATGTTCTTGTCCCGCAACAGTTCCTTGAACGTGCGCACCGTCGCCATCGTGGTGGCCACGGCCTGGTTGCCTGACCCCTTCTTCAAAGCGGCATAGGCGTCGGACGCCGGCAGCGCCAACGGCGTGGTCTTGTTCCGTCGGGACGGCACGAACCCGCCCAGGGCGCGGCGACGGTCCAGCAGGTACCGGATCTCGGGGGTTTCCGGTCCCGGGTGGTAGTACGGCGGCAGGTACGGGTCCTGCTCGAGCTGCTCGTCGGTGATCGGCACCCGGGTGACGTCACGGAAATCCTTGAGGTCTTGCAGCGCAAGCTTTTTCATCTGGTGCGTGGCGTTGCGGCCCTCGAAGTGGCTGCCCAGCGTGTAGCCCTTGATGGTCTTGGCGAGGATGACCGTCGGCTGGCCCTTGTGCTCCATGGCGGCGCGGTAGGCGGCGTACACCTTGCGGTAGTCGTGACCGCCGCGCTTGAGATTCCAGATCTCCTGGTCGGTCATCGGCTGGACCAGGGCCTTGGTGCGCGGATCGCGGCCGAAGAAGTGATCGCGCACGTAGGCGCCGTCGTTGGCCTTGTACGTCTGGTAGTCGCCGTCGGGCGTCGTGTTCATCAGGTTGACCAGAGCACCGTCGCGGTCGGCGTGCAGCAGGGCGTCCCACTCGCGGCCCCAGACCACCTTGATGACGTTCCAGCCCGCGCCGCGGAAGAACGACTCCAGTTCCTGGATGATCTTGCCGTTGCCGCGCACCGGACCGTCCAGACGCTGCAGGTTGCAGTTCACCACGAAGGTCAGGTTGTCGAGCGCCTCGTTGGCGGCCACCTGGATCAGGCCGCGGCTCTCCGGCTCGTCCATCTCGCCGTCGCCGAGGAAGGCCCACACGTGCTGATCGCTGGTGTCCTTGATGCCGCGGTCATGCAGGTAGTGGTTGAACCGGGCCTGGTAGATCGCGTTCATCGGGCCCAGGCCCATCGACACCGTGGGGAACTCCCAGAAGTCGGGCATCAGGCGCGGGTGCGGGTAGGACGGCAGGCCGCCGCCCGGATGGCTGTGTTCCTGGCGGAAACCATCCAGTTGGTCGGTCGTCAGCCGGCCCTCGAGGAAGGCGCGCGCGTAGATGCCGGGGGAGGCGTGTCCCTGGATGAAAACCTGGTCGCCGCCGCCCGGGTGGGATTTGCCGCGGAAAAAGTGGTTGAACCCGACCTCATACAGCGAGGCCGACGACGCGTACGTCGAAATATGGCCGCCCACACCGACTCCCGGGCGCTGGGCACGGTGCACCATGATGGCCGCGTTCCACCGGATCCAGGCGCGGTAGCGTCGCTCGACGTCCTCGTCACCGGGGAACCAGGGCTCCAGCTCGGTGGGGATGGTGTTGACGTAGTCGGTCGAGGTGAGTGCCGGGATGGCGACGCGCTTCTCCCGCGAGCGTTCCAGCAGTCTCAGCATCAGATACCGGGCGCGTGCCGGACCGGATCGCTCCAGCAATTCGTCGAACGACTCCAGCCATTCCGCGGTCTCGTCGGTGTCGATGTCGGGAAGGTAGGAGGCAACTCCCTCACGGATGACCCGTACCCGGTCGGGTTCGGCTGCGGTAGAGGAGTTTTGGGCCAGATCCTGGCGCACGAACTCGGTGGTCAACTTCCGCTCCTTGTTAGGCGGTCACTACTGACAGTGCTTGTGGCACCTTCTATCGTCCACCTATCTTGCCGCCTCGATGCCGCTGGGGGTGGCGGTGCGTAAGTTACCCATCAGTTGCTTTGTGAACCGGTAACGTCTGCAGATCGTGCCGGTTGATGGGCGGTTTGGGGCAAAGGCGCGGATCGTCGCGTGCGCACTCGGTGGCGCCGCGGTGATCGCGATGGTCGTGGTGGGGTGTTCGGCTGTTACCGGCGGTACCGCACAGGTCGATTCGGCGGCTGCGCCCGAGTATCGGGCGTCGGTGAAGGCCTCGATCGAGGAGTCCTCGGCGAGCTCGGTGGCGCGTGAGTCCGAACGCCAGGCCTCGCTGACCACCCGCGCCGTGCACACCGTGTGCGAGGACCTCAGCACCTCCGCCGTCGACGCGGTGAACGCGGTCAACGGGTACGTCGAGGCGGTGAACAGCGGCGGGGACACCGCGGCCAAGGCCGGCCCCGCGATCGACGGGCTGAACCGCAGCGCCGATCTGGTCAGCTCGGGTCTGTCGGATGCGTTGTCACCGGATCTGCACGCCGCGCTGACCGAGTGGATCGACTCGGCGAGAGCCCTCGTCACCGCCATATCCGGCCATGTCGGCCCGGATCAGTTCAACGCGGCATCGAACCGATCGAACACCGCCCGAGAGAACGCACTGACCCGATGCGACAAGGCTTACTGACCGGCGGGCCGACAAACTCGCCCGCCAGACGCCCGCGCAAGTGCGTCGCCGTGCGACGATAGGTCGATACTCAGTCTTGAGACAGGCTCGAAGAAAGGTTAGGAGGACCGACGGTGGTCGCGGCGGCGGGGACGGACTCAGGCCCGAACTACGCCCACATCCTGGGGATCCACAAGGATCAGATCGTCCAGGAACTGGGTTGGGACGAGGATAGCGACGACGACATCCGGGCCGACATCGAGGAAGCGTGCGGTTCCGAGCTGCTCGATGAGGATTCGGACGAAGTCGTCGACGTCGTATTGCTCTGGTGGAGGGACGACGACGGGGATCTTGTCGACCGGCTCATGGACGCCATCACCCCACTCGCCGAGGACGGCGTGATCTGGGTGGTGACTCCCAAGACCGGTAAGGCTGGGCACGTGCTGCCCGCCGAGATCGCCGAATCGGCGCCGACGGCCGGTCTGATGCAGACCTCGTCGGCCAAATTGGGGGACTGGACGGCGAGCCGGTTGGTGCAGCCGAAATCGAAGGCCGCCGGAAAGCGGACCTGATGCTGGCCGTCGGTGCCCCGGCGCCCGATTTCACGCTCCGGGACCAGAACGGCAGGCCGATCACCCTCAGCGCGTACCGCGGTGCCAAGGACGTGCTGCTGGTGTTCTTCCCGTTGGCGTTCACCGGTGTGTGTGAAGGCGAACTCGGCGAGATTCGCGACAAGCTGCCGCAGTACGAGAACGACGACACCGCGACCCTGGCGATCTCGGTCGGTCCGCCTCCGACGCACAAGATCTGGTCCATCGAAAGCGGATTCACCTTCCCGGTGCTGGCCGATTTCTTTTAAACACATCTAGATGTGTAAAAGAGACAGCCCGCCGGCTGGCCGAGCTGCGGGCGGCGATGGCTACCGGGCTCGAGAGGCTCGGACTGGACGTGGTGGCCGGCGCGGCGCCATTTGTGCTGTTCACCGTGCCCGACGCGGAGCTGATGCGAAAACATCTGGAAAGCAAAGGCATTGCGGTACGGCGTTGCGATACGTTCGTGGGCCTGCCGGAGAATTACCTGCGTGCCGCGGTGCGGCCGGAATGGCCCGCACTGATCGACGCCATGACGGAGGTGCTGAAATGACCGCGCGAGGCGCCGGGGTGCCGTTGGCAGAGGTGATCGCCGCGCTGGACGCGGCGTACCCGCCGCACCTGGCCCACGACTGGGATTCGGTGGGTCTGGTGTGTGGGGATCCCGGCGAACCGGTCGAATCGGTGACGATCGCGGTGGACGCGACCGAGGCCGTGATCGAGGAGGTTCCCGAGCGCGGTCTGCTGCTCGCGCACCACCCGCTGCTGCTGCGCGGTGTGGACACCGTGGCGGCCGACACCGCCAAGGGCGCGCTGATCCACCGGCTGATCCGCACCGGGCGGGCCCTGTTCACCGCGCACACCAACGCCGATGCGGCCTCACCCGGCGTGTCCGACGCGCTGGCCGAGGCGCTGGGCCTGACCGTCGACGCGGTGCTGTCCCCGGCTGCGCCGGGCCCCGATCTGGACAAGTGGGTGGTGTTCGTACCGGCCGCGGACGCCACCACGGTGCGAGAGGCGCTGTTCGACGCCGGTGCCGGGCGCATCGGCGACTACTCGCACTGCAGTTGGAGTGTGGCCGGAACCGGGCAGTTCCTGCCGCACGCCGGCGCGGCCCCGGCCATCGGCGAGGTGGGCACCGTCGAGCAGGTGGCCGAGGACCGGGTGGAGGTGATCGCGCCCGCGCGGCTGCGTGCGGCCATCCTGTCCGCACTGCGCTCCGCACATCCGTATGAGGAACCGGCCTTCGACATCTTCGCGCTGGCACCGATCCCCGGTGAGGTCGGAATCGGCCGGATCGGCGAGCTGGACCGACCGGTTCGGTTGTCGGAGTTCGCTTCCCGGGTACGCGCCGCGCTTCCGGCCACCTCGTGGGGAGTGCGAACCTCAGGTGATCCCGACGCCATGGTGTCGCGGGTCGCGGTGTGCGGGGGAGCCGGCGATTCCCTGCTGGGCACGGTGGCCCGGGCCGGCGTAGAGGCTTACGTCACATCGGATTTGCGGCACCACCCGGCCGACGAGCACCGCCGGGCCTCACCGGTCGCGCTGATCGACGTGGCGCACTGGGCCACCGAATTCCCCTGGTGCGGCCAAGCTGCCGAAGTGCTGCGCGGGCAGTTCGGTGACGCCCTGAAGGTGCGGGTGTCGTCGGTACGCACCGACCCGTGGAACGTCGAGTGCTGATCGTTACCAACTACATGAAAGTCAGGGCATGAAAGCCGAAGTAAAACAACAACGTTCGCTTCTCGCGCTGACCGAGGTCGATGCCGAACTCGGGCGTCTCGCGCACCGCGCCAAGAACCTGGCCGAACAGAAGAAGGTGGACGAGGCGCAGGCTGAGCACGCCGCGGCCAGCGACGGGGTGGGTGTCCTGGGCATCGCATTGGAAGACCTGGACGCCCAGGTGACCAAGCTCGAGAGCGAGATCGACTCGGTGCGTCAGCGCGAGGACCGCGACCGTGGGTTGATCGACGGCGGCACGGTGGGCGCCAAACAGGTCGCCGAGATCCAGCACGAACTGGAAACGTTGGAGCGCAGGCAAGCCAGCCTGGAGGACTCGCTGCTTGAGCTCATGGAACGGCGTGAGGAACTGTCCGGCCAGCAGGCCGAGGCGCTGCAACGCATCGATGACCTGCAGACCACCCTGTCGGCGGCGCAGCAGGCGCGCGATGCCGCACTGGTGGAGATCGACCAGGCCAAGCATCAAGCGGTGACCCGTCGCGACGGACTGGTGAGCGTCATCGATCCCGAACTCGTCGCCCTGTACGAACGGCTGCGGGCCCGCGGGGGTGCCGGCGCCGGGTTGCTGCAGGGCCGGCGCTGCGGTGCCTGCCGGATCGAGATCGACCGCGGCGAGAGCGCCCGCATCGCCGCCGCCGCCGAGGACGAGGTGTTGCGCTGCCCCGAGTGCGGGGCGATCCTCTTGCGGATCAAGCAGTGAAGGTTCTGGTCGAAGCCGATGGCGGTTCCCGGGGCAACCCCGGACCGGCGGGCTACGGCGCGGTCGTGTTCGATGCCGAGCACGCCGCCGTGCTGGCCGAACGCAAAGAGGCGATCGGCCGGACCACCAACAACGTCGCCGAATACCGGGGCCTGATCGCGGGTCTGGAGGCAGCCGCCGACCTGGGCGCCGACGAGGTGGCGGTGTCGATGGATTCCAAGCTCGTGACCGAACAGATGGCGGGACGCTGGAAGGTCAAACATCCCGACCTGATCGAACTGCAGCGCCGGGCCGCTGATCTGGCCGCGGGGTTCGACCGGGTGAGCTACACCTGGATTCCGCGCGCCCGCAACAGTCAAGCCGACCGGCTGGCCAACGAGGCCATGGACGCGGCCGCGGGCATCGTCAGCGGGGACCCCGCCGCGGAACCCGTCGAAGCCGAGAAGCCCACGCTGTCGGCACCCGGCTGGACCGGTGCCACCGGAGCTCCCACCAGGCTGCTGCTGTTGCGTCACGGCCAGACCGAATTGTCCGTGGCGCGGCGGTATTCGGGCCGCGGGAACCCCGCGCTCACCGAGGAGGGCCGCAAGCAGGCCGACGCCGCCGCACGGTATCTGGGGGCGCGCGGCGGTATCGCCGCGGTGGTCACCTCGCCGCTGGAGCGGGCATACGAGACGGCCACGGCGGCAGCCAAGACGCTCGGTGTCGACGTCCGTGTCGACGATGACCTGATCGAGACAGACTTCGGTCAGTGGGAGGGGCTGACGTTCGCCGAAGCCGCGCAACGGGATCCGGAACTGCACCGGCGCTGGCTGCGCGACACCAGCGTCGAGCCGCCCGGCGGGGAGAGCTTCGATGCGGTGGCCCACCGGGTCCTTCGCGCGCGTGACCGGATCATCGACGAGTACGGTGCGGCAACGGTTCTGGTGGTCTCACACGTCACCCCGATCAAGACCATCCTGCGGCTGGCGCTCGATGCCGGCGAGGGCATCCTGTACCGGCTGCATCTGGATTTGGCATCCCTGTCCATCGCCGAGTTCTACGCCGACGGCGGGTCTTCGGTGCGGCTGGTGAACCAGACCGCCTACCTGTAGGTCACGCGTGCAGATGCAACTGTTCGCCGTGCGGGCCGAAGATGGTGATGGCCTCGACGGCTTTGTCGACGACGCCGAACCAGTGCGGTGTCCAGGTTGAGAACTCCACGGCCTCACCGGGATTGACCACGAAGTCCTGCTCACCCAGGATCAGGCGCAGTTGTCCGGACAGCACGTACATCCAGTCACGTCCCTCGTGCACGGGGAATTCGGCGGGCGGCTTGCGTCGCTTCGGGCTGATCCGGATCTTGTAGGCATGCAGCCCCGCCGCCGGACCCTGGCGGGTCAGCGGCCAGTACGTGATGTCGTGGTGGGTATGTGAGGCGCCGGTGACCCTGGGGTCCTCGGCCTGCGGCGCGCGCAAGAGCTCGTCGGTGGTCACCGATAGTGCGGCGGCCAGCCGGGGAAGGTGATCCAGGGCCAGCCGGCGCTTGCCCGATTCCAGCCGGCTCAACGTCGAGACATCGATCTGTGCGCGGCGGGCGACGTCTTCGAGGGTGAGCCCACGTTGGGCCCGTAACTCACGCAGGCGGCTCCGGACCAGGGCGTCGATGTCGGCGGGCTCCTCTGCTTTTGCCTCCATGGCAAATTAGCTTGGCACTTTGCCATGGGATTGGGCAAGCTCGAAGGCATGGAAAATGTTTGGGATTGCGTCATCGTGGGTGGCGGCGCGGCCGGCCTGAGTGCGGCGCTGGTACTGGGCCGGGCCCGTCGGCGCGTACTTGTCGTCGACGCGGGGAATCAGAGCAACCTGGCCGCACACGGAATCGGCGGCCTGCTGGGCAGTGACGGTCGTCCACCTGCCGAGCTCTATGCGGCAGGCCGTGCGGAGCTGGCCGCATACCCGACGGTCGAGGTGCGCACCGGTGAAGTGGTTCGCGGGGAGCCGGGATTCAGCCTCGAGCTGGCCGACGGTACCCGTGAGCGGGCCAGGACAGTGCTGCTGGCAACCGGGATGCAATACCGGGCGCCGGACATCGCCGGGCTCGAAGAACTCTGGGGCGCTTCGGTTTTCCACTGCCCCTTCTGCCACGGCTGGGAGTTGCGCGATGCGCCGGTCGCTGTGATCGCCCAAGGCGACCGTGCGGTGCACTCGGCGTTGATGATGCGCGGCTGGACCGAGGATCTGGTGGTACTCACCAACGGTGACGGCGGGCTCGACGACACACAGGTCAAGCAGTTGGACGCGGCCGGAATCGGTGTCGACGCGCGATCGATCGCCCGGTTCGTCTCCGGCGACGGAGAATTGGAGGCCGTCGAATTCACCGACGGCACCCGGCTGGCCCGGCGCGGTGCGCTCGTCGCTGCCACGCTGCACCAGCGCTCACCGCTGGCGGCGCAACTCGGCGCCGTGTCGGCGCCCGGGCAAAGCGGGGCCGTGGGGTGGCGTCGGAGGTCGCGCTGGCCCGCCATGATTCGCCCACGTGCGGCAACCGGCATCTCGGGTTCGCCAAGGCGCTGGTCCATGAGATGCCGCATACGTTGTCGGCGCTCGAATCCGGTGTGTTGTCGGAATGGCGGGCGACCTTGATCGTGAAGGAGTCGGCGTGCCTGACGGTCGAGGATCGGCGCGCGCTGGATGCCGAGATGTGCGCCGACGTGACGAAGCTCGACGGCATGGGAAACAAGCGGATTGAGGCTGAAGCCAAGAAGATCGCCTACCGCCTGGATCCGCAAGCCGTCGTCGAACGGGCAGCGAAGGCGGCAGAGGATCGCGACGTCTGGATCCGGCCGGCACCGGACTGCATGGCCCGGCTGACAGTGTTGTTGCCGATGCCGAAGGGCGTCGGCGTGTACGCGGCGCTGAAGCGGACTGCTGATACGACGTTCGACGGCCGGACCCGCGGCCAGGTAATGGCCGATACCGTGGCGGAGCGGGTGACCGGCCGCCCCGCCGACGTGCCCGAGCCGGTGGCAGTCAACTTGCTGATGTCCGACCAGACCCTGTTGGCCGACGATGAGAATCCGGCCGTGGTCGAAGGATACGGACCGGTGCCCGCGGCGGTGGCCCGCAACCTGGTGAGTGACGCAGTCGCCGACGAGCGGTCGCGGGCGACGTTGCGGCGGCTTTACCGGCATCCGGTATCGGGCGCATTGGCGGCGATGGAGTCGCGGTCGCGACTGTTCCCCAAGGCGCTGGCCTTGTTCATCGGATTGCGGGACCAGACCTGCCGGACCCCGTACTGCGATGCGCCGATCCGGCATCACGAGCACGCGCGGCCTCATGCCGGCGGCGGCCCGACCAGTGCGCTCAACGGCCTAGGGGAGTGCGAACGCTGCAATTACGTCAAAGAATCACCTGGGTGGGCGGTGACGGCGAGTGACGAAAATGGTGTCCACACGGCCGAGTTCGTCACTCCGACTGGGGCGATCTACCGCTCTACCGCCCCGCCGCCACCCGGCTCCATCGAGAAATACGAGAGCGTGACCGAGCTGCAGGTCGCGATCGAGTTCGCCCGATGCGCGCCCGCGGCTTAGTGGGTGGCTCAGTCGGTGCGCTGGGTCAACCGGATGCTGTTGCCCGACGGGTCACGAAAACCCGAGTCGATGCCGTAGGGCATCTGGTTCGGCGGCTCGGTGAACTCCACGCCCCGGGCGCTGAGCTCCTCGTAACTCTTCTGGCAATCGTCGGTGGTCAGAAACACCGTGCCCGCGAAGCCTTTTGCGGTCAGATCCAGCACCTGCCCGCGGGTCTGCTCATCCATCACGGGCTCGCCCGGCACGGCCATCAACACGATGCCCACGTCGTCCTGCCCCGGCGGGCCGACCGTCACCCACCGGAACGCGCCCATCTCCTCCGGGAACGAAACATCCTCGCGCACTTCCATTCCCACCTTCTCGGTCCAGAACTTCAGCGCGACTTCCTGGTCGTGAACCCACAGGTGGGTGTATGCGATTTTCATCATGAGTCGACGCTACGTCCGGTCCGGGCCGGACGTCTTCTCCGTTTGTGCTGTCTTGGTTCGTCCCGAAAGGGGACGTCGGGTGTCGCGCGCCAGAATGCAGCTGGGCACCGGCGCGCGCAGCACGGCCGGCGGCAGGCTCGCCCGGTAGGCCGCCGGTGGCTTGCCGTACACCCGGGCGAAGTTCGTGGTGAACGAACCGACGCTGTGCAGGCCCACCATCACGCAGATGTCGGCGACCGAGCGGTCGGTGTTGCGCAGCAGGGCCGCGGCCCGCTCGAGGCGCCGGCTCTGCAGGTACGCCCGAGGCGACTCACCGAACGTGCGGGTGAACATCCGGCTGAAGTGGGCCCGCGACAATCCGGCGGCATCCGCCAGGTCGTCCACGGTGATCGGATCCGCGTAACGGGCGTCCGCGAGGTCCTTCGCGCGGAGCAAATATCGTGCCGGTGGCACCTGTGCCATGGAAATGAGAGTACGGTGATCAGCGCGAACGAGTTGGCCGGGCGGCCGCGGCATCGGTGGAAACCGAGGTCGAGGAAAGTCCGGACTTCACAGAGCGGGGTGATTGCTAACGGCAATCCGAGGTGACTCGCGGGAAAGTGCCACAGAAAACAGACCGCCAGAAATGGTAAGGGTGAAACGGTGCGGTAAGAGCGCACCAGCATCCCGGGTGACCGGGGTGGCTAGGCAAACCCCACCCGAAGCAAGGCCAAGAAGGCCGCAACCTGGTTGCGGTCGCGCAGGCGCCTGAGGGCTGCTCGCCCGAGCCTGCGGGTAGGCCGCTTGAGGCACCCGGCGACGGTGTGTCCAGATGGATGGTCGCCGCTTCGGCGCCAGCGATGGCGCCGAAGGACAGAATCCGGCTTACAGGCCAACTCGTTCGCCCCAGCCCGCCTAGTGGGCCTTGCGGACCGCCTTGTCCAGCTTCTTGAGCGCATCCTGCAGCAGTGCCCGCGACTGCTGGGCAGTGTCGTGCTCCTGTTGATACAGCAGCCCGTAGGTGAAGGTGTCCTCGCCGGCGGCATGCGCGGCGTCAGCCTGGGTGCTCAGATGCGCCTTGCTCACCACGCTGTCCTGGTGTTCGCCCAGCAGCGTCTGGATGTACTTGGCGCGATCGGACACCTTGTCTGCCCCGGTGGCCGCGGCCGTATAACGAAGCCGCTTGGCGCCCTTACGGATTCGATGCAACGCCTCATCCTTCTCCTCGGCGCTGGCCTCGGCATCGGTGTCGGCCGCCGCAGCCGTCTTGGCCGCCTTGCGAACCCGCTTGTACGCGGAGTCGATGCTCACCGAAGACTTTGCACCGTCCGCGGATTCGGGCTGCTCGGCCTTGACCAACTCCTCGAGCGCATCCAGCAGCCGGAAGTAGCGCTGCGAGCGCATCGCCAACAGGGACCGCCGCCAGCCCGCCGTATAGCGGCGGTTGGCGCCCTCGACCAGTCGCTGGCGCACCGGGCCGCGGATCAGCTCGGCAGGCATCTCGTCGAGCGCGTGCTGATAGCGCTCGGCCAGCACCTCGGCATCACGCGCCACACCCAGTACCGCGGCCAGCGCGCGCAATTCGTCGAGCACCCAGCCGTCGTCGTCGAGCCCGAAGGCGCCCTTCGACTCCTGCAGCAGACTGCGGATCTTGCGGGTGGTCACCCGCATCTGATGCACCGAGTCGTAGGCGTCGGCGCGCACCGCACGGTCCCACACCAGCAACGCCTCGATCTGCTCGGCGATCGCCCGATGCACCGGATCGGCCGGGGGAGTCGGCGCCGGCGCCTCATCGGTGCCGAGCACCTTGGCCAGCTTCGAACCGTGCCCGGCCGGGGCCGCGCCGGCATCGGCGAGCCGGTTCGACAACCGATCCAGCAGATCGTCGGGCACGTCGGCGGTGAGCAGCTCCAGCTCCCACTCCCGCCAGCTCTGCTCGGCATCCTGACCGGTGGCCGATGCGGTGACCCGGTCATCGCAGAACTCGGCGAGGGCGTCGCCGTCGGCCCCCTGCAGCACCGCCACGCTGCGCTGCGTGCTGATCCGGGCCACCGGGGACAGCGGACGGTCCCGGACGATCGCCAGCACGACGTCCTTCAGATCCTCGGGGACGGTGTCGGTAGCCGAGCCCAGCGGGGTGCGGACCTCGGTGCGGGTATCGACCCCGGCCGGAAGCTTGAGGTGCCAACCCGCGTCGCTGCCGCCGGTGCGGCGCCGCAACGTGATGCGGTGCGCGGCAAGGTCACGATCCGGGGTGTCGAAATACACCGCGTCCAGATGCTGGGTTTCCGTACGCGCCACCTCGGCGACGGCCGACAATCCCTCGAACGACGGTGAGACGGTGGCTTCGGTGACCGCGAACTTTCGTTCGATTTCGGTGTACCTCGCGGTTTTGGATTTGCCGGGGGCCATAGTCACCTTCGCTGTGCACCGGAGGCGGATCGGATGGCACCAGCGTGCCATATCCGGATGGATGCCACGACCGGTGTCATGGTCACAGCAGCATCAAGACTTGGTGCTCGCGTCACCGCGCTGCCGGTCACCTCGACCCGCGTCTCCTAGTGTTGCTGACATGGGGCCTGACAGGACGCCGGCGAGCGCCACCGCCGGGCGCGGACGTCCGCGGCTGGAGCGGCCGCGCCGGCCGGGCACGACCGCCCGTGAGCAGATCCTCGACGCGGCCGCCGAGCTGTTCACCACCCACGGGTACGCCAGCACCTCGACCCGGCGCATCGCCGACGAGGTCGGGGTGCGACAGGCCTCGCTGTATCACCATTTCGGCACCAAGGACGACATTCTCGACGCGTTGCTGGCCGACACCGTCGACGATGCGCTGCGGCTGGGCGCCGAGCTGATCGACAGCGCGGGGCCGGCGGCACAGCACTTGCACACGCTCGTCGTCGCCGATGCGCACCAACTGTGCGCGGGCCGCTGGAATCTGGGGGCCCTGTACCTGTTACCCGAGCTGCGCACCGACCGGTTCGAACCGTTCCGGCGCCGACGCGCCGAGCTTCGCGAGGTGTATCGGAAGCTGTCGGAGGCGGTGATCGCCGAATGTGCCGGCCAGCCCGATGCCGCCGACCTGCCGTTCCGGTTGGTGGAGTCGGTGGTCAACAGCCGCTCCGACGATGTCGAGGGCTCGCCGGCGCAGCCATGGGTGATCGGGGAGGGTGCGCTGCGGATCCTCGGATTCCATGGTGACTTCGCTCCACTGGTGACAGCCACCGCGGCCCGGCTGGGGGTTCGACCACCGAAAACCCCGGCCCGCTAGAGTTCGGGCCGTGACCGAGCCCACCTATGAAGCCATCTCGTTCGAGCAGTCCGGCGCCGTCGCGCGGATCACGCTGAACCGTCCGGACGCCGCCAACGGCATGAACGACACCATGACTCGCGAACTGGCCGACGCCGCCCGGCGCTGCGACACCCCGGGGATCAAGGCCGTGGTGCTGACCGGTGCGGGCCGGTTCTTCTGCGCGGGCGGGGATCTGAAGTCCTTCGCCACCGCACCCGACCGTGGCCGCTTCATCAAGGGCGTCGCCGACGACCTGCATCAGGCCATCTCGTCGTTCGCCCGGATGGACGCCGTGCTGATCACCGCCGTCAACGGCACCGCGGCCGGTGCGGGATTCAGCCTCGCAGTGGCAGGAGATCTGGCGCTGGCCGCCGAATCGGCCACCTTCACCATGGCCTACACCAAAGTGGGGCTGAGCCCCGACGGCAGCGCCTCCTACCATCTGCCCCGCCTGGTCGGGCTGCGCCGGGCACAGGAGCTCATCCTGACCAACCGCACCCTCTCGGCCGCCGAGGCACTCGACTGGGGCCTGCTCACCGACGTCGTCGCCGGTGACGACCTGGCCGCCCGGGCCACCAAACTGGCCGAGGACGTCGCGGCCGGCTCCGGCGGATCCAACGGTGCGGTCAAGTCACTTCTCGTGTCCTCGTTCAAGAACAGCCTCGAAGAGCAGATGGCGGCCGAGGGCCGGTTCATCGCCGAGCGGGCCAACTCCGCCGACGGCCGCGAAGGCGTCGACGCGTTCCTGGCCAAGCGCAAGCCCGACTTCGCTTGAGCGGACGGTCGCGTCCGCGCCGCCAGATCAACAAAAACGTCGCTGCATCCGTTCGGCAGCGACGTTTTCGTTGATCTCGGCGGCGGGAAGATCAGTACGAGTGCTCTTCGGCCGGGAACACCCCGGTCGCCACATCATGGGCGTATTGCGTTGCCGCTCGGTGCAGTTCGCCACCGACATCACCGAAACGCCTGACGAACTTGGCGGTCTTGCCGCTGGTGAGCCCGGCCATGTCCTGCCAGACCAGCACCTGGGCATCGCAATTGGGCCCGGCGCCGATGCCGACGGTGGGGATCGTCAGCTTGCCGGTGATCTGGGTGGCCAATTCGGCGGGCACCATCTCTAGCACCACCGCGATCGCGCCGGCCTCCTGCACAGCGATCGCGTCGTGGATCGTCTGCTCGGCGGCGTCACCGCGGCCCTGGACCCGGAACCCGCCCAGCCCGTTCACACTCTGCGGGGTGAAGCCGATGTGCGCCACCACCGGGATGCCGGCAGCCGACAGCGTGGCGATCTGATCGGCCATCCGCTCACCGCCCTCGAGCTTGACCGCCTGCGCGCCGGTCTCCTTCATGAAGCGCGTGGCCGTCGCGAGGGCCTGCTGGGGGCTGGACTCGTAGCTGCCGAACGGCAGGTCGGCGATGACCAACGCATGCGGGGCGCCCTTGACGACGGCGCGGGCCAGGGGGATCAGCTCATCGATCGTGATCGGCACGGTGGTGTCGTAGCCGTAGACGACGTTGGCTGCCGAGTCGCCGACCAGCAGCACCGGAATCTCGGCCTCGTCGAACACTCGCGCACTGGAGTAGTCGTAACAGGTGAGCATCGCCCACTTGTGGCCTTCGGACTTCCATTTCTGCAGCGTGAGCGTGCGGACCTTGGTACGCGGCTTGGCTGCCACGGATTCCGCGGCAGCATCGGAAGCACCATAAACAGACTGTTCAGACATCTTTGTCCCTTGTGATGGTCGGTTCGATCCTCGAGGCCGCTCTGCGGTCCCCGGGTTCGGCTGACACGTCAAGTCTGCCACTGTGGCCAACACGGGCCAAAGAAACGTTCGAGTGGATTTCCTCACAGTTCGTGCGGGGAGCCCTAACATCAGCGGCATGCAACGGCTCAGCGGACTCGACGCCAGCTTCCTCTACCTCGAAACCGCCGCACAGCCCATGCACGTGTGCTCGGTGCTAGAGCTGGACACCTCGACCATGCCCGGCGGCTACACCTTCGACCGGATGCGTGACGCACTTTCGTTGACCATCAAGGCGATGCCGCAATTCCGGGAGAAGCTGGCCGACAGCCGGTTCAATCTCGACCATCCGGTGCGGGTGGAGGACAAGGACTTTGACGTCAACCGGCACTTGCACCGGATCGGGCTGCCGGCTCCGGGTGGGCGCGCCGAGCTGTCCGAGATCTGCGGCCACATCGCCTCGTTGCCGCTGGACCGGACCCGGCCGCTCTGGGAGATGTGGGTCATCGAGAACGTGGCGGGCACCGACGCCCAGTCGGGCGGCCGCCTGGCACTGATGACCAAGATCCACCACTCCGGGGTCGACGGGGTCACCGGTGCCAACCTGATGTCTCAGTTGTGCACCACCGTGGCAGACGCGCCGCCGCCCGATCCGGTGGACGGGGTGGGCACCGCCACCGGTGCCGAGATCGCCATCAGCGGGGCGCTCAGGTTCGCGACCCGCCCGCTGAAACTTGCCAATGTGCTGCCGACCACTGCCAGCACCGTCATCGACACCGTGCGGCGGGCCTTCAACGGCCAGGCGATGGCCGCCCCGTTCAACGCCCCGAAAACCGCGTTCAACACCAACATCACCGGTCAGCGCAGCGTCGCGTTCGCCCAACTGGACCTCGAAGACATCAAGACCGTCAAAAACCACTTCAACGTCAAGGTCAACGACGTGGTGATGGCGCTGGTGTCAGGAGTGTTGCGCACGTTCCTGCACGACCGCGGCGAACTGCCCGAGAACTCGCTGGTCGCGATGGTGCCGGTGTCGGTGCACGACCGCTCCGACCGGCCGGGGCGCAACCAGGTGTCGGGGATGTTCTCCAAGCTCGAAACCAACATCGCGGATCCGGCCGAGCGGCTGCGGGCCATCGCCGCGTCGAATTCCGTTGCCAAGCAACACAGTTCTGCCATCGGTGCGACGCTGCTTCAGGACTGGACGCAGTTCGCCGCGCCGGCCGTGTTCGGCGCCGCGATGCGGGTGTACGCGGCCAGCCGGCTGTCCGGGGCCAAACCCGTCCACAATCTCGTCATCTCCAACGTGCCCGGGCCGCAGCAGCCGCTGTACCTGCTGGGCTGCGAGGTCAAGGCGATGTACCCGCTTGGCCCGATCTTCCACGGTTCGGGGCTGAACATCACCGTCATGTCGCTGACCGGGATGCTCGACGTCGGCATCATGTCCTGCCCGGATCTGCTGCCTGACCTGTGGGATATGGCCGACGATTTCCACGTCGCGCTCGGCGAACTGCTCGCCGCTACCCGATAGTGCCACCGCGCCTCGACACCAGGCCCGGCCTGCGGCGACGTCGCGCCATGGCAGCATGGTCAGCCATGACGTTCAGGATGAGGTTCGGCGCGCTGCTGGCGGTGACGGCGGTGGCCGCGGCGGGCTGCACCCAGATGGTCGACGGCGAAGCCAAGATCGCCGTCCCGCGGCCCGGCACGCCGGTGCAATGGCTGCCGTGCGACGCCGGTTCCGGCGACCACGTACAGATACCCGACAACGCCGAATGCGGGATGCTGTCGGTGCCCGTCGACTACTCCAAGCCTGACGGCGAAGTGGCCCGCCTGGCGATGATTCGCTTCCCGGCGGCCGGCCAGAAGATCGGCTCGCTGGTGATCAATCCCGGCGGCCCGGGCGAATCCGGTGTCGACTCGGCCGTCTCCCTGCTGTCCGGACTGCCGCAGACGGTCAAGGACCGCTTCGACATCGTCGGGTTCGACCCGCGTGGTGTCGGATCCTCGACCCCGGCGGTGTGGTGCAACTCCGATGACGACAACGACCGGCTGCGCGCCGACCCCACGGTGGAATACACCCCCGAAGGCGTCGAGCACCTGGAGAACGAGACCAAAGCCTTCGTCCAGCGCTGCGTCGACAAGATGGGCACCGAGTTCCTGGAGAACGTGGGCACCGAGAACGTCGCCAAGGACCTGGATGCCATCCGGGCCGCGCTCGGCGACGACAAGCTCACCTATCTGGGTTACTCCTACGGCACCCGGATCGGCGCGACCTACGCCGAGCAGTTCCCGGAGAAGGTCCGCGCGATGATCCTCGACGGTGCCGTCGACCCCAACGCGGATCCGGTGGAGGAAGACATCCGTCAGGCCGCGGCATTCCAGAAGGCCTTCGACGACTACGCCGCCGACTGCGCCAAGAACCCCGACTGCCCGCTGGGCACCGATCCGGCCAAGGCCGTCGAGGTGTACAAGAGCCTGATCGATCCGCTGGTGGAACATCCGGCCAAGACCCGGGATTCGCGGGGGCTGAGCTACAGCGACGCCACCGTGGGCACCATCCTGCCGCTGTATTCGCCGAACCTGTGGCGGCACCTCACCGACGGCCTGACCGGCCTGAAAAACGGCAACGGTGACGTGATGCTGGCGCTGGCCGACCTCTACATGGGCCGAGATGCCCAGGGCCACTACAACAATTCGACCGATGTGCGCGTCGCGGTCAACTGCGTGGACAAGCCCGCGATCACCGACCGGGCCACCGTCGTCGAAGAGGACAAGCGGGCCCGTGAGGTGGCGCCGTTCATGAGCTACGGCGAGTTCACCGGTCACGCACCGCTGGGCACCTGCGCGTTCTGGCCGGTGCCGCCGACCAGTGAGCCGCATGAGATCTCGGTCAAGGGGCTGCCGCCGACGCTGGTGGTCTCGACCACCAACGATCCGGCGACCCCGTACCAGGCCGGTGTCGACCTGGCCCGCCAGCTCGGCGGCACGCTGGTGACCTTCGAGGGCACCCAGCACACCGTGGTGTTCCAGGGCAACAAGTGCATCGACGACATCGCAGCCACGTACCTCGTCGACGTGACGGTGCCGCCACCCGGCACCCGTTGCTGACCGGCCCGGGCCGGTCAGGTCACCGGATGGTCTCCGGCCGATCTCTGGTCGGCCTCAGGCACAGACCCGATGTGGGCCGCCGTGCGACCATGACTGCCGTGTGGTTGGCGGGCGGGAAAGCGGTCAGGGCTCTGGCGGCGACGCTGCTCGGCGCTACCGCCGTGGTGAGTCCGGTCTCGGCGCCCGTTGCGCAGGCTGCTCCGGAATCGGGGCCGGAATGGGGAAGTTGCGCCCAGTGGGTGCAGGATCCGGCCGCGATCCCGACCGCACAGTGCAGCACCATCCCGGTACCGCTGGACTGGAACTCACCGGATCCCCAAGGCGCACAAGCGCAATTGGCGGTGATCCGAATTCCGGCCAGCGGCAACCGGATCGGCGCCCTGTTCATCAATCCGGGCGGCCCCGGCGCCTCGGCGGTGGACACCGTCGCGGGCATGGGCGCCGCGCTGGCAGGCTCGCCACTGACCGATCGTTTCGATCTGGTCGGCTTCGACCCGCGCGGCGTCGGGCATTCCACGCCGGAGTTGCGCTGCCGCACCGACGCCGAGATCGACGCCTACCGGCGTGAGTCGCTGACCGACTACAGCCCGGCCGGGGTCGCCCACATCGAAGACGTCTACCGCCAGTTCGCCCAGCAGTGCCTGGACCGCATGGGCGCCCCGTTCCTGGCCAATGTCGGAACCGCCTCAGCGGTGCGGGACATGGACGCGGTGCGGGCCGCGCTGGGGGAGGAGCAGATCAACTATCTGGGCTTCTCCTACGGCACCGAGCTGGGCGGCGCGTACGCCGAACAGTTCGGCGACCGGGTGCGCACCATGGTGCTCGACGGGGCCATCGATCCGAGCCAGGATCCGATCACCAAGAACATCCGCCAGCTCGCCGGCTTCCAGAGGGCTTTCGACACCTACGCCGCCGACTGCGCGAAATCGGCGGACTGCCCCCTGGGCACCGATCCCGCCCAGTTCGTCGGCCGGTTCCAGGGCCTGGTGGACCCTTTGGTGACGACGCCGGGCGCGACCTCGGATCCGCGCGGGCTCGGCTACGCCGATGCCATCACCGGTACCGGCAACGCGTTGTACTCGGCGCGGTACTGGCCCTACCTGACCAGTGGGCTGCTCGGCCTGACGCGCGGTGGCGACGCCGGTGACCTGTTGTTGCTCGCCGACGACTACTGGCACCGCGACGAGGCGGGGCACTACAAGAACCTGCAAGACGCGTTCACCGCGATCCGGTGCGTCGACTCACCGTTCCCGACCGATCCGGCGGTGTGGGCCGACGCCGATCAGCGGCTCCGCGCCGCGGCCCCGTTCATGGCCTACGGCGAGTTCACCGGGTATGCGCCCCGTGACATCTGCGCGCTGTGGCCGGTGCCCGCGACGTCGGTGCCGCACCCCATCACCGGGCCTGGGCCGGGCAAGGTCGTGGTGGTGTCCACCACCGGCGACCCCGCCACGCCGTATCAGGCCGGGGTGGACCTGGCCCGGCAAATGGGCGCGGCGCTGATCTCCTTCACCGGCACCCAACACACCGTGGTGTTCAACGGGGACGCCTGCGTGGACTCCGCGGTACTCAATTTCTTCGTCGACCAGACCTCGCCGGGCAACCTCTCCTGCTAACTCTTCCAGGCTCGTAACACAGAATTAACAGCCGATGCCTACGCTGCGCTCATGGACCGCCAGAAGGAATTCGTGCTGCGCACCCTGGAGGAACGCGATATCCGGTTCGTTCGGTTGTGGTTCACCGACGTCCTCGGCTACCTCAAGTCGGTAGCGATCGCGCCCGCCGAACTCGAAGGCGCCTTCGAGGAGGGCATCGGTTTCGACGGATCGTCGATCGAAGGCTTCGCCCGCGTCTCGGAATCGGACACCGTGGCGCGGCCCGACCCGTCCACGTTCCAGGTGCTGCCCTGGACCACCAGCGCCGGCAAGCACTACTCGGCGCGCATGTTCTGCGACATCACCATGCCCGACGGCTCACCGTCGTGGGCGGACTCCCGGCATGTGCTGCGACGGCAGTTGGCCAAGGCCAGCGACCTGGGCTTCACCTGCTACGTGCACCCCGAAATCGAGTTCTTCCTGCTGCAGCCCGGCCCCGACGACGGCTCGGTGCCCGTGCCGGCCGACAACAGCGGCTATTTCGACCAGGCCGTGCATGATTCGGCCCCGAACTTCCGCAGGCACGCCATCGAAGCCCTGGAGCAGATGGGCATCTCGGTGGAGTTCAGCCACCACGAGGGCGCTCCCGGCCAGCAGGAGATCGACCTGCGCTACGCCGACGCCCTGTCGATGGCCGACAACGTGATGACCTTCCGCTATCTGGTCAAGGAAGTCGCCCTGGCCGACGGCGTCCGCGCCTCGTTCATGCCCAAGCCGTTCGCCGAGCACCCGGGCTCGGCCATGCACACCCATATGAGCCTGTTCGAGGGCGACACCAACGCCTTCCACAGCCCCGACGACCCGCTGCAGCTGTCGGACGTGGCCAAGTCGTTCATCGCCGGCATCCTGGAGCACGCCAGCGAGATCAGTGCTGTCACGAACCAGTGGGTGAACTCCTACAAGCGCCTGGTGCACGGCGGCGAGGCACCCACTGCGGCCTCCTGGGGCGCGGCCAACCGCTCGGCGCTGGTGCGGGTTCCGATGTACACCCCGCGCAAGGCATCGTCGCGGCGCGTCGAGGTCCGCAGCCCGGATTCGGCATGCAACCCGTACCTGACCTTCGCGGTGCTGCTGGCCGCCGGTCTGCGCGGCGTGGAGAAGGGTTACGTGCTGGGCCCGCAGGCCGAGGACAACGTCTGGAGCCTGACGCCCGAGGAGCGGCGTGCCATGGGTTACCGCGAGCTGCCGTCCAGCCTGGGCAACGCGCTGGAGGCGATGGAGAACTCCGAACTCGTCGCGGAAGCGTTGGGGGAGCACGTATTCGACTACTTCCTGCGCAACAAGCGCGCGGAGTGGGAGAACTACCGCAGCCACGTCACACCCTACGAGCTGAAGAACTACCTGTCGCTCTAGAGTCGGCGGCGCTGCTTGAGGTTCGTGCGCTACCGTCGTGAACGTGCCCAAGCCTGCAACCGATCGCCCGAAACTGCCCAGCGTCGGTCGGCTCGGTCTGGTGCATCCGCAGGCGTCGGCCCACCTGGAGCAGCTCGGCTGGGGCACCGAGGCCCACGTCGAGCTGTTGTGGTCGTTGTCGCGCGCACCGGACCCCGACATCGCGCTGCTGACCATGGTGCGGCTGGCCGATGCGCTCGGCGCCGGCGCCGACGAACTCAACCGCCAACTGCTGACCGACCGCGCCCTGCGGGGCCGGCTGTTCGGCGTGCTGGGATCCTCCCTGGCCCTGGGCGATCACCTGGTCGCCCATCCGGAGTCGTGGCGGTTGCTGTCCGGCAACGTCGGCCTCCCCGATGCCGACGAGCTCCGCGGTACCTTCACCGCCGCCGCCCGCGGCGCCGAGATCGACAGGGGCGCAAGCAGTGCCGTGCCCGGGCTGCGCGATCTCTACCGCGACCGGCTGCTGGTCCTGGGCGCCCTCGACGTTGCCTCCACCGTCGAGAACGAGCCGGTGCTGCCCTTCGTCGAGGTGGCCGCCCACCTCTCCGACCTGGCCGACGCCGCGCTGGGCGCGGCACTGACCGTCGCCACGCGGGTGGTGTGCGAGGACGGGGTCGAGCCCCGGCTGGCCGTCATCGCCATGGGCAAATGCGGTGCGCGCGAACTGAATTACGTCAGCGACGTCGACGTCATCTTCGTGGGGGAGCCCGTCGCGGACGGGGGCAGCGACGACAACCTGGCCACCGCAACCCGCATCGCCGGCGAGATGATGCAGTTCGCCGGTGATGCCTTCTTCGAGGTGGACGCCGCGCTGCGGCCGGAAGGCAAACGGGGCCAACTGGTCCGGACCCTGGAATCGCACATCGCCTACTACCAGCGCTGGGCGAAAACCTGGGAATTCCAGGCACTCCTGAAGGCGCGCCCGGCGGCGGGCGATGCCAAGCTCGGACAGGCTTATGTCGACGCCCTGATGCCCATGGTGTGGACCGCCTGTGAGCGTGAGGATTTCGTCCCCGAGGTCCAGGCCATGCGTCGCCGGGTCGAGGAACTCGTCCCGGCCGGGGTGCGGGCCCGCGAGCTCAAGCTGGGCACCGGCGGCCTGCGCGATGTCGAATTCGCCGTCCAGCTCCTGCAATTGGTGCACGGACGCAACGACGACTCGCTGCATGTGGCGTCCACGGTCGATGCGCTGGCGGCCCTGGGGGAGGGCGGCTACATCGGGCGCGACGACACCGCCAACATGACCGCCTCCTACGAGTTCCTGCGGCTGCTCGAACACCGGCTCCAGCTGCAGCGGCTCAAGCGCACCCACATGCTGCCCGACGACAGCGACGACGAGGCCTACCGTTGGCTGGCCCGGGCCGCGCACGTTCGGCCCGACGGCCGTCACGACGCGGCGGGCGTGCTGCGCGAGGAACTCAAACGGCAGAGCATGCGGGTGTCGCGGCTGCACGCCAAGCTGTTCTATCAGCCGCTCCTGGAATCGGTGGGCCAGCCGGCGGTCGGTATCGGCGCCGGGATGAGCACCGAGGCGGCCGAACGTCAGCTCAAGGCGCTGGGTTACGAGGGGCCGCAGAGCGCCCTGACCCACCTCGCCGCGCTCACCGGGCACGGCGGACGCCGCGGCACCGTCCAGCAGGTGCTCCTGCCGACACTGCTGGACTGGTTGTCGGACACCCCCGATCCCGACGCAGGCCTGCTGGCCTACCGCCGGATCAGCGAGGAGCTCGCCGAGCAGCGCTGGTACCTGTCGACCCTGCGGGACGAGGGCGCGGTGGCCAAGCGGTTGATGCGCATCCTCGGTACCTCGGCCTACATCCCCGAACTGCTGATGCGGGCCCCCGAGGTGATCCAGCTGTACGCCGACGGCCCCAGCGGACCCAAACTGCTCGACGGTGATCCCGACAGCGTGGCCCGTGCCCTGGTGGCCTCCGCCGGACGGCACCCGGACCCGGTGCGCGGCATCGCCGCCGCGCGCACGCTGCGCCGTCGGGAACTGGCCCGCATCGCCTCGGCCGACGTGCTGGGCCTGCTCGACGTCACCGACGTCTGCAAGGCGCTCACCTCGGTCTGGGTCGCGGTGCTGCAGGCCGCACTGGACGCGGTGATCCGGGCCAACACGCCCGAATCCGGTGTGCCCGCGCGCATCGCGGTCATCGGCATGGGCCGCCTCGGCGGTGGCGAACTGGGATACGGCTCCGACGCCGACGTCATGTTCGTCTGTGAACCCGTCTCCGGCGTCGAGGATTCGGTGGCGGTGCGCTGGTCGGTGAGCGTCGCCGAACAGGTCAGGGCCCTGCTGGGGACACCGAGTGCGGACCCGCCCCTGGAGGTCGACACCGGGCTGCGCCCCGAGGGGCGCAACGGGCCGCTGGTGCGCACGCTGGCCTCCTATGAGGCCTACTACGCACAGTGGGCCCAGCCGTGGGAGATCCAGGCCCTGTTGCGGGCCCACCGGGTGGCCGGCGATCTGGAGCTCGGCGAACGCTTCCTGCTCATGGCAGACCAGACCCGTTATCCGGCCGGCGGGGTGTCGGCCGAGGCCGTCCAGGAGATCCGCCGCATCAAGGCCCGTGTGGACGCCGAACGCCTACCGCGCGGGGCAGATCCCAACACCCACACCAAGCTGGGCCGTGGCGGGCTGGCGGACATCGAGTGGACCGTGCAGCTGCTGCAACTGCGTTACGCGCACAACGTGCCTGCGCTGCACAACACCTCGACCCTGCAGGCTCTCGACGCGATCGGCGCGGCCGAACTCGTGGCCGAGGCCGACGTCGAGTTGTTGCGCGACGCGTGGCTGACGGCCACCCGTGCCCGCAACGCCCTGGTGCTGGTGCGCGGCAAGCCCACCGATCAGCTGCCCGGACCCGGTCGCCAGCTCAATGCGGTCGCCCTGGCGGCCGGCTGGGGCAGCGACGACGGCGGGGAGTTCCTGGACAACTACCTGCGGGTGACGCGGCGGGCGAAGGGTGTGGTCCGCAAGATTTTCGGCGGCTGAGCCGCCCCGCGTGCAGGACGTCGCAGTGGGTGATGTTAATAAGGGCGTATAACCAATTCACTGGGAGTCCGGATGCAGCACACGTTCGACGTCATCACCGCGGCCGAGCACGATCGGCTCGAAGCACTCTATGAGCCGTTCGCCCGGGCAATGCGCGAACTCGTGGACGCCGGCGTGCGTACTCAGGTGGACCCACAGACCATCGCCGAGGCAACCTCGGCCGTCGAGGCCGTCACCGCCTCGCTGCGCCGCGAACAGCGCGACGGGCCGCACGCCATGCTGCACGCCGAGACGAACCGGCCGGTGGTGTGGGCGAATCCGGTCGTCGGATTGCGCAACGCGCTGGCCCCGCCATTGGTGATCGAGCACTCCGAGGACGGCAGCTGCTGGAGTGAATTCGTGCTGGGCGCCGCCTATGAGGGGCCGCTGGGCTGGGTGCACGGCGGCATCTGCGCGTTGGTGCTCGACCACATCCTGGGCGAGGTGGCCAGTGGGGGACTGAACGAGCCGCGCTACACCGGGACCATCACCTGCCGGTACCGCCGCGGCACGCCGCTGGGACCGTTGCGCGCCGAGGCCTACATCGACCGGACCGAAGGCGTCAAAACCTTTGCGCGGGGCCATATCAGCGACGCCGACGGGATCACCGTCGAAGCCGAGGGCGTCTTCATCACGCCGGCGTGGGCGCGGGACGCCGGATGAAGATCTACGTGAGCATGGCCTTCATGGACACCCGCGAGGCCGTCGAAGTAGCCAGGGCGGCAGACGATCTCGGCTACGACGGGATGGGAATCCCGGACCACGTGGTGAACCTGGAGACACTGCGGACGCCGTATCCCTACACCAAGGACGGCAAGCGACGCTGGGAGGCATTCACCGACTGGCCGGACCCGTGGGTGATGATCGGGGCGCTGGCGCTGGTCACCACCCGGCTGAAATTCGTCACCACGGTGTACCTGCCCGCAATGCGTGACCCGTACTCGGCTGCGAAAGCCATTGGCACCGCTGCCTATCTGGCCGAAGGGCGGCTGGAACTCGGCATCGGCGTGGGCTGGTGCGAGGAGGAGTTCGACCTGCTGGGGCAGCAGTTCGCGCGACGCGGCAAGCGCACCGACGAGATGCTCGCCCTGATGAAGAAGCTGTGGGAGCCCGGCTGGACCGAGTTCTCCGGCGAGTTCTACACCGCGCCGCGCCTGGAGATGGAGCCCACGCCGCCGCCCATCCCGATCTACGTCGGCGGTCTGTCCGATATCGCGTTGCGCCGGGCGGCGCGGCACGACGGCTGGATCGGCGACCTGATCTCCACCGAGGCCGCCCTGCAGCGCGTCGACCGGCTACGCGACCTGCGCGCCGAAAACGGTTTGACGATGGACGATTTCACGATCATCACGCCGCTGACCGATGCCTTCACCCCCGAGCACTACGCCCGCGCGGAGGCCGGAGGGATCCAGGGCATCATCACCATGCCCTGGATGTTCTACTCCGGCCCCGGCGCCACGCTGGCCGAGAAGATCGACGGACTCAAGCGGTTCCGCAAGGACCTCGCGCTGGACTAAACCTTGCCCCTGCTGCGCACCGCGTCCAACGCGTAAGCGCCACCGCCGATCGCGGCCAGCAGCAGGAAACCGAAGCAGAACAGCACCGCCGGCTCGCCACCGTTCTCGATGGGCAGCAACCCCTTGGGCTGATGCTGCGTGAAGTACGCGAACGCCATCTGACCCGAGGCGATGAACGCGGCGATGCGGGTGAACAGCCCCACCATGATGAGCAGGCCGAGCACCAGCTCCAGAACGCCGGCGTACCAGTACGGCCAGGTACCCACCGGCACTGCGCCGCTTCCCGAATCGACCGGCCAGGCGAAGAGTTTCGACGCTCCATGGATGGTGAACAGGAAGCCGAACACAACACGGAACAAACTGATGACGGCCGGCGACAGTGTGCCGAGCCGGGTGTCCAGATTGGTCGTCATGGGCAGAGAATACGCCCAGACGACCAAGAACTCACAGCTCGAGCAACACCGTTACCGGTCCGTCATTGACCAGTTCCACCTGCATATCCGCACCGAAAACCCCCGTTTGCACAACGGCGCCCAATTGTCTGAGCGCATCGGCAAACTCGGCCACCAGCGGCTCGGCGACCGGACCGGGCGCCGCCGCGTTCCACGACGGCCGCCTGCCCTTGTCGGTGTTGGCGTACAACGTGAACTGACTGATCACCAGGATGGGCGCGGCGACGTCGGACGCGGATTTCTCGCCGTCGAGAATCCGCAACTGCCAGAGCTTCTCGGCCATCCGGCGGGCCTTGGCGGCGTCGTCGTCATGGGTTGCGCCGACCAGGGCGAGCAGCCCCTGCGGGTTCGGCTCGATGGCACCGACGATTTCGCCGTCGACCGCAACGCTCGCCGATGTCACCCGCTGCACCAGAACACGCATCGGTCCATTGTGCTTTCGGCGCCGAGCCGGCCGCCGGTCGGGTGCCTACCCGAGGGCGGATCTGCCGTAGTTGTCCGCGTAGGCGTTCGCCACCCCCGGGAGGATCTCGACGATGGTGAAATAGCGGTCCCACAGTGGTGTTTCACGGAGCTCCTCGATCGCGAGCTCATACTCGTGCGGATCGGCGGCCTCCCACAGCAAGACGTCGGTGACCCTGGCGGTGTAGAACTCCGTGTCGTACCAACGAAAACTCACGGCGGGGTGCCGATCGAGTATCGGTTGCAGGTGCCGCGCCAGCTCATCGAAGCGTTTGGCCACGGGGAAGCCGAGCCATTCCGGATTGGTCTTGACCAGCATGAAAACCGTGAACATGGTGAACCTCGTTCTCTCACTTGTGAATACGACTGGAGAGAAACGAAAAGGCCAACGAATCTCTCCGTTGACCTGTGAGGTTGTCAGCACCGCAAGCGGTTGAGCTCGCGTTAGTTAGGTTAGCCTAAGACTGTGGCCCCCGGCAAGGCCGGGGGCCACAATCCGAGCCATACGTCGACTCAGACGACTTAGACGTCGTAGTACAGGCTGAACTCGTACGGGTGAGGCCGGATCTGGATCGGCATGATCTCGTTCTCCCGCTTGTAGGAGATCCAGGTCTCGATCAGATCCTCGGTGAACACGCCACCCTCGGTGAGGTACTCGTGGTCCTCTTCGAGGCGGTCGATCACCGCGGCCAGCGAGGTCGGGGCCTGCGGGATGTTGGCGGCCTCGTCCGGCGGCAGCTCGTAGAGGTCCTTGTCGACCGGGGCCAGCGGCTCGATCTTCTTCTTGATGCCGTCGATACCGGCCATCAGCATTGCCGAGAAGGCCAGGTACGGGTTACCCGAGCTGTCCGGGCAGCGGAACTCGAGGCGCTTGGCCTTCGGGTTGTTGCCGGTGATCGGGATACGGACGCAAGCCGAACGGTTGCGCTGGCTGTACACCAGGTTGATCGGGGCCTCGTAGCCCGGCACCAGACGCTTGTAGGAGTTCACCGTCGGGTTGGTGAAGGCCAGCAGCGACGGGGCGTGGTGCAGGATGCCGCCGATGTAGTGGCGCGCCATGTCGGACAGGCCCGCGTAGCCGGACTCGTCGTGGAACAGCGGCTTGCCGTCCTTCCACAGCGACTGGTGGGCGTGCATGCCCGAGCCGTTGTCGCCGAACAGCGGCTTCGGCATGAACGTGACGGTCTTGCCGTTCGCCCATGCGGTGTTCTTGATGATGTATTTGAACAGCAGCACGTCATCGGCCGCGGCCAGCAGCGTGTTGAACTTGTAGTTGATCTCGGCCTGGCCGGCGGTGCCCACCTCGTGGTGGCCGCGCTCCAGGGTGAAGCCCGCGTTGATCAGGTTGGTCGACATCTCGTCGCGCAGGTCGACGTAGTGGTCGTACGGCGCCACCGGGAAGTAGCCACCCTTGGGGCGGACCTTGTAGCCACGGTTGGCCGAGCCGTCGGCCTCGAAGGGCTCGCCGGTGTTCCACCAGCCGGACTCGGAGTCGACCTCGTAGAAGGTGCCGTTGATCTTCGAGTCGAAGCTCACCGAGTCGAAGATGTAGAACTCGGCCTCGGCGCCGAAGTAACAGGTGTCGGCGATACCGGTGCTGGCAAGGTAGTTCTCCGCCTTGCGGGCCACGTTGCGCGGGTCGCGGGAGTACGCCTCACGGGTGAACGGGTCGTGCACGAAGAAGTTCAGGTTCAGCGTCTTGGCGGCGCGGAACGGGTCGATGCGCGCGGTGTCGGGGTCCGGCAGCAGCATCATGTCGGATTCGTGGATCGACTGGAAGCCGCGGACCGACGAGCCGTCGAACGCGAGGCCGTCCTCGAAGACGCTCTGGTCGAACGCCGACGCCGGGATCGAGAAGTGCTGGACGACGCCGGGCAGATCGCAGAAGCGAATGTCGACGTACTCGACGTTCTCGTCCTTGATCAGCTTGAAGATGTCGTCGGACGTCTTTTCTGCCACTGAGTGTTCTCCTTTACTGGTAACCCGCGGGTTGACGCTAAGGACACGATGTTGCGCAGTCGTCAACCATATGTTGCGCGCAAGTTACGCGATCACCGTTCTTTGTGACGTGAGCTACTGACCGTCACTCGATCGGTCCCGCCTATTCTGGCCCTATGGCGCGCACGATGGGAACTTGGCTGTCCGGACCCGGACCTTTCGACGCCGGCGACGGCGAGGACGCCCAGGACGGCCGGGGTAAATACCCTGGTGAGCGCCTCGGCTTGCCCGAGTCGGGGTCCGGCTCGCTGGCCCGGATGGGCCGCCGGCTCGGTGCGCTCCTGATCGATTGGCTGGTCGCCTACGGGCTGGCCGGTCTGGTGATGGCCCTTGGTCTGATCTCGTTGCCCATGCTGTCCACGGCCGTGCTGGTGATCTGGATGGTGCTGGGCACGGTCGCGGTGCGGTTGTTCTCGTTCACACCGGGGCAGCTGGCCGTAGGCCTGGCCGTGGTGCCGGCCGACGGGCGGGACCGGATCGGCATCGTGCGGGCGTTCCTGCGGGTGGTGCTGATCGCATTGGTGATCCCGCCGCTGGTCTCCGACAGCGATCTGCGGGGTCTGCACGACCGGCTGACGTTCACCGCCGTGGTGCGCCGCTAGGCGCGTTCAGTCGAACCGCGTGCGTAACGCCAGGGCGAAAAAACAGTCGTCAGATCGCCGTGGCGTTACGAACGAGGGGTCGGCAGCTGAGATCAGCGCCGGCGCACGGTGCGCTGCACCCCGCGCATCTTCGCGCCGGCGGGCATCGGGCCCTTGGGCATACCGGCGGGGCCGGTCTTGGTGCCCAGTGCGGCGAGCCGCGATTCGATCGAATCCATCTGCTTGACGGTGATGTTGGCCGGCAGCTTGTTCAGGTGGCGCTCCAGCTTGGACAGCGGCACCTCGCCCTCGCCGTTGCCGACCACGATGTCGTAGATCGGAACCTCGCCGACCAGGCGGGCGGTGCGCTTCTTCTCCTGGGCCAGCAGCGGCTTGACCCGGTTGGCCGAACCCTCGCCAACAAAGATCACGCCGGGCCGGCCGATCACGCGGTGCACTGCGTCGAAGTGACCGGTCGCCGCCACGCCGGGGGTGACGCGCCACTTGCCGCGGAGGTTGTCCAGCGCCCAGGCCGCGGCACCGGTCTGGCCTTCGGCCTTGAGGTACACCGACTTCTGGGCCCGCCGGCCGAAGATGATGAAGGCGACGAGCGCACCCAGCACCACACCCAGCGGGATGAGCGTGTACATGGTGAACCCGCCGATGAGCACCCCGGCGACCACGGCGGCAGCGACGATCAGCACGAACGCGCCGATCATGTACGGCAGCAGACGCTTGTCCTCTTTGCGCTGGATCTGGAATGCCTGCCACAGCTGACTGCGCCGCTGCTTGGAGGCCGCCTTGCGGGCAGCCTTCGCCTCGGCCTTTGCCGCCTTGGTTTCTGCGGCATTGCGCGTTTTCGCCATTACATCAGGATACGGGGGGCTGATCTGCGAACCGAACCCGTGCGGCCTGCGCATAGAGCCTGCCCGCCCGGTAGGACGACCGCACCAGTGGTCCGGCCAGCACGCCGGCGAATCCGAGGCCCTCGGCATAGCTCGACAGCTCGACGAACTCATCGGGGTGTACCCAGCGCTCCACTGGATGGTGCCGGGGCGACGGCCGCAGGTACTGGGTGATGGTGACGATGTCGCAGCCCGCATCGTGCAGGTCCCGCAGGGCGGTCTGCACCTCGTCGATGGTCTCGCCCATCCCGAGGATCAGGTTCGACTTGGTGACCAGGCCGAAGTTGCGGGCGGCGGTGATCACCGCCAGGCTGCGGTCGTACCGGAAGGCCGGACGGATCCGCTTGAAGATGCGCGGTACCGTTTCGACGTTGTGCGCGAACACTTCTGGGCGCGACTCGAACACTTCGGCCAACTGGTCCGGGTTGCCGTTGAAGTCCGGCGCCAACAACTCGACACCGGTGTTCGGATTCAGCGCATGGATCTGACGGACCGTCTCGGCGTACAGCCAGGCTCCGCCGTCGGGCAGGTCATCACGGGCCACCCCGGTCACCGTCGAGTACTTCAGCCCCATCGCCTGCACACTCTCGGCGACCCGGCGCGGTTCGTCGCGGTCCAGTTCGGCCGGCTTGCCGGTGTCGATCTGGCAGAAATCACACCGGCGGGTGCACTGCTCGCCGCCGATCAGGAACGTGGCTTCCCGGTCCTCCCAGCATTCGAAGATGTTGGGGCAACCGGCCTCCTCGCACACCGTGTGCAGACCCTCACGGCGCACCAGGCCTTTGAGCGCGGTGTACTCCGGACCCATCTTGGCCCGGGTCTTGATCCACGGTGGCTTGCGTTCGATGGGGGTCTGCGCATTCCGGACTTCCAGACGCAACAGCTTCCGACCTTCAGGAACCACAGTCACCGCTTCATCCTACTTTCAGAGCTACTTCCAGCCGTCCGTCCAGCGCGTCGCTCACGGCGGTGGCGACCCGGTCGGTGACGTCCCCGACGGTGACGCGGCGGCCCAGTTCGGCCGTGAGTGACGTCACCCCGGCGTCGGCGATTCCGCACGGCACGATCGACGAGTACGCGGACAGGTCACAATCACAGTTCAGCGCGAATCCGTGCAGCGTCGTCGCCCGGGACACCCGGATGCCGATCGCCCCGACCTTGCGCGCCGGCCGCAACCCGTCGCCTGGTACCCACACCCCGGAGCGTCCCTCGACCCGCTCGGTCTCCAGGCCGAGATCCGCGCACACGCTGATGAGTGCTTGCTCAAGGCGCCGAACGAAATTCACCACATCCAACGGCTCGGCCAGCCCGATGATCGGATAGCCCACCAGCTGCCCGGGGCCGTGCCAGGTGATCTTGCCGCCCCGGTCGGTGTCGACGACGGGGGTGCCGTCCAGCGGACGTTCATGCGGCTCGGTCCGCTTGCCCGCGGTGTAGACGGCCGGGTGTTCCAGCAGCAACAGGGTGTCGGGCCCACCGGCCACCCGGGCGTCGGCGATCTCGCGCTGCAGCTCCCAGGCGGCTTCGTAATCGAGTGTGCCCAGGCGCCGCACCTCAAGGGGAGCGGCGGCCGAGCGGATGGATGTCACAGCGTCGACGGTACGCCCCGGCTGCGCGGAGTCCGGGCTCACAGGTCTTTGGGCGCGGTGGCGTAGGCCAGCGCCTCACCGATGGTCTTGTGGTGAAAGACGAAGCCGGCACGTTCCAGTGCGGCAGGGATGGCACGCTGACCCACGAGCAGCGCTTCGTCGGCGAACTCGCCCAGCAGTGTGCGCAGCGCGAACCCCGGAACCATCGCCGGGGTGGGCCGGTTGAGGGCCCGGCCCAGGGCGGCGGTGAACTCGGCGTTGGTCACCGGAGCCGGACCGGTGAGATTGACCGGACCCGAAAGGCTTTCGTTCTCCATCGCGAACAGCACCGCGCGGATCTCGTCCTCCAGGCTGATCCACGGGATGTACTGCCTGCCGTTGCCCAACCGGGCCCCCAGGCCCAGCGAGAACAACGGCTTGAGCCGGTTCACCATGCCCCCCGACGGGGCCATCACAAGCCCGGTGCGCAACAGCGCCACCCGGGACCCGGCTGCGATGGCGGGCGCGGTGGCCGCTTCCCAGTCCGCGCACAGCCCCGCCAGAAAACCGTGGCCCTGTGGCGCCGACTCCTCGGTCACCCGGTCCCTGGTGTCGCCGTAGTAGCCGACTGCGCTCGCGTTGATCAGCACCGGCACCCCGGCGTCGGCCACGGCGCCGGCGAGCACCTCGGTGGGGCCGATCCGGCTGTCGCGCAGACTCTGCTTGAAGGCGCCGGACCAACGTTTGTCGCCGACGCCGACGCCGCAGAGATTCACTACCGCGTCCACGCCGTGCAGTGCGCCGGCGTCGAACTCCCCGGTGTCGGGGTTCCAGAACAGCTCGTCGCCGTTCGATGGTGCCCTGCGTACGATCCGGAGCACCCGGCGATCGGCGGCGCGCAGCGTTGACACCAGCGCCGAGCCGATCAGACCGGATGATCCCGCTATCGCGATGACGGCATCCGCCACAGTGGGGAGCCCCTCCTAACGGCCCTTACAGCCCGAGGTCGGCCTCGAACGCGCCTTCTTCGAGCCTGCGCTTGATGGTGGTCACGAACCGGCCGGCGTCGGCGCCGTCGATCAGTCGGTGGTCGTAGGTCAGCGGCAGGTAGCAGACCGAGCGCACGCCGATCGATTCATTGCCGTAGTCGTCGGAGATGACCCGCGGCCGCTTGACGATCGCCCCGGTACCCAGCATCGCCGCCTGCGGCGGCACCAGGATCGGGGTGTCGAACAGCGCCCCCTGGCTGCCGATGTTGGTGATGGTGAACGTGCCACCGGACAACTCGTCGGGCTTGAGGTTGCCCGACCGGGCCCGCGCCGCGATATCGGAGATGGCCCGCGCCAACCCGCCCAACGACAGATCGCCGGCGTTGTGGATCACGGGGGAGAGCAGACCCTGGTCGGTATCGACCGCGAAGCCGAGGTGCTCGGCGTCGTAGTAGGTGATCTCCTTGGTGTCCTCGTTGTAGCTGGCGTTGATGTTCGGGTGGATCTTCAACGCATCGATGACGGCACGGGCGATGAACGGCAGGTAGGTGAGGTTGACACCCTCGCGCTCGGCGAAGTCGGACTTCGCCCGGGCCCGCAACGCCACGATCTTGGTCATGTCGACCTCGTGGGTCTGGGTCAGCTGCGCGGTCGCCTGCAGCGATTCGCGTGTCTTCTTCGCGGTGATCTGGCGAATCCGGTTGGCCTTCTGCGTGGTTCCGCGCAGGTGGGCCAGGGCCGGAGCCGGCGCCGCCGAGGCAGCGGGGGCGGCGGCCTTGGGGGCCGCAGAGGCGGCCGGTGCCGGTGCCGGAGGTGCCTTCTTGGCCTCGGCCGCGGCGAGCACATCCTGTTTGCGGATGCGACCGCCGACGCCGGTGCCCTTGACCTCCGCGAGGTCAACGCCGTTCTCGGCAGCCAGCTTTCGCACCAGCGGGGTGACGTAGGGCGAACCGTCGCCGGCCGCGGCGGTCTCCGCCGCGGGTGCCCTCCGGGGCCGGTGCCGCCGCGGGAGCCTCGCCCGCGTCGCCGATGACCGCGAGCTCGCCACCGATCTCGACGGTGTCGTCCTCCTGGGCGACGATCTTCGTCAGCACACCCGCGGCGGGCGACGGGATCTCGGTGTCGACCTTGTCCGTGGACACCTCCAGCAGCGGCTCGTCGAGTTCGACGGTGTCGCCCTCCTGTTTAAGCCAGCGGGTGACGGTCCCCTCGGTGACGCTCTCACCTAGCGCGGGCATCTGGACGGAGATGGCCATGTGTATTGACTCCTCGGACGGTCACTTGTGACGACTCGAACTCTGGCTTACCACAGCTAGGTGCACTGGGTACGGCACCTAGGTGGATTGTCGGAACCATCCTGTCACTGCAGCACCATTCGCACGCACTCAGGGTTGCTCCGGGCTCTGGCACTATCGAGTGAGGGTTTGCAGGGCAGTTCGCTGAACTTCCCCAGAGCTGAGGAGACCGTTCCGTTGGGGTTGTTCGATGCGTTTCGCCGGGGCCGCTCGGCGCGCGGATCCGGCGGCGATGCGCTCGAGGATCTGCGGTATCTGCAGCGCTGGGTGGCCGAGCACGTCGGCGTCGAGGCCTTCGTGGAGCCCCGCACCACCGTCACCGACGTGACCGTCGTGTTGGTAGCTGCCGACGGGGAATGGACCCGGCGCCGCGCCGGCGGTGAGGCCGGGGCACGCCGGCTCAGCGACCGGCTGCAGATTCCGGTGTACGACGTCCAGAAGGTGGGATATCCGCAACGGATGCGGGACTTCGATGCGCGCCGGCGCATCGAACGGGAGCGCGCCGTGCGGCGCGAGCTGGACGACCGCTAGAGTCGGGGGCAACCGATACCTCCGGTATTGGATACTGTTCGTTACAGGTACCTCGTGGAGGGGTGGACTATGCAGCGCTTCGTCGTCAGCTCGGACGGAACCCGCATCGCGGTTTACGAACAAGGGGACCGGCAGCGTCCCACGCTGGTGATGGCGCACGGCTGGCCGGACTCGCACGTGTTGTGGAACGGCGTCACCGGCGAGCTGGGGGACCGCTTCCACATCGTGCGGTACGACAACCGCGGCGCCGGCGCCTCGGACGTTCCCAAGCCCGTCGCCGCCTACCGCATGGACCGGTTCGCCGACGACCTGTCCGCGGTGATCGAGGCTGTCAGCCCCGGGCGCCCCGTCCACGTGCTGGCCCACGACTGGGGCTCGGTGGGTGTGTGGGAGTACCTGAGCCGGCCGGAGGCCGCCGAGCGGGTGGCGTCCTTCACGTCGGTATCCGGACCCAGCACCGATCACTACGGCTCCTTCGTGCGCGGCCGGCTGGCCCGCCCCTACCGGCCCATCCGGTTCGCCAAGGCGGTGAACCTCGCCTCGCGGTTCAGCTACTGGATCCCGTTCTCGGTTCCCGTCATCGCGCCCGCGCTGATGCGCCGTGGGGCCGCACGCCGGCTGCAGGCCATCGACACCGCGGGCCCCAAATTCCAGTCCGAGACGCTCGACATCGATGCTGCGAACGGGCTGAAGATCTACCGCGCCAACGCGATTCGCTCTTTCACCACGCTGCGCAGTGACCACTACGTGACCGTGCCGGTGCAGCTGATCTGCAACGACCACGATCCCGTGGTGCGTGGGCACGGCTACGACGAAGCGTCCAAATGGGTGCCGCTGCTGTGGCGCCGCGACCTCAAGGCCGGGCACTGGGCCCCGTTCTCGCACTGGCGGGCGATCGCCAACGCGACGGCCGAGTTGATCGATCACATCGAGGGCGCCCCGGCATCGCGGGCGCTGCGGCGGGCACAGGTCGGCCGATCGCGCGAATATTTCGGCGACACACTGGTTTCGGTGACCGGCGCGGGCAGTGGCATCGGCCGCGCCACCGCGCTGGCATTCGCAGCCCAAGGCGCTGAAGTCGTCGTCAGCGACATCGATGAGGCCAGCGCCAAATCCACCGCCAACGAGATCGCCGCGCGTGGCGGGGTGGCACATGCCTACGGGCTCGACGTTTCCGACGCCGAGGCGGTCGAGAGCTTCGTCGAGGACGTGTGCAGCACGCACGGCGTACCCGACGTCGTGGTCAACAACGCCGGAATCGGCCACGGCGGCAAGTTCCTCGACACCCCGCCCGAGCAGTACGACCGCGTGCTCGACGTGAACTTCGGGGGAGTCGTCAACTGCTGCAGGTCATTTGCCCGGCGTCTGGTCGACCGCGGCACCGGCGGCCACATCGTCAACGTGGCCTCGATGGCCGCCTATTCGCCTTCGGCGTCGATGAACGCCTACTCCACCAGCAAGGCCGCGGTCTTCATGTTCTCCGACTGCCTGCGCGCCGAATTGAGCTCGGCGGGGGTCGGTTTGACCACGATCTGCCCGGGCGTGATCGACACGAACATCATCGACACCACTCGCTTCGACGTACCCACCGAGAAGCAGGGCGAGGTCGAGCAGCTGCGCGCCCAGACCAAGAAGGTCTTCGCCGCCCGACGCTACGGCCCGGACAAGGTGGCCAAGGCGATCGTCGATGCCGTCCGCACGGGCAAGGCTGTCCGCCCGGTCACGCCGGAGGCCTATGCGGCCTACGGGGCGTCGCGCCTGGTGCCCTCGGCGTTGCGCCGGGCGGCGCGTTCGGGCTCCTTCTAGCCGCTACTGCGGATGCGACGCGAGGTACTCGCGGACCGGTATCGGTGCCGCAGCGGCGTAACCGATGGGCAGCAGCACATCACCCGCGGTTGAGACGTAGTAGACATCCCAGCGGTAGAACGCGTCGAACGCCGCCGGATCGGCGGCCAGCGCGGCGGCATAGTCACTGACCGCCCGCACGTACTCGTCGGCGTTGTTGTACCGGAACAGGGCAAGGTCGGGGTCGTTGGCAAAACCGTTGGCGGCCAGGTAATAACCGGCCGCCATGATGCTGTCCCGGGGTGAGTGGATGTCGCCGCCCCTGCCGTAGGCGGCAAACGTCGACGGCATGAACTGCATCGGGCCCTGGGCACCGGCCGTGCTGTCGCCCCTCACGCTGCCGAAGTGCGTCTCGATCAGATTGATCGCGGCGAGGTAGTTCCAGCCCACGCCGGAGGCGGCCTCGGCATCGCGGTAGGCGGCCAGCAGCACCTCGGCCGGGACCGGCGGGTTGATGTGCCATGCGGGCAGGGTGTCTTTGGGACGGGACAGCGCGGCCACCTGCCGTCGCGCATCGACGTTGAGGTCGTAGAACGCGACGAGCTCGGGTGGGATGCGGGGCCGGATGATCGCGTCCCACTCGGGATGACGGCCGATCGCACGATAGGCCACCTGCTGGCGGCGGGCCGCCTGCGTGCGCGCGGCATCCGGTGTCGACCGGTCGCGCAGTGCCCGCTCGTCGGCGACGAGATCCTCGGCCAGCCGGCCAGGGTCGGGGGCCAGGCGCGGTTGCGCGCCGGCCGGGGTGGCCGTCGCGGTGTTCGGGTGCGTCGGCGAGGCCGTCACACTCGGTGAAGCCGGCGGCGGGTCCGATGATTCCGAGCAGGCGACGAGCCCGGTGCCCAACGTGAAGCAGATCGCGAGATCGTGCAGGAATCTCGCCGACTTCTTCACGTTGGGCGGGAACATGATCAGCCGTTCACGGCTATGTCCTCCAGGACCGCGAACATCGTGCGCGTCGGCACACCCGTGCCGCCCTTGGGGGTGTAACCCCATGGGCCGCCGGTGTTGTAGGCCGGGGCGGCGATGTCGATGTGGGTCCACTCGACCCCGTCGGCGACGAACTCGCGCAGGTAGGTGCCCGCCACGAGCATCCCGGCATAGCGGGACCCGCTGACATTGGCCAGATCGGCCACCGTCGACTTCAGATCGTCCTTGAGCTCCTCGGGAAGCGGCATGGCCCAAGCGTTTTCACCGACCTCCTGCGACAGCGTCGCCACCCGGTCGCGGAACTCGTCGCTGCCCATCACTCCTGGGGTGCGCGCGCCGAGCGCAACCGTCTGCGCACCCGTCAGCGTCGAGGTCTCGATCAGGTAGTCGGGCTCGTCCTCGCAGGCGCGCACGATCGCGTCGGCCAGGATCAACCGGCCCTCGGCATCGGTGTTCAGCACCTCGACGGTGATGCCGCCGTACTGGGTCAGCACGTCACCCGGCCGCTGCGCCGTCGACGACGGCATGTTCTCGGCCATCGGCACCGTCGCGATCACGTCGATCGGCAGCTTCTGCTTGGCGGCCAGCACCACGGTCGCGATGACCGCGGCCGCGCCACCCATGTCCGAGGTCATGTGGTGCATGTTGGCGGCCGGCTTGATCGAGATGCCGCCGGTGTCGAACGTGATGCCCTTGCCGACCAGGGCGACGGTCTTGGCCTTCTTTCCGCCGCCGCGGTGGATCAGGCGCACCAGGCGCGGCGGACGCGAGGAGCCCTTGCCGACCCCCACGATGCCGCCGTAGCCGGCCTTGGTCAGGGCCTTGTCGTCGAGCACCTCCACCTGCAGCCCGGCCGCCTCACCCAAAGCCTTTGCCCGCTTGGCGAATTCGTCGGGGAACAGGTGGCTGGGCGGGGTGTTCACAAAGTCCCGAGCGGTCGCGACCGCCGAAGCGATGTCCACCGCGCGCTGGGCCTGTGCCTTGGAGGCGGCCTTTGTGTCGGCGGTCAGCGCGGTGATCGCGGTCAGGCCGGCATCTTTGGGCGCGGTCTTGGCGCTGCGGAAGTCGCTGAAGCGGTAGGCACCCAGGATCAGGCCCTCGACGGCGGCTTCCAGATCGATGTCGGACAACGTGGTGATGACCTTCTCGGTGCCGTTCAGTGACCGCGCGGCGGTACCGGCCGCCCGGCGGATCACGTCGGCCGGCCACTCGTCGCGCGGCTTGCCCAGGCCGACGGCCAGCACGCTGGCAACCGGCAGTGACGGAGCTACCACCCTGGTGACCTGGTCGGTGCCACCCTTGGCGCCGAGTGCCTCGAGCGCGACCTCGATCTCGCCGACCGCCTCGGCGTCGAGGAACGGGTTGCCGACGACAGCGGCGGTTGCGTCGTCACCGTCCCCGCTGACGACGGGAACGATCAGCACGGCGTCGCTCTTGCGTTTGGGGAGCGAGGCGCTGACGGTGACGGTAGGGGCCTGGTAACCGGGATTTGCGGGACTCACCCCGCCCACCCTAGTCAGACGGCGGGGGGCTCACCGGGTATGTGGTTGCCGGGTCGCGCAGCTCTTCGACGATCCGCCAGGGCGGCAGGTCCATCGGATACGCGGTGACCGGCGCGGCGAAACCCTTCAGCGTCAGAGAGCGAGCCGCGGCGAACGCCCGGCCCGCGAGCAGCTCGGACAGCGGCTCGGAAACCAGGATCTGGCTGGGGTCGGCGGCGGCGACCAGACGGGCCGCCCGGTTCACCGCATTGCCGAAGTAGTCGCCGCCGATGGCCAGCACCTCGCCGAAATCGAGTCCGGCACGGACCTGCAGATTGGTCTCGGCGGCCCGGGGGTGGGTCACCAGATCGACCGCGACCTGCAGCAGCTCCTCGGGTTCGGAGCCGACCCACATGATGGCGTCCCCGATGAACTTCACCACGCGGCAGCCGGCGGCGTGCACGATCTCGGTGCTGGTGGCGCTGAACTCATTGAGCAGTGCCGACAGTTCGGTGCTGCTCAGCATCTGGGTGAGCGCGGTGAACCCCGACAGATCGGCAAAACCGATGCCGCACACCACGTTCGATGAGCCGTCGCGGACCACATGTTCGAAGTAGCTGCGCGCGCTCATCACGTGGTGGCGGTGCACGGCATCGATCATCGAGCCGATCCGCGGGATGAAGCCGGCCGCGGCTCGGTATGCCTTGGCCGTGGTGAGCTCGTCGTGGGAGACGTTGAGCTGGATGTCGGGCGTGCTGGCCCGGCTCATCGACGACAGCGCTTCGGCCAGCCGAGCCATCCCCGAACCGATCACGCGCAGCAGGCCGGTGGCCTCGACATCACCGACCACCACCCGCAGCTCCGCCCAGGTGCGCAAGGTCTCCACATCCGCCCGGCTGAGGGTCTTCACATCGCAGCCGGCCACCGTCAGGCCCAGCGCGGCCCATGCCCGCTGAACATCTTCCAGCGGAACACCGATTTCGGCGGCCACGTCGGCCAGACAGTATTCCGGCGGGCCCGACCACTGCAGGACATCTCCGGCCAGTCCGAACAACCGGCCGCGGGACTCCGCTTCGATCATCTGCTCAGCGGTGAAACCGAGCCCGTCGAGGTACTCGATGAGCGGCGCGCGCTGCCGCGCATCGGGGATCCCGCCGGCGGCCAGTGCATCGAAATCGACCACGAGACCAGTGTGCAGTTCGATGGTGCGGTCAGGAGTGCGGTTTAGGGTGAACTCGTGAGTGACGACCTGCTGCACGGACCGCTGGAAGACCGCCATCGCGAACTGGGGGCCAGTTTCGCCGAATTCGGTGGCTGGCTGATGCCGGTGTCCTATGCCGGGACCGTCTCCGAGCACAACGCCACCCGCGACACCGTCGGCCTCTTCGACGTCAGCCACCTCGGAAAGGCACTCGTCAAAGGTCCGGGCGCGGCTGCCTACGTCAACTCGGCCCTCACCAACGACCTGAACCGGATCGGCCCGGGCAAGGCCCAGTACACGCTGTGCTGCACCGAGTCGGGCGGAGTCATCGATGACCTGATCGCCTACTACGTCTCAGACGACGAGATCTTCCTGGTGCCCAACGCCGCCAACACCGCGGCCGTGGTCGCCGAACTGCAGAAGAATGCCCCCGACGGGCTGACCATCACCGACGAGCACCGCTCATACGCGGTTCTTGCGGTGCAGGGCCCGAAATCGGCCGACGTGCTCGGCGCGCTGGGCCTGCCCACCGACATGGACTACATGGGTTACGCGGACGCCGAGTACGACGGCGTGTTCGTCCGGGTGTGCCGCACCGGCTACACCGGCGAGCACGGCTACGAGCTGCTGCCGGCCTGGAACCGCGCCGGTGTGGTGTTCGACGCCCTGGTGGCGGCCGTACGTGAGGCCGGCGGGGAACCCGCGGGTCTGGGCGCCCGCGACACCCTGCGCACCGAGATGGGCTACCCGCTGCACGGCCACGAGTTGTCGCTGGACATCTCGCCCCTGCAGGCCCGCTGCGGCTGGGCCATCGGGTGGAAGAAGGACGCGTTCTGGGGACGTGACGCGCTGCTGGCCGAGAAGGAGGCCGGCCCGGCCCGGGTGCTGCGCGGCCTCAAAGCCGTCGGCCGCGGCGTGCTGCGCGCCGACCTGGCGGTGCTCGACGGGGAAACCCGGGTCGGCACCACGACGTCCGGCACGTTCTCGCCGTCGCTGAAAGTCGGTATCGCACTGGCCCTCATCGACACCGCCGCCGATGTCGCCGACGGGCAGCGGGTGAACGTGGACGTGCGTGGCCGCACCGTCGAATGTGAAGTGGTCAAGCCACCCTTCGTGGCCCCGAAAACACGCTAGCCTCGGACGATACAATCGCTGCATGACTAGCGGCCATCTCGAGTTCACGGTTTCAGCCAACACGAATCCGGCGACCGATGCGGTACGCGAATCCATTCTGGCCAACCCCGGTTTCGGCAAGTACCACACCGACCACATGGTGGCCATCGACTACACCGAAGGTCAGGGCTGGCACGACGCGCGGGTGATCCCGTACGGGCCGATCGAGCTCGATCCGTCGGCCATCGTCCTGCACTACGCGCAGGAAGTCTTCGAAGGACTCAAGGCCTACCGGTGGGCGGACGGCTCGATCGTGTCGTTCCGCCCAGAGTCCAACGCGACGCGGTTGCGTGCCTCGTCGCGACGGCTGGCCATCCCGGAACTTCCCGACGACGTGTTCATCGAATCGCTGCGCCGGCTCATCGCGGCCGACGAGAAGTGGGTGCCCGCGGCCGGCGGCGAGGAGTCGCTGTACCTGCGGCCGTTCGTGATCGCGACCGAGCCGGGGCTGGGCGTGCGCCCGGCCAACGAATACCGCTACCTGGTGATCGGTTCACCGGCCGGGGCGTACTTCAAGGGCGGAATCAAGCCGGTCAGCGTGTGGCTGTCCCACGAGTACGTGCGCGCCTCACCCGGCGGCACCGGTGCGGCCAAGTTCGGCGGCAACTACGCGGCCTCGTTGCTCGCGCAGGCACAGGCCGCCGATAACGGCTGCGACCAGGTGGTGTGGCTGGACGCGATCGAGCGTCGCTATGTCGAGGAGATGGGCGGGATGAACCTGTTCTTCGTCTTCGGCAGCGGCGGTTCGGCCCGCCTGGTGACTCCTGAGCTGTCCGGCTCGCTTTTGCCGGGGATCACCCGAGATTCCTTGCTGCAGTTGGCCACCGATGCCGGCTTCGCGGTCGAGGAACGCAAGATCGACGTCGCCGAGTGGCAGAAGAAGGCCGCGGCCGGCGAGATCACCGAGGTGTTCGCCTGCGGCACGGCCGCGGTGATCACCCCCGTTTCGCACGTGAAATACGCCGACGGCGAGTTCACCATCGCCGACGGGCAACCCGGCGAGATCACCATGGCGCTGCGCGACACCCTGACCGGGATTCAGCGGGGCACCTTCGCCGATACGCACGGCTGGATGGCCCGGCTGAACTAGCCGATCGCCAGGCCCAGCGCGGTCAGCATCGTCGTCACCTCGACGGCCGCGCCGAGCACGTCGCCGGTGATACCGCCGAACCGCCGCACGCAGTGGGCGACCAGCAGTACCGAAGCGCCCACCGCGACCAGCACCGCGACCGGGCCCTGCCACACCCGGGGCCCGGCCCATGCGGCCAGCGCGGCGACGGCGATCAGCCAGGCCACCACCACGGCGGTGGGCTGCGTGGCCGCCACCGCGCCGCCCAGCGAGCTACCCGCGGCGGCGGGCACCGAACGCCGGCAGGCGACCACCGCCGCGACGCGGCCGGCGGTCACCGCAACGACGATGGCCACCGCATTCAGCTGATCGAAAGCCAATGTCTGGCAACCGATCACCACGATCACCGCGGCAACGCCGAACGGTCCGGCCGAGCCGTCACGCATGACGGCCAGCGCCCGCTCCGGCGGGCCGTAACAGCCCAGACCGTCGACCGTGTCGCAGAACCCGTCGATGTGCAGCCCGCGCGTGGTCAGCAGAAGTACGGCCACCGCCAGCAGCCCGGGCAGCACACTGCCCGTACCGAACGCCCACTGGCCACCGGCCACCACTGCGGCCGCCAGCGCGCCGAGCGCCAGGCCCACCACCGGCAGCGCCGTCAGTGCGCCCCGGCCGACGCCGGCCGAGGAACGGACCGGCAGCACGGTGCCGAACGCGAACGCCCCGCCGAGCGCGGCAATCATGGTGTCTCTTCGGAGATTCCGGCTTCAACGAAAGTGGCCATCGAGGCCAGCGTGGCGATGGCGGCCCGCACGATCGGCAACGCCACCGCGGCGCCGGTGCCCTCGCCCAGCCGCATACCGAGGTCGACGATCGGCTCCAGCCCCAGGTGCGACAGCGCCAGGCTGTGGGCCGGCTCGGGCGACCGGTGACCGGCCTGCCACCAGGCGCGTGCGCCCGGGGCCAACTCCTCGGCCACCAGGGCCGCGGCCGTCACCACCAGGCCGTCCAGCAGCACCGGGGTACGGCGCAGCGCGGCCTGCGCGCAGAACCCGGCCATGGCGGCCAGGTCGGCGCCGCCACACACCCGCAACAGGCCCAGCGGATCACGGGTCACGTCACGGGCCCGGTACAGCGCGTCGCGGACGGCGCCGGCCTTGCGCATCCAGCCGAGGTCGTCGATGCCGGTGCCGCGACCCACCACCACGACAGGTTCTGCCCCGGTCAGCGCCGCCACCAAAGTGGTTGCCGCCGTGGTGTTCCCGATCCCCATGTCACCGGCGATCAGCAGGTCGGCGCCGGCGTCGACTTCGTCGTCGGCGATCTGTCGCCCGGCCGAGATCGCAGCTGCCACTTCCTCTTCGCTCAGGGCGTCCTCGACCGCGATGTTGCCCGAGCTGCGCCGCACCTTGTGGGCGCCGATGGCGGGGGAGAACGGATCGTCGCAGTCGACGGCGATGTCGGCCACCCGCACACTGGCCCCGGCCACCTCGGCGATCACGTTGATCGCGGCACCACCGTTGTCGAAGTTGGCCACCATCTGACCGGTCACCGCGGACGGGAACGCTGATACCCCCGCCGCCGTGACGCCGTGGTCGGCGGCGAACACCACCACCCGCGCCCGGCTGAGCGGCCGCGGCGGGCACACGCCCTGACACGAGGCTGCCCAGATCGAGAGTTCCTCGAGGCGGCCGAGGGAACCTGGCGGCTTGGTCAGCTGGGCCTGCCGGGCCCGTGCCGCCGCGGCGACTTCGGCATCCGGTGCGGTGACCGGGGCGAACGCCGCATCGAATTCGGTCATGACGGCTCCTTCACCGTGAGCGGCTGGCCGGCCACCACCAGCACCACCTGGTCGCACACCGCGGCCAGGCGTTGGTTGACGGTGCCCAGTTCGTCGGCGAATCGCCGTCCCGCCTCGGTGGCGGGAACCACGGTCAGCCCGACCTCGGGGCTGACCAGCACCAGGGGAGCGGTGAACGCGTCCACTGCCTGCACGAGTGCGTCGACCTCGCCGTTCACGGATGTTCCGGTCCAGGCGCCGAGACGGTCCATGGTCGCGGTCAGCCAGCCACCGATGTCGTCGACCAGAGTTGCGGTGTCCGGTGCGTGCGGGTCCGCGGTCAGGACGGCCACCAGGTCGCCGGTCTCCACGGTGCGCCAGTGCGCGGGACGACGGCCCTGATGCGCATCCACGCGCCGAGCCCAGTCCGGATCGCTGTCGGCGGCGGGGCCGGTGGCCACGTACCGCACCGGGGCGCCATCCCCGGCGGCGCGTGCCACGGCCGCTTCGGCCCACTGGGATTTACCTGAGCGGATGCCGCCGAGCACCAGTGTGCGCACTCTCAGACCGCCTGGAACGGCATCAAGAGATCTTGTCGCCGCGGTTGACCACCGGCCGCGGTGCGCGCATCCGGCGCAGCTGCGAGGCCCGGCTGGCCGCGTAAAGTCCCAGTTTCCAACCACTTTCGGTGTTCCCGGGGAACTTCTCATCCACCATGTGGTTCACCTTGCGGCCGACGATGAACCCGTCGATCAGCATGATGACCACCAGGATCAGCATCGCGTAGGACAACATCTGCTGGAACTTCAGCGACGGCAGCGCCAGCATGAAGAAGATCATCGCCAGGGCGGCGGGCATGAACAGGCCCAGCACGTTGCGACGAGAGTCGACGATGTCGCGCACATAGCGGCGCACCGGACCCTTGTCGCGGGGGAGCAGGTAGGACTCCTCGCCGGCCATCATCTTCTCGCGGCGGTCGGCCATGTCGGCGCGGCGGGTGAGCCGCTCGATCTTGCGCTCTTCCTTCGACAGCTTCGGCCCGCGCAGCTCCTTGCGGCGCTGACGTGCCTCGGCGGCGGTGAGCGGCGCGGGTGCGACCGGGTGGCGGCCTCGCTGCGTTTGGGGGTCGGCCTGCCCTTGGGGGCGGTGCCCGGGGCGCCGCCGGCCGTGGTCGATTCAGCGGAAGTCGATCCGGCGGCTCCGTCGACGTTCTTGACCTCGTCGGCTCCGGCGGGTTCGCCTTCGTTGTCCTTCTTACGGCCCAGCAGCTTCACGCCAGCCAGGTTACTGCCCGCCGCACCTGCCCTGGCCACATGCCCCGGCCTGTGGATAAGTCGGGAATAGCGTCGGAACAAGGTACCGTTGAGGTAGTAGACGCGCGGTACGTCCCACGCGTCTTGATGCCCAGGGATGCTTAGGGAGAGCTATGACTGTTCAGGACGCCACCTCCACCGAAACCCACGGTGTGACCCTGTCCGACGCTGCGGCGACGAAGGCGAAGGCGCTGCTGGACCAGGAAGGCCGCGACGACCTCGCGCTGCGTATCGCGGTGCAGCCGGGCGGCTGCGCCGGCCTGCGCTACAACCTGTTCTTCGACGACCGCGCGCTCGATGGTGACCTCACCGCCGAGTTCGGCGGCGTCAAGCTGGTCGTGGACCGGATGAGCGCGCCGTATGTCCAGGGCGCCACCATCGACTTCGTCGATTCCATCGAGAAGCAGGGCTTCACCATCGACAACCCGAACGCCACCGGCTCCTGCGCCTGCGGCGACTCGTTCAACTGATTCGACTGACGTGAGCTGACGGCCGGCGGGTCAGTACAGACCGCCGGTACGCAGCACGTACGAGCACACCAGAACCTGCTCGTCTTTCCCGTTTTTCTTCACCAGCAGCTGTGCCACGCCCTGCTGGTTCTCGTCGAGTGCGCGCTGTCCGCGCGCGGTGCCTCCGGCCGGTGCCACCCGCATGCTGAACAACACCTGCGCCTGCGTGGTCGACCACGGCACGTTCGCGTCGATGCCGGTCACCTCGACCTGGCTGAACTGCTTGCGGAATGCGTCGCTGGCCAGGCCGGCCACCGCGAGATCCGACTTGCGGTCCTTGACCCCGTCATACAGCCCGCACAACGTGTGCCGGGCGACGGTTTCGTCATCCCCGTCGAGCAGCGCGTTCAGGTACTCCTGGATCGCGGCCTGCGCCCGGGCGTCGGAAACCACGACCGGAGCGGCCGGACCGCGACGGCCCGCCACCAGCACCGCGGTCAACACTCCGGCGAGCGCCACCACGACCAGCAGGCCCGCCAAAATCTTGGGCCACCGCCGCCGCGTCGGGTATGGCACCGGCGGTGGCAGAGTCCCGGGATAAGCCGAAGGCGCGGACGGCACCTGCTCGGGATACTGCTGAGGCGGAGTCTGCTCGGGGTACTGGTAAGAACCAGTCATTAATTGGCGCTCCCCGCGTGATCTGTTGGTTGGTCAGCCGTCTACCGTGACCGGGAATACGGTTATACGCAGGTTAGCGCAACCCGGGAGGGGCGACCGTGTGCGCAGATCGCCGACAGGCCGCGCGGGTACTGTTATGTAGCCGACTTAACGAAATGAGGGGTGACACCACGTGACCATCGCAGTTACCGGATCCATCGCAACCGACCACCTGATGCGGTTCCCGGGCAAATTCTCCGAGCAACTGCTGGCCGATCACCTCCAGAAGGTGTCGCTGAGCTTCCTGGTCGACGATCTGGTGATCCACCGCGGGGGCGTCGCGGGCAACATGGCCTTCGCGATCGGCATCCTCGGCGGCGACGTCGCGCTGGTCGGCGCCGCGGGTCAGGATTTCAGCGAATACCGGGCCTGGCTTGAGGGCGCCAACGTCGACTGCGACAGCGTGCTGATCTCCGAGAGCGCCTACACCGCGCGGTTCGTCTGCACCACCGACGAGGACATGGCCCAGATCGCCTCGTTCTACCCCGGCGCCATGTCCGAGGCCCGCAACATCTCCCTGGCCGACCTGGTGGCCCGGATCGGCAAGCCCGAGCTCGTGATCATCGGCGCCAACGACCCCGAGGCGATGTTCCTGCACACCGAGGAGTGCCGCAAGCTCGGCCTGGCCTTCGCCGCCGACCCGTCCCAGCAGCTCGCCCGGCTCTCCGGCGAGGAGATCCGCAAGCTCATCAACGGCGCCGCCTACCTGTTCACCAACGACTACGAGTGGGATCTGCTGCTGCAGAAGTCGGGGTGGAGCGAGGCTCAGGTGATGAGCCAGATCGGCATGCGGGTCACCACTTTGGGTGCCAAGGGCGTCGACCTGGTCAGCTCGGACGGCACCTTCGTCCACGTCGACGTGGTGCCCGAGAAGCATCAGGCCGACCCGACCGGCATCGGCGACGCGTTCCGTGCCGGCTTCCTGACCGGGCGCAGCGCGGGCTTGGGCCTGGAGCGTTCGGCCCAGCTGGCCTCACTGGTCGCGGTGCTGGTCCTGGAGGCGACGGGTCCGCAGGAGTGGACCTGGGACGCGGCCGAGGCAGTGCAGCGCCTGTCCGACGCCTACGGCGCCGAGGCCGGCGCCGAGATCGGCAAGGCGCTGGCCTGACCCGTCGGCCTGACACTCCGGCGCCGGCTCTGGGCCGATGGGCTCAGAGCTGGACCGGGTAGTGCGGCTCCTTGATCTGCGGCGTCACGCTGTGCTCCACGAAGATGGCATGCCACAGCATGAAGATCAGCACGGTCCACAGCCGGCGGCTGTGATCGCCGGCGCCGTTGCGGTGCTCGTCGAGCATGGTGCGGACCGTCGACCGATCGATCAGGTCGTCCGTTTGCGACGAGGCCGACATCGCGTACGCCCAGTCCATCAGCTCGCCGGCCCGCAGCCAGTGCCGGATCGGCACCGGGAAGCCCAGCTTCGGCCGGTTCAGCACATGGGCCGGGACGATCGGCTCCAGCGCGCGGCGCAGCGCGTACTTGGTCGTGGACCGGGTGATCTTCTGATCCACCGGCAGCCGTGAGGCCACCTTGAACACTTCGGGATCCAGGAACGGCACCCGCAGCTCCAGCGAGTTGGCCATCGTCATCTTGTCGGCCTTGACCAGGATGTCGCCGCGCAGCCAGGTGAACAGGTCGATGTGCTGCATGCGTGCCACCGGATCCAGCCCCTGCGATGCCGCGTACACCGGCGCCGTGACGTCGGTGTGCGTCCACTCCGGCCGGAAGCCCGGCAGCACCGCCCGCAGCTGCTCGTCGGAGAAGCTGCGGGCATTGCCGTAATAACGCTCCTCGAGCGTCAGCGAACCGCGGTGCAGCAGGCTCTTGCCGCGCATGCCCTCCGGCAACGGCTTCGACGCCTTGCCCAGTGACTTGCGCACCGGCCTCGGCAGATAGTCGAAAGGCCGCAGCGACAACGGCTCCCGGTAGATCGTGTAGCCGCCGAACAGCTCGTCGGCGCCCTCACCGGACAGCACCACCTTGACGTGCTTGCGTGCCTCTCGGGCGATGAAGAATAGCGGCACCAGGGCCGGGTCGGCCACCGGCTCGTCCAGATACCAGACGATTTCGGGCAGCGCCTCGACGAACTCGGCCGGACTGACCACCTTGGCGACGTGCCGGGCACCGATGGCTTCGGCGGACGCGACGGCCACATCCACTTCCGAGAAACCCTCGCGCTCGAAGCCGGTGGTGAACGTGATCAGCCGGGGGTTGTGACGCATCGCCAGTGCGGCGATCGCCGTCGAGTCGATGCCGCCGGACAGGAACGCGCCGACCGTCACGTCGGCACGCATGTGCTTGGCGACCGAATCCTCGAGCGCGGCGGTGATCTCGTCATAGCGGGACTGTTCGGCCCCCTTGACGAACGGCACCGCGTTGAACTTCGGGACGAAGTAGCGCGTCACCTCGGGCCGGCCGCCTGGCCGCCACCGCGCGTAACTGCCCGACTCCAGCCTGCGGATACCGCGGTGCAGCGTCTCGGGCTCGGGCACGTACTGCAGCACCGTGTAGTGCTGCACCGCGCGCTCGTCGATGCTCAGATCCAGGCCCAGCGGTTCGGCCAGATCCAGCAGGCACTTCTTTTCGCTTCCCACCGCGGTGCCGCCCGGCCCGGTGGCCATGAACAGCGGCTTGATGCCGAACGGGTCCCTGGCGCAGAACATCTCGCGCGCGACGGTGTCCCATAACGCGAACGCGAACATGCCCCGCAGCCGGTTCAGCGCGTCCGTGCCCCAGTAGTGGTAGGCCGCGACGATGGCCTCGCCGTCACCGTCGGTGTGAAATTCCGCACCGAATTCGGCCCGGAGCGCCTCACGCAGTTCGAGGTAGTTGTAGATCTCGCCGTTGAACACCAGCACGTACCGGTCCGGCGCGTCGGCAGGTCCCCAGCGCAACGGCTGATGGCTGTGCGCGATGTCGATGATCGACAGCCGGTTGAAGCCGAGCACCACGGTGCCGTCCTGCCCGTCGCCGGTGGTGTCGGCCCAGGTGCCGGGCTCGTCGGGGCCCCGGTGACGCATCAGGTGGGAAGCGTTCGCCACCGCGTCGGCCAGCCACGATCCGGCTTCGGGGGAGAGGTCACCCCGGGTGGATTCGGAGTCGGTTTCGGAAGGGACAGTTACCAGGGCGAGCAGTCCGCACACCGCGCCAGTATGTCTGATCCGGCGAGTCTCCGAGACCACCACCCGGGCCGTTGCGCGGGTCGTTCGGCCCCTGTCGGGACGCCATTCCCGAGTCGCTTCGCTCCCGTGGACCGGCGTGGTCTACGCTGCGTAGTATTCGCAAAACAACGACCGGTCGCGGTCGCGAAATACCGATCTAGGAGGCGCCAACGTGACACCTCGCGGGCTTAAGAAGGTGGCCCGAGCGGCGTTGTTGACCATTGTCCTGGGTGGCTCAGCCCTCTTGCTGAGCGGCTGCAGCTGGCAGGATGCACTCGCGCTCGGTTGGCCGACCGGAATCACCCCGGAGGGCAAACTCAACCGTGAGCTGTGGATCGGCTCCGTGATTGCGTCCTTCGTGGTGGGCGCCATCGTGTGGGCCCTGATCTTCTGGTCGAGTGCATTCCACCGGAAGAAGAAGGGCGACACTGAGCTGCCGCGCCAGTTCGGCTACAACATGCCGCTGGAGCTGGTGCTGACGGTGATCCCGTTCCTCATCATCTCGGTGCTGTTCTACTTCACCGTGGTGGTCCAGGAGCGCATGCTGCACAAGGATCCCAACCCTGAGGTGGTCATCGACGTGACCGCCTTCCAGTGGAACTGGAAGTTCGGCTACCAGAAGATCGATTACGTCGACGGCTCATTCGATTACGACGGAGCCGACCCCGAGCGCAAGGCCGCGATGACCTCCAAGCCCGAGGGCAAGGATGCGCACGGCGAGGAGCGGATCGGCGCGGTGCGTGGCATGAACCCCGAGGACCGCACCTACCTGAACTTCGACAAGATCGAGACGCTGGGCAGCTCCACCGAGATCCCGGTGCTGGTGCTCCCGGCCGGCAAGCGCATCGAGTTCCAGCTGAACTCCGCGGACGTGATCCACGGGTTCTGGGTGCCGGAGTTCCTCTTCAAGCGCGACGTGATGCCCGAGCCGGTGGCAAACAACTCGGACCACATCTTCCAGGTCAGCAAGATCGAGCAGACCGGCGCCTTCGTGGGCCGCTGCACCGAGATGTGCGGCACCTACCACTCGATGATGAACTTCGAGGTCCGGGTCGTCGAGCCCAACGACTTCAAGGCCTACATCGATCAGCGCACCGCGGGCAAGACCAATGCCGAGGCGCTGGCCGCGATCAACCAGGAGCCGTTGGCCATCACCACTCACCCGTTCGACACCCGACGCGGTGAGCAGGCACCGCAGGCGAGCAAGTAGGGGCTACACGCAATGCATATTGAAGCTCGACTGTTCGAGATCCTCACGGCGTTCTTCGCCTTGTCGGCGGTGGTGTACGGCGTGCTGACGGCGATGTTCGCCACCGGTGGCGTCGAGTGGGCCGGTACCACCGCGCTCGTCCTCACCACCGGTCTGACCCTGATCACCGGAACCTTCTTCCGCTTCGTGGCGCGTCGTCTCGACACGCGCCCCGAGGACTACGAAGACGCCGAGATCAGTGACGGCGCAGGCGAACTGGGCTTCTACTCGCCGCACAGCTGGTGGCCGATCCTGATCGCGCTGTCCTTCTCGATCGCCGCCGTGGGCGCCGCCCTGTGGCTTCCCTGGCTGATCGTGGCAGGCGTCTGCTTCGTGCTGACCGCTGTCGGCGGCCTGGTCTTCGAGTACTACTGGGGACCCGAGAAGCACTGACCCGTCCGGACGTCCCGGTTGCGGCCTGATCAGGTCACAATCGGGACGTCACTTCATCCGCCACCGGCAGCGCCGGACTCGCCGGCTTCGTCCCGTTCGGTAATGTTGCCGGGGCACTGTCACCAGCGAACGGTTCCGTTCGTTCCGCGTGGCAGTGAAGTTGTCGAGAAGGATAGGCGTAGATGAGCGGGCCGAATCCCCCGGAGCCGGATGTCCCCGGTTCTGATCTGCCGGATCAACCCGGAAAGCACTCCGCACCCGAGGAACCGACTCAGGTGACGGGCGCCGACGCGGATGGCGGCGAGACGGAGTTCTACTCACAGGCGTACTCCGCGCCCGAGTCGGAGCAGTTCACCAGCGGGCCCTACGTGCCCGCCGACGTGGCGCTCTACGACTACGACGATTACGACGCGGCGACCGAACTCGTCGACACCTCCCCGCCGCCGCGCTGGCCATGGGTGGTCGGCGTCACCGCCATCGTCGCGGCGATCGCGCTGGTGGCCTCGGTCGCGGTCCTGGTGACCCGGGACGACGACACCAGCAATCTGGCCACCCCGAAGCCGAGCACCACCACATCGGCGCCGCCGGTGCAGGACGAGATCACCACGACGACTCCGCCGCCACCCCCTCCGCCGCCTCCGACCTCGGAGGAGCTGCCGCCTCCGCCGCCCCCGGAGACCGTGACGGTCACCGAGCCGCCGCCGCCCGCGCCCACGAGTGAGGCGCCCCCGCCGGCCCCCGCCGGCCCCGAGCACCACGTCGGCGCCGCCGACCACCACCACGACGCACGCCGGACCGCGTCAGGTCACCTATTCGGTGACAGGTACCAAGGCGCCGGGCGACATCATCACCATCACCTACGTCGACGGCAACGGAAATCGGCGCACGCTGCGCAACGTCTACATCCCGTGGACCTTCACGATGACGCCGATCTCCAACTCGGATGTGGGTTCGGTCGAGGCGTCCAGCCTGTTCCTGGTCAGCCGGTTGAACTGCTCGATCACCGCCAGCGACGGAACCGTGCTGTCGTCCAACGCCAACAACTCCGCGCAGACCGCCTGCTGATGTCCGGGCCGATCAGCGAACTCGACAGCACCGACCGGGTTTTGCTGGGCGCGTGCGCCGCGGTGTGGCTCGCGGCGTTGGGCGCCGGGGTTGCTGCCGTCGTCGCCCTCGTCGACCTGGGTCGCAGCCATCCGCAGGGCTCCGAGAGTGCCGATACTCCCTGGCTGCTCTACACCGTGATCGGCCTGTCCGTCTTGGTGATCGCCGGGGCGGTGCCGTTACTGCTGCGGGCCCGTGCCCAGGCCGACAACCGCCAACCTGGACGTCGCCCGCAGCCGCCGGCCCGGTCACCGCGCCCGATCGGAGGCAGCTACCGGGCCGCTCCGGTCGCGATGAGTCGCTACACCACCGGCAACGGTGCCGCCACCGCCGCGGAGGCGGTGTGGTTGCGGTTCACCCTGGCGGTCGTGTGCGCGATCGGAGCCGGAACCGCCGCCGTCGGACTGGCCACCTATCTCATGGCCACCGGGAGCAATGTGGCGGCCTGGTGCCTCTACGGGCTGACCGGGATTCTGACCGCCGGCCTCGTCGCGCTGCTGATCATCGCGCTGCGCCAGCTGGACACTCCGCCGTCCTGAATCCGGGCTCTGCCCCTTCGGCTGCTCAGGTGTTGAGGCAGTACCGGTTCAGGTTCCACCACGGCCACGGGAGCCAGGTGCCTTCCCGGCCGGCCGGCCGCTCGCGTACGTAGTGCAGTTTCCAGACCGGGGCCGCTACCCCGCACATAAAACAATCGCCGCACTTCTCCGGAGAGAGGTGCGGCGATCGTTCGAGCTAGGGGAGTGGTCAGTGGTGACCGTTGGTCTCCCCGTCGCTGTTTCGCTCCTGGTGCTCGCGCAGAGCGGTGAGCGCCTTGTGCTCGGAGGCGTGGGCCGCCTCGGTGAGCGCATCGTGCTCGACCGCCGGATCGGCGAACAGGAAGCTGCCGGTGCCGGGTGCGCCACCCGAACCGAGCTTGTTCATCCGCTTCGGCAGGGCAGCACCCTGGTACTCCAGCGGGATCGGGTGACCGTGGTCGTCGACCGGTCCCAGCGGCTGGTGCAGCTCGACGTAGGCACCGTGCGGCAGGCGCTTGATGATGCCGGTCTCGATGCCGTGCTCCAGCACGGCACGGTCGCTGCGCTGCAAGGAGATTGCCCACCGGTACGCGACGAAGTACACGATCGCGGGCAGCACCACCATGCCGATGCGGCCGATCCAGGTGGTCGCGTTCAGCGAGATGTGGAACTTGAGCGCGATGATGTCGTTCATCGCGGCCAGGGTCAGCACCATGTAGAACGCGATCGCCATGGCACCGATCGCGGTACGCACCGGCACGTCACGCGGACGCTGCAGCAGGTTGTGGTGAGCGTCGTCGCCGGTCACCTTCTTCTCGATGAACGGGTAGGCGATCAGGAGGCCGAAGACACCGCCCATGATCAACGCGACCCAGACCACCGCGGGGATGGTGTGGCCGAAGGGGTAGAACTCCCAGGCCGGCCAGATACGCGCCAGGCCTTCCGTCCACATCATGTAGAAGTCCGGCTGGCTACCCGCCGAGATCTGAGACGGCTTGTAGGGGCCCAGATTCCAGATCGGGTTGATCGTCAGCAGCCCGCCCATGAGGCCGAGCACACCGGTGATCATCGCGAAGAACGCGCCCGACTTCACCGCGAACACCGGCATGACGCGCACGCCGACCACGTTGTGCTCGGTACGGCCGGGACCGGGGAACTGGGTGTGCTTCTGGAACCACACCAGCGCCATGTGCGCGCCGATCAGGGCCAGGATGATGCCCGGGATCAGCAGGATGTGCAGGGCGTACAGGCGCGGGATCAGGATCTCGCCGGGGAAGTCCCCGCCGAACAGCGCCCAGTGCAGCCAAGTGCCGATGATCGGCATGCCCAGGGTGATCGAGGAGAGCGCTGCGCGCAGGCCGATACCGGACAGCAGGTCGTCGGGCAGCGAGTAACCGAAGTAACCCTCGAACATCGCCAGGATGAGCAGCAGCGAGCCGATCACCCAGTTGGCCTCACGCGGGCGGCGGAACGCACCGGTGAAGAAGATGCGCGCCATGTGCACCATGATCGACGCGGCGAACATCAGTGCGGCCCAGTGGTGGATCTGGCGGACGAACAGACCGCCGCGCACCTCGAAGCTGATGTCGAGTGCGGACTCGTAGGCCCGCGACATCTGCACACCGCGAAGCGGTTGGTACACACCGTCGTAGGTGACGTGTGCCATCGACGGATCGAAGAACAGCGTCAGCCAGACACCGGTGATCAGCAGCACGATGAAGCTGTACAGCGCGATCTCACCCAGCAGGAAGGACCAGTGGGTGGGGAACACCTTGTTCAGCTGCCGGCGCACCGCCGCCGAAGGGTGATAACGGGAATCGATCGCATCGCCTTGTGCGGCAGCGATCTTGGCAAGGTCAGGGCTCATGATTTGCGCTCCCAGAATGCCGGTCCGACGGGCTCGACGAAGTCGCCGTTGGCGACCAGGTAGCCGTCTTTATCGATGGTGATGGGCAGCTGCGCCAACGCGCGCGCAGCCGGACCGAATACGGGCTTTGCGAAGTGCAACGCGTCGAACTGCGACTGGTGGCACGGGCAAAGAATGCGGTAGGTCTGCTGCTCGTACAGCGACGAGGGGCAGCCCAGGTGCGAGCAGACCTTGGTGTAGGCGAACAGCTCACCAAAGTTGAAGCTCTCCTGGCCTTTCCGCTTGACCACACGCGGCATGTCGGCCGGCTTGATGCGGATCAACATGACCGGGTTGCGGACACCCATGGCGATCTCGGTCAGGTGGTGTTCGGACTCGACGGTGGTTCCGTCGCCGTCGGACTCCCGCCAGGGGAAGACGGTCTCCATGCCACCGGCGTCGAGGTCCTCGGGCCGCATCTTCACGAACGGCGAGGAGCCGGGCCGCCCGGTCGCGCGGGCCAGGTAGATGGTCTCGCCGTGGAAGCGGGGCGTCCACCCCGAGGTCCACAACACGGCCTTCTTGCCCTCGGCGGTGGGCACCACGGGCTTCCACGGGTTCTTGATCAGGCCGCCGATGAAGGCCACCAGGGTGCCGGCCCCGAAGGCGCCGAGACCGATGCCCAGCGACAAGCCGATCATCTTGCGGCGCTTGACGGTCGAGCCCTCGAGGGCGTCGGTCAGGTTGGCCGCGATGGTCTTGCGGGCCAACTCGGTGGAGCGGCCGTCGTGGCGTTCCTGAACCGAGATCTCCTCGGGGATGAACTTCTTCTGGAACAGCACCGCACCGATGCCGATCGCCAGGATCGACAGGCCGAAGGTCAGGCCGTACAGCGGGGTCGCCAGTGAGTAGAGGAACTCACCCTCCGAACCGAAGGGCTGGTACTCCCACGGCCAGAACAAGAACACCAGCAGCAGCGCCAGGCCCGAAAGCCCGCCGAGCAGAAGCCAGTACGCGACCAGCCGTTCGGAGCGCTTCTCGGCCTTCGTGCCGGGAACCGGCCAGCGCGGCTCCTTGAAGATGGTCTCGACGCCGTCGATCTTGCCGCCGAGTTCAACGAGGTCCTCACGCGACATCGAGGCAAGCTCGTCGTCGTTGGGAATCTTCGGGCTGTTGTCGGTCATGCTCGTGCCCCGATCCACATTGCCAAGCCGATAGCGGCGACCATTCCGATAATCCACATCGCCATGCCCTCGGGCGCGGGGCCGAAGCCGCCGAGGCCGTAGCCGCCGTAGCTGGGCGTCTGAGCCGACTCGCGGACGTAGGCGACGATGTCGCGCTTCTCTTCGGGCGACAGCTGGCGGTCGGAGAACTTGGGCATGTTCTGCGGACCGGTCTGCATGGCGGTGTAGATCTGCGCCGGCTTGGCGTCACCGAGGTCGGGCGCGTACTTACCGGAGGACAGGGCGCCGCCCTTGCCGGTGAAGTTGTGGCAGGACGCGCAGTTCAGCCGGAACAGGTCGGCACCGCGGGCCACGTCCGACCCGATCAGCGACTCCTGTGCCACGGCACCGTGCTCATCGCGGATCAGGGTCGGGCCGCCACCGTTGGCCTGAACGAACGCGCCGAGGGCGTCGATCTGGTTCTCGTCGAAGTGCTCAGGCTTGGCTGGTGCCTGGGCTTCGCCGCGCATCGCGGGCATACGACCGGTCGACACCTGGAAGTACACCGCTGCCTCGCCGGTGCCGATCAGGCTGGGCCCACGGTCGGGCACACCCTGCAGGTTGGCGCCGTGGCAGGAGACGCACGACGTGTCGAACAGTTGCTTACCCGTGCGCAGCAGTGCCGACTGCGATTCGTCGGCGACTGCGACCTGCGGCGTGGGTGTCAGCGTGGCCGCAACACCACCTGCGACTGACAGGCCGACCAACAGCAGGAGACCTGCTGACAGTCGTCGGCGCAGTCGTCGGCGCGACTTGCTGGTCATCGAACCCCTTCTCATCGAGTCGATCATCGGCCGGCCGATCATCGGACAAAGTAGATGGTGGCGAACAGCGCAATCCAGACGATGTCGACGAAGTGCCAGTAGTACGAGACGACGATCGCCGCGGTGGCCTGCGCGGGCGTGAACTTACTCATCTTGGTGCGGGCCAGCAGCAAGATGAACGCAACCAGTCCGCCGATCACGTGCAGGCCGTGGAAACCGGTCGCCAGATAGAAGACCGATCCATAGGCACTGCCCGGGATGGTGGTGCCGTGCTCGACCAGGTGGATGTACTCGTATCCCTGGCCCAGTACGAAGAACAGGCCCATCAGGAACGTGATCACATACCACCGGCGCAGCCCGAACACGTCGCCGCGCTCAGCGGCGAACACGCCCATCTGGCAGGTGAAGGATGACGCGATCAGGACCAACGTCACCGGAACAGCAAGGGCCAAATTGAGTTCGGTCGGCTCGGGCGGCCAATCGCCACCGGCTTGCGCGCGCGCCGTGAAATACATCGCGAAGAGTCCAGCAAAGAACATGAGTTCACTGGAAAGCCACACGATGGTGCCGACACTGACCATGTTCGGCCGGTTCAGCGAATGAACGCGCGACGTGATTGCCGTTCCCGAGGTACCTACAGCGCTCGTCACATCCGCAAGTATGACGCTTTGTAGTTGTCGAACTCCACCCGGGTCGAGCAATTGATCCGAAACGTGTCGTCTTCGGGTCGGCTGCGCGGTGCCGGGGGCTCCGTCGCCAGGACCGCGCGGAGATAGCATTCGGCGGTGGCTCCTGCATCTTCCTCTCAGTTCCCGCCAGCGTCCGGCTCTGTGGCGGCGCCGACGTGGCCGCTCATTCTCGGGCGCCTGACCACCGAGCAGAGCCTGCCCAACGGTTATGCCGCGTGGGCCATGGACCAGATCATGACCGGGGCGGCGACACCGGCTCAGATCGCCGGCTTCGCGGTGGCGATGAAGATGAAGCGCCCGACTTCGGCCGAGGTGGGGGAACTTGCCGACATCATGCTGTCGCACGCCCGCCGGGTGCCGACCGAGCAGATCGGTCACGAGACCGTCGACATCGTCGGTACCGGCGGCGACGGGGCCAATACGGTGAACCTGTCGACCATGGCCTCCATCGTGGTGGCGGCCTGTGGTGTGCCGGTGATCAAGCACGGCAACCGGGCGGCGTCCTCGCTGTCGGGTGGTGCCGACACCCTGGAGGCCCTCGGGGTGCGTATCGACCTGGGGCCTGACGAGGTGGCTCGCAGCGTCGCCGAGGTGGGCATCGGGTTCGCGTTCGCGCCGCAGTTCCACCCGTCGTATCGGCACGCCTCGGTGGTGCGCCGGGAGATCGGGGTGCCGACGGTGTTCAATCTGCTTGGGCCGCTGACAAATCCGGCCGCGCCCCGGGCCGGGCTGATCGGCTGTGCCTTCGACGACCTGGCCGAGGTGATGGCCGGGGTGTACGCCGCCCGGGGGTCCAGCGTGTTGGTCGTCCACGGTGACGACGGCCTCGACGAACTCACCACCACGACCACGAGCACCATCTGGCGGGTGCAGGCCGGCACCGTGGACCGGTTGAAGTTCGACCCCGCGGCCTTCGGCTTCAAGCGCGCTGACATCAGCGAGCTGGTCGGCGGTGACGCCACGGCCAATGCGGCATCGGCGCGCGCCGTGCTCGGTGGGGCCAAGGGGCCGGTGCGTGATGCGGTGGTGCTCAACGCGGCGGGCGCGATGGTCGCCCATGCCGGGCTAGCCAGCGACGCCAAGTGGGTGCCGGCGTGGGAGGCCGGTCTGGCGCGGGCCACCGAGGCCATCGACTCGGGCGCGGCCGAACAACTGCTCGCGCGTTGGGTGCGGTTCAGCCTGCAGTTCTGAGTTCTGCTGCTGGGCGGCGGCCACCCGGGCCGATCGGGCCGTGGCCGCCCAGACGGCGTAGCGGCACCCCGGGTGCGGCCAGCCAGCGGGCGACGAGCGCGGTCTCCTCCACCAACGCGCCACCCAAAGGTGTTGCGGTGGGCAGGATTACCTGGGCTGCCGCACAGATCGTGTCGACCACGGGCATCGGCGGCACGCCGCGGGCGGCGCTGCCTGCACCGGCCAGCTGGCCGTGGCGGATCACCGCGAAGTGCCACCCGCCGTTGCCGTCACTGCGCGCGGCCACCAGTTCGGGGAGCTCGGCCAGGGCGCGCAACCGCTGCCCGCGCCACAGCGTCTCGATGGCCACGGTGGCGTGATCGCGCAGCCGGGCGGCGGTCTCGTACCGCCGGGCCGCCGCCACTTCGCCGATGTGGGCCACGGTGGCCGCCAGCGCGCTGTGGTCGGTGCCGTTGATCAGCGCGACGACGCGCTGTACCGCGGCGGCGTACTGCGTGGCGCCGACGTCCTGCGGGGCCGGGCAGGGGGACAGTTCGACCTCCGGGCAACGGTGTGAGCCGGCCGCGCCGAAGCGGGCCGTGCAGGTGCGCACCCCGGTGAACCGGGCCAGCAGGAGGGCTGACTGTACGGCGTCGGATCGGGCCGAGAACGGCCCGAAAGCGGTGCGCTGTCCCGGGTTTCGCACTGCCGACAACCTCGGGAAGGCTTCGTCGGTCAGGGCCACCCACCACCATCGCTGCGGGAACTTGGAGCGACGGTTGTACGGCGGCGCGTGGGCGGCGAGCAGCCGCAGCTCGCGGACCCCGGCCTCCAGATCGTGTGCGCACTCGACGTGGTCGACGGCACACGCCAGGGAGGCCATCTCCTTCATTCGGGTCCGCGGGTCGGCGCCGGTGAAGTACTGCCGGACCCGCCGTCGCAGGTCGACCGCGGTGCCCACATAGAGCACCTCGCCCGAGGGGCCGCGGAACAGGTAGACGCCCGGGCGGTTGGGCAGCCGGTCGGCCAGCGAGCGGTTGCGGCGCTGGGCCGGGGTGACGTCGGGCAGGTAGTTCTTGAGGTCGGCGAAGGTGTGGATGCCCTGGTTGCCGACTCGCTCGATCAGCCCGTGCAGGACGTCGACGGTGGCGCGGGCGTCATCGAGGGCGCGGTGGGTGGGCGTGGTCGTCGCACCGAACAGCCGGGCCAGTGCCGACAGCTTCACACTGGGTGCCTCGTCCCGGGTCAGTACCCGGCGGGCGAGTTTCACCGTGCACAGCACCGGCGGCCGGGGCCAGCCGAGCTCGGCCCGCTGGGCTGCCGCGCGCAGGAACCCGATGTCGAATCCGGCGTTGTGGGCGACCAGCACCGCGCCCCGGGAGAATTCGAGAAACGCGGGTAGGACGCTGTCGATCTTCGGCGCGTCGCGCACCATCGCCGTGGTGATCCCGGTCAGCTCGACGATCTGCGGCGGGATGGCGCGGCCGGGATCGACCAGGGTGGCCAGCTCGCCGAGCACCTCGCCGCCGCGAATCTTGACCGCGCCGATCTCGGTGATGGCATCGAAGCTGTCGCCCGGCGCCTTCGCGGTGGCCCGTCCACCGGTGGTCTCCAGATCGACCACCACGAAGGTGGTGTCGGCGAGGGAGAGGGTGTCCATGGCACCGTCGGGCCCGCCGAAGCCGAAGGCCAGCTGCTCCGCATCGGCGATGTTGCGCTGGCCCATGGCGATGACGGTAGGCACTGCCCCCGACAAACACCGGCAAGCTCGCCGGGCGCCGCTACTTGTCGGTACCCGGCGATAGCGTGCGCCCAACACCGATCGAGAGGACGGTCAAGATGAGCGGAGTGCGGCGGGACAACTGGTCCTATGCCGATGTGCCCTGCCCCGACCAGCCGGACGCCGGCAGCGTGACCATCGACTGTGACGATTGCGCGGTACGCGGGCCCGGTTGTCAGGACTGCGTCGTCAGTGTGCTGCTCGGAGTCCCTGAGACTTTGCTGGATGACGAGCGTCAAGCCCTGGAAGTGCTCGCTGACGTGGGCCTTGCGCCGCGGCTGCGGTTGGTGCCGATTCACCGAAGCGGCCGATCCGGCGTCGCCTGACGACACGCACCGGTGCGTGCACAGGAAAATATTCCGGGTGGGCTGTTAAATTTGCAGCTTCTGTTGGACAAGCCCGATGCCGTTTCGTAACCTATCTGAGACCTAAGAGCAGTTCGAGGCGGCTCGGTATTCCCAGTTGTGAGGACGAAAACTTGAGGCACGAGCGCGCGCACCGGCCCACAAGTCGTGTCAAGCGACCCATTGCAGGTGCAATAGCGGGCTTGACCGTGATATCCGGAATACTGGCCGCCAGTTCGCAGGCCGATCCCAGTGATGACGCCCTGGCAAAACTCAACGAGCTGTCGCGCCAAGCTGAGCAGACCACCGAGGCGATGCACTCCGCGCAGCTCGACCTGAACAACAAGCTTGCCGCGCAGGAGACTGCGGAAAAGAAGCATGCCGACGACACCGCGGCCGTGGATACGGCCAAGTCGCAGCTGGCAATCTTTCAGACTTCGGTCAACAAAGTAGCTGCAGCCCAGTACATGGGGGGCCGCACCTCGGGTGTGGATGCCATCCTGACCGCTGGCTCGCCGCAGCAGCTGATCGAGCAGCTCGCGGTGCAGCGGGTGATGGCGACCGAGATGTCGGCGCAGATGAAGAACTTCCGTTCGGTCGGTGAGAAAGCCGCTCGCGCCGAGCAGGAGTCGGCGAAATCGGCTGCCGAGGCCAAGACCGCCGCCGAGCAGGCCGCCGCAGTGCGCGCCGAGCTGCAATCCAAGCAAAGTCAGCTGCAGGTGCAGATCGCGATCGTCAAGTCGCAGTACCAGGCGCTGACCCCGGCCCAGCGGGAAGCGATGACGGCCTTGCCGCCCACCCCGCCGGTGCCGGCACCCGAAGCGTTGCCGCCGGCGCAGGATCCCGCCGTATTGGCTGACCCGCCGAACGGGATTCCGCCCGGCGACGTCGCCCCGCCGGAGGGCGCGCTGCCTGGTGTAGACGGCGGCCATTCCGGCACCGTCATCCAGGCGGCGCTGAGCCGGATCGGTTCGCCGTACTCCTGGGGGGCGGCCGGACCCAGCTCCTTCGACTGTTCAGGTCTGGTGATGTGGGCGTTCCAGCACGCCGGCATCTCGCTGCCACATTCGAGCCAGGCCATGGCCCGCGGAGGCCAGCCGGTCTCTACGGATTCGATGCAGCCCGGCGACGTGGTGACCTATTACTCCGACGCCTCCCACGTGGGCATCTACATCGGTGACGGAATGATGGTGCACGCGTCGACCTACGGCACCCCGGTTCGGGTCGCCCCGGTCAACAATGCGCCGATCTACAACGTCCGTCGTTACTGAGAACTCCGTCGGTACCGGGCGTCTCCACAACGGCGTCACCCTGACCGCTCGCCGGCCCCTGCTGGCGGCGGCACTCCTGGCGGAACTGGCGCTGGCGACGGTGCTGCTCTGGAGGCCCGCATCCCCGCCGCCGGAGTCGCCGGCCACGCCGACGCGCGTCACCGCCCCTCCGGCCGTGCCGATACCGCCCGACCCCGTCACCTCGGTGGCGTTACCCGACGGGCGCACCGCCCGGCTGCTCGCCCTCGGCGGCTCGCAATCCCCGGCCCTGCTGGGCCGGCTGGCCGCCGAACTGCCTGACGCGGCCGCCGCGGTCACCGCCTTCTGGGGCCCGGATTGGCCGCGCGACATCGAGATCGCGGTCGCGGGCTCCGATCAGCAGTTCCGGATCCTGGCCGGCGGAGCCCCGGACATCGCCGCCACCACCACCGCGCAGCGCATCATGTTCGCCCCGGGCGCCGCCGGGATGAGCCCCGCCGCATTACGAATTGTCTTGCGCCACGAGCTTTTCCATTACGCCGCCCGGGCGGCGACCGCGGCCGACGCGCCACGCTGGCTCACCGAAGGCGTGGCCGACTATGTCGGCCGGCCACCCACGGCGGCGCCCTCACAGGCCGAGACGCTCGCCCAACTGCCCACCGATGACGACCTCGACACACCCGGCGCGGCCCGCAGTCTGGCCTACGACCGGGCGTGGTGGTTCAGCCGCTACGTGGCCGACGCCTACGGCGTGCCGAAGTTGCGTGAGCTGTACCTACGCGCGTGCGGCCGCGGTCACCCCGATGTGGCCACCGCGATCCGGGAGACGCTGGGCGCCGACCTCGACGCCGTGGTTGCCGGTTGGCGCCGCTGGCTGACCGGATAGCCTTTCGCCGATGGAAAGCAGATGGGCAGCAGACGGGCCGCAACCGGGCAGTCGACCGCGATGACGCGGGTTTTGTTGGTCACCAACGACTTTCCACCGCGCCGCGGCGGTATCCAGTCATACCTGGAGGCGTTCGTCGGTGAATTGGTCCGCGATGGCTCACACGAGCTGACGGTGTACGCGCCGAAATGGAAGGGTGCCGCGGAGTTCGACGCCGCAGCCGGCTACCGCGTCGTCCGGCACCCGACCACCCTGATGGTGCCCGAGCCGACCGTGGCGATCCGCATGCAGCGATTGATCGCCGAGCACGATATCGAGACGGTGTGGTTCGGGGCGGCCGCGCCGCTGGCGCTGCTTGGCCCGCTGGCCCGCCGGGCCGGAGCCCAGCGCGTGGTGGCCAGCACCCACGGCCACGAGGTCGGCTGGTCGATGCTGCCGGTGGCACGGAGCGCTCTGCGCCGCATCGGGGACGACGCCGACGTCGTGACATTCATCAGCCGCTACACCCGCGGCAGGTTCGCCTCGGCGTTCGGGCCCCATGCGGCGCTGGAACGGCTGTCGCCCGGCGTCGACACCGACCGCTTCGTGCCCGACCCGGTGGCCCGGGCCGAGTTGCGGGCCCGCTACGGGCTGGGGCAGCGCCCGGTGGTGGTGTGCCTGTCTCGGCTGGTGCCCCGCAAGGGCCAGGACATGCTGATCCGGGCCTGGCCCGCCATCCGGCGCCGCGTCCCCGGTGCGGCGTTGGTCATCGTCGGTGGGGGACCGTATCTGCAGACCCTGCAGCAGCTCGCCGACACAAACGATGTCGCGGCCGACATCGTCTTCACCGGTGCGGTGCCGGGCGCCGAACTGCCCGCCCACCATGCGATGGCCGACGTGTTCGCCATGCCGTGCCGGACCCGCGGGGCGGGCCTGGACGTCGAGGGACTCGGCATCGTCTACCTGGAGGCATCAGCCTGCGGGGTACCGGTGATCGCCGGAACCTCTGGCGGGGCACCGGAAACCGTGCTCGACGGTCAGACCGGCACCGTGGTGGACGGCACCGATGTGGCGGCGGTGGCGACGGCGGTGGGCGACATGCTGGCCGACCCGGGCCGTGCCGCCGCGATGGGCGTGGCAGGACGGCAATGGGCGGTCGACCACTGGCAGTGGCGCTCCCAGGGCGCCCGGCTGACCGGGCTCCTGTCGGGCTGAGCCCGCGGGCTCAGCCGTACAGTGCCGCGATGTCGGTGGCGAACTTCTCGGCCACCACCTTGCGCTTGACCTTCAGTGTCGGGGTCAGCTCACCGGTGTCCTCGGTGAAGTCCACCGGCAGGATCCGGAACTTGCGGATCGACTCGGCATGCGACACCGCCTGATTGGCCTCCTTGACCGCCAGGTCGATCTCGGCCAGCAGGTCCGGGTCGTCGGCCAGGTCGCCGACCGAGGCGCCGGAGTCCTTACCGTTGCGCTGCTTCCAGCCCGGGAACGCTTCCGGGTCGATGGTGATGAGCGCGGCGATGAACGGCTGCTGATCGCCGACGGCCATCGCCTGGCTGATCAACGGGTGGGCCCGCAGCCGATCCTCGAGCAGCGCGGGGGCGACGTTCTTGCCGCCCGCGGTGACGATGATCTCCTTCTTGCGGCCGACGATGGTCAGGAAGCCGTCGTCGTCGATCGCACCCAGATCGCCGGTGTGGAACCAGCCGTCGGTGAACACCGCATTGGTCTCGGACTCGTTGCCCCAGTAGCCGCTGAACACCACGCCGCCCTTGACGAGCAGCTCACCATCCTCGGCGATGCGCATGCTGTTGCCGGGCATCAGCTTGCCGACCGAGCCGACCTTGAGGTCGTTGACCCGGTTCACGGTGATGGCGGCGCTGGTCTCGGTGAGCCCGTAACCCTCGTAGATGCTCAGCCCCACACCGCGATAGAAGTGGCCCAGCCGTGCGCCCAGCGGTGCGCCGCCGGAGATCGCGGCGTGGCAGTCACCGCCGAGGGCGGCGCGCAGCTTGCCGTAGACCAGCTTGTCGAACAATGCGTGCTTGGCCCGTAGGACCAGGCCCGCTCCGCCGGTGTCCTGGGCTTCGCTCCACTTGATGGCGGTGTCCGCGGCGATCGAGAAGATCTTGCCCTTGCCGTCGTTGCGCGCGTTCTGCTCGGCGGTGTTGTAGACCTTCTCGAACACGCGCGGGACCGAGACCACGAGGGTCGGCTTGAAGATGCCGAAGGTCGGGACCAGATTCTTGATGTCACTGGTGAACCCGAGGGTGACCTTGTTGGCGAAGGCCGCGATGGTGATGGCCCGGGCCAGCACGTGAGCCAGCGGCAGGAACACCAGCATCCGCTCGCCCTCGGCCAGCTCGGTGGGGAAGCAGGCCTTGGCGCCCCGGATCTCGTAGAGCAGGTTCGAGTGGGTCAGCTGGCAGCCCTTGGGCTGTCCGGTGGTGCCGGAGGTGTAGATCAAGGTGGCCGGGTCGGCTGAACGGATCCCTGACAGTCGCTTGTCGAGTTCGGCGGCGTCGGCCGACTTGCCGGCTTCGGCCATGGCCTCCAGCGCGGGGGTGTCGCTACCGTCGATCCGCAGCACCTTGCGCAGTTCGGGCAGCTGGCCGCGGAGCTGCTCCACGGTCTCGGCGTGCGCATCGGTCTCGGCGAAGATGATCTTCGCCGCGGAGTTGTCCAGGACGAACCGCACCTGTTCGGCCGAGGAGGTCTCGTAGATCGGCACGGTCACCGCGCCGACCGACAGGATCGCGAAATCGATGATCGGCCACTCGTAGCGGGTGGCAGACACGATCGCCACCCGATCGCCGGGCTGGATCCCCTCGGCGATCAGGCCAAGGGCGACCGAACGAATCTGGTCGGCCGCTTCGGCACAGGTCACGTCGGTCCAGGCGCCGTCGACCAGGCGCCGGAAGATGACGTGGTCAGGGCTGTCGGCCGCGTGCGCGGATACCGAACTGACGATGTTGTCGTGCTCGCCGACGGCAAACGACGCGGGGACGCTGTACTCCCGCATTGACTCACGCACGATCTTGCCCTCCAGGCTTGTGGTACCGGCTTTGCGCGTCAGCCTAGTCGGCCGCGGTAGGCAGGTGATCAGGCATATGTGAAGCTAGTCGGCGATGAACAGCATTCAGATCGCCGACGAGACGTTCGTCTGCGCCGATCCGGTCGCCGTGGGCGCCGCGGTCGCCGATCCCGCCGGCTGGCGGCGGTGGTGGCCCGACCTGGTGCTCAAGGTTGTCGAGGACCGTGCCGAGAAGGGCCACCGCTGGACCGTGACCGGTGCGTTGACCGGCACGATGGAGGTCTGGCTGGAGGAGGTGATGGACGGTGTGGTGCTGCATTACTTCCTGCACGCCGAACCGTCCGGCGCCACGGCCAAGCAGTTGGCCGACATGGATCTGCCGAAGATGAACCATCAACGCCGGGTGGCGGGCAAGGTGATGGCCTTCGGGATCAAGCAGCGGCTGGAGTCGGCTCGCCCGGTCGGGGTGTCCCGACTGGCCTGACCGGGTTTCCCGACGGGAGGGTAGATTTCTCTCCCGAGAGCCAGGGCAACCCCGCGGGGCGGGGGGAGCAGGGGACCCCTCGGGCGGGGAGAAGGGCGACGCGGTGGCCGACAAGACGACACAGACCATCTACATCGACGCTGATCCGGTGACGGTGATGGATGTCATCGCCGATATCGGCTCGTACCCCCAGTGGGTCGCCGAATACAAGGAAGCCGAGGTCCTCGAGACCGACGCGCAGGGCAATCCGAAGACCGCCAGGCTGGTGCTCGACGCCGCGGTTCTCAAGGACACCATGGTGCTGACCTACGTATGGCCGGCCGATCGGACGTCGGTGACCTGGTCGCTGGTGTCCAGTTCGCTGCTGCGGTCCCTGGAGGGCGCATACCGCTTGGCGCCCAAGGGATCCGGCACCGAGGTGACCTACGAGCTGTCGGTCGACCTGATGATTCCGATGATCGGGTTGCTCAAGCGCAAGGCTGAGCGGCGGCTCACCGATACCGCGCTCAAAGACCTGAAGAAACGAGCAGAGGGCTGAGTGACGTCGCCGGACGGGAGCGCACGGACCCCTGCGCGGATCAGCCTGTTCGTCGGCAAGGGCGGGGTAGGTAAGTCGACGCTGGCGACGGCCACCGCGGTGCGTGACGCGACGTCCGGTCAGCGCGTGCTGATCGTGTCCACGGATCAAGCACATTCCACGGGCGATGTCCTGGGCATCACGCTCGCCCCCACGGGGCAACGGGCCCCCACCCGGGTGCTCAGCGATCTGGACCTCGGATCGACCGGTGCCGGTGGTGTGCTGGACGCGCTGGCGCTGGACACACTGGCCCTGCTGGGTGCGCGCTGGGTCGAGACGGCCGGTCCGCTGGCAGCTCGCTTCCCGGAATCGGATCTGGGAGACGTTGCCCCGGAAGAACTTTCAGCCCTGCCGGGAATCCAGGAAGTGCTCGGGCTGCATGAGGTGGGTGAGCTCGCCGAATCCGGGCACTGGGATCACGTGGTGGTGGACTGTGCCTCGACCGCCGACGCCCTACGGATGCTCACGCTTCCGGAGACCTTCGGCCTGTATCTGGAGCGGGCCTGGCCGCGGCACCGCCGGCTGTCGGGCTCGCCGGATGCCGTCAGCGCCGCCATCGTCACGCTGATCGAACGGGTGGACTCCGGCATCCGCCGGCTCGGGACCCTGCTCACCGACGGGTCCAGGGTGAGCGCGCATCTGGTGCTCACCCCGGAGCGGGTGGTGGCCGCGGAGGCCTCGCGGACGTTGGGGTCGCTTGCCCTGATGGGCGTCGAGGTGGCCGAGATCATCGTCAATCAGATTTTGGTGCAGGATGATTCGTTCGAGTACCAGAACCTTCCCGCGCATCCGGCGTTCGACTGGTACACCGAGCGGATCGCCGAGCAGCAGACGGTGCTCGACGAGCTGGACACCACGATCGGTGATGTGCAGCTGGTGCTCGTGCCGCACGTACCGGGGGAGCCGATCGGTGCCAAGGCGCTGGGGGAGCTGATCGACAGTGCGCGCCGGCGCGACGGGTCGCCGCCGCCGGGCCCGCTGCGGCCCATCGTCGACCGCGAGTCGGGAGCTGGACTCGAAGCGGTGTACCGGTTGCGGCTAGAGTTGCCGCAGATCGATTCGGCCGGCCTCACGCTCGGCCGGGTCGATGACGACTTGATCATCGGTGTCGCGGGCATGCGGCGCCGGGTACGGTTGGCCTCTGTCCTGCGTCGGTGCATCGTGACAGATGCGCAATTACGGGGTAGCGAGCTGACGGTACGTTTTCGTCCGAATCCGGAGGTGTGGCCGGCATGACGGGGTCTCATCCCGAGCTGGGTTCGGAGCTGCGGCAATTGGCGCAGGAGATCCTCGACCGGCTGGATCCGGCGGTGCGGTTGGCCGCGGCCAATTTCGCGGCGTCGGCCGACAACGCCCCGGGCAAGTGCCAGCAGGTGTGGTGCCCGGTGTGTGCACTGGCCGCGGTGGTCAACGGCGAGCAGCATCCGCTGCTGTCGGTGATCGCCGAGCACAGCGTGGCGCTGCTGACGGTGATCCGCGCGGTTCTCGACGACGGGAGCGACGGCTCCGGTGGCGACGGGCCGGATAGCGGCCCCGGCGGAGATAGCCCGCCGCCTGACGGCGGTCCGGACGCACCGCCGCCCGACGATTTCCCGCCCCCGCCGCCTCCCGGCCGCTACCAGCACATCCCGGTAACCGTAGAAGATTGAGCCAGCTGAGACATCGCTGAGACACAGCGGGCATCCAGGGCTTGCTGTGGTAGCCACAACATGGCCTGGGTACAGTTGTCGCAGAGCATTGCGCGGTGCGCACAAGGTGGAGGGTCCATGTGGTATTGGCTGTTCAAGTACGTCCTGTTGGGCCCCTTGCTGGCCGTCCTCGGCCGGCCCAAAATCACTGGGCTGGAACATGTTCCGTCCGATGGGCCGGCCATCCTGGCCAGTAACCACCTGGCGGTGATGGACAGCTTCTACCTGCCGCTGGTGGTCAGCCGGCGGATCACATTCCTGGCCAAGCAGGAGTACTTCACCGGCACCGGGATCAAGGGCAAGTTCCTGGCCTGGTTCTACACCGTTGTCGGGCAGGTGCCGATCGACCGCACGGACGCGGATTCGGCGCAGGCCGCGCTGACCACCGCCAAGCGCATCCTCGGCGAGGGCAAGCTGCTCGGCATGTATCCGGAGGGCACCCGCTCACCGGACGGCCGCCTCTACAAGGGCAAGACCGGGTTGGCCAGGCTGGCCCTGGAGACCGGGGTACCGGTGATCCCGGTGGCCATGGTCGGCACCGACGTGGTGAATCCACCGGGATCCAAGGGGCTGCGGTTCGGCCGGGTCGAGGTCCGGTTCGGCAAGCCCATGGACTTCAGCCGGTTCGACGGCCTGGCCGGTAACCGGTTCATCGAGCGCGCCGTGATCGACGAGGTGATGTACGATCTGATGGACCTGTCGGGTCAGGAGTACGTCGACATCTACGCGGCCGCCATCAAGGAGAACGCGCAGAAGTCCAACGGTCAGCAGGTCGATACGAGCAAGCCCGCGGCCCGGCTGCCGCACGCCGCGGCGGGTTAGGGCGCTTCGCCGCCGCTGAGCTGGACCAGCGGCGCTGGGGTCACCGCAGCCGTCTTGCCGGCCTTGGTCGCGGACACCGCCCCGAACACCACGATGACGGCGAGCGCCCACCACAGGTAGGAATCAGCGGCCAGTTGCCGCAGCACCGAGGCCGCGGTCTCCTGATGCGGGGTCAGCAGCGCGATGGGTGTCCACACCATCAAGGCGAAGCCGATCACCGTCACCAGGGCCAGGTACAGCGACGCCAGGTGCACCTCGCGCATCCGGTAGGCGAGCACGCCGGTCACCAAGAGGGTGGGCAGCGACCAGACCCAGTGATGCGACCACGACACCGGCGACACCACCAGGCCGAACATCGCCACGCAGATGAGGGCGACCACCGGTGCCTCATCGGCACCGCCGCGCAGCACCCGCCGGACCGCCCAGACCGTCAGCGCCAACACCGCGAAGCAGGCGACGACCCACAGCGCGAAGCGCGGCCCTTCGGACAGGCCGAGCCGGGCCAGCGTGCCGGCGATGTTCTGGTTGGTGTTGAGCGTGGCCGTACCGATCCGGTCGGTGTTGCGCACCGTCTCGGTCCAATATTCGATCGAGTCCGTCCAGGCCAGCACGAATCCGGCCAGGGTCGCGACGACGGCGGCGGCCGCGGTCCGCAGCAGGGTGTGGATGTCGCGTCGCAGCAGGAAATACAGGAGGAACACCGCGGGGGTGAGCTTGAGTGCGATCGCCAGCCCCAGCAGCATGCCGCGCGGCCACGGCGTGCGGCGCGGCACACAATCGGCGACCACCAGAGTCATCAGCACCACGTTGATCTGACCGAACTCGAAGTTCGACCGGATCGGTTCCAGCCAGATGACCGCGGGCACCACGAGCGCGATCGCCAGCCAGCAGCGGCGCAGCCAGGCCGGCTCCGAGGTGATCGTGGTGTCCGGCCAGACGTTGAGCCGGGTCAGCACGATGACCATCGAGACGATCAAGAGCGTCAGCGTGGTGGCGGTGATCGCCACACTGGCCGCGGGCAACGAGAGCCAGGCGAACGGCGCGAACATGATCGCCGCCAGCGGGGGATAGGTGAACGGCAGATCCAGGCCGCCCTGGGTGTGGAAGATGGCGCCGTCGGCGTAGAGCGGTTGGTTGTCCAACCAGGCCCGCCCGCCCATCCGGTACACGTCGATGTCGATGCGATAGGGCACGTGCCCCAGTAGCCGCCAGCCGACCAGGATCAACCCGGCCACTGTGAGCAACTGAAAAAGCCGCCACCCGATCGTCGGTGCCCAACCAGCCCCGCCGGGCGACTGCCGCTTACTCATGTCCTCAACAGACTATCGGTGGCATCACCGAGAGGGCGCATCCGCACTCGCGACGCGCGCAGGTCGGCGTAAGTTCTGTGCGTGCACGCGACCGTTCACCTCGAATTCCTCACGCGCGATCGCCTGCCGCTGCTGTGCTGCCTGGTGGCGTTCCTTCTCACGTTCTTCGTGACCCGCATCGTGGTGCGCTACATCCGCCGTAATGCCGACAGCGAACGGCCGCCCAGGTGGTGGCAGCCCCGCAACATGGGGCGCGGTTCACTGCACATCCACCACATGGTGATCGGGGTCGTGCTGGTGATGGTGTCGGGCGTGACGATGGTGACGCTCGCGGTCAACGGCGGCGTGGCGGAGTTCACCGTGGCGGCGGTGTTCTTCGGCATCGGTGCGGCCCTGGTGCTCGACGAGTTCGCGCTGATCCTTCACCTTTCGGATGTGTACTGGGCCGAGGACGGCCGCACTTCGGTGGATGCGGTGTTCGCGGCCGTGGCGGTGGCGGGGTTGTTGATCCTCGGTTTCAACCCGCTGTCATTCTTTGATATCGGTATCTGGCGCGAGGACCAGTCGCTGGCGATGCGCGCGCTCGTGGTCGGGGTGGCGGTGCTGACCCTGCTGCTGGCGGTGGTGGTTCTGCTCAAAGGCAAGGTGTGGACTGGATTGGTGGGCATGTTCATAACCCCGTTGTTGTTCGTCGGGGCGGTACGGCTGTCGCGGCCCCATGCGCCGTGGGCGCGCTGGCGTTACACCAGCCGTCCCCGCAAGATGCATCGTGCGCTGGAGCGGGAGCGCTGGCTGCGCCGGCCCGTGGTGCAGGCCAAACTGTGGCTGCAGGACGCCATCACCGGAATGCCGAAGTTCCCCGATGACGCCGCCGTCGATGCGCAGCTCGATCGGGAGATCCATGCGGCCCCCGCCCCGGGGCGGACCGCCTGATGCGCTACTTCTATGACACCGAGTTCATCGATGACGGTCGCACCATCGAGCTGATCTCGATTGGCGTCGTCGCCGAGGACGGCCGCGAGTACTACGCGATCTCCACCGAATTCAACCCGGACCGCGCCGGCCGCTGGGTGCGCAAACATGTGCTGCCCAAGTTGCCGTCGCCGTCGTCGCAGCTGTGGCGGTCGCGGCGGCAGATCCGGTCGGAGCTGGAGGATTTCTTCGACATCGACGGCGACGAGCCGATCGAGTTGTGGGCCTGGGTGGGCGCCTATGACCACGTGGTGCTCTGCCAGCTATGGGGCCCGATGACCGATCTGCCTCCGGCGATGCCGCGATTCACCCGCGAGCTGCGCCAGTTCTGGGAAGACCGTGGATCCCCGCGGATGCCACCGCGCCCGACCGAGGCGCACGACGCACTGGTCGACGCGCGGCACAACCTGCACCGGTTCCAGTTGATGACGGGTGTGGGGCTGAACGTGGCGCGTGAGCCCGGCGTCGCGCAGCCCTGAAAACGGCCGTTCACCGGCGGCTACCATGAACGGGTGAACTGGACCGTTGACATCCCCATCGACGAGCTGCCGCCACTGCCTCCGCTGAGCGACGAGCTGCGTCAGCGGCTCGATGCGGCGCTGGCCAAGCCGGCCGTGCAGCAGCCCAGCTGGGACGCGGACGCAGCCAAGTCCATGCGCACCGTGCTGGAGAGCGTGCCGCCGGTCACCGTGCCGTCGGAGATCGAGAAGCTCAAGGGCCTGCTCGCCGACGTGGCGAACGGCGAGGCGTTTCTGCTGCAGGGCGGCGACTGCGCCGAGACGTTCGTGGACAACACCGAGCCTCACATCCGGGCCAACATCCGCACCCTGCTGCAGATGGCCGTCGTACTGACCTACGGCGCCAGCATGCCGGTGGTCAAGGTGGCCCGCATCGCCGGCCAGTACGCCAAGCCGCGGTCGGCCGACCTGGATGCACTGGGCCTGAAGTCCTACCGCGGCGACATGATCAACGGCTTCGCCCCGGACGCTGCCGTGCGCGAGCACGATCCGTCACGCCTGGTGCGGGCGTACGCCAATGCCAGCGCCGCGATGAACCTGGTCCGGGCGCTCACCTCATCGGGGTTGGCGTCGTTGCACCTGGTGCACGACTGGAACCGGGAGTTCGTCCGGACCTCGCCCGCCGGAGCCCGCTACGAGGCGCTGGCCGGGGAGATCGACCGGGGCCTGAAGTTCATGTCCGCGTGCGGGGTCGCCGACCGCAATCTGCAGACCGCCGACATCTTCGCCAGTCACGAAGCGCTGGTGATCGACTACGAGCGGGCGATGCTGCGCCTGTCTGATCCGGCGGAGAACCCCGACGGACCGCCCAAGCTGTACGACCAATCCGCGCACTACCTCTGGATCGGCGAGCGCACGCGGCAGCTCGACGGTGCGCACGTGGCGCTGGCCGAGGTGATCGCCAACCCGATCGGCGTCAAGCTGGGGCCGACCACCACCCCGGATCAGGCCGTCGAATATGTCGAGCGGCTGGACCCGAACAACGAGCCAGGACGGCTCACCCTGGTGACGCGCATGGGCAACAACAAGGTGCGCGATCTGCTGCCGGCGATCATCCAGAAGGTCGAGGCCACCGGTCACAAGGTGATCTGGCAGTGCGACCCGATGCACGGCAACACCCATGAGGCGTCGACCGGCTACAAGACCCGGCATTTCGACCGCATCGTCGACGAGGTGCAGGGGTTCTTCGAGGTGCACAACGCGCTGGGCACGCACCCGGGCGGCATCCACGTCGAGATCACCGGTGAGAACGTCACCGAATGTCTCGGTGGGGCACAGGACATCTCGGATTCGGACCTGGCGGGCCGCTACGAGACGGCCTGCGACCCGCGGCTCAACACCCAGCAGAGCCTGGAGTTGGCGTTCCTCGTCGCCGAGATGCTGCGCAGTTAGAGCAGGGCGCCGATGTTGCTGCCGAGTGTCCAGGCGGCGGCGGCGACCAGGCCGGTGAACGTGAGGACCACGATCACCCAGATCGCCAGCGCGCGTTTGGCGCGTTGGCGCGCCCAGTAGAACTCGCCCATCTCGATACCGGCGAATTGCCCTGCGGCCAAGGAGTATTCAGCGGCGTCGGGATCGGTCGGGATCGGCGCCCAGTCGTGGCGGTCGCGGGTGATCTCACGGGTGGGCTGGCGCGGCGCGGGGGCAAGCGGCGGCGCCGACGGCGGTGCGGCCGTCACGACGGTCGCGGCCTCGTTGCCCTGGCCGGCAGGGTCACCGAGTTCATGGATGCGAGTCGCGGCCAGGTGCTGCGCGGAAAGCTGCGGTGCGGGCACCCGGAATGCCGGAAGGCCGAGGGCGTCGACGATCTCGTGCAGTTGGGCCCGCATCTCGTCGGCGTCGGCGAATCGCTGCCCGGCGTCGCGGGCGGTGGCCCGGCGCACGAACTGGTCGAATTGTGTTGGTACCCCTGCGATCACCGAACTGGGCGCGGGAACGTCGTTGTCCATCCGCTGGTAGGCGACGGTGAGTGCGGAATCTCCGGTGAACGGCGTGACGCCGGTGAGCAGTTCGTAGGTGAGGATGCCGACCGCGTACACGTCGCTGCGCGGGTCGGCGTCACCGGTGCTCACCTGCTCGGGGGACAGGTAGGCGGCGGTGCCCAGGATCACGCTCGTCGAGGTGATCTTGGCCTCGGCGACCGCACGCACCAGGCCGAAGTCGGCGATCTTGACCTCGCCGTCGTCCGAGATGAGCACGTTCTCGGGCTTGATGTCGCGGTGCACGAGCCCGGCTCGGTGTGCCACGGCGAGCCCGCCGAGCACCGGCTCCAGCACGGCGGCGACCGCATGCGGGGGCATCGGGCCGCGCTCGGCCAGCAGTTCGCGCAGTGTGCCGCCGTCGATCAGTTCCATCACGAGAAAGGGCGGCTGGCCCCCGGTACCGCCGCCGCCCTGGTCGTACACCGAGACCAGCCCGGGGTCCTTCAACCGGGCCACGGCCTTGGCCTCGCGGCCGAACCTGGTCAGGAAATGGCTGTCGCCGCTGTAGCGGGAGTCCATCACCTTCAGCGCGACGGGACGGTCCAGGCGCACGTCGAGGCCGCGGTAGACCGTGGACATCCCGCCGGTGGCGATGGGCATGTCCACGCGATAGCGCCCGTCCAGCATGGTGCCGACGAGTGGATCCGGTTGCTGCTCCACCGGACACATGTTACGAGTTGCGGCCGAGGACCTAGAATCAGTGCGGTGAGCAGCATTCCAGCCGCCGATGACGTTCTGGCCCCCGACGAGGCCGTCTATGACCTACCCACGGTGTCGGATTTGCTCGGCATACCCGTCACCAAAGTGCACCAACAGCTGCGCGACGGACAGCTGATCGCGGTGCGACGCGACCGGATCCTGGTGGTGCCGAAGATCTTCTTCGATGACAACGGTCACGTGGTCAAACCCCTGCCCGGCCTGCTCGTCGTCCTGCGCGACGGCGGTTACCGCGACACCGAGATCTTGCGCTGGTTGTTCACTCCGGACGAGTCGCTGACGATCACCACCGACGGCAGCACCGAGCGGATCACCAATGCCCGGCCCGTCGACGCGTTGCATTCCCACCAGGCGCGTGAGGTGCTGCGCCGCGCGCAGGCGCTAGCTTACTGACGGCTGATTCCGGGCCTCGGGCGTCGGTTCGGGTGCTCGGTAGAGCGAATACCACGCCACCACTGCGCACGCGGTGGTCAGCAGGACATGCGCCCACGAGTACATGCCGTGCGCCCCATCGGGTTTCCACATCACCATGATCCAGGTGGAGAACCCGGCCACCGCCGCGATCGCGGGCCGGGTCTGGATCAGGGCGGCAGCCACGGCCAGCGGCCAGGTGTAGTACCAGGGCAGTGCGGCCGGTACGAACAACACGACCACCACCATGGCCAGGGTGATTCCGGTGAGGGCGTCGCGGTCGGTGTGCCGGTAACGCCACCACAGCAGCGGCAGGGCGATCACGATGGTGAGGATGCCGATGATCCGGGAGACCTCGAGCACGGCGTAGAAATTGACCGGAAAGATCAGGCCGCCAATGGCATTGATGAGGTTGGCGGCCGCAGTGGGCACGGTGAGCCAGTTGATGATCTTGACCGAGCCGGCCAGCGCCGTCAGCCAGCCCAGACCGACCCCGGCCAGCCAGGACAGCACGGCGAAGACCGCGACGAAGATCAGCACGGAGGCCGCCGTGGCGGCCGCGAACGCGCGCACCGCGGGCATGTCCCGCTTGTCGCGCAGTTGGCGCATCCACACCCAGACCAGGAACGGGAGCGCAAGCCCGGCAGTGGCTTTGACGGCAACGGCGATCGCGATGAGGCTGACGCCGATCACCGGGCGGCCCGCGAAGGTCAGCGCGATCGCCGCCATCATCAGTCCGACCATCAGCATCTCGTTGTGCACGCCGCCCATCAGGTGAACGATCACCAGTGGGTTGAGTACACAGATCCACAGTGACGCGGCGCCGTTGGCGCCGACGTGGCGGGCCACCCGCGGTGCGGCCCAGATCAGCAGCAGCAGGCCGGGCAGCATGCACAGCCGCAGCAGCATGGTGCCGGCCACCACGTGATCGCCGACCAGGATCGTGACGAACTTCGCCACCAGGATGAACGCCGGCCCGTAGGGTGCGGTGGTCGTCGTCCAGATCGGACTCACGTTGTCCAGCAAGGAGTTCGGGTTCTCCACCGGGCCGACGACGTACGGATCGAACCCGTCGCGCAGCAGCGCTCCCTGGGCCAGATAGGAGTAGGTGTCGCGGCTGAACAGCGGAACGCTCAACAGCAATGGCGCCAGCCAGAAACCGGTGGTGGCCACCATGGTGTATTCGGTGGCGCTGCGGTCGATCACGCGCCGTCCCAGCCAGAGCCAGGCGATCAGCATCACCGCGACGCCGGCCCACAGCAGGATCGAGGACAGCACCAGGCCGTGCCCGAACCGCAGCCAGGACAGGTGCAGCGATTCCAGCAACGGGTCGTGCAGCCGGGTGCTGCCGGCGCCGAGCCCGCCGATGGTCAGCAGTGCCGCGCCCAGGCAGCCCAGCCGGGCCGGTCGGGCTTCGGCCGACACCGCGAAAGCGGCCAGGCGCGAGATGTGTTGTGCGACCCCGGTGCTCGGGGTCTCGGTGGGCAAGCTCGTCATGTTGTGCCGGCCGTGCTCCTATGCCGACCGGTTCGCCGCGAATCGGGCGATCTCGGCCAGGCCGGTCTTGGCCTGTTCGTGGATCGGTGCCGCCGCGAGGGTGTCCAGGGCACGGTGGGTGAGCAGCTCGATGTGCGTCTCGACCGCGGCCAGGGCGCCGACGGACTCGATGGCCCGGCACAGGTCGCCCACCTGGGCGTCCGACAGCTCGGTGCCCACGGAGCCGCGCAGCAGCTCGGCGGCGGTCGGGTCGGACTTGTCGGCCAGCTCGAGTGCCTCGGCCAGCAACACGGTGCGCTTGCCGGATCGCAGGTCGTCACCGGAGGGCTTTCCGGTGACCGCCGGGTCACCGAAGACGCCGAGGACGTCATCGCGGAGCTGGAAGGCGACGCCGAGATCGTTGCCGACCTGGTGGAAGATCTGCTGCACGTCGGGCCGGTCGGCGGCCGCGGCGGCGCCCAGCTGCAGCGGCCGGGCCACGGTGTAGGACGCCGTCTTGTAGGTGTTGACGTTCATCGCCGAGGCCACCGATTCGGCGCGGCTGGACTCCGCGACGATGTCGAGGTACTGGCCGCCGAGCACTTCGGTGCGGATGTGACGCCAGACCTGCTGGACCCGCTGTTGGGCGTCGGCGGGGATCGGGGCGGAGGCGACGATGTCGTCGGCCCAGGACAGCGCCAGGTCGCCGGCCAGGATGGCCGCGGACAGACCGAACTGTCGCGACGAACCGTGCCAGTTGCGGTCGCGGTGCCGGTCGGCGAAGACCCGGTGCACGGTGGGCAGGCCGCGACGGGTGGCTGACTCGTCGATGACGTCGTCATGGACCAGGGCACAGGCCTGCAGCAACTCCAGCGCGGCGAACAACAGCAGCACGTCGGGCTCGGCCGGGGAATCGGCCGGTTCGATCACCGCGCGCCAGCCCCAGTAGGCGAAGGCGGGCCGCATCCGTTTGCCGCCGCGGAGCACGAACTCCTCGAGAGCCTCGGTCAGCTCGGCGTAGTCGGTTCCGATGTATTCGCAGTCGCGGCGGCGCTCACGCAGGTAGTCGCGCAATTGGTCGGTGACGGCTCCGGCCAGCTCGACGGTTGACGGTGCCGATGTTTGCACGCTCAGCGCCCGCCCCTTTCTGTCGTCAACGGTGTCCGGTGAGTGCATTCAGCGTAAAGCGTGCCACGCGTTTTGTACCAAGCGAGTGCGGCCCGGCGATGAGCTCGGCCCAGGGGCCCGGGCGTGTGCGCTCAGTCGCTGCCGGCGACCGGGTCGCCAGGCTTGGGCGAGGTGTCGCGGCTCACCCACGCCAGGGCCCCGACGGCGCCGGCCACCAGGAACGCACCGACGATGAGCCAGATCGCCGCGGTGGTGAACGACCGGGCGCTCGGGTCGGTGTAGCGGGCCTGGGCGTTCATCGTGCTGACGATGCCCGGCCGCAGTTTCCATTCCACGATCGAGGAGCTGACCTGATCGCCGTTGGTCGATGTCACCTCGCCCGGGAAGGACACCGTCAGCAGGACGTCGGCCTGGGGATCGGACAGCGAGGTGAGATCGACCCGGCCCTCCAGGATGACCAGGTCACCGGCGCGGCGCAGGGAGATGTCGACACCGGCGGCGTCGCGGCTCATGCCGGCGAGTTGGGGGAGTTCGGCGAATGTGAGGTCGGAGAACACCGCCTGCGAGCCGACGTAGTCGTCGCGGCTGTACTCCGAGACCGCGACCTTCGTGGCGAACGGCAGGTTGTTCAGTAGCTGCGGGCCCCTGTCGTCGGCATCCCGCGGCTTCGCCGCCGCGATGATCTGCCCGGACACCCGGTCGTCGGGAGAGACCGTGATCGAGGTGCGGACCCGGACGCAGCCCACCGCCATGGGCAGGATCAGCAGCAACATCACCAATGTGAGCAGGCGCGTGCGGCTGCGGCGGCTCGGTGGTCGGACGTGCACGCAGGTCATCGTGCCAGATGTCACAGCGGCAGTGGGCGACCGAGGATGGCGAAGGGCCGGGGGTCGCCGGCGAAGTGGTACCCGCGGATCACGTCGGTGAAGCCGAGCCGCCGGTAGAGCCGCCAGGCCCGGTTGGCCTCTCCGTTGATCTCCGGGGTCGACAGCAACACGTGAGATTCGTCGCGGGTGGACAACAGTCGCCTGGTCAGGGCCTCACCGAGACCGTGTCCCTGGGCACGGGGCTCGATGTGCAGCTCCGTGAGCTCGAAGTAGCTGGCCATCAGGTCGGCGATCTGTCCGGGGCTGGCACCCATCCGCTGCAGGCCGGAGACGACCTGCTGTTGCCACCACTGGTCGGGTGCCCCGCTGTAGCCGTAGGCGATTCCCTGCAACGGCGCGTCGAGCAGCTCGGCAGTGGGAGGGCGGGCGTCGGATCCGGTGCCGGCCACCGGGTCGGCCACCTCGACGGCGGCCACGCATTTCCACCCTGCGCGCCGGGTGTGTTCGAGCCACAGTGCGGCGCGTTGTTCCTCGGTTCCGCGCGGGTAGCGCATGGCGTCGACGTACACGCGCAGCGCCTCGGGCAGCCGGCGCTTCATGTCGTCCGGCGACAGATCGATGAGATACGTCGCCAATGCTTTCGCCTTTCGCCTGCCCGGTCTGTGCCGAACTCATTATCTTCAGCATTATCCGGTTGCGAGACCGTCGGTCCCATCGACCCGGGCGATCTCGGAACGACCTACAATCGACAGTGAACAAGGTGGTACGGCTCGGATCGACCTCGTATCATTAGGCTTAGGTGCCCGTGATTGCGGGCATGTGAAATTTTGAAAAGCGACGGCGGCGTCGGCAAGGAGGGACGAATGCCACTCTCCGATCATGAGCAGCGCATGCTCGATCAGATCGAGAGCGCGCTCTATGCCGAGGATCCCAAGTTCGCCTCGAGCGTGCGCGGCGGGACCTTGCGTGCGCCCTCTGCGCGGCGCAGGCTGCAGGGCGCGCTGCTTTTCGTGGTGGGCTTGGCACTGCTGGTCGTCGGTGTGGCTGTGAAGGCCACCATGATCGGTGGTTTCCCGATCCTGTCTGTGGTGGGTTTCGTGGTGATGTTCGGCGGCGTGGTGTTCGCCATCACCGGCCCGCGCATCACCGGCCGCGACCGTGCGGCACAGGGTTCCGGTAACGCACCGCGTCAGCGTCGTCAGCGTGGTGGGTCGTTCACGACCCGGATGGAAGACCGATTCCGCCGCCGCTTCGACGACTGAGCCGGCCAACGGTTTCAGGGGGTAGCCCGTAACGGGCTGCCCCCTTTTTTGTCGCCCAGCGACACGCCGGTCAGACCGCCCGCGCAGGCGCGTGGGGCGGTGTGGGGGAGCCCGGCGGATTCTCAGGGATTTTCGCCCCACAATTCCCCACCTTCTCGCCGCAGGTCCCTACCTGCGGTTTTTCGCTTTCTGGGTGCGCTGCGGCGCCGTGTGGTGGCGGGATGTGGGTCGATTTGGGGGGTCTGGGTGGGGAGAAGCCCCCAACTTGAGCGACTAAATGGAGCAAAGTGGGGGATCGTGGGGTAAAGTGGCGGTCGACGGGGAAATCGGAGCCCCGTTCGGAGGGCAGAAGGCGAAGCGACTCGGGATCCGATCCGGGTGGCGGGAGGTGTCCAGATGTTTCTGGGTACCTACACGCCCAAGCTCGACGACAAGGGGCGGCTCACGCTGCCCGCCAAGTTCCGCGACGCACTGGCAGGAGGGTTGATGGTCACCAAGGGCCAAGATCACAGCCTCGCCGTGTATCCGCGGGACGAGTTCGAAAAGGTCGCCCGGCGTGCTGCCGACGCATCGCGCAGGAACCCCGAGGCCCGGGCGTTTCTGCGCAACCTGGCGGCCGCCACCGACGAGCAGCATCCCGATGCGCAGGGCCGGATCACCCTGTCGGCGGATCACCGTCGCTACGCAAGCCTGTCCAAGGAGTGCGTGGTGATCGGATCGGTCGACTACCTGGAGATCTGGGACGCCGAAGCCTGGCAGGAGTACCAGCAGAACCACGAAGAAAACTTCTCCGCGGCCACCGATGAAGCCCTGCGCGACATCCTCTGATGCGGCCCATCGACCGGCGGCTGGCCTGGACCTAGCCCGTGCAACGAGGCCTCTGCCCGAATTGGCCCTGGCGTACTTCCCCAACGCCAGGTCCGTGAATTCGGACAGAGACCCCGGTGCAGGGGCCATTCCGAGCGGAGGTGTTTCAGCGGTGCCCGATTCCCCAGATCACTCAGACTCCCACGGTCACATCCCGGTTCTGCTCGATCGCTGCGTCGAGCTGCTGGCCCCCGCACTCACCCGCAGGCACGACGATGGGACGGGCGCGGTCCTCGTGGACGCCACCCTCGGCGCGGGCGGCCATTCCGAACGCTTTCTGACCGACTTTCCCGGTCTGCAGGTCATCGGCCTGGACCGTGACCCCAACGCCCTCGGCATCGCCGGTGCCCGGCTGGCGCCGTTCGGTGACCGGATGCGGTTTGTACGCACCCGCTATGACGGAATCGCCGGGGCGATCGCCGAATCCGGCTTCCGCCAGATCGACGGCGTGCTGTTCGACCTCGGCGTGTCCTCGATGCAGCTCGACCAGACCGAGCGCGGCTTCTCCTACTCCGCGGACGCACCGCTGGACATGCGGATGGACCCCGACGCTCCGCTGACCGCCGCGGACATCCTCAACACCTACGACGCCAAGTCGATCGCCCGGATCCTGCGTGATTTCGGTGAGGAGCGTTTCGCCGGCCGAATCGCCGACAAGGTCGTCAAACGACGTGCGCAGCAACCGTTTTCCACCACCGGTGAGTTGGTCGAGCTGCTCTACGAGGCGATCCCGGCACCGGCACGGCGCACCGGCGGGCATCCGGGCAAGCGCACATTCCAGGCGCTGCGGGTCGCGGTCAACGGCGAACTGGATTCGCTGCGCGCTGCGCTGCCCGCGGCGCTGGCGGCATTGGTCGACGGTGGGCGGATCGTGGTGATGTCCTATCAGTCGCTCGAAGACCGGATCGTCAAGCAGGCGTTCGCCGCGGCCACCGCATCGCGGACCCCGCCCGGCCTGCCCATCGAGTTGCCCGGGCATGAACCGGAATTCGTCACGCTGACCCGCGGTGCCGAGAAGGCCCGCCAAGCTGAGATCGATCGCAATCCGCGTAGCGCTCCGGTGCGGCTGCGGGCACTGGAAAAGGTTGGGGAAGGGGGCAACTCATGAAGGCCAAGCGACCCGAACAGTTGCGCGAGGCAGACCGCAGGCGTCCCGTGCGTCAACCCGCGCGAGGCGGCGGCCGGCGCACCGAGGCCAATGACACGCCTGCCGGCCAGGGTACCGCACCGGGTACCGGACCGATTCAGCGACCGGGCACCCGGCCGGCCCGGCCCAAGACCGCCAGTCAGGCCAAGGCCCGGGCGAAGGCGCGTAAGGCCAAGGCCCCCAAGGTCGTCCGCCCGCCGCTGCGCGTCCGGCTGCGGGAGCGGCTTCTGGTCCGGCTCGCGTCGATCGAGCTCGATCCGCGGGTTCTGATCTCCCGGGTGCCGTTCGTCGTACTCGTGATAGGCGCACTGGGCATCGGCCTCGCGCTGACCCTCTGGTTGTCCACCAGGTCAGCCGAGCGGTCCTACCAGCTGGGTCACGCGCGACAGGTCAACGAAGGCCTGATGCAGCAGAAGGAAGCGCTGGAACGGGATGTGCTCGAGGCGCAGGCCGCTCCGGCCCTGGCCGAGGCGGCCCGCAACCTCGGGATGATCCCGTCGCGCGACACCGCCCATCTGGTGCAGGACGCGACCGGTAACTGGACCGTCGTCGGCACTCCCAAGCCCGCCGAAGGTGTGCCGCCGCCTCCGCTGAACACGCCTCTGCCCGAAGAGGCCCCGCCGCCCCCGCCCGCGCCTCCGGCGCCGCGGGTCCTCGATCCGCGTGAGCTGACGGTGCGGACGCCACGCGCGGGTTCCCCTGCGGCACCTGGACTTCCGCTTCCCGACGCGACGCACGGCTTGCCGGGTGCGGTGGCACCGGCGCCCGGGCCCCTACCGGCGGCGCCGCCGGTCACTCCGGACGCGCTCGCGGCACCTGCGCCGGCCGTTGACCCGGCGCAACCACTGGCCGCGCCGATGCATGTGCCCGGTGTGCCGACCGCGCCCGGTCCGGCGGCACAAGCGCAGCCGGCTCAGCCGGAACCCGTGGCTCCCGCTCCGGCTCCGGTCGCGCCAGGCCCGGTAACTCCGCTGGAACAGTTCAGTCGGCCCACGGCTCCGACGGCACATGTCCCTGCCGTTGCCGTCAACGTCCCGGCTCCGGCGGCATGAGCCGCCGCCCGGGCCGCCAGGGTCAGTCGCCGAAGCCAAAGCGGGCCAAGAAGGCCGCGCCGGGGCAAGGGCATGAGGCCGGCATTCGACGTACCCGCGTTGCTGCCGAAACCGGGTTACACAGCTCGTCTTTCGTGTTCCGGCATCGTGTCGGCAACCTGGTCATGCTGTCGGTTCTGGTGATTGCGGCGGTGCAGCTGTTCACCCTTCAGGTACCAAGGGCGGCCGGACTGCGTGCGGAGGCGGCCAGTCAGCTCAAGGTGACCGACGTGACCCCGGCCATGCGGGGCAGCATCGTCGACCGCAACGACGACAAGCTGGCGTTCACCATCGAGGCCAAGGCGCTGACGTTCCAGCCGGTCCGGGTCCGCAAGCAACTTGCCGAGGCGAAGGCCAAGTCCAGTGAGGCGCCCGATCCGGATACTCGGCTGACCGAGATCGCCAAGGACATCGCCACCCGGCTGGACAACCGGCCCGATGCCAAGACCGTTCTCAAGAAGCTGCGGAGCAACGAGACTTTCGTCTATCTGGCGCGCGCGGTCGATCCGGCGATCGCCGGCGCGATCACCGACAAATTCCCCGAGGTCGGTGCCGAGCGGCAGGATCTGCGGCAGTATCCGGGTGGGTCCCTGGCGGCCAACATCGTCGGCGGGATCGACTGGGACGGCCACGGTCTGCTGGGGCTTGAGGATTCGCTGGACGCGGTGTTGGCCGGCTCCGACGGATCGGTCACCTACGACCGCGGTTCGGACGGCGTGGTGATCCCCAACAGCTACCGCAACCGGCACGACGCGGTCAACGGGTCCACGGTCCAGCTGACCCTCGACGACGACATCCAGTACTACGTTCAGCAGCAGGTGCAGCAGGCTAAGGACGCCTCGGGTGCCAAGAACGTCTCGGCGGTGGTGCTCGACGCGAAAACCGGTGAGGTGCTGGCGATGTCGAACGACAACACGTTCGACCCGAGTCAGGACCTCGGCCGGCAGGAGAACCGGCAGATGGGCAACCTGCCGGTGTCCTCGCCGTTCGAGCCGGGTTCGGTGAACAAGATCATCACGGCCTCCGCCGCGATCGAGTACGGACTGGCCAACCCGGACGAGGTGCTGCAGGTCCCCGGCTCGATCGACATGGGCGGCGTCACGGTCCGCGACGCGTGGAACCACGGTGTGATGCCGTACACGATGACCGGTGTATTCGGGAAGTCGTCGAACGTCGGCACCCTGATGCTGGCCCAGCGGGTCGGTCCGGATCGTTTCTACGACATGGTCCGTCAGTTCGGGCTCGGTCAGCGCACCGGGGTGGGCCTGCCCGGTGAGAGCTCGGGGCTGGTGCCGCCCATCGATCAGTGGTCGGGCAGCTCGTTCTCCAACCTGCCTATCGGACAGGGCCTTTCGATGACGCTGCTGCAGATGGCCGGCATGTACCAGACCATCGCCAACGACGGCGTGCGCATGCCGCCGCGGATCATCAAGTCCACCATCGCGCCGGACGGCAGCCGGACCGATGAGCCGCGGCCAGAAGGGGTCCGGGTGGTGTCGCCGGAGACGGCCCGCACGGTGCGCAACATGTTCCGTGCCATCGTGCAGCGCGACCCGATGGGTGCGCAGCAGGGCACCGGCCCGCAGGCCGCGGTGGAGGGCTACCAGATCGCCGGCAAGACCGGCACCGCCCAGCAGATCAATCCGGCATGCGGCTGCTACTACGACGATGTCTACTGGATCACCTTCGCCGGCATGGCGCCCGCGGATGACCCGCGCTACGTCGTCGGCATCATGATGGACGCACCGCACCGGGCTGCGGACGGGTCACCGGGATCCTCGGCGGCGCCGCTGTTCCACAACATCGCCTCGTGGCTGCTGCAACGTCACAACGTTCCGTTGTCGGCCGATCCGGGGCCTCGCCTGACCCTGCAGGCGACCTGACCGCGATCACCGTGGGTGGTGCGGTCGGCGGACCGCAGATGGGTACTGTGGCATGGCCATGAAGCTGCGTCCCAGCCGTCCCGCCGGCCAATACCTCGTGCCGCTCGCCGAACAGGTCCAAGCGGTATCTGCCACCGGAAATCCGCTGCCGGAACTCCGGGTGACCGGGGTGACCCTGCGCGGCCAGGATGCCCGGCAGGGGGACCTGTTCGCCGCGCTCCCGGGTTCGGCGGTGCACGGCGCGCGCTATGCGGCCGAGGCGGTCGGCGCGGGTGCGGTGGCGGTGCTCACCGACGCGGCAGGCGCCACTGAACTGAGTGGCCTGGATGTTCCGGTCCTGGTTCACCCCGACCCGCGTTCGGTGCTCGGTGCGGTGGCGGCCGAGGTGTACGGGCGTCCCTCCGAGCGGCTGACCGTCATCGGGGTGACCGGCACCTCGGGTAAGACCACCACGACGTATCTGGTCGAGGCAGGGTTGCGGGCGGCGGGCCGGGTGGCCGGACTGATCGGCACGGTGGGGGTGCGCATCGCCGGTCGCGATCTGCCGAGTGCGTTGACCACGCCCGAGGCGCCCGATCTGCAGGCGCTGCTGGCCCTGATGGTCGAAAGCGGCGTCGACACCGTGGTGATGGAGGTGTCGAGCCACGCGCTCACACTCGGCCGTGTCGACGGGATCGGTTTCGCGCTGGGCGGGTTCACCAACCTGTCGCGCGACCACCTGGATTTCCATCCGACGATGGAGGACTACTTCGAGGCCAAGGCCCGCCTCTTCGATCCCGCGTCGCCCAACCACGCCGCGGCCGCGGTGGTCTGCGTCGATGACGAAGCGGGGGCCGCGATGGCCCGCCGGGCCGCGAAGGTGACGACGGTCAGCGCCACCGGCGCCCCGGCCGACTGGCAGGCACGCAATGTCACGGCGGTCGGCGCCGGATCCCAGGAATTCACCCTCGTCGACGCGGCCGGAGTGCCCCACGAGCTGCGGATCGGGCTGACCGGCGGCTACAACATCGCCAACGCCGCGCTGGCGGTCGCGCTGCTGGACGGGGCCGGGGTGTCGCCCGAGCAGGCCGCCCCGGGACTGCGTACGGCCACCGTGCCGGGTCGGCTGCAGCCGATCGACCGCGGGCAGCCGTTCCTGGCGCTGGTCGACTATGCGCACAAGCCCGGTGCCTTGCAGGCGGTGCTGGAAACGCTGCGCGGATCGGGCCCGCGTCGCATCGCAGTGGTTTTCGGGGCCGGGGGCAACCGGGATACGGGTAAGCGCGCGCCGATGGGGCGGGTCGCGGCCGAACTGGCCGATCTCGTCGTCATCACCGATGACAACCCACGCGACGAGGATCCCGCACTGATCCGGGCGGCGATCGTGGCCGGCGCGGCAGAAGCGTCCGGACGCGCCGAAGTCGTGGAGGTCGCCGACCGGCGCGCGGCGATCGACCATGCGGTGGCCTGGGCCGGGCCCGGCGACATCGTGCTGATCGCCGGGAAGGGGCACGAGAGCGGGCAGACCGGTGGCGGCCGCACCCGGCCGTTCGACGACCGGGACGAGTTGGCAGCGGCGTTGGAGGCACTCAAGTCAGGGGAGTCGGGCACGTGATCGAGATGACCATCGCCAGGATCGCTGAGATCGTCGGTGGTGAGTTGGCCGGCATCACGGCCGAAGAGGCCGCCGCCACCCGCGTCACCGGCACTGTCGAGTTCGACTCTCGCGCGATCGGCCCGGGCGGACTGTTCCTGGCCCTGCCCGGTGCGCGCTCCGACGGCCACGACTTCGTGGGCGTGCCCGCAATCATCGTCACGCCCGAACCGGGGGCGGCCGACGCTGCTTCTGGCGCTTTGGAATTCGACACCGACGGGTCCGGTGCGGCGGTGCTGGCCGCGCTGGCGAAGTTGGCGGCGGCGGTGGCCGCCGAACTGGTGACCGGTGGGCTGACGATCATCGGGGTGACCGGATCGTCGGGGAAGACCTCGACGAAGGATCTGCTGGCCGCGGTGCTGGAGCCGCTCGGCCAGGTGATCGCGCCACCGGGGTCGTTCAACAACGAGCTGGGTCATCCCTGGACGGTGTTGCGCGCCACGCCGGACACCGATTACCTGATCCTGGAGATGTCGGCCCGGCATCCGGGCAATATCGCCGCCCTGGCCGCGATCGCTCCGCCGCAGATCGCCGTGGTGCTCAACGTGGGCACCGCCCATCTCGGCGAGTTCGGTTCTCGCGAGGCCATCGCGAATACCAAAGCCGAGTTGCCGCAAGCTGTTCCGGCCTCGGGGGTGGTGATCCTCAATGTCGACGACACCGCGGTGGCGGCGATGGCCGGCAAGACCGCGGCCCGGGTGGTGCGCGTGTCGCGTGAGCCCGGTTCCGAGGTCGACGTGTGGGCCGGCCCGGTCGCCCTCGATGATCTGGCCCGCCCGCGGTTCACTCTGCACGCGGCCGGCGATGAGGCCGCGGTGGCGCTTGCGGTGCACGGCGATCATCAGGTGGGCAATGCGCTGTGTGCCGCGGCGGTCGCGCTGGAGTGCGGGGCCGGCCTGGATCAGGTGGCCGCCGCGCTGGCGGGAGCCGGCCCGGTCTCGCGGCACCGGATGCAGGTCGCGTCCCGCGCCGACGGTGTGACGGTGATCAACGACGCCTACAACGCGAACCCGGATTCGATGCGCGCCGGGCTGAAGGCGCTGGCCTGGATGGCCCGGCAGAATCCTGGTGAACCCGCATTTGACCAGGGTGGAAAGCGCCGCAGCTGGGCCGTGTTGGGCGAGATGGCCGAACTCGGTGACGACGCGATAACCGAGCACGACGCCATCGGACGGTTCGCGGTGCGCTTAGATGTGTCTCGGTTAATCGTCGTCGGAACCGGGAGGGCTATGAACGCCATGCACCATGGCGCGGTGATGGAGGGTTCGTGGGGATCTGAGTCCACGATGGTCGACGACGCCGATGCCGCACTGGCCCTGTTGCAGGCTGAGCTGCAGCCGGGGGACGTGGTGCTGGTGAAGGCATCCAACTCGGTGGGGCTGGGCGCCCTGGCCGATGCGCTGGTTGCCGGACAAGATCGGAATGCCGACCGATGAAACTGATCCTGATCGCCGTCGGAATCGCGCTGACGGTTTCCATTCTGCTGACCCCCGCGTTGATCCGGCTGTTCACCAAACGTGGCCTCGGCCATGAGATCCGTGAGGACGGCCCGGCCAGCCACGCCAAGAAGCGTGGCACCCCGTCGATGGGTGGTGTGGCGATCGTGGCCGGGATCTGGGCCGGCTACCTGGGCACCCATCTGGTCGGGGTCGCACTCGGCGGTGAGGGCCCCTCGGCATCGGGTCTGTTGGTGTTGGGCCTGGCCACGATGCTCGGCCTGGTCGGATTCGTCGATGACCTGATCAAGCTCCGCCGGTCGCGCAATCTGGGCCTGAACAAGACCGCCAAGACCGTCGGCCAGCTGACCGCGGCGGTGTTGTTCGGTGTGCTGGCGCTGCAGTTCCGCAACGGGGACGGGCTCACCCCGGGCAGCCCCGAACTGTCCTATGTCCGCGAGATCGCCACGGTGACGCTGGCGTCGTGGGTTTTCGTGCTGTTCTGCGTGGTGGTTGTCAGCGCCTGGTCCAATGCCGTGAACTTCACCGACGGCCTGGACGGGCTGGCGGCCGGCGCGATGGCGATGGTGAGCGCGGCCTATGTCCTGATCACGTTCTGGCAGTACCGCAATGCCTGTGCCACGGCACCGGGTCTGGGCTGCTACAACGTCCGCGACCCACTGGACCTGGCCATCGTGGCGGCCGCGACGGCGGGCGCGTGTATCGGTTTCCTGTGGTGGAATGCCGCGCCGGCCAAGATCTTCATGGGTGACACCGGCTCACTGGCCCTCGGTGGCATCATCGCCGGGTTGTCGGTGACGAGCCGCACCGAGATCCTCGCCGTTGTCCTGGGCGCACTGTTCGTGGCCGAGGTGACCTCGGTGGTGGTGCAGATCCTGGCGTTCCGCACCACGGGCCGGCGGGTCTTCCGGATGGCTCCCTTCCATCATCATTTCGAGCTGGTGGGTTGGGCCGAGACGACGGTCATCATCCGGTTCTGGCTGCTGACGGCGATCGCCTGTGGTCTGGGTGTGGCCTTGTTCTACAGCGAGTGGCTCACCGCAGTCGGGGCCTGATGGTGGCGGGCCCATCCGGCGGGCGCGGCGGCGGCGACGATCTCTCGCTGCTGACCCCCGGTGCCCCGGTGCTGGTGGCAGGCGCGGGGGTGACCGGACGGGCCGTGCTGGCGGCCCTGGCGCCCCTCGGCGTGGCTGCGACGCTGTGCGACGACCGTGCCGACGCGCTGCAGGCCTATGCCGAGCAGGGCACCGCTGTGATCGATCCGGCCGGGGCCATCTCCGGCATCGCCGACTACGCGCTGGTGATCACGAGCCCGGGATTCCCGCCGACGGCTCCTGTCCTGGCCGCCGCGGCCGAGGCCGGCGTGCCGATCTGGGGGGATGTGGAGCTGGCCTGGCGGCTGGATGCGGCGGGCCGCTATGGGCCGCCCCGCCGCTGGCTGGTGGTCACCGGTACCAACGGCAAGACCACCACCACCTCGATGCTGCACGAGATGCTTTTGGCCGATGGGCGCCGAAGCCTGTTGTGCGGCAACATCGGTGACCCGGTGCTGGCGGTCCTCGATCAGTCCGCGGAGTTGCTGGCGGTCGAGCTGTCGAGCTTCCAGTTGCATTGGGCACCCTCGCTGCGCCCGGATGCGGGCGTGGTGCTCAACGTCGCCGAGGACCATCTGGACTGGCACGGTTCGATGGCCGCCTACGCCGCCGACAAGGCCAGGGCGCTGGCCGGCCGGGTGGCGGTGGTGGGTCTCGACGATCCGGTGGCGGCGGGCCTGCTGCCCACCGCTGGGGCTGGGGTTCGGGTGGGATTTCGGCTGGGCGAACCGGCCGCCGGAGAGCTCGGTGTCCGCGCCGGCAAGCTCGTCGACCGTGCTTTCGGCGCCGATGTCGAGTTGGCTGATGCCGCGACGATCAGTGTGGCCGGGCCCGTCGGTGTGCTCGACGCGCTGGCGGCTGCGGCACTGGCCCGGGCCGTGGGGGTGGCCCCTGAGTCGATCGCGGCCGCGTTGGCGTCGTTCCAGGTCGGCAGGCACCGCGCCGAGCTGGTCGGGGAGGCCGATGGCGTGCGCTATGTCGACGATTCCAAGGCCACCAACCCGCATGCCGCGCAAGCCTCGATCACCGCGTTCGATCGGGTGGTCTGGATCGCCGGGGGCTTGCTGAAGGGCGCTTCGGTCGATGAGCTGGTGCGCCAGGTGGCGAATCGGCTGGTCGCGGTCGTGCTGATCGGGCGGGATCGGCAGATGGTTGCCGATGCGTTATCGCGACACGCCCCGGATGTCCCCGTCGTCGCGGTTGTGACGGGGGAGGATTCTGGGGTGCTTGAGACAAATGAGTCTATTGGTGATCATGTGACTCGTGTGATCGAAGTCGGGGACCGACCGGTCTCTGACGCGGTCATGACGGCGGTCGTCGATGTCGCCCGCGGCCTCGCCGCGTCGGGCGACACCGTGTTGCTGGCCCCGGCAGGCGCGTCCTTCGATCAGTTCAGCGGCTACGGCCAGCGTGGCGATGCGTTCGCCGGCGCCGTCCGCGCCGCGATCGGGTAGGCGAGGTGGCCAGCATCCTGGCCCGGTTGCGTCGCGGTGGCGATGACGTAACCGGCGACACCGCCGCATCCGGGGACGGGTCCGCAGAGGCCGCCCCGTCGACAGCCGCCGCGCCGCGGACCCGGTTCGGCGCCTGGCTGGGCCGGCCGATGACATCGTTCCACCTGATCATCGCCGTCACCGCGTTGCTCACGACGCTGGGCCTGATCATGGTCCTCTCGGCGTCGGGGGTGTACTCCTACGACTTCGACGGATCGCCGTGGGCCGTGTTCGGCCGCCAGGTGATGTGGACCGTCGTCGGACTGATCGCCTTCTACCTGGCCCTGCGGATATCGGTGCGGACCCTGCGCCGGCTGGCGTTCCCCGGATTCGCCTTCACGATCGTGCTGCTGATCCTGGTGCTCATCCCCGGAATCGGCAAGGTGGCCAACGGTTCCCGCGGCTGGTTCGTCGTCGCCGGGTTCTCGATGCAGCCCTCGGAGCTGGCCAAGATCGCCTTCGCCATCTGGGGCGCGCACCTACTGGCGGCACGGCGCATGGAACGGGCCTCCCTGCGCGAGATGCTCATCCCGCTGGTGCCCGCCGCGGTGATCGCGCTGGCGTTGATCGTCGCCCAGCCCGACCTCGGTCAGACCGTCTCGCTGAGCATCATCCTGCTCGGCCTGCTCTGGTACGCGGGCCTCCCGCTGCGCGTGTTCCTGTCCTCACTGGCCGCCGCGGTCCTGGCGGCCGGGGTGCTGGCCCTGTCCGCGGGCTACCGCTCCGACCGGGTGCAGTCCTGGCTCGATCCGGCGGCCGACTCGCAGGGGATCGGCTACCAGTCCAGGCAGGCCCGGTTCGCCCTGGCCAACGGCGGCATCTTCGGTGACGGGCTGGGCCAGGGCACCGCCAAGTGGAACTACCTGCCCAACGCGCACAACGACTTCATCTTCGCGATCATCGGCGAGGAGTTGGGCTTCGTCGGAGCCGTGGGCCTGCTGGCGCTGTTCGGGTTGTTCGCCTACACCGGTATGCGCATCGCGCGGCGTTCGGCCGATCCGTTCCTGCGACTGCTGGCGGCGACCACCACACTGTGGGTGGTGGGCCAGATGTTCATCAACGTGGGCTACGTGGTGGGGCTGCTTCCGGTCACTGGCCTGCAGCTGCCGCTGATCTCGGCCGGTGGATCCTCGCAGGCCACAACGCTACTGATGATGGGGCTGATCACCAACGCGGCCCGGCACGAACCGGAGGCGGTGGCGGCGCTGCGGGCCGGGCGTGACGACCGGATGAACCGGCTGCTGCGGCTGCCGCTGCCCGAGCCGTACGTCCCGACCCGGCTGGAGGTGGCCCGCAACCGGCTGCACGACCGCCGCAAGACACCGTCGCGCGGCGTCGGCAAGCCCAGCGGCAAGGCCGGTGCGAAACCCGCCGCCAAGCAGGCCGGTAAGCAGTCCAGGGCCAAGCAGTCCGGCGCCAAACCGGCCCGGGCCGCCCGTCGTGCGCCGCACAGCGCGGACCGGCCGGTACGCCGGTCGGGGCGCGCTACCGGCCAGCAGCCGGCCGGGGGTGCTAGGTCTTCGGTCCGATATCCTGCAGGCCAGCGGAAACAGGGTCAACGGGCCCGGACTTTGGAAGGTCAGCGTTACGGGTGAGCGAGGGTAAGACGGACCGCGGGGTAACTGGTCCTCGGGGGCAGGAACGCAGTGACCGGGGGATATCCGTCGTTCTCGCCGGTGGCGGCACGGCGGGCCACGTCGAGCCGGCCATGGCGGTGGCGGACGCGCTGCGCGAACTCGATCCGCACGTGCGCATCACCGCGCTGGGAACCGCGCGGGGGCTGGAGACCCGGCTGGTGCCGCAGCGTGGCTACGACCTGGAACTGATCACCCCGGTGCCGCTTCCGCGCAAGCCGTCGGGGGACCTGGTGCGGTTGCCGCTGCGGGTGCGTACCGCGATTCGCCAGACCCGTTCCGTCCTGGCCGGCGTCGAGGCCGATGTGGTGATCGGGTTCGGCGGCTACGTCGCGTTGCCCGCCTACCTTGCCGCCCGCGGCGGTTTCGGCCTGCGCGGGCGTCGGCGCGCCGTCCCGGTGGTGGTGCACGAGGCCAACGCCAGCGCCGGCCTTGCCAACCGGGTCGGTGCGGTATCGGCGCGACGCGTGCTCTCGGCGGTACCCGAGCCTGGGCTGCGCAAGGTCGAGGTGGTCGGAGTGCCGGTGCGCGCGGCGATCACGTCGTTGGACCGCGCCGCCTTGCGGGCCGAGGCCAGGGCCTTCTTCGGCTTCGCCCCCGACGCCAAGGTGCTGCTGGTGTTCGGCGGTTCGCAGGGGGCACAGTCGATCAACCGCGCGGTGGCCTCGGCTGCCGAAGCCCTTGCTGCTGCCGGTGTTTCGGTTCTGCATGCGCACGGGCCGAAGAACACCCTGGACTTGCCGCCGGCCGCGGCGGGCGCACCGCCGTATGTCGCGGTGCCGTATCTGGACCGGATGGACCTGGCCTATGCCGCAGCGGATCTGGCGATCTGCCGTTCCGGGGCGATGACGGTTGCCGAGGTGACCGCCGTCGGCCTGCCCGCGGTGTACGTCCCGCTGCCGATCGGCAACGGTGAGCAGCGGCTCAACGCGCTTCCGGTGGTGTCGGCCGGCGGCGGCATGGTCGTCGACGATGCCCAGCTCACCGGTGAATTCGTGGCCGATACGGTGGCACGCCTGATGACCGACGACGCGCGGTTGGCGGCGATGACGGCCGCCGCCTCGTTGTCGGGTCACCCCGATGCCGCCAGGCGGGTGGCGCAGGTCGCCCTCGACGTTGCCCGCGACCGACGAAAGAAGCTGCAGTGAACGGTAATTCACTTCCGCCTGAGCTTCAGCGGGTGCACATGGTCGGGATCGGGGGAGCCGGGATGTCGGGCGTGGCCCGGATCCTGCTGGACCGCGGCGGCCTGGTGTCGGGCTCGGACGCCAAGGAGTCCCGTGGCGTGGTGGCGCTACGGGCCCGCGGTGCCGAGATCCGGATCGGGCACGACGCGTCGTCGCTGGATCTGCTGCCGGGTGGGCCGACCGCCGTCGTCACCACCCACGCCGCGATCCCCAAGACCAACCCGGAGCTTGTCGAGGCCCGGCGCCGCGGCATCCCGGTGATCCTGCGCCCCGCGGTGCTCGCCAAGCTGATGGTCGGCGATACCACGTTGATGGTGACGGGTACTGCCGGCAAGACGACGACGACATCGATGCTCATCGTGGCCTTGCAGCACAGCGGTTTCGACCCGTCGTTCGCTGTTGGTGGTGACCTCGGCGAGCCCGGTACCAACGCGCATCACGGCAGCGGCGCCTACTTCGTCGCCGAGGCCGACGAGAGTGACGGGTCACTGGTGGAGTACCGACCCGATATCGCGGTCGTCACCAACATCGAAGCCGACCACCTCGATTTCTTCGGGACCGAGCAGGCTTACGTCGATGTATTCGACGCGTTCATGGAGCGTCTGCGCCCAGGTGGCGTGGTGGTGGTGTGCGTCGATGATCCGGGCGCAGCGGCTTTCGCCGAACGGACTGCCGCACGGGGAATCCGGGTGCTCCGCTACGGCAGCGGTGATCGCCCGGATCTGGCGGCCGCACTGCTGGACTGGCAGCAGCGAGGCACCACCGCGGTCGCGACGGTGCAGTTGGCGGCGGAGAGTCAGCCACGGACTATGCGGCTTTCGGTGCCGGGCCGTCACATGGCACTCAACGCCGTGGCGGCACTGCTCGCGGCGGTCCAGGCCGGCGCGGATCCAGACGACGTGCTCGATGCGTTGGCAGGATTCGAGGGCGTGCGGCGCCGGTTCGAGTTGGTGGGTACCACAGCCGGCGTCCGGGTATTCGACGACTATGCCCATCACCCTACGAAGGTCACCGCGGCACTGACCGCTGTACGCGCGTTGGCCAAGGAGTCCGGTGGCCGGTCCATCGTGGTGTTCCAGCCCCATTTGTATTCCCGCACAGCAGATTTCGCAGAAGAGTTCGGAAAGGCGCTCAGCATCGCCGACCAGGTCTTCGTGCTTGACGTGTACGCCGCGCGGGAACAGCCGCTACCTGGGATCAGCGGTGCGACGGTCGCGGACGCCGTGACGGTTCCGGTGACGTACGTGCCCGATTTCTCCGCCGTGGCGGCGCTGGTGGCGGCTGACGCACGGCCGGGTGATGTCGTCGTCACCATGGGCGCCGGTGACGTGACCATGCTGGGCAAGGAGATCATCACCGAGCTCGGTATCAAGGAGAATCGCACGACCCCGGGCCGTCCTTCGACGGGTGCGCCGTGACCGAGACGGGTGCTGAGGGTCCCGAGGGCGGGGCCGAAGTTCCCGGCGAGGCCGGTTCCGCAGCGACTGAGTCACCCGCGACCGATGTGCCGCCCGCGGCAGGGTCCGATGTGCCCGCGGCGGCAGCCGCCGATTACGAGGGCCCGCGTCGCCGCGCCCGCCGTGAACGTGAGGAACGCCGGATCGCGCGGGACCGGGCGGTGGCGATCGAACAGGCTCGGCGCGAAGCGAAGCGCCGGGTGGTCGGGCAGTCCGCAGATGCCCCGAACACTGTGGCCCGCAGCACTATTCGCAGCCTGAAGGTGCTCTTGTGGTCTGCGCTGGCCAGCGTTGTCGCGGTGGCGTTGGGTCTGGTTCTGTATTTCACGCCGGTGATGTCGGTGCGCAATGTGGCGGTCAGCGGTGCGGCCGCGGTGCCGCAGGAGCAGGTGCTGGCCGCCGCTGCGGTGGTGCCGGGCACCCCGCTGCTGCAGGTCAACACGGACGCGGTCGCCGAGCGGGTGGCCACGATCCGGCGTATCGCCACGGCGCGCGTTCAGCGGGAGTATCCCTCGACGCTTCGGATCACGGTCGTCGAGCGGGTGCCGGTGGTGGTCAAGGACTATCCCGACGGCCCGCATCTGTTCGACCGCGATGGGGTGGATTTCGCCACCGAGCCGCCACCGCCGACGCTGCCGTACCTGGACGCCGAGAATCCGGGCCCGGCCGATCCGGCCACCAAGGCCGCGCTCGAGGTGATGTTGGCCCTGCCGCCGGACGTCGTCGCACAGGTGGGCCGGATCGCCGCACCGTCGGTGGCCTCGATCGCGCTGACGCTGGCCGACGGCCGGGTGGTGGTGTGGGGGACCAACGACCGGACCGAGGAGAAGGCGCTGAAACTGGCGGCGCTGCTGACCCAGCCGGGTCGTACCTACGACGTGTCCAGTCCGGATCTGCCTACCGTCAAGTAGATCCGGTCCGAAATTGCCGCGCGACGCGTCGGCGCGCCTGCCGCGATCACCGGCGTTGTCCCCCTACCGTTCTGTTTGCGCGGAACTACTTGACATAACTCTAAGCCTATGGTTGAGGTTGAGGGTTTGCAGGAGGAGGGTTCGGCGGCCATGAACACCCGACTTGGGAGGAAGACGATCCATGACCCCCCCGCATAACTACCTCGCGGTAATCAAGGTGGTTGGTATCGGCGGCGGCGGTGTCAACGCCGTCAACCGGATGATCGAACAGGGCCTCAAGGGCGTCGAGTTCATCGCCATCAACACCGACGCACAGGCACTGCTGATGAGCGACGCTGACGTCAAGCTCGACGTCGGCCGTGACTCGACCCGTGGACTCGGCGCAGGAGCGGACCCCGAAGTGGGGCGCAAGGCGGCCGAGGATGCCAAGGACGACATCGAGGAGCTGCTGCGCGGCGCCGACATGGTGTTCGTCACCGCCGGTGAGGGCGGCGGCACCGGAACCGGTGGCGCACCCGTCGTCGCGTCGATCGCACGCAAGCTCGGCGCGCTCACCGTCGGTGTGGTGACGCGGCCGTTCTCGTTCGAGGGCAAGCGCCGGAGCAATCAGGCCGAGAACGGTATCCAGACGCTGCGCGAGAGCTGCGACACCCTCATCGTCATCCCCAACGACCGCCTGTTGCAGATGGGCGACGCCGCGGTGTCGCTGATGGACGCGTTCCGCAGTGCCGACGAGGTGCTGCTCAACGGCGTTCAGGGCATCACCGACCTGATCACCACACCCGGCCTGATCAACGTCGACTTCGCCGACGTCAAGGGTGTGATGAGCGGGGCGGGGACGGCGCTGATGGGCATCGGTTCGGCCCGCGGTGACGGCCGTGCGCTCAAGGCGGCGGAGATCGCGATCAACTCGCCGCTGCTGGAGGCCTCGATGGAGGGCGCGCAGGGCGTGCTCCTGTCGGTGGCCGGCGGTAGCGACCTGGGGCTGTTCGAGATCAACGAGGCCGCCTCGCTGGTGCAGGACGCGGCCCATCCCGAGGCCAACATCATCTTCGGCACGGTGATCGACGACTCGCTCGGTGACGAGGTCCGGGTCACGGTGATCGCGGCAGGCTTCGACATGGCCGGGCCCAGCCGCAAGCCGGTGGTCAGCCCGAGTGCGGCCCAGACCCAGCCGATCGCCTCGGCCCGTTCCGGCAAGGTGACCACGTCGCTGTTCGAACCGACGGACGCGGTGAGCGTCCCGGCACCCACGAATGGCGCCACCGTCAGTGTCGGTGGCGACGGAGACGGCGGGATCGCCGACGACGATGTCGACGTGCCGCCCTTCATGCGGCACTGAGCCGGGCCCGGCGGCGGGTTCGGATACTGGGATCGTGAGTGTTCGTATTCGGCGGGTGACGACAACCCGCGCCGGCGGCGTCTCGGCACCGCCCTTCGATTCCTTCAACCTCGGCGACCATGTCGGCGACGACCCGAAAGCGGTGGCCCAGAACCGGCGGAGGCTGGCGGCCGCCGTCGGGGCCGATGCGCTGGTCTGGATGAATCAGGTACACAGCGATCACGTCGTCACCGTGGACGGCCCGCGTGACACCGCGGTCGATAATGCCGACGCATTGGTGACCACCACCCCGCGTTTGGCATTGGTCGTGGTGACCGCCGATTGCGTCCCGGTATTAATGGGCGACGCACGCGCAGGGGTCGTCGCCGCCGTGCACGCCGGCCGGGTCGGGGCTCAGAAGGGCATCGTCGCCCGGACCGTGGAGGCGATGGTGGCGGCCGGTGCCCACGCCGAGGACATCTCGGTGCTGCTCGGCCCCGCGGTCAGCGGTGCCAACTACGAGGTGCCCGAACAGATGGCGGCCGAGGTCGAGGCGGTCCTGCCCGGCTCGCGCACCACCACCTCGCGCGGCACGCCCGGCCTGGACCTGAGGGCCGGAATAGCCCGGCAGTTAACGGCTTTGGGTGTCACGGCGATCGACGTGGACCCACGGTGCACAGTGGCCGACCGCGCGCTGTTCAGCCATCGCCGCGACGCACCGACCGGGCGCCTGGCGAGTGTGGTGTGGATGGAGCAGTCGCGGTGAACGACCCGGAGAACGAGCCTGGAGTGAGAGTGAGATGAGCACCGTGCAGCGCGCGCGTGATGCCGATCGGACGGCCGAGTTGACCGCCGCGCTCGGTGCGGCGCGGGCGCGCCTGGCACGTGCCGCAGAATCGGTCGGGCGAAATGTCAATGAAATTGAATTACTTCCGATCACCAAATACTTTCCGGCCACCGATGTCATTATTCTCAATCAATTAGGGTGCCTCGCATTTGGTGAATCCCGCGAACAAGAGGCCGCCGATAAAGTCGCTTCCGTTCGCGCGGAATTGCCGGAGGCGCCGATTCGCTGGCACATGGTGGGGCGTATCCAGCGGAACAAGGCGCGGGCCGTTGCCGGCTGGGCGCACACCGCGCACTCTGTCGACAGCACGCGCCTGCTGACCGCGCTGGACCGGGCCGCGGGCGAGGCGCTGGCGGCCGGGGCGCGCCCGGAGCCGTTGCGCGTCTACATCCAGATCAGTCTCGACGGTGACACCGCGCGGGGCGGGGTCGATGTGGATGCCCCTGATCTCGTCGACGAAATCTGTGGGTCAGCGAACACCGCCGAGGCGCTGGAGTTCGCCGGTCTGATGGGAATCCCTCCACTGGAATGGGATCCCGACGACGCTTTTGCGCGGCTTGCGGCCGAGCGGGACCGGGTGCAGCGCGACTACCAGCACCGGCTCGAACTGTCGGCGGGGATGTCTGGAGATCTCGAAAGCGCGGTCAAACACGGATCGACATGTGTGCGTGTCGGTACCGCGCTCATGGGGCAACGCCCGCTAACGTCACCCGCAGTAGTCACTCCAGTCACATCTTCATCACAGACACCACCACCCCCACCGTCCGCAGAAGGGTCGCCGAGATGAGCACACTGCACAAAGTCAAGGCCTACTTCGGCATGGCGCCGATGGAGGACTACGACGACGAGTACTACGAGGACGATGACCGCGGAGGTGCCCGCAGCTACGCCCGGCGTCCCCGCGACGAGCGTTTCGAAGAGGACGGCTACGGCTACGAGGGGCCCGAATACGACGACGGGCCGGCCTACCGGGGCGGCTACGCGGGTGGTTTCGCCGACGAGCAGCGGTTCGAGCCGCGAGTCCGCGCCCCGCGCGAATTCGACCGTCCCGCACCGCGTCTCGGCGCCCTGTCGGGATCTACCCGGGGTGCGCTGGCCATGGATCCGCGCCGGATGGCCGAGCTCTTCGAGGCGGGCAGCCCGCTGGCGAAGATCACCACGCTGCGGCCCAAGGACTACAGCGAGGCCCGCACCATCGGTGAGCGTTTCCGCGACGGCACCCCGGTGATCATGGACCTGGTCTCGATGGACAACGCCGACGCCAAGCGTCTGGTGGACTTCGCGGCCGGTCTGGCATTCGCACTGCGCGGTTCGTTCGACAAGGTGGCCACCAAGGTCTTCCTGCTGTCACCGGCTGACGTCGACGTCAGCGCCGAGCAGCGTCGCCGGATCGCCGAGGCCGGCTTCTACGCCTATCAGTAGTGCGCGACCTCCGTCGCAGCACAGCGGCGCCGCCGTGCGCAGGCCCGAAACCCTGAAGGGGCCCGGGTAGGCTGGCGGCGTCGCACTATCGGTTGACCACGTCTTCTGTGTGAGATGTGTCCGACCTACGGCGACCTGTATCCAATGTCACACATCCTGTAGGTAGTGAGGTCGGCTCAGTTGTCGCTGTTCTTCGAAATTCTCGGTTTCGCGCTGTTCATCTTCTGGCTGCTGCTCATCGCGCGCGTCGTCGTCGAGTTCATCCGGTCGTTCAGCCGCGACTGGCACCCCAAGGGTCTGACCGTCGTGGTGCTGGAGCTCATCATGACCGTGACCGATCCGCCGGTGAAACTGCTGCGGCGGCTCATTCCCCAGCTCACGATAGGCGCCGTGCGGTTCGACCTGTCGATCATGGTGCTGCTTCTCGCGGCGTTCATCGGGATGCAGCTGGCGTTCAACGCGGCCATGTAGGCGCCCGATCCGATCGGGTGTTCAGCCTCGATCTCGGCGTTTGCCGAATGGTCCACAAATGCGTAAGAAGATTGAAATTCGTTCTTAAAAATAGGCCTCCACTGCAACCGCCGGGTCTGGTGTGACAGGATGGACTCCAGTTGCGATCAAGCGAGGCTTTACACTTTGAGATCGGTTGACGGTCCAAGACTTCAAGGGGGCAGACAATGCCGCTCACACCAGCGGACGTCCATAACGTCGCGTTCAGCAAGCCGCCCATCGGCAAACGTGGCTACAACGAGGACGAGGTCGATGCCTTTCTCGATCTGGTTGAGAACGAGCTGACTCGGCTCATCGAGGAAAACGCCGATCTCCGGCAGCGGGTGTCCGAGCTCGATCAGGAGCTCGCCTCGGCCCGGGCCGGCGGTGGCGCTCAGTCCACCCAGTCCATCCCGCTCTACGAGCCGGAGCCCGAGCCGGCCCCGGCCCCCCAGCCGGTGTACGAGGCCCCGCCGGCGCCCTGTCCGTGCCGCCCGGGTGCTCAGCCTGGCGCAGGACACCGCCGACCGCCTGACCTCCACGGCCAAGGCCGAGTCGGAGAAGTTGCTCTCGGACGCCCGCGCCCAGGCCGACGCCATGGTCAGCGACGCCCGTAAGACCGCCGAGACCACCGTCTCGGAGGCTCGCACGCGTGCCGACGCCATGCTGGCCGACGCGCAGACCCGGTCGGAGACCCAGCTGCGTCAGGCTCAGGAGAAGGCCGACGCCCTGCAGGCCGACGCCGAGCGCAAGCACTCCGAGATCATGGGCACGATCAACCAGCAGCGCACGGTCCTGGAGGGCCGCCTGGAGCAGCTGCGGACCTTCGAGCGCGAGTACCGGACCCGACTGAAGACGTACCTGGAGTCTCAGCTGGAAGAGCTGGGCCAGCGCGGTTCGGCCGCGCCGGTGGATTCCAGTGCCAACAACGACTCGGCTGGCGGCTTCAGCCAGTTCAACCGCGGCAACAACTGACCGGCCAAGACCGGCTTCCTCGCACTGTCGTGAACCGGCCCGATCGTGGGGCCACCACACTTAGGGTTGAACGATGTTGATCATTGCGCTCGTGCTTGCCGTCATCGGCCTGGCTGCGTTGGTGACCGCCGTGGTCACCAGCAATGAGTTGATCGCCTGGGTCTGTATCGGTGCCAGCGTGATCGGTGTGCTGCTGCTGATCGTGGACGCCTTGCGGGAACGCTCGCGCGGGACGAACACCGGTGCCGAAGACGCGGCCGCGGCCGCCGACGAGGCCAACGCCACCGAGACGACCGAGACCTTCGACGCGGTCGAGGCCCCCGTGGACTATCCCGACGAGTTGGTCGCCGAGCCCGAATCCGATGTCACGGTCGAGCCCGACGCCGCCGACGTGGATGTCGAGGCCGACGATTCCACCGAGAAGTACAAGAACTAACTCTCAGCCGCCCGGGTGGTGGGCGCGGCCAGCAGACGGCGGACCTCGTCGTCGCTGACCTGGTGGAAGTCCACGAACGCCTGGCCCACGGCTTCGAACAGGGGCGGTGTGCTGGTGCACACCACCTCGTCGGCCTCATCCCGCAGTTGGCTGCTCACCGTGGGCGGACCGACCGGGACCGCCACCACGACCCGTCGTGCCGCCCGGACCGCACGGACCGCGGCCAGCATGGTGGCCCCGGTGGCGATACCGTCGTCGACCAGGATCACCGTCCGGCCGCGGAGGTCGGGGGTGGGACGTCCGCCACGGTAGGCCTGTTCCCGTCGCTGGATTTCGGCGGTCTCGCGCGTGATGGTCTCGGCGATGGTGTCCTGGTCGATGCCGAGGCGGTCCACCAGATCCTCGTTGATCACCAGGCCACCGCCGGAGGCCACGGCACCCATCGCGAGTTCCTGCCACTGGGGCACGCCCAGCTTGCGGACCACGAAGACGTCCAGCGGCGCGTTCAGGTGGGTGGCGACTTCCCAAGCGATCGGCACTCCGCCCCGGGCCAGACCCAGGACGAGGACATCGGACCGGTCCCGATAGGAAACCAGTTGTTCGGCCAGGACCTGGCCCGCTTCGCGGCGGTCCTGATAGATGCGATCTCTGCTCGCTCGCAGACCCCAGGCGTTCATAAGCTGCCGCCGGCTCTTCGACACTGCGCCGACTGATGTCAGCCTACGTCGATGGCCGCGCCCGGACCACCTCGTTCAGGAACCCGCGCACCAGCAGGCGTAGCCGCGCAGCCGCATCGTCGGTGAATTCCTTTGTTTGCAAGCGCAATTCGTCGTGGCTGCTTCCGATCCCGGCCACCTCGCCGTCGCGGTCGTGGGCCAGCCAGAGTTCCAGCAGCTCGGAATCGAGTTCTGGGTGGAACTGCAGGGCCAGCGCCGTGCCCAGCACGAAGGCCTGTGAGGCGGCGGGCGTCCGGGCGATCTCGATGGCCCCGGGCGGAAGTGTCCAGCGGTCGAAATGCCACTGGAACCATCGGCCACCCGGAACCACCTGGTCGTCGTCGGCGGCTACGTCGTACCAGCCGACCTCCGGGGCCGGTGACCTGCTGACCGATCCGCCGAAGGCCTGCGCGATGAGTTGTCCGCCGAAGCAGACCCCGAGCACGCCGACCCCGGCGTCGACGGCGCGGCGCACCATGTCCATCTCGGCGCCGACCCAGCTGTTGCGCAGGGCTTCGTCGTAGACCGGCCAGCGGGCGCCAAGCGGAACGATCACGTCGTAGTCGGTGGGGTCGGGGAAGATCACGTCCCCGGCGGGGGCGTCGTCCCGGTCGGGCCTGACGACGTCGAAGGTGTCGATGTCGAATCCGAACTCGGTGAAGACGTCGGCCAGCATGGCCTCGGTCGCCGTGGGGTCGTTGCGCAGGAACAGAACCTTCGATGTCACACCGCCATTATTTCGGTAGTCGGCGGCGGCCGCATTTCAGGTCTAGTTTGTGGACCTTCTCGCCGCCTCGAAGGTCACCGGATCGAGGCGGGACCCGTGATCCCCGGCCGTCGGCGCTCACTTCGCGCGGTAACGCCGTTCAGGCCGGCCCGCGCCGTATTGCAATCGCAGCTCGAGCGCGCCGGTGCTCAGGTAGTGCTCCAGGTAACGCCGCGCGCTGACCCGTGAAATGCCTACCAGCTCAGCGCATTCGGTTGCCGAGACCTCGCCGGCGGTGCGAACCGCGTCCATGACGAGTCGGCCGGTTTCGGCGCCGAGCCCCTTGGGCAGGACGGCGGCACGCCCACCGAACAGCGCGTCGATGGTCGATTGATCCGCGCCGCCGGCCGCCGCCAGCGCCTCGGCCCGCGCCGCGAAAGCCGCCAGTTTGGCTTGCAGTTGATCGAAGTCGAACGGCTTGATCAGGTAGTCGGCGGCCCCGCCGTCCAGCGCGCCGCGCACCGTGTCGAGTTCGCGGGCGGCGGTGACCATGATGACGCCGACAGGATTCCCCTCGGCGCGCAGCCGTCGCAGCACCTCCAACCCGGTCATGTCCGGCAGGTACACGTCGAGCAGGATCAGGTCGGGACGGATGTCGGCTGCCGCGGCGAGCGCCTCGGTTCCGTTGCGTGCCACCGCTACCGTGCGATATCCGTCGACGCGGTCGACGAAGCGGCGGTGGATCTCGGCGACCATGAAGTCGTCGTCGACGACGAGCACGTCACGCATGGAGCCGCACCATGAACACCGCACCGCCACCGGGTGCGTCGGCGACTTCGACCCCGCCGCCGTGCTGCGCGGTCACCAGGCGGACCAGGGCCAGACCGATGCCCCTGCCGCCGGGCACGTCGGCCTTGGACGTGACACCGCGGGAGAAGATGGTCTCCCGAAGATGTTCGGGCACGCCGGGTCCCGAATCCGAGACCGACAGGAACAGCCCGGACGAGTCGTCGATCCGCACCTTCACCTGTGCGGCGGCCGAGCCGACGGACACGTCGACGGCGTTGTCGATGAGATTGCCCAGCAAGGTGATGACATCGGTGGCCAGGGCCGGGTCCAGCGCACTCAGATGGCTGTCGTCGGTCAGGGCCAGGGTGACTCCGCTCTCGGCGGCCAGCGATGTCTTCGCGATCAGCAGCGCCGCCACAGCGGGATCGGAAACATGTTGGGTGACAGCCTGGTTGATCTCGGCGCGCCGCCGGGTCAGGGTCCCGATCAGATCCCGCACCGCGTCGAATTCGCCCAGCTGCACCAGGCCGGAGATGGTGTGCAGCTGGTTGGAGAACTCGTGGGTCTGAGCCCGCAGCGTGTCGGTCACGCTACGGTGCGAGGACAGTTGTGCCTGCAGTGCGGCGAGCTCGGTGCTGTCGCGCATGGTGGTCACCGTACCGATGCTCCTGCCCTGGCTGCGGGCCGCGCGGCGATTCAGCGCCAGGACACGGGTGCGGGTGGTGATCACCACGTCGGAGTCGTCGGCGCGAGTACCCCCGCCGGACAACAGGAATGCCACCACCGCCGGCTCCAGGCCGACCGCATCGGCGCGGCGGCCCACCGCGTCTGCGCTGATCCCGAGCAGATCGGATGCGCTGTCGTTGATCACCGTGATGACGCCGTCGTTGTTGACCGCCACCACGCCCTCACGGATGCTGTGCAGCAGCGCTTCCCGGTGATCGGCCAGGCTGGCGATCTCGGCGATGTCCAGGCCGCGGGTGTCTCGGTTGATCCGGCGCGACAACAGCCACGACGCGAGCATGCCGAGTGTCGCGCCCAGTCCGAGGTAGATCACCAGCCGCTCACCGGCTCCGCCCAACAACTCCCACAGCGACGGGTAGCGCTCACTGACCGAGACGATGGCCAGCACCACGCCGTCGGCGGCCAGGATGGGGACCTGCCCCGCCAGCCGGTGCGTACCGTCGACGTCGGTGTCGCCGGACCAGGCGCGGCCCTCGTCGGCCCGGGTGGTGCTCAGGTCGAGTCGCTGCCCGACCCGCGCCGGGTCGGACGACACCCGCACATATCCGGCCGGATCGGTGATCTCGGCCAGCTCGGCACCGGAGAGGGCCACGGCCCGGTCGACCTCGGGTGCCAGCACCTGGGCGGCGAACGGATCGTCGTAGCGGTCCCGGACGATCGGGGTGGAGGCCACGTTCTCGGCGACGGCGATCATCCGCTGTCCGCGCACATCACGGAACTCCCGGGTGGATTGGGCCACCGACACCGCGGCCACCGCGATCAGCACCACCGCGACCACCAGTAGCTGGAACACCAGGAAACGCCCGGCCAGGCTGCCGCCCCGCAACAACCGCGTCCGCGCCGTCGGTGACGGCGCAACCAGTGAGCGCCCGGCCGATGAACTCAACGAACAAAACTTCCTTTGCGTCCGAATAGGTGACCTGCGTCACGTCGTGGGTCCAGTATTGCTGAACATGAGGTTTCGACGACTAGGTGCCGGCCTGATGGTGGCCGTGGTCGCGCTGATGGCGGTGACGGCGTGCGGGGTGACCCGCGGTGACGAGTCTCGCGGTCTGCATCGGCTGCGGATGATGGTGCCCAACAGCCCCGGCGGCGGTTATGACCTGACCGCGCGCACCGCGGTGAAGATCATGGAGGACACCGACATCACCGGGCGCATCGAGGTATTCAACGTCATCGGTGCCGGCGGCACCGTCGCGATGGCCCGGCTGATGAACGAAAAGGGCAACGACGACCTCATGATGATGATGGGGCTCGGCGTGGTGGGCGCGGTGTACACCAACGGTTCTTCGGCGCGTGCCTCCGATGCCACCGCGCTGGCCAAGATGGTCGAGGAGCAGGAAGGCATTCTGGTGCCGGGCGATTCGCCGTTCCGCACCATCGGTGATCTGGTCACGGCGTGGAAGGCCGATCCGGCCAAGGTCACCATCGGTGGCGGATCCTCACCGGGCGGGCCCGATCATCTGTTCCCGATGGAAACCGCACGCGCGGTCGGCATCGACCCACGCAAGGTCAACTACATCACCTACGACGGCGGCGGTGACCTGCTGACGGCCCTGCTGGGCAAGAAGATCGCGGCCGGCACCACCGGCCTCGGCGAGTTCGTCGACCAGATCGAGGCCGGACAGGTCCGGGTGCTGGCGGTCTCGGGAGCCAACCGCGTCGAGGGCATCGATGCGCCCACGCTGACCGAGGCCGGGATCGGCCTCACATTCACCAACTGGCGCGGGATACTCGCGCCGCCAGGCATTTCCGGTGAGGCCAAGGATGCGATGGTGCAGGCCCTGACCGATCTGCACGGCACCCAGCAGTGGCGTGACGCACTGGTCAAGAACGGCTGGAGCGATGCGTTCAGCACCGGTGCCGAGTTCGAGCAGTTTCTGCGTGATCAGGACAACCGCGTCTCGACGACGCTGAACGAATTGGGGTTGTTGTGAAGGTCGACAGGGCCCAGTATCTGGTCTGCCTGGTCCTGGTGGCCGTGGGTGGATTCCTGATCTACGACGCGCTCACCTTGACCGGCGGCTTCGCCAAGGTCGACCCCGTCGGTCCGCGGGCCTTCCCGCTGTGGATCGGGATCATCCTGATCGCGCTCGCGATCATCCTGGCTATCGCGATCCCGCGCGGGTCGGTCGGTGAGGCCGACGCCGGTGAGGACGTCGACCCGAACATGCCGGGGGACTGGCGCACGGTGGGTCTGCTGGTCGGACTGTTCGTGCTGGTGATCCTGTTGGTCAAGCCGTTGGGCTGGGCCATCACCGGTGCACTGTTGTTCGCCGGGGCGGCAACGATTCTCGGCAACCGCCACTACGTCCGCAACCTCGCCATCGGCGCGGTGCTGTCGGTGGCGAGCTTCTACGCGTTCTACTCCGGGCTCGGAATCCCGCTGCCCGCAGGCATTCTGGACGGGATTCTGTAAATGGGTAACTTCGAATGGTTGCTTCAGGGGTTCGCCGAGGCCGCGACCCCGATGAACCTGCTCTACGCCGTGATCGGGGTGCTGCTGGGTACCGCGGTCGGCGTGCTGCCCGGCATCGGGCCGGCCATGACGGTGGCCCTGCTGCTACCGGTGACCTACAACGTCAGCCCGAGCGCCGCATTCATCATGTTCGCCGGGATCTTCTACGGCGGGATGTACGGCGGGTCGACCACCTCGATCCTGTTGAACACCCCGGGTGAGTCCTCATCGGTGATCACCGCGATCGAGGGCAACAAGATGGCCAAGGCTGGGCGGGCCGCCCAGGCCCTGGCCACCGCCGCCATCGGCTCCTTCGTCGCAGGCGCCATCGGCACGGCGCTGCTGGCCGCCTTCGCGCCGCTGATCTCACGGTTCGCGGTGACCCTGGGCGCGCCCTCCTACCTGGCGATCATGCTGTTCGCCCTGGTCGCGGTCACCGCCGTGCTCGGCTCGTCCAAGTTGCGCGGCGCGATCTCGCTGTTCCTCGGTCTGGCCATCGGGGTGGTCGGCATCGACTTCCTGACCGGCCAGCCCCGCGCCACCTTCGGCCTGCCCCAGCTGTCCGACGGCATCGACATCGTGGTGATAGCGGTGGCGATCTTCGCACTCGGCGAGGCGCTGTGGGTGGCCGCGCACCTGCGCCGCCGGCCGGCCGACGTGATCCCGGTGGGGCGGCCGTGGATGAGCCGCCAGGATTTCTCCCGGTCCTGGAAGCCCTGGCTACGCGGCACCGCCTACGGTTTCCCGTTCGGCGCGTTGCCTGCCGGTGGAGCCGAGCTGCCGACGTTCCTGTCCTACATCACCGAGAAGCGGCTCTCGAAGCATCCCGAGGAGTTCGGCAAGGGCGCCATCGAGGGCGTCGCCGGGCCGGAGGCGGCCAACAACGCCTCGGCGGCAGGCACCCTGGTGCCGATGCTGTCGCTGGGGCTGCCCACCAACGCCACCGCCGCGGTGATGCTGACCGCGTTCGTGTCCTACGGAATTCAGCCCGGACCAACGCTTTTCGAGAAGGAACCGCTGCTGATCTGGACGCTGATCGCCAGCCTGTTCATCGGTAACTTCCTGCTGCTGGTGCTCAACCTGCCGCTGGCGCCGCTGTGGGCCAAGCTGCTGCGCACGCCGCGGCCGTACCTGTACGCCGGCATCCTGTTCTTCGCCACCCTCGGTGCGCTCGCGGTCAACGTGCAACCACTGGATCTGGCCCTGCTGCTGGTGTTCGGCCTGCTCGGTCTGATGATGCGGCGGTTCGGGCTTCCGGTGTTGCCGTTGATCATCGGGGTGATCCTCGGCCCGCGCATCGAACGGCAACTGCGCCAGAGCCTGCAGCTCGGCGGTGGTGACTGGACGAGCCTGTTCACCGAGCCGGTCGCGATCGTCACCTACGTCCTCATGGCGATCCTGTTGTTGATGCCGTTGGTACTCAAGCTCATGCACCGCAGTGAGGAGACGTTGTTGATCGTCGAGGATGATGCGGATCAGCAGCAGAAGGCGGCCCAACAATGATTGTCATCGGTTACTCCGCGGACGCCTTCGGCATCGCCGCAGTCGAGCACGGCATCGCCGAGGCTGCGCTGCGGGGCACCAGCGTGCTGGTGATCAACGCGACCGCGGGTGAGGCCTATGTGGATGCCCGGTTCGCCCGTTCCGGTCAGATCCACGATGTCGAGGAGCGGTTGCGGGAGAGTGGCGTGTCGTTCGAGTTGCGTCAGCCGGTGGGGGTGGACGCCGCCACCGAGCTGCTCGACGCGATGGACGCCGACGATGCGGAGTTGCTGGTGATCGGTATCCGGCACCGCAGCCCGGTGGGCAAGCTTTTGCTGGGCAGTGTGTCGCAACAATTGCTGCTGGAGTGCCCGAAACCGGTGCTGGCGGTCAAGCCTGAACATCACTGACATGCTCTGAGCTGGCATTATCGACCTCACAGGGGCGATCTTCACCCGGTGAGGATCAGTTTTCGTGCCGATAACGTCGCCGGAAAGATCCGACAACACCCTCACCACACGATGGGGGCATGGCGGATGGCGCGGCCCCGGGTCCGGACCGGGACACGACCCAGCGGACTGCGTGTTCGTACTGTGGTGTCGGCTGCGGTATCGAGGTCACTACCAGGATCGATGACGGCCGGAGAGTGATCGCCCGGGTCCGCGGCGACAAGCTGCATCCGACGAACTTCGGTCGGTTGTGCACCAAGGGGGCCATGCATGCCGAGATGATGGCGGCCGACGACGACCGGCTCACCTCCGCTTTGCTGCGCCCGAGCCGTGCCGATGAGCTGCTGCCCACTCCGGTCGACGATGCGGTTGCCGAGGCCGGACGCCGGCTGCGGGCCATCGTCGACGAGCACGGCCCCGATGCCGTCGCGCTCTATGTGTCCGGCCAGATGACGCTGGAGGCGCAGTACCTGGCCACCAAACTCGCGAAGGGTTTCCTGCGTACCGCGCACATCGAATCGAACTCCCGGCTGTGTATGGCCAGTGCGGGCACCGGTTTCAAGCAATCGCTCGGTGCCGACGGGCCGCCGGGGTCCTACACCGACTTCGACCGGGCCGACCTGTTCTTCGTCACCGGTGCGAACATGGCCGACTGCCATCCGATTCTGTTCCTGCGCATGGCAGACCGGCTCAAGGCCGGCGCCAAGCTGATCGTGGTGGATCCGCGCCGCACCGCCACGGCCGAACGCGCCGATCTGTTCCTGCAGATCAAGCCGGGCACCGACCTGGCCCTGCTCAACGGCCTGCTGCACCTGTTGGTGGCCAACGGCGACATCGACCACGAGTTCATCGCCGAGCACACCACGGGCTGGGAGGCGATGCCGGAATTCCTGGCCGACTACCCGCCGGCGCGCGTCGCCGAGATCACCGGGATCCCGGAGGGCGACATCCGCACCGCCGCGGCGATGATCGCCGAGGCCGGGGAGTGGATGAGCTGCTGGACCATGGGGCTCAATCAGAGCACCCACGGAACCTGGAACACCAACGCCATCTGCAACCTGCATCTGGCCACCGGCGCCATCTGCCGGCCCGGCAGCGGACCGATGTCGCTGACCGGTCAGCCCAACGCCATGGGCGGCCGCGAAATGGGTTACATGGGACCGGGTCTGCCCGGCCAGCGGTCGGCCCTCGTGGCCGATGACCGGGCGTTCGTCGAGACGCAGTGGGGCGTGGGTCCCGGCACCATCCGTTCCGAGGCCGGCCAGGGAACCATCGGCATGTTCGAGCAGATGGAGCAGGGCACGATCAAGGCGTGTTGGATCATCTGCACGAATCCCGTTGCCAGCGTGGCCAACCGGAAGACCGTGATCAACGGCCTGGAGGCCGCGGAGCTGGTGATCGTGCAGGATGCCTACCGGTCCACCGCCACCAATCACTACGCCGACATCCTGCTGCCCGCCGCGCTGTGGGCGGAATCCGAAGGTGTCATGGTCAATTCGGAGCGCAACCTGACGCTGCTGTCCCCGTCGCTCGCCCCGCTCGGGCAGGCCCGGCCGGATTGGCAACTGATCTGCCAGGTGGCCGCACATCTGGGTTTTGCCGAGCATTTCGACTACCAGTCCGCGGAGGAAATCTTCGACGAGATCCGCCGGTTCGCCAACCCCAGGACCGGCTACGACCTGCGCGGCGCCAGCTATGAGCGGTTGCGCCAGACCCCGTTGCAGTGGCCCGTTCCGCCGCTCGACGCCTCGGGTGACGGCGACGACCGGAACCCGATCCGCTACCTCAACGACGGCGTCAGCCAGGACCTGTTCGCCGGCGCCGACGGTCACCGGCCCAGGCTCGCGTTCGCCACCCCTTCGCGGCGGGCCGTCTTCCACCCCCGGCCGCACATGGATGCGGCGGAGTTGCCGGACGACGACTATCCGATGGTGCTCAACACCGGTCGGCTGCAACACCAATGGCACACCATGACCAAGACCGGCAAGGTGGACAAGCTCAACAAGCTCAATCCGGCGCCGTTCGTGGAAATCCATCCGCTGGACGCACTCGAGCTCGACATCGTCGAGGGGCAGCCGGTCGAGTTGACGTCCCGCCGCGGCCGCGCGGTCCTACCGGCGAAGGTGTCCGACCGGGTGCGGCCCGGCAACTGCTTTGCGCCGTTTCACTGGAACGACGAGCATGGGGAATACCTCACCGTCAACGCCGTGACCAACGATGCCGTCGACCCGGACTCGTTGCAGCCGGAGTTCAAGGCGTGCGCAGTCAGCCTGCGCCCGGTCCGGTCGGTCGACGGCACCCCGGCTCTGCACCCGCTGGCGGCTGAGATCGGGATGACCGCCACCCACAAGCCGACGCTGAGCCAGGACGAAAAGATCTATCTGGCGGGGTTTTTCACCGGCCTGCCGGATGAACCGGTGGGAGTGCCGGTGCTTCCGGCGACCGCACCGCTCAGTGCCAGGGTGCGGCTGTGGGTGGACGGGGTGCTGGCCGGGCGATATTCGCGGGTCGGCGACTTCGGGCCGGGAGACCGGTCGGTGCCGGATGGACCGCTGGTGTTGTGGGCCTCGCAGACCGGCACCGCCGAGGAGTTCGCCGCCGGGCTGGCCGGCCGCATCGCCGGGGCTTCGTTGGTCAACATGGACGAACTGGAGCTGACCGACCTGGCTGCCGCACGCGACATCCTGGTCGTCACGAGCACATTCGGAGACGGCGGGCCTCCGGACAACGGCGCCGACTTCTGGAGCCGGCTGCAGGCCGCGGATGCCCCGCAGTTGCACGGACTCCGGTACGCGGTGCTCGGCATCGGCGACAAGTCCTACGACAACTTCTGCGGGCACGCCCGCTCCCTGGACCGGCGGCTGGCCGATCTGGGTGCCACCAAGCTCGTGGAGCGCGCCGAGTGCGAGGCCTACGACGACGAGCCGCTGCGGCGCTGGGCCGACACGGTCACGACGGTGCTCACCGGGGCGACGCCCGTCCCGGCTGTCGTCGGCGGCGGTATCCGCACCGTCATCCCCACCGAACCCGACGAATTCACCAGGGCCAAGCCGATTCTGGCCATCATGGCGCGCAACGAGCTGCTGACGACGCCGACCGCCGCCAAGGAGGTGCGCCAGTTCGGCTTCGACATCTCCGAGTACGACGTGAGTTACGCGGTGGGTGACTCGCTGGGGGTCTACGCCAGCAACGATCCGGTCGTGGTGGACTCCTGGCTGGCGGCTACCGCACTCGACCCGGGCTCGGTGATCGAGGTCGACGGTGTCGAGCAGTCGCTGCGCGACGCGCTCATCTCGTCGTACGACATCTGCCGGGTGACACCGGATCTGTTGCGGTTCGTCGCCGATTCCAGCAGCGACCGGTCGGCGGCCAAGATCCTGCGCAGTTCGGGTGAACGGCGCAACAATTGGCTGCGCCACCGCAACGGCCTCGACATCGTGACCGAGTTCGCGGTGCGCGCCGAACCCGAACAGTGGCAGGAAGTGCTGGTGCGGCTCACCCCGCGTCAATACTCGATCTCGTCGAGCCCGCTGGTCAGTCCGCACGAGGTGCAGCTGACGGTGTCGGTGGTGCGCTACCGCGGGGCCGGCGGTACGGCCCGTGGCGGGGTGTGTTCGACGTTCCTGGCCGACCGCGCCGCGGCCGCACCGGTATTCCTGCAACGCTCACCGCATTTCCGGCCGCCCGAGGATGCCGATACCCCGATGATCATGGTCGGCCCCGGCACCGGCGTGGCGCCCTTCCGGGGATTCCTGCAGGAGCGGCGCGCGCTGGGGCACGGTGGCCGGAACTGGTTGTTCTTCGGCGATCAGCACCGCCGCGAAAACTTCTACTATCGCGACGACTTGGAGGACATGGTCCGTGACGGGTTCCTGACCCGGCTGGACCTGGCGTTCTCCCGCGATCAGGCCGACCGGGTGTATGTGCAGCACAAGATGCTGGACCACGGGGCCGACCTGTGGCGCTGGCTGGACGACGGCGCCCACTTCTATGTCTGCGGTGACGCCACCCGGATGGCCAAGGACGTCGACGCCACGCTCACCACGATCCTGCGCACCCATGGCGGGATGTCCGAGGACGCCGCGCGCGACTACAAGCGGGAACTGGTCGCCCAGAAGCGGTACGTGCGCGACGTCTACTGAGCCAGGTCGTTCCAGACGATCTTGGCCAGCTCATCCCGGTCGGCCACGCCGAGCTTGATGCAGGCGCGGTAGATGTGGCCCTCCACGGTGCGGACCGAGACGGTCAGCCGCTCGGCGATGTCGCGGTTCGACAATCCCTGTGCCACCAGTCCGGCCACCTCGCGCTCGCGCGCGGTCACCGGCAGGGGGCGGGCGGCCGACCGGATCGCCGGGGTGGCGGCGCCACCGCACTTGGACGCCAATTGCAGGGCATGCGCGGCGGATTCGGTGCTGTTGCGCCGGTGCCCGGCCTTGTCGTGCAGGGGCACCGCCTGGGCGGCGGAGTCGGCCGCCGACAGCAGCAGGCCCGCTTCCTCGAACGCGGTGGCCACCTTGTCCAGTTCGCTCGGGTCGGCGGCGGCCACTGCTGCGGCGTGGCGCGCGAACAGGGCAGGCAGCGGGCCGTCCACCCGGTCGACAAGGTCCTGCAGGCGCCGGGTCACGCTGCGGTCGCCGAAGCGTGCGGCGCTGTGCAGCGCCTCGGCTTCGACGGCGTACTGGCCGGTGGAATGTGCCGCGTCGGCGGCAGCCCGGGCCAGATCGATCGCCGAACGGTGCCCGCCCTTGGCGGCGGCCAACCAGGCCTTGGCGAGCATCCGCAGGGGCTCGTGCAGCGCCATGAATTCGCCCGAGTGCTCCTTGGCGTCGTCGAGTACCCGTTCGGCCTCGGCGGGATTGCCCATCCCGGCGTAGGCGCGGGCCAGGAGCAACCGGCCGGGAAGCTGCCAAGGCAATGAACTCTCGGCGTTCAGGGCGGCCAGCGCCTGCTCGATCGACGAGACGGCATCGCGGAACCGGCCGCTGTGGGTGGCGGCCACGCCGTCCATGATCTTGGCGATCGCCCAGCCGGCGAACTGGCCGGACGAAGAGAACTCGGTGTACTCGTTGGCCCGCTGCTGTGCGAGCTCCAATTGGCCGGTGTAGGCCAGGGCCAGCACCTCGCCGTAGAACACCATGATCCGGACCATGCCGTCGGTGGTCTTGCGTTCGGTGCGGCACCGCGCCGCGATCGGCAGGAAGGCGTTGCCGCGCCCGATCAACGGCATCGACAGGCCGGCGGCGAATGCCGCGAAATCCACCGCCTGCCGGGGCGCCTCAGGATTCGCCAGTACCCGTTCGGCGATCTCCAGCCCTTCACCGATCTTGTTCCGGTGCACGGCCATGCCGGAGCCGGTCGCGTCGATGATCAGCCTCAGGATGGGATGGGTCACCCGCTCCCGCAGGAGGGCGAGCACCTGATCGGCCCGTGCCACGTCGCCCATGGACCAGAACAGGATGGACAACCGCGGGATGCCCCACTGCACCAGCTCCATCTCGTTGAGATCGGCGGGGGCGAACTGCTCGAGGATGCTGTCGGCCTGCACCGGATGGCCCTGCCACAACAGCGCGCGGGACAGCAGCGCGGCGGCGCTGAGACCGCCTCCATGGTCGAACGCGGCACGGGCCAACTTCTCGCCGAGCGGAAGGTTGGACAGGAACACCGCATCCTTCGCGGCGGTGATCAGCAGCTCGATATCCGTGCCCTGGTCACTCTCGATGGCCAACTCCGCCAGCTTGATTCGGCTGGCAGCGGTGTCGAGGTTGCGCTCGTGCAGGACCTTGGCGATGCGGCCGCGCAGCTTGCGGGCCGAGGCGGTGCCGACCCGCCGGCGCACCGCCTCACCGAACAGCGGATGGCTGAAGCGGACGTTGATCTGCCCGTCGTCGGAGACGATCCGGATCAGGCCGCGCATCTCGGCCGCGTCGACGGCTTCTTCGCCAGCGAGTTCGGCCAGCGCATCGATGTCGAGTGGCTCGCACAGCGCCAGCAGTTTCAGTGCGTGCAGGACGTCTTCGCCGGCGTGTGCCAGCCGTTCGTCGAGCAGTTCGACGAGCCCGGAGGGGATGACGGTGGGGCCGCGGAACTGCCACACTCCGTTGACCTTGGTCAGCGTCCCGGCGTCGACCGCACCCTCGACCATGTTGCGCAGGAACAGCGGGTTACCCCCTGAGGTCTCCCACATCACGTCTGCACTGAGGCCCTCCAAGGTGCCGCCCAGCACGGTCTCGATGAGCGCGATGCTCTGCTGCTTGGTGAACGGGCTCAGCTCGAACCGTTGGAGGTAGCCGTCCTTCCACAGCGAGGTGACGGCGTCGGGCACGGGTTCGCCGCTGCGGACGGTGGCCACCACGTGTCCGGACCGTTCGACTGCGATCTGGTGCAACAGGGTCGCTGACAGCTGGTCCAGCAAATGCGCATCGTCGATGCCGACGATGGTGTCGCCCTCGGCCACCAGCGATTCGCGCGCCGAGCCGATCAGGGCGATCGGGTCGCGGGATCCCGATGACGACACCCAGTGGGCGAATGCGCCGAGCGGGATGCTCCGGGACGACTCGGTGCACGCGGTCCAGTGCACCTTCCGGCTCAGTGATGCGGTCACGGTGCGTGCCAACGTGGTCTTGCCCACTCCGGCGGCTCCGACTAGGACGACTCCGCAGCTTTCCGTCCCGCTGAGGGCGGACCGAATGGCCTCGTGCTCGGCGGGCCGGTCCAAAAGCTGCCACTGACCAGGCATGAATCCTGAGTCTAGGGGCACCGGGCCCGGAACGCTGCCGAACAAGGGGTCGACGGGGCGGTGTTTGTCGGCGGCGGCGGCGAATGTTCTTCCCATTGAAAGTATTTCCGTTCGCTGACGTCAGTCCGGGAGCTCGGAGATGTCGCACGGCTCGTGCCGCTCGATCTTGTTCTTGTCGTGCCGGAAGTCGCTCGATGCCTCGTACACCTTGCGCTTCAGCCGGTTGATCGATCCCAGGGGCCGGTGCGCCTCGAGGCCACGCCACGAGTTGAAGGAGAGCACGTCGTCGCCGTAGGCGCGCCGCAGCGCGCTGTACGGATTCTGCTTGGGGTACACCACCTTGGCCACCGGCAGATACGGGGAGTCCCAGGGCTTGGTGGCGTCTTCGATCGGCATCTTGTCCTTGTCCAGACACAGTTGCACGCTGAATGTGTACTCCGCGGAGTGCTTTTCGAAGAACGCCATGATCAGATCGCGGTGCTCATCCTGACCGGGATTGCGCGGAAGAGTCTGGTCGGCAAGCGCTTTCACCTCAGGTGAGGTGGGCTCGTACTTGAACCGCGCCACATAGTCGCCGTAGCGGATCGGGGCGGAGGAGAAGAATGTCTCGCCCAGGATCGGCCGGTTGGGTGCGACGAACACCGCCAGATTCGGCGGTATCGGCAGGCCGATCTTCTTGAGCGCGCCGAGCAGTTCGCTGCCCGCCCACAGGGTGTTGTCGGACAACCTGGCCAGCAGCCTGGCGCTGAGCATTCCCAGCCCGCGGTAGGCGTGAGCGTCGGCGAACAGGAATTCCTCGTGGGTGACGAGCACGAAGTCCTGCGTGACGTTCGGGTCGTCCTGCGGATCCTTCATCGCACGCTCGCCGTGCACTCCGATGGCCTTGATGCCGAGGCCACGCACGCCGCGGTTCTTGTCGCTGCGCAGCACCCCCGAGGTCGTCGATATGCGGGCGATCACCGGGTAACTGCGCTCGTCGGCGAACATTCCCTGGGCGAGCACGTCCGGCAGGTCCGGATTGACGATGAGTTCACCGCGCAGGATTGCGTGGCTCTTGGCATGTGCGTCACGCAGGCCGTGCTTGAACTTCTTGTAGGCCCGTTCGTTGTTCTTGCGCAGTGACTTGATGATCTTCTCGATGTCCTCGGCCTCGCCCGCCTTGGGCTGCTCGAGATTGTCGTGGTAGCGAACCGGGTCGAGGCTCTCGGTGATGCGACGTACGTCGGCGGGGGCCATCGCTTCGGTCATGTGGGGGCCTTTCTGGTGGGGGCGGTGTCGGGGTGGGCGGAGACGGTGTTCCAGGGGGCGAACGGGTTGGCCACGCCGGCCAGGGCCGGGGCCAGTTCGGGGAAGTGGCGCAACAACACCGAGCGCATGTCGTTGTCCCGAACCCACTTCATGCCCGCGACGGTGTAGGTCTCGTCGCGGAAGTCGGTGGTGAAGAAGCGGTCGCTTTCCAGCCGGCGGGTGGCCATCAGGATGAACACCCGGAATGCGGTGTCGCTGAAGCCGAATCCGGGTGGTTTGGGCTCGGCGTACAGGCCGATCATCAGGTCGACGAGGTTCACGTCGTCGTAGATCTCGCGCAGCTCGGCGGCCAGGGCGGTCTCGCCGGTCAGTTCCTCGAACGTCTTGACCGGCTTGAGCCGGAACAATTTCCGGAACTGGTTGTAGCGCGGCACACCTCGCTCCCGGCACCGGATCAAATCGATCGTGGCCAGATCCATCAGGGTGCCGTCGACGCGATGCATGTGCTGCAGGTGCCGCGGGAAGTTGTGCAGGGACAGCGCCCCGGGATGGGCGCGCCCGAAGGAGTACAGCAGATCGGCCATCGGGCTTTCGGCCAGCCGGTCACGCACATTGAGCACCGACAGCTCCGGAAGCTCGTGCTGTGCGGTGACGTGGTCGTCGGCCAGTGAGCGGAAGGTGAACTCGTCGGGGATCAGCGGGTGCATCCGGTACACCGCGACGAACTCCTCGGTCAGCGAATAGGGCACGCCGTGATGTGTGGTGGGCGACCCGGGGATGCCGTGCAGCAGCGGGCTGCCGTTGATGCGCCCCAAGCTTCGCCGGAACACGGGGCCGAGCTTTTCACCCAGCAGCCCGAACCAGTTCACCCGCATGGCTGTCACCGTCGTCGGGTGGGCGATGATGGCCGGCGTCCAGTCCACGGTGTGGATCTTGGCCATCAGGGCGGAATTGACCAGGCGGGCCTTGTCGTAGAGCTGTTGGCCGGTCAGGTGGGGATACGCCCGGGCGAGGTGGTCGCAGATGGCGTTGTGCTCGCGCATGAACAGCGAGTGCAGCAGGGCCAGGCCCACCCAGAAGTTTCCCGCGGTGCCGGTCAGGTCTGCCGTGGCCTCGACCTCGGGCGGCGGCAGGCCGGAGTCGTCGATGCGCAGCTTGCCCTGCTCCGGTGCGCGCAGGGCACTGGCGAAAGCCGGTGTGGTCCCGTAGATCTGGGAGGCGTCCCACCAGTGCGACTCCTGGGTGGTGAAGGTGGGCGGCCCGACCGGGCTCGGGTAGGGGTCGGGCGGGGTGCGCTCGACCCGCATCGGCCGCTGAGGCCAGGGGTCGTCGTCGAGGAGCGGCACCACCCAGGGCTGCGTGGGGACCGAGCCGTGGGCGAACCAGTCGTGCACCTCGAACTGAATCCACGCCGCGGCCAGGAGATTCAACGTGGTCGCGGGCTGAAAACTGTCGCGGGTCAGCAGGGCGCGGCTGATCAGCCGCGGATTCGGGTCGAGCAGCTGGTGGGGGGATTCGGGATACGAGTGTTCGGGTGGGACATTGCGGCCGAACCGGCAGCCCACCGCGCCCATCCTCGGGTCGCTGAGGTCGTTGTAGGAACCGTCGCGGGTGCGGGCGCTCAGATAGTTGCCGGCATCGACGGGCCCGGTCGGGGGGATCGGGGCCGGTTCGGCGGCATACAGATTCGACGTTCGCAGCTGGTGGCGCAGTCCGATCAGCACAGCCAGGCCGATCGCCCTGGGAAGACGCGGCCAGCCCACCGACTGATCGATCAGCTGCGCGACCCGGGCTCCGAACGTCGCTAGCCGAGACCTGGCCCGGGACCAGGCGGCAGCGACGACCGCCGGGGCCTGCCTCGCCGTGGTCACCATTCGTCGTTTCCCTCCGGGCCGGAATGTGGCGCCTGCCTCCCAAGACACGATTGTTGTTCAGAAAGCCGGAAATGACATGAGTAGTGGGCTACTCGATCCGGCATTGCTGATCCAGGTGTGTTTCAAGTAGTCGAATACGCGTGTGCGCGCGGCGCGGCTGAGCGACGATCTCAGACGACGCAGGAAAACCTGGGGTGGGCCGAGGATGCCGAGGAGCACGGTGAGTTCGACTGGGGATGTCTGGGCCGATCGGGTGCTCAGTGCGCTGGGGGATCTGGAAGCGTCGCGACAAGGCGTGGACATGGCCGCGCTGACGGAGACCGTCGCGGCGAAGTACGCGTCGAAGTTCAGCGAGCGCGACCGGCAGTACCAGAACGACCAACCCTATTGGCACAACCGGGTTCAGGACGCTGTCGCGTTGTTGCGCAGGCGGAAGCTGGTCGCCCCGAAGGCACCGAAGAGCGCGGCCGTGCGGTTGACCAAGGCGGGCGACGACGCTGTCGCCGGAGCGCGGGAACGGGCCGAGACGGCGGTCGAGCCCGTCGAGCGGGTCGCCCGGGCCGCCCCACCCGAACCGTCCAAACGCGACCCCGTTCTGGCTGGTGTCGTCACACCACCGCTGCGCGCCGCGATGGCCGAGGAGAGCAACGACACCCCGCTGGCGATCATGATCGAGCTCAACCTGACCTTCCAGCCGTCGGTGGCCGCCGCGATCGAGCGGGTCGGGCATCTGTGGGGGCTGATCGGTGGGCCGGGAACTCCCGTGCCGTTGGCCGACCAGTTCGTGGCCGGGGAGCTCACGCCCGACCAGATCAAGTCGCTGGTGTCCGCCGATGCCGTCCCACAGGACTGGGCGCAGCGCGCGGTCTACCGGATCTGGCCGGACTTCGAGGTGCACCCGCAGATCGACGCCTCCTCCACCACCATCAAGGCCGTCGCCGCTCAGCGGTCGTTCGGCAGCTTCGGCGAGGGAATCGTCTGGGCCGTGGTGGATTCCGGTATCGATGAGACACACCCGCATTTCGATGCCCATCAGAACCTGCACGATCCCGCGGTGGCCGACCTGCACCACGACTTCACCGGGGGCAACGCTCCGCTGACCGACACCGACGGGCACGGCACACATGTGGCCGCGATCATCGCCGGGGGTTTGGTGGGCCGTCAGTCCGCCGACGTCGTGGTGGTCGAGAAGCGGCTCAATGACCCTGAGCACGGCGGCGATCCGATCACCGCACCGCGCACGGTCGCCGATCCGGACCGGTTGGCGGGTATGGCTCCCAAGGCCAAGCTGGTGAGTCTGAAGGTTCTCGGTCCCGGAGACCGGGCCTCCCGCGTGAGCCGCGTGATGCAGGCGTTGGCCTACGTCCGGAAGCTCAACGCCGGGAGTGAGCGGGTGCCGCGGATCCACGGCGTGAACCTCAGCCTGGGATACGAATTCGACGCCGAGTGGTACGCCTGCGGGCAGAGCCCGATGTGCATCGAGGTCGACAAGACCGTGCGCTCGGGTGTGGTGGTGGTCGTGGCCGCGGGCAATTCCGGCTACGTGTCACTGAATACGGCGTTCAGCAAGGATTCGGTGAAGTTCACCGCCGACATGACGATCAACGATCCGGGCAACACCGAGAGCGCGATCACCGTGGGCTCCACCCACCGGAGTTCGCCGCACACCTTCGGCGTCTCGTACTTCTCCTCGCGCGGTCCCACCGGGGACGGGCGGCGCAAGCCCGATCTGGTGGCCCCCGGCGAACGCATCACCTCGGCGGCGGCCGGCGACCGCCGGGCGAAGGTCACCAATCAAATCGACGTCGGACCCGATGTGCCGGTGTACGTCGAGGAAAGCGGCACCAGCATGGCCGCGCCCCATGTGTCCGGCGCGATCGCGGCGTTCCTGTCGGTGCAGCGGGAGTTCGTCAGCGAGCCGGAGGCCGTCAAACGCATCTTCGTCGATTCGGCCACGTCGCTGAATCGGGATCCGGCATTCCAGGGCAGCGGCCTGGTCGATCTCATGCGTGCTCTGCAATCCGTTTGACCTGAAAGGAATCCGATGACCAACAATGTGGCGGACCGGATCTGGCGGCTGGTGTTCGATGCGCAGGGCGATCCCGATCCGGCCGTGCTGGCCGATCTCAAGAGCCGGATCGGTGCGGCCGGGCTGACCGATCTGATCATCTTCTCCCACGGCTGGAACAACGACGAGGCGGCCGCGACGTCGTTGTACGAGCGGTGGTTCGAAAAGCTGGCACCGCAACTGGACCCGGCGCGCACGGTCGGCTTCGTCGGGCTGCGGTGGCCGTCCCAGCTCTGGCGCGACGAGCCGATCCCGGATTTCGGCGAACCGGTGGCACGTGACGGCGGCGGTGCGGCCGCACTGGGCGAGGAGGCGGCCGTGCCGGCCGGGCCGGTGACCATCGATCCGGAGCAGCTCGCCGAACTCAAGGACATGTTTCCCGGCGGCGAGGACGAGCTGGACACCATCGCCGGCCTGCTGGCCGCCCCGCCCAGCACCGAACGGGTACCGGAACTGCTCGATGCGCTGCGGGCGTTCAGCGCGGCCACCCAGACCGGTTTCAACGACGGCGAGGGCGATGCTCCCGACGCCGGGCCCGGGATGCTCGCGGCAGATCAGGACCCGGAGAAGCTGTTCACCACGTTCGCCGACGAATTGGCCTCGGCTGGTGTGGAATTCGACGAAGTCGGCGGGGGAGCGGCCGGCCTGGGCGATTTCGTGGGCCGGTTGTGGCACGGGGCCAAGGAGGCGCTGCGCCAGCTCAGCTACTGGAAGATGAAGAACCGGGCCGGCGTGGTGGGCCGGCGCGGGCTGGGTCCCGTCATCGACCAGCTGCACGCCGAATTTCCCGAGCTGCGGATCCATCTGGTCGGACACAGCTTCGGCGCCCGGGTGGTGTCGTACGCCCTGGCCGGGATGAGCGATGTCCAACCGTCACCGGTCAAAGCCGTCACCCTGCTGCAGGGGGCGTACTCCCGGTTCACCTTCACCGAGCGGCTGCCGTTCCGGCAGGGGGCCGGTGAGCTGGCCGGGCTGCTCAGCCGGATCGACGGTCCGCTCACGGTCTGTTTCTCCAGCCACGACCGGGCGCTTGGCACGTTCTATCCGCTGGCCTCGGCCGCGGCGGGCGAGGATGCGGCCGCGGCCGAAGATCCGTTGTTCCGCTGGCGGGCCATGGGCTCGCACGGGGCGTATCAGTCGCAAACCCAGAGCCTGGGCGCGGTGAATACCACGTATCCGTTCCAGCCCGGTCAGATCCTGAACCTGAATTCGTCGGATATCGTCATCGAGGACAAAAGTCCCTCGGGAGCGCACAGCGACATCTTCCACGAGGAATTGACCTGGGTTGTCGCCGCTGCCGGGAAATTGAACCCGGCTTGAATTGTGTCCGAGGGGGGACTTGAACCCCCACGCCCGTTAATAGGGCACTAGCACCTCAAGCTAGCGCGTCTGCCATTCCGCCACTCGGACTCGCCAGCCTCGCGGGCTGGGCGCCTAAGGTTATCGGATCGGGTGCCCAAGACCCAAACCGGCGTCTCAGAGCGAATCGGTGGTACCAATGGACTCTGTGACGGTCCCCGCCTCCAGCGCGGACGAGGTAGTCGATCTCGTCAGTGCGCTCATCCGATTCGACACCTCCAACACCGGTGACCCGGACACCACCAAGGGTGAGGCCGAGTGTGCCCACTGGGTGGCCGAGCAGCTGCAAGAGGTCGGCTACGAGACCGAATACGTCGAGGCCGGCGCACCCGGCCGGGGCAATGTGTTCGCCCGGTTGCCCGGTGCAGATCCGGCCCGCGGCGCACTGATGATCCACGGGCATCTCGACGTCGTGCCCGCCGAGCCGGCCGACTGGAGCGTGCACCCGTTCTCGGGTGCGGTCAAGGACGGCTATGTCTGGGGCCGGGGCGCGGTCGACATGAAGGACATGGTCGGGATGGCCATCGCGGTGGCCCGGCATTTCAAGCGGTCCGGGATCGTCCCGCCGCGTGACCTGGTGTTCGCGTTCGTCTCCGACGAGGAGCACGGCGGAACCTATGGTGCGAACTGGCTGGTGGACAACCGGCCCGACCTGTTCGAGGGCGTGACCGAGGCGATCGGCGAGGTGGGCGGCTTCTCCCTGACCGTGCCCCGCAAGGATGGCGGGGAGCGGCGGCTCTACCTGATCGAGACCGCAGAAAAGGGGCTGTCCTGGATGCGGCTGACGGCGCGGGGCCGGGCCGGGCACGGCTCGATGCTGCACGACGACAACGCCGTGACGGCCATTGCCGGCGCGGTGGACCGGCTGGGCCGGCACCAGTTCCCGCTGGTGCTCAACCCGGCCGTCGAGCAGTTCCTCACCGCGGTGGCCGAGGAGACCGGTTACGACTTCGACGTGAACTCGCCGGATCTGGACGGCACCATCGCCAAACTCGGTGGCGTGGCCCGGATCGTCTCGGCCACCCTGCGCGACACCGCCAACCCGACCATGCTCAAGGCCGGCTACAAGGCCAACGTCATTCCCGCGTCAGCGGAGGCCGTGATCGACTGCCGGGTGCTGCCCGGCCGCAAGGAGGCGTTCGAGCGCGAAGTCGACGCGCTGATCGGGCCCGACGTCACCCGCAGCTGGGAGCGTGACCTGCCGTCGTACGAGACCACGTTCGACGGGGACCTGGTGGACGCGATGAACGCGGCGATCCTCGCCCTGGACCCCGAAGCGCGCACGGTGCCCTACATGCTGTCGGGCGGAACCGATGCGAAGTCGTTCCAGCGGTTGGGGATTCGCTGCTTCGGGTTCGCGCCGCTGCGCCTGCCGCCGGACCTGGATTTCGCTGCGCTGTTCCACGGCGTCGATGAGCGGGTACCCGTGGACGCACTGCAGTTCGGGGCCGGCGTTCTGGAACACTTTCTGCGGAACTGCTGAGCACACGACGCACGACGAGAGGGAACCATGAGCACATCTCCGTACGACAGCCTGCCGAAGCTGCCGACGTTCACCCTGACCTCCGAATCGGTCACCGACGGACAGCCGCTGGCCAATGACCAGGTCAGCGGGATCATGGGAGCCGGCGGTTCAGACGTCTCGCCGCAGCTGAGCTGGTCGGGCTTCCCGGAGGAGACCAAGAGTTTCGCCGTCACGGTCTACGACCCCGATGCCCCGACCGCGTCAGGTTTCTGGCACTGGGCGGTGGCCGATCTGCCCGCCTCGGTGACCGAGCTGCCCGCCGGCGCCGGTGACGGCGGCGAGCTCCCCGGTGGGGCAGTCACCCTGACCAATGACGCCGGCCTCAAGCGCTACCTGGGCGCGGCCCCGCCGGCCGGTCACGGCCCGCACCGCTACTACATCGCGGTGCACGCGCTGCCCGTGGAGTCGCTGGAACTGCCCGAGGGCGCCACGCCGGCCTACCTGGGCTTCAATCTGTTCGGCCAGGCCATCGCCCGCGCCGTCATCCACGGCACCTACGAGCAGAACTAGCTCACCTGTCACTTGGCACCGCGAGCGTGCGTGTCTGCTGCCGACACGCCGCTCGCGGGCAGCAGTTCCTGCACGCTCGTGGCCGGGTCAGCGTGCGGCTGAGCCGATCGCGTCTGTCAGCGAGGCGAACCCGCCGGCGTGCAGCCGTTCGGCGATGCCGTCGTGAATATGCTTGGCCCACAAGCCGCCGCCGTAGATGAACCCTGTATAGCCCTGCAACAGCGTGGCGCCGGAAATGATCCGCTCCCACGCGTCGTCGGCGGTTTCGATACCGCCGGCGCTGATCAGCACGAGCTTGCCGCCCACGCGGGAGTGCAGCCGGCGCAGCACCTGCAGGGACCGGTGCGCCACCGGGCGCCCCGAGATACCGCCGGCGCCCAGGTCGCCGATGCCGGGGGTGGCCAGGCCGTCACGCGACACGGTGGTGTTGGTGGCGACGATGCCTGCCAACTCCAATTCGACTGCCAGGTCGGCGATTTCGTCGATATCGGCGTCGGAGAGATCGGGGGCGATCTTGACCAGCACGGGCTTGCTGGTCTCGGCCTTGACCGCGGCCAGGATCGGCCGCAGGGATTCCACGGCCTGCAGATCCCGCAGACCAGGGGTGTTCGGGGAGCTGACGTTGACGACCACGTAGGCGGCCAGGGCGCTCACCAGGCGGGTGCTCTCGGCGTAATCGGCCACCGCGTCCTCGGGGGGTGTCACCTTGGTCTTGCCGATGTTCACCCCGATCGGTACGTCGGGGGTGTGGCGGGCCAGCCGGATGGCCAGTGCGCCCGCGCCCTCGTTGTTGAACCCCATCCGGTTGAGCAGCGCGTGATCCTCGGGCAGCCGGAACAGCCGCGGCTCGGGGTTACCCGGCTGCGGTTGTGCGGTCACCGTGCCGACCTCGGCGTATCCGAAGCCGAGCGCGCCCCAGGTGTCCAGCCCGCGGCCGTCCTTGTCGAACCCGGCGGCCAGGCCCATCGGGCCGGGGAAGCGCACCCCGAAGACCGTGCTGGCCAGTACCGGGTCGGTGGGTGCCAACCGGCGCGCCAAGGCCCGGCGCAGGATCGCCGGGCCGGTGACGGCGCGCAGAAGGGCGAAGACCCACAGGTGAATCCGTTCCGGGGGCACCAGGAACAGTGCCCGCCGCAGAGCCGCGTAGATCACAGCGCAGGCGCCTGGGGTGTGCCCGGCATGGATGACGCGGTCTTCTTGCGGCGCAACAGCACCCGTCGGCTCCCATCTGTATAGGCCCGCACCCGGGTCAGTTCCCAGCCGCGGTACTCGGCCTCGATCGACAGGCGGATCGAGGCGCTGATCCTGGTGACATCAGGCGGTAGCCGCAGCGGTATCCAGTCGTATTCCTCGGACCGGTCCTCGGCGACGACCTTGTCCCATCCCGGCGGCATGCGGCCCTGCTGGATTGTGGTCATGGGCGACCCGACGCGGCGGGGATCACCTGCACACCGGCTCCCGAGCCGGACACCACGTAGAGGGTGTCCGTCCTGTCGTCGTAGGCCAGGGAGTTCGGTTGCTGCACGGTTCGATAACGCACCTTTTCCACCGGTATGCCGGTGGACAGATCGTAACCAATCACGGTATTGGCCGCGGTTTGCGACACCCAGGCCAGCTCGGCGGATCCGGCCAGTCCGTACGGGGCGGCGGGCACCGGGTAGCGCTGCCGCATGATCAACGGGTCGGTGCCGAACACCAGTAGCTCGTCGCCACGGGTATCGGCGACCAGCACCCGTCCCTGCGGATCGGCGGCCAAGGTGGTGGCGCCCTCGCCGGCCCGCAATGCCTGCGCGGCGTTGGTCCCTTCGGCGTTGACGGCCGTCACCGAGGTTTGACCGCGATCCAGAACCACCGCGGTATTGCCCTGTGTGACAAGCGAATCCACCCGGGCGAAGATCTTCAGCCGGGCAGCCACGGTGTGGTCGTCACCGAGTGTGTAGACCGCTCCGTCGGCACTGCCCAGGACCGGCTTGCCGTCGGCGCGCAAGGCGATCGCGGTGAACTCGACGTTCTGCTGGCCGTCCACATCGACTTTGCTGGCCTTGGTCTCGGCCAGGTTCACCCGGAAGTACCCGCCTCGGGTGGACGCGAGGACATCGCCCTTGCCGTCGACGGTCAGCGCCGTGGCCGCGGGCAGCAGTGTCACGTCGCGCCGCGGCCGGTTGCCGGTCAGCAGGCTCAGGGTCGACTGGCCTTCGGGGCCGGGGGTCAGCACGGCCAGCGTGCCGGTAGCTGGGTCGAACACGGCGCCGACGGCGTGCCCGCGCAATTCCCGGATCTCGCCGTCCGGGGCGGCCGCGACAGGGGGCGAAACAGCGGCCTGAGCGGGCTCGATGGTGGGCGGCGGGGCATCTGCGGGGTTGGACGTGCAGCCCGCGGTGAGCAGCAGGGCCAGCGCAACGAGGCCGGCGCGAACTGGCTGACCTGCAAGGATTGGGCGCAACGGATGGCTCTCGATCGAAATGGACGGTCGGTGACGTGCAGGAATCCAGTTTAGGCATGGCCGTCGGCCGGAAATGGTCGCGTCTGCAACCAACGCAGCATAAGTAGAGGTATGGTTCGACCATGACCCTCGCCGCAGACCGGGAACTGGGTAACCGAGAGTTTGCTATGGAGGATATTTCCACTGGTGTACACGCCAGTGGGTTTGGCCAAGTTGGCGATGGCCGGAGTTTTTCTTTCCACATCGAACGTCAGCAGCTGATGATCGAGATCTACCGTCCGCGGCTGTCCGGCCCGGTTCCGCTCGAGGACGACGTGGTGGCCGTGGCCACCCGCAAACTGACCGATATCGACCTGACTGATGAGCGCAGTCTGTCGGCAACCGTGCGTGACGCGGTCGCCGATGCGCAACCGGTTCCGCGCGCCTCTCGCTGACGCGGCGCAGCCCGGTCGTCACGGTACGGTCTTCGTCGTGACTGACGTCGGTGCCATGTCCTGGCTGCAAGTGATTGTGTTGTCGATTGTCCAGGGGCTCACCGAGTTTCTGCCGGTCTCGTCCTCGGGACACCTGGCGATCACCTCTCGGGTGTTCTTCGCCGACGACGCCGGCGCCTCGTTCACAGCGGTTACCCAGCTGGGAACCGAGCTCGCGGTGCTGGTGTACTTCGCCCGCGACATCGCCCGCATCATCAAGGCCTGGTTCAGCGGGCTGTTCGATGCGGCGCACCGGTCGGCCGACTACTGGCTGGGCTGGTGGGTGATCATCGGCAGCATTCCGATCGGCGTGTTCGGTCTGCTGTTCAAGGATGAAATCCGTACCGGCGCACGCAATCTGTGGCTGGTGGCCACGGCGCTGATCGTGTTCTCGGCCGTGATCGCCGCAGCCGAGTACTACGGCAGGCAGGTCCGCCGCGTCGAGCAGCTGACCTGGCGGGACAGCATCATCGTCGGCCTGGCCCAGTGCCTGGCGTTGGTGCCGGGAGTGTCGCGCTCCGGTGCGACCATCAGCGCCGGACTTTTCCTGGGCATGGAACGTGAGGTGGCCGCCCGCTTCGGTTTCCTGCTGGCGATTCCGGCGGTGTTCGCGTCGGGATTGTTTTCCCTGCCCGATGCGTTCCATCCGGTCGGGGAGGGGATGAGCGCCACCGGCGTCCAGCTCTTGGTGTCCACCGTGATCGCTTTCGTCGTCGGTTTCGCCGCGGTTGCCTGGTTCCTGAAATTCCTGGTGACGCACAGCATGTACTGGTTCGTCGGCTACCGGGTGGTGCTGGGCGTGGTAGTGCTGGCCCTGCTGGGTACCGGGGTGGTGGCGGCGCAATGATCGAGAACTGGAGGGCTGATCTGTGACGGTGATCCTGCTGCGGCACGGGCGTTCCACGTCGAACACCGCGCACACGCTGGCCGGCCGCAGCGAGGGCGTCGACCTCGACGAGCGGGGTGTCGAGCAGGCGGCCGGCCTGGTCGGGCGCATCGGGGAGCTACCGGTGACCGCGATCGTGCACTCGCCGCTGTTGCGCTGCGAGCGAACGGTGGCGCCGCTGGCCCAGGCCCTGGCACTGGCGCCGATCGTCGACGACCGGCTCACCGAGGTGGACTACGGCAGCTGGACCGGCCGTGCCATCGGCGAGCTCGTCAAGGAACCGCTGTGGTCGGTCGTGCAGCAGCAGCCAAGCGCGGCGGTGTTCCCCGAGGGCGAGGGCCTGGCCCAGGTGCAGGCCCGTGCGGTCGCCGCGGTGCGGGAACGTGACCGCGCGCTGGCCGAGCAGCACGGCGCCGACGTGCTGTGGGTGGCCTGCACACACGGCGACGTGATCAAGGCGGTGCTGGCCGATGCGCTGGGCGTGCATCTTGACGGCTTCCAGCGCATCACCGCCGACCCGGCGTCGATGAGCGTCATCCGTTACACCGAGCTCCGTCCGTTCGTGATGCACATCAACCACACCGGCACGCAGTTGAGTGCCGGACTGGCGGCCAAACCCGCCACCGACGCCGTAGTGGGTGGGTCCACCAACTGACCCGCGGTACCGCTAACGGTATTTTGGAAGGTGCCATGGCCCGCGCAATTCATGTTTTCCGCACTCCCGACCGCTTTGTGGCCGGGACCGTCGGCCAACCCGGTAATCGGACGTTCTATCTGCAGGCTGTCCACGACAAACGCGTGATCTCGGTGATCCTGGAAAAGCAGCAGGTCGCGGTCCTGGCCGAGCGGATCGCGGCCCTGTTGACCGAGATCAACCGTCGCTTCGGCACGCCGATCCCGCCGGACACCGGCGAGGTGAGTGACCTGCTGCCGCTGGTCACCCCGGTCGATGCCGAGTTCCGGGTCGGGACGATGGGGCTGGGCTGGGACTCGGAGGCGCAGACCGTCGTGGTGGAGTTGCTCGCGGTTTCTGAAGGCGAGTTCGACGCCTCGGTGGTGCTCGACGACGCCGAGGACGGGCCCGACGCCGTGCGGGTGTTCCTCACCCCGGAGTCGGCGCGGGAATTCGCCACCCGATCCAACCGGGTGATCTCGGCCGGACGCCCGCCCTGCCCGCTGTGCGACGAGCCGCTGGACCCCGATGGCCACATCTGCGTGCGTACCAACGGCTATCGGCGCGGTGAGGTGGCCGGGTCCGAAGATGACACCGACGCCTAGCACCGGCCCCGACGACGGCGCGGTACTGGCCGGTGGTGAGTTGACGGTGATCGGCCGGATCCGGTCGGCCAGCAACGCCACGTTCCTGTGCGAGGCGACCCTTCGCGAACGGCAGGTGCACTGCGTGTACAAGCCGATCCGGGGCGAGGCGCCGCTGTGGGATTTTCCCGACGGCACACTGGCCGGCCGCGAGCTGAGCGCCTATCTGGTGTCGGCGGCCCTGGGCTGGAACATCGTGCCGCGCACCATTATTCGCGACGGTCCGGCCGGCCCGGGCATGTTGCAGCTGTGGGTGGACCAGCCCGGGGACCAGGTTGGGGACCAGCCCGATGCCGGTCCGGACTTGGTGGATCTGCTGCCGGCCGGCCACCTGCCGCCGGGATTCCTGCCGATCCTGCAGGCTTACGACTACGCCGGTGACGAGGTGACGCTCGTGCACGCAGACGATCCGCGGCTGTTCCGGATGGCGGTGTTCGACGTGCTGATCAACAACGCCGACCGCAAGGGCGGGCACATCCTGGCCGGGATCGACGGTGGCGTGTACGGCGTCGACCACGGGGTGAGCCTGCATGTCGAGGACAAGCTGCGGACCGTGTTGTGGGGCTGGTCAGGCAAGCCCGTCGACGACGAAACCCTGGCCGACGTCGCGGCGCTACGGGACGGGTTCGGCGGGGTGGCCGAGCAGCTGTGCGCACACATCACCGACGCCGAGATCGCCGCGTTGCGGTCCAGAATCGTTGGATTACTGGACAACCCGGTGATGCCGACGCCCGATCGGCACCGGCCGATCCCGTGGCCGGCCTTCTAGCGGGCCCGGCCGAACCCCTCGAACGGATTCCAGGACTGGCTACCGCGCACCACGTGCAGGTAGTAGGCGTAGTTCGCCGTCGACATCGCCAGTGCCGCGATGCCCATGCCGACGGCCCGGCCGATCATGTCGCTGACGCCGAGCATGACCAGGACCGCGGCCACCGCGATCGTCAGTCCCAACAGCGTCAATCCCTTGCGCCACATGCCTTTGACCACGAAATAGAGCGGGCCGAACAGGAACGCCAGGATGTTGGAGGTCAGGCGCAGCTTGGCCATGAAGCTGAGGTTGCGGTAGGCGGCCTTGGCCTCGGGTGAGGCGCTGGGCAGGCCGTAGGTGTCGAAGAAGTCGAACTTCCAGCGCCACGAGTCGGACAGGTTGTCGACAGGGGTCTGCTCGGTCATGGAACTCCTACTGTGGCAGTGGCTTTCGCCATTGGGGGGACATTGTATCGCTTCGCGCTACCCGGTCAGCGCACCAATGCGGCCGTCCGGCTACCGCGTCGGACCGGCATTCCGTGCGCGCACCTGCGACACCACCGTGCGGATCGCATCGACGACTGCGTCAGGCCTCTCGAGCTGAATGACGTGACTGGAGTCGTCGAGCTTGCGGTGTGTGCTTTGGCTCGACCAGCTCGCTTCCTCCACTTGCATCTCCCACCAGGCCTGCTGCATTCGGTCGAACTGGTCAAGGGTCATGCCGGTGGCTGCCCGCTCGGAATCGCTGTATGCGCTCCAAGGCTTGCCCCGGGACAGCACTGCCAACGGCCGGTCGCCCAGTTCGCGGAAGGTCCCTGCCTCCCGCAACGTGCTCTCCATCGCTTCGGCTTCGTCGAACGAGGCGGCCAGCGAGATGGGTTGATAGGCACCGATCGCGCGCACGACGTCAGGGGGAAGCTCAGCGACCGTCGGCTCGGGAATGAGCAGCCGAGGCATGCCCGTCCAGGCCAGATACCGCAGGACTTTGAACACCGCCGGGATGCCTTCTTCCGGGCGGCCGGTCGCGGCGGCCAGCCGACCGGTCTGATCCGGGTGGGCTGCATCGACGAAGACCAGCCCGGCGACTTCGCTGCCGTGGTACTTGGTGAAGATCATCGTGAGAGGGCCGCCGAGCGATGCCCCAACCATGACGTAGGAAGGCGATTCGTTCGCCGCACGTAACGTTCGCTGAAGATCGGCGACCACGGCGACGGGGTCACGTGGCCCGTCACCAGCAGGCTCGCTCCACATCAGCCCCGCCCGATCGTACGAACACACCCGGGTGAAGGCGGCCACCTGTCGGTGCACCGGGAACCACAAAGCAGAACCGCTCGTGTCGGCACCGGATTCGAGCACCACTGTCGGCGAGCCCTGACCGCGGCAATCGAGATGAATGGCACGCCCACCGATATCGATCATCTTGCCCGGCGCCGGAAACTCCGCGGTGGCGCGGTTTCGTTCGATCTGTTCCCATGCCGCGCCCGATCCGACCGCCGCGACCGCACCGGCCAGCGCACACAGCAGGATTACTTTGACCAGTCGCCTCACGCTGCCAAGTTACTGGCGCACCAGCACAACAGGACCCGCCACCGCACCAATTCGGCGCGCCACCGATACTTGGTCGGTGCACGCGACCGACGCCGACCTGGCTGCCGCAGTGGCCAAGGAGGCCGGTGAGCTGTTGCTGTCCGTACGCGAGGAGATCGGCTTCTACGACCCGTACTACCTCGGCGACGAGGGAGACCGGCGATCCAATGCCCTGATCCTGGACCGGTTGGCCCAGGCCCGCCCCGGTGATTCGGTGCTCAGCGAGGAGGCGGTCGACGACCTGGCCCGCGTCGAGGCCGACCGGGTTTGGATCGTCGACCCGGTGGACGGCACCCACGAATTCTCGTTGCCGGGCCGAGAGGACTGGGCGGTGCACATCGCCCTGTGGCAGCGCTCGGTCGGCATCGACGGTGGCCTGTCGGACGCCGTGGTGGCCCTGCCCGCCCGGGGGGAGGTGTACCGCAGCGATACGGTCACCCCGCCCGGACCGCGCCGCGACGGGCCACTGCTGATCACCGCGAGCTCGAATCGACCACCCGCGGTGCTGTGGCGGATGCGTGAGCAGCTCGACTTCCGGATGGTGCGCATCGGCTCGGCCGGGGCCAAGGCGATGGCCGTGGTGCGCGGTGACGTCGACGCCTACATCCACGCCGGCGGGCAGTGGGAGTGGGACTCGGCCGCACCGGCGGGGGTGGTGCTGGCCGCGGGCCTGCACGCCTCCCGGCTGGACGGCTCGGAGCTGCGCTACAACCGCGCCGACCCGTATCTGCCGGATTTCGTCATGTGCCGCAAAGAGCTGGCACCGATGCTGCTGGCCGCGATCGGGGTGGCCCGGTGAGCGTTCTGCGCAGCGACGCCGGTGATGCGGGAATGAAACTGTCCGCGCCGTTGTCTGACTTGGGAGAATTGTGCGGGACCGACCGGCGGGAGGCCGTCCTGAGCGAGCACCTTAGAGTCGAGACCATGCGATCGTGGGCGGCGCCGTCAGTTCCGGTGCTGGAGGGGCGTGGTCCGCAGCTGCGGCTGTACGACAGCGCCGACCGGCAGGTACGTCCGGTGACTCCCGGGCCGACGGCCACCATGTACGTGTGTGGCATCACCCCGTATGACGCGACCCATCTGGGTCACGCCGCGACCTATCTGACCTTCGATCTGGTGCACCGGTTGTGGCTGGACGCCGGGCACACCGTGCATTACGTGCAGAACGTCACCGATGTGGACGATCCGCTGTTCGAGCGGGCCGAGCGTGACGGTATCGACTGGCGCGAGCTCGGCGACCGGGAGACCGAGCTGTTCCGCGAGGACATGGCCGCCCTGCGGGTGCTGCCGCCGCACGACTACGTCGCCGCCACCGAGGCGATCGCCGAGGTGGTCGAGCTGGTGGAGAAGATGCTGGCCTCGGGTGCGGCCTATGTGGTCGACGATGCCGAATATCCCGATGTGTACTACCGTGCCGACGCCACGGTGCAGTTCGGTTACGAGTCGGGCTACGACCGCGACACCATGCTGCGGCTGTTCGCCGAGCGGGGCGGTGACCCCGACCGCGCCGGCAAGGGCGACGAACTCGATGCCCTGCTGTGGCGGGCCCAGCGGCCCGGTGAGCCCAGCTGGCCGTCTCCCTTCGGTGCGGGCCGGCCCGGCTGGCACGTCGAGTGTTCGGCGATCGCGCTGACCCGCATCGGCTCGGGCCTGGACATCCAGGGCGGTGGCAGCGACCTGATCTTCCCGCACCACGAGTTCTCCGCCGCGCACGCCGAATCGGTCACGGGGGAGCGGCGTTTCGCCCGCCACTACGTGCACGGCGGCATGATTGGCTGGGACGGGCACAAGATGAGCAAGAGCCGCGGCAACCTGGTCCTGGTGTCGCGGCTGCGCGCCCAGGGTGTGGACCCGTCGGCCGTGCGGCTCGGATTGTTCGCCGGGCACTACCGCAGCGACCGGTTCTGGAGCGATGCGGTGCTCGAGGAGGCCGCCGCCCGGCTCAAGCACTGGCGCAGTGCCGCCGCGCTACCGGCCGGGCCGGATGCCACCGATGTGGTGGCCCGGGTGCGCCAGTATCTCGCCGACGATTTGGACACCCCGAAAGTGCTTGCCGCACTAGATGGTTGGTGTACCGACGCGCTGGCCTACGGCGGTCACGACCCGGCCGCACCCCGTCAGGTCGCCGACACGGTGGACGCGCTGCTGGGCGTCGAGCTCTAGGTCTCGTCGGCGCCGCCCCGGTGGGGTACGTTGCGGCCATGGGTTCTGTGAACGGGAAAGTCGTCTTCATCACCGGCGGTGCACGCGGTATCGGTGCCGAGGTGGCCCGCCGGCTGCGGCGCAGGGGCGCCAAGCTGGTGCTCACCGACCTCGATGAGGCGCCGCTGAGCGCGCTGTCCGCCGAGCTCGGCGAAGAGCATGTGCTGACCGCGCTGGCCGACGTGCGGGATCTGGCCGCCATGCAGAAGGCCGCCGACGCCGCCGTCGAGCGTTTCGGCGGCATCGACATCGTGATGGCCAACGCCGGTATCGCCAGCTTCGGTTCGGTCCTGCAGGTCGATCCCGAGGCTTTCAAGCGGGTCATCGACATCAACGTGACCGGAGTGTTCAACACCGTGCGCGCCACGCTGGGGTCCGTCATCGAGCGCCGCGGTTACGTGCTGGTGGTGTCCTCGCTGGCGGCGTTCACCTCGGCACCCGGGCTGGCCGCGTATCACGCGTCCAAGGCCGGCGCCGAGTACTTCGCCAACACGCTGCGACTCGAGGTGGCCCACCGCGGCGTCGACGTCGGCTCGGCGCACATGAGCTGGATCGACACCCCGCTGGTGCAGGACGCCAAGTCGGATCTGTCGGCGTTCCGGGAGATGCTGTCCAAGCTGCCGCCGCCACTGAACCGGACCACCACCGTCGACGCCTGTGGCGCCGCCTTCGTCAAGGGCATCGAGGGGCGCAAGAAGCGCATCTACAGCCCCGAGTGGGTGGGGGCGTTCCGCTGGATCCGGCCGTTCGTCACCACCCCGCTGGCCGAGCGCGACATCCGCAAGTTCACCCCGACGCTGCTGCCGAAACTCGACGCCGAAGCCGCCGCTCTCGGCCGCTCGACGAGTGCGCGCATCGAGGCCCTGGAGAAGGACTAACGGCTCCGGCTGAATTGGCTGCTCAGCGGCTCCGGCTGAATTGGCCGCTCAGCGGCCGCGACGCCGCAGGTAGCGCTCGAACTCCGCGGCCAGCGCGTCGCCGTCGATCTTGCCGAGCGCCTCGTTCATGTCGACCTCGGCGTCGCCGCGCTGTTCCAACGAGGTGACGTACTCCGCGATCTCCTCGTCCTCGGCGGTCATCTCGGTGACGGCCTGCTCCCACTCCTCGGCGGCAGCGGGCAGATCGGCCAGAGGCACCTCGACGTCCAGCACGTCCTCGACCCGGCGCAGCAGGGCCACGGTCGCCTTCGGGCTGGGCGGCTGGGAGACGTAATGCGGAACCGCGGCCCAGAAGGTCACGGCCGGGATGCCGGCCTGCACGCAGGCGTCCTGGAACACCCCGGCGATCCCGGTCGGCCCTTCGTAGCGGGTCTCCTCCAGCCCGAAGAACTTCGCCGATTCGGCCGAATACGCCGAGCCCGACACCGGTACGGGCCGGGTGTGCGGGGTATCGGCCAGCAGCGCGCCCAGGATCACCACGGTCTGCACGTTGAGCTTGTCGGCGATGGCCAGCAACTCGGCGCAGAAGGTGCGCCAGCGCATGTTGGGTTCGACGCCGTGCATCAACACCACGTCACGGTTGCTGCCCGGGGGACGGCAGTGCGAGATCCGCATCGACGGCCAGACCAGTTCCCGCGTAACGCCGTCGACCTGGCGAATCACCGGCCGGTTCACCTGGTAGTCGTAGTACGACTCGTCGTCGATCTCGACGATCGGCTGGGCCTCCCAGATCGCATCCAGATGGTCCAGCGCGTCACTGGCCGCGTCGCCTGCGTCATTCCAGCCCTCGAAGGCGGCCACGATGGTGGCGTCCTTCAATTCGGGCAGGTTCATACGCCGGCCGGCGTTCGGATACGACGGTGTCACACCTCAAGCGTAAGCCTTGGACCGTGGCCGTGAGCCCGTTGTGCGCGTGGGTCGCCCCCGTGCCGAACAGCGGTGTTCGATAGACCGACTACCCTGTTGATGTGACTGCCGTTGACAAATCTGCCTACGACACCGACCTGGTGAACACCCGGTCGAGGTGCGTAGTGGTGGGCGACGGTGCGGTCGAGACCAAAAACGTTCGGCTGCAATCTGGTTAACCCTGGTGCCTACGACATTGCTGGCAGGATCGGTGAGCTGTCGGACGGAGGCACCGCGATCGCCGCGCGGGTCGGGGTCGATCGCGACGACGACGAGTTGGGCGTCCACACGTCACTCAGGTGACGACGTAGACTCTTCTGGTCGAGAGGCGTTGCAACGGTTCCGGGTTCTCGCCCGTATCCGCCACGCTCGGCAGAGTCAAGGACGCCTTCCGTTACGGAAGGAACGTACGTGAACATCGCCAAGCCGAACACCTTCGCGCCGAACATCCGCCCGGACTGCACCGACGAACTGACGGCTGCGCTGGGCCGGCGGATCATGGTGATCGACGGCGCGATGGGCACCGCCATCCAGCGGGACCGGCCGGACGAGGCGGGCTATCGCGGCGAGCGGTTCAAGGACTGGCCGAGCCCGGTTCAGGGCAACAACGACCTGCTCAACCTGACGCAGCCGCAGATCATCGAGGGGATCCACCGCGAGTACCTCGAAGCGGGCGCCGACATCCTGGAGACCAACACGTTCAACGCGAACGCGGTCTCCCTCTCCGACTACGGCATGCAGGAGCTGAGCTATGAGCTCAACTATGCCGGTGCCGCCCTGGCCCGTAAGGCCTGCGACGAGTTCAGCACCCCGGAGAAGCCCCGTTACGTCGCCGGCGCGCTGGGCCCGACGACGCGGACCGCGTCGATCTCGCCGGACGTCAACGATCCCGGAGCGCGCAACGTCTCCTACGACCAGTTGGTGGCCGCGTACCTCGAGGCTGCCAACGGCCTGGTCGACGGTGGCGCCGACCTCCTCATCGTCGAGACCATCTTCGACACGCTGAACGCCAAGGCCGCGGTGTTCGCCATGGAGACACTGTTCGAGGAGCGCGGACGCCGCTGGCCGGTGATCATCTCGGGCACCATCACCGATGCTTCCGGGCGGACACTGTCCGGTCAGGTCACCGAAGCGTTCTGGAACTCGATCCGGCACGCCAAGCCGATCGCGGTGGGCCTCAACTGCGCCCTGGGCGCGCCGGAGATGAGGCCCTACATCGCCGAGATGGCGCGGATCGCGGACACCTTCGTCTCCTGCTACCCGAACGCGGGCCTGCCCAACGCCTTCGGCGAGTACGACGAGACCCCCAAGCGACAGGCCGGGTATGTGGCCGACTTCGCCCAGGCGGGTCTGGTCAACCTGGTCGGTGGTTGCTGCGGAACGGCGCCGGCGCACATCGCCGAGATCGCCAAGGTCGTCGAGGGCGTGCCGCCGCGCGAGGTGCCGCAGATCCCGGTGGCGACCCGGCTGGCGGGCCTGGAGCCGCTCAACATCACCGAGGACTCCCTGTTCGTCAACATCGGTGAGCGCACCAACATCACCGGCTCCGCGCGGTTCCGCAACCTCATCAAGGCCGAGGACTACGACACCGCGCTGTCGGTGGCCCTGCAGCAGGTCGAGGTCGGTGCGCAGGTCATCGACATCAACATGGACGAGGGCATGATCGACGGCGTCGCCGCGATGGACCGGTTCACCAAGCTGATCGCGGCCGAGCCCGACATCAGCCGGGTCCCGGTGATGATCGACTCCTCCAAGTGGGAGGTCATCGAGGCGGGCCTGAAGAACGTGCAGGGCAAGCCGATCGTCAACTCGATCTCCATGAAGGAGGGCGAGGAGAAGTTCATCCGCGAGGCACGGCTGTGCCGCAAGTTCGGCGCCGCCGTCGTCGTCATGGCCTTCGACGAACAGGGGCAGGCCGACAACCTGCAGCGCCGCAAGGAGATCTGCGGGCGTGCCTACCGGATCCTGACCGAGGAGGTCGGCTTCCCGGCCGAGGACATCATCTTCGACCCGAACTGCTTCGCGCTGGCCACGGGTATCGAGGAGCACGCGACATACGGCATCGACTTCATCGACGCCTGCGCCTGGATCAAGGAGAACCTGCCCGGAGTGCACATCTCGGGCGGCATCTCCAACGTGTCGTTCTCGTTCCGCGGCAACAACCCGGTCCGCGAGGCGATCCACGCGGTGTTCCTGTTCCACGCCATCAAGGCCGGCCTGGACATGGGCATCGTCAACGCCGGTGCGCTGGTGCCCTACGACTCGATCGACCCCGAACTGCGGGAGCGTATCGAGGACGTCGTCCTGAACCGTCGCGAGGATGCCGCCGAGCGGCTCTTGGAGATCGCCGAGCGGTTCAACACCAAGGGCAAGGAAGAGGATCCCGTCGCGGCTCAATGGCGATCTCTGCCGGTCCGCGCGCGGATCACGCACGCCCTGGTCAAGGGCATCGACGCCCACGTGGACGACGACACCGAGGAGTTGCGGGCCGAGATCGCCGCGGCAGGTGGTCGACCGATCGAGGTGATCGAGGGTCCGCTGATGGACGGCATGAACGTCGTCGGCGACCTGTTCGGCTCGGGCAAGATGTTCCTGCCGCAGGTGGTGAAGTCGGCCCGGGTGATGAAGAAGGCTGTTGCCTACCTGCTTCCGTTCATCGAGGCGGAGAAGGCGGAGAACGGGACGGCCGATTCCAAGGACACCAATGGCACGATCATCATGGCGACGGTCAAGGGCGACGTCCACGACATCGGCAAGAACATCGTCGGGGTTGTGCTGCAGTGCAACAACTTCGAAGTGATCGACCTCGGTGTGATGGTGCCCGCCCAGAAGATTCTGGACGCGGCCAAGGAACACGACGCCGACATCATCGGACTGTCCGGCCTGATCACCCCGTCCCTGGACGAGATGGTCAACTTCGCCGTCGAGATGGAACGCGAAGGGCTGGAGATCCCGCTGCTGATCGGCGGCGCGACCACGTCGCGGGCCCACACGGCCGTGAAGGTGGCACCGCGTCGTAGCGGTCCGGTGGTCTGGGTCAAAGATGCGTCCCGCTCGGTGCCGGTCGCGGCCGCACTCCTCGACGACAAGCAGAGGCCGGCCCTGCTGGAAGCCACCCAGAAGGATTACGCGTCCTTGCGGGAGCGGCACGCCCAGAAGAACGAGCGGCCGATGCTGACGCTGGAGAAGGCCCGCGCGAACCGGACGCCGATCGACTGGGACGGCTACACGCCGCCGGTACCCGTCCAGGGTCTCGGCGTGCGGGAGTTCGAGAACTACGACCTCGCCGAACTGCGCGAGTACATCGACTGGCAGCCGTTCTTCAACGCGTGGGAGATGAAGGGCCGCTTCCCCGACATCCTCAACAACCCGGCATCCGGCGAGGCTGCCCGGAAGTTGTACGACGATGCCCAGCAGATGCTCGACACGCTGATCAAGGAGAAGTGGCTGCGCGCCAACGGGGTGATCGGGTTCTTCCCGGCGAACGCCGTCGGTGACGACATCGAGGTGTACACCGACGAGACCCGGACCGAGGTGCTGACCACGTTGCACAACCTGCGCCAGCAGGGCGAGCACCGGGACGGCATCCCGAACCGGAGCCTCGGCGACTTCATCGCGCCCAGAGAAACCGGGGTCCCGGACTACGTCGGCGCCTTCGCCGTCACGGCGGGCCTCGGCAGCCAGGACAAGATCATGGAGTTCAAGGCGGCCCTGGACGACTACAGCGCCATCCTGCTGGAGTCGCTTGCCGACCGGCTGGCAGAGGCCTTCGCCGAGCGGATGCACCAGCGGGTCCGGGAGGAGTTCTGGGGATACCAGCCCGACGAGCACCTCGACAACGAGGAGCTGATCGGGGAGAAGTACGTCGGAATCCGCCCGGCCCCCGGCTACCCGGCCTGCCCCGAGCACACCGAGAAGGTGACGCTGTGGAAGCTGATGGATGTCCAGGAGCGCACCGGTATCGAGCTGACCGAGTCGATGGCGATGTGGCCCGGTGCCGCGGTCAGCGGCTGGTACTTCTCGCATCCGCAGTCGCAGTACTTCGTGGTCGGCCGGATGGCGCAGGACCAGGTCGCCGACTACGCGAAGCGTAAGGGCTGGACGTTGCAGGAGGCCGAACGCTGGCTGGCACCCAACCTCGGCTACAACCCGGAGGATTGAGCGCTACGCCGGGGGCCAGCTGAACAGCGCCCGGTTGCGGGTTGCCCACTGCGCCATCGATTCAGCGGGTGTGCCCGTCAACCGCTCGACGTTGTCGTTGGCGGCCTGAGGTTCCGGTTCACCGTCGAACAGGTCGAGATACCACTGAGCGCCGTCGCCCATGACGGGGCGCAGCAGTTCTTCGGCCTCGGCGCGGCTGCACCGCTGCACGTCCACGGGTGTGCCGAGGCCCGCGCCGATCTGGACGGCGATGTCGGCGCGTGACAAGGCCACCGGGCCGGTCAGTTCGTACATCGCGCCGAGGTGCGCATCCTGCGGCGCGGCCAGCAGATGCGCCGCCACTCGGGCGATGTCGTCCATCGAGACCGGGGATTCGACGTAGTCCGGGGCCACGTCGCGGACGGTGCCGGTCTTGATCTGCGGGGCCCACATCGCGAAGTTCTCGCAGAATTCGCCGGGCCCCAGCTGGGTGTGCGCCAGGCCGGAGGCTGCGACCGCATCGGCGTGGTCGGTCCAGTGCGCGCCACCGGACAGCGCCACGACGTACTGCACACCGGCCTGTGCCATCAGCTCGAGCGTGGGCCCGACGGTCGCGGGGAACGGGGCCAGATAGACGCGGTCGACGCCCTCGAACGCGGCCGGCAAGGTCTCCGGTTTTCCCAGGTAGCCGGTGATTGCTGTCACAGATTCGGGCAGCGCGGCCTTTGCCGGGTTGGCCGTCAATGCGCGAATGTCTCCGGCGCCCAACGTGATCAGATGATCCACGACGAGCCTGCCGATGTTTCCTGTGGCTCCCGTCACCAATACCGTCATGCTCCCACGCTATAGGTGGGCTCGGACAATGCCAGAATGGTTGCCATGCGTGCGGTGTTGTGGGACATGGACGGCACGCTCGTCGACTCCGAAAAGCTTTGGGACATCGCCATGCACGCGTTGTACGCGCGGATGGGCGGGGTGCTGACCGCGGAGGTGCGGGAATCGACGGTCGGCGGTTCGTCCGAGACCGTGATGAGAATCGTGTACGACGACCTGGGGCTGGAACCTGATCCTGCCGCGATGGCCGCGTCGGCCGACTGGCTGCACGACTACACGGGTGAGCTTTTCGAGCAGGGGTTGCCGTGGCGCCCGGGTGCGCAGGAGATGCTCGACGGTCTCACCGCCGCTGGGATCCCCATGGCGCTGGTGACCAACACCCGTCGGGATCTTGCCGAGCGGGCGTTGAACAGCATTGGACGCCATTACTTTTCGGTGACCGTCTGCGGCGACGAGGTCCCCAGCGGAAAGCCGGCACCCGACCCGTACCTGCGGGCCGCCGACCTTCTCGGCATCGCCACCGCATCGTGCCTGGCGGTCGAGGATTCGGTCACCGGCACAGCCTCCGCCGAGGCCGCGGGCTGCCCGGTGCTGGTGGTACCCAACGACGTGGAAGTCCCCGGCGGTCCGTGGCGCCGACACGTTTCTTCGCTGACGAAACTGGACGTGGCCGGCCTCCGCGCGGTGTATCACGAGCTGAATTCCCAAGCCGGAGAACGCACCGCCTGATCAGGCCCGTGTGATTCAATGTGAGCCTGATCACGCATTGCTGCGGAAGGGCGTCCCATGACTCACGGACCGGTCGGCGATCCTGCATCAGACCTGGATTACGAGGAATCCGAGCACAGCGGCAAGGTGGTCCGGATCGCTTCGGTGGCAGCGTTGGGCGGCTTGCTTTTCGGTTATGACAGTGCCGTGATCAACGGGGCGGTCGCCGCCCTGCAGGACGAATTCCAGATCAACAACGTCGTTCTGGGTTCCGCGGTGGCCTCGGCGTTGCTGGGAGCCGCGGTGGGCGCGTTGACGGCAGGGCAGCTGGCCGACCGGATCGGCCGGCGGTCGGTCATGAAGCTCGCGGCGTTGCTGTTCTTCATCAGCGCGATCGGTACCGCCGTTGCCACACATATCTGGCTGGTGGTGATCTTCCGCATCATCGGAGGCCTTGGCGTCGGGGTGGCCTCCGTCATCGCGCCCACTTACATTGCCGAGACTGCACCGCCGCGCATCCGCGGGCGACTCGGCTCACTACAGCAGTTGGCGATCGTGACCGGAATCTTCCTGTCCCTGTCGGTCGACTATCTGCTTGCTCATCTGGCCGGTGGCTCCCGCGAAGAACTGTGGTTCGGGCTTGCTGCCTGGCGGTGGATGTTCCTGGTGATGGCCATACCGGCCCTGGTGTACGGCCTGCTGGCCTACACCATCCCGGAGTCGCCCCGGTACCTGGTCGCCAAGTTCCGTATTCCGGAGGCACGCAAGGTTCTCTCCATGCTGCTCGGTGAGAAGAACCTCGAGATCACCATCCACCGGATCGAGGACTCGCTGAAGTCCGAGAAGCCACCGTCGTGGCAGGACCTGCTCAAGCCACGCGACCTCACCGGCGGGTTCACCGCGTGGGTACGCCGCTATGTCTGGTGGCTGCTGCTGCTGTTCATCATCCTGGCCGTCGGATCGGTCTCGCTCGGATGGTGGCTGCTGGCTGTCGTCTTCGCCGCACTCGGTATCGGGGCGGCCTTGGTCAGCGGGCTGTACGGCATCGTCTGGGTTGGCTTGGGGCTGTCCATATTCCAGCAGTTCGTCGGCATCAACGTGATCTTCTACTACTCGAATGTGTTGTGGGAGGCCGTCGGATTCGAGGAGAGTCAGGCGTTCACCATCACCGTGATCACATCGGTGACCAACATCGTCACCACGCTGATCGCGATCGCGCTGATCGACAGGATCGGGCGCAAGCCGCTGCTGCTCATCGGCTCCACCGGCATGGCGCTCACCCTGGGGACCATGGCCGTGATCTTCGGAACCGCCCCGCAGGTCGACGGTCAGCCCCAACTGAACGGTGTGGCCGGGCCGATCGCGCTGGTCGCGGCCAACCTGTTCGTGGTGGCGTTCGGCATGTCGTGGGGCCCGGTGGTGTGGGTGCTACTGGGGGAGATGTTCCCCAACCGGATCCGGGCCGCGGCGTTGGGCCTGGCGGCGGCAGGGCAGTGGGTGGCCAACTGGCTGATCACCGTGTCGTTCCCCGAATTGCGGAACGTGTTGGGTGTGGCGTACGGCTTCTACGCACTGTGCGCGCTGCTGTCGTTGATCTTCGTCTGGAAGTGGGTCCAGGAAACCAAGGGCAAACACCTCGAGGACATGCACGCCGAGGCGATGAGCGCCTAGCGCGGCTCCGGCGGGGGTTCGTAGTCGTCGCGATACGGGGCCGCGCCGATGCTGCGGGCGATGTCGACGGCTGCCTCGACCAGTTTCTCCGGCTCGATGTCCCGGTGGGCCAGATAGACCTCACAGTGCCCCACGACCACCCACACGCTGGACAGTTGCACCTGTACAAGGGCGAACTCGCCGGGTTGGGAGCGGTTGAGCTCGTAGGTTCCCCGCGTGAGGTCGGCGCCGTAGCGCAGCTCCTCGACCTCGGCGGCGAAGTCGTCGACCGGGTGGATCGACACGGTGAGGGTCGGGGACGAGGCCGCGTCGGCGCCCCACGACGCGGACAGGCAATCGAGCGGACGGATCGGGTTGGCCACGCGGTTGTTCTGGACCAGGCCGTCCATGGTCAGGTGTCGGGACAGGATCGCGCGGATCGCCGTGACCCGGGCAGTGTAGGTCCGCAGCTCGTCGCCGACAGGTTCGCTCACCCTCCTATTGCACCCCACATTTGGCCCTCCACCGAGCATGAAACAATTCATGCCTGTGAAGACCTTCGAGGCCCTGTTCGCCGAACTCAGCGACAAAGCGCGCACCAGACCTGCCGGTAGCGGCACGGTCGCCGCCCTTGACGCCGGCATCCATGGGCTCGGCAAGAAGATCCTTGAGGAAGCCGGCGAGGTGTGGCTGGCGGCCGAGCACGAAAGCGACGAGTCGCTGGCCGAGGAGGTCAGCCAGTTGCTGTACTGGACCCAGGTGCTGTTGATCTCCCGGGGACTCACCCTCGATGACGTCTACCGGAAGTTGTGAGCCGTGGCTGATCAGATGTTGCGCGTCGCGGTGCCCAACAAGGGCTCGCTCAGCGAATCGGCCGCCGAGATCCTGGCCGAGGCCGGCTACCGGCGTCGGCGCGACCCCAAGGACCTGACCGTCGTCGATCCGGTCAACAACGTCGAATTCTTCTTCCTGCGGCCCAAGGACATCGCGATCTACGTGGGTTCGGGTCAGCTCGACCTCGGTATCACCGGACGTGATCTGGCCGCCGATTCCGACGCCCCGGTGCGGGAGCGCCTGTCGCTGGGCTTCGGCAACTCCACCTTCCGTTACGCCGGTCCGGCCGGCCGGGACTGGAGCCCGCAGGACCTGGCCGGCAAGCGCATCGCCACCTCGTTCCCCAACCTGGTTCGCAAGGACCTTGCGGCACAGGGCATCGAGGCTTCGGTGATCCGGCTCGACGGCGCCGTCGAGATCTCCATTCAGCTCGGGGTTGCCGACGTGATCGCCGACGTGGTCGGCTCGGGCCGCACCCTGGGACTGCACGGCCTGGTGGCATTCGGTGCGCCGCTGTGCGACTCGGAGGCGGTGCTGATCGAACGTGACGGAGCCGAGGGCGACGGCAATGCCTCCGCGCGTGATCAGCTCACGGCGCGCGTGCAGGGCGTGGTGTTCGGCCAGCAGTACCTGATGCTGGATTACGATTGCCCGCGTGCGGTTTTGGATCAGGCCACCGCGGTGACTCCGGGCCTGGAGTCGCCGACCATCGCACCGCTGGCGGATCCGGACTGGGTCGCGGTACGGGCCTTGGTGCCGCGCCGCGACGTCAACGCCATCATGGATGAGATCGCCGCGATCGGCGCGAAAGCGATACTCGCATCGGATATTCGGTTCTGCCGTTTCTGATCAGCGGGTGCCGCGGCATCTTGCGTGTTAGCGTCCGGGGGACAATTCCAGGCCCCCGGAGGTTGCCGTGACGCATTTTCTGGTTCTGTTGTTGGCTCTGCTCATCGGCGTGGTCGCCGGACTGCGAGCGTTCACCGCTCCGGCCGCGGTGGCCTGGGCCGCCGCACTGAACTGGATCAACCTCGACGGCACCTGGGTGCAGTGGTTGGCGCATCCGGTCACGGTCACCGTGCTGACCATTCTCGCTGTGGTGGAGTTGGTTACCGACCAGCTGCCGAAGACCCCCAGCCGCAAGACGCCGGTGCAGTTCATCGCCCGCCTGATCACCGGAGCCTTCGCCGGTGCGGTGATCGGCACCGCATGGGGCTTCACCTTCACCGCGCTCGGTGCCGGTCTCGTCGGTGCGGTGCTCGGAACGCTCGGCGGTTACGAGGCGCGCAAGCGTCTGGTCAGCCGCAACGACGGTCATGACCTCCCGGTCGCATTGTTCGAGGACGCGGTCGCCGTACTCGGCGGTTTCGCTGTCGCTGCCCTGACCGCCGTTCTGTAGCCCATGGCGCCCGCGCAGAGTTTCGACGCAATCGTCATCGGCGCGGGACAGGCCGGGCCGCCGCTGGCGGGCCGGTTGACCGCGGCGGGGCAGACCGTCGCGGTGATCGAACGCAAGCTGGTCGGCGGCACGTGCGTCAACTACGGCTGCATCCCGACGAAAACCCTTGTGGCCAGTGCGCATGCCGCCCATCTCGCGCGGCGCGGCGCCGATTTCGGCATCGGCACAGGCGACATCGACATCGACATGGCCAAGGTCAAGGCCCGCAAGGACTCGATCATGCTGGCCGACCGCCGCGGCGTGGAGGATTGGCTTGAGGCGATGAACGGCGCGGTGCTCATCCGTGGCCACGCCCGGTTCATCGATCCGCACACGGTCGACGTCGACGGCCAACTGCTGCGGGCCGAGCGGATCTTCCTCAATGTCGGTGGGCGGGCCGTGGTTCCGGATTTTCCCGGACTGGACGGGATCGACTATCTGACCAACGTCGGCATCCTCGACCTCGACCGGCTACCCGAACACCTGGTGATCGTGGGCGGTAGCTACATCGCGCTGGAGTTCGCGCAGATGTACCGGCGCTTCGGTGCCCGTGTCACGGTGATCGAGAAGGGACCCCGCCTGACTTCCCGTGAGGACGAGGACGTCTCGGCGACCATCAAGGACATCCTGGAGGCAGAGGGCATCGACGTGGTGCTCAATGCCACCGCTATCCGGTTTTCCAAGCGGGACAGTGGTTTCGAGGTGACACCCCGCGACGGCGCGGATCCAATCGAGGGTACGCACCTGCTGCTCGCGGTGGGGCGCGCCCCCAACACCGACGATCTCGGCCTGGAGCAGGCCGGCGTGCAGACCGACAAGCGCGGCTACATCGTCGTCGACGATCAGCTGCGCACCACCGTCGACCACATCTGGGCGATGGGGGACTGCAACGGCAAGGGCGCGTTCACCCACACGTCCTACAACGACTTCGAGATCGTCGCCGCCAATCTGCTCGACGACGACCCCCGCCGGGTGAGTGACCGGGTCACGTCCTACGCGCTCTACATCGATCCGCCGCTGGGCCGCGCCGGGATGACCGTCGATCAGGTACGGGCATCCGGCCGAAAAGCGTTGGTGGGCAAGCGTCCGATGACCCGGGTCGGCCGCGCGGTCGAGAAGGGTGAGACCCAGGGTTTCATGAAGGTGGTGGTGGATGCCGAGACCGAGGAGATTCTCGGGGTGGCGATCCTGGGAGTCGGCGGCGACGAGGTGGTGCACGCCGTCATCGACGTGATGACGGCCAAGCTGCCCTACACCGCGATCTCGCGCACCATGCACATCCACCCCACCGTCAGTGAGTTGGTGCCTACGATGCTGCAGGAGCTGAAACCGCTGGACTGACGGTGCGGCCGATGTTGAGCTGACGTGTCACCAGCGCGACGCGATGCCCGAGGTGGCGGCACGTGCTCACATCGGCAGGGTGCACCTGGTCGGGGTTGGCGTCCACGTTGGTCTGGGCGCCGGCCCCCAGGAAGAAGCCGAGCCGGTTGAGGTCGTCCTCGCTGCTGAACGAGCTGTTCCAGCCGGTGCTCAAACCCAGGTTCACCCAATGCATATGGTGCTGGGCGGCGAAGACCGCCAATGAACTCAGCGTGTTGAGCTTGTCGCCGCTCTTCCCGCCGGAGTTCGTGAACCCGGCCGCCACCTTGTCGCGCCAGGTGCCTTCCATACACCGTCGGCCGGTCTTCTCGGCGAAGGCCTGAAATCCCGCCGACACGTTGCCCATGTAGGTGGGACTGCCGAAGATCATGGCGTCGACGTGGTCCAGCAGGTTCCAGTCGTCATCGGTCATGGTCTCGACGTGCATCACGGTGACATCGGCGCCGGCGTCACCGGCTCCGGCCGCGACCGCCTCGGCCAGGGATGCCGTGTGGCCGAACCCGGAGTGGTAAACCACCGCGACGGTGGGGGCGGCGACGTCAATTCCGTTGTGGGACATGTCTTCCTCCTAGGGGGTCCACTGGGTGCCGAGGGTTTGGGCGACTTCCTTGTAACGCTGGGCCCAGTCGGGCAGGGGCTGTCCGCCGAGATGTGCTTCCAGCCGGTCCAGGTAGGCGTGGGTGCCGGGTTGGAAGCCCTGGCCGTCGGAGACCGTCAGGCCGCGGTGGGTGAACCGGAGCAGGGTGCCGTCACCGTCTGGGATGAGTTCGTAACGTACGACGCCGGCTTCGGGCGCGGACAGGACCGCCTGGTTCCACTCGTGCTCGAATACCCGCGGCGGGTCCCACACCCGGATCCGTCCGGTCATCTTCTTCTGTTGCGCCGGGATCGGCGGAGAGTGCGGGATCATCTCGATCGTTCCGCCTTCGCGGGCCTCGATCGTCGTTTCGCCCATCCACTGATTGCGCTGTGCGGGGTCGGTGATGGCGACCCACACGGCGTCGACGGGATAGGGAAGGCGCCGCTCGAAGTTCAGCGCGGCCCGGTCACCCTCGACCGTGAGTTTTCCTTCGCGGCTGGTCATTTCGTCTCCTTGTGGGTCGCTTTGAGATGGCGTTCCAGGGCGTCGAGGTGATCTGTCCAGTAGCGGCGGTACCGCTCGATCCACTCGTCGATCTGCATCAGGCCGTCGGCGCGCAACGCGTAGATGCGGCGCTGCGCGTCGGGCCGTACCTCGACCAGGCCGACCTCTCGCAGTACCCGCAGGTGCCGTGACACCGTGGGCTGGGTGAGTCCCGGCAAGGTGGCGACCAGTTCGCCTGCGGTGCGCTCACCGTCGACGAGGGCATCGAGCAATGCGCGGCGACTGGGTTCGGCGACTGCCTCGAACACGTCCATGCCTTGAGTATTGCACCACGTCTATATAGACGCAAGTGCATATACGAGCGCTGGCGGACGGGGCCATCGGAAGATGCCGGGCGAAGAGATCAGCGTGCAGCGCGCAGCAGGCGCAATTGCCCGATCTCGGCGGCGTTCTTCGTCAGTTCGACGTTGAGCCACAACACCATGTCGGCCAGTGACCGGCCGGAGTCCGGCCCCCACGGAAACGTCGCGGGGGCAACAAGATCGGTGTCGGTCAACGACTGCAGCAACCCACTCCAGCGGGCGCCGAGGATCCTGATCCGCTGCACCGCGCCGGCGGGACCGGGCCAGTCGACATCGGTCGGTTCCGGTGGCGTCTGACCGTCGACGTGCGCCAGGGCGCTCGACCACCAGAAGATCATGTGCCAGGTGAGCCAGCCGATGGTCGGAACCGGAATCGGGTCGGGTTCGGTGTCAGCCCAGTCCGGCCGCCATCGACCCGTTGCGTCCTGGCGCACCGTCCAGACCAACGGTCCGGGCTCCCACAGGTGATCCTCGTCCGACAGCGCTGACAGATGCAGATCGGTCAGCGTCCAGGCCAGCTCGAATTGGCGGCGTAGCTCGGCGATCACGGCACCCGCATCACCAGCAGCGTCTGGGCAGAGGTGCCGATAAACCCTTTGCGGTCAAAGATTTCCGCGGTCGTCGCACCCACGCCGTCAGGTCCGATGGAGCCGCGGGCCCGCACCGCGAAGTCCGAGCCTTCCGGCAACCGGTGCAGATGCACGGCGGTGTCGGTGTTCATGAAGATGAACTTCTCGGGATCCAGCGCCGCACCGATACCGTTGGCCGAATCCACCACGAGCGCCAGGCGCTGCAGCGCCGTCGTCTCCTCGTCATCGACCACCGGCGTCAACGGACTCATCCACGCTACGGCGGCCTCACCCTCGGCGGTACGTTGCCGGCGCCAGGACACGCTTTCCAGATAGCCCGGTGCGCCCTCCCAGTTGTGTGCCACGTCGGCGGCCTCACCCTCCACCAAGGGGGCGAAGCGGTCGGTGGCCACATCGCTGGTGTCGCTGGGGGCCAGCAGCCAGGCCGTCACCCGCGCCACCGCACGCCAGGAACCGTCGGGGCGCGCGGCCTCCATTTCGGAGGCGACCATCGAGATGCGTGACCCGGGCCGGTCCACCCAGGCCCGAACTCGCACCGGGGCAACGGGAATCGCGCCCAGGATGTCGAGCGTCAGCCGGCCGACCCGCAGGCCGGAGTCGGCGGTCAAGTCCTCGATCGCCTTGGTCAGCAGCGCCAGCGGCGGCGAACCGTGCTGAATCGCCGGATCCCAGTTGCTCCGGGTATCGGCAGTGGATTCGAACAGCTGGTACTCACCATCGGAACCGAGCCGATGGTAGTGACACCCGATCATGCAGCTCCTGTTTCTGGCCACCCGGGATACGGCGGCGGGGTGCCACCGAACGCCGGACACAAACTCTGATGTGCGCACCACGAGCACAATTTCGACGGATTGGGACGGAAGTCTCCTGTCGCCCCGGCCACCTGGATGGCCTTCCAGATCGCCATCAGGGTGCGCTCGAACCGCAGCAACTCGTCATGGGTGGGGGAGTAGTCGAGCACCTGCCCGTCGGCCAGGTACAACAGCCGAAGCCGCGACGGCATCACCTCACGCGAGCGCAGCAGCGCCACGGCATAGAACTTCATCTGGAACATCGCCTTGAACTCGGCCTGTGCCCGCGCCTCGGGCGGGGCCTTGCCGGTCTTGTAGTCGACGACGCGCAGTTCGCCCGTCGGGGCGACGTCGATCCGGTCGACGAAGCCACGCAGCAGCGTGCCGTCGGCCAGCTCGACCTCGAGGCGGTGCTCGCAGCACTCCGGATCGAACCGCGTCGGATCTTCCAGGCGGTAGTACCCCGACAACAGTGCGCGGGCCTCGGCGAGCAACCTGGCCGGGAATTCGGTCTCGGCCAGCTCCGGCTCGGCGGCCACCACCTGCTCCCACGCCGGCTCGACGAGCGTCAGCGCGGTGTCATGCACCCGTTCGGCCGCGGGCAGGCCGTAGAGCTGCTCCAACGCGGCGTGCACCAGAGAACCACGCAGCTGGGCAGTGGACCGCGGTTCGGGGAGCCGGTCGATGGCGCGGAACCGGTAGAGCAGCGGGCATTGCTTGAAATCACCGGCTCGCGACGGCGACAGCGCCGGGCGGCGCGGCGTCGGGGCCGGTTCTTCGCTCACACCCGTAAGCCTAGGACCGGGCTCCGACAAAACTTGCGGAACCCCGGGCACCAGCCTTGGCGCGGGTACTGGCAGGCTGGACGTCCGTGGCAGGGAAGAGACCGACCGGACCGTTTGCCGTTGGCGACCGAGTGCAACTCACCGACGCCAAGGGCCGGCGCTACACGATGGTGCTCAATCCCGGCGGTGAGTTCCACACCCATCGCGGGATCATCGCCTTCGACAACGTGATCGGACTGCCCGAAGGCAGCGTGATCAAATCCACCAACGGCGACCAGTTCCTGGTGCTGCGGCCGCTGCTGGTCGATTACGTGATGTCGATGCCGCGCGGCGCCCAGGTGATCTACCCCAAGGACGCCGCCCAGATCGTGCACGAGGGCGACATCTTTCCCGGTGCCCGGGTGCTGGAGGCCGGCGCCGGCTCCGGTGCGCTGACCTGCTCGCTGCTGCGCGCGGTCGGCCCGGAGGGACGCGTCACGTCCTACGAGATCCGCGACGACCACGCCCCGACCGCGGAGAAGAACGTCATCACGTTCTTCGGTGAGCGCCCGCAGAATTGGGACCTGGTGATCGGCGACCTCGCCGACTACGACGGGCCCGAGATGGACCGCGTGGTGCTGGACATGCTGTCGCCCTGGGACGTGCTGCCCGCGGTCTCTCGGGCGCTGGTCGCCGGTGGTGTGCTGATGGTCTATGTCGCCACCGTCACGCAGCTGTCGCGGGTCGTGGAGGCGCTTCGCGAGCAGCAGTGCTGGACCGAGCCGCGGGCTTGGGAGAGCATGCAGCGCGGCTGGCACGTGGTGGGTCTGGCGGTACGCCCGGAACACAACATGCGCGGTCACACCGCCTTCCTGGTCAGTGCGCGCAAATTGGCTCCCGGTGCGGTGGCGCCGGTCCCGCTGCGCAAGAAGCGGCAGATCGCCGTCGAGTCTCAGAAGGCCGTCGAGCCCGAGTCGGGCGCCTGAGGTCCTAATCGTCGCTGCGGTGTAGGCCCCTTCGGGCCGAGAGCAGTTCGATTTCGGGGCGGTTCGCGACCAACCGTTCGGCGGCGTCGAGCACCTGGACGACGTGGGCCCGGTCGGCGCCCACCAGAGCCACGCCGAGGCCGGCGCGGCGGTGCAGATCCTGGGTGCCGGTCTCGGCCGCCGACACCGCGAGCCTGCGGTGCAGCTCGGCGATGACCGGGCGGATCACGGAGCGCTTCTGCTTGAGCGAGTGCACATCACCGAGCAGCACGTCGAACTCCAGCCAGCCGATCCACATGGCGGCTCAGCGGGGTGGCGTCGGGGCATTCGATGAACCCGCCGCCGATCCCATGACGAGCAGCAGATCGGCGGTGTGCCGGGTCAGCTGCCAGCCGTCGCCCTGCGGGGTGAATTCCATCGGGAAGCTGAAGTTGCGGGCCGACTCCTCGCCGCCAGCGGTGACCTTGATGGTCGCCACGACGTTGGTCGGCTCGTTCTGGGCCCAAGCCAGATCGGTGGCCTCGAAGGCCAGCGGGGTGAATCCGTTGTCGACCAGGGCGCGGCCGAACTTGTCCAGCGCGGCCGCGTCATCGGCGGTGCCCTGTTCGACCAGGCCCACCTTGTCCGCACCGGGAACGTTGACGTCGGCCAGGCGGTCCAGCACGCCGGTCAGCGCTTCGGGGGCGGGCAGCGGCGCGGCCGGTGGTGTCTCCGGCGCCGTGGTCAGCGCGCTCGTGGTCGGGTGCGCGGTCTTCGCCGGGTGATCCGCGCTGCTACACCCACAGAGCCCAAGTGCCGCCACGATCGTGGCGGCACCCAGGACTGCGATACGGCTGCGGTTCAATTACCTACTCAGCCGACAGAGGACAGCAAGGCCATGGCCGATCCCTTGGAGATCTGCCAGCCGGTCGGGCTCGGGCCCGCCACGAACTGGATGTTCTGGGTGGCGGTGCCGCCGGTGGCCGAGGTGGCGGTGACATCGGCATACGCCACGCCGCCCTGGTCGTCGATGTTGGCGATGTTGAAGGTGAGCGGGAACTTCCCTTCAGCCGCGGCCCGGTTGTAGGCGCGGTCCGCCGCGATGCTCTCGATGCGACCGATACCGCCCTGGATGTAGGGGGCCTTGCCGCTGAACGAGCCACCACTGGCGAGTGCCTGCAGCGTCTGCACCAGCGGCGTCGCCAGGTCCGGTGCAGGCGTGGCCGGCATCGGCGCGCCGAACACAACCGGCTGGATGGCCGGGGTGGCCGACATGCCGCTGGATGCAATAGAAGTCACACCCGCCGCTGCTCCGCCCACCACGGCGGCGGCTGCAGCTGCGGTGATAAAGCCGGTAACGAGGGTTTTCGGGGTCACGACTGTCCTTTCGATCGGACCAACTGAACTTAGAGGCTAACAGTGGTGCTGGTGTGTCTAGTTCCTAGAGCGCACACAATGGCTGAATCGCCGGTAGCGTTGAAGTTGTTACTGCACCAACTTGCGGTGCGGGAGGGAGCGCAATATGAGTGAGTCAGAGCGTTCGGAGGGCCATGCCGAGAGTTTCTCGGCGGGGTTCTCGCAGCCCATGTCCAGCGATGATGCCGCCGAGCTGGAATCGCTGCGCCGGGAGGCTGCGGTTCTGCGTGAGCAACTGGAAAACGCGGTAGGGCCCCAGAGCGGACTGCGCAGTGCGCGCGACGTCCACCAGCTCGAAGCGCGGATCGACTCGCTCGCGTCGCGCAATGCCAAGCTCATGGACACCCTCAAAGAAGCCCGTCAGCAGCTGCTCGCCCTGCGCGAGGAGGTCGACCGGCTGGGCCAGCCGCCCAGCGGCTACGGCGTCCTGCTGGGCACCCACGAGGACGACACCGTCGACGTGTTCACCTCGGGCCGCAAGATGCGACTCACCTGCTCGCCCAACATCGAGACCGCCACGCTCAAGCAGGGCCAGACGGTCCGCCTCAACGAGGCGCTCACCGTGGTCGAGGCAGGCAACTTCGAATCGGTCGGCGAGATCAGCACGTTGCGTGAAATCCTGGCCGACGGTCACCGGGCCCTGGTGGTCGGGCATGCCGACGAGGAGCGCATCGTCTGGCTGGCCGAGCCGCTGATCGCGGCCGCCGACCTGCCCGAGGGCTACGAGGGCGCGCTCGACGACAACCGGCCGCGCAAGCTGCGCCCCGGCGATTCGCTGCTGGTCGACACCAAGGCCGGCTACGCCTTCGAGCGCATCCCCAAGGCCGAGGTCGAGGACCTGGTGCTCGAAGAGGTGCCCGATGTCAGCTACAACGACATCGGTGGCCTAGGCCGCCAGATCGAGCAGATCCGCGATGCCGTTGAGCTGCCCTTCCTGCACAAGGAGCTCTACCGCGAGTACTCGCTGCGTCCGCCCAAGGGCGTGCTGCTCTACGGTCCGCCCGGTTGCGGTAAGACGCTGATCGCCAAGGCGGTGGCGAACTCGCTGGCCAAGAAGATGGCCGAGGTTCGTGGCGACGACGCCCGCGAGGCGAAGAGCTACTTCCTCAACATCAAGGGCCCCGAGCTGCTCAACAAATTCGTCGGTGAGACCGAGCGTCACATCCGGCTGATCTTCCAGCGCGCCCGTGAGAAGGCGTCCGAGGGCACCCCGGTGATCGTGTTCTTCGACGAGATGGACTCGATCTTCCGCACCCGCGGCACCGGCGTCAGCTCCGACGTCGAGACAACCGTTGTGCCGCAGTTGCTTTCGGAGATCGACGGTGTGGAAGGGCTCGAGAACGTCATCGTCATCGGCGCCTCCAACCGCGAGGACATGATCGACCCGGCGATCCTGCGGCCCGGCCGCCTGGACGTCAAGATCAAGATCGAGCGGCCAGACGCCGAGTCGGCACAGGACATCTTCAGCAAGTACCTGACCGAGGACCTGCCGGTCCACGCCGACGATCTCGCCGAGTTCGGCGACGACCGCGCCTTGACGATCAAGACGATGATCGAGAAGGTCGTGGACCGCATGTACGCCGAGATCGACGACAACCGGTTCCTGGAAGTCACCTACGCCAACGGTGACAAAGAAGTCATGTACTTCAAGGACTTCAACTCCGGCGCCATGATCCAGAACGTCGTCGACCGGGCGAAGAAGAACGCCATCAAGAGCGTGCTGGAGACCGGTCAGCCCGGTCTGCGCATCCAGCACCTGTTGGATTCGATCGTCGACGAGTTCGCCGAGAACGAGGACCTGCCCAACACCACCAATCCCGATGACTGGGCCCGTATCTCGGGCAAGAAGGGCGAACGGATCGTCTACATCCGCACGCTCGTCACCGGCAAGAGTTCGTCGGCCAGCCGTGCGATCGACACCGAGTCGAACCTGGGCCAGTACCTCTAGGCGCGTAGCCGAATCGGCACCCGCCCAGGCGGCGTCGGTGGCAGCATGGAGCTGTGACCACACCGGCGCTGTCCTGGGACGTGGTGTCCGTCGACAAGCCCGACGACCTCAACGTCGTCATCGGGCAGGCGCACTTCATCAAGACGGTGGAGGACCTGCACGAGGCCATGGTCGGCGTCAGCCCATCGTTGCGGTTCGGGCTGGCCTTCTGCGAGGCGTCCGGTCCGCGCCTGGTGCGCCGCAGCGGCAACGACCCCGAGCTGGTCGAGTTGGCCGTCGGCAATGCGCTGGCGATCGGTGCCGGGCACGTCTTCGTGATCTTCCTGCGTGACGGGTTCCCGGTGAACGTCCTCAACCCGGTCAAGGGCGTGCCCGAGGTCTGCTCGATCTACTGCGCGACCGCCAATCCGGTCGACGTCGTCGTCGCCGTCACGCCACTGGGCCGCGGCATCGCCGGTGTGATCGACGGGGAGTCGCCGCTGGGTGTCGAATCCGAGGATGACGTCACGGCACGACGGGATCTGTTGCGCGCGATCGGTTACAAACTCTGACGCGTCAGGCCTCGGCCGTGTGGCGCCGGATGCGGGCCACGGGTGCGGTCGGCCAACGCCCGGTAGCTGGAGTTCCACAGCCACTCAACCGGGCCCCGGCGGAACCGGCGTAGCCACAGGTGCGCGAAACACATCACGACCGCGACCACGACCAGGTAGACCGCCACCGTGACCGGTACGCGTTCTGCCGTCGGCGTGGCGGCTGCCAGCCCGAAACCCCAGCCGTAGCAGATCGCCGATGCCAGCACGTTCTGTAACACGTAGCTGGACAACGCCATCCGGCCGACCTCGGCCAACCGGCGTCCAGTCCATCCGGGTGTTGGGCGCTGAGCATAGAACTCGGCCACCACTGCCAGGATGCCCATCGAGACGAACGGCGCCACGCCGTAGCGGGCCAGGATCAATCCCGGGCCGCCGCCTGCGACCTCCAGCGCGATGTCGAGGGGTGCGGCCACCGCGAACCCCACCCACATCAGCCGTCGCCGCAACACGGCGCCATGTGCCTCCAGTACACCGGCGTGAAACAGTCTGGCTCCCAGCAGGAACAAGGCGATCGACATCGGGAAGATGAGTAGTGTCTCCAGCCGGAACAACAACACGTGGTCGAGCCGGAACGCCACCAGGTCCCAGAACGAGCCATCCGCATAGGGATTGGGGTCGAGTGGCCGGGACGAACCGGTGTCACCGGCCGCGCTGAGCAGGATGACGGTGATAGCGCTCAGCATCGCGATGTGCACGACCGCGGCGCACGCGATGATCCGGCGCTGTGCGCGCGGGCTGGTCACCAGCAGGTAGGACACAATCCAGCCGGTGATGGCATAGCCCGTCAGAACGTCGAACTCGGTGAACAACACGAAATGCACGATGCCGTCGACGAGCAGCAACATCGCCCGCCACGGGTAGCTGCCGGGCCACCGCAGGCCGGCGCGTAGCGCTGAACGTTGTTGCAGGGCAAGGCCGATCCCGAACATCACGGTGAGCAGGCCGAGGAACTTGCCCTGGGCGAGGACCTGCAGCGCGATCTCGACGGGTCGCCACGGTGAGTCCGGCGGGCCGTTGACGTAGCCGATCAGGCCCTCGGGATTGGTGAAGATCCAGATGTTGGTGCCGAGCGTGCCGAGGATCGCGATACCGCGCAGGACGTCCAGAGACTGCAGCCGGGTCGAGGACATGCTCGCGGACGCTACCATACGAACGTATTGGTCGCCTATGCTGAAGCCGTGAGCACGCCCTACGAGCGGATGGCCGATGCGGTGCTGCGTGTCCTGGTGGCCGAAGGCTTCGAAGGTGTCTCGGTCCGAAAAGTCGCCGCCCTGGCCGAGGTTTCGATTGGTGCGGTGCAACACCACTTTCCGACCAAGGACGCGATGCTGGCCGGTGCGATGGATCGCGCCTCGGCCCGGTTCCTGGCCCGGTTGGCGGAGTGCCTGACCGCGGAGATGACCGCGGCGCAGCGGCTCGAGACAATGGCCGTGGCCCTGGTGTGCCCGGACCCCGGTGATCGCGACATCAGTGTGGCCTGGCTCCTGCGGCTGGCCCGCGCCGCGGTCGACGAGCAGACCGCGATCCGGCACCGGCAGGACTGGATCCGGATGTCGCAATGGCTGGCCGAACTGATCGCTGCCGCCGCCCCTGGAGTAGATGCGCGGCAGGCCGCCGTCGAACTGCTGGCGCTGCTGGACGGGCTGGCCTGTTCGGTGGCCGTCGAGCCGGACCGGGTCAGTCCCGCGCTGGCCGAGCGGATCGCCCGGGAACATGTCAGGCGGTTGCTGAACTGATGTCCGCCGCGATCGTGCGCAACTCCTCCAGAACGGCAGCAACCGCGGGCCGGGTGGCTGCACCGGTGCGGGTGACGGCCTCAACCCGCCGTGCCACCGTGATGTCGGTGATCGGCAACCGCGCCAGATCGCGGGCCGGCCTCACGTAGCGGGGCATCAGGGCGATGCCGGCGCCGGCATGGACCAGCTCCTCCACCACGCGGAAGTCGTTGATCCGCTGGGTGATTCGCGGATGGACACCGGACAGGATCGCAAGCGAGCTCAGCACGTCGTCGACCATCAACCCGCCTTCGACGCCAATCCAGGGTTCGTCGGCCAGATCGGCCAGACGCACGTGATCGCGGCGCGCGAGTCGGTGCCCGGGCGGCAGGACGACGTCCAGTGGCTCCCTCAGCAGTTCGGTGGATTCGAACCGCGGGCCCCAGGAGGATGTGTCGCGCTCGTCGCGATGCACCACCACCACGTCGAAGTCCGCGAGTTGTGCCGGTGCCTGAGCGGCCGGAACGTCGATGTCGCGCCCGAGCACCTGAACCCCGTGCTCAGCCGCCCGGAGAAGCAACGGGGCCAGCAACATTGCCGCCCCGGACGGAAAGAATGACACGCTGACGGTGCCCCGTGGTGTGCTGCGGTAGGCGTCCATCTCGGCGCGGGCGCGGTCCAGGGCAGCCAACACGGCGTCGGCGTGGCCGACCAGCACCTGCCCGGCGTCGGTCAGGCGCACTCGTCTGCCGTCGGGTTCGATCAGTGTGACGCCGGCCTCGCGTTGCAGGATCTTCAGCTGCTGGGAAACGGCGGAGGGGGTCATGGACAGCACCTGGGCCACCGCGGCGACCGTGCCGTGGTCGGCCAGTTCACGCAGCATCCGCAAGCGACCGGCATCCATGAAGTAATCCTACATATAATATGTAAAAACATTAGCTTGACTGAAAGATCGGAGGACAACAACGCTGGTCGTATGACCCCACGCTCCACGGACCTGTGCCTACTCGCGGTTGCCGTGATGTGGGGCTCGAGCTATCTGGCCACCAAGGAGATCGCCACGCCCGAAACGGTTTTCGGGCTTCTGGTGGTGCGGTTTGCCCTTGCCGCTGTGGTGCTGGTCGCTATGCTGTGCCGGCGGTTGACGGGATTGACCCGCGCCGAGGTGGCCTCGGGGGTGGTCGGCGGCATATTGCTGGCGGCCGTCTGTGTCTCGGAAACCTATGGCGTGACAATGACATCGGCGTCCAACGCCGGTCTGATCATGGCGCTCACGATCGTGGTCACGCCCATGATCCAACGCCACCGGGTCGGTGGTCGTTTCTATCTTGCGGCGATGCTCGCGGTGATCGGTTGTGCGTTGCTGACCCAGTCCGGCGGGCTGAGTGCTCCGCGGATGGGCGACATGGTGATCATGGTCGCCGCGCTGCTGCGCGCGGTGCATGTCACGGTCATGGCGCGGTTGTCGGCAGGGCATGAGAACGACTCGGCGCGAACCACTTTGGTGCAGCTGGCCACTGTGGCTGCGGTGGCGCTCGTCCTGTGTGCGATGACGGGTCAATCGGTACCTGCGATGACGGCAACCTACGACACGTCCGACTGGATCGTCATCGGGTATCTGGCGTTGGCCTGCACGGTGTTCGCGTTCCTGGTCCAGTTGCGGGCACTGACCACGACCAGCCCGGCCCGGGTCAGTCTGCTGGTGGGCACCGAACCGTTGTGGGCGGCCATCATCGGTGTCACCGTGGCCGGCGATCCCGTCACCGCCGCCGGAATCACCGGGGCCGCTCTGGTGATCGCCGGCACGACCTGGGGACGGGCGGTGCTGACGCCACCGGCTTCAGCGTCGCTCCAACTCCAGGTATGCGTCCCGCCCGGCCAGGCTGACCGCGACGTCGGCGACAAGTGGGTCGAAGAACCGTTCGCGGTACAGCGGATCGACGCTCGTGCTCACGGTGAAGTACAGCCCGGAGAGCACCGCCACGAACAACGACATGTGCACCATGGTCTGGGGAACGGGAATCGAGATGCCGAACCAGGTTCCGGCGCAGGGCGGTTCGCCGGTTTGACACCCGGTCTCGGCCGCCCACAGCACGATGACGTCGTCCGGGATGGCGATGATGCCCAGCGCCAGGAAGAACGCGAACAGTCCGGTGGTGAACAACACCACCTGAATAGCCTGGGACACCACCATCACCGCCACCACGTTGAACTGTTCGGCGCGTGACAGCGGGGTGCGGTGCGGACGGTGGCCGGCGTGCACCGACAGCGGCGTGCCGGCCAGCAACACGGCCGGCTCGCTGGGCCCGGCACGATCCTCGCGCAAGGCCCGCACCTCGTCTCGGATCGTGGCCACCATGAAGGCGATCGCGATCACGGCCAGGAAGCCGATCGTCTGCCACAGCCGTTGCCGGGGCATCCGCGCCGAGAGCTGCCACAGCTCTCCGGTGAAATACACCACCACCGTCAGCATCAGCAGGGGCAGCGCGCGACTCATCAAGGTGCCCAGCGCTCCCAACTGCAGCCAGGCGAACCGGAACGCCCACAACGCGATCGAGCCGAAACCGACGTAGGTCAACCACACCACGAGCAACGCGACGAGAGCGAACGCAGCGGCCTCGGCGGCGGCGATACCCGAGAAGCCACTGTCGGCGAATGGCAGGCCGAAGACGAACACGGCCATCACCAAGAGTGCTGCCGAGCGCCGGCCGGCCTCACCGCGCGTCGTGTCCGCCCGGTGCAGCAATTCGAGCACGAACGGGGCGACGAACAACAACAGCGCCAACACCCCGAGTTTGATTGCTGTTCCGATGCGTACGGCCGGCCCGGTGAGTTCGGCCAACAGCATGATCGATGCGATGAGCCCGCCCGCGGCGGCGACCATCGGCGCCGAGCGCTCAACTAGCGCGCGTGAGCGCACCCTGCGCGTGAGCACCAGCGGAAGCCCGCGCTGAAGGAACCAGTCGTGCACACGGCGCATGTCGGCCACGGCGGTCATTGTGCTCGATCCCGAGGCGTGTGCGGTGATTTCCGGCGGAGTCGACTCGTCGCTGCGGATCACGTGGCGTTGCCCAGACTGCGGTGGCCGTGACCGCCCGAGGGGAGGAGTCGGGTGAAAAATCTACGACCGTATTCGACGCCCTATTGAAATGCGGCTGCCAGCGATTATTAGACTTTTATTGGAATTTCGGGGCCCGGAGTGGCCGGCGAAATCTCGGCGGCGTGCGTTCGGTTTTGCTGTCGCCAGGCGCGTGGTGATGGGACGGGACGGCAGCCCTGAGGGTGGTACCGCCGCACCAATGTAACGTTTAGATAACGACGCTAACACTTTTCTGAGATTGACGATTGGCGCGGTTATCGCAGGTAGAACGCAGTGCACGTTGACGGATTGCCACTCCTGGGGCGGTGTCGGAGCTTGATCCGGGCTTGGCGGTGTGCTTACGTCGAGGGCGCCGATGGCTTGAAACTGACGATGATCGCTGAGAAGTTCGGTGGTGACTTTTAACTCGATATGCGTGTTTTAGAAAGCGTCCCGGGACGCCATTCCCGGGAAGAATTCCTGCGCCCACCACGAGGTACCGATGCGATTGGTATCCGTGACCTCGCGGAAGCGACCGGGGTGCTCGATCTGAATTCCACCTATGCCTATCTGTTGCTGGCAACAGATTTTGCTGCCACGTCAATAGTGGCCGAGCGTGACGGTGACCTGCACGGATTCATCACGGGTTACCACCCACCGCCGCGGCCGGACGTGCTGTTCGTGTGGCAGGTGGCCGTGGCGCCGTCGGCACAGGGCGGGGGGCTGGCCAGCACCATGCTCGACGCGCTCGTGCACCGGGTGCGGACGCGGCGCGACGGACGCCCAGTCACCGTGGAGGCCACGGTCTCGCCCGGCAACGCCGCCTCCCGCGCATTCTTCGGCGCCTTCGCGCGCCGCCACGGCGTCCCGCTCGTCGAGGATCCGCACTTCGGGTGCGAGCTGCTCGACGCCGACGGGGCGCACGAGGATGAGCCGATTCTGCGGATGGGCCCCATCGCCACACCGCTTTCTCGCTGAAATCAGTTATCTGATAACCAGTTTGATTTATCTGGAAGGATTGTCCCTTGCTGCTCGCAACGACAGCGCCGTTGTCCGAATCTGACCTCCCCGACGTGTTCAGCTCGGTCGAGTCCGAGGTCCGCAGCTATTGCCGCGGCTGGCCCACCGTCATGAACCGCGCCGCGGGCTCCTGGGTGACCGACACCGCGGGACGCACCTACATCGACTTCTTCGCCGGCGCGGGCGCGCTGAACTACGGCCACAACAACGCCGCGCTGAAGGAGCCGTTGCTGGAATACCTTGTCTCCGACGGGATCGTGCACTCGCTGGACATGGCCACCGCGGCCAAGCAGCGTTTCCTGGAGAGCTTCGAGCGGCTCATCCTGCGGCCGCGTGGTCTGGACTACAAGGTGCAGTTCCCCGGGCCGACCGGTGCCAACTCGGTCGAATCCGCGCTCAAGCTGGCCAGGAAAGTGACTGGACGCGAGTCGGTTATCAGCTTTACCAACGCATTTCACGGCATGACACTGGGGGCGCTGTCGGTCACCGGCAACTCGATGAAGCGGGCCGGTGCGGGTATCCCGCTGGTGCACGCCACCCCGATGCCGTACGACAACTACTTCGGCGGGGTCACCGAGGACTTCCAGTGGTTCGAGCGCGTGCTCGACGATTCGGGCAGCGGGCTCAACCGCCCGGCCGCGGTGATCGTCGAAACCGTCCAGGGGGAGGGCGGTCTCAACGTCGCGCGCATCGAATGGCTGCGGGCGCTGGCCGAGTTGTGCCGCAAGCGCGACATCCTCCTGATCGTCGACGACGTCCAGATGGGGTGTGGCCGGACCGGGCCGTTCTTCAGCTTCGAGGCCGCCGGCATCGTGCCCGATATCGTCACGATATCCAAGTCGGTCAGTGGCTACGGCCTGCCGATGGCGCTCACTCTCTTCCGCCGCGACCTCGACATGTGGACGCCGGGGGAGCACAACGGCACGTTCCGTGGTCACAACCCAGCGTTCATCACCGCCACCGCGGCTATCGAGACCTATTGGGAGAACGGCCAATTCAGTGCCGAGACGGTCACCAAGGGGGAACTGCTCCGTGAGCGGCTGGAGGAGATCGCCGCGGCCCACGACGGCGTGAGTGCCCGTGGCCGCGGAATGGCGCAGGGCCTCAAGTTCGACGAGGCCGATCTGGCGGGACAGGTCTGCCGGGCCGCCTTCGACCGCGGTGCGCTGATGGAGACCAGCGGTCCGTCCGACGAGGTGGTCAAACTGCTGCCGCCGCTGACCATTCTCTCCACTGAATTGTCCGAGGGCCTCGACATTCTCGCCGAGTCCGTTGCCGTCACCCTGGCCTGAGGGAGCTTGAAACATGATTGTCCGCACCACAGCTGAGATCACCGGAACCGACCGCGACGTCGCCGACGGCACCTGGCGCTCCAAGCGCATCATCCTGGCCGGCGACGGGGTGGGCTTCTCGTTCCACGAGACCACCATCGAGGCCGGATCGGTCAACGAATTCCATTACCAGCACCACGTCGAGGCCGTCTGGGTGATCGAGGGCACCGGCACTCTGACGGATCTGGAGACCGGGCAGCAGTACCCACTGGCCGACGGAACGATGTACCTGCTCAACGACAATGACCACCATCGGGTCACCTGCGACGAGCAGTTGCGCATGCTGTGTGTGTTCAACCCGCCCGTGACCGGCCGGGAAGTGCACGACGAGAACGGTGTCTACCCGGCGCCACAGTCGGTCGCATGAGCGAAGTCGTCCAGCACGGAATCGGCGGCGGATCGCGCCCGGACTCGGCTGCGGTCGAGGACCGGTACCCGACACGGCTCGACCATGCGATCGAGCCGATACCCCGTCACGAGCCCGTGGTGTGGGGCACCGTGGCCGACGGGCCGCTGAGCCAGCACCATCTGGACGGCTTCTCGGAGTACGGCTATCTGGTCGCGCCCGAGACGGTGTCCGATGACTGGCTTCCGCTGCTTCGGCACGAAATCGACCGGCTGGCAGCGGATCTGGACGATGACGACCCGCGGCTGATCCGCGAGCCGGGCGGCACGATCCGGTCGATCTTCGAACCGCATCTGTTGAGCGACCTGGTGGCCCAGCTGGTCCGGCTGGACACGGTGTTGCCGGTCGCGCGGCAGTTGCTCGGCGGCGATGTCTACATCCACCAGGCGCGGATCAACCTCATGCCCGGGTTCACCGGGACTGGGTTCTACTGGCATTCGGACTTCGAGACGTGGCATGCCGAGGACGGCATGCCGGCCATCCGCGCCGTCTCGTGCTCGATCGCCCTGACCGAGAACTATCCCTACAACGGGTCGCTCATGGTCATCCCCGGGTCGCACCAGACGTTCTATCCGTGCGTCGGCGCCACACCCGAGGACAACCACGACACCTCACTGGTGGCGCAGAACGTCGGGGTGCCCGATCAGACGACGCTGACCAAGGCCGTCGACGCCCATGACATCCACCAGTTCACCGGCCCGCCGGGGACCGCGCTGTGGTTCGACGCGAACCTGCTGCACGGTTCTGGGTCCAACATCACACCGCTGCCGCGGTCGAATGTCTTCCTGGTGTTCAACTCGGTCGACAACGCGCTGACCGACCCGTTCGCCGCGCCGCGGCCGCGACCCGAATACCTGGCGGCCCGGGGTGCACAGGCCGTCACCTAGGCTGGCCACATGCAACGGATTATCGGAACAGAGGTCGAATACGGCATTTCCTCGCCCTCCGATCCGACCGCCAATCCGATCCTGACCTCGACTCAGGCGGTGCTGGCGTATGCGGCTGCCGCCGGCATCCAGCGTGGGAAGCGCACCCGGTGGGACTACGAGGTCGAGAGCCCGCTGCGCGACGCTCGCGGCTTCGACCTGTCCCGGGCCTCCGGACCGGCCCCGATCGTGGATGCCGACGAGGTCGGCGCGGCCAACATGATCCTCACCAACGGTGCCCGGCTGTACGTGGACCACGCTCATCCCGAGTACTCGGCCCCCGAGTGCACCGATCCGATGGACGCGGTGATCTGGGACAAGGCCGGCGAGCGCGTGATGGAGGCCGCCGCCCGCCACGTGGCCAGCGTGCCCGGGGCCGCCAAGCTGCAGCTCTACAAGAACAACGTGGACGGCAAGGGCGCCTCCTACGGGTCGCACGAGAACTACCTGATGAGTCGCCAGACCCCGTTCTCGGCGGTGATCGCCGGGTTCACACCGTTCCTGGTGTCCCGGCAGGTGGTGACCGGTTCCGGCCGGGTCGGCATCGGGCCCTCGGGGGACGATCCCGGCTTCCAGCTCTCCCAGCGGGCGGACTACATCGAGGTCGAGGTCGGCCTGGAGACCACGCTCAAGCGCGGCATCATCAACACCCGCGACGAGCCGCACGCCGACGCCGACAAGTACCGGCGCCTGCACGTCATCATCGGCGACGCCAACCTGGCCGAGACGTCGACCTACCTCAAGCTCGGAACCAGCTCCCTGGTGCTCGATCTGATCGAGGAGGGGCCGCAGTTCGGCCTGGATCTGTCCGATCTGGCATTGGCCCGGCCGGTGCACGCGGTCCACGTGATCAGCCGCGATCCCTCGCTGCGGGCCACGGTCGCGCTGGCCGACGGTCGTGAGATGACCGCCCTGGCGCTGCAGCGGGTGTATCTGGACCGGGTGGCCAAACTGGTCGACATCCGGGACCACGACCCCCGGGCCGCCCACGTCGTCGAGACCTGGGCCCATGTCCTGGACCTGCTCGAGCGCGACCCCATGGAATGCGCCGAGATCCTCGACTGGCCGGCCAAGCTGCGGTTGCTGGAGGGTTTCCGCCAGCGTGAGAACCTCGGCTGGCAGGCGCCGCGGCTGCACCTCGTCGATCTGCAGTACTCCGACGTCCGGCTGGACAAGGGCCTGTACAACCGGCTGGTCGCCCGCGGGTCGATGAAGCGCCTGGTCACCGAACAGCAGGTGATCGACGCCGTCGACAACCCGCCGACCGACACCCGCGCCTATTTCCGTGGTGAATGCCTGCGCCGCTTCGGTTCGGACATCGCCGCGGCCAGCTGGGACTCGGTGATCTTCGACCTCGGCGGCGATTCGCTCGTCCGGATTCCGACGCTGGAGCCGCTGCGCGGCAGCAAGGCCCATGTCGGCGCCCTGCTGGACTCGGTGGACAGCGCCGCCGAACTCGTCGAACAACTCACGAACTGACCATTTCCGGCGGTGAGCTACCCGGGCAATCCGGGTGCCGACCGGTACTGTGGAAGGACCGGTTGGGCGGTTAGCCCGACCGATGACAATTGCAGGAGGCAGCGATGGCTCAAGAGCAGACCAAGCGTGGCGGTGGCGGCGGCGAGGATGACGACCTCCCGGGCGCATCTGCCGCCGGCCAGGAGCGTCGCGAGAAGCTGGCCGAGGAGACCGACGATCTGCTCGATGAGATCGACGACGTGCTGGAAGAAAACGCGGAAGACTTCGTGCGCGCATACGTCCAAAAGGGCGGCCAGTGACCTGGCGCGAGAACTCTTCTTTGCCCCAGCCCCTCTCCACCAACCCCTCTGTAGCCATGGATCTGTCGTCGTTCTCTGAACTGCTGCGTCGACAGGCCCCCGAACTGCTCCCGGTCAACCGCGTCACCGACGGCACGATCAACCCGACCAACGCGGTGCCGCACGGGACGACCATCGTCGCGATCAAGTACCCGGGCGGCGTGCTGATCGCCGGTGACCGCCGCTCCACCCAGGGCAACATGATCGCCGGCCGCGACGTGCAGAAGGTGTACATCACCGACGACTACACCGCGACCGGCATCGCGGGCACCGCGGCCATCGCCGTCGAGTTCGCCCGGCTGTACGCCGTGGAGCTGGAGCACTACGAGAAGCTCGAAGGCGTCGCCCTGACCTTCCGCGGAAAGGTCAACCGGCTGGCCATCATGGTGCGCGGCAACCTCGGTGCGGCATTGCAGGGTTTCGTGGCGCTCCCGCTGTTGGTCGGCTTCGACGTCGATGCCGCCGATGCCGAGAACGCCGGCCGGATAGTGTCGTTCGACGCCGCAGGTGGCTGGAACATCGAGGAAGAGGGCTACCAGTCGGTGGGGTCCGGCTCGATCTTCGCCAAATCTTCGATCAAGAAGCTCTATCCGAACGTGGTCGACGCGGAATCGGCGCTGCAGGTGGCCATCGAGTCGCTCTACGACGCCGCCGACGACGACTCCGCAACCGGAGGACCCGATCTGGTGCGCGGCATCTATCCGACCGCGGTGACCATCGGTGCCGAGGGCGCCGTGGAGATCTCTGAGGAACGCATCGCTGAGCTGGCCCGCGAGGTCATCGCGCGCCGGACCCGGTTGGGCGGTGAGGGGTAAATGAGTTTCCCGTACTTCATCTCGCCTGAACAGGCGATGCGTGAGCGTTCCGAGCTGGCGCGCAAGGGCATCGCCCGCGGGCGCAGCGTGGTGGCGCTGGCGTATGACAGCGGTGTGCTGTTCGTGGCGGAGAATCCGTCGCGGTCGCTGCAGAAGGTCAGCGAGCTCTACGACCGGGTCGGTTTCGCCGCCGTCGGTCGCTTCAACGAGTTCGACAACCTGCGGCGCGGTGGCATCCAGTTCGCCGACACCCGTGGCTACGCCTACGACCGCCGCGACGTGACGGGCCGTCAGCTGGCCAACGTCTACGCCCAGACCCTCGGCACGATCTTCACCGAGCAGGCCAAGCCGTACGAGGTGGAGCTGTGCGTGGCCGAAGTGGCGCACTACGGGGAGACGAAGGCGCCGGAGCTGTACCGCATCACCTATGACGGGTCGATCGCCGACGAGCCGCACTTTGTCGTGATGGGCGGCACCACCGAGCCGATCATCGCCGCGCTCAACGACTCGTACGCCGAGAACGCAGATCTGGCCGCCGCGGTCAAGATCGCGGTGAAGGCACTGAGCGCGAGCGGCAACGGTTCCGAGCCGCGCACACTCGGGCCGGCGACCTTGGAGGTGGCAGTGCTCGACGCCACCCGACCGCGTCGCTGCTTCCGCCGGATCACCGGCACCGCGCTGGAAGCCCTTCTGCCCGAACCGGAGCCACCGGCCTCGTCCGAGTAGCCGCAGTGGTCGAGCCGGTCAGTCCCGAAGCGCCAATGCTGACCGGTGCCCGGATCCTTCATCAGAACTGGGTCGACGTCGCTTTTCTGCACTGGTCGGTCGATCCCCGGCGCATCGCCCACCTATATCCGGAGGGCACCGAGCCGGATACATTCGACGGTCTCGGCTACATCGGCCTGGTGGCCTTCCGGATGACCGGCACCGGATTCGGTTACGGCCCGGGCGTGCTGGGCAGTTTTCTCGAGACCAACGTGAGGTTGTATTCGGCCGACCGCACCGGGCGTCGCGGCGTCGTGTTCCTGAGCCTGGACACCCCCAGGCTCGACGTCGTGCTCGGCGCCCGCGCGGCGCTGGGGGTCCGTTACCGCTGGGCCGGCATGTCGTATCGCCGCGCCGGAGACCGTCATACCTATACCTCTGAGGTGCGCTGGCCGCGCACCCGGGCTTCCAGCCACCTCGAGATCGAAGCCGGAGCTGTCCTGATACCCGGACCGTTCGATCATTTCCTCACCGCGAGGTGGGGGTTGCATGTCGCCCACGGCGGGCGCACCTGGTATGTGCCCAACGAGCATCCGGCGTGGTCGTTGCGCTCCGCGGAGGTGCTCGGGTTCGAGCAGTCGGGGCTGTTCGCCTCGGTCGGCCTCGGTGCACTGTGCGATGGGCCGCCGGTGCACGTCGCGTTCAGCGACGGGGTGCCCGCCCGGTTCGGGATGCCGGTGCGGGCCCGCACTCCTAGGCGGTGACCACGGCTTCGGCGTCGCTGCGGTTGGTGTACAGCTGCCAGATCTGCCCGGCCAGATCGTCGGGGTTGAGCGTGTGGATGGCGACGCCGGCGAACTCGTCGGAACCGGACATCGCCCGGTGGATGTCGCCGCGATCGATCAGACCGCCGATGGTGAGGGTCCCGGCGTAGATTCCGGCGGGCGCCAGTGCGGCGTGCAGGGTGACTGCGTAGTTGCGCAGCGCTGCCGCGGCCAATGCCAGCCCGCCGAGCTGGGGCATCGGCATGACGCTGCTGAGGCCGCCGGCGAACAGCAACCCTCCGCTGCCGCGTTTGCGCAGTTCCGGAAGCAACAGGCCGGCGAAGTCGACCGCGGGTATGACGCTGTCGAGCGCCGCCCTCGCCCCTGGGACGTCCAGTTCGGTGATGTCGTCGGAGGGTGCCGTTTCGAAAGCGGCCGGACCGTAGTAGCCGACATCGATCCGGCCGAACCGGGCGCGGGCCGCGTCGACCGCGGCACGCAGCTGATCGGGTTCGGAGGCGTCGGCGGCATAAGCGGCCGCCTCGATGCCGTTGGCGGCCAGCGCGGCCAGATAGGCCGGATGCCGTTGTGATGAACGCGAGATCAGAGCCACGCGGTACCCCTCGGCGCCGAACCGTTGGGCGACGGACATGCCGAGGCCGGGGCCCGCGCCCAGAACGACGACGGCGGGAGAAGAAGTTGAGGTCATGCTCAACTTAGTAGCATAAGTTGAGTGTTCCCTCAACTTCGCTATGCTGGCCAGGTGTCGGCAATGAGGGCGGATGCGGTCCGGAATCGAGACCGCCTGGTGGCTGCCGCCGCCGAACTTTTCTGCGAGCACGGCGTCGACGTTCCACTCGACGAGATTGCGCGTCGGGCCGGCGTGAGCATCGGGACGCTCTACAACCACTTCCCGAACCGCGGGGCACTCCTGGATGTGGTGCTGTCCGATCGGTTGGCGGTGATCGACCGCTTGGCCCAGCAGGCGCTCGGCGATGCCGACTCGTGGCGGGGGTTCACCGGATTTCTCAACAGCCTGTTCGCGATGCAGGCATCCGATCGCGGCATCAACGACGCGGTGGCGCGCAATCCGGTCGGTGCCGTCGATGTCGCGGGGGAATGTGGCCGCGCCGGGGGACTGCTGGAGGCTGTCGTGGGGCGGGCCAGGGATGCCGGAGTGTTACGCGCCGACTTCGGCGCCGATGACCTGGCGACGTTGATGTGGGCGATGTCGAAGGTGATCGCGATGGCCGACGGCGACGATGACGTGTGGCGGCGTCACCTGGGCTTCGTGCTGGACGGACTGAAGAGTCCGGACGGCGGCGCGAACCAGACCCGACGGTCAGGCCAGGGCGAACCGTAGTTTCGCGGCTGCTGTCTGGTTCCAGATGTCGGCGGTGATCTCATCGGGGCGCACGGCGTATGTGCTGCCGCCGCGGTCGAGGACCATCACCGCGATGCGGGACAGCAGATCGTAGCCGGAGTCGTCGTAGTGCAGCGCTCCGGTGTCGGCCTCGATGCGGCCGAGAACGTCGACGGTGAAGTTGTACACCAGCGTGTCGACCGCCCCGGCTGCCGCCGCCCGCGCGATGTCGCCCAGGTCGGTGGCCACCAGTCCCTTGCTGACTTCGTCGCCCAATTCGTCGACCCACGCGCTGGCCTGCTCGGAGTTCAGGGCAGGCAGCGACTCGCGGATGGCGCCGTCGATCTGATCGGGCCGCAGTTGGTCGGCCGCACCGGGCACCGGCACGATCCGGCGCTTGTGATCGAGTCCGCGGTACATATCGAGAAGCGGGTTGGTCGCGAACAGATACAGCGGCCGTTCCGCGGCGGGGTCCAACCGGCCCAGTTCGGCGTCGACCGCGTCGGCGACCCGCTTGGCGTACTGATCCAGCAGCACTTTCTTGCCCTCGTCGCCTACCAGGCGGCGTACGTGGCCGCGGTCGCGCACAGTGGCGCGATTGGTCGCGTCGGCCACGTCGACGGCATACTCGCCGGTGAGCTCCAGTTCCTCGACTCGCGTGCTTGCGGTGGCCCGCCACAGGTTCCAGCCATCGGCCGAGAGGGTAAGGGCGTAGGCCTCCTGCGGTGTGGTGACCGCGCGGACCAACTGGCCGATGTCGAAGTACCTGCCCACCTGTAGCTGTTTCTCGAGCGCGTTGGGCAGTACGTAGACCTCGTGGAAGTCGTCGCTGATGAAGATGGCCACCGAACGGGAAAGGCTCAGCCACAGGTCTGATGCGGCGATCTCTGTCCAGCGGGACCGCAATTGTTGCTCGACGGCATGCCGCGCCCCGGACTCGCGGATCGTGCGCAGGGCCTGGTCCACCGCGCTCTTCGCGGTCAACAGACTCTTTTCCCGCTCGTCCGGCCCTGGTGCGGTTTCCGCGTACACGGTGATGGCGTGCTCGTGGGGCTCGCCAAGGCGGATCAGGTCGGAAACATCAGGCAACTCGTAGCGGGTCATCGCCCCTCCTTCGTGCGGACTGTTTTCCAACCATATGCCTGTGATGGCCGCTGACCAGGGCAAAAAGACGCAGAAAATGGCATGGTGAACGAATCGGGTTGACCGACACCTCAATTCCGGTCGGCGCCGGCCGGCCAGGGTTCGTCGGGCGCCGCGACGTCGAGGGCCGAGCCCGGCACGAACGAATCGACCAGGGTGATCCTGCGAAGAGTGCCGGCCGGGTCGAACCCGACGATGAATCCGCCGGTTGTGGTCACCAAACCCATTGCCGCACTTGCTATGCGGTCGGTCGGCAGCAGAGGTACCGGCGGTCGTCCCATTGCACCTTTCCGCTACCCCTTTACAACGAGTGTTGACCAGGTCACAATAAAACGAATCAGATTCGTTTTAGGAGACGACCGATGATCACCCTCACCGCCGCCGCACCCGAGTCGCTGTCGCGCAGTACCGAGTCGACGCGCCCGCCGCTGCGGGTCGGGCTGGTGCAGCACCGGTGGCGACCCGATGCGACCGAACTGCTCAGGGTGCTGCGCGACGGTATCGACCGCGCGGCCGGTGCCGGTGCGGCGCTGGTCTGCCTTCCAGAGATCACCCTCCTGCGCTATCCCGCGGACACCCCGGCCGGACCCAACCCGGGCGGGTCCGCCGAGGATCTCACCGGTGGCCCCACCTATGCCCTCGCGGCCGAGGCGGCCCGGGCCAATGACGTCTTCGTGCACGCCTCGCTGTACGAAAAGGCGCCGGCAGCTGATGGATTGGGTTTCAACACAGCAATCCTGGTGGCCCCGTCGGGGGAGTTGGCCGGCTACACCCGCAAGCTGCACATCCCGATTTCGGCGGGTTACTACGAAGACACCTACTTCCGTCCGGGTCCGGGACCGACCGCCGAGGGCAACCCGTACCCCGTGTACCACCCGGACGGGCTGGGAGCCCGCGTCGGATTGCCGACCTGCTGGGACGAGTGGTTCCCCGAGGTGGCGCGCAGCTACTCACTCGGCGGGGCCGAGATCGTGGTCTACCCGACGGCGATCGGTTCGGAACCGGTATTCCCGGCTTTCGACACCCAACCACTGTGGCAGCAGGTCATCGTCGCCAACGGCATCAACAGCGGACTGTTCATGGTGGTGCCCAACCGAATCGGAGACGAGGGCAAGGTCAGTTTCTACGGCTCGTCGTTCATCTCCGATCCATTCGGCCGGGTGCTGGTGCAGGCGCCTCGTGACGAAGAAGCCGTGCTGGTCGCCGACCTGGATCTGGACCAGCGTCGGGACTGGCTCGAGCTCTTCCCGTTCCTGCTGACCCGTCGGCCGGACACCTACGCCGCGCTCACCGCGCCGGTCGATGAAGCGCATCCCTACGGCGTCGGCCACGAAGCCACGGCAGTGGTGAAATGACCACGTACCGCATGCCCGCCGAAGGGGCGCCGCAGGACCGCGTGTGGATGGCCTTCCCATCCGCCGGCTATTCGCTGGGTGACACCGAAGCCGAACACCACGAAGCGCGCAGCACCTGGGCGGCGGTGGCGCACGCGGTGCTGGAGTTCGAGCCGGTGACGATGGTGGTCGACTCCGCCGAAATGCCCGCGGCCCGGCGCTATCTGTCCGCCGCCGTCGACATCGTCGAAGCACCGTTGAACGACGCCTGGATGCGGGACATCGGCCCCACCTTCGTGCACGCCGAGGACGGCTCGGTGGCCGCGGTGGACTGGGTGTTCAACGGCTGGGGTGCCCAGGATTGGGCGGTCTGGGATCGCGACTCGAAGATCGGTGCGGCCGTCGCTGATTGGTCGGATGTGCCGGTCGTCCACTCGGGCCTGGTGAACGAGGGCGGCGGCATTCAGGTCGACGGGCTGGGCACCGTTCTGGTCACCGAGACCGTGCAGCTGGATCCCAGCCGTAACCCCGGCGCCACCAAGGCCGACGTAGAAGCCGAGTTGGCCCGCACCATCGGTGCCGATCACACGATCTGGCTGCCGCGCGGCCTGACCCGTGACTCGCAACGGTTCGGCACCCGCGGGCACGTCGACATCGTGGCGGCGATACCGTCGCCCGGCCGGCTGCTGCTGCATTCGCAGCCCGCCGACGCTCATCCGGATCACTTGGTGTGCAAAGAAATCCGGGCATCGCTGGAAAAGACCCACGATGTCACCGGACGGCCCTGGGAGGTCGTGGAGCTACCCGCGCCCGATCAGTTGACCGACGCCGACGGCTTCGTCGACTACAGCTACATCAATCACCTGGTCGTCAACGGCGGCGTGATCGCCTGTGCTTTCGGCGATCCGAAGGATGCGGACGCGGCGGCGATCCTGGCCGAACAGTATCCAGGCCGCCGTGTCCTGAGAGTCGATGCCCGCCCGCTGTTCGAGCGTGGCGGCGGCATCCACTGCATCACCCAGCAGCAGCCCGCGGCCCGCCGGCGGTGATCAGATTGCCGGCCCGCCGGCGGTGATCAGATTGCCGGCCCGCCGGCGGTGATCATCCGGCCGATCGCCGCGCTCACCTGGGCACGGTTTCCGGTCCCGTTGCGCAGCACCCAGGATGTCAGGTGCTCGACGAGCTCGCGAACCTGTAGCAACGCCTGGATGCGCTGACTCTCATCGCTGTTGCCTTCCAGCTCTGCCGCCCACAACGCATCCAGATCGAGAATCTCGCGCACCGTGGCATAGGCCAGGGCCACCTCGGCGGTGCTCACGGCCAGCCGCTCCTGCATCCGGTAGATGGTGCCGGGGCCGACGCGGTTGATCAGCTCGCCGGCGACCGAGGTCGCGACGATCTCACGGCGCAACGGATGACCGCCGATCTCGGCGCGGGCATGCTCGGCGACAGCGCCGGGGAAGTAGTCAACGAGGCGGTGCGCGAACGCTTCCCGGTCCGGAACGTCGGAGGCAAGCAACTCCTGTGCCACCAGATTCTTGGATTGTGCCAGCAGGACCGCGATCTCGGGACGGGTGAGTCCGAGTCCCATGGCACGACGGCGCGCCAGCTCCGGCCCGGCCGGCAACCCCTCCACCTGAGGGTCGACACCCGCCTTGTCACGCAGGTTACCGATCAGCCGGATGTGGCGGTCCAGGAGCGAATCGGCCTCGGCGGCAGCCATGCTGATCGCCAGGATCGCCTCGGCGTTGTCGGCCAGCACCCGAGCGGCCACATCGTCGGTGGCATCGGCGAGCAGGGCATTGCGTTGTGCGGTACCGATGTTGCCGGCATCCAGGGCGATCTTGATGTTGACCTCGAGGTCTGAGGTCGCGACACCGGCCGCGTTGTCGATGAAATCGGCGTTGATCCGGCCACCGTTGAGCGCGAACCCGATACGTGCCTGTTGGGTCAGCCCGAGGTTGCCGCCTTCGCCGATCACCTTGCAGCGCAACTGCGATGCCGTCACCCGCACCCGGTCGTTGGCCTTGTCCCGGGCATCGGAGTCGGCTTCGGTGTCGGCCCGGACGTAGGTGCCGATACCGCCGTTCCACAGCAGGTCGACGGGCGCGCGCAGCACCGCGGCGACCAATTCGTCCGGGGTGCACTCAGCTGCCTCAATGCCCAGCGCGGCCTGGGCCTGCGATGACAGCGGTATCGACTTGGCGGTGCGGGGCCACACCCCGCCACCGGCCGAGATCAGCGTCGGATCGTAATCCTGCCAGCTCGATGTGGGCAGATCGAACAGGCGGGCGCGCTCCTCGAAGGACGCCTGAGGGTTCGGGTCGGGATCGACGAAGATGTGCCGATGGTCGAATGCGGCGACCAGTTTGATGTTGTCGGACAGCAGCATTCCGTTACCGAACACATCACCGGACATGTCACCGATGCCGGCCACCGTGAACGGCTCGGCCTCGATGTCATGGCCGGCCTCGGCGAAATGGCGCTGCACCGAGAGCCACGCGCCGCGGGCGGTGATGCCCATGGCCTTGTGGTCGTAACCGGCCGAGCCGCCGGAGGCAAAGGCATCCCCGAGCCAGAAGCCGTATTCGGCGGCAATGGAATTGGCCAGGTCGGAGAATCTCGCGGTGCCCTTGTCGGCGGCCACCACCAGATAGGCGTCGGCACCGTCAGGGCACACCGTCCGCTGCGGATGCCGGATGGTGCCGTCGACGATGTTGTCGGTGATGTCGAGCATTCCACGGATGAACGTGCGGTAACCGTCGGCCGGCGCGATGTCCGCATTGCGCAGCACGAACGCGCCTTTGGCGCCGGTCGGCACGATGGGCGCGTTCTTCACCGCCTGTGTCTTCATCAGGCCGAGCACCTCGGTGCGGAAGTCCTCGGGACGATTCGACCAGCGCAGTCCCCCTCGGGCGATGGCCCCGCTGCGCAGGTGGATGCCCTCGACAGTGTCGGAGCAGACGTAGATCTCGCGGTGCGGAACCACCGGGCCGGTCCCGGCCAGCCGGGCCGAGTCGAGCTTGAAAGACAGGTAGTCCTTGGGTTGGCCGTCCGGTCCGATCTGGAACCAGTTGGTACGCAAGGTCGCCCGGACGAAGCTGTGCAATGCGTGCCGAATGCGCTCGTCATCGAGCGAGGCTGCGGCGTCCACCAGGGCCGCCACGTCGCGATCGGCTTGGTCGGCGTCGACGCGGTCGGCGCCGTCGGGGTTGAAGCGGGCATCGAAGAGCGTCAGCAGCGCGTTGACGAAATCCGGTGCGGCGACCAGCGAATCGACGATGTAGTCGGCCGAGAATCCCAATCCGGTCTGCCAGATGAATCGCCCGGCCGCGCGGATCAGAACTGCCCGGCGCCAGTCGATGCCGGCTGACGGGATCAGCGCGGCATAGCGGTCCACCTGCCAGTGCCCGGCGGTCGCGGCCTGGTATGCGCGGCCGATGAGATCGAGGGTGGCGGCCGGCAGGGTCAGGCGGCCGAATTCGTAGCAGTGGCCCGCGTCGGCGACCCGATAGGAGGCGACACGCAAGCCGAAGTGTTCGAACGTGGCGCAGACCTCGGCGAGCAGTGGCGGGCTTCCGGGCCACTGCACCTCGGCGCGTGTGCCGGCTTCTTCGACGGCAAAAGACACTCGGGCAGAAGGGGTTTCCACAGCATGAGTCTCGGCCATGACCGGTCGAACAACCATCGACATTTTGGTGATCCGGGCGCGAGGACAAGCGCCATTCTGTCGAAGGATCTGAATACCGTCCGTGCCACGGTATTCCGAGTTCGCGCTCGGGAAATGCAAACGGGCGTCACCGGCTTGTGCCGATGACGCCCGGGACAGACAGGGAGGTCAGGGGAGCGGTGGCGTGTCCATCGCGAGGGTCTCGCCCCGGAAGAACGCCGGCTGGATGACGCGCAGCACCAGCATCACGACGGCACCGAGCAGCAGGATGCCGAAGCCGAGGTAGAACACCAGGCCGATCCCGCCGATCGATGCGCCGCTGCCGCTGGCCTCCGGGTCCATGCTCACCAGAACCGACTTGACGAACACCGACAGCAGCATGGCCCCGCCGAGCGTCGGGAAGACCAGCTTGTAGATGATGTTCCGCGGATTGAGGAACAGTTCCTTGCGGAAGAACCACACGCAGGCGAACGCGGTGATGCCGTAGTACCAGCAGATCATGATGCCAAGGGCGGCAATGGTATCCAGCAGTGTCCGCTCGGAAAGCAGTGTCACGATGGTGTAGAAGGCGGCGGTGACGACACCGGCGACCACGGTGCTGAACACCGGCGACAGCGATCGCGGGTGGACACTGGCGAACCGCTTGGGGAACGCACCGTAGGCACCCATCGCCAACATGGTGCGAGCCGCAGGCAGGACAGTGGTCTGCAAGCTGGCGATAGAGGAGGCGAACACCGCCAGGAGCAGCAGCGGCCCGCCCCAGTCGCCCAGCACCGGATAGGCCAGCGCCCCGAAGACGTTCTCGGCGATGTCCTCATTACCCAGGCCCAGTCCGGTGTCGCCCACTCCGGCGTACATCATCACCGCGACCGCCACCAGCAGGTAGGTCAGCAGGATCGACAGCACACACAACAATCCGGCACGGCCGGGCACCTTGGTGGGGTCCTTGCTCTCCTCGCCCAACGTCAGGCAGGTGTCCCAGCCCCAGAAGGCGAAGATGGAGCCGACGAGTCCGATGACGAAGGCGCTCATCGTGAGTCCGGTGAACGGGTCGAACCATTGGATGTCGAATTTCAAATGCCCCTCGACGCTGCCGGACCGCGCGATGGCGACCACCGCGAACGTCAACAGGACGATCATCTGGAATCCGACCAGCACATACTGCACCTTCTCGCTGGTCGTGATGCCGCGACAGGAGATGTAGGTGGCGATGGCAAGCAGTGCGACCGTGGAAACGATGTTGACGGTGACGTTCTCGGCCGGGAGCATGGCGAGCGTTTCGTTGTGCAGCACCTTGCCCAGGAACTCGTAGCCGAAAAGGACGCCGATCGAGGCCAGGTTGGACAGCACGATGATGGTGGCGACCACCATGCCCCATCCGCACATCCAGCCGACGTACGGTCCGAAGGCTTTGGTGGACCACGTGAACGACGCGCCGCAGTCGGGTGCCCGTGAGTTCAGCTCGCGGTAGGCGTAGGCGGTCAGGAACATCGGGATGAAGCCGGCGATCAAGATGGCGGGCATCTTCAGCCCGACCGCCGCGACGATGAGCCCGATACTGGCGGTCAGGGTGTAGCCCGGCGCCACCGTCGAGATGCCGAGGACGGCACCGGTGAAGGTGCCGATGCGTCCCGCTGCCAGGCCTTTGGCGACCAAGCCCTCCTCGCGCTCGGCCTGCACCAGCTCACGGCCGGCAAGTTGGTCAGTCACGTTCTGCCCCTTCATCGTTGGGTACAACAAACATCGGGACCTGCAGAACCCGCAGCATCTTCGCCGCAGTTGACCCGAGGAAAAGGCGGCGCGGCTGAGCCAGCCGGCTCGAACCGACCATGATCATGTCGCCGTCATGCCAGCCCAGCTCGTTGACCGCCTCCTCGACGGTCGGCCCGGTGGCGACCCGCGAGGAGACCGGGACATCGTCCGGCAGAAAGTCTTTCGCTTGATCCAGGGCGTGTTGTGCGTGCTGTTGAGCGGCAGCCAGCCGGCGGGCGTCGTCGACGGCGACCAGCGACACCAGGCGAAGAGGTGTCTCGGTGGCCCGGCAGAACCGCAATGCGGTGTTGAGCAACGGGGTGGCTCCGGGGCGCGTGCCGATTGCGCAGGTGACCTCACGGATTCGCGCACTGCGCTGCAGCCGGGCGGCGCGCGGTGCGATGACCACCGGTAGCGGGCAGGCGTGCACCAGACCGTTGACCACCGAGCCGAGAGACAACGGGCCGGCCATCCCGCCGCCGGCTCCACCGACCACGAGCGCCTCGGCGCCCAGCTTCTCGGCTGCTGCGATGAGGCCCATGGTGCTCGACTCGTCGTAGCTCAGGTGGGTGGTCACGGCCACGTCGTCGCGCACCGCCGCCGCGGCCGCGGCCAGCCAGCCGCCGGCTTCCCGGTGCAGCACATCGCCGGGAGTGGGGGCGAGCGCCGAGCGGTCGCTGGGCAGCACCATGCACAGGTCGAGGTCGGCACCCAGCGTGCGGGCGATCTGTTCCCCGACCGCGACGGCGTCATCGCCTCCCGGTGTGGCGAGGTAGGCGACAGCGATTCGTGGAGTGTTCATCGACGAGTTCTGCACCGTCCGTCTCTTGTTGGAAGCGATCAGGTTTCTGGCCGGCCAAGTGTGTCGCGGAGCACATCCTCGGTCACCCGACGATCTGGAGATTCTTGGTGGAATTTTTCGACATTCTGTACATTTCTGTTCGTGGCGGTTCCGGTGCGGTGGGTGATCGAGCAGTCGGACCTGCATCTGCGTCTGTTGGCCGGCTCGTCCGGCGCCGGCCGTGAGGTGAGCCTGGTGCTGACCACCGAGCTGGCCAACCCGGCCGAATGGCTCTCCGGCGGCGAGCTGGTGCTGACCACCGGGATCAGCTTGCCGGCCAGTGATCGCGGCCGGCGTCGCTATCTACAACTGCTGGCCGAAAGTGGTGTCGCCGCAGTGGGATTCGGTACCGGTCTGACGTTCGATGCGGTTCCCGGCGAGTTGGTGGCGGCTGCCGAGGAACTCGGGTTGGCGCTGATCGAGGTGCCGCTTCGGACTCCGTTCGCGGCGGTGGTGCAGCGGGTCGGTGCACGCCTGGCCGAGCTGGAGTACGACGCTGTGCTGCGCGCTTCCCGGGCGCAGCCGCGGATCACCCGGGCGGTGGTGAGCGACGGCCCGCGTGGCGTCGCGGCCGAACTGGGCCGCGCGCTGAAGGCTGCCGTGGTGGTGCTGGATCCGAGCGGGACGGTGATCGCATCGCATCCGACCAACCTCGGCGTCACGACGGTGAACCTGGTGCGCGACTCGATCGAGCCGGGTGCCGCGTCGGGCGTGCGCGTGTTGTCCGATGGCACCACGGTGGCCCAGCAGGACATCCGGGTCGGGGGCCGCTCGCACGGCGCGCTCGCGGTGGTCGGCCCGGTCGCGCTGAGTCCGGTCGACCAGGTGCTGTTGGGACATGCCACCTCTTTGCTGGCCTTGGACTTCGAGAAACCGGCCCGGTTGCAGGAGGTCCAGCGGGTGCTCAACCAACAGGCGTTGGGACTGCTGCTGACCGGTGAGCTCGACCTCGAACCGGTGTATGCACAGCTGGCGCCGGTCGCTGATGCCCAGGGCCGGATTCGGGTACTGGTCGTCGAGTCCGACGCCGAGGCGAAGTCAGCGAGTCACCGGCAGCGGATGATCGCGGCGGTGGTCGGTGAGCTGGAGGCGGCCGGACATCCGGTGTTCGTGCACGGTGCCGATCGCCGGCTGACGGTGCTGCTGCCCGGCACCGAGACGGTTGAGACCGCCGCCGGTCTGCTGGTCGGGCTGGACCCGGCGGCGCGCAAATCGAGCCGCAGTGGGCTCAGCGGAATTCAGCCGCTGCGGCGGTTGATGCAGGCCGTCGACGATGCCCGGCTGGCCGCATCGGTGGCCGAACGGGGCTGTCACCCATTGGAATTCGCGGCGCTGGCGGGCAGTGCATTGCTGTCCTCCGGGCCGAGCCGTGAGGTGCTGGTCGCGCTCGGGGCCGCAGTGCTGACGCCGGTGGCCGACCACGACGCGCAGCACGGATCCGGGCTGATGACGGCGCTGCGGGCTTTCCTGGAGGCCAACGGCCAGTGGGAGGCCGCCGCGGCGGCCATCGGTGTGCACCGGCACACGATGCGCAAGCGGATCGAAACCGCGGAGGCGCTGTTGGGCTGTGATCTCGGGGTGGCCCGAGTGCGGGCCGAACTGCTGCTGGCGATCTTGGCGCGCGGGTAAACCGCTGCGGCTCAGACGGTGACCGCGCTGTCGTCCGGCGTGCGGTCCCGGCGCCAGCCGACGTAGGTCAGCCACAGCCCCATCGCGGTCAGCAGCAGAAAGAAGATCCGCGCCGCAAGCAGCGGGCCCGGGCTCGTCACCGTGGCGTTTGCGCCGGAGTCGATCGCCGAGGGGATGGCCATCATCGCCAGTCCGCGCAGCGCCACGAACCAGCCGAACAGAGAGATGAGCACGGCCGTCACGCTGTACCAGTACTGGTGAAACGCGATCACGACCAGGCCCATCATCAGCATCGCCGCACCGAGGATCCAGGGCAGGACCGCATTGTCGAACAGGCCGCCGAGCAGCCCGGTGAGGTCGGGAAGGCGAATCGCGATGATCACCGTCGCCGCGGCGACGAACGGGCCGAGCACGCGGGCGAACGCCCGGGTGCGACGGCGGGCTTCGGGGGTGGCCTGCGGCATCGCCTGCTCCAATCAATAAACCGACTGACGGTCTATTTTTAGCCTAAGCTCGGAAAGAAGTAGTCGTCAATGGGAGGTTGGCCATGGCCCGTCGGGTCAAACCGGAGGAGTACGCCGCCCGGCGGCGCGAGATCCTCGTGGCCGCCCTGCAATTACTGCACGACAAGGGCTACGCCGCGATGACCATCGAGGATCTGTTGGCCGCCGTGCAGATCTCCAAGGGCGCGCTGTATCACTATTTCCGGTCCAAGCAGGAGTTGCTCGAGGGCGTCGTGGAGCACCTGGGCGAGAGCCCCACCGTCGAACTGCAGCGCATCGTCGATGCTCCCGACCGCACCGCGCTGGACAAACTTCACGCCTACTTTGCGGCGTCGCACACCTGGAAAACGGAGAATCCGATCGCGGTGGCCACCCTGGCCCGGCTGTGGCACGACGAGAACAACGCGCTGCTCCGCCAGAAGATGACCCAGGGCTCGCTGCGCACCACCGCGCCACTGCTGGAAGCGATCATCCGCCAGGGCTGCGCCGAAGGCGTGTTCGACACCGGTTTTCCGCACGAGGCCGCCGGAATCATCACCGCGATGGGCATGCACCTGGCCGACGCGTTCATCGAGGCCCTGCAGGCCGACGGCGCCGACGGCGTCGACATCTCAGGCCCACATGCCCGCCGGGCGGTGGCGGCGTATCAACAGGCGATCGAACGCATCCTCGGGTTGGCCGACGGCTCGCTGGCATCCGTTGCCGCGACAACACCCATTTCAGATTTTGCCGCACCGTCAGCGCGAGCTTGCCCACCGTTACCGTGACCCACCCCGTAAGCTCGATAGCGTGCAGCGACGAATCATGGGGATCGAGACGGAATTCGGTGTGACCTGCACCTTCCACGGCCATCGCCGGCTCAGCCCCGACGAGGTTGCCCGCTATCTGTTCCGGCGGGTGGTGTCGTGGGGCCGCAGTTCCAACGTCTTCCTTCGCAATGGCGCCCGGTTATACCTCGACGTGGGCAGCCACCCCGAGTACGCAACCGCCGAGTGTGACAACCTGACCCAGCTGGTCACCCACGACCGCGCCGGCGAGCGCGTCCTTGAGGACCTGCTGATCGATGCCGAACAGCGGCTCGCCGACGAGGGCATCGGTGGTGACATCTACCTGTTCAAGAACAACACCGACTCGGCGGGCAACTCCTACGGCTGCCACGAGAACTACCTGATCGTGCGGGCCGGTGAGTTCTCCCGGATCTCCGACGTGCTGCTGCCGTTCCTGGTCACGCGCCAGCTCATCTGCGGTGCGGGCAAGGTTTTGCAGACACCGAAGGCCGCCACCTACTGCCTGAGCCAGCGCGCCGAGCACATCTGGGAGGGCGTCTCCAGCGCGACCACGCGGTCGCGTCCGATCATCAACACCCGCGACGAGCCGCACGCCGACGCCGAGAAGTACCGCCGCCTGCACGTCATCGTCGGGGACTCCAACATGTGCGAGTCCACCACGATGCTCAAGGTTGGCACCGCATCGCTGGTGCTGGAGATGATCGAGGCCGGCGTCCCGTTCCGGGATTTCTCCCTCGACAACCCGATCCGTGCCATCCGCGAGGTGAGTCACGACCTGACCGGGCGGCGTCCGGTGCGGCTGGCCGGCGGCCGGCAGGCCAGCGCGCTGGACATCCAGCGCGAGTACTACAGCCGCGCCGTGGAGTACCTGCAGACTCGTGAGCCCAGCACCCAGATCGAGCAGGTGGTCGATCTGTGGGGCCGCCAGCTCGACGCGGTCGAGAGCCAGGACTTCGCGAAGGTCGACACCGAGATCGACTGGGTGATCAAGCGCAAGCTGTTCCAGCGCTACCAGGATCGCTACAACATGGAGCTGTCCGATCCGAAGATCAGCCAGCTCGACCTCGCCTACCACGACATCAAGCGTGGGCGTGGAGTGTTCGACCTGTTGCAGCGCAAGGGCCTGGCCGCCCGGATCACCACCGACGAGGAGATCGACGCCGCGGTCAACACCCCGCCGCAGACCACGCGGGCCAAGCTGCGTGGCGAGTTCATCAGCGCCGCACAGGAAGCCGGGCGCGACTTCACCGTCGATTGGGTGCATCTCAAGCTCAACGACCAGGCCCAGCGCACCGTGCTCTGCAAGGATCCGTTCCGGTCGGTGGATGAGCGAGTCAAGCGCCTGATCGCCAGCATGTGAGCTCTAAGCTTTCCTCTCGTGGCGGTATCCAAAGTCGAGCGGTTGATGAACCTTGTCATCGCCCTGCTGTCCACCCGGTCGTTCCTGCCTGCCGACAAGATCCGCGCCAGCGTCGCCGGATACGCCGACAGTCCCAGTGACGAAGCGTTCTCCCGGATGTTCGAGCGTGACAAGAACGAGTTGCGTGACCTGGGCATCCCACTGGAGACGGGCCGGGTGTCCAAATTCGATCCAACCGAGGGCTACCGGATCAACCGGGATTCCTACGCGCTGCCGCCGGTGCAGCTGAATGCCGATGAGGCCGCGGCGGTGGCCGTGGCCACCCAGTTGTGGGAGTCCCCGGAGCTGGTCACCGCGACGCAGGGCGCGCTGTTGAAGCTGCGCGCGGCGGGTGTGGACGTCGACGCCGACGGGGCCGGTGTGGCCATCGCGTCGACCGCGACGCTGCCCGGATTGCGCGGTTCCGAAGAGGTGTTGCGAATCCTGCTGTCCGCGATCGATTCCGGGCATGCCGTGCAGTTCCGGCACCGCGCATCGCGCAATGCCGAGTTCACCAGCCGCACCGTGGAGCCCTGGGGCGTCGTCACCCATCGCGGCCGGTGGTACCTGGTCGGCCACGATCGCGACCGCGACGACACGCGTACCTTCCGGCTGTCGCGCATCGACCCCGACGTGAGCACGGTCGGGCCGGCCGCTGCGGTGGCCAAGCCCGAAGACGTGAATCTGCGTGAGATCGTCGCCCGTGCGGTGGCCGAACTACCCACGGGCGAACAGGCCCGGGTCTGGATCGCCGGCGGACGCGCCACCGCCCTGCGCCGCCAGGCCATCGAGACCGTTCCGCGCACGCTGGGCGGGCGCGCGGGGGAGGAGATCACCGTCGACATCGGGATGTCGGACCGGCTGGCCCGTGAGATCGCCAGCCACGGCGCCGACGCCGTCGCGCTGGAACCGCAGTCGTTGCGCGAGGACGTGGTGAGCCGGCTGCGGGCACAGGCGGGGGCATCGCATGAGTAGCCAGGTGTCGACCCGGCTGGTCCGGATGCTGAACATGGTCCCGTATTTCCAGGCGAACCCGAAGGTGACCCGTGACGAGGCCGCGGCCGCGCTGGGGGTGTCGCGCAAGCAGCTCGACTCCGATCTCGAGCAACTCTGGATGTGCGGTCTTCCCGGCTACAGTCCGGGAGATCTCATCGACTTCGACTTCGAAGGGGACACGGTCGAGGTCACGTTCAGCGCCGGTGTCGATCGCCCGTTGCGCCTGACGTCCACGGAAGCCACCGGCATCCTGGTGGCCCTGCGGTCCCTGGTCGACGTGCCGGGGATGGTCGACCCCAAGGCTGCCCGCAGTGCCATCGCCAAGATCGAGTCCGCGGCCGGCACCCAACGCGCTGCCCTCGAGGAACCTGGATCCGAGGAGGCCGTCCCGCAGGAGACCGGTGCGGCTGCGGCGGTACGTGCGGCCGTGCGCGACGCGCGGGCGCTCACCCTGGAGTACTACTCGGCCTCGCGCGACTCGCTCACCTCACGCACCGTCGACCCGATCCGCGTCGTGCTGATCGGGGACAACAGCTACCTGGAGGCGTGGTGCCGAAGCGCCGAGGCGGTGCGGATGTTCCGGTTCGACCGGATCGTCGCGGCGGAGCTCCTCGCCGATCCCTCGGCGCCGCCCTCACCGGCGGTGCAGGCCGGCACGGACACATCGCTGTTCGATCCCGACACCGCGGATCCGTCGTTGCCGGTGGCCACCCTGCTGATCGACCGTTCGGCGTCGTGGATGTTCGACTATTACCCGCTGCGGGTCGTCAACGAGCTGCCCGACGGGGCCTGTGAAGCGGTCATGACCTATGCCTCACAGGAGTGGATGGCACGGTTCCTGCTCGGATTCGGCTCGGCGGTGCGGGTGTTGGCCCCACAGGCGCTGGCGCAGCGGGTACGGGAGTCGGCGACCGAGGCCCTGCACGCCTACGACGCCGACGACACGCGCGGGTAGACTCAGCACGGACGTCTGGAGGTAACCAAATTGGGTGGTCTACAACCCTGGCACTGGGTCATTGTCATCGCGGTGTTCGTGCTGCTTTTCGGCGCCAAGAAGCTGCCGGATGCCGCGCGCTCACTCGGCAAGTCGATGCGGATCTTCAAGTCCGAGATCAAGGAGATGCAGTCGGATTCCGCGGCGTCCTCCGCGGAGGCCCCGCCGGCCAAGCCGATCGCCTCCGAGCGGGTCGAGGCTCCTGCTCCCGAGCAGTCCCCGGACCGCCACACGGCCTGACCCGTACGGCGCCCCGATCGCGGTCATCGCCCGCGGTGACCGGTCGCGCCTACAGCCAGGCCGCTAGAACACGCCCGTGACCTCCGGATTCATCAAGAAGCTCGACCCCCGCCGCCGCCGCTCGCGGGTCAACCCCGACGGCACGATGTCGTTGGTCGACCACCTGCACGAGCTCCGCAATCGTCTGCTGATTGCAGTGCTCGCCGTGCTGCTGACGACGATCTTCGGCTTCCTCTGGTACACCCACGGTTTCTTCGGCCTGCACAGCCTGGGGGAATGGCTGCGCGGGCCGTACTGCGCGCTGCCGGAGTCGGCACGCGCCACGATCGCCCCGGACGGCGAGTGCCGGCTGCTGGCCACCGGGCCGTTCGACCAGTTCATGCTGCGCCTGAAGGTGGCGCTGGCCGCCGGGCTGGTGATGGCCTGCCCGGTGTGGCTCTACCAGCTGTGGGCGTTCATCACGCCGGGTCTGTACAAGAAGGAACGCCGCTTCGCGATGGCGTTCGTCGGCGTGGGCGCTGTGCTGTTCATCGCCGGCGCGATCCTGGCCTACGTGGTGCTGGCCACCGCCCTGGGCTTCCTGCTCACCGTCGGCAGCGACGTGCAGGTCACCGCGCTGTCGGGTGAGCAGTACTTCGGCTTCCTGATCAACCTGCTGCTGGTGTTCGGCATCAGCTTCGAGTTCCCGCTGCTGATCATCATGCTCAACCTGGTCGGCATGCTCAGCTACGAGCGGCTCAAGGTCTGGCGCCGGGGGCTGATCTTCGGCCTGTTCGTGTTCGCGGCGTTCGCCACACCCGGCTCTGACCCGTTCACCATGCTGGCGCTGGCCTGCGCGCTCAGCCTGCTGCTGGAGTTCGCCATCCAGGTCGCGCGGTTCAACGACAAGCGCAAGGCCAAGCGTGAGGCGCTGGAGGTGCCCGACGATGAGGCCGCGCCGATCCCCACGGTGGAACCGGTGCCGACACCGGAACCGGTCACCGAGCCGGACGTGAGGGCGTCGCGAATCGACATCGATGACGATGCCACCTGATCCTGACGATCGATCCGGCGGCGAGCTGACCAGGTTCACCGCCGAATATCCCTTTGCGCTCGACGATTTCCAGCTCCGTGCCTGCCGCGCGCTCCAGAGCGGTCACGGCGTCCTGGTGTGTGCGCCGACCGGGGCGGGCAAGACCGTGGTCGGCGAGTTCGCCGTGCACCTGGCGCTGGCCGCGGGCGGCAAATGCTTCTACACCACCCCGATCAAGGCGCTGAGCAACCAGAAGCACAACGATCTCGTGGCGCGCTACGGCGCCGACAAGATCGGGTTGCTCACCGGCGACCAGTCGATCAACGGCGACGCCGACATCGTGGTGATGACCACCGAAGTGCTGCGCAACATGCTCTATGCGAATTCGCCTGCACTACAAGGTCTTTCGTACGTGGTAATGGACGAGGTGCACTTCCTGGCCGACCGCATGCGCGGTGCGGTGTGGGAGGAGGTGATCCTGCACCTGCCCGAGGACGTGCTGCTGGTCAGCCTGTCGGCCACGGTCAGCAATGCCGAGGAGTTCGGCGGCTGGATCCAGACCGTACGCGGCGACACCACCGTCGTGGTCGACGAACACCGGCCGGTTCCGCTGTCGCAGCACATGCTCGTCGGCAGGCGGCTCTTCGACCTGTTCGAGGGCACGAACAGCACCCTCGTCGACCCGGAACTGTTGCGCCACATCAGCCATCGGCGTGAGGCCGACCGACTGGCCGACTGGCAGCCGCGTGGGCGGGGCCGCGGCGGCGGCCGTCCCCAGCTGTACCGGCCGCCCAGCCGGCCCGACGTGATCGCCACCCTGGACGCCGCGGGGCTGCTACCCGCCATCACCTTCGTGTTCTCGCGGGCCGGCTGCGACGCCGCGGTGCAACAGTGCCTGCGCGCGCCCCTGCGGCTGACCACCGACGAGGAGCGGGCCCGGATCGCGGCCATCGTCGACCGGCGCTGCGCCGACCTGGCCGAATCCGACCTGATCGTGCTCGATTACCACCAATGGCGCGAAGGCCTGCTGCGTGGGCTGGCCGCTCACCACGCCGGGATGCTGCCGGTGTTCCGGCACACGGTCGAGGAGCTGTTCACTGCGGGCCTGGTCAAGGCGGTGTTCGCCACCGAGACCCTGGCGCTCGGCATCAACATGCCCGCCCGCACCGTGGTGCTGGAGCGGCTGGTGAAGTTCAATGGAGAACAGCACGTGCCGTTGACCCCGGGGGAGTACACGCAGCTGACCGGACGGGCCGGGCGCCGCGGCATCGACGTCGAAGGCCATGCCGTGGTGCTGTGGCGGCCCGACGACAGCAACGCCGAACCCGCGGAGGTCGCCGGGCTGGCCTCGACCCGAACCTTCCCGCTGCGCAGCTCCTTCTCGCCGAGCTACAACATGACCATCAACCTGGTGCAGCAGATGGGCCCCGAACAGGCCCACAAGCTGCTGGAGCGCTCCTTCGCCCAGTATCAGGCCGACCGGTCGGTGGTCGGACTGGTCCGCGGGGTCGCGCGCGGTGAGCGGATGATGGGCGAGCTGGCGGCCGAACTCGGCGGCAAGGACGCGCCGATCCTCGATTATGTCCGGTTGCGGACCAAGATCGGTGAGCGTGAGCGCGCGCAGTCGCGGGCGTCGCGGCTGCAACGCCGCAGGGCCGCCACCGATGCCCTGGCCGACTTGCGGCGCGGCGACATCATCACCATCACCCACGGCCGGCGCGGCGGGCTGGCGGTGGTGCTGGAACCCGCCGAACGCGGCAGCGACGACCCGAGGCCGCTGGTGCTCACCGAACACCGCTGGGCCGGCCGGATTTCGTCGGCCGACTATTCGGGTGCGTCGGCCCCGTTGGGGACGATGACGCTACCCAAGCGGGTCGAGCACCGGCAGCCACGGGTGCGCCGAGACCTGGCGTCGGCGTTGCGGTCGGCGGCAGCAGATCTGTCGGTGCCCTCCAAGCGCTCGAGTCGTGGCGCCGCAGCCCCCGAGCGGGACGTCGATCCCGAACTGGCCGGGCTGCGTGAGGAACTGCGGCATCATCCGGCACATCAACTGCCCGGCCGCGAGGCCCAGGCCCGGATCGCCGAACGTTACCTGCGTATCGAACGGGACAACGCCCAGATCCAGCAGAAGGTGAATGCGGCGACGAACTCGCTGGCGCGCACGTTCGATCGGATCGTGGCGCTGCTCAGTGAACGCGGCTTCATCGAAGCCGCTTCGGGACAGCCCAAGGTCACCGATGCCGGCCGTCTGCTCGCCCGCATCTACAGCGAGAGCGATCTGCTGGTGGCCGAATGTCTACGGGCCGGGCTGTGGGACGGTTTGCAGCCCTCAGAACTTGCCGGCGTGCTCTCGGCCGTGCTGTTCGAATCGCGCGGGGACACCGCTGGGGGCACGGTGGGCGTCGACATTCCCACCGCGGGCCTGCGTCGCGCGCTGGCCCAGACCCGGCGGGTGTCGGCGGATCTGCGTGGCGACGAACAGCGGCACCGACTCGCTCCGAGCCGCGAGCCCGACGAGGGGTTCGTCACCGCCGTCTACCGGTGGGCCACCACGGGGGATCTGGCCGCCGCGCTGGCGGCCTCCGATGTCAGCGGTTCGGGTTCGGCACTGTCGGCGGGTGATTTCGTGCGATGGTGCCGCCAGGTGCTCGATCTGCTCGACCAGGTGCGCAATGCCGCGCCCACTCCTGCCCTGCGCAATACCGCGAAACGCGCCGTGAACGACGTTCGACGCGGTGTTGTTGCTGTTGATGCGGGGTAGTGTTGCAGGCGCTACCGAACAGGATCAAGGAGAACCATGAGCGGACCGCAGGGATCTGACCAGGGACAGCAGTGGCCCGGTCAGCAGCCTGAGCCCGGGGGGGACCAGGCGCAGGGCGCCGAGGCATGGCAACCGCCCACCCCCGCTTCCGAGGATGCTGCGTCGCAGACTCCGGCCTGGCAGCCCCCGGCGTACACGCCGCAGCAGTACCCGTCGTACCAGCCGCCTTCCCAGGGCACGCAGCAGCCGGATTACTCGCAGGCGCAACAGCCGCAGTACCCCGGGCCCGAGCAGTACGGCCAGCAGGCCTACCCGCCTCCCGGTCAGCCGCAGTACGGACAGGTGCCGGGCTATGGCCAGCAGCCCCAGTACGGGCAGCCGGGTCAGCCCCCGCAGTTCGGTCAGCCCGGGCAGTTCGGTCAGCCGGGGCAATACGGCCAGCCGGGCCAGTACGGCGCACCCGGCCAGTTCGGGCAATACGGCGTTCCGGGTGCCTCTGGGGAATCCAAGCGTTCGCTGGCGATGATCGGCAGCATTGTCGGCGGGTTGGTGGCCCTGCTACTGGTCATCCTCGCCGTCACAGCGTTCTGGCTGCCGGGATGGGCCGTGACGACCAAGCTCGATATCAACAAGGCCCAGAGCGGCGTCGAGCAGATCCTGACCGACAAGACCAACGGCTACGGCGCCACCAAGGTGTCCGGCGTCAAATGCAACGACGGTGAGAACCCGACGGTCAAGAAGGATTCGACCTTCGATTGCGAGGTCACCATCGACGGCACCAAGCGCAAGGTGACGGTGACCTTCAAGGACGACAAGGGCACCTACGAGGTCGGTCGACCCAAGTAGGCCCCGCTGATCAGCCGGGCAGTCGGTCGAGGGCCGACTGCAACCGGCTGATCGAAGAGGTCACCCCGTACGCCGCGGCCAGCTCGGCGACCCGCGCGGGGTCGCCCGCGGCCAACGGCAGCTCGTCGGTAGTTGTGGACAGGTGCACAGGGGCGTCGACGGCCACCCGCACCACCGGTTCGGCCGCGGCCATGTAGTCGGCGGCGGCCAGCAGCTTGGCCCGATGTGCCTTGGACAGTGAGGATTTCGGGTCCTCGGCGGCCGCCTGAATGCCCTGCAGGGAGCCGTGCCGGGCCAGCAGCGTCGCGGCCGTCTTCTCGCCGATCCCCGCGACTCCGGGCAGCCCGTCCGACGGGTCCCCGCGCAACAGGGCCAGTTCGGCATATGCCGGCCCGGCCCGGTCGATCGGAACTCCGTACAGCTCGGCGACTTCCGCCGGGCCGTACTTCGTCGCCTTCGCCAGTCCCCGGCCGATGTAGAGCACGCGCACGGTGGGGGCCGGCTCGTCGCGCACCAGTTGAAGCAGGTCGCGATCACCGCTGACCACCACCACCGGATCGTGCTGCTCACGCATCGCCAGCGTGCCGAGTACGTCGTCGGCTTCGAACCCGGGCGCCCCGGCCGTCGCGATGCCGAATGCGTCGAGCAACTCCATGATCATGTCGACCTGCGGGGTGAGGTCGTCGGGAACCTCCTCGACGTCGGGAATGCCGTCGGGCTGCGGCTGTTCCACGCGGTGCGCCTTGTATGACGGCACCAGATCGACTCGCCACTGCGGCCGCCAGTCGTCGTCACGACAGACCACCAGGCGGCGCGGTCGCTCCCGGGTGACCAGCGTGGCGATCGAGTCCAGGAACCCGCGCACGGCGTTCACCGGCCGGCCATCGGGCGCCTTGATCGACGAGGGCACACCGAAATACGACCGGAACCACATGCTGGCACCGTCGAGGAGCAGAACTGGGTCGCTCACTGGGTCCTCCCGAAGACATATGAGGCGGCGGTGACGGCTTTGCCGCCGGCACCCTCGTCGTACAGGGTGGCTCTTACAGCGATCGTGCCGCCGGCACCGGACAGTACCTGGGTGTCGACCCGGAAGGGTCCGGCCTTGCCGCGTGCCAGGAACATCACATGCGACGAAAGTCCTTGCAGTGCATCGATTTTTGCCGTGGCAGCGGCTTGTTCCATGGCGGCGGTCTCCAGGATCACGAACTGCGGGCCGATGTGCAGGGCGGCATCCGGTGAGGCCACTTCGATCGCCAGTTCGCCGAGCGCCCAATGTCCGTCAGGTCGCTTGTGGCCGCCGAACACCTGCCACAGCGGCGGAAGATCCGGACCGTCGACGATGTCGATCGGATCGAGCGGCATCTTCTCCAGGCCCTCCGGCGGCGTGCCGATCGAGATGCCCTGTCCCTCGGTGAGCGCGATGACCCGATCCGGATCGTCGGCGTCGACGATCACCGACCGGCTGTAGGCCAGTTGCCCGCCTTGCTTGAGTACCTCGGTGTCCACCCGGATGCGCGCCACATCCACGGCCGGGTCCAGCATCTGACAGGAGTGGATGACCGGGTTGGGGACGGCTTCCAGATCACTGACGCCACCACTGTCGGGCGAGGAGATGCCCAGCACGGCGAGCAGCAAGCCGCCTGCCGGGTTGCGCATGTCGCGTCGCAAGGTCACCGTGTCGTCGACCGGACCCAGGTCCATCGAGGAATACGAACGCCCGAGGTAGCGGTAACTGAGCAGGCCGCCCCAGCGCCGGCGCAGTTCAGCGGCATATGCCTCGGGATCGTCGGTGAGATCACGGATGTCACGCAACATTCCAGCGACAGTAGCCGGTGAGACGGTGTGGCTGGACGGACACCACGCTGACGCAGCGATTAGCCTCGTTGCCATGACCGTGAGCCGATTCAGCACCGACGTCTACGCCCACCGGCTCTCCGCGGCCGCGTCAGCAGCAGCAGACGCCGGGCTGGCCGGTCTGGTCATCACCCCGGGCTATGACCTGCGGTACCTGGCGGGCTCACGCGCGCAGACCTTCGAGCGGCTGACGGCGCTGGTCTTGCCCGCCTCGGGGGCCCCGACGATCGTGGTGCCGCGCCTGGAGCTCGCTGCTCTCAAGGAGTCGGCGGTCACCGAACTCGGTGTGACGGTTCGTGATTGGGTGGACGGCCAGAACCCGTATCAAATGGTCGCTGACGCGCTCGGCGGGCCGGGTAGTGCCGTGGCGGTCACCGACTCGATGCCTGCCCTGCATCTGCTGCCGCTCGCCGACCTGCTCGGGGTGGTTCCGGTCCTGGCCACCGATGTGCTGCGGAAACTGCGGATGATCAAGGACCCCGCCGAGATCGACGCCCTGCGCAAGGCCGGTGCGGCGATCGACCGGGTGCACGCCCGGGTTCCCGAATTCCTGGTGCCTGGCCGCACCGAAGCGGACGTGGCCGCGGACATCGCCGAAGCGATTGTTGCCGAAGGACATTCGGAGGTGGCATTCATCATCGTCGGATCCGGTCCCAACGGTGCCGACCCGCACCACGAATGCTCGGACCGTGAGCTCCGTGCCGGCGACGTCGTCGTCGTCGACATCGGTGGGCCGTATGAGCCTGGCTACAATTCCGACTCCACCCGCACCTACTCGATCGGTGAGCCGGATCCCGAGGTGGCGCGGCGCTACGCGGTGCTGCAGCGCGCCCAGCAGGCGGCCGTCGCGGCCGTACGGCCCGGGGTAACCGCCGAACAGATCGATGCGGCCGCCCGCGATGTCCTGGCGGCCGAGGGCCTGGCCGAGGCGTTCGTCCACCGCACCGGACACGGCATCGGACTCTCGGTGCACGAAGAGCCCTACATCGTGGAGGGGAACGACCTGAGGCTGGAAGCCGGGATGGCGTTCAGCGTTGAGCCCGGCGTGTATTTCCCCGGACAGTGGGGCGCCCGCATCGAGGACATCGTGGTGGTCACCGAGGACGGCGCGGAGTCGGTCAACAACCAGCCGCACGATCTTGTCGTGGTGCCGGTGAACTAGCCGGAAACTAGCCTTCGCTGCGGTCCAGCAGCTCCGAGGAGCCCAGGACGCGTTCGATCCGCACCTCGATCACCACGCGATTGGGGTTGATCCGCGGGGTGCGGTAGCGCTGGGCATACCGCAGCTCGGCGTCGCGCACCGCGTCGGCCTCGCTGCTCACCGTGGACTTGCCTTCCAGCGACAACCAGCGGGCACCGTCGACCTGGCTGAGTACCGCGATGCCGCGCTCGTGCGCGTTCACCGCCTTCTGCGAGCCGCCGTTGGTGATGACCCGGGCGATGTGGGTCTTGGGATCGAAGGTGAAACCCACCGCCACCACGTGCGGGGAGTTGTCCGAGCGCAGCGTGGTGAGCATCGCCAGGTGGCGTTCGGTCAGGAACGCCAGCGCCTCGCTGGTGAGCTTGGTGGTTGCCTTGCCACGAGATGTAGCCATCGGGGTCCACGCTAGCGCAGGACATAATCGCTGCCATGGATGACACGGCTGGCACGGATCCCCGTGTCGTGGTGATTTTCGGGGGCCGCAGCGAGATCGGTGTCGAACTCGCGGTCCGGCTGGCTCCGGGGGCGGTCGTCGTGCTTGCCGCGCGCCGCACCGATCAGCTGGTCGAGCAGGTCGCGGCGGTGCGCGCCGCCGCGGTCCATGTCGCCGAGTTCGATGCCGACGACACCGCGGGCCACGCCGGTGTCGTCGACGCCATCGAAGCCGCACACGGACCGATCGACACCGCGGTGCTGGCCTTCGGTGTGCTGGGGGATCAGGATCGCGCCGAGGTCGACGCGGCCCATGCCGTGGCCGTCGTCCACACGGACTACGTGGCCCAGGTCGGCCTGCTCACGGTGCTCGCTCAACGCATGCGTACCAGGGACCGGGGCCGGCTGGTGGTGTTCTCCTCGATCGCCGGAGCCCGGGCCCGCCGCGCCAACTACGTCTACGGTTCGGCCAAATCAGGCCTGGACGCGTTCGCCTCCGGGCTGACCGATGCCCTCCACGGAACCGGCGTGCAGCTGCTGATCGTTCGGCCGGGATTCGTCATCGGCCGGATGACCGAGGGCATGGAACCGGCGCCGTTCTCCAGCACGCCGGCGCAGGTGGCCGAGGCCACGGCCAAGGCGCTGGCTCGCGGCAAACGTGCGGTGTGGGTGCCGTGGGTGATCCGGCCGATGATCTTCGTGACGCGGTTCGTGCCGCGGCCGATCTGGCGCAGGTTGCCCCGATGAGCCGCTTGCGCGAAGAGAGAAGGGCCCGGTGATCACCGTGGTCGGCATCGGCGCCGACGGGATGACCGGTTTGTCGCAGACCTCCCGCGATGAGTTGGGAAGAGCGACCGTGGTGTACGGCTCGCCGAGGCAGCTCGAATTGCTCGACGGCAGTGTGACGCCGGACCGTCGCGAATGGCCGTCGCCGATGCTGCCGGCCCTGCCGACTCTTTTCGGCGATGCTGATGTGCACGTGGTGGCCAGCGGTGATCCGATGCTGCACGGCATCGGTGCGACGTTGATCCGGTTGTTCGGCAAGCAGCGGGTGCGGGTGCTGCCGCACGTGTCGAGCGTGACGCTGGCCTGTGCGCGGATGGGCTGGACGGTGCCCGATACCGAGGTGATCAGCCTGGTCACCGCCGAACCGCACACTGCGGTGCGTCGCGGCGGCCGTGCGGTCGTGCTGTCCCGCGATGCGCAGACCCCCGTGACGCTGGCCCAGCTGTTGGACGAATCCGGCCGGGGCGACTCGGAATTGACCATCTTGGAGCAACTGGGCGGGCCGGGGGAGCGCCGTCACGACGGCACCGCCCGGGACTGGGCGTCGGCCGGGCCCATGGGTGTGGACGACCTCAACGTGGTGGCGGTGGTCTACCGTCCCGATGATCGTCGGGCCCATGCACTGCCCGACGAGGCGTTCGCCCACGACGGACAACTGACCAAGCAGTCCATCCGGGCGGTCACCCTGGCGGCACTGGGGCCGCGGCCCGGAGAACTGTTGTGGGATGTCGGCTCGGGCTCGGGAAGCATTGCGATCGAATGGTCGCGCAGCGCACCGGGATGCTCGGCGGTCGCCTTCGAACGTGACGAGCAGCGCCGCGACCGGCTCGTCGGCAACGTCACGGCCTTCGGGGTGCGCGTGGACGTGCGTGGCGGCGCCCCGGAGGCCCTCGACGGTGCGGTCGAGCCCGACGCGATCTTCATCGGCGGCGGGGTCACCCAGCCCGGATTGCTGCAGGCCTGTTTCGACCGGCTGCCCGCCGGCGGGCGGCTCGTGGTCAACGCGGTCACGCTGGAGTCTGAAGCGGTTGTGGCGCAATGGTATTCAAAGGAAGGTGGCGAGGTGCGGCGATATCAGCACTACCAGGGTGGCGCGATCGGCGGATTCACCGGCTGGCGCCCGGCACTGCCGGTCACCCAATGGGCGGTGGTGAAGCGATGACGGTGTACTTCATCGGCGCGGGTCCGGGCGCTGCTGATCTGATCACCGTGCGCGGTGCCCGGTTGCTCGGCAGTTGCCCGGTGTGCCTGTACGCCGGGTCGATCATGCCCGACGACCTGCTGGCGTTGTGCTCGGCCGATGCCAAGGTGGTGGACACCGGGCCGCTGAACCTCGACCAGATCATCGACGAGTTGGTGGCCGCGGACAAGGCGGGTGTGGATGTGGCACGGCTGCATTCGGGTGACCCGTCGATCTACAGCGCGCTGGCCGAGCAATGCCGCAGGCTCGACAAGCTGGGCATCGGCTATGAGATCGTGCCGGGCGTACCGGCGTTCGCCGCGGTGGCCGCCGCGCTGGGCCGGGAGCTCACCGTGCCCGGCGTCGCCCAGACCGTCACCCTTTCCCGGGTGGCCACTCTGTCCACGGCGATGCCCGAGGGCGAGGACCTGGGTACCCTGTCGGCGCCGGGGGCGACGCTGGTGCTGCACCTGGCCGCCGCGCAGATCGACAACATCGTCCCGCAGCTCATCGACGGCGGGTACCGCCCCGAAACCCCGTGCGCTGTGGTGGCATTCGCCAGCTGGCCGCAGGAGAGCGTGTTGCGCGGCACCCTGGCCGACATCGCCGAGAAGATGCATGCGGCCGCGGTGACCAAGACCGCGGTGATCGTCATCGGCGATGTCCTTGCCGCCGAGGGATTTTCCGACAGCTACCTGTACTCGTCAGGGCGGCGTCGTGGGGCCACCCACTGATGAAAGTGCTCCTGCTCGGCGGTACCGGCGAGGCCCGTGCCCTGGCCGCGCGTCTGCACCCCGAGGTCGAGGTGATCAGCTCGCTGGCCGGCCGGGTTCCGGATCCGGCGTTGCCGGTCGGCCCGGTGCGTATCGGTGGGTTCGGCGGAGTGGACGGGATGCGCCAGTGGCTGGTCGACGAGCATGTCGACGCGGTGGTGGATGCCACCCATCCCTTCGCGGCCACCATCACCGCGCACGCCGCGCAGGTCTGCGCTCAGCTTGAGGTGCCTCATCTGGTGCTGGCCCGGCCCGCCTGGGGGCCGGGGTCGGCGATAGTGGTGGGGTCGGACACCGAAGCAGCCGACACCGTCGCCAACAACGGCTATTCGCGGGTCTTCTTGACCACCGGCCGGTCCGGAACCGGGGCGTTCAAAGGCGTCGACGCGTGGTTCCTGATCCGTGCGGTCACCCCACCGGACGCCGACACCCTGCCGGCGGATCATGAGCTGCTGCTCTCCCGCGGCCCGTACGACTACGAGGGTGAGCTGGCTCTGTTGCGCGAGCACCGTATCGAGGCGCTGGTGACCAAGAACAGTGGCGGCGCGATGACCGAGCCGAAACTGCGCGCGGCGGCGGCCGCCGGGGTACCGGTGGTGATGGTGGACCGTCCGCCGCTGCCGCCCGGGGTGCATACGGTGACGACGGTTGAAGAGGCGGCCGCTTGGGTTCGGGCCAAAATCGCAGGCTGAAGCGGCCGGCAGCAGTAGGCTCCGAACCGTGGCGGAGACGTCATACGCACCGTGCGGCGGTCTGAGTCTCGCCTACCAGGTATTCGGAGACGGACCCGTCGAGCTCGTCTACGCCGGGTCTTTCGTCAGCCACCTCGAGCTGTTTTGGACGATGCCCGAGTTCGAGGCCTTCATGGACCGGCTCTCCAGCTTCTGCCGCGTCCTGCTGTTCGACAAGGCCGGCGTCGGGTTGTCGGACCCCGTGCCCCAGGTGCGCACGTTGGAGGATCGGGCTGCCGAGATCGAGGCGGTGATGGACGCCGCCGGTTTCGGACGGGCCGTCTTGTTCGGGGTGAGTGAAGGTGGCCCCGCCACCACCCTGTTCGCGGCGACCCGGCCCGAGCGGACCCGGGCCTTGATTCTCACCGGCACGTTCGCGTACTTCGGCATCGCCGGATGGGATGACTTCGACCGCGACCCGGCCGACCTCCATGCGCGGATGCTGACCGAGGTGGGCGCGGGGTACGCGCCGTCGGCCGCGCAGTTCGCCCGATTCCAGGAGTTCGGCCGCGCGAGCGCCTCGGGCTGGGGTACCGGCGCAGCACTGAGATGCCTGCTCCCTACGTTCGGGTCGGTCCGCCAACTCGGGATGTTCGAGCGCATGAGCGCCAGCCCCGGGATGGCCCGGGCCACGCTGGAAGCCGCGTTCCGGATCGACGTCCGGCCGATCCTGCCCACCATCGCGGTGCCCACTCTGGTAATCCATGCCACCGGCGATCTCGTCCCGGTCCAAGGCGGGCGGTACCTCGCCGAGCACATCCCGGGTGCCCGGATGCTCGAGGTCGACGGCACCGATCACGTTCCCTGGATCACCAATCCCGACGAGATCACGACCGAGATCGAGGAGTTCCTGACCGGCAGCCATGGCGCACCGTCGCAATCGCACCGGGCGCTGCGCACGGTGTTGTTCACCGACATGGTCGCCTCGACCGAGCATGCCGCGGCCACCGGCGACGAGCGGTGGCGCGCGGTGCTCCATCGCGTCGGCGACACCACCGCGGAACTGGCAACGCGATTCGGGGGCACAGTGGTGAAGAGCACCGGTGACGGCCACCTGGTCACCTTCGACGGCCCGACACAGGCGATCCGCTGCGCCGAGGCCGTGCGCGATCAGACCAAGACGGCGGGCGTAGAGATTCGCGCCGGAATCCACACCGGCGAATGTGAACTGTTCGACGGCGACATCGGCGGAATCGCGGTCCATATCGCGGCGCGCATCCTGGCACTGGCCGGTGCGGGAGAGATCCTGGTGTCCAGCACCGTCCGCGATCTGGTGGTGGGCTCGGGGACCGGCTTCGACGACCGTGGTGATGTCGAGTTGCGAGGTGTGCCCGGCACCTGGCGGCTCCTGGCGGTCGACCGCCACGGAGCACGGGCCGGATCGACCGAGGCCGTACTCGCTTCTGTGCCGACTCCTGGGCCCAGGCCGACGATGCGCCGATCGGATCACGCCATGGCGATGATGGCAAAACGGATGCCCAGCCTCATGCGCGGGATGGCTCGGGTCACCCCGAGTGCCCGCTTCAGCAGGTGACCCCGGTCAGGTGTTGATCAGCTCGAGCGTGCCGAGCTCCCGGATCGCCTGGCAACCGCGCTGAGCCATCACCACCATCATGTCGTCACCGCGCTCGGTGGAACTGGCGAAGGCTGTTCCGAGCACCGTGATCAGTGGTGCCTGCAGCATGCCCAAACGATAGTCCTGCCAACAGGTTTCACGGTCGTATCCGGTGACGCCGTGGGACAGCACCCGTTCGTGGTACGCCTCGACGAGGTCGGCTTCGGCCGCCGCCCGCACGGCCGGGTCCAGGCTGGTCGCGGTGAAGTACGACAGGTCGCGGGACGGCAGGCCGGAACCGAGTGTCTGCCAGTCCACCACGGTGATCCGGGTGCGGTCGGGGTCGAACAGCATGTTGTCCAGGCGGTAGTCGCCGTGAAGGATGGCGAATCGTTCCGGTTCGGCCAGCAGCCACGGGGTGACCATCGACATGGCCGTGCGCATGGTGTCGTGATCTTCGGCGCTGAGCCGGTCGCCGAGTTTGTCCAGGGTGATGTCGGCCGCCATCTTGGCGACATCGCCGAATCCCTTGGCGGAGTCGGGTTCCGGCTTGGGCATCGCGATACCGGGGAAGTTCGCCCACCGCGGGTCCGCCCACGTCGGCCCGTGCAGATCCGCGAGCGCCAGGACGGCAAGGGTGGCCTCGGCCGGTGTGCAGCCGGCGATCTGATCGCCTTGTTCGGCCGGTGCCATGTCAGCCAGGAGTAGGACGAAATCAGCTCCCTCGCCGGCGATTTCGCAGTGGTGACAGCGGGGGACGGGGATCTGCACGTGGTCGGCCACGTTGGTGTAGAAGGCGTGTTCCGAGCGGTAGCCGATCGTGACGCGGTCACGCACCGTCTCGTCCTGCGACGGCAACTTGACCGCGAACGTGGCAGGCAGGCCGGCGTCGTCACGGTAGGTGACCGACACCCGGTAGGTGGCACCCGTCTGACCCGTACCGATCGGCGCGGTCTGCACCGAAGCCACCTCGGCGCCGAGCACCTGCGACAACCATGCGGCGGTCACCTCGGCGGGCGTGCCGGGAATCGACTTGGGGATCGGCCCCGCCGTGGTCACTGCACTGCTCCGAAAATCGAGCCCATCCACATCGCCTCCGCACCTTCCAGCAGTTGTTGTCGAGACAATGGCCCACCGACGATGAACCGTTCCAGCAGTCGGTCGTTGAATTCCATGAGCAGGGTCGCCAGCACCACGGGATCGACACCGCCGGGGGCGCGTCCTGCGGTCCGCTCGGCGGTGATGACCGCTGCGACGGTGGGGACGAAGGACTCGCGGGCGGCGTCCCACAGATCCCGGACTGCCCCGCTGGACCCGCGGGCCTCCAACATCGCCTGCACCAGGTATCGGTGATCCTCGGCGGTCCGCAGGACGGCCTCGATGGTGTCGTGGACGCGGTCACGCGGCGGTCGGGTGGTGTCGGCCAGGATGTGGTTGGCGGCGAACAACGCCTCGTACATGGGCTCGACCAGGGCCGCGACTGCCGTGGCCTTGTTCTCGAAATAGAAATAGAAGGCCGAGCGGCCGACTCCGGCCTGCCGGGCGACCTCGGCGATGTTGAGCGCGTCGAACCCGGTCTGCCTCAGATGGTCGTCGAGGGCGACAAGGATCGCGGTCCGCCGCTGGTCACTGCGTTGCGGTTGGCGCCGGTCGACCGGCGACCGTACACCTGCGCCCTGCTGTGCCACGCGTCTCCCATCCACATGATGTGACGCCGGACACTAATAGCGATTTTGACAAACGTCAATGTTCGTCGACAGAAGTCAGATCGTCGGCGATCAGCCGTCTCAGTTCCTCGGAGGCGGCCCGGCGGACCGTGTCGGCCTCCTCACGCAGACCACGGATCTGCGCCTCGATCGCGTTGACCCGATCTTGCAGTTGCGCGAGCTGCTCGACCTGGCGACGACGGAGTTCACCCTCCGGACCGTCGGAGCCGAGCACCTTGAGCTGTTCGGCGATCTGGCTCTGCGCGGCGTAGTCCTCGGCGCGGCCGGCGTCCAGGCGCTCACGTTCGGTGTCGAGGCGGTCGGCCTGCTCCCACCGCCGGAGTACACCGGAGAGTTCGTCGATGGTGGATGCGTCCAGCGACCGTCCGGCCAGCCATTGCTCCAGCTGGCGCGGGGACAGGTCGTGGTAGGCGATCTCGGAGTAGATCGGCCAGGTTTCCAAGACCGTGGCTTCGACGGTCTGGTGCCCAGGCACCGAAACCCGGACCCGGTGCCAGGTCCCGTCGTCCTCGGTATCGGCCACGCCGTCCAACGGGACAATCCGGTGGTCTGGAAGCCGGATCAATTCGAAGATGACGTCGACAGCCTCGTCATGGTCGTTCTGGGCCCGAAGCCGGTAGCGCTTCTCGACCCGCTGCTCCTCGACCACTGCGTCGTGGGCCAGACGTACCCGGGCGGTCACCCTGCCGGCCTTGCTCGTGGAACGACAGCGCACCGCAAGATCTTTCGCGAACGCCAGCCGCACCGTCGCGTCGCGCGCGGTGAACGGCATCATCGCCTCACCGGCGTAGCTGTCCTGCTCGTGTCCGTCGCGTTCATAGATGACGACGGGCCCTTCCTCCAGCACCACGCCGGTGTTGTTGGTGAAGGCCAGCACCACGTCGGGGGCCGGTGCACCGTCCCGCCAGACCAGCTCGCGGCGGACCCCGTCGACACGGGACACCGCCAACGGCACCATCGCGGCACCGCCACGCTTCAGTGACACCGGAGCCGTCAACCGGTACTCGAAATACTCGCCGCTGTCAGCGGTTTCGACCTCGGCCACGGCCTCCTCGTAGGCGCCGAAGGCGCCGTCGGCATCCGGCATCGCGGCCGGCGCCGCCATTGCGCTCGCGACGCCCCGGGTCTTCCGGCCGATGGCGACACGTTCCTGTTCCTCGACGACGGCACGGCGCACCTTCCTACCGTGGTACAGATCGATGTCGAACGAGATCGGTTGCCCGGTGGTCAAAGTCAACGCAACGTCGGTGAGATCCTCGTCGATCGGGTTGTGCACGATGCCCATGGCGGCCACGACCAGCGCATCACCGTCACGTACCAATCGATACGAGACCCGCCACATGGGTGCCGGAACGATGTAGGAGAGCCGAGCCTGCTCGGCCCGCCCCCGAATCTGTACGGTCACCTGGCAATCCTGGCCCGCGGTCGCGGCACGCGAACGGTCGATCAGATAGGCCAGGTCGGCACGGGACGGATCTTCGATCAAATCGACCCGCTCGGCGTCGGCCAGATCGACCAGGCTCACGGCACCGGCTTCGGTGCGCAGCACCAGCAGGCGGCGGTGCTCTGCGGAGTCGTCGAGACCGATAACCTCGCCGCGGTGACGACTGTCGCCGCAGCGGATCTCCACCGCGCGGCCACGCAGTGCCTCGATGAGTCCGAGCAGTGCTCCGCCCGGCTCCAGCAGCAGGTTGCGGTCGGCCAGTTCGGTGCGTGGATCGGTCGGGCTGTCGAATGCGACGGTGCCCATCGACGCCTGCCCGCCGGTGATCTCGACCGACAGCGACTTCAGCACGTCCTTCATGTCGTCCCGGCGAAACGTCAGCTCGAAATCGCCGTCGACGGGTCCGGAGCGGCTGACGTAGGCCACACCGTGCTTGTACATGACGAGACGATCCACCGCCGGGCGTGAGCTCATCCCGCGACCCTAGTCCGCACCGCGAAATTCGGTGGGGGAGGCGGGCGGACGGATCAGCTCGGGTAATGCCGCGGGGTGAACACCCGGTCCTCGGTGGTGTCGCCGGCGGCCGAACCGGTGTACCACTGCGTCTGCGACGAGCCGATGATCAGCATGGTGCGCATGTCCACCTGGGCCGGATCCAGATCGGCCAGCCGCACCACGGTCACCCGCTCACCCGGACCGGGCTGCGCACCGGAGACGGCCCGGGCGACGACCACCGGTGTGCTCGGATCCCGGTACTCCAGCAGCAGTTCGCGCATGGCGCCCACCTGCCAGGTGCGGGTCTTGGAGGCCGGGTTGTAGATCGCCAGCGCCAGATCGGCCTTGGCCGCGGCCCGCAGACGTTCGACGATCACGTCCCACGGCTTGAGCCGGTCGGACAGCGAGATCACCGCGTAGTCGTGGCCGAGCGGGGCGCCCACCCGGCTGGCGACCGCCTGCGCCGCCGTCATCGCCGGAATCACCCGGACCTCGACGCCGGGCCACTGCTTGGCCTCTTCGAGCACCGCGGTGGCCATCGCGAACACGCCGGGATCGCCGGAGGACACCACGGCGACGGTCCGGCCTTCCTGGGCCAGCTTGCAGGCCAGTTGCGCGCGGGCCGGCTCGTCGGTGTTGTCGCTGGGGTGGTGATGCTGCCCGGCGCGGGCCCCGACGCGATCGAGATAGGGGCCGTAACCGATCAGGTCGGTGGCGGCGGCGAGCTCGCGGCGGCTCTGCGGCGTCATCCAGTCCGAGTCGCCGGGTCCGAGGCCGACGACCACCACGCTGCCTTGCGGTGCGGTGGAGCGGGATCGGCCGGGAACCATGGCCAGTGAGAAGTACGGCACCTTGATATCCGCGCTGCCTTCGCTGCCCACCTCGCGGGCCGGCGAGACCCGTTGCCGGTCGGTGCTGGCCCGCTCGACGTAGTAGGCCTCGTCCAGCCGCCCGGACGACTCCAGGGCGTCCCGTACCCGGGTGTAGGAGCGGCCCAGCTTGAGCACGACCGCCGCATCGGTGTCGGCCAGGCGGCGCTCCAGTTCCGCGGTGGGCAGCGTGCCGGGCAGGATCGTCAGGACGTCATCACCCTGCACCAGCGGGGTTCCGGTGGCGGCCGAGGCCGCGCTCACCGAGGTGACGCCGGGAACGATGACGGCCTCGAACCGCTCGGTGAGCCGGGTGTGCATGTGCATGTAGGAGCTGTAGAACAGTGGATCGCCCTCGGCCAGCAGGGCCACGTCGCGGCCGGCCTCCAGGTGCGCGGCGATGCGCTCGGCCGCGGCGGCGTAGAAATCCTCCATCGCGCCGACATAGCCGCCGGGATGGTCGGTGGTTTCCGTGGTGACGGGATAGACCAGGTGTTCTTCGAGCTGACCGTCACGCAGGTAGGGCTGGGCGATGCCCCTGGCGATGCTGTGACCGTGCTTGGCGCTGTGGTAGGCCACCACGTCTGCCGCGCCGATAAGGCGGGCCGCCTTGACCGTCACGAGCTCGGGATCGCCCGGGCCCAGCCCGACGCCATACAGCGTTCCGCGTTTCGTCGTATCGGTGCTCACTCGTGCTCACTCGCAATCGCATTGACGGCGGCCGCAGCCATCGCGCTGCCGCCACGCCGGCCGGTCACCACCAGGTAGGACATTCCCCTCGGACGTTCGATCAGTTCATCCTTGGACTGCGCCGAGCCGACGAACCCCACCGGTCCGCCCAGCACCGCGGCGGGTACCGGCGCGCCCTCGTCGAGCAGTTCCAGCAGCCGGAACAGTGCCGTCGGCGCGTTGCCGATCGCGACCACCGCTCCGCCGAGGCGGTCGGCCCACAGATCGACCGCGGCCGCCGAGCGGGTGAATCCCAACTTCGCCGCCAACTCCGGGGCACGCGCATCGGCCACCAGGGAGACCACCTCGTTGTCGGCGGGCAGCCGCGAGCGCGTGATCCCGGCGGCGACCATCGACGAGTCGCACAGCACCGGCGCTCCTTCGGCCAGGGCAGCGTGCGCCCTGGTCACGACATCGTCGCTGTACGACACGTGATCGGCGACGTCGACCTGGCCGCAGGTGTGGATCAGCCGGACGACTACCCGCGACACATCGTCGGGGAAGCGCGACAGGTTCGCCTCGGCGCGGATCGTCGCGAACGACTGCCGGTAGATCTCGGCGGCGTCACGGATGTAGTCGAGCACCCGCATACCCTACGGGGGCGCGATACGCAGCCGGTATCCGTCCTCGGTGGCGATCAGGACCTCGCCGGTGGCCGGGCTGCCGCAGGCCCGCTCACAGCCCACGAAATGCCGGTGCGTCTGTGTGGGCGCGTCGACCGATTCGGCGGCGTCAGCCCGCACATCGGCGGCGGACTTGGCGCATCCGGGGCTCCCGGTGCACGCGCTGACCCGCAGCCACGGCGAATTCTCGTCGAACACCAGCCCCAGCGGCGCCAGCACCCGAAGTGACGCGTCCGCGACCCCTTCGCCGACATCGCACACCAGCACCGAACGCCACGGGGTGATCACCAGCGGGGCCTCGATCGCCGCGAGGAAATGGGCGACCCGGGCCTGCAGAACCCCCAGCGGCACCGCGGCGCCCAGCGCCACGCGCGAGTCGCGCTGCTCGATCCAGCCGACCGGCGGTGTCACCGTCGGCGGCCACGTGGCCCCGGCCGGAGCGCTGGGGGTGAAGCCGTCCAGCAGCGCCGCATGGTCGTCGAGTTCGGTTACCCGCCAAGCCTTTCCGCGGGTGGCGACGAATCTTCTGGCCATCTCGATCAATGTGGTCACGGCGTCGCCGGTGTCCAGTCGCACCCCGGTGTCGCGTCCGGCGAGCAGTAGCGCACAGCTGCCGTCGTCGCGGGCGTGCACCCCGGCATCGGCGTCGATCCCGGACACGTCGCCGCGGCCGTCGTCCAGGCTGAACCAGAACCTGCCCGGCAATCCGGCCAGCGCGGGGTCGGCCTGGATGGCGCGGTCGAGGTCCCGCACCATCGGGCGGACATCGATGATGCCGCCGGAGCGCCCGGACAATGGTGAGGCCACGATGTTGCGGGCCCGCTCGTGCGTCGCCGAGGGCAGCAGGCCGGCATCGGCCAGGGCGGTGGCGGCTGCGCCGGTATCGGTCACCGCGCGGATCTGGATGTTGCCGCGCGAGGTCAGTTCCATTGCGGGAGAACCGAACTGCTCGGCAGTCTCGGCCAGTGCGGTCAGTTGGGCCGCGGTGATCATCCCGCCGGGTAGCCGAATTCGCACCAGGGCACCGTCGGCGGCCTGGTGCACCGTCAGTGCACCGGGGCAGGCGTCCTGGTCGCGGGTCCTGGTCATGGTGCCCGCCATCTTACTTTCGGCAACATCTGTGACATCGGTCACAGGTTCGGAAACCTGTTCGGTCGCTTACAGATCGGCGATTTTTGCCCCTTCGGGACGTACCGTTTATGAGGGTTCCCGGGACCACCGGTACCGGGAAGTTGAAACGCAATACCCAAGGCTCTGACGAAAGGAGCGAACCATGCTTGCATTTGGTGCATTCACCGCATTCGTCCTGGTGCTTGTCATGGCGGCGGGCTCGCCGTATCGGCAGTCGTGGCACGACCGCTTCGGCGAGACCCAGCCCTGATCGTTGCCGGCCGTGCCGCACCGCCTGCCCTGACCGGGTAGCCGGTGCGGTACGAATGGGGGGTGTTAGCTCCCACTGTCCTGCTGCTGTCGACCTCGGACACCGATCTGATCACGGCCCGCGCGAGCGGGGCCCGGTATCGCTGGGCCAACCCGTCGCGGCTGGTCAGCGGTGAGCTCGAAGAACTTCTCGACGGCGCCGACATCGCGGTGATCCGCATTCTCGGCGGGTACCGGGCCTGGCAGGACGGCATCGACACCGTCGTGGCCAGCGGCCTGCCGACGGTCGTGGTCAGCGGCGAGCAGTCGCCCGACGCCGAACTGATGGGACATTCCACCGCCCCGCAGGGCGCGGCCCTGCAGACTCACATCTACCTAGCGCAGGGCGGTGTCGAGAATGTGGCAAATCTTCATTCCTTTTTGTCCGACACCCTGTTGATGACCGGGTTCGGCTTCTCGGCCCCGGTCACCACACCGAGCTGGGGTGTCCTGGAGCGTCCCGCCGCCGATGTCACCGAGGGCCCGACCGTTGCGGTGCTCTACTACCGCGCCCAGCAGCTGGCCGGGAACACAGCCTACGTCGAGGCGCTCTGTGACGCCGTCGAAGCGGCCGGCGGCCGCGCGTTGCCGGTGTTCTGCGCGTCCCTGCGCACCGCCGAACCGGAACTGCTCGAGTTGCTCGGCACCGCCGATGCGCTGATCACCACCGTGCTCGCGGCCGGCGGTGCCACTCCGGCGGCGGTCGGCGCCGGGGGCAACGATGATTCATGGAACGTCGCTCACCTTGCCGCACTGGACATCCCGATCCTTCAAGGCCTGTGCCTGACGAGTTCGAAGTCGGACTGGGCCGATAACGACGACGGGATGTCGCCGCTCGACGTCGCCACCCAGGTCGCGGTTCCCGAGTTCGACGGCCGCATCATCACCGTGCCGTTCTCGTTCAAGGAGATCGACGCCGAAGGGCTGATCTCCTATGTGGCCGATCCCGAGCGGTGCGCGCGGGTGGCCGGCCTGGCGGTGCGCCACGCCCGCTTGCGCGCCATCCCGGCCGCGGAAAAGCGGGTGGCCCTGGTGTTTTCGGCCTATCCCACGAAACACGCCCGGATCGGCAATGCCGTCGGCCTGGATACCCCGGCCAGCGCGGTCGCGCTGCTGCGCACGATGCGCGATGCCGGCTACGACATCGGTGACATCCCGGGCATCGACTCCGGCGATGGGGATGCCCTGATCCACTCCCTGATCGAACGCGGCGGACAGGACCCCGACTGGCTGACCGACGAGGCGCTGGCCGCCAATCCGATCCGGGTGCCGGCCAAGGACTACCGGACCTGGTTCGCGACGCTGCCCGCCGAGCTGGCCGATGCCGTGGTCGAGCACTGGGGCCCGCCACCGGGTGAGTTGTTCGTCGACCGCAGCCGCGACCCCGACGGCGAGATCGTCATCGCGGCCATCCAGGCCGGCAACGTGGTGCTGATCGTTCAGCCGCCCCGTGGCTTCGGCGAGAACCCCGTCGCCATCTATCACGACCCCGATCTGCCGCCCAGCCACCACTACCTGGCCGCCTACCGTTGGCTGGACTCGTCGTTCCCGGGATCTTTCCGGGCCGATGCCGTGGTGCACCTGGGCAAGCACGGCAACCTGGAATGGCTGCCCGGCAAGACCCTCGGCATGAGCGCGGCCTGCGGCACCGACGCCGCGCTCGGCGATCTGCCGCTGATCTACCCGTTCCTGGTCAACGACCCGGGGGAGGGCACCCAGGCCAAACGCCGGGCCCATGCCACCCTGATCGACCACCTCATCCCGCCGATGGCACGCGCCGAAACCTACGGCGACATCGCCAAACTAGAGCAGCTGCTCGACGAGCACGCCACCGTCTCGGCGCTGGACCCCGGCAAGCTGCCGGCCATCCGTCAGCAGATCTGGACGCTGATGCGCGCGGCCAAGATGGACCATGATCTGGGTCTGGAAGACCGCCCCGACGAAGAGTCCTTCGACGACATGTTGCTGCACGTCGACGGCTGGCTCTGCGAGATCAAGGATGTGCAGATCCGTGACGGTCTGCATGTGCTGGGGCAGAAGCCCACCGGCGAAGGCGAACTTGACCTGGTGCTGGCGATCCTTCGGGCCCGGCAGCTGTTCGGCGGCGAGCAGACCGTGCCCGGGCTGCGGCAGGCCCTGGGGCTGGTGGAAGACGGCACCGACGACCGCGTGGCCGTCGACGCCGCCGAGGCCGGTGCCCGCGAGTTGGTGGCCGCCCTGCAGGAATCCGGTTGGGACGCAGACGCTGTCGGCAGCATCACCGACAACCCCGAAGTCGCCCGCATCCTTAAGTTCGCCGCCACCGAGGTGGTGCCCCGGCTGGCGGGCACTGCCGGCGAGATCGAACAGGTGCTGCGCGCCCTGTCCGGCGGCTTCATCGTCTCGGGCCCGTCCGGATCGCCGCTGCGCGGTCTGGTCAACGTGCTGCCCACCGGGCGGAATTTCTACTCGGTGGACCCCAAGGCGGTACCGTCCCGGCTGGCCTGGGAAACCGGTGTGGCGATGGCCGATTCGCTGTTGGACCGTTACCGCACCGACTACGGCTGCTGGCCCCGGTCGGTCGGTCTGTCGGTGTGGGGCACGTCGGCCATGCGCACCGCCGGTGACGACATCGCCGAAGTTCTCGCCCTGCTGGGCGTGCGGCCGGTGTGGGATGACGCCTCGCGCCGGGTGGTGAACCTGGAGCCGATCGACCTGGCCGAACTCGGCCGGCCGCGCATCGACGTCACGGTGCGCATCTCCGGGTTCTTCCGCGACGCCTTCCCGCACGTGGTCACCATGCTCGACGACGCGGTGGCGCTGGTGGCCGGTCTCGACGAGTCGGCCGAGGACAACTACGTGCGCGCGCACTCCCAGGCCGACCTGGCCGAACACGGCGATCAACGACGCGCCACCACAAGGATCTTCGGCTCCAAGCCGGGAACCTACGGGGCCGGGCTGCTGCAGCTGATCGACAGCCGCAACTGGCGTGACGACGCCGACCTGGCCGAGGTGTACACCGCCTGGGGTGGTTTCGCCTACGGTCGCGGACTCGACGGAGCACCTGCCGCCGATGACATGAACCGGGCGTACCGGCGAATCGCGGTGGCCGCCAAGAACACCGACACCCGCGAACACGACATCGCGGACTCCGACGACTATTTCCAGTACCACGGCGGCATGGTCGCCACCGTGCGGGCGCTGACCGGGCAGGCCCCGGCGGCCTACATCGGCGACAACACCCGGCCCGACGCGGTCCGCACCCGCACGCTGTCGGAGGAGACCAACCGGGTCTTCCGGGCCCGGGTGGTCAACCCGCGCTGGATCACCGCGATGCGCAGGCACGGCTACAAGGGCGCATTCGAGATGGCAGCCACGGTCGATTACCTGTTCGGCTACGACGCTACCGCCCATGTGATGGCCGACTGGATGTACGAACGGCTCTCGGCTGAATACGTGCTCGACGACGAGAACCGCAAGTTCATGTCCGAATCCAACCCGTGGGCGCTGCACGGCATGGCCGAGCGGCTGCTGGAAGCGGCCGGCCGTGGAATGTGGGCCCAGCCCGAGCCGGCCACGCTGGACGGGCTGCGTCAGGTGCTGCTGGAAACCGAGGGCGAGCTGGAAGGGTGACGAGCCAGTAGATTCACGTCATGGCTCTCACCTTCGCCGATGTCGCCAAGGCCAACTACGTTCTGCTGACCACGTTCACCAAGGACGGCAGGCCCAAGCCGACCGCGATCTGGGCCGCGCCGTCGGCGGACGGGCTCGTCGTGATCACCCAGGAATCCTCCTGGAAGGTCAAACGGATCCGCAACACCCCGCGCGTCACCGTGGCGGTGTGCGATGTGCGCGGCAATCCCAAGAGCGAGGCGGTCGAGGCGCTCGCCGAGGTCCTGCCCAAATCCGCCAACGGCGCCACCTACGACGCGATCGGCAAGCGCTACGGGTTGCTGGGGAAGACGTTCAACCTCTTCTCCAAGTGGCGCGGTGGAATGCAGAACAATGTTTCCCTGCTTCTCAAACCGGTGAATTGAGTGGCATGACGCCCACCTTCGAGGATGTTTACCGCGAGAAGTACCTGCTGCTGACCACGTTCACCAAGGACGGCAAACCCAAGCCCACCGCGGTGTGGGGCGTACCCGACGGTGACCGGCTGCTCATCATCACCGATGACGGCTCGTGGAAGACCAAGCGCATCAACAACACTCCCCGCGTCACCATCCAGAAGTGCGGTGTGCTCGGAGCGCCCAAGGGTGACCCGGTGGAGGCGGTGGCCCGCAATCTGCCGAAGACCGAGACCCGGCGGGTGTTCGAGGCAATCGTCAAGCGGTATTGGAACCACGCCTGGTACTTCGTGCCGCAGGCGCTGTTACGCGGCGGCATCGACAAGGTGCACAGTGCGATCGAGGTGCGCGCCGTCGGCGCTTCGGCGAACGGTGAGGAACCGAAGCGCCCCGTCGATCGTTGAGCAGGCATGGCAAAGCGGCTGTTTCTGATCTATCTCCTCGTAGAGATGGCGGTGATGGTCGCCCTGGTGGCGACCATCGGGTTCGGCTACACCGTGCTGCTGCTTCTGGCCTCGTTCGTGATCGGGCTGGTGCTGGCCGGTTCACAGCTCAACCGGCAGGTCCGCCGGCTGCGGACCGGCCTGAACGGCGGCGTGTCCGATCCCGGTAATGCGATGTCGGACAGCCTGCTGGTGGCGCTGGGCACCGTGTTGGTGGTGATGCCTGGATTGGCCAGCTCGGTTCTGGGTGCGTTGTTGTTGCTGCCGCCCACGCGCGCGGCCGCGCGGCCGGTGCTCACGGGGCTGGTCGCCCGCCGGGTGCCGCTCATCGTCGCGGCGCCCGCCGGTTTCGGCGCGGCGACCGGTACCGCCGGTTATCGACACGGCAGAGGCGACTACATTGACGGCGAAGTAATCGACGTCAATGATGTCGATCCGTACCGCCTGCCTCCCAAGGCCTAACAGCCACCCGAAACAGCTTGACCACACTTCTGATCAACGGGCGCATCCACAGCCCCAGCTACCCCGACGCGACCGCATTCGCCGTGCGCGACGGGATAGTGGCGTGGCTGGGAACCGACGACGTCGGCCGGTCCCAATTTCCCGGTGCCGAGATCGTCGACCTGGACGGCGGCTTCGTCGCGCCCGCATTCGTCGACAGCCACGTGCATCTGACCGCCACCGGTCTCAATCTGGACGGCCTCGACCTACGTGGAGCCACCTCGCTGCGGCACTGCCTGCGCCTGGTGGACGAGTACGCGCGCCGGCATCCGGACGGTCTGGTGTGGGGACATGGCTGGGACGAGTCGGGATGGCCGGAACGCACCGGCCCGACCACCGAGGATCTCGACGCGGTGCTGGGGGAGCGGCCGGCCTATCTGGCCCGGGTCGACGTGCATTCGGCCGCGGCGACCACCGCACTGCGCCGGTTGGTGCCCGCCCTGGGCGAGGCCGCGGGGTTCGACCCGCAGCGTCCGCTGAGCGCCGAGGCGCATCACCTGGTGCGTGCGGCCGCGCGTGAGCAACTGACTCCTCAGCAGCGGCATGCCGCCCGCGTCGCGGCACTCGATCACGCCGCCGCGATGGGCATCGCGGCGGTCCACGAGTGCGCGGGCCCGCAGATCGGCGGATTGCTCGACTGGCAGGAGCTGCGCGACCTGGAGCACGGCGTGGAGGTCGTCGGTTACTGGGGCGAGCCGGCCCGTGACGCCGAGCACGCCCGCCACCTGATCGCCGAGACCGGGGCACGGGGCCTGGCCGGAGACCTTTTCGTCGATGGGGCCCTCGGCTCGCGCACCGCCTGGCTGCACGAGCCGTATCACGACGCCGCCGGCACCCGCGGCAACTGCTACCTCGACGTCGAGGTCATCACCCGGCATGTGCAGGCCTGCACCGAGGCCGGCATCCCAGCCGGGTTCCATGTCATCGGCGATGCCGCCGTCGCCGCGGTGACCGAGGGATTCGCCGCCGTGGTGCAGCGGCTGGGCGGCCCCGCGGTGGCTCGCTGCGGTCATCGCCTGGAACACCTGGAGATGGTCAACGCCGGCCAGGCCGCCAAGTTGGGGGCTTGGGGCGTGATGGCCAGCATGCAACCCAACTTCGATGCCCTGTGGGGCGGCGAAGACGGGATGTACGCCCAGCGTCTCGGGCTTGATCGAGTTCACCAGCTCAACCCGTTTGCGCTGTTAGCATCCGAAGGCGTGCCCCTCGCCTTCGGCTCCGACAGCCCGGTCACCAGCATGAATCCCTGGCAAACCGTGCGTGCCGCGGTCTCGCACCGGAGTGCAGGCAGCGCTGTTTCGGCTCGGGCGGCGTTCGCTGCGGCCACCCGTGGAGGTTGGCGGGCCGGCGGTGCGCGCGACGGCCTCACCGGAACACTCGCCCCCGGGGCCCCGGCCAGTTACGCGGTGTGGGAGGCAGACGAGCTGGAGGTCAGTGCGCCGGCCAACGCTGTGCAGCGATGGTCCACCGATCCGCGCTCACGGGTGCCCGCACTGCCGCGGCTGGCCGCCGATGCCGCGCTGCCGCGGTGCCGTCAGACCGTTCACCGGGGTGTCGCCATCCATGGGCAGTGACCGTCCTCGAGACCGTTTTGGCCGCCTGCGGCCGACGCCGAACGAGACCACCGAAGTGATTCCGGCCATCGTGGAAGACGAGCTCGCCGAGCTCGATGAACTCGATGACGAGGCCTTCGGGGAGTTGGACGAGGATGTCACCGGCGATCCGGTGGCCGACATCGATCCCGACGACGACGAACCAGAGGATCACGGATACCGCCTGACCGCGGCGGGTACCCCGGACCGCTGGTCGGTGGTGACCGTCCGGGCATCACGATTCGGACGGGCCGCGGCGGTGCGGTGGGCGCAGCTGAGCGCTGCGATCGGCGGCGGGCTCGCGTTGTGCCTGAGCTACCCGCCGACCGGTTGGTGGTGGGCGGCCTTCGTGGGGATGGCGTTGATCGGCTGGGTCCTGACCCTGCCGTCGACCACCCGGGCCGGCGGCTTCGGCTACGGATTCCTCTTCGGCCTGGCCTTCTACATTCCGCTGCTGCCGTGGATCAGTGGTCTGGTCGGGGCGGTGCCCTGGCTGGCGCTGGCCGCCATGGAGGCGTTGTTCTGCGGGCTCTTCGGTCTGTCGGCGGTCGTGGTCAGGCGATTGCCCGGCTGGCCGCTGTGGTTCGCCACCCTGTGGATCACCCAGGAATGGCTCAAATCGACCGTGCCGTTCGGTGGGTTCCCTTGGGGAGTAATCGGATTCGGCCAGACCAATGGGCCGCTGCTGCCGATTGCGCGGTTGGGCGGCGCACCACTGTTGTCGTTCGCGGTGGTCCTGGTGGGCTTCTGTGCGACGCTGCTGGTGCTGGAGATCGTGCAGTGGTGGCGGCATGGACACAAGCCGGGCTTCCCGGCGCCCGCGGTGATGCTGCCCGGGGTGTGCATCACGGTGGTGCTGCTGGCCACCGCGGTGCTGTGGCCGCAGGTCCGTCATTCCGGGACCGGCGCGGGCGACGAACAGACCGTCACCGTTGCCGCCGTGCAGGGCAACGTGCCCCGGCTCGGCCTTGAGTTCAATGCCCAGCGCCGTGCGGTGCTCGACAACCACGTGAAAGAGACGCAGCGGCTGGCCGGCGACGTCCGAGCCGGCCGGGCCCCACAACCCATGTTCGTGGTCTGGCCCGAAAACGCCTCCGACATCGATCCGCTGGCCAATGCCGACGCCGCCGCGCAGATCACCGCGGCGGCCGACGCGATCGGCGCACCGATCCTGGTGGGAACCGTCACCAAGGCCGACGGCTATACCGCGGACAACCCGGTGGCAACCAACACCGTGATCGTGTGGGATCCCGAACACGGGCCCGGCGAGCGCCATGACAAGAAGATCGTGCAGCCGTTCGGTGAGTACCTGCCGTGGCGTGGGTTCTTCAAGCACCTGTCGTCGTATGCCGACCGGGCGGGCTACTTCGTGCCGGGTGAGGGCAATGGTGTCGTGCACGCGGCCGGTGTGCCGATCGGGGTGACCACATGCTGGGAAGTGATCTTCGACCGGGCCGCACGGGAATCGGTACTCAGTGGGGCCCAGGTGCTGACCGTGCCGACCAACAACGCGACGTTCGACGAGAACATGAGTGCGCAGCAGTTGGCGTTCGGCAAACTGCGGGCCGTCGAGCACGACCGGTATCTCGTGGTCGCCGGGACCACCGGCATCAGTGCGGTGATCGCACCGGACGGTCGTGAGCTGGCCCGCACCGAGTTCTTCCAGCCTGCCTACCTGGACAGCCAGATCAGGTTGAAATCAGATGTGACACCCGCCACCGAATGGGGACCGGCCCTGCAGGTGGTGCTGGTCACGCTTGGTATTGGGGCACTGGTTGCCGCGATACTGCACAATGGAGGGTTCGTGCCAAGAATGTTGAGGCGTCGCACCGGCGAAGGCCCGCGACGATGAAGGAGCCACATGACAGTCCCTGGTGACGGAGCGCAGCGGCAGGGGGAATCCAGCCCTCGCCAGGACGGTGAACGCCCGAGTCAGCGCACCCTGGTGATCATTCCCACCTATAACGAGCGGGAGAACCTGCCGCTGATCGTGGGGCGCGTGCATCACTCCAGCCCCGAGGTGCACATCCTGGTCGTCGACGACGGCAGCCCTGACGGCACCGGCCAGCTGGCCGATGAGCTGGCCCTGGCCGATCCGGATCGGGTGCACGTGATGCACCGGACCAGCAAAGCCGGCCTCGGCGCGGCCTATCTGGCCGGCTTCGCGTGGGGGCTGGGCCGCGGATACTCGGTTCTGGTCGAGATGGACGCCGATGGCAGCCACGCCCCGGAGGAATTGAACCGGTTGCTCGACGCGGTCGACGCCGGGGCGGACCTGGCGATCGGCTCGCGGTATGTCCCCGGCGGAACGGTACGCAACTGGCCGGTGCGCCGTCTGGTGCTGTCCAAGACCGCCAACACCTACTCGCGGTTGCTGCTCGGTGTCGGCATCCACGACATCACCGCCGGGTACCGCGCCTACCGACGCGAGGTGCTGGAGAAGATCGACCTGTCCGCGGTGGATTCCAAGGGCTACTGCTTCCAGATCGACCTGACCTGGCGGGCGATCAACAACGGGTTCAAGGTCGTCGAGGTGCCCATCACGTTCACCGAACGTGAGCTCGGGGTCTCCAAGATGAGTGGCTCCAACATCCGCGAGGCCATGTTCAAGGTCGCGGAGTGGGGGATCCGTGGACGCCTGGACCGCGCCCGCGGCGTGGTGCGCTAGCCAGACACAAAAAAACCGCGATATGCCCATGACGGGCGTATCGCGGTTTTTTTATACGGCTCAGCTGCCGCGACGCTTGGTCTTGATCAGGTCGAGGCGCTCCTTGAGCAGCTCCTCGAGCTCCTCGACCGAGCGACGCTCCAGCAGCATGTCCCAGTGGGTACGCGGCGGCTTGACCTTCTTGGGCTCCGGCACATCGCCCTCGATCAGGGTGCCCTCGAGCCCGTTACGGCACAGCCAGGTGCCGGGGATCTCGGCGTCGTCGGCGAACGGGACGTCGAACTCTTCACCGTTTTCGGTGCGGTAGCGCGCGACCTGACGCGGCGCCAGGTCATGGTTGCGGTCGGTCTCGTAGCTCACGGCTCCGAGGCGACTGCCTCTCAGGACGCGATCAGCCATCGTCAACACTCCTTATTTGGCGTTTTTGTCCGGATGTATCAACGCTGAACGGCGTTGCCAAGTTCCCGACTCGACCATCGATGATACGCGGGTCGCGGCGTCGGGCAGTCTACAGTCGTGAGCCATGGCGCACCACCGCAGACAGGACCGTCCCCAGCCGTGCCGGTGGTGCGGACGCGAGGTCGCCGATGCACAGATGGGTCGCCGTCGCCAGTACTGCCGTCAGTCCTGCCGGCAGCGTGCCTACGAACAGCGCGCGATGGTCAAGGGCACCTCGCTGGCCCCGGATTCGGTGGTGCTCAGCGCCGACGAGGCGGCTCAGCTGTCCGACCGCGTGTACCAGGTCCGGTGTGCGGCCGAGGATGTGGCCACCGCGGTCGACGAGGGGGCCGACGCCGACGAACTGCGGCAGTTGTGTGACGCGCTGATGGAAGCCGCGAAAGCGGCGGACGGCTGGCGCTAGTCCGGCGGGCAGCTGAGCTGGCGTCCGACGCCCACCGGCGGAGGGACCGGCTTCAGACAGCCCAGCGGTTCGACGCCCGAGGAGCTCAGCAGCACGGCGGACTGGTGCGCGTAGTTGACGCACACCAGGCTGGATTTGTCGGCCCGGCACCGGTAGTCACCGAACGCCAGTGATTTGCCATCGGGCAGCTCGGCACCGTCGCCATAGCCGAACCGGCCCGGATCCCCGTGCAGCGAGCCGATATCCACTGTCTCGCCGGCGAAGTCCACCCAGCCGGGAATCCACTGCCCTTCGACGTCGGCTGGTTTCGACGGCAGATCGTCGGCTTTGATCAGGCACGCCAGTCGGCCCTCGACGGCCTTGTCGGTCGCGCAGCGGGCGTTGCCCGAAGGCACGACGAACGCGACGTCATCGCCGAGGTTCGTGGATTGGCCTTCGCGCGTAGCGGTGTGGAAACCGGATGGATCGGCGGGGGTACCTGCCTCGACCCACTTGATCACGCGGTTCATCGGGGTCCCTGGAGCCGGTGCCGTGGTGGGCAGCGGCGAGGTCGTCGTCGGGGTGGACGTGGGGGTCTTGGTGTGCGGGGCGCCGGCCGGCATCGACATCCGGGGCTGGGAGCTCGGCTGCGACTCGTGCCCTCCTCCCGGCGAGCAGGCGGCCACGAAACCGGCCAAAAGCACAGCAGCCCCAACAGTCACAACGGTGCGCATACCCGCAAGGCTAGCGGTCGCGTGTCGAGCCCACCGCCTCTCCGCCCCCACTCATGTAATTCGATACGGTCGGGTGATGCACGAGCGGACTGTCCGGGCAAAGATCGGCACCGGCATCGTCGAAGGGTTCACGCGCGACGGCGTACATCGTTGGCGTTCCATCCCTTACGCCAAGCCGCCGGTCGGGAGGCTGCGTCTACGCGCCCCCGAGCCGGCCGAGCCGTGGCCCGGTGTGCGCTACTGCCACGGGTTCGGTTATTGCGCGCCGCAGCAAAACCGCTACACCCTCGTCGGTGTCGGTAAGCACCAGCCGATGAGCGAGGACTGCCTGACGCTCAACGTGGTGGCACCGGAGAAACCGAACACCGACGGTCCGCTGCCGGTGATGTTCTTCGTGCACGGCGGCGGCTACATCCTAGGAAGCTCGGCAACGCCCATCTACGACGGTGCCGCGCTCGCCCGCCGCGGTTGCGTGTTCGTCTCGGTCAACTACCGGCTCGGCATGCTCGGGTGTGTCGAGCTGTCGTCGCTGTCGACGCCGGAACATCCGATCGATGACAACCTGTTCCTGCGCGACCTGGTGTTGGCGCTGCGTTGGGTGCGCGACAACATCGCGGTGTTCGGCGGGGACCCGGACAACGTGACGATCTTCGGCGAGAGCGCCGGTGCGCACGCGGTCGCGACGCTGCTCGCGGTGCCCGATGCCGAGGGCCTGTTCGCCCGGGTGATCTCGGAGAGCCCGGCCAGCGGAATGGTCAGCTCGGCTGACGCCGCCGCGCATATCGCGGACCAGATCGCCGAATTGGTCAGTCCCGGTGGGGGATCGGCGGCCGCGGCGCTGATGTCGGCTCGCCCGGCCGAGCTGGGCCGCGCCCTGGAGGCGATGATCATGCGCGGCCAGACCGATATGCCGGGCGCGTTTCCGGTCGGGCCGACGTTCGGTACCGACTATCTGCCCGTCGACCCCGTCACGGCAATGGCCGAGGGCAGTGCACAGCGGGTTCCGTTGATCGTCGGCAACAACGCCGACGAGGGACGGCTGTTCACCCGGTTCCTCCAGTTGCTGCCGACCAACGAGGCGATGATCGAGAAGCTGTTCGCCCGTACGGATCCGGAGGAGCGCCGCCGGATCGTCGCGGCATATCCGGACTATCCGAGCAGCGCGGCCTGCGTGCGCCTCGGCGGTGACTTCGCCTTCGCCTCGGCCACCTGGCAGATCGCCGAGGCACACAGCAGGCATGCACCCACGTACGTGTACCGCTATGACTACGCACCGCGCACCCTGCACTGGGCGGGGCTGGGTGCGACGCATGCGATGGAGCTGCTGGCCGTGTTCGACACGTACCACACGACATACGGTGCGCTGCTGACCGCGGTCGGTGACCGCACGTCGGCCCGGCGGGTCAGCCGTGATGTGCAGCGGCGCTGGCGTGAGTTCACCCGCACCGGTGACCCGGGGCCCGGCTGGCCGGCCTACGACAGCCGCGAACGGGCGGTGTTCGTCTTCGATCGCCGGCCGCGCGTCGAGTACGACCCCCGGTCGGTGCGCCGTAAGGCGTGGGAGGGATTCACGCTCGCCGAGCGCTGAGGTCGTCGTTCTGACTCTGGGCGATTTGCTGCAGGGAAATACCGGGATGTGGTTGCGTATTCGGTGTGGACTATCCCCTGGATCCGCTGTCGGCCGACGAGTTTCGCGCGGTAGCAGCGATATTGCGGCGTGAGCACGGGGTCGGGGAGGGCTGGCGGGTTGCCTCGGTGGAACTCCTCGAGCCGACCAAGACCGAATTGGCCGCCTTCGACGGCGGGGGTGCGACCCCGGCCCGCCGGGCCGCCGTCATCTGTCTGGACCGGTCGGCCAACGCCACCTACAAGGGGGTGGTGTCGCTGACCGGCGACCGCGTCGAGGACTTCGACCACATTCCGGGCGTGCAGGCCAATTTCACCGTCGATGAGTTCGTCGAATGCGACGAGGTGCTGCGCCGGCATCCCGACGTGATCGCCGCACTGGCCAAACGCGGCATCACCGACCTGGACAACGTGTTCATGGACACCTGGACCTACGGTGACGCGGTCGCGCCGCCCGAATACCGCGACCGTCGGATCGGCTGGTCGGACACCTGGTATAAGCAGGCGGCGGGAGCCAATCCCTACGCTCACCCGGTCAGCGGCCTGCACTGCGTCATCGACATCAACAGCATGGAGGTGCTGCGCGTCGAGGATGACGGCAGTTCCGAAATGCCGGATGTGATGGGCGAATACGTACCGCACCACATCCCCGAACGTATCCGGGCGGCTTCGCGGCGCGAGCCGCTCAAGCCGCTGGACATCACCCAGCCCGAGGGGCCGTCGTTCACGCTGGACGGCAACCTGCTGCAGTGGCAGAACTGGTCGTTGCGCATCGGTTTCAACCACCGCGAGGGGATGACACTGCACACCGTGCGGTACCGCGACGGTGAGGTGAATCGTTCAGTGGCCCACCGTTTGTCGTTCGCCGAGATGGTGGTGCCCTATCGGGATTCCTCGGTCGATCACTACCGGCGTACCGCGTTCGACATCGGTGAGTGGGGCCTGGGATTCATGACCACCTCGCTGGAGCTCGGCTGCGACTGCCTCGGTGAAATCCGTTATCTGGATGCGGTTCTGCACAACAGTGCGGGGGAGCCGTACACCATCACCAACGCGATCTGCATCCACGAGGAGGACAACGCCGTCCTGTGGAAGCATGTCGACCACGACGCCGGAGCCGAGGTGCGCCGGATGCGCAGGCTCACACTGTCATTCCACGTCACCGTCGCCAACTACGAATACCTCGTGTACTGGCGGCTCTACCAGGACGGCAACATCGAGTGTGAGGTCCGCGCCACCGGGATCATGGTCACCACCCCGTTCCCGGCCGGGGACACACCGAAGAACGGCACGCTCGTCGACGAGCGCACCTATGCGCCTTTCCATCAGCACTTCCTGATCGCCCGGCTGGACCTGGACATCGACGGCACCGACAACACGGTCTACATGACCGAGTCGTATGCCGAGCCGATCGGCCCCGACAATCCGTACGGGTTGTCACTGGTGGTGCGCAATCAGGCGCTGCGCACCGAACAGGAGGGCAAGCAGGACGTCAGCTTCGCCACCCAGCGGGCCTGGAAGGTGGTCAACACCAACGTCGTCAACGGTCTGGGTACCCACCCGTCCTACAAGCTGGTTCCCACCGGGGCCATCCCGGCGATGTTCGACGCGGCCTCCCCGGTGCTGCAACGCGCCAACGTCATCGGTCACACGCTGTGGGTGACCCCGAACCGGCCAGATGAACGCTGGCCGGCGGGGGAGTTCGTCAACCAGTCCGTGACCGACACCGGGCTGGGCGAGTGGACCAAGGCCGACCGCTCGATCGACAACACCGACGTGGTGCTCTGGTACGTCTTCGGCATCCACCACATCACCCGTCCCGAGGACTGGCCGGTGATGCCCGTGGACGTGGTGTCGTTCTGGCTCAAGCCTTTCGGGTTCTTCGACCGCAACCCGTCCCTGGACGTGGCGGCCACCCCGCCGGACGCCTGCACCCACGGTCACGCCAAGGCCGCACATCATTAGTTGACACCTGTCATGTGTGACGGGGAACACTGCTAGGTTGCCTGTGTGCACCCGACTCAGACCGCCGTACTCGACCGTCCAGAAGACCTGACCTGTGAATGGCTGACCTCCGCCCTTGGCGCCGGTCAGGTCAGCGGATTCAGTTTCGAGCGGATCGGAACCGGTCAGATGAGCGAGTGCTACCGCGTCTCGCTGAGCTATGCCGGCGAGAGCGACGGACCGGCGTCGGTGGTGCTCAAGGTGGCCGCCACCGATCCCAGCAGCCGCCAGACCGGGCTGGCTCTGGGCCTCTACGAGCGTGAGGTGCGGTTCTACGCCGACATCGCGCCCGCCCTGGCGCCGGGTCCGGTGGCGCCCTGCTACCACGCTGCGATCGATACGCAGACCGGCGCCTTCGACCTGTTGCTCGGCGATGCCGTGCCCGCTGTGGTCGGTGACGAGATCCGCGGTGCCACAGCCGAACAGGCCACCGTGGCGCTCACCGAGCTGGGCCGCATCCACGGATCGAAGGCCGGCGCCGAGGCCCTGGACCGGGCCGAATGGCTCAACCGCGAGGCGCCGGTCAATCAGGCCCTCATCGGCGGTCTGTACGCGGCGTTCGTCGACCGCTACGCGGGCCTGATCACCCCGGAGCAACGCCAGGTCTGTGAGCGCCTCGTCGAAAGCTTCGACGCCTACCTCGCCGACGAGGGCGCGCCTCAGCGGCCACACGGGCTCGTACACGGGGACTACCGGCTCGACAACATGCTGTTCGGCGCCGACGGGGCGGACCGGGCGCTGACCGTGGTCGACTGGCAGACCGTCACCAGGGGGCCGGCGTTCACCGACGTCGCGTACTTCATCGGCTGCGCCTTGCCCGTCGAGCAGCGCCGCGCCCACTACGACGAGTTACTGACGGCATATCACCAGGCCCTCGGACCGGACTCGGCGCTGACGCTCGGCCAGGTGCGCGAGGGGGTGCGGCGGCAGAGCTTCTTCGGCGTCATGATGGCGATCATCTCCTCGATGCTGGTGGAACGTACCGAACGCGGCGATGCGATGTTCATGACGATGCTCGACCGGCACTGCAGCCATGTCCTGGACACCAACGCGCTGGATGTGCTTGCGCCGGCGGCGATCCCGGAGCCGCTGGTGCCCGCCGCCGAGGACGATCTTGCCCACACGCCGACCGACGAAGAATTGTGGAACGAGAGCTGGTACTTCGACTTCGTCGACGCCGAGGCGGGCTTCGGCGGCTGGGTCCGGCTGGGCCTGATCCCCAATCAGGACACCGCGTGGGTCAACGTGCTGTTCTGCGGTCCGGGGATGCCGACCGTGGCGCTCAACGACTTTCACGCCCCGCTGGCCGAACCGTCGTCGGTCAAGGGGGAGGGCGTGGAGCTGAACCTGCACCCGGCCGAGCCGCTCGAGGTCTATCGCCTGACTGCCACGGGCACCGGCGAGGCATTCGACGACCCGTCGGCGTTGCTGCGCGGCGAGTCGGGGCAGCCCGTCTCGGTGACGCTTGACCTGACATGGCGCACCGCGGGAGTGCCGTACCAGTACCGGATCACCCCACGCTATGAAATTCCGTGCACGGTGTCGGGAACGGTGATCATCGGCGATCAGACCCACACGGTCGAAGCCGTCGTGGGCCAGCGCGACCATTCGTGGGGGGTGCGCGACTGGTGGTCGATGAACTGGGTGTGGAGCGCGATCCACCTCGACGACGGCACCCATCTGCACGGCGTCGACATCCGGATCCCGCAGATGCCGCCGATAGGTATCGGCTATTCGCAGCGCGCGGGTGAGCCGCTCGTCGAATTGCAGTCGGTGACTGCGCAATACGCGCTCGGCGATGATGAGCTGCCGGTGTCCACGACGCTGACGCTGCAGCCCGGCGACATCGAAGTGGAGGTCGACATCCAGGCCTACGCCCCGGTGCTGCTGGTGGCAGCCGACGAGCGGGTCAGCCAGTTCCCCCGAGCCTGGGCGAAGGTGCGCACGGCCGACGGGCGCAGCGGCATCGGCTGGCTGGAGTGGAACCGCAACCTCGGCTGACGCTGCCCCATTTACACCGCGAGCGTGCGTGTCTGTCGGCCGACACGCCGCCTTTGAGCAGCACTCTGTGCACGCTCGCCGGCGCTCAGGTGATGCGAAAACGCTTGAGCCGCGCAGTCGCTCCGGAGATCAACTCCACGCGGCTGCGCGGCACACCCAGATGCTGGGCCAGCAGCTTGGTGACGGCGTCATTGGCCTTGCCGTCGACGGCGCGCTCCTGCACATAGATGGTGAGCTCACCGTCGTCGGCGACCTCGACCAGCGGGCCTTTGCGGCTGCCGGGTTTGACGCGGACTGCGACGGTTTCGCTCACACCGCCATCGTGACGCGAACGTGCGCAAAATGCTGCCGCGCGGCGGCGTGTCGCGGAGCAGACACGCACGCTCGCGCGGCAACGGGGATCAGCGGGCGACGATCACCGAGGAACCGTGGCCGAAGAGGCCCTGGTTCGCGGTCACGCCGACCTTGGCGCCCTCGACCTGCCGGCCGGTGGCCTGACCCTTGAGCTGCCAGGTGAGCTCGCACACCTGCGCGATGGCCTGGGCCGGGATGGCCTCGCCGAAGCAGGCCAGACCGCCCGACGGGTTCACCGGGACGCGGCCGCCGATCGTCGTCGCGCCGGAGCGCAGCAACTGCTCGCCTTCGCCCTTGGCGCACAGACCCAGGTGCTCGTACCAGTCCAGCTCCAGCGCGGTGGACAGGTCGTACACCTCGGCCAGGCTGACGTCCTCGGGGCCGATCCCGGCCTCGGCGTAGGCCGCGTCGAGGATCTGATCTTTGAACACGCGTTCCGGTGCGGCCACCACGGCAGTGGAATCCGTTGCGATATCCGGCAATTCGGGCAGGTGTTGCGGGTAGCGCGGGGTCACGGTCGAGATGGCGCGCACCGACGGCACACCCTCCACCGAGCCCAAGTGCTTCTCCGCGAACGACTTGCTCGCCACGATCAGCGCGGCCGCGCCGTCGGAGGTGGCGCAGATGTCGAGCTGACGCAGCGGATCGGAAACCACCGGGCTGGCCAGCACATCCTCGATCGCGGATTCCTTGCGGTAGCGCGCATTCGGGTTCTGCAGGCCATGGCGGGAGTTCTTCACCTTCACCTGGGCGAAGTCCTCCGCGGTGGCCCCGTAGAGGTCCATCCGGCGGCGGGCCAGCAGGGCGAAGTACACCGGGTTCATCGCGCCGAGCAGGTGGAAGCGCTGCCAGTCCGGGTCGTTCTTGCGTTCTCCGCCGACGGGGGCGAACGCACCCTTGGGCGTCGTGTCGGCGCCGATCACCAGCGCGACATCGCAGAATCCGGCCAGGATCTGGGCGCGGGCGCTCTGCAGCGCCTGCGAGCCCGACGCGCAGGCCGCATAGCTCGACGACACCGGCACGCCGTTCCAGCCCAGCTTCTGGGCGAACGTCGACCCGGCGATGAAGCCCGGGTAGCCGTTGCGGATCGTGTCGGCTCCGGCGATGAACTGGATCTGCTGCGCGTCCAGGCCGGCTTCGGCCAGGGCGGCGCGGGCGGCGACGACGCCGTACTCGGTGAAGTCACGTCCCCATTTGCCCCACGGGTGCATACCCGCGCCGAGGATGTACAGCGGTTCGGGTGCGCTCATCAGGCGATCCTCCAGGCGTGGGTGGTGCGCTCGACGCCCTCGTCGTCGGTGTAGAGCGTCATGGTGGTCAGCTCCATCTCCATACCGACCTTGAGATCAGCGGCCAGCGTGCCCTCGACGACCTTGCCGAGCACGATGAGGCCTTCGTCGGCCAACTCGACCGCGGCGATCGCGAACGGCTCGAACGGATCGGTCTTGGGATACGGTGCGGGCGGAAGGTACCGGTTCTCCGTGTAGCTCCACACCTTTCCGCGGCGGGACAGCGGGACCAGATCAAGGGTGTCGCTGTCACAGGCCGGGTTGGGGCAGTTGTTCTCGCGCGGCGGGAACACGTAGGTGGCGCACTGGGTGCACTTGCCGCCGATCAGATGGGTGGCACCGGCGTCGTCGGTGGCGAACCATCCGTCGATCGCGGGTTGCGAAGATGCTGCTGGCACGCGGCCAGCCTAAACGATCAAGACCCCAGAACTGAAACGTGTTGCAGTTTTGTCCCGCGCATCAGGAAATTCCGTTGAAGAGTACGAAACAGTTTCGTACTCTTCGAGCATGGTTCGAGGTATGGAGCGTGAGCAGGCCGTGCTGGCCGCGACGGCCGAGCTGCTCGTGGAACGGGGATACCAGGCACTGACGATCGATGCGGTGGCCGCACGGGCCGGTGCCAGCAAGGCGACCATCTACCGCCGGTGGCCGAACAAGGCCCAGTTGGTTCGGGCCACGCTGGACGCCACCGATGCGGCCCGGAATGCGCAACTGCCCGATACCGGACAATTGCGCAGCGACCTGTTCGCCGTGATGGACGCCGTTGCCCAGGAGGTCGCCGACCCGCTGACGCGGGTGACCGCCGAACTCGCGACGCTCATGCGCCATGACACTCAGCTGGCTGAGGCCATCCGCGAACATCTCGCCAAGGAGGAGCTCTCGCCGTTTCACCATGCGTTGCAACGGGCGATCACCCGCGGGGACATCGCCGGGGACACCGACGTCGAACTCATCCATGACGTGGCCGAGGCGATGATCCTGCGGCAGGTGCACCTCGACTTACCGGTCGACGCGGCGTTCAGCGCACGGCTGATCGATGACATTCTGCTGATCCTGCTCGGGGCCGGTGGCCGATGACCATCGTGATCGCCGGCGCCGGCCCGACCGGACTCACCCTGGCCATCGAACTGGCCCGGCGCGGCGTGCCGTGCCGAGTGTTGGACCAGGCGACGACGCTGTTTCCCGGCTCACGCGGTAAGGGCTTGCAGCCACGCACGCTGGAGGTTTTCGACGACCTCGGCGTGATCGGCGCCGTGCTGGCTGCGGGTGAGCCGTTTCCGCCGATGCGGCTGTACCGCGGTACGGAGGTGGTGTGGGAGAAACCGGTCTACGAGCTGTTGGGGCTGCCCGAGCTGGAACCGTCCTCGGCGGTGCCGTACCCCTACACCTGGCTGATCCCGCAGTGGCGCACCGACCAGATCTTGGCGGCGCGATTTGCCGAACTCGGCGGCACCATCGAGTTCGGCACCCAGGTAACGGATTTCACGCAGGACGACGACGGCGTCACGGTAGAGACCGATCGCGGTGCGATTCGTGCCGACTACCTGGTCGGCGCCGATGGTGGCCGCAGCACGGTACGAAAGGCGTCCGGAGTCGCGTTCCTCGGCGGTGCGCTCACCGAGGAACGCATCATCGTGGGTGACGTACGGGCTGCCGGGCTCGACGGCCGCTTCTGCCACCTGCTGACCCGTGACGGAGACCAGTCGAGGCGGTTCTCGCTGTGGAATCTTCCCGGCAGTGAGCACTACCAGCTGGTGGTCACCATGGCCCCGGGCGAGGACCCGCCTGCGCTGACCCTCGACGGTATGCAGGCGGTGCTGGGCCAGCGGTCGGGCCGCCGGGACATCACGCTGTCGGACCTGCGATGGATCTCGCTCTACCGGGTTAATCTACTTATGGCGCAACACTTCCGGATGGGGAGAGTGCTCCTGGCGGGCGACGCGGCCCACGTGCATTCGCCGGCCGGGGGACAGGGCGTCAACACCGGGGTGCAGGATGCCTACAACCTCGGCTGGAAACTGGCCGCCGTTTGGGCCGGCGGGCCCGACGCCCTGCTGGACAGCTATGAGGCCGAACGCCTGCCTGTGGCTGCCGATGTGCTCCACCTCAGCGGCGCGTTGCACAGCCAGGGCTTCGCCGCGACCGGGCCCGCGCCTTCGTCGATCCACCAACTGGACATCAGCTACCGGGGAGGTCCGCTCGCCGCACCGGGTGGCAACCCGGCTGGGGAGTTGCAGGCCGGTGACCGGGCTCCCGACGCCCTGCTGCCCGACGGCCGCAGGCTGTTCGACGTGTTACGCGGACCACACTGGACCGTGCTGCAGTTCGGTCAGGGATCAGTCGATTTCGGGGTTCCGCTGGTGCGCATGGCGCCAAATGCCGACTACGACGTGCCCGCAGGCTGTTATGTGCTGGTCCGTCCTGACGGATACATCGGTGCGATCGACACACAGCCCGGGGTCATTCGTGATCAAGTTCGTCGAGGACGGGAGCCGATCCGCGGGCCGCGTCAAGCAGAATCCGGACCAGATCATTGTGGTTGTCGCGCATGAGGTTGTGCGCACCGTCGAGCGAATAGGTCCTCCAGGCGGGATCCATCCGCAGCCGCTCGTAGGTGGGGGCAAACGGCGACTCCGTCGGCCAGCGCTGCGCGTAGACGAAGGTCCGACGGATATCCGACGGCTCGGTGCCGAGCCGGATCGGTTGCAGCAGTGTCGCCAGCGGATGTGCGGTCGCGCGCTCGTCGAAGAACGGCAGCGGGGGCACGCCGTAGCCCGTCGTATCGACGTCGATGTACCACCGGCGTTGCTCGTCATTGGTCAGGGTCCAGCAGGATTCGCCGTCGCGCGGCACGAACGCGTCGAGGTAGACCAGTGAATCAACCTGCTCCGGAATCCGATCCGCGACAGCGGTGATGACCATGCCGCCGTAGCTGTGCCCAGCCAGAACCGCACCGGCCACCTGTTGGGCTTGCATCTCGGCGATCACATCGGCGATGTGGGTGTCCAGGTTGACTCCACCATTGGCCAGGTGGGCACGCTCGGCCACCCCGGTCAGTGTGGGCGTCAGCACCCGGTGCCCTTCGGTGCGCAAGGCCGCGGCGAGTTCGTCGAAGCACCACCCGCCGTGGCAGGCGCCCGGTACCAGAACGAACGTTGTCATCGGGAACTCCTGTCTGCGAAAGTGTTTCGCCGGTAGTCGGCGGTGACGCGCGCCAGCTCATCGGGACTTCCGGCGTGCATCTCACGATTGGCGTGCACCACTGCCGTCGTCTCGGGGATCCTGCGGGCCTCGTATCCGGCGACTCCGCGGCCGGCGGCCAGCTCGTCGGCGAGGGCGCGGGCGTCGAGGATGGCCTGCGAGCCGCCGTTGGCGCCGACGGGATACATCGGGTGTGCGGCGTCGCCCACCAACGTGACGCGTCGAGTACCCCAGTGCGGCAAAGGTTCCCGGTCGACCATGGGATACTCGAATACGGCTTCGGACCGGTGCACCAGTTCGGCCGGATCCAGCCAGTCCAGGCGCCAGCCCGACATATGGGCGGCCACGCACGCGGGATCGACGTGAGTGTTCCAGTTCGCGTCGCCGGGGAGTGGGCCGGGAGCGGCTTCGTCGACCTGCAAAACCCAGTTCACCAGATCACCGCCGATCGGATAGGTGACCAACTCGACGCCGTCGGCACCTTTGACGATGGCCATCGTGCGGCCGTCGAGAAACGGCCGTATCCGGCTCGCGCCCCGGAACATCCGAACCCCCGACCAGGCCAGCCCATCAGGGCCTGGATGCAGTCGGCGGCGTACCTTCGAGTGCACCCCGTCGGCGCCGACGAGAACTTCGGCGGTGAATTCCCCGGCGCGACTGGTCACCCGGACGTGGTGGTCGGTTTCCTCGAATGCGGTGACGGCGGCGCCGGTGCGAACGGCGTCGGCGCCCAAGCGGGTTCGAACCGCGTCGAGCAGCAGCATCTGCAACCGGCCGCGGTGTACCGAGCACTGCGGGTAGCCGTAGCCGCCCTCGACTCCGCGGGGCTCTCGGAACAGCAGCGTGCCGTCGGAACGGTAGAAATCGATGACTGCCGGGGTGGCCGAGATGTCCAGCAGGGCCTCGCCGACGCCGAGGTCGGTCAGTTCACGTACTGCGTGCGGCAGCAGGTTGATCCCCACGCCCAGCGCCCGCAGCTCGTGGGCGCTTTCCAGCACCGTAACCTGAAAACCCTTGGCGTGCAGGGTGAGTGCAGTGGTGAGGCCGCCGATGCCGGCCCCGGCGATGACGATCTGTTGGGTGGGCATGACTCCAGCCTCGTCAGTGCCCAATGATAAGTCCAATACATAGTCAGTCCAGAAACTATTGTGATTGCTTATGGAACTGCGTCAGTTCGAATACTTCGTCGCGGTGGCCGAGGAGGCCAACTTCACCCGCGCAGCCGAGCGAGTGCATGTTGCGCAACCGGCGGTCAGCGCGCAGATCCGCCACCTGGAGCGCGAACTCGGCCAGCAACTGTTCGATCGCAGCCGGCGTGCAGTCCGGTTGACCGCCGCCGGTGAAGCCGTGTTGCCGCACGCCCGGGCCGCCTTGGCTGCGGTGGCCGCTGCCCGCACCGCCGTCGAGGAGCTCGGGGAGTTGGTTCGCGGCGCAGTGGTGGTGGGCACCGTGACGGCCCACGACTTCGACATGGCGGGGCTGCTCGCGCAGTTCCACGCGGCCCACCCGCTCGTCGACATCACATTGACCACCGACGAGTCCGACGCACTGCTGGACGGTCTGCACTCAGGGCGGCTCGATGCGGCCATCGTGTCGGTGGGCGCCGCACTTCCCGCCGGGTTGGATGCCGAGGTGGTGACCGATCAGCGCATCGTCGCGGCGGTGGCCGGTGACCATCCGTGGCGCCGACGCCGCACCGTGGCGCTGCGCGATCTCGTCGACCATCCGGTGATTGCGCTACCGGCCGGGGCCGGGATCCGTCACCAGTTCGATCACGCGTGTCGTGCGGCCGGGGTGGCGGCGCGGGTCGCGTTCGAGGCGAGCACCCCGCACGCGCTGGCCGAACTCGCCGAGCGTGGGCTGGGAGTCGCGGTGTTGCCGGAATCGGTGGCCTTCACCCGGACCGCGCTGCACCCGCTTCCCATCACGCCGGAGCTGCGCGGCCGGTTGGTGTTCGCGTGGCGGACGCAGGGACCGATGAGCCCGGCTGCCAGGGTCCTGGTCGAGATGGCTCGTCGTCGTCTGCGCGTCGGTGGGCCCGCCGCCTCTTAGCGTTAGCGTGTGGGTTGTAGGGATCGAGCGCGGGCGAGAGCCACTTCTGTACCGAGTTCCGCACGTACCTCGGGGTTTTCGGCGTAGGTCCGCACGTAGCTGTACAGCAGGTAGGGGTCGACATCGAACTGTCGGCAGTCGAATTCGATCATCGGTACCGGTGGCAGGCGGTCGATGCGCCAGAGCCGCGTGGTGCACCGGCGGTTCCAATCCGCATTGGCATACCCGACTGCGAGGATGACCGGATAACCGTTGGTCGCCGCTTTGACGGCTGCGATGTCCGACCAGTTCAGTCGCGACTCGAAGCTCCATCCGCGTTGGGCAATGCCCTGGCTCGACAGTATGACGCCACCACGGCGGATACGCCCGCAGATCGCTGACGCGATGAACGACGCGAACACAATGCCGAGGGCGCTGGTTACCACCGCAAAGCCCGGAAACCCCTCATCCTGGTGGATGAGTATGTCGACCGAAGCCATGACACAAAAGACCATGCAGCACCCCATCAAGGCGACGAGGATCGTGAATTGGCTGGTCGAGTAGCGGATTTCAGTCCCCGGGGTGTTGTCTCGCTCGATCGCCGTCCGGACCGACGACGACAGTCCCCCTCGACGGTGTCGCACAACGAGGCCGTATGCGACACCGAGAACCAGCAACAGTGCGAACAATAGAAAGTACTTGAGCGCTATGAAATTGCCCGCCGCTGCGGCCACGATTCCGAAAAGGGCGGAGATGACGGCGAATGCGAGGAGTCCCGCGACCGAGAGGTAGTACCGCAAACCGTTATGTGTGTCCGTCCACCCATCGGGAGTGTCTCGATACTCAGAAGATCGCATCCCACGCACCTTTGACAAGTCCTCCAACTGCTCGCCCGGTATCGGCCACCGCTGAGGCGCCATCGCTGATGGCGGTGCCGAGGCTACCGATGCCGTTCTGGTAGAGAGAATCGACGGCACCGGAGGTGAATATCCCTACGCCTGCTCCGACCAACGCACCCACCGCAGTTCCCACGACTGGTACAGGGATCGCCGTACCGATGAGCGCGCCGGCGGCGACCGAAGCGCCGAAACCAGCGGCTCCGGATACGATGGCTTGGTCGACGTCTTTGCCGTTGGCGATGTCGTACACGACACCAGCCACTGCAAGACCCCCGCCGACTTTGAGGCCGATCCGACCAGCATTCGCCTTGGTGCTCTGTGCTCCCTTCGCTACATCGTCGGCTTGGTTAGCGAGGCTGCGAGCGTGATCAATGTCCCGATAGATCATGGCGGCCGGCGTGCCAGCGGGTGCTGATTTTGCTAATGCCAGAGTTCTTGCCGACTCATCGGCCAAGAACTTGGAATGTTTTGCCATTGTTGAGACGTTCAGGTCGACAAGTGTGGCGGCCCCGCCATTAATCAAATCAGCTACCACAAAGAACCATTTAGTCCTGAGGTCTGCCCAGGCATTCTTGAGGGTGTCTGCACCGAGCTTCTCAATGGTTCGAGCGGCCTCCGCGGCGTGGAATGCCGCATTGTACGCGTCAACTGTTGCGTCCTCAACGGAATCTTGAATGATGAAACCGTCTACGGATAACCCGGCATTCATTGCGACGTCGCGAATTGTTTGCATCTCAGTTTGGGCGCGTTCGAGTTCTGCCGCAAATTCATCGATTGTCTGAGCGCCGCTGGCGACGGCAGTTTTCAGTCCGTCAACCTTCGTTGCGCCACTTGCCATTCGTGCAGTGAAAGCGTCCCCGGCTTCACCGTGCCAGTCGGCAGTTGCCGTCGTCCGGGCAGCATGAATCTCGTCCGTTGTGTGCGAGACCTTGCTCTCCAGAGTCGACCGGAGCCAGTCAGCTGCCGAGCGGACGGAACTGGGATCCCCCTCAATCTCTGTGTCAATTGGCACTCATTCACCCCGTCTGCATGGCTTCATTTAGCGCCTCGGCGCCTGCTTCGTCCTGTCCGCGATAACTCGCGCTCGCTGAAGCGACCCCATTCGCTACTGCTTTGACAGCTATGACGAGTTGGCCAGCGTTGTCGGTTAGCTGTGCCAGAATCCCCAGAATCGCTGGTGTTCCCAATCCGCCGTCAACGGACGCTGGCGCCGAGGCGCTCGCGCTGTCGAGGTCGGAACTGGCGCTCGACAAAGACTGAGATATCTTGTCGAGCGATTCGTGATTGATATAAAGCGTCACTTTTGCCCCCGGCGTTGTTCGATGGGAATCTCAATATCGAGCATCAGCAATTGAAAAGGATGCAATTTCTGCAATTGGGAGAGGATGGCCGTCGGTACTACAATCCAGGCCTGATCCTCGCCACAGCATTCGTGAAGTCGGTCAAGTGCCGAATATGCAAGGAGTGCAGTCCTTCCGTCCCGCGTCTCACGCATGTCGATCCGCGCATCGTTTGGATCATCGACTGACTCTGCGCACGGTAGGTATACGACCGGCGGAAAGTCCCGTGGAATCGGTTTGGAGTCCGATCGCTTCTCGCAGGCACCGTCCGCGCCCTCGACATGGTGGTGAACCGGCGGCGTTTCCACTCGATCTCGCGTGGGGTGTGGGAAGGAATTCCTTGCTTGCTGGACCGGGACCGCCTGCGTGGATGTAACGCCAACCGGGGGGTCCCAGCGATTGTGGGTGGGGTTCGCCAGCTGTGAATCGACCGGAACGTGACCTGTAGGTCGTCCTCGCTCATTCGCAGATGCCGCGCCACGATTCGTTGGTTCCGAATCGTCCATCAGCTTGAATCCCCCTCGCGTAGGCGCCCGTCGCCGCTCGTGCCGGTGTCTAGCAAACCGACAGTCCGCGGTTTTCCTGTGCCAGGCTAGCAACGAGTCGATGCCCAGTCGTGCGGCAATTTTCGGCCCACGGTGCGAGCTCCCACCTCTCGCGGCACGTGTGGGGATGGTAGTTGTGGATCCCGAGCCGGCAACTGTGTCGGCCTCTCGTCCTGCCGGAACTGCGCATGCGCTGTGGAAGCGCAGCTGGATACAAAATCACCCTTCTTGCCGCTGGCAGGAGCCATGTGCGGGAGACACGCGATGACCTGTTTCGCTGGGCCGCGTGCAGTTGCGGCTGAGGTTTTCCTTGGCGATCGTGTGCGAGGTAATGATTGCCGCGGGCATCTCCGTTTGCGGTAGCCCGAATCTGAGCCTGCATAGGTGTCGTTGTCGGGACCGCTGCATAGAGTGAGGGCCGTGAGCCCCGCGAAGACCGAGACGAAGAACGCACCGAACCCGACCGCCGACGACAAGCCCACACTGATGCTGCTCGACGGCAATTCGCTGGCTTTCCGGGCGTTCTACGCGTTGCCGGCCGAGAATTTCAAGACCCAGGGCGGGCTGACCACCAACGCGGTCTACGGGTTCACCTCGATGCTGATCAACCTGCTGCGTGACGAGCAGCCCAGCCACGTGGCGGCCGCGTTCGACGTGTCACGGCAGACCTTCCGCAAGGACAAGTACCCCGAATACAAGGAAGGCCGGTCGGCGACACCCGACGAGTTCCGCGGCCAGATCGACATCACCAAAGAGGTACTCGGCGCACTGGGCATCACCGCACTGGCCGAGCCCGGCTTCGAGGCCGACGACATCATCGCCACGCTGGCCACCCAGGCCGAGCAGGAGGGCTACCGGGTGCTGGTGGTCACCGGTGACCGGGACTCGCTGCAGTTGGTCAGCGATGACGTCACCGTGCTCTACCCGCGCAAGGGCGTGAGTGAGCTGACGCGGTTCACCCCGGAGGCGGTGGTGGAGAAGTACGGGCTGACGCCGGCTCAATATCCGGATTTCGCGGCTCTGCGCGGGGACCCGAGCGACAACCTGCCCGGCATTCCCGGGGTCGGTGAGAAGACGGCGACCAAGTGGATCGTCGAATACGGCTCGCTGCAGGCGCTCGTCGACAACGTCGAGAAGGTCAAAGGCAAGGTCGGCGATTCGCTGCGGGCCAACTTGTCCAGCGTGGTGCTCAACCGTGAGCTCACCGATCTGGTCCGCGATGTGCCGCTGGCCCAGACGCCGGACACGCTGCGGATGCAACCCTGGAACCGCGATCAGATCCACCGGCTTTTCGACGATCTGGAATTCCGGGTCCTGCGCGATCGGCTGTTCGAGACGCTGGTGGCCTCCGAGCCCGAGGTCGAGCACGGGTTCGACGTGCGCGGCCGGGCGCTGGAGCCCGGTGAGCTGGCGGCATGGCTTGCCGAGCACAGCCTGGGCAACCGATTCGGGCTGGCCGTGGTCGGCACACATCTCGCGTTCGACGCCGACGCCACCGCGCTGGCCATCGTGGCGGCCGATGGCGACGGGCGCTACATCGACACCGCCACCCTGACCCCCGAGGACGAGGAGGCACTGGCGCGCTGGCTGGGCGACCCGGGTCCGCCCAAGGCGCTGCACGAGGCCAAGCTGGCCATGCACGACCTGGCCGGGCGCGGCTGGACACTGCGCGGCGTCACCTCTGACACCGCGCTGGCCGCCTATCTGGTGCGGCCGGGGCAGCGCAGCTTCGCCCTCGATGATCTGGCGGTGCGTTACCTGCGCCGCGAGTTGCGCGCCGAAAGTCCAGAGCAACAACAGCTTTCACTACTGGATGACTCCGACGGGGTGGACGAGCAGGCGGTGCAGACGCTCATCCTGCGGGCATGTGCGGTGTTGGATCTCGCCGACGCGCTCGACGAGGAACTCGCCCGCATCGACTCGTCGTCCCTGCTGGGCCGGATGGAGCTGCCGGTGCAGCGGGCGTTGGCCGAGATGGAGTCGACGGGCATCGCCGTCGACCTGGACAAGCTGCAGGAGCTGCAGAGCGAATTCGCCGACCAGATCCGCGACGCGGCCGAGGCCGCCTATGCGGTGATCGGCAAGCAGATCAACCTCGGGTCGCCCAAGCAGTTGCAGGCAGTGCTGTTCGACGAGCTCGAGATGCCGAAGACCAAGCGCACCAAGACCGGCTACACCACCGACGCCGACGCGTTGCAGTCATTGTTCGACAAGACCGGGCATCCGTTCCTGCAGCACCTGCTGGCACACCGCGATGCCACCCGGCTCAAGGTGACCGTCGACGGCCTGCTCAACGCGGTGGCTTCCGACGGACGGATCCACACCACGTTCAACCAGACGATCGCGGCGACCGGCCGGCTGTCTTCCACCGAACCGAACCTGCAGAACATCCCGATCCGCACCGAGGCGGGCCGGCGCATCCGCGACGCGTTCGTGGTCGGTAAGGGTCCCGACGGGCCGTACTCCGAGTTGATGACCGCCGACTACAGCCAGATCGAGATGCGGATCATGGCTCACCTGTCCCGGGACGAAGGCCTGATCGAGGCCTTTAATACCGGTGAGGACCTGCACTCCTTCGTGGCGTCACGGGCGTTCTCGGTGCCGATCGACGAGGTGACCCCGGAACTGCGCCGCCGGGTGAAGGCGATGTCCTACGGCCTGGCCTACGGGCTGAGCGCCTATGGGCTGGCCAGCCAGCTCAAGATCTCCACCGAGGAGGCCAAGGTGCAGATGGAGCAGTACTTCGACCGGTTCGGCGGGGTCCGCGACTATCTGCGCGATGTGGTCGACCAGGCGCGCAAGGACGGGTTCACCTCAACGGTGCTGGGCCGCCGCCGCTACCTGCCCGAGCTGGACAGCAGCAACCGCAATGTGCGGGAGGCGGCTGAGCGGGCTGCCCTCAACGCGCCGATCCAGGGCAGCGCCGCCGACATCATCAAGGTGGCGATGATCAATGTCGACGCCGCGATGAAGGAAGCCGGGCTCAAGTCACGGATGCTGCTGCAGGTCCACGACGAGTTGCTGTTCGAGGTGGCCGAGGGTGAGCGGGAGACCTTGGAGGCCCTGGTCCGCGAATACATGGGCAACGCGTACCCATTGGATGTGCCGTTGGAGGTGTCGGTCGGATACGGGCCCAGCTGGGACGCCGCCGCGCACTAGCGGCGCCGGTTGGGGCCGCGTGCTAGCGCGCGTCGGCCCCAAGGCCCAGGCCCAGCGCCACCAGTACGGCCGCCATCACTCGTTCGATTCGGCGGCGAATATGGGTGCGGTTGAGGATGTTTCGCGCACGGTCAGCGGCGAGCACGATGCCCACGCACCATGAGGTGTCGACAACCAGCTGGATCAAGGCGAGCACCAGCAACGTCGGCAGCACCGGCCCGGTCGCCGGCAGGAATTGTGGAAGCACCACGATGCCGAAGGCCGCCGCCTTCGGGTTGGCGGCGATGGACAGCAGTGCCGCACGGAAAGCCGCGGCCGGGGTCCGCCCCCGCGGCGGCAGGGCTACCTCCATGTCGGCCGGGTGACTCGCGCTTCGCCATGCGCTGATGCCGAGCCAGATCAGGATCGCGGCGCCGACGACATGCATGGTGAGGGACAACCACCGGTTGGCGGTCAGCAATATCGACAGCCCGCCACCGCCGGCCAGGGTCCAGCCGCAGATGCCGATCTCGTTGCCGACAACCGCCGCGAGCCCCGCCGACCGGCCGTCCCGCACCGAGCGGTGCAGGAACAGTGCCGTCGCCGGTCCGGGCAGTGCGGCCAGGATCACCGATGCGACCAGGAAGGCCGGCAGCACGTCGACAATATGGGCGAACATCCGCCAAGTATCGCTGACCAGCGCAAATCGATATTGTCGAGTGCCCGCTCGACGGCGTCGCCGCCGTCAGTAGCGGACGGGCGCTTGGTAGTTGGCCAGCCAGTGCAGGATCGGTGCGGCCGAGCGGGCCGCCGTCACCGCGTACACCTCTTCTTGCTGCAGCGCGTACACCTGTGCATCGCCGAACCCGCGGTCGATGCGGTCACGGACGAACGCCAACTCGACGACTGCGGCGGCGAACGCCGCGACAGCCTTGCCGGCCGGGCGCCCGCCGGCCATCGTCGCCTGCTTGACGGCGCCGTGCCGGGTTTTGAGTGACCCGAGCCAGGTGGCCTCGTTGGGAGTGATCAGCCCGGCGGCGACCATGCCGGGCAGCTTTTCGGCCACCACACGCTGTTCCCGGCGGCGGCTGGTGACGGCGACCACGATCATGATGACGAAGATCGGCACCATCCAGACCAGGTACACGATGAAGTACGTCCCGGCGCCCACCAGCGACGAACCGTTCCACAACCCGTGCATGAACACCGCGCCCAGGTAGCCGGCCAGGATGCACAGGACTTTGGCGCCGGTACTGCGTCGGTGCAGCGCGAAGTAGACGCCGATCGCGGTCATCGTGGTGAACAGGGAGTGCGCGAACGGAGCCATGATGAGGCGCATCGCGGCGGTGAGCAGTGATCCGGCGAGGGAATCGGCGCTGGCGATGTACATGATGTCTTCGAGCCAGGCGAAACCGAGGCCGACCAGGCCGGCGTACACCAGGCAGTCGGTCAGCGAGTTGAGCTCGTTGCGGCGCCGCCCGGTCATCATGATCAGCAGGAACAGGCCCTTGGCGGCTTCCTCGATGAGCGGTGCCCGGATCGCCACCGAGGCGAAGCTGTGCGCTGATTCCGCCGAGTCGACACCGGGTGCCAGCAGTGCGTCGGTGAACAGGCTCAGCACCAGGGACAGCACGATCGCGACGGCGGCGCCCCATCCGAAGGCCAGCAGCAGTAGTCGGGGCGGTTCCGGTTCCCAGCGGTCCAGCCACAGGTAGGCGAACACCGCCCCGGTCATCACGATGCTGGACAGGGTGAATCCGATGATCGCGCCGGCCGGGTTGAGCGCGGTGAACAGCAGCACCAGCGCGCCGATGACGACGCCGCAGGCGATGATCGCGGCGAGCGGGGCGCCGACCTTGCGGACCGGTCTGGGCAGGGGAGCGGTGACCGGAAACCACTGCCGATGGGCCGGACCGGGGGTCGGGTAGTACGCCACCGCAGAAGCGTAGCGGCGGGTCGGCAGGTTTCCGGGCACAAATTCCGCTGACGGCCCGGTGCTCCACTGGCGGCCCCGCCCGGGGAGGCGGTTTGTCCTGCGTGTGCCTGGTCGAGTACCCTCGTTACGTATCTGTGTGCACAGATTGTCGGCTCACAGATAAGTACGAACGCAATACAGCAATACCAGCAATATCACTGTCCCTACGAGTAAACCTGTCCGGAGCAACCCACCACATGCCCTCTCCCTCCGTCACCTCGCCGCAAGTAGCCGTCAACGACATCGGCTCGGCTGAGGACTTTCTCGCCGCCATCGACAAAACCATCAAATACTTCAACGATGGCGACATCGTCGAGGGAACCATCGTCAAGGTTGACCGTGACGAGGTCCTGCTCGACATCGGTTACAAGACCGAAGGTGTCATTCCTTCCCGCGAACTCTCCATCAAGCACGATGTCGACCCCAACGAGGTCGTTTCCGTGGGCGATGAGGTCGAGGCCCTCGTTCTCACCAAGGAGGACAAGGAAGGCCGTCTGATCCTGTCCAAGAAGCGCGCTCAGTACGAGCGTGCCTGGGGCACCATCGAAGAGCTCAAGGAGAAGGACGAGGCCGTCAAGGGCACCGTCATCGAGGTCGTCAAGGGCGGCCTGATCCTCGACATCGGCCTGCGCGGCTTCCTGCCCGCATCGCTGGTCGAGATGCGTCGTGTCCGCGATCTGCAGCCGTACATCGGCAAGGAGATCGAGGCCAAGATCATCGAGCTGGACAAGAACCGCAACAACGTGGTGCTGAGCCGCCGCGCCTGGCTGGAGCAGACCCAGTCCGAGGTGCGCAGCGAGTTCCTCAACCAGCTGCAGAAGGGCGCCATCCGCAAGGGTGTCGTCTCCTCGATCGTCAACTTCGGCGCCTTCGTCGATCTCGGCGGCGTCGACGGCCTGGTGCACGTCTCCGAGCTGTCCTGGAAGCACATCGATCACCCGTCCGAGGTGGTTCAGGTGGGCGACGAGGTCACCGTCGAGGTGCTCGACGTCGACATGGATCGCGAGCGGGTTTCGCTGTCGCTGAAGGCGACTCAGGAAGACCCGTGGCGTCACTTCGCCCGCACCCACGCGATCGGTCAGATCGTGCCGGGCAAGGTCACCAAGCTGGTGCCGTTCGGTGCGTTCGTCCGCGTCGAGGAGGGCATCGAGGGCCTGGTGCACATCTCGGAGCTGTCCGAGCGCCACGTCGAGGTCCCGGACCAGGTGGTCACCGTCGGCGACGACGCGATGGTCAAGGTCATCGACATCGACCTGGAGCGTCGGCGGATCTCGCTGAGCCTCAAGCAGGCCAACGAGGACTACACCGAGGAGTTCGACCCGTCGAAGTACGGCATGGCCGACAGCTACGACGAGCAGGGCAACTACATCTTCCCCGAGGGCTTCGACGCCGAGACCAACGAATGGCTCGAAGGCTTCGACAAGCAGCGGGAGGAGTGGGAGGCTCGCTACGCCGAGGCCGAGCGTCGCCACAAGATGCACACCACGCAGATGGAGAAGTTCGCCGCTGCGGAGGCCGAGGAGGCCGCGCGTCCGGTGTCCAACGGTTCCTCGCGGTCGGAGGAGTCCACCGGTGGCACGCTGGCCAGCGATGCACAGTTGGCCGCTCTGCGTGAGAAGCTCGCAGGCAACGCCTAACCAGTACGACAACGAACGCCCCGGCCCTTTGGGTCGGGGCGTTCGTCGTTCCCTGGGCCTGACACACTGTTGGGCGTGCTTCGCATCGGGTTAACCGGCGGTATCGGCGCCGGGAAGTCAACAGTGTCGGCCACATTCAGCGATCTCGGCGGAATCATCGTCGACGGTGACGTCATCGCACGTGAGGTGGTCGAGCCCGGAACCGAGGGCCTGGCCAAGTTGGTCGAGGCGTTCGGGGACGGGATCCTGCTGCCCGAGGGAGCGTTGAACCGTCCGGCGCTGGCGGCCGTCGCCTTCAGCGACGACGAGAAGCGCGCCACCCTGAACGGCATCGTGCATCCGCTGGTGGCGCACCGCCGTTCAGAGCTCATCGCGGCGGCGCACGAAGACGCCGTGATCGTCGAGGACATTCCCCTGCTGGTGGAATCCCAGATGGCGCCCATGTTCCCGTTGGTCATCGTGGTCAACGCCGACCCGGAACTGCGCGTCAAGCGGCTCATCGAGTACCGCGGATTCACCGAGTCGGACGCCCGCGCCCGTATCGCCGCGCAGGCGACCGAGGAGCAGCGCCGCGCGGTGGCCGATGTCTGGCTGGACAACTCGGGCAGCCCCGGCGCCGTCGTCGAGCAGGCTCGCGCGCTGTGGCACGAGCGGATCCTGCCGTTCGCGCACAATCTGACAATCCGGCGGCCGGCCCGGCGTGACCCTGTCGTGGTGCCCTATGACCCCACCTGGCCGGATCAGGCCCGCCGGATCGTGGCCCGGCTCAACACGGCCTGCGGGCACCGCGCGGTGCGTATCGACCACATCGGGTCGACGGCCGTGCCGGGGATGGACGCCAAGGACGTCATCGATGTGCAGGTGACCGTCAAGTCGCTGGATGTTGCCGACGAACTCGCCGAGGCACTGTTGACGGCGGGTTACCCGGTGGTGCCCGACATCACCGGCGATACGCCCCACGACGACGATCTGGCGTTGTGGCACAAGCGTTTCCACGCCTCGGCAGATCCGGGTCGCCCGACCAATGTGCACATCAGGGTGGACGGCTGGCCCAACCAGCGCTTTGCCCTGATGTTCGTCGACTGGTTGCGGGCCAATCCGGGCGTGCAGGCGGATTATCTGGCGGCCAAGCAAGCCGCACTGGCCACACCCGACTACGCCGTGGCCAAAGAGCCGTGGTTCCTCGACGCCTACCAGCGTGCCCGAAAATGGGCGGACGCTACGGACTGGCGGCCCTAGGTCGCTGGGCCGCAGCCGGTTTCGCGACGATCTACCCAACCGTCAAATGTTCGGGCCGCTGGAACTGACCGTGCGGTAGCGTTTGGTGCGTCCGAAGGGGGTGGGCATGTCCACAGCGAAGCCGACGTTGGTTCCGGTTCGCCAGATTGCCGCCCATGAGCTGGTGGTCGACCAGATGCGCCGGGCCCTGGAGCTGGGTCAGTTCCGGCCCGGGGACCGGCTGCCCACCGAGCGCGAACTCTCCGACATGCTCGACGTATCCCGCACCACGGTGCGCGCCGCCGTCTCGGTCCTGGAGGGGGAGGGCCTGATCACGGTGCGACGCGGCCGTGGCGGTGGGTTCACCGTCCAGGCGCCGCAGTACGACCCGGCCGAGATGCGCCGGGAGTTGCGCCGCAACAAGCGTGAGGTCCGCGATGCGTTCGACTACCGCGTCATCGTCGAGACCGGCGCCACCCGGCTGGCTGCCGAGCGCCGTCGCGCCACCGATGTGACCGAGCTTCGCAAGCTGCTCAAGGGCATGGAATCCGCGCTGCAGGTCGGGATGGACGAGCCGTCGGCCCGGCACACCACGGAGTTCCAGACCCTGGACTCGGCGTTTCATCTCGGCATCGCCCAGGCTGCTCAGAATGACCGCCTGCTGGAGGCGGTCGCCGACGCTCGTCGCAGGATGTGGCTGCCGGTCGGTGCGATCTTCGGTCGTCTGGAGCCCAACGCGAACGACTATCACGAGTCGATCCTGGAAGCGATCGAGAGCCGCGATCCGGACCTGGCGGCCGCGCAGATGGAAGCCCACATCAACGACACCAGGCGCACGGTCGAGTCCTGGCTGAAGCGCTGACGGCTACGCGGCCGGCGGCTCAGGTTCCGCGGGCGGCGCGACGGCGGGCTCGGCGGACGGCGGTAGGGCCGGATCGGTGCCGACCGGGGCGGTGTCGACGACGTTGCCCGGCACCGGGGTGCTCAGCGGGGCGCCGCAGGGCAGGCTGCCGTAGGTCGGATCGTCCTTGGGCCGGGTCAGCCGAGGGCCGACGAAGGTGTCGGCCTGGGCGATGATCTGGTCGTCCACCAGGATCTCGCAGTGCAGGTTGGCCGAGTACGGCCAATCGATGCGCACCGCCATGCCTGCGGTTTCCGGGTTGGACACCACGCCGGTGGCCTCGAAGACCCGGCCCGGCAGCATCGACGGGTCGGCGGTGTTGATGTTCTGGTCGTCGATCTTGTAGGCGATGGTCGCGTTGCGCGACACCCCGTCGATCCTGGCGCGGTAGGTGACGTTGTGGAGCTGCTGGTCGGGCAGTGGCTCGACCTGAGGCGGCGCCTCGGGGTCGGCGTGCGCCGGAATGGGAATCAACAGTGCGCCGGTGAGCAGTCCTGCCAGCGCGGGGAGGCCTCCCCAGGCGTACTTAGCTGAACTCATGAATCCCGACCTTACGCGCCTCTCCACGTCAGGGCCATTCCGTTGCCGGACAGCCACCGGTCGAGCTCATAGCCGCAGCTCGCCAGGCCCTCGATCGCGGTGGCCGCGGTTTGCACCGCCTGCTCACCGACCTCCGGGCTGAGCAGACCGTGCCGCACCGCGGTGAGCAACTCGTCGACATCGCACAGTTCGACGCCGCGCCCGGAGCGGAGCACCAGATCCAGGTAGTGGTCCTCGGAATGCCATGCGGTCGGCCCGGCGGCGTAGTGGCCGACGTCGAGGTAGAAGTCCTGGTCACGCTCGTGGCCGGGGTTGAAATGGAACACGCTGGCCCGCAGCCCGAGCTGAGGCAGCAGCCAGGATTCCAGGTAGTGGAACTGGGCTCGGCCGGGCGTCGGCCGGGCCATGTAGAGGCCCCAGGGTTCGACGGTGTAGACGTCGACCGCCCGCACGATGCCTTTGGGGTCGGTGTTCGTGCGGGCGACCAGGTCGAATGTCTCGTGCTTGGGCGGGTGGATGCGGCCAGCCTACGCGGGGAGCGAACGCGGGCGGAAGTTGTCGGTGCACAGTTCTACGCTGGTGAGCATGGCCTTCGCGACCGAACACCCCGTGCTCGCGCATTCGGAGTACCGGGCTGTCGATGAGATCGTCCGGACCGGTGCCCGGTTCGAGGTGGTCAGTGAGTACGACCCGGCCGGTGACCAGCCGGCCGCCATCGACGAGCTCGAGCGCCGGATCAAGGCCGGCGAGCGTGATGTCGTGCTGCTCGGCGCCACCGGTACCGGCAAGTCGGCCACCACGGCGTGGCTGATCGAGCGGCTGCAGCGGCCCACCCTGGTGATGGCGCCGAACAAGACGCTGGCTGCCCAGCTGGCCAACGAGTTGCGGGAGATGTTGCCGCACAACGCTGTTGAGTACTTCGTCTCGTACTACGACTACTACCAGCCCGAGGCATACATCGCCCAGACCGACACCTACATCGAGAAGGACAGCTCGATCAACGACGACGTCGAGCGGTTGCGGCACTCGGCCACCTCGAGCCTGCTGTCGCGGCGCGACGTGGTCGTGGTGGCCTCGGTGTCGTGCATCTACGGTCTGGGCACGCCGCAGTCCTACCTCGACCGGTCGGTGGAGCTCGCGGTCGGCCAGGAGGTGCCGCGCGACGGGCTGCTGCGGCTGTTGGTGGATGTGCAGTACAACCGCAACGACATGGCGTTCACCCGGGGCACGTTCCGGGTGCGCGGCGACACCGTGGAGATCATCCCGTCCTACGAGGAGCTCGCGGTGCGGATCGAGTTCTTCGGCGACGAGATCGAGGCGCTGTACTACCTGCACCCGCTCACCGGCGACATCGTCCGCCAGGTGGACTCGCTGCGGATCTTCCCGGCGACCCACTATGTGGCCGGGCCGGAGCGGATGGCGCATGCGATCTCGACCATCGAGGCCGAGCTCGAGGCGCGGCTGGCCGAGCTGGAGGGGCAGGGCAAGCTGCTGGAGGCCCAGCGGCTGCGGATGCGCACCAACTACGACGTCGAGATGATGAAGCAGGTCGGCTTCTGCTCGGGCATCGAGAATTACTCGCGCCACATCGATGGCCGTCCCGCCGGATCTGCGCCGGCTACGCTGCTGGACTATTTCCCGGAGGACTTCCTGCTCGTCATCGACGAATCCCACGTCACGGTGCCCCAGATCGGCGGCATGTACGAGGGGGACATGTCGCGCAAGCGCAATCTGGTCGACTTCGGTTTCCGGCTGCCTTCCGCCGTCGACAACCGGCCGCTGACCTGGGAGGAGTTCGCCGACCGGATCGGGCAGACGGTGTACCTCTCGGCCACCCCGGGTGCGTACGAGATCAGCCAGGCCGGTGGCGAGTTCGTCGAACAGGTGATCCGCCCGACCGGTCTGGTCGACCCGAAGGTGGTGGTGAAGCCGACCAAGGGCCAGATCGACGATCTGATCGGCGAGATCCGCACCCGCACCGAGCGCGACGAGCGGGTCCTGGTCACCACGCTGACCAAGAAGATGGCCGAGGACCTCACCGACTATCTGCTGGAGCTTGGCATCAAGGTCCGGTACCTGCATTCGGAGGTCGACACCCTGCGCCGCGTCGAGCTGCTGCGGCAGCTGCGCCTGGGCGAGTACGACGTCCTGGTCGGCATCAACCTGCTGCGTGAGGGTCTGGATCTGCCCGAGGTGTCGCTGGTGGCGATCCTCGACGCCGACAAGGAGGGCTTCCTGCGGTCCACCCGCAGCCTGATCCAGACCATCGGCCGTGCAGCCCGCAACGTATCCGGTGAAGTGCACATGTACGCCGACAAGATCACCGACTCGATGCGTGAGGCCATCGACGAGACCGAGCGCCGCCGGGCCAAGCAGATCGCCTACAACGAGGCCAACGGCATCGATCCGCAGCCGCTGCGCAAGAAGATCGCCGACATTCTGGACCAGGTGTACCGCGAGGCCGACGATACCGAATCGGTCGAGGTCGGAGGTTCGGGACGCAACGCTTCGCGAGGCCGGCGCGCCCAGGGTGAACCCGGCCGGTCGGTCAGTGCCGGCATCGTCGAGGGCCGCGACACCACGAACATGCCGCGGGCCGAATTGGCCGATCTGATCAAGGATCTGACCGAGCAGATGATGACCGCCGCACGCGATCTGCAGTTCGAGCTGGCGGCGCGGATCCGTGACGAGATCGCGGATCTGAAGAAGGAGCTGCGGGGGATGGACGCGGCCGGCCTGAAGTGACGCGGGTGTTGACCTCAACAGCGGTTCAGCTCCTAGCGTCATCGGTGTGACCGATACCGTGACGCCCGATACCGGGACCTGGCGGCAGTTGCTGGGCGGCCGGCATCTGGGCGCGTCCACCGTGTTGGCCGGTGGCGTGCTGCTGTATGCCACCAACGAATTCCTGACGATCAGCCTGTTGCCCAGCGCGGTGGCCGATATCGGCGGTCAGCGGTTCTACGCCTGGGTCACGACGCTGTACCTGGTGGCCTCGGTGATCGCCGCCACCACGGTCCACTCGATGCTGATGCGGCTGGGGCCGCGGCGGGCATATCTGTTGGGGCTCACGGTGTTCGGTGCCGGAAGCCTGGGCTGCGCGCTGGCCCCGAGCATGGAGGTACTGCTCGCCGGGCGCACCGTGCAGGGCTTCGCCGGTGGGCTGCTGGCCGGCCTCGGCTACGCCGTGATCAACACTGCGCTGCCGAATACGTTGTGGACCAAGGCCTCTGCACTGGTGTCGGCGATGTGGGGTGTCGGCACGGTGATCGGCCCGGCCTCTGGTGGGCTGTTCGCGCAGTTCGGGCACTGGCGCTGGGCCTTCGGCGTGCTGGTTGTCCTGACGGTCGCGATGGGTGCGTTGGTGCCGGTTGCGCTGCCGAGCCGTACCGGTGCGACCTCGGCGCCGACGCCCGGCATTCCGGTGTGGTCGCTGGCGTTGCTCGGTGCGGCGGCCATGGCGGTGAGCGTGGCGGGCATTCCGCACGATTGGCGGGCCACCCCCGCACTGCTCGGCGTGGGTGCGGCACTGGTGGCCGGGTTCCTGGCCGTGGACCGCCGCGCCGGTGCATCGGTCTTGCCGCCCAGCACATTCAAGCCCGGCCCGCTCAAGTGGATCTACCTGAGCCTCGGCGCGTTGATGGCCGCCACCATGGTCGACATGTATGTGCCGTTGTTCGGTCAACGGCTGGCACACCTGACACCGGTGGCGGCCGGGTTCTTCGCAGCGGTGTTGTCCGTCGGGTGGACCGTGGGGGAGATCGTCAGCGCATCGCTGCAGAACCGCCGGGTGATCGTGCGCACGGTGGCGTTCGCGCCGATCGTGATGGCGGCCGGTCTGGCCGCCGGCGCGGTGTTGATCCGAGACGGAATGGCGCCGTGGCTGGTGGTGATGTGGGGTGCGGCGCTCGCGGTCACCGGTGCCGGCATCGGTATCGCCTGGCCGCATCTGTCCGCATGGGCGATGGGCAGCGTTGACGATCCGGTCGAGGGGCCGGCCGCGGCGGCCGCGATCAACACCGTCCAGCTCATCTGCGGTGCGTTCGGCGCGGGCTTGGCCGGTGTCGTCGTCAACCTCAGCGAAACCGCGGACGCGGCTGCTGCCCGATGGCTCTTCGCCGCATTCGCGGTGCTCGCCCTGCTCGGGGCCTTTGCCTCGTTCCGTTCTGCACCGCGAGCGTGCGTGTCTGCCGCCCAACACGCCGCATAACGTCGACATTCTGCGCACCCTCGCGCGCGATGAATTTCGCCCGCGGCCCAGGTCTCTCTCGTATAGGACCGATACGAGGAGTGATTCGATGCCGCTGACACTCAACGCCTACCCAGACGTCGTCACCCGAGACGATTGGCTCGAGGCACGCAAGAAGCTACTGGCCGCCGAGCGTGAGGTGACGCACCTGCGCGACGCGGTCAACGCCCAACGGCGCCGGCTGCCGATGGTGAAGGTGGACAAGGACTACACCTTCGAGGGGCCTGACGGCGAGGCGCGACTGGTCGATCTGTTCGAGGGCCGCAGCCAGCTCTACGTCCACCACTTCATGTGGATCGACGCGATGGATGCCGGCTGCCCAAGTTGCACCGCCGCGGCCGACCTGACCTTCACCGACGAAGACCGAAAGCTTTTGCATGCCAAGGACGTCACGTTCGCGTGCGTGTCCCGGGCACCCTACGCCAGCATCGCCGCCTACCGGGATGCGCACGGTTGGACGTTCCCGTGGTACTCGTCGCGCGACGGTGACTTCACCTATGACTATCACGTGACACTCGACCCGGCCCGAGCCCCGATCGAGTACAACTACATGTCCGTCGACGAACTCCACGACGCGGGTTTCACCGACGACGACCTGCGGGGGGACTGGCCGGGGGCCAGCGTCTTTCTGCGTCGTGGTGACGACGTCTTCCACACCTATTCGACCTTCGCGCGCGGGCTCGATCACACGGCGGTGGGATACCCGTTCCTCGACCTCACCCCGTACGGGCGGCAGGAACCGTGGGAGGACTCGCCGGCCGGGTGGCCTCAGGGCGGGGCAGTGGTGGGCCGGCCGGTGGGAGATGCCGACGACAGTTAGCGATCATTGAGATCGAAACTATGGGCCCGCGTCGAAATGCCTGGCACAGTAGCCAATCGATGCGGGTGTGTCTGAGTGGCTAGGAACCGGCCTGCAAAGCCGTTTACACGGGTTCGAATCCCGTCACTCGCTCGATGGGAAGGCGCAGAGGGCGGCATTCTGACTTCGGTCCGAGTGCCGCTCTGCGCCCTAGGGGCGCATACGTGTTCGTCAGTCGATAATCCCGAGTTCGTGCGCCCGGTGCAGCGCATCGCGTCGCTTGGTCACTTGAAGTTTGGACAGGATCGCGGACACGTGGTGATCGACCGTCCTGACCGACAGGTGCAGCCGTTCGGCAAGTTCGGCATTGGTCGAGCCGCCGTCCATGTGGCGAAGCACCTCGATCTGGCGCGGGGTGAGGCCGGCCGGATTGGTCATGGTCGATGTGCGCCGGCGCGCCGGAACCTTCAGTCCCCGTGCACGCAAGTCACGACGGACCTTGGCCGCCGCCGCGTCGGCGCCCAACTCGTCGAGCGTGTCCAGGCCGCGCCGGGCGAGGCGGGCGTCACCGGAGTCGGTAAGCGCCAGGGCGACTTCGTAAGGCATTGACAGGCGGTCGAATTCGTCGGCAGCGGACTCGAACGCGCCGTCGATGACGAGCCGATACGGTTCGGCGACTTGCGGCAAAATCTCGCGGAGACCTAGGCGATGCAGCCACACTGCGAGCTCGCCGCGCGCCATGGTGAGGCCCTGAACTTGGCTGTCGTCCAGCAGCGTTCGGCATTCGGCCAGCCGGTCGTCGGCTACTCCGGTCAACCACGCCTGTTCGGCGATCGCTGACGCCGCGAACAGGCGCAGATGCTCTCCGAACCGGCACAGCAGTCGCCACGCCTCGTCGATGCCGTCGTCCCTCGTGCCGTCGCGCCGAAGGGAGACGAGGGCTCGCACGAGAATCGGAGTCATGCGGGCCAGCGGCGCGCTCGGGCTGCCGAGGACGGTCTCGGCATGGACCGCCGCAGTGTCCCAATCCCCGAGCAGCAGCTCAAGTTTGGTGCGCATGCCGAGCAACCATGTTTTTCCCAGAGGCACGTCGCGTTCGTCGCTCAGCGGAATGATGACATCGAGTAGCTCGGCCGCCTCGGAGAGCCGACGCTGTTCGATGTCCAGGTACACGAGGCTGGTGCAGCCGTTCGAGTAGATGTCGTCTTCAAGCAGTGCGGCAGCTGATCTGATGCTCGACAGCATCTTGTCGCGCGCGGCGTCCTCCCCGGCCAGCGCTCCCCGGTAGCCGTCGATGAGCGCAATGCGGGTGACGAGTGACGGATCGTCGACCTGCGCGGCGAAGGCCTTCGCCTGGCACAACAGCTCCGCCGCGCGTATGAGTTTGCTTGCCAGCACGGCGAAGTAGGCCAGTGTGGTGACGGCGTGCCCGAGTAGCGCGAATTCCGTGTCGCCACCCGACTCGTGACAGTCCTCCAACACGGCAACTGCCTGCGTTGCATGGTGTTCCGCGCGCGAGTGGTTCGCGTTGTTCGACTCATAAAGGGCCAACGCGTGGTGATTGGCGCTGACGGCCGCGGCGCCGATCAACTGCTCACGCAGAAGGAGTGCACGCTGCCGAGCCGCGATTGCGTCGTCCAACCGATCCGTGAGGAAGTACTCGTCCGCCAACAGCTCAAGCAGCTCGGCCTCTTCGTCAACCGGCACCGGGCCGCCCCGGTCGAGTGCGATCCGATAGAACTGCGCCGCCTGCTTGTGGGCGCCGGACCGTGCTGCCGCGTGGCCCGCCTCGGATGCGGCACGTCGGGTGCGAGCGTGGTCGCCGGCCCCGAGCGCATGATGGGTCAACACGGTGGAGTCGAGGACCTGCGATGGCGACGCTTCGTACGCGTGGATCATGCGGCGGTGCAATTCCACGTCGAGGCCCGGCGGGATCACACTGGTGATGGCCAGGCGACACAGGTCATGGCGGAAGGCGATACCGCGGGAGCTTCGCCGGATGAGATTGGCCTCGTCGAGGCTGCGCAGCGTCAACGCCGCGACGCCAAGGTCGGCGAGCAGCACATCCGGAATCGCCCCAGACGCGCACGCCAGGAGATGCAGCAGATCCCACGCATCCGTGTCCAGACCAGCCGTGCGGGATAGCACTACGTCGCGCACAGTCGTCGGCAGATCGTCTCCGGTGTGGTCGAGCATCTCGGTGACAAAGAACGCATTGCCGCCAGTCGTACGATGCAGCCAGATGGGGTCGACGCCGCGGTCGCCTACCAACGCGGCCACCGCATCAAGGCTCAACGGCGGCAATGACACTGAGATGGCGTCGCCGGAGCGAGCCACGTCGCCGAGTAGCAGGCGCAGCGGATGTGCGGCTCCGACCTCTTCGTCGCGAATGACTCCGACAATTAGGGAACGGGTGCGCCCAATTCGCCTCAGCATATAGCGCAACAAGTCAACCGTGCCTTGATCGGCCCAGTGCATGTCGTCGATGACGAGAATCGACGGGGTTACTCGGAGCTCCTCGAATACCGCGGCGAAGATCTCGTAGGCCCGATCGCTGTCACGGAGCAACCGCTGGGTGGCCGGCCCGTACTGGCATGCAAGGTCGTGGATCGGCCCCAAGGGACGCGGCGTCGACAACGGGTCACACGCGCCCCACAGCACGCGCTCACCGTCAGGCCAGCGGTCAACAAACGCCTCGACGAAAGATGTTTTTCCACAGCCGGATTCACCGCTGACGATGACGACACCGCCACGCCCGGCGCGCGCCGTGGCGGCACGTGCGGTGAGCTCTGCGAACTCGCGGTCGCGCTCGGTGAGCATCACGCTACGAATGCTACCGCCACGCTGACCAGCGGAAATACCCATGCGGTTCGATGGCCTCGGCTCCAAGATGGGCAATTTCTACCGATGTCTACCTGCCGTCGGTCAATCAGCCTTGAAACAGCCCGCGAGCACCTGTTACGGGCTAGCCACGCGCCGGGTTCGGCGCGCAACTCCGTATGGGTGGCGACACGGGTCGGGCCGGCAGAGAGCGAACCAACGAGATGAACGATCACAACTATCGACGCGGCGATTTCGGCGGCCGCAACGGCGAACTGGCCGGTCGGCCGGGGCACCGGCGACAATCGACACGGCATCGTCTACTCGCTGTTGCACTGACGGCCACCGTCCTCTTCGGTGCCGTCCCCGGTGTCGGCGTCATCGGCTTCGCGGGAGAAGCGTCCGCCAAGCCGATGCAACGCGATCACGCAAAATACTGCGCCAAGTTGAAGAGCGATGTCGAATACACCCGGAAGGCGTTTATCGCTGCCTATGACAAATACGGGCCACAGGACAGACTGACCATGCAAGCCGCCAGCAACTATGACCGTGCCGAGAGTCGGTTGGCCGGCGCCGGCTGTTAGGAACCACCGACCGGATAGGTCGAACGCGAGCCGTACAACGCACCCCGGGAAGATTCATGTTGAGCCGCCCCGAATAATGCTGCCGTGCCCATGCTGCCCCTTGCCGACGTCCTGTCCACGCTCGATCTGACGGAGTCGGGGGAGGGCACCTTCGTCGCCGAACAGCGGGACAACCCCACCCATCACATCGTCGGTGGACATCTCACTGCCCAGGCGCTGATCGCGGCCGCTCGCACCGTGCCTGGCCGGCTGCCGCACAGCCTGCACGTGTACCTGCTGCGGGCCGGCGATGCCCGGTATCCGGTGCAGATGGAGGTGAGCAACCTGCGCGACGGCGGCTCGCTGTCCACGCGCCAGGTCACCGCCCGCCAGGGTGGAGAGATATTGCTGGAGGCGATGATCTCGTTCAGCATCCCGATGGATGCGGCGGACTACCATCGACGCGCGCCCGAGGTGCCGGACCCCGAAATTCTTCCCCGGGTCGAGGACCAGTTGCAGGCGTTCGCCGACGAGGCCGACGGGTTCTGGGTGCGCCCACAGTGGATCGAGCGACGTTACATCGACCCGCCGCCACGGCTGGCCATCGAGATGGCAGAGCCGCCGGAGCGTACCCGGATGTGGTGGCGTCCTGCCGAACCCGTGACCGACGATCCGATCATCAACAGTGCTCTGCTGACCTACTTCGCTGGTACCGCACTGCTCGACACCACGGTGACCATGCGGCGTGCCACCCACGTGACCACGTTCTCGGCGTTGATCGACATGGCGATCTGGTTCCACCGCCCCGCGGATCTGACGGATTGGGTTTTGGCCGACCAGCTTTCACCGAGCGGCATCAACGGGCGCGGGCTGGCCAGCGCGACCCTGTACAACCGCGCGGGGCAACTCGTGTGCACGACGACGCAGGAGATGTACTTCGGCCGCCGCCGCGGCTGACTCACCGGGTGGATTTGACCACCTGTGCGAAGTTGAACTGCCAGCGTTCGACGATGTGGAAACCCATTCTTTCGGGAACCTGATAGGCCGGGGCGCGGTCCAGTCGCGGTCCGGGCGCCAGGCCTGCCCCGCTCTGTCGGGCCGGCACCGAGGGGTCACGTTCGGACACGGTCCACAACACCGTGCACCGGCGCACCTCGTCGGCGACACCCCATATCCCGAGGTGCGCGTCCCACAACCGATTTCGCTGCCAGGCGGGCTTGCCCCGCCCCGGGTCGACAAGGTGGGCGTAGGCGCCGGGACGGGCGGCGGTGATAGGGCGGATCGGGCCGGGCTTCCAGGAGGTGGTGTTGTCGAAGATGACGCAGTCGCCGGGGGACGAGTGCGCTGAGATGACGTCGGCGACCTGGCTGAAGTCCATGCCCTCCTTGGCGTATGGGCCGCGCTGCACGGTGATGTAGTTCGGTGTAGCGGCCAGGGCGAACACCGCCAGTGCCGCGGTGATCCATTCGCGGCTGCGGGCCAGTGCCACCACACCCACGGCGAGCAGCAGCGCCATCGCCGGCGTCGTGAAACAGAGGTAGCGCGGGTAGTAAAGCGGTTGGCCAACAGCCGAATACACCAGCAGCACGGCGGTCGGGGCAACCACCCACACCGCGGCCACCACGACCAACTGCCGCGTCCCCTCATCGTTGGGTCGCAACCGTTTGACCAGCAGGGGTGCGCTCAGCACCACGGCGGCCAGGAGCGCGAAGGCCACACTGTGGTCGAAGTACTGCTCCACGAGGACTTCCGTGACCGTGTGCAAGCCCAGCGACGAGATCCAGCCGACCTGGAAACTCTGCGAACGGCACCACAGGATGAAGGGAACGACGATCAGTACCGCAACCGCGGTAACCGCGGCCCATCTGGTACGGGTGCGACGACGGTCACCGAGCATCGCGAGGGCCACGGCGTGCGGAATGACCATCAACACCACGTAGATGTTCAGCACGGTGGAAAACACCAGCAGCGCACCGTAGGACAGCCACAGCGCGGTGCGGTCGCGCCGGATCGCGGCGATGAGCAGCACCGTCAGCCACACCGCGGCCAGCGTCGACCACGAATAGGACCGGGCCTCGATGCCTGCCCAGGTGACCCGCGGCAGCATCGCGAAAAGAACTCCCGCACAGACCGATACCGTCCGGCCGCTGAACTGCCGGCCGAGAACCACCACACCGCCGGCGGCGCCACCGATGGCCAGACAGCTCGAGAACCTCGACCAGAACTCCGTTGCCGGGAACACGGCAAACCATCCGTGCATGCCGAGGTAATACAGGCCGTGCACAGCGTCGATGTGGCCGATCAGGTCCCAGAGCTGGGAAACCGATCGGGTGGCCGCCGAAATGGTGGCGGCCTCGTCGAACCACAGCGAAGGCCGGGCGGCGCCCAAGGCGGACAGCACAATGGCAAATGCCGCCACCGCCAGGGCGTCGAATCGGGCGTCGCGATCAACGCGCCGGCCCGCGCCCTCGGCGCGCTCATTCAGCGATAGATCCACGTCAGCGACCGTGTCACCCCCTCAACCGATGGCAAAGATTAACCTGTGACCACCCGACTCGCTTTCTCCGACAGTGCTATTGCCCACAATCGCCGACCGGTAACAGCTAACGGCGATGTGGATGAGCTGGATCACTACGCGCGGTGAATGGTCCTGACGGCAACCCGGATTCGGTCGACGTCGACTACGTCACGGTCAGCACCGATTTTTCGGTTGCGAGGGTTAACATCAGTGCCGATTCGCCGATCGGGACGCCGATAATCGGGTCCAGTTGTCGGCTGTCCGTATGGGTGTCGTGATTCGCACCCCTGGTCAGCGGCAACAGGTTACTGTCTCGGGTGGCGTTGCAACTGACAGTGGGAGGGTATTGATGAGCGCGTATCGAACCGTGGTGGTCGGCACGGACGGATCTGATTCGTCGTTGCGTGCAGTCGACCGCGCCGGTCAGATTGCCGCCGGCTCGAATGCCAAGCTGATCGTGGCAACCGCGTACTTCCCCCAGAGCGAAGACCAGCGTGCCGCCGACGTGCTCAAGGACGAGGGCTACAAGATGGCCGGCAATGCGCCGATCTACGCCATCCTCCGCGAGGCGACCGATCGAGCCAAGGCCGCCGGTGCCACTGACATCGAGGAGCGGCCGGTCGTCGGCGCCCCGGTCGATGCACTCGTCGAGCTGGCCGAAGACGTCAAGGCGGATCTGCTGGTGGTCGGCAACGTGGGCCTGAGCACGATCGCGGGCCGGCTGCTGGGCTCGGTGCCCGCGAACGTGGCACGCCGGTCCAAGACCGACGTGCTCATCGTTCACACCAGCTGACGGGCGACTACCAACCGCGCTCGCGCCACTCTCCGAGATGGGGACGTTCGGCGCCGAGCGTGGTGTCGTCTCCATGGCCGGGGTAGACGACGGTGCGGTCGTCAAAGACGTCGAACACCTTGGCACTCACATCACCCAGTAGCCGTTCGAAGTCGCCGGGCTGCCAGGTTTTGCCGACACCGCCGGGAAACAGGCAGTCACCGGTGAACAGGTGGGTCACGCCGTCGCCGCCCTTGAGGGCCAGCGCGACGGATCCCTCGGTGTGGCCCTGTAGGTGGATCACGTCGAACGTGAGGTCGCCGATCGTGATGGTGTCGCCGTCGGCCAGGATCCGGTCGGGCTTCACCGGCAGCGGCTCAGCGTCCAGGGAATGTGCGGCAGTCGGTGCGCCGGTGACCTCTGCCACAGACTCCAGTGCCTGCCAGTGGTCGAAGTGCTGGTGGCTGGTGACGATCAGGGACAGCTTGGGCGTCTGCTGTTTGATCACGTCGAGGAGCACCTCGGCGTCGTTCGCCGCGTCGATGAGCAGGGTTTCACCGGTGGAATTGCAGGTCACGAGGTAGGCGTTGTTGTCCATGGGACCTACCGACACCTTGATGATCGAGGCATTCGGCAGGGTGCGCCGGGCGGCGGTCCCCGGTTCCTGGTGACCGGTGTACGTGTCGTCCACCGCGATGTGAGGGCTGGTCATAGCGCCACGGTATCGGGCTTGTCGGTGGCCGCACATAGCATGGGCGTGAAGTCTGTCGTAGGAAAGGAAACGCGTGGCTGACCGCCTGATCGTGAAGGGTGCGCGTGAGCACAATCTGCGGGGAGTCGACCTCGATCTGCCGCGTGATGCGCTGATCGTGTTCACCGGCCTGTCCGGGTCCGGCAAATCCTCGCTGGCCTTCGACACCATCTTCGCCGAGGGCCAGCGCCGCTATGTCGAGTCGCTGTCGGCGTACGCCCGCCAGTTCCTCGGACAGATGGACAAACCCGATGTCGACTTCATCGAGGGCCTGTCCCCGGCGGTGTCGATCGACCAGAAGTCGACCAACCGCAACCCCCGGTCGACCGTGGGCACCATCACCGAGGTCTACGACTACCTGCGTCTGCTGTACGCCCGCGCGGGCACCCCGCACTGCCCGGTGTGTGGTGAGCGCATCGCTCGGCAGACCCCTCAGCAGATCGTGGACCAGGTCCTGGCCATGGACGAGGGCCTGCGGTTCCAGGTGCTGGCGCCGGTGGTCCGCACCCGCAAGGGCGAGTTCGTCGACCTGTTCGAGAAGCTCAACACCCAGGGCTACAGCCGTGTGCGGGTGGACGGCGTGGTGCACTCGCTGACCGATCCGCCCAAGCTCAAGAAGCAGGAAAAGCACGACATCGAGGTGGTCGTCGACCGGTTGACGGTGAAGGCCAGCTCCAAGCAACGGCTCACGGACTCGGTGGAGACCGCGCTGAACCTGGCCGACGGCATCGTCGTGCTCGAGTTCGTCGATCGTGAGGACGACCATCCGCACCGCGAACAACGCTTCTCCGAGAAGCTGGCCTGCCCCAACGGCCACCCGCTGGCCGTGGATGATCTTGAACCCCGGTCGTTCTCGTTCAACTCGCCCTACGGCGCCTGCCCGGAATGCACGGGTCTGGGCATCCGCAAGGAGGTCGACCCCGAACTGGTCGTGCCCGACCCGGAGCTGACGCTGGCCGGCGGCGCGATCGCGCCGTGGGCCGTGGGACAGAGCGCCGAGTACTTCACCCGGATGCTGTCCGGCCTGGGCGACGCGTTGGGCTTCGACGTCGACACCCCATGGAAGAAGCTGCCGGCCAAGGCGCGCAAGGCGATCCTGGAGGGCTGCGACGAGCAGGTCCACGTTCGCTACAAGAACCGCTACGGCCGCACCCGGTCCTACTACGCCGATTTCGAGGGCGTGATGGCGTTCCTGCAACGCCGCATGGAGCAGACCGACTCGGAGCAGATGAAGGAACGCTACGAGGGCTTCATGCGCGACATCCCGTGCCCGGAGTGCAACGGCACGCGCCTGAAGCCCGAGATTCTCGCGGTCACGATGGCCGCGGGAGAGTTCGGCGCGAAGTCCATCGCCCAGGTGTCCGAGCTGTCCATCGCCGACTGCGCCGACTTCTTGAACGCGCTGACGCTGGGCCATCGCGAGCAGGCCATCGCCGGTCAGGTACTCAAGGAGATCCAGTCGCGGCTCGGGTTCCTGCTCGACGTCGGGCTGGACTACCTGTCGTTGTCGCGGGCCGCGGCGACACTGTCCGGTGGTGAGGCACAACGCATCCGGCTGGCCACCCAGATCGGCTCGGGGCTGGTCGGCGTGCTCTACGTGCTCGACGAGCCGTCCATCGGTCTGCATCAGCGTGACAATCGCCGGTTGATCGACACCCTGGTGCGCCTCCGCGACCTGGGCAACACGCTGATCGTCGTCGAACACGACCTGGACACCATCGCGCACGCCGACTGGGTGGTCGACATCGGCCCGGCAGCCGGTGAGCACGGCGGCCGGATCGTGCACAGCGGCACCTACCAGGATCTACTGGTCAACCCTGAATCCATCACGGGTGCTTACCTTTCCGGGAAGGAGAGCATCGAGGTTCCGGCCATCCGGCGGCCCACCGACAAGCGTCGGCAGGTCACCGTCGTCGGCGCGCGGGAGAACAACCTCAAGGAGATCGACGTCGCGTTCCCGCTCGGCGTGCTCACCTCCGTCACCGGCGTGTCCGGCTCGGGTAAGTCGACGCTGGTCAACGACATCCTGGCCTCGGTGATGGCCAACAAGCTCAACGGTGCCCGTCAGGTGCCCGGCAGGCACACCCGCGTCAACGGTCTCGATCAGCTGGACAAGCTGGTCCGCGTCGACCAGTCGCCGATCGGCCGCACCCCGCGGTCCAACCCGGCCACCTACACCGGGGTGTTCGACAAGATCCGGTCACTGTTCGCCGCCACCACCGAGGCCAAGGTCCGCGGTTACCAGCCCGGCCGGTTCTCGTTCAACGTCAAGGGCGGTCGCTGTGAGGCCTGCTCGGGTGACGGCACCATCAAGATCGAGATGAACTTCCTGCCCGACGTGTATGTGCCGTGCGAGGTGTGCCAGGGGGCCCGGTACAACCGGGAAACCCTTGAGGTGCACTACAAGGGCAAGACCATCGCCGAGGTGCTGGACCTGTCGATCGAGGAGGCCGCCGAGTTCTTCGAGCCGATCAGCTCGATCCACCGCTACCTCAAGACCCTGGTCGACGTCGGTCTGGGTTATGTGCGGTTGGGACAGCCGGCGCCGACGTTGTCCGGTGGTGAGGCGCAACGCGTCAAGCTGGCCGCCGAACTGCAGAAGCGCTCCACCGGGCGTACGGTCTACATCCTCGACGAGCCGACCACCGGCCTGCATTTCGAGGACATCCGCAAACTGCTCAAGGTGATCAACGGTCTTGTCGACAAGGGCAATACGGTGATCGTGATCGAGCACAACCTCGACGTCATCAAGACCTCGGACTGGATCGTGGACATGGGCCCCGAGGGCGGTGCCGGCGGCGGGACGGTCGTCGCGCAGGGAACCCCGGAGGACGTCGCGGCCAACCCGGCCAGCTACACCGGCCAGTTCCTCGCCGAGCTGATCGACGTGCCTGTGCCGAAACCCAAGCGGCGCAAGGTCAGCGCTTAGACAAGGGGGACGGGAAGCGGGGCTTGGTGCGTACCCCGGCCAGCCATTCGGTCAACGCGTCGGCGCGCTGCCGCAACGCCCGGGTTCCGTCGCGGCCGACCTCTTCCAGCAGGTGCAGCTGGATGTCGCCGTCGGCGTCCTGACCCCAGCCGCCCACGATCCGGCCGTTCCACCATGCGGTGGGACCGGCGTTGCCATTGGTGTCGAACACGTGGGGCCGATGCTCTCCGAGATACCAGTCACGGTCGAACCAGCCCATCGTGGTGACGTCCAGACCGGGCAGCAGCGCCGCCCAGGGTTCCGGGTCCGGCTCCACGTCGAGGTCGTCGGGAAGGACATACCCGACGGCACCGGGGGTATCCGCCAATTCCACCTCGACCGCTCCGATGTCGCGCAGCGCGTGACGAGCCCAGGTCAGGGTGTTGCCGAACCACCATTTGATGTCGGCGACGGTGGCCGGGCCGAACGTCTGCAGCCAGGCTCGCACCAGCTCGGCGCGGGCCTGGTCGTGCTCGGCCGGTGGCACCGAAGCCCCGAGCCAGTCGGATGTGACCGTCCACCGCGGCCGCGACGTGGTCCAGGTGCCGTCGTTGGGGCCGCGCACAATTTCACCGCGTACCCCGAGCACCGTCAAAACCCTTGGGGAAAGCGGAGTTTCACCGCCCCAGCGCTTACCTGGAGCCGGGTCGTAGCTGCCGGCGAGTTCGGGCAGTGCAGTGCGCAATTGCGCCGCCGGGGTCGGTCCATGCTCGCGCAGATGGGCCAGCACCGCCTGGCATGCAGCGTCCAGCCACCGGGCGCCGTCAGCGGCCACACCGCACTTCTCCACGTCACCGACGAGCTTGCGTTGCTCGTTGCCGGCCACCCGATCACTGGCCCCGGCTTGCACCAGCGGCAGGTCTGTGGCGCGCACGATCCACAGCGTGCGGCGCATCGCCAGGTGTTTGAGCACTGTGCGCCGCTCATACAACTCGGTGTCGAGATCGTCGACGGTGAAGCCGGGCAGGCGCGCCCACAGGGACAGGTACGGAGTCGAGGGGTCAGTCGCGTGTAGGCCGACGAAGGCGCCCGTGGCATCGCTGATCGAGGAAGCCTGCCGACTCAGGAAGTGACGCCGCGCCAGCCGGGCCCGGCGCTCGGCGAGGGTGAACGTCCGCACGGATCAGGCGTCGTCCTGCTTGTGCATGGACTCACGGATCTGCCGCAGGCGCTCGGCTGCTGCCTCCTGGCGCTTCTCGTACTGCTCCTCGATGGAGCGGCCCTCAGGGGTTTCCGCGGCCAGTTCAGACGCCCCGATCGCCGTGCCGTAGCGGGTCTCGATCTTCTCCCGCACCGCATCGAACGTCGGAACCCCGGCGGCGGTGTACCCGGTGTCGGGCACCTCGACCGGCGCACCCACCGGCCCTGGGGCCGGAGCTGCGGGAACGACCTCGCCCTCCACCACAGTGGCGTCCTGGGCTTCTTCTGGCTTGTCCGGCTGCTCTGGATCCTTCGTCACGAAACCCACGTTACCTGCGAGAACCGACATTTCTTGGGATCGGTAGCACGTGGCTCCGCCTTGACTGATGACACGACGGAGCCATCGGGGCAACGCGGAACGAAGGGGAAGACGCAATGACCATCAATCGAGTTATCGCAGGCGCCATGGGACTGCTCGCGACCGGTGCGGTGCTGGTGGGCTGCTCGAACGACAAGCCGGCCGACAAGCCCGCGGACAAGCCGGCCGCATCGGCGGCCGCGGCCAAGGTCAGCTCCGGGAGCAACGCCCAGGTCAAGGTCGACGGATCGGACTTGGCCGGCCTCGACCTGAACTCGGTCACCTGTGTGAAGCAGGGCGGCAAGGTCAACATCGGCAGCGCCGCGATCGGCGGCCAGCAGGGCCTGGGCGTGGTGATGACCGACGAGGCCACCCCGAAGGTCGAATCGCTGGGTCTGGTCTACGACGGCAGCGCGCTGGCCGTGAGTGAGGCCATGGGCGTCAAGGTCGGCTCTGCCGAGGTCAAGGTCGACGGCGACACCTACACCATCACCGGTGAGGCATCGGGCGCCGACATGAAGAACCCGATGGCCGGGATGATCAACAAGCCGTTCACCATCACGGTGTCCTGCAGCTGATCTCCCGACACGGCGGGTGCGCCCGGCACACCATGTGCCGGGCACACCCGCCACTTTTATATGGTGCAACGGTGACCATCGCCGGCGACCTGGAACGCGCCCGTCACCTGGCGCTGGCTGCCGACGAGCTCGCGGCCCGCGACCTGCTGGTCGCGCTGCTGCCGCAGATCGAGCTGGCCGACCGCGACGACTACGCGCTTGAAGTGTTCGCCCAACTCGGTGAGATCTACCTGGTGCGCACCGCGTATGAGGGTGTGGTGGAAAGTAATTCCCGCATCCGCGACTGTCTGGCGATCTACAGTGCCATCCGCTCGGGGCAGCGCCCCGACCTAGCCGCGCAGACCACCATGTCCGACCACGACATCGACCACATGGTCTGCCGGTACGCCCGCCGAGCCGAGTTCCTCGATGCCGGCCTGGCCGCGGCACGCGGCGACCACGACCGCGCCGCGACGCATCTGCAGGCGCTGATCGAGGTCGGCGGAGAATTCGACGACCTGCGGGCCGAGCATCGGAACCTGATCTGCCACACCAGAATTCTGATCGCGACCGGCCTGTGCGACGACGACCTGTATGCCGCATCGGCGCCAGTGTGGGCCGAGGTGCTCGACGCCCTGCAGGATGCGCAGCCCGGTGCTGACGACGCCGAGACCGATCACCTCTTCGTCACCGGCGCGCTGGGCTACGGCCGGTTCTGTATCGAGTCGGGCCGTCTGGACGAGGCCGAGCCCTGGCTGCGCCGGGCCGGTGCCCGCGCTCAGGCCCGGGACTGGAAACTCGCCACCGCGCGTGCCCAGCTCGAGCGCGGAGCGTCGGCGTGGTCGGCCGGCCGTTATGCCGAGACGCAAGAGCTGATCACCGCGGCCTACCCGGTGATCGCCGAACACGCTCGCGCTCATGACGTCTCTCGCAGCTGGCTGTATTTCGGACTGATCCGGGTGGGACTCGGTCGCTTGAAAGAAGCCGATGAATGCTGGGAACACGCCGAGCGCCATTGGCGCGAGCTGGGCAAACCCCTCCACATTCACCGGATCCTCTTGCAGCGCAGCTGGATCGCCATCTTCCGCGGTGCCTTCGACGAAGCTGTACAACTGGTGGAGCAGGCCCGCGAGTTCCTGGACGCTTCGCCGCGACACAGCTGGCTGCAATACGCCCGGCTCGATGCGCACCTGGGCAACATCTGGCGCGCCGATGCGCTCCGGGAGATGGGCTTCGACGGCCTGGGTGAACCCGGGCAGGACTGGAACCAGGTGGAGGCCCGGCACAAGGCCGGACTCGGTGTCGTCGACTGCGCCCCGGGCACACCGGAATACCGCCGGGCCATGGTCAAACTGGACCGGGCCGCCGACCTGAAAGTCCCGGCCGCCCTGGCTGTCGACTCGGTGCGCTACACGATCACCGACGCCGGCGCCAGGGCCAGGTGGGCCAACGGCGTCTCGGCTCCCCTGATGGCGGGTGCGTTCGCGGTCGCCTGGGAATCGGACAACACCGAGTTGACCTGTGAGCTGATCGAATACCACAGTGCACGAGGGACTTTCACCACCGACGAGACGACCGAACCGGGTCCGGCCGCTGACTGGACCGACATCGCCACGGCCGTCGTCCCCGTCGAAGCTGAACTCGCACCACAACTGGCGGTAGCGGCGGCCGCAGCCCCGGTCGGCGGCGAAGGTGCGCTGACCAGGCTCGGACCGCTGCCCGCGCTGCGGATGGATCCGAGCTCTGGTCCGATCATGAGCCATTACCGCGAGTTGGCACTGCAGCGCTACGGCCGCGATGTCACCGCCGCCGGTGCCGAATGGACGACCTGGCCGTGACCGAGACCCTGGTGATGCGGTTCGCCGACGTCGGCATCGCGACCTACGTCAGTCTCCGTGTGGTGGGGGCGCCGGAACGTTCGGTCACCTGGGTGATCGAGGAGCCGCACATGCAGGCGGTGGACGTCGCGCTCAACCCGTCGTTGCCGGATCCGATCGGTTCGGAGACACCCGCGGAAGCGGTGGAACGGGCCGTGACCACGGGAGCCTTCGCCACCGCGGAGACCGAACTGGAACTGGCCCGGCTGCTGGGCTCGCACCTGATCGGGATCGGTGGCTGGCAGCTGTTGGCCGACTGCGTCGCCGAGACGCGGCCGGTGCTCTTCGTGACGCCGAGCCCCCGATTGGGTCGGGTGCCGTGGGGCCAGCTGGCGATGCCGGGACCCGACGGTTTCCGGTTGATGGAGTTGGTGGACGTGCTGATGTCCGTGCCGCCCAACATTGTTCACGCACCACGCAGCCCCGTCCGCTGGCAAGACCGCCTGGGCCGCCCGCCGGTGCTGGTGCTGGATCCGCGGATTCCCGGGCAGCGGCCCGATTCGCCGCTGGGCTCGGTGCTGGGCCGGCCCGCACCGCAGGCGCCGCTGTCGGCACATTTCGGTGATCTGGTCGCCGCCCACGCCGTGCTACCCAAGGTTGCCGACGCCGTCGAGCTGTTCCGTCGTACCGATACCGACCGGCACTGGTTGGCGGACGTGTGCGCGCAGGACCCGAGCCGGCTGCTCTACGTCGGGCACGCCAGCGCGGCTGACGGTACCGCCGGGCACGCCGATCGCGCAGCGCTGCATCTGGCCGAGGGCCGGCCGCTGACCGCGGGGGAGATGATCGCGACGCGGTTGCCGGTTCCGCCCCGAGTGGCATTGCTGGCCTGCGCATCCGGCGGCGACTACCGGTTCGACGAGGCCGCCGGGCTGGTCGCCGCCATGATCCTGGGCGGGGCCCAGTTGGTCACCGCGACGCTGTGGTCGCTGCCGACGACAGCGGGCTTCCGGCAGTTCGGCACTGTTCCCGAGGCGGATCCCATGGCCGACACCATCGTCGGAGTCGATCTGGCTCACCGCGAGGACGACGCGGGGCTGGCGGTGAACCGCTGGCAGCGGGCCGTGATGCGCCGGTGGCGAGACGGTGACCGGACGGCCAGCCCACTGCACTGGGCCGCGCTGGCCACCTTCACCGTCGACGGCGTCCGCTGAATCAGGCCGGGCCCACGCAGACCGCGACGATGCTCTCGTCGCCGGGCCGGTAGTAGGTGTCGATCACGTTCCCCGGGGACAACTTGCCCAGTGCCGTCGCCGGAACCATCGCGCGCTGGCGCACCGGGAACTGCCCGCCGCCGTGCCGGCTCACCATCAGATCGAGTTCGACCTCGCGATAGTCCTCACGCATCGCCCCGGTGGCGCGCATGCCGGTGACGATCCCGCGCGATCGGGTGCCGGTCCGGATCAGCGCGACCTGTGCACCGGTCAGCAATCCCTTGCGAACCAGCATGTGGTCGAATTCGGCCACCAGCTCGCCCAGGGTGACCAGACGCTCGTCGGCCTCGTCGTTCGGCCGGGCGCACCCCGGCCGGCGGGTGGCGGACAGCGCGGCGCCGGCGCAGAACAGGCACAGGACGGTGAGGAGCACGGCGTCGGTCATGTCCTCAGCGTCCGGCCGGGGGAGCGCTACCGAACCCAACTTCGGCTCTATCCTGGTGCCGGTGAGCATCGGGTCCGACACGGCCGGGGCGGAGGCCGGCGCCAATTCAGGCGTGAATTCGGCCCAGCCGCGCCGCGCTGCGATCGACCGGGCCTGGCGCGCGCTCGGCCCCGGGGTCGAGGTCTTCAGCGGTGACGACGGAGGGCCGCTGCGCCGGACGGTGAAACGCATCATTGACCCTCTGGTGCTCAGGCTGCGCAGCAATACGCACTATTCGGCACCGGTGCTGGCTCCGGACGTGGCCGCCGCACTGCACGAGCAGATCGTGCACAGCGGCCCCCATCTGCGGGCCGCCGCAGCCTGGTTCGCCGAGCTCAAACAGCAGCGCCGGCGGTTGCGCATCACCACCGGCAATGCCCAGGAGCTCTATTTCCCGGTGTGTTTCGAACTCGCGGTGACGCGGGGTGCCCCTGCGGCCGACCGCGCGCAGGTGGCCGCAGACGTATTGGCCGACCTGCACGAAGGCCGTGACCGCACCGCGATCGAGGCGCTCAACGAGTACGTGGCCGATCCGCAGATCATCGACCGATTACGCCACCAACTCGAGCGCAGCTGGAGCGACGTCGTCGGGTCCGACGCCATCACCGGCCCGTTCTTCGCCGGGCTGATCACCGTGCTCGGCCCGGCCGACAGCCACCGCGCGGAAGCGGCCCGGCAGCGGGTGTGGGCGGCGCTGGTGGCCGATGCGACCCCGCACAACCTCGGTGCCGGGGTGCGCCACACCGACGCCGCACTGCCATGGTCGATCGCCGAGATCGGGCTGAGTTCGGTTGTGCCGCAACTGCCACCATCGATCAACGGTCAGGCCGACGGGGACCGTCCGCTGGACCGCAGTGTGGTGGACCGGGTACGGGCGACGTTGCGCCGGGCACTGGACCGCGATGAGCTGCCGGACATCCCGCTGCTGTGCGCCGAGGAAGTGGACCGCGCCTGTGCGCCATGGGGGCTGCTCGCCGAGGACAAGCAGGCCGCCCTGCTCACCGGCATCGAGGTGGCCACCGATCTGCACCCGCTCGACGCCGCGGTGCGGGGACGCTATCAACTGTCGGCCCGCATTCAGGCCCGGCTGGCCAAGGAGGCGTACGTGCTGCACGCCCGCCGCTATCTGGCCGCGGGCACGGCGGTGCACCCGCGCCAGCAACAGGTGATCGAGGATCTCGGCGCGTTCGCCCGCCCGTATCTGAGCCGGCTGTGGGCGCGACTGCACGGACGCGACGTGTGGCAGGAGCCCTGCACGGATGTCGACGAACTACGGTCCTTGCTGGAAGGGGTGGCCAGATCGGTCAGCCTCGACCACCGGCAACGCATCAAGTCAATGCTGGAAGTGCAGGTGTCACAGTGAGATTGACAGCTGACGGCGGCCTGTGGAGTACCGGCCGGGCGACCGGCGGCGCGCCGGTGACCGCGGTGCTCGAGGTCAGCGGCGCCGTGCTGTCGTGGGTGGTGGATGGGGGAGCCGACGAACCACCTTCCATCACCTTCACCGACCCCGAGCGCGCGGATTGGTTGTGGCGGGTGCTCGGCGAGGCCGGCCACGTTGCCGCCCTGGGAGCGCTGGCCGGTCGGCAGCCGGGGCAGCCGATCGAGCTGCCCGGGGTGCAGCTCCTGCCCGGCTCTACGGATGCATTGCGGCGGTTGGCGATCGGGCATTGGCTGCGTCGCTGGTGGCCCGCCAGTGACCGGGACGGCATCGGTGCGCTGGAGCGACCGGTGCTCGACGCGGAACTCGCCCTGCTGACGGCGGCCGCCGAGGACTTCTTCACCGACGACACCCTCGATTCCGACGCGGCAGCCTTGCTGGCGCCCCACCCGGAAACGTTGAACTCTCTTGCCGGTCAAGGTGATCCGAGGGTCACGGAATTGGTGGCGAAATGCCGGGAGCTGGCCGGTGACCTCGGGCTGGACTGGCCTGACCGCACCACCACGGTGCCCCGGCGGGACGACTACGCCCTGGCGGCCGGGCGCGGCGACGGATCGGGCGAGCCGGGGTTGATCGTGCGCGGGGCGGGGACCGTGGTCTGGTCGGCGGTGCCGCCCGGGGTGTTCGACGCGGCCGAGGACACCATCGAGTGGTCGGTGACGGGCACCGGTGAGGAGGCCGACGCGGTGGTGCAGGTGGCGCTCGCGGGCCCTGGTTCAGCGGGTATCGGCGTCGAACTGCGCGGCGCCGGCTGCGAAGGCTCCGGTGTCCTCGACGCCGCGGGCCGCGCCGTGCTGCCGTTGCGGGATCCGGAAGGGCAGCGGCTCAGCGAAACCCGGGCCTGGAACCTGGACTGGTCGCACACGACCGTGAGCGTCGGCGCCGAGGGGATCACCGAGTCCGCACCGGAGCGGGCCCGGGTGCGCGCCTTCGCGCGGGCCCGGTTGGCCGCACCCCCAGCCGACGCGTTCCTCGCCGAGATCCGCGCGGCCGAATCCGACTACTGACCGCTACTTGGCGGCGGTCTGGATGTAGGCCGGCGAGTTCGACGACTGCGGCAACCCGATGGCGGGCACCTGTGGGGTACCGATCGCACCGGCCAGCCAGGGCAGGGCCGAGGAGAACGCGTGGCTGGCGAACGGCCAGTCGTGGGTGCCCTGCTGGGTCACCACCGCACACGCGATGCCGTGTTGCGAGCCGAGCGCGCACAGCGCGTTGGCGGCCTTGGCCTGATCGTTGGCGCGGCCCGGAGGCTTGCCTGCCGTCGACGTGTCATTGACGTCGAACCACCCGGCGGTCTGCTCGTACTGGCCGTGCCGGGTGATCGCCGTGCTCGGGTCGAAGGCATCCCAGGCCGCGGCGTTCCCGCCGAACAGCCGGTCGATGGTCTGCGCCTTGGTGCCCGAGTTGGGGCCGATGTCACCGGCGATGTCCACGAACGCACTGAACAGTTCGGGGTGCATGACCGCCAGGTCCACCGCGCAGGTACCGCCCATGGACCAGCCGACGATGCCCCAACCCGCTGCGGCAGGTTTCACGCCGTAGTGGTTGTTCATATACGGCACAACGTCTTTGGTGAGGTGGTCGGCGGAGTTCCCGCGCTTGCCGTTGACGCATTCGGTGTCGTTGTTGAACGTGCCGCCCGGGTCCACGAACACCAGCACCGGCGCGTATCCGTGGTGGGCCGCGGCGAAGTCGTCCATCGTCTTGATCACGTTGCCCGCCCGCATCCAGTCGGCCGGGGTGTTGAACTCGCCACCGATCATCATCACCGTCGGCAACTGTGGCGGGGGATTGGCGGCGAACCACGCCGGCGGCAGATACACATATTCACCGCGATGCCGGAAACCCGAAGCGGTGTTGGGGATCTCGACCGGAACCACGCTGCCCTTGGCCGGGATGGTGCCCTGGCGTTGCATCGCCGTCACCGTCACCTGATCGGTCTGATCAGGCAGCGGGCCTGCGGTCAACTGGTTCCACGCGGTCTGCACCCAGGGGAAGTAGCCCACCCACAGGTTCAGCGCGAGCGCCGTGCACAACAGGGTCAGCGGCACCGCCATGACCGCGGTGCCGCGCCGCCACCGCCGGCTGCCGCGCCACCCGGCGGCCAGGACCACGACCGCCACACCGGTCAGCGCGATCCACACCCACAGCGACCGGGGTGCGGGGTTGCCGGCCAGCCCCTCGGACTCGATGTACCAGTTGGTGCCGGCGACCAGGATGCCGCCCACCGCGGCCGCCAGCGGTAGCCAGGTGAACGCCCAGCGGCGGGTACGCCAGCCGATTGCGGCGATCAGCACCACGGCGGTGATGACTTGGACACTGGTCGGAACCCAGCCGTGCATCAAGGACAGGTGGTGAGTGAACGTCACACCGATATCGTTGCCGCCGAATCTTGGGATCGGCTGTGAGGCACCTGCTAACGAGGTTTGGCCAGCGGAAAGGGCAGTGTCTCTCGGATGCTGCGTCCGGTGATCAGCATGACGACCCGATCCACGCCCATCCCGAGACCGCCCGTCGGCGGCATCGCGTACTCCATGGCCTGCAGGAAGTCCTCGTCGAGCTCCATGGCCTCGGGGTCACCGCCCGCGGCCAGCAAAGACTGTTCCTGGAGCCGGCGGCGCTGTTCGACAGGGTCGGTCAGTTCGCTGTAGGCGGTCCCGAGTTCCACGCCCCAGGCCACCAGGTCCCAGCGCTCGGCCACCCCGGGGATGCTGCGGTGCGGCCGGGTCAACGGCGAGACCGAGGTCGGGAAATCCTTGTAGAACGTGGGCTCTTCGGTGCGGTCCTCGACCAGGTGCTCGTACATTTCCAGCACCACGGCCCCGGCGTCCCAGTGCGTCAGGTAGGGGATGTTCGCCGCATCGCACAGCCGGCGCAGCGTGGCCAGATCCGTTTCGACGGTGACGTGCTCACCGAGGGCCTCCGACACCGCGTCGTGCACGGTCTTGACCGCCCACTCACCCGATATGTCCACGGGTTCGAGGACCCCGTCGGCGCGCGGCCGCTGGAAGACCTGGGCTCCGTTGGCCGCCTGGGCGGCGTTTTGGATCAACTCGCGGCAGCCGTCGATCCACACGTTGTAGTCGGCATGGGCCTGGTAGGCCTCCAGCAGCGTGAACTCCGGGTTGTGGCTGAAGTCCACGCCCTCGTTGCGAAACGCTCGGCCCAGTTCGAAGACGCGCTCGACCCCGCCCACGCACAACCGCTTGAGGTAGAGCTCGGGCGCGATCCGCAGATACAGGTCCAGGTCGTAGGCATTGATGTGGGTCAGGAACGGCCGGGCGTTGGCACCGCCGTGGATCTGCTGCAGGATCGGGGTTTCCACCTCGAGGAAACCCTTGGCGTACAACGTTTCCCGGATGGCGTGCAGGGCGCCGCTGCGGGCCCGGATCAACTCGCGCGCCTCGGTGTTGACCGCCAGGTCCACATAGCGGGCCCGCACCCGGGCCTCCTGGTCGGTCAAGCCCTTCCACTTGTCGGGCAGCGGGCGCAGGCATTTGCCGATCAGCCGCCAGCTGTCCACCAGCAGCGAGTGGGTGCCGTTGCGGCTGCGCCCCATCGAGCCAGTCACCTCGATCAGATCGCCGAGGTCGATGGTGGCGGTGAATTCCGCGGTGCCGGCCTGGGTCAGCCGGGCATTGTCGAGCAACAGCTGAACCTCGCCCGACCAATCGCGCAGTTGGGCGAACAGCACGCCGCCGTAATCCCGGACCCGCAGGATCCGTCCGGCCACGCTCACCGCGGCACCGTCGGCGGATTCCAGTGCGGCCGCGACGGTATGGCTGGGGGCCTGGCCCACCGGATAGGCGTCCACCCCGTTGGCCTGCAACTGGCGCAGTTTGTCCATCCGCACCCGCACCTGCTCGGGCAGCCGCTGCGGGTCCTCGTCGGCCAGCTCGGCTTGCAGCCCGTTGAGGTCCGGCGCGCTGCCGTCGTGGTGCAGCCGGCCCGAGTCCACCAGGTCGGCCGGGGCCGCGACGTGTTCGCCGGTGTGCTGCTTGTTGCGTCGGGAGAACGGCAGCACCAGGAAACCCTCGGCGATCACCGAGGCGACCCCGACGCGCGGGATCATCCGGGCATCCTCGTAGCAGGCGTACCGCGGAACCCACTGCGGTTGGTATTTCATGTTCGAGCGGTACAGCGTCTCCAGCTGCCACCAGCGGGAAAAGAACACCAGCAGCGCCCGCCAGAGCCGGGCCACCGGGCCCGCGCCCAGCTGCGCACCCTGCTGGAACGCCGATCGGAACATCGCGAAGTTCAGTGAAATCCGGCTGACCCCAATGCCTTCGGACTGCATGCACAGTTCGCTGACCATCAGCTCGATGGTGCCGTTGGGGGATTGCGGGGAGCGTCGCATGACGTCGAGCGAGACGCCGTTGGTGCCCCACGGCACCAGCGACAGCAACGCCACCACCTCAGGCTCTGAGGCGTCTTTACGCTGCTGGATCGCCTCGACGAGCAGGCAGTCACCGTCGGCCGGATCGCCGAGCCGGCCCAGCGCCATCGAGAAGCCGCGTTCGGTTTCGGTGTCCCGCCAGGCGTCGGCACGCTGGATCACCTCGGCCATCTCGGCCGGCTCCAGCTCGCGGTGGCGCCGGATACGCACCGACGTCCCAGCGCGCCGGGCCCGGGTGACGGCCTGACGCACCGCCCGCATGTCGGGTCCGGACAGCCGGAAGTTCTCCGGATGCAGGATGGCCTCGTCGCCGAGTTGCAGCGCGTTGAGCCCGGCCGCCCGGAACGCCTCGGCCGCCGCCGAACTGGCGCCCATCACGCCCGGGGCCCAGCCGTAGGTCTGGCACAACTGCAACCAGGCCGCGATCGCCTGCGGCCAGGCCTTGGGATCGCCGACCGGATCACCACCGGCCAGACACACGCCCACCTCCACGCGGTAGGCGATCGCGGCCCGGCCGTTGGGTGCGAACACCACGGACTTGTCGCGACGGGTGGCGAAATATCCCAGTGAGTCGTTCTTGCCATAGACCTCCAACAGACCCCGGATCGCCGACTCGTCCTCACCGGTCAGCGCGTTGGAGGCGCGTTGCGACTGGAACAACACGATCGCGGCCGCCATCAGGGCCAGTGCGCCGAACAAGCCGAAGATCGCGTTGAGGAACGGATGCGAATAGCCCTCGAACACCTCGGTCGGAACGGTGGCGAATCCGCTGACCCGGTTGACCGCGTACAGCAGCCGCCACTCCGGGTCCAGGGTGCCGGGGAACAACTCCAGCAGCGCCCACGCGGCCAGGATGCCGATCGCCATGCCGGCGACCAGCACGACGGCCGATTTGAGCAGGGCGCCGCGGCGCACCTTGGCCCAGAACTGGTTGCGTGCCAGCACCAGACAGACGATGGCGGTCACATGGAAGACCAGGCCGATTACCTCACCCACGTCCTCGGCGAGCGGGTCGCCGCCCGTGACGAGATCGCCGAGGTTCCAGCCGACGGCGCCCACCATGTAGAGCACCAGGATCCACCAGGCGATCCGCTTCCGCGCGGCAAGCGCCGCGGCCAGCAGCGCCAGCACAAACGCCCACGCGAAACTCGTGTCGGGGAAGTTGAAGATGTAGTCGTTGACGAATTCTCGCGGGACCTGGATCAACCAGCGCACCGTTTGAGACACGCTGGCGATCAGCGACAGGGTGGCGATGACCCCGACGGTCCAGCCGGCTGCAGCGGGAACCCAGGAGAACCTCGACGCGGGCTGGACCCCGGCGCGGTGGCCGCGGCTGATAACGGTCATACGCCCGGAGAATAGGCGCTCAACCCGTCAATTGGGTTGAGCGCGCGCACAGACTTCGCCGCGGCCGGCTACCAGACCGGGCCGGTGTACTTCTCGCCTGGGCCTTTGCCCGGTTCGTCGGGATGCGCACTGGCTTCGCGGAACGCCAGTTGCAGGCTCTTGAGCCCGTCGCGCACCGGACCCGCGTGCGGTCCCAGGTACTCGGCCGATGCGGTCACGAGACCGGCGAGTGCGGTGATGATCCGGCGAGCCTCGTCAAGATCGCGGTGCGGGCTGTCCTCGGGATCCTCGGCAGAAAGTCCGATCTTCTCGGCCGCGGCGCTCATCAACATCAGCGCCGCCCGGGTGATCACCTCCACGGCGGGGATGTCGGCCAGCTCCCGCACCTGCGGCGTCGCGCTGTCGGGCGTTTCGGTCGGATCGGTCATGCCTGCTAGACTGTCATGCGCGACCGTCCCGGCTCACGTCAGGGACAGCAAGTGGAGTCCCACTCCCACCGTTGACCACAAGGTACAACGGTCCGGTCGCCGGTGTCCTCGGACGCCGGTTCTGTGCTCCAGAACTGGACGTACAGGCGGCGCAAGCCGTGATCGGTCGGCATTGGGCCCTGCTTTGAGCAGGGCTTTTCTGTTCTTCGGGGCAGAAGTGCAGATGGGTGGGTCTCCTCGGCAGACCCAACATAGGAGGCCCCATCAGCACTGAGACCCGCGTCAACGAGCGCATTCGTGTACCAGAAGTCCGCCTGATCGGACCAGGTGGCGAGCAGGTAGGCATTGTGCGCATCGAAGACGCCCTCCGCGTCGCCGCGGATGCCGATCTCGACCTTGTCGAAGTTGCGCCAGGCGCCAAGCCGCCGGTTTGCAAAATCATGGACTACGGCAAGTTCAAGTACGAGACGGCACTCAAGGAGCGCGAGTCTCGCAAGAACCAGCAGCAGACCGTCGTCAAGGAACAGAAGCTGCGTCCCAAGATCGACGATCACGACTACGAGACGAAGAAGGGCCATGTGGTCCGCTTCCTCGAAGCCGGGTCCAAGGTCAAGGTGACCATCATGTTCCGCGGACGCGAGCAGTCCCGGCCCGAACTCGGGTACCGGTTGTTGCAGCGGTTGGGCGCAGATGTGGCCGAGTACGGCTTCGTCGAGACCTCAGCCAAGCAGGACGGCCGCAACATGACGATGGTGCTGGCACCGCACCGCGGCGCGAAGACTCGCGCCAAGGCAGCGGAGCAGGCCGAGCGCCCGGGCGGGCAGCAGGCCGCACCAGAAGAACCAGACGTCACGCAGAACTAGCTTCAACACAGAACTGAGGATTCATGCCCAAGGCGAAGACCCACAGCGGAGCATCCAAGCGCTTCCGCAAGACCGGGACCGGCAAGATCGTGCGTCAGAAGGCCGGCCGCCGCCACCTGCTGGAGCACAAGGCCACCAAGCGCACCCGCCGGCTTGACGGCCGCACCGTGGTCGCAGCCAACGACACCAAGCGTGTCAACAAGTTGCTCAACGGCTAGACCTGCCGCTCCCCGTACCGAACGAGAATAGGAACATCCCATGGCACGCGTGAAGCGCGCACTCAACGCCCAGAAGAAGCGGCGGACCGTACTCAAGGCCTCGAAGGGTTACCGGGGCCAGCGGTCCCGCCTGTACCGCAAGGCCAAGGAACAGCAGCTGCATTCGCTGACCTACGCCTACCGCGACCGTCGCGCCCGCAAGGGTGAGTTCCGCAAGCTGTGGATCTCGCGTATCAACGCCGCGGCCCGCGCCAACGACATCACCTACAACCGCCTGATCCAGGGCCTCAAGGCCGCTGGTGTCGAGGTGGACCGCAAGAACCTGGCCGAGATCGCCGTGAGCGACGCCGCCGCGTTCACCGCGCTGGTCGAGGTCGCCAAGGCCGCTCTGCCCAGCGATGTGAATGCGCCGTCAACGTCCTCTGACGAGGCCGCCTGACGCTCACCGAGCGTTCTGCCCGGGTGGCCGCTGCGGTCAAACTGCAGCGCCACATCGGGCGCCGCCGCGCCGCACGCTTCCTTGCCGAGGGTCCCAACCTCGTCGAGGCCGCGTTGCGGCGCGGACTCGTTTCCGAGGTGTTCGTGACCGAGGCCGCGCTCGACCGCTTCGGTGAGCTGCTCGCCGACGCGCCGGTGCAACTGGTCACCGAACGCGCGGCAAAAGCGTTGTCGGACACCGTCACCCCGGTAGGCCTCGTCGCGGTGTGCCGGCTGCCGGAGGTCTCCCTCGATGAGGTGCTGGCCGGCGCACCCCGGTTGATCGCGGTGCCCGTGCAGATCTCGGAGCCGGGCAACGCCGGCACGCTGATCCGGACCGCCGACGCGATGGGTGCCGACGCGGTGGTGCTCGCCGGCCACAGCGTGGACCCGTACAACAGCAAGTGCCTGCGGTCCTCGGCCGGCAGCATCTTCTCGCTGCCGGTGATCAGCGAGCCCGACGCGGCCGCCGTCGTGGCACGGCTGCAGGCGGCCGGGCTGCAGGTGCTGGCGACCACTATCGACGGCGAGGTCAGCCTCGACCATGTAGACCTCGCCGGACCCACGGCCTGGCTGTTCGGGCCCGAAGCCCACGGCCTGCCAACCGAATTGGCCGCGGCGGCCGATCACCGCGTGCACATTCCGATGCCCGGCCGATCCGAAAGCCTCAACGTCGCCTCGGCGGCGTCGATCTGTCTGTATCAGAGCGCCCGCGCGCACCGTCTCTAGCGCGAGCAGACAAAAAGCCCCAAGACTTCGGCGTGTCGGGTACATCTGCGTCTGCTCGCGCCGGCAAGCGGCGATCATGGGCGTCGGAGGTGGGCCATGTGCCAATACTGCGGATGCCGGGACATGCCGCTGATACGGGACTACATCGCAGAGCATGAGCGGGCGGTCGATCACGGCCGCGAAGCGGTGCGCGCCCTGGACCGAGGTGAGCTGGACGTCGCCCGGCAGCGGCTGGCGGCGATGTTCGAGGAGCTGCGTTCCCATTGGCAGGGTGAGGAGAACGGGCTGTTCGCGGTGATGCATCGTGAGGAGCTGTACGCCGAGCACATCGACCCGTTGGTGGCAGAGCACCGGGAGCTGGCGGCGTTCCTCGAAGTCGTCGACCTGTCCGATCCGGAGGATCAGAAACGGGTGCGCGCGGAGGTCGAGGAACTGTACGTCCACATCGCCAAGGAAGAGGACGGACTGTTCCCGGCCTCGCTCACCGCGCTCGACGGCGTCGACTGGGATGCCGCGATGGCCGGGTGGCGCGAGGCGCACCCGGGTCGCGAAATGATCCAGGGCCGGGGCTAGCTGAGCAAACCCCGTGCCACGTGGGTGATCTGCACCTCGTTGCTGCCGGCGTAGATCATCAACGACTTGGCATCGCGGGCCAACTGCTCCACCCGGTACTCGGTCATGTAGCCGTTGCCGCCGAACAGCTGGACTGCCTCCATCGCGACGTCGGTGGCGGCCTGCGAGCAGTACCACTTGATCGCCGAGGCCTCGGCCAGCGAGATCGGCACGCCCTTCTCTGCGGATTCGATGACGCGGAACAGCATGTTGCGCACGTTCATCCGGGCCACTTCCATGTTGGCCAGCTTGAGCTGGATCAGCTGGAACTGGCTGATCTCCTGGCCCCACAGGGTGCGGGTCTTGGCGTAGTCGACGCTCAACCGCAGGCATTCCTCGATGACGCCCAGGGCCATCGCTGCCACCCCGATGCGTTCGGCCGAGAAGTTCGACCGGGCGCTGGCGCGGCCCTCGTCGGCGCCGTCGTCGGATCCCTCGGTCTCGCCGAGCAGCCGGTCGCGGCCCAGCCGGACGTTGTTGAAGAACAGCTCGCCGGTGCGCGATGAGTGAATGCCCATCTTGCGGAACGGCTTCGACTGCACGAAGCCCTCCATGCCGCGGTCGAGGACGAAGGTCAGAACCTTCCGGTTGCGCTTGTCCGCACCATCACCTTCGTCGAGCTTGGCGTAGACGACCACCACATCGGCGTCGGGGCCGTTGGTGATGAAGGTCTTCTGGCCGTTGAGGATGTAATCGTCGCCGTCACGAGTGACGTAGGACTTCATGCCGCCGAACGCGTCGGAGCCCGAATCGGGTTCGGTGATCGCCCAGGCGCCGATCTTCTCGTAGGTCACCAGCCCGGGCAGCCACCGTTCCTGCTGGGCCAGGGTGCCTCGGCTCTGAATCGTCGACACGGTCAGGCCCAGGCTGACGCCGAGGCCGGTGACCAGGCCCATCGACACCCGGCACAGTTCGCTGATCAGGACGAAGCCCATACCCGGCGAGCCGCTGCCGCCGAACATGCCGCCGCGTGCACCCGAGGGCTTGGTGTCGCCGCTGCGCAGCTTCTCCAGCCGCTTGTCCAGCGACTCCTTGGCAAGGGCGTCGATGCCGAACGTGGCGAACAGCTTTCGCACGATCGGGTACGGCTCCATGTCGCCGCTCTCGAGCTCGTCGAGGTGCGGGCGAATCTCCTTGTCCACGAACTCACGAACCGCGTCACGCACGGCGATGTCGACATCAGACCAATCAAGCATTCCGACAGCTTAGACAGGTGTCAAAAAGTCAGGCCGCGGGGCGGCGGGCGGGGCGCAGCGCCGGCAGCGAGAACGTGGTGTGGACCAGCGCTCCGGCCCGGTCCAGCAGGGTCTTGCGCCGCGGCAGGTAATGCATCGGCAGGCCTCTGCGGTCGCGGGGCGGGTCCATGAAGCTCGGCGCTTCCACCAACGGTCCGTCGGCCGGTAGCTTCCCGGCCGCGCGGCGGTACGCCGACATGGCACGCGGGTGCAGCCTGATCTCGTCGGGGACGGCGACGAACGCCAACTCGACCATCTTGCCGAAGATCCGCAGCAACACTTCGTCACCGGGGGTCCAGCGCATTCCGGCCTTCTCGCGCACCGCCGGGTCGAAAACGCCCGCCGCGATCCAGCGCTGTGCTCCGACAAGAGGTTTGAACAGCTGGTCCCACACCGGCGTGGGCATCAGCACGAACCACGGCTTCGGGATCCGGATGGTGAAGATGTCGAGGGTGGCCCGGTTGATCTCCAGCTCGTCGCGGCACTTGGCGTCCCAGTACTCCTGAAACTCCTCCCAGGTGCTGGGAACCGGCCGCATGCTCATGCCGTACATGCGGTACCACTGCACGTGCTCGTCGAACAGCTGGCGCTTCTCGGCCTCGGTGAGCCCGCCGCAGAAATACTCCGCGGTCTTGATGATGAGCATGAAGAACGTGGCGTGCGCCCAGTAGAACGTCTCCGGGTTCAGCGCGTGGTAGCGCCGCCCCTGGCCGTCGACGCCCTTGATCGTGGTGTGGAACCCCTTGATCTGCGCGCCGGTATCCGCCGCGCGGTCGCCGTCGTAAACCACGCCCATGATCGGGTACACCGACCGGGCCACCCGCTGAAGGGGTTCGCGCAGCAGGATCGAATGTTCCTCGACGCCGGCGCCGAGTTCGGGATACATGTTCTGGATCGCGCCGATCCACACGCCCAATATCCCGGTGCGCAGATCGCCGAAGTATTTCCAGGTGAGCGAATCCGGGCCGAGTGGATCGTGCTTGCTGCCGGTGGCGACTCGTGTGGTCATCGCGTCCTCGTTGACTCGTCATGACATGGATCACAGCTGACCCAACGATAGTAGTGACAACGCATGTTGTCTACGACGCCACGGCGCGGCGTCGCGCACTGTTATTGGGTGGCTACCGTCGCGCCACAGCGTCGTGACCAGCCTGGTTTGCCGACGTCGGGAGAGTGTGGGCAAACCCGCACGTGGCGTGATTGCCGCCCGGTCCGCACGCCACTTAGTCTTGCGCTGTGGATGGCGAGCCGTTCGATGACCCGTCCGGACGAGTCGGGGATGTCGAGCAGGCGCCGCAGCAGCGCCAGGTGAGGGCACCCGGGCTGCCGGGTCCGCTGGGATGGCTGCAACGCACCAACCGCAGCCCGGCCGTCATCGATCTGGTCCGGCGGGTCCGCCGGGCGTTGCCGGGGGATCCGGATTTCGGTGACCGCCTGTCGGCGTCGGGTGAGGGCGGTCCCCGCGCCGCCGCGCGGGTGGCCGACCGTTTGCTGGACCGGGACGTAGCCTCACGCGAGGTGAGCCTCGGTGCGCTCCAGGTGTGGCAGGCGCTGACCGAACGCGTCTCGGGAACCCCGGCCAATCCTGAGGTGACGCTGGTGTTCACCGACCTGGTCGGTTTCTCGTCATGGTCGTTGCGTTCCGGTGATGACGCCACATTGCGTTTGCTGCGCCGGGTGGCGCAGGTGATCGAGCCCCCGGTGCTGGAGGCCGGCGGTCACATCGTCAAACGCATGGGTGACGGCATGATGGCGGTGTTCTCCGATCCGGGCACCGCCCTGTCGGCGATGCGCGTGGCGCTCGACGGGGTGAAGAGCATCGACATGGACGGCTACGCGCCGCGCATGCGCGTCGGGATCCACACCGGGCGCCCGCAGCGCATCGGCTCGGACTGGTTGGGTGTCGACGTCAACATCACCGCCCGGGTGATGGAGCGGGCCGCCAACGGTGGGCTCGTGGTGTCGGGCACCACGCTGGAGGGCATCTCCGAAGATCAGCTGGCCGAACTCGGGGTAACTGTCAAACGTCAACGGCGGCAGATGTTCTCGAACAAGCCCGAAGGTGTGCCCGACGATCTGGTGATGTACCGGGTGAAAACTCCCAGGCAGCTGCCAGCCACCTGAGAGGCGGCGGGCGGATAGTCGATCTGGTGCTCGGGCGCGCGTCGGCGATCCTGACCCAGCTGACCAGAATTCCGGTCACGCTGGCGTACGCGGCGATCCTGGCCGTGGTCACCACTGTGCTGCTGGCGATCGACCCTGGCACCCACGACAAGATCCTCGGACACGTCAGCACCAACCTGCACAATCTGCGGCACGGGCATTTCGGCACGCTGCTCAGCAGCGCCTTCGTCACCGACGCCGGCCCGGTCTACGCCTGGCTGCCGGGACTCGTGTGTCTGCTGGCGCTGGCCGAATTGCTCTGGCGCAGCAAGCGTCTCGTGCTCGCCTTTGCCGTCGGTCATGTGGGCGCCACCCTGCTGGTGGCAGCCGGCCTCACGGTCGCGGTGAGGGCGGGCTGGGCCCCGGCGTCGGTCAGCCGCGACGTCGACGTCGGGATGAGCTACGGGGCTGCGGCGGTCCTGGGGGCGCTCACTGCGGCGATCGCCGTGCGCTGGCGCCCGGCGTGGGTGGGCTTCTGGCTGGCGGTGGGCGTGGCGGTGGTCGCACAAGGGCCCGACTTCACCGGCATCGGCCACGTTGTCGCGCTGATACTCGGCATGGTGCTGTCCGCCTGGCTGGGCCGACCGCAGGGCTGGACCGCCGTCAGGTACCTGTTGTTGAGCGTGGCAGCCTTCTTCGGCCTGGCCTTGCTGGCCGGAGATCCGGCGCTGTTCCCCTTCGCCGCCGGCGCGGGCGTCCTCGGCGCGACGGTGGCCGGCGCACTCACCCCACACCGTGGCGGGATCCACGATCGGACGGACCCGGTCGCCGAGTCCGCCACCCGCTCCGACCTCCGGGATCCCGGTGGATCCCCGAGCAGCTCGGCGGACATGAGCCACTCATAGGTCTCGGCACGGTGCAGGATCGGCATGCCGGAGGAGTAGCCGGGGGCAAAGGGATTCGAGGCGCGACGTGCCGATCGCCTATGATCGCCGGGTGGCTGAGCAGCCCAGTGATCTCTCAGAAGAAGCCCTGACCAAAGCCGTCAGCGCGGCCCGGCATGCCTTTGAGCTGGCCGGTGACCTCGATGCGTTGGCGCGCGCCAAGACCGAGCACCTCGGTGATCGTGCCCCGATCGCCCTGGCCCGCCAGGCGTTGGCGACGCTCCCGAAGGCCGACCGCGCCGACGCCGGCAAACGGGTCAACGTGGCCCGCGGCGAGGCCCAGTGTGCCTACGACGAGCGGCTGGCCGCACTGCGCGCCGAGCGCGACGCCGAGGTGCTGGTCGCCGAACGTATCGATGTGACGCTGCCCTCGACGCGGCAGCCCGTCGGTGCCCGGCACCCGATCACAATCCTGGCCGAGAACGTCGCCGACACCTTCGTCGCGATGGGCTGGGAACTGGCCGAGGGGCCCGAGGTCGAGACCGAGCAGTTCAACTTCGACGCGTTGAACTTCCCGCCGGACCATCCGGCGCGCAGCGAGCAGGACACCTTCCAGATCGCCCCGGACGGGTCACGGCAGGTGCTGCGCACCCACACCTCGCCGGTGCAGGTCCGGGCACTGCTGGAGCGCGAGCTTCCGGTGTACATCGTCTCGATCGGTCGGACCTTCCGCACCGATGAATTGGATTCCACCCACACGCCGGTGTTCCACCAGGTGGAGGGGCTGGCGGTGGACAAGGGCCTGACCATGGCGCACCTGCGCGGCACGCTGGACGCGTTCGCGCGGGCCCAGTTCGGGCCGGAGGGGCGCACCCGGTTCCGCCCGCACTTCTTCCCGTTCACCGAGCCGTCGGCCGAGGTCGACATCTGGTTCCCCGGTAAGAAGGGCGGCCCCGGCTGGGTCGAATGGGGCGGCTGCGGCATGGTCAACCCGAATGTGTTGCGCGCCTGCGGAATCGACCCCGACGTGTACTCCGGATTTGCCTTCGGCATGGGATTGGAGCGAACCCTGCAGTTCCGCAACGGAATTCCTGACATGCGCGACATGGTCGAGGGTGACGTCCGGTTCTCGCTGCCGTTCGGGGTCGGTGCCTGATGCGGATTCCGTTCAGCTGGCTGCGTGAGGCCGTCCGTGCCGGTGCCCCTGATTGGGATGTGTCGGTCGAGGAACTCGAGCAGACGTTCATCCGGATCGGCCACGAGGTCGAGGAGATCATCCCGATCGGCCCGGTGACCGGTCCGTTGACCATCGGCCGGGTCGCCGAGATCGAGGAACTCACCGAGTTCAAGAAGCCGATCCGGGCCTGCAAGGTCGACGTCGGCGTCCAGAATGTGGACGGTGCGCCCCGCGACATCGTCTGTGGTGCAACGAATTTCGCGGTCGGTGACCTGGTTGTGGTGGCACTGCCCGGCACCGTGCTGCCCGGTGACTTCACCATCGCCACCCGCAAGACCTACGGGCGGGTCTCGGACGGCATGATCTGCTCGGCCTCGGAGATGAACCTGGGTGTCGAGGGTGCGGGCATCCTGGTCCTGCCGCCCGGCACCGCCGAACCGGGTACCCCGGCCGCCGAGGTTCTGGGCCTCGACGATGTGGTGTTCCACCTGGCGATCACGCCTGACCGCGGCTACTGCCTGTCGGTGCGCGGCCTGGCCCGCGAGATCGCGTGTGCCCACGATCTGGACTTCGTCGATCTGGCCGACGTGGCGCCGCTGCCCGCCGAGGGCGAGGCCTGGCCGCTGACCGTGGAGCCCGGAACCGGGGTGCAGCGCTTCGGTCTACGCCCGGTCACCGGCATCGATCCGGCGGCAGTGTCGCCGTGGTGGCTGCAGCGCCGGCTGATTCTCAGCGGCATCCGCGCCATCTCGCCTGCCGTCGACGTGACCAACTACGTCATGCTCGAGATCGGCCACCCGATGCACGCTCACGACAGCAGCCTGATCACCGGTGGTTTCGCCGTGCGGTTCGCCCGCGACGGTGAGAAGGTCGTGACGCTCGACGATGTCGAGCGCACCCTGAACTCGGCCGACGTACTGATCGTGGACGACGTCGCAACCGCCGCGATCGGCGGTGTGATGGGCGCGGGCACCACCGAGGTGCGCGATTCCACGACCGATGTGCTGCTGGAGGCCGCGGTGTGGGATCCGGCCGCGGTGTCGCGCACCCAGCGTCGGCTGCACCTGGCCAGTGAGGCCGGCCGCCGCTACGAACGCTCGGTGGATCCGGCCATTTCGGTTGCGGCCCTGGACCGTTGCGCGACCCTGCTGGCCGAGATCGCCGGCGGAACCGTCGAACCGAAGCTCACCGACTGGCGCGCCGACGGGCGCACCGACTGGTCCCAGCCGGCCGTCGAGATCCCCGCGGACCTGCCCGACCGCACCGCAGGCGTCGAATACCCCGCAGGTACGACGGCTCGTCGTCTCGCCCAGATCGGCGCTGACGTCACCGGCACCGATTTGCTCACCGTCATCCCGCCCAGCTGGCGGCCCGACATGCGTCAGCGCGCCGACCTCGTGGAGGAGGTGCTGCGGCTGGAGGGCCTGGAGTCCATCCCGTCGGTGCTGCCGACAGCGCCGGCCGGCCGCGGCCTGACCGCGGTGCAGAAGCGGCGCCGGGCGATCGGGAAGTCGCTGGCGCTGGCCGGATTCGTCGAGGTGCTGCCCACGCCGTTCCTGCCGGCCGGGGTGTTCGACGCCTGGGGCCTGGCCGCCGAGGATCCGCGCCGCAACGCCACCAAGGTGCTCAACCCGCTGGAGGCCGACCGGCCGCAGCTGGCCACCACGTTGCTGCCCGGTCTGTTGGAAGCCTTGGGCCGCAACGTATCCCGTGGTGCGGCCGATGTCGCGCTGTTCGCGATCCAGCAGGTGGTGCATCCCACGGCCGAGACCCGGTCCGTCGAGCGAATCCCGAACGACCGTAGGCCCACCGACGAGGAGATCGCCGGCCTCGATGCCTCGCTGCCGCGCCAGCCGCAGCACGTCGCGGCGGTGCTGACCGGGCTGCGTGAGCCCGCCGGTCCGTGGGGGCCGGGACGTCCGGTGGAGGCCGCCGACGCGTTCGAGGCGGTACGGGTGATCGGCCGGGCGTCCGGGGTGGAATTCACCCTGCGCGCCGCCCAGGAGCTGCCGTGGCATCCGGGCCGCTGCGCCGAGGTGCTCGTCGGCGACACCGTCGTCGGGTACGCCGGCCAGCTTCATCCGGCGGTCATCGAGCGGACCGGTCTGCCCAAGGGCTCCTGTGCGGTCGAACTCGACCTTGATTCCGTGCCGATCGTCGAGGTGCTGCCCGCGCCGTCGGTGTCACCGTTCCCGGCGGTGTTCCAGGACATCAGCGTGGTGGTCGGTGACGAGGTGGCCGCGGCCGCCGTTGTCGACGCTGTCCGTGACGGAGCCGGCGAGCTGCTGGAGGACGTCCGCTTGTTCGACGTCTACACCGGCCCGCAGATCGGGGAGGGGCGTAAGTCCCTGACCCTGGCGCTGCGGTTCCGGGCTGCCGATCGCACCCTGACCGAGGACGAGGCCAGCGCCGCCCGCGACGCTGCCGTCGCTGTCGCCGGCGAGCGCGTCGGCGCTGTGCTGCGCGGCTAGGTTCCCGCCGCGAACGTGACGCTGTTGTACGTATTTTTGCCGGTTGACGTGCACCAGTGACACAGTCGGCACCGGGCGTATTAATGAATTTGCATCTGCATGCATAAGAATGCAGAATTGCCCGCATGACTTCGATAGCGGTGGCCGGCGCCAGCGGCTACGCCGGCGGAGAGATCCTGCGATTGCTGCTCGGGCATCCGGCCTACGCTGACGGCCGGTTGACCATCGGGGCGTTGACCGCGGCCTCCAGTGCCGGGACCACGATCGCCGAGCATCACCCGCACCTGCTGCCGTTGGCCTCACGGGTGCTGGAGCCCACCGATGCCGAGGTGCTGGCCGGGCATGACGTGGTGTTCCTCGGGCTTCCGCACGGTCATTCCGCCGCGCTGGCCGAACAGCTCGGACCGGACACGCTGATCATCGATTGCGGGGCCGACTTCCGGCTGACCGACGCCGCGGACTGGGAGAAGTTCTACGGCTCGGCGCACGCGGGCAGCTGGCCCTACGGCCTGCCCGAGCTGCCCGGCGCCCGGGACCGGCTCAAGGACACCAAGCGCATCGCGGTGCCGGGCTGCTATCCGACCGCCGCACTGCTGGCGCTGCTGCCCGCGGTGGCCGCCGATCTCGTCGAACCCGCCGTCACCGTCGTCGCCGTCAGCGGCACCTCCGGCGCGGGCAAGTCCGCGAAGGTGGACCTGCTGGGCTCGGAGGTGATCGGCTCGGCGCGTGCCTACAACATCGCAGGCAAGCACCGGCACACCCCGGAGATTGCCCAGGGGCTGCGGTCGGTGACCGACAAGGACGTCACCGTCTCGTTCACCCCGGTGCTGATCCCCACCTCCCGGGGCATCCTGGCCACCTGCACCGCCCGCACCGGGGCGTCGGCGGCCGAGGTCCGGGCCGCGTACGAAAAGGCTTATGACGCAGAGCCGTTCATCCACCTGTTGCCCGAGGGGCAGCTGCCCAAGACCGGTTCGGTGATCGGCAGCAACGCCGCGCAGATCCAGGTCGGCGTCGATGAGCAGGCGAAGACACTGGTGGCCATCGCCGCCATCGACAACCTCACCAAGGGCACCGGCGGCGCCGCGGTGCAGTCGATGAACCTGGCGCTGGGCTGGCCCGAAACCGAAGGACTGTCGATCGTGGGAGTGGCACCGTGACTGAAGCGGCACAGACGGCCAAGCTGGTACGCACCCAGGGCGTCACCGCCCCGGCCGGTTTCCGCGCCGCCGGAATCGCCGCCGGTATCAAGGCATCCGGTGCGCCGGACCTGGCCCTGGTGTTCAACGAGGGCCCGGACTACGCCGCGGCGGGTGTCTTCACCCGCAACAAGATCAAGGCCGCACCCGTGAAGTGGTCGCAGCAGGTGCTGACCACCGGCCGCTTGCGCGCGGTGGTGCTGAACTCGGGCGGCGCCAACGCCTGCACCGGGCCGCTGGGCTTCCAGGACACCCACGCCACCGCCGAGGCCGTCGCCTCCGCGCTGAGCGACTGGGGCACCGAGACCGGCGCCATCGAGGTCGCGGTGTGCTCGACGGGGCTGATCGGTGATCGGTTGCCGATGGACAAGGTGCTGGCCGGTGTCACCGAGATCGTGCACGAGGTCGCCGGCGGTCTGACCGGTGGCGACGACGCGGCGCGGGCCATCATGACCACCGACACGGTGCCGAAACAGGTTGCGCTGCATCACTCGGTGGACTCGGGGGAGAACTGGACCGTCGGCGGGATGGCCAAGGGGGCCGGGATGCTGGCGCCGTCACTGGCCACCATGCTCGTGGTGCTGACCACCGATGCGGTCGCGGACGCCGCGGCGCTGGACACCGCGCTCAAGCGGGCCGCGGCGCTGACCTTCGACCGGCTCGACGTCGACGGCAGCTGCTCGACCAACGACACCGTGCTACTGCTGGCCTCCGGCGCCAGCGAGATCGCACCGAGCCAGGATGACCTCAACGACGCCGTGCTGCGGGTCTGCGACGACCTGTGCGCCCAGTTGCAGGCCGATGCCGAAGGCGTCACCAAGCGCGTCACCGTCACCGTCACCGGTGCTGACAGCGAGGACGACGCACTCGTCGCGGCCCGCGTCATCGCCCGCGACAGCCTGGTCAAGACCGCACTGTTCGGCTCCGACCCGAACTGGGGCCGGGTGCTGGCCGCGGTCGGCATCGCGCCGGTGAGGCTCGATGCGGATCGGATCAGCGTGTCGTTCAACGGTTCTCCGGTGTGCGTCGACGGCGCCGGCGCGCCGGGTGCCCGCGAGGTCGACCTGTCCGGTGAGGACATCGCCGTGGTGGTGAACCTGGCCGTGGGAGGCAGCAGTGCTTCCATCAGAACCACCGACCTGTCCCACGCCTACGTCGAAGAGAACTCGGCGTACAGCTCATGAGCGAAACGATCGAGCGCGGCGTCAAGGCCAAGGTGCTCGCCTCGGCATTGCCGTGGCTCAAGCAACTGCACGGCCAGATCGTCGTCGTCAAGTACGGCGGCAACGCGATGACCGACGACACCCTCAAGGCCGCCTTCGCCGCCGACATGGTGTTCCTGCGCAACTGCGGCATCAAACCCGTCGTGGTGCACGGAGGCGGCCCGCAGATCAGTGCCATGCTCAAAAGACTGGGCATCGCAGGCGATTTCAAGGGCGGCTTCCGGGTGACCACCCCGGAGGTCCTCGATGTGGCGCGGATGGTGTTGTTCGGCCAGGTTGGCCGCGAGCTGGTCAACCTGATCAACGCCCACGGGCCGTACGCGGTGGGCCTCACCGGTGAGGACGCGCACCTGTTCACCGCGGTGCGGCGCAGCGTCACCGTCGACGGTGTGGCCACCGACATCGGGCTGGTCGGAGACGTCGAGTATGTCAACGCCGAATCGCTGCTCGATCTCATTGACGCCGGCCGGATCCCGGTGGTCTCGACCATCGGGCCGGACGTCGACGGCGTGGTGCACAACATCAACGCCGACACCGCGGCCGCGGCCCTGGCCGAGGCGCTGGGGGCCGAGAAGCTGATCATGCTCACCGATGTGGAGGGCCTGTACACCGACTGGCCCGACCGCTCCTCACTGGTCAGCGAGATCGACACCGCGGCCCTCACCCAACTGCTGCCCAGGCTCGAATCGGGCATGGTGCCCAAGATCGAGGCCTGTCTGCGGGCGGTGGAAGGCGGCGTGCCGAGTGCCCATGTGATCGACGGCCGTGTCGAACACTGCGTGCTCGTCGAGCTTTTCACCGATGAAGGAACCGGAACCAAGGTGGTGAACGCGTGACGCTGCAGGACCGCTGGGAAGCGGTGATGATGAACAACTACGGCACCCCGCCGCTGGCGCTGGCCAGCGGTGACGGCGTCGTGGTCACCGACACCGACGGCAAGTCCTACCTGGACCTGCTCGGCGGTATCGCCGTCAACCTGCTCGGCCACCGCCACCCGGCCGTCATCGACGCCGTCACCAGCCAGTTGAACACCCTGGGCCACACCTCCAACCTGTACGCCACCGAGCCGGGCATCACATTGGCCGAGGCGCTGGTCGGGCACCTGGGAACCCAGGCGCGGGTGTTCTTCTGCAACTCGGGCACCGAGGCCAACGAGGTGGCCTTCAAGATCACCCGGCTCACCGGCAAGACGAATATCGTTGCCGCCCAAGGCGCATTCCACGGCCGCACGATGGGATCGCTGGCGCTGACCGGTCAGCCCGCCAAGCAGGCACCCTTCGAACCGTTGCCGGGCAACGTCACCCATGTGCCGTACGGCGACGTCGAAGCCCTTGCCGCCGCGGTCGATTCGGATACCGCCGCGGTGTTCCTGGAACCGATCATGGGGGAGGGCGGCGTCGTCGTCCCACCCGCCGGCTACCTGGCCGCCGCCCGCGACATCACCACGAAGAACGGCGCCCTCCTGGTTCTCGACGAGGTGCAGACCGGCGTCGGGCGCACCGGTGCGTTCTACGCCCACCAGCACGACGGCATCACCCCGGACGTGGTCACGCTGGCCAAGGGTCTGGGCGGCGGGTTGCCGATCGGAGCCTGCCTGGCCGTCGGCGCCGCGGGTGACCTGCTCACCCCCGGGCTGCACGGCAGCACTTTCGGCGGTAATCCGGTGTGCACCGCGGCCGCGCTGGGCGTGCTCAAGGCGCTGGCCGACGGGGACCTGATCGAACGTGCCGGGGTGCTCGGCAAGACCCTCAGCCACGGCATCGAGGAGCTGGGCCATCCGCTCGTCGACCATGTGCGCGGCAAGGGCCTGCTGCAGGGCGTGGTGCTGACCGCGCCCAGCGCCAAGGCCGTGGAGGCCGCGGCCCGCGACGCCGGCTTCCTGGTCAATGCGGCCGCCGCCGACGTGATCCGGCTGGCGCCGCCGCTGATCATCACCGAAGGCCAGATCGAGACGTTCCTGTCCGCTCTGCCCACCGTTCTCGATACCGCTGTGGAGGCTTCTCGATGACCATCCGGCATTTCCTGCGCGACGACGACTTGTCACCCGACGAGCAGGCCGAGGTGCTCGCCCTGGCCGCCGAGCTCAAGCAAGCACCGTTCTCCCGGCGCCCCCTCGAGGGGCCGCGCGGTGTCGCGGTGATCTTCGAGAAGAACTCGACCCGCACCCGGTTCTCGTTCGAGATGGGCATCGCCCAGCTCGGCGGGCATGCCGTCGTGGTCGACGGCCGCAGCACCCAGCTGGGCCGCGAGGAGACCCTCGAGGACACCGGGGCGGTGCTGTCCCGCTACGTCGACGCGATCGTGTGGCGGACCTTCGCCCAGGAGCGGCTGACCGCCATGGCGTCCGGGTCGAGCGTGCCGATCGTCAACGCGCTGTCCGACGAGTTCCACCCGTGCCAGGTGCTGGCCGATCTGCAGACGCTGGCCGAGCGCCGGGGCGACCTCAACGGGCTGCGGATGACGTATCTCGGCGACGGAGCCAACAACATGGCGCACTCGCTGATGCTGGGCGGGGTCACCGCTGGCGTCCACGTCACCATCGCCGCTCCCGCCGGTTTCGAGCCGGACCCGCACTTCGTCGACGCGGCCAAGCGTCGCGCCGCCGAGACCGGCGCGACGGTGACGCTCACCGACGATGCCCGGGCCGGGGCCGACGGAGCCGACGTGCTCGTCACCGACACCTGGACCTCGATGGGGCAGGAGAACGACGGACTCGACCGGGTGCGGCCGTTCCGTCCGTTCCAGGTCAATGCCGACCTGCTCAAGCTGGCTGACCCGGATGCCGTTGTGCTGCACTGCCTTCCGGCGCACCGGGGTCATGAGATCACCGACGAGGTGATCGACGGGCCACAGAGCGCGGTGTTCGACGAGGCAGAGAACCGGCTGCACGCGCAGAAGGCACTGCTGGTCTGGTTGCTGGAGAATCGATGAGCCGCTTGCGCGAAGAGCGAGGACCCAGGTGAGCGCGCCCACACGTGCCGGCCGTCAGGCCCGCATCATCGCCCTGCTGTCGTCGCGGCAGGTGAGCAGCCAGACCGAACTGGCGGCGCTGCTGGGCCAGGAGGGCATCGAGGTCACCCAGGCCACGCTGTCGCGTGACTTGGAGGAACTCGGCGCGGTGAAACTGCGCGGCGCCGACGGCGGCGTCGGCGTCTATGTGGTGCCCGAGGACGGCAGCCCGGTACGGGGTGTGTCCGGTGGCACCGAGCGGTTGACCCGCTTGTTGGGGGAGTTGCTGGTATCGACGGATGCCAGCGCTAACCTTGCCGTGCTGCGCACCCCTCCCGGGGCGGCGCATTACCTGGCCAGCGCGATCGATCGTGCCGCCCTGCCGTATGTGGTCGGCACCATCGCCGGTGACGACACCATCCTGATGGTGGCGCGCGACCCGATGACCGGGGCCGAACTTGCCCACACCATCGAGAACTTGAAGTAGAGCTCAAAACAAGGAGATTGCTCATGTCCGAACGCGTCATCCTGGCGTACTCCGGAGGTCTGGACACCTCCGTCGCGATCAGCTGGATCGGCAAGGAGACCGGCAAAGAGGTCGTCGCCGTCGCCATCGATCTCGGTCAGGGCGGCGAGGACATGGACGTCGTGCGCCAGCGCGCCCTGGACTGCGGTGCGGTCGAGGCGGTCGTGGTCGATGCCCGTGACGAATTCGCCGACGAATACTGCCTGCCGACCATCAAGGCCAACGCGCTCTACATGGACCGCTACCCGCTGGTGTCGGCCATCAGCCGCCCGCTGATCGTCAAGCACCTGGTGGATGCGGCGCGCAGCCATGGCGGCACCGTCGTCGCGCACGGCTGCACCGGCAAGGGCAACGACCAGGTGCGCTTCGAGGTCGGGTTCGCCTCACTGGCACCGGAACTGGACGTCATCGCGCCGGTTCGCGACTACGCCTGGACCCGTGAGAAGGCCATCGCGTTCGCCGAAGAGAACGCGATCCCGATCAACGTCACCAAGCGCTCGCCGTTCTCGATCGACCAGAACGTGTGGGGCCGCGCCGTGGAGACCGGGTTCCTCGAGGATCTGTGGAACGCGCCGACCAAGGACGTCTACGACTACACCCAGGACCCGACGGTCAACTTCAACGCTCCCGACGAGCTGATCATCAGCTTCGACAAGGGCCGCCCGATCGCGATCGACGGTCGTCCGCTGAGCGTGCTTGAGATCATCCAGGAGCTCAACACCCGGGCCGGCGCCCAGGGCGTGGGCCGTCTCGACGTGGTCGAGGACCGGCTGGTCGGCATCAAGAGCCGCGAGATCTACGAGGCACCGGGCGCGATGGTGCTGATCACCGCGCACACCGAGCTCGAGCACGTGACGCTGGAACGTGAGCTGGGCCGGTACAAGCGCGGCGTCGACCAGAAGTGGGGCGAGCTCACCTACGACGGCCTCTGGTTCAGCCCGCTGAAGCGGTCGCTGGAGGCGTTCGTCGAGCACACGCAGCAGCATGTCTCCGGCGACATCCGGCTGGTGCTGCACGCCGGCGCCATCATCGTCAACGGCCGGCGGTCGGGTGAGTCGCTGTACGACTTCAACCTCGCCACCTACGACGAGGGCGACAGCTTCGACCAGAGCGCGGCCAAGGGCTTCGTGCAGCTGCACGGCCTGAGCTCCAAGATCTCGGCCAAGCGCGACCTGGGTCTGTAAGCAGCAAGCACCGCCGAGCAGTGAGGGTGACATGAGCACCAACGACGGAACCACCAACGAGGGCTCGCTGTGGGGCGGCCGGTTCGCCGACGGCCCCTCGGCTGCCCTTGCCGCCCTGAGCAAGTCGACCCACTTCGACTGGGTGCTGGCGCCGTACGACGTCACCGCCTCCAAGGCCCACGCCCGGGTGTTGCACCGGGCCGGGCTGCTCACCGATGAACAGCGCGACGGTCTGCTCGCCGGTCTGGACAGCCTGGGTTCCGATGTCGCCGACGGCAGTTTCGAGCCGCTCGTCACCGACGAGGACGTGCACGGTGCGCTGGAGCGCGGCCTGATCGACCGGGTCGGGCCGGATCTGGGCGGCCGGTTGCGCGCCGGACGGTCCCGCAACGACCAGGTGGCCACGCTGTTCCGGATGTGGTTGCGCGACGCCGTGCGCCGCGTGGCCGACGGTGTGCTCGAGGTGGTCAACGCGCTGGCGGTGCAGGCCGCGGCGCATCCGACGGCGATCATGCCGGGCAAGACCCATCTGCAGGCCGCCCAGCCGATCCTGCTCGCGCACCATCTGCTGGCGCACGCGCATCCGCTGTTGCGCAACGTCGACCGGATCGCCGATTTCGACGATCGCACCGCGGTCTCGCCGTACGGCTCGGGCGCGCTGGCCGGCTCCTCGCTCGGCCTGGATCCCGACGCGATTGCCGAGGATCTCGGATTCGCCTCGGCGGCGGACAATTCCGTCGACGCCACCGCGGCGCGGGATTTCGCCGCCGAGGCGGCGTTCATCTTCGCCCAGATCGGGGTGGACCTGTCCCGGCTCGCCGAGGACATCATCCTCTGGAGCACAACCGAATTCGGGTACGTCACGCTGCACGACTCCTGGTCGACCGGCAGCTCGATCATGCCGCAGAAGAAGAACCCCGACATCGCCGAGCTGGCCCGCGGCAAATCCGGGCGGCTGATCGGCAACCTCACCGGCCTGCTGGCCACTCTCAAGGCGCAGCCGCTGGCCTACAACCGGGACCTGCAGGAGGACAAGGAGCCGGTCTTCGACTCGGTGGCGCAGCTGGAGCTGCTGCTGCCGGCGATGGCCGGTCTGGTCGGCACGCTGACCTTCGACGAGGCCCGGATGGCCGAGTTGGCGCCGGCCGGCTACACGCTGGCCACCGACATCGCCGAATGGTTGGTCCGCCAAGGGGTTCCGTTCCGCATCGCCCATGAGGCGGCCGGTGCCGCGGTGCAGACCGCCGAGGGGCGCGGAGTCGGGCTCGACGAGCTCACCGACGCCGAGTTTGCCTCGATCGATCCCGCCCTCACGCCGCAGGTGCGCGAGGTGCTGACCGTGGAGGGCTCGGTCAATGCGCGCAGCGCACGCGGCGGCACCGCACCGGTCCAGGTCGCCAAGCAGCTCGGGACGGTGCGAAACGCCATGGAAGAGCTGCGGATCCGGTTGAGCCGGTAGCCCTCCGAAGCGGCCCTGCGTACCGTCGTAGGCGTGGCCGAACAAGTCGTCTTCGATGTGGGTGGTGACCGCTGCATCGGTTATCTGCGGAGGTCGGGCCGGCACCCTGCTCCGTGCGTCGTGTTGTGCACGGGCTTCGGTGGCACCCAGGACACCCCGGCTGTGCTGGCCGCCGCGGAGGCCTTCGCCGCCGCCGGGTTACACACGCTCACCTTCGATTACCGCAGCTTCGGCGAGAGCGGTGGCCGGCCCCGGCAGGTCGTCAGCATCCAGGGGCAGCTGGCCGACATCACGGCCGCGGTGGCCTGCGCCCGCGGCCTCGACGGCGTCGATCCGGCCCGGATCGTGTTGTGGGGCACCTCGCTCGGCGGTGGCCATGTGGTGACCGCGGCCGCGCGCGACCCCGAGATCGCCGCAGTGATCGCCCAGATCCCGTTCAACGGTTTTCCCCGCCGCGTCGAGGGGCGTTCGACGCGGTCGACGCTGCGCCTGCTCGCGGTCATGGCCGAGGACTGGTGGCGCGGCGCGCTGCACCGGACGCCGCGCTACATCGCGGCCGTGGGCGCCCCGGGCGAGTTGGCGGTGATGACGGGTGCGGGTGCGCAGCGAGCGGTGACCGGCATGGCCAGCCCCACGTGGCGCAATGAGGTGGCTCCCCGCGCTCTCATCGAGATGATGCGCTACCGCCCAATCGATTTCGCGCGTCAGGTGACATGTCCGGTGCTGGTCTGCATGGGCACCGAGGACGCCGAGACCACGCCGGACAAGGTCGGCGCGCTGGCCGCCGCCGCACCGCGGGGGGAGTTGCTCGAATACCCCGTGAGCCACTTCGACTTCTACGCCGACGAGGTCCGTACCCGGGTCATCGCAGACCAACTGGCCTTCCTGAACCGTGTCCTCGGATGACGCTATTCCAGGAGCTCGGACAGCTCCATCCAACGTGTCTCCAACCCGGCCACCTGTGACTCCAGCTCACGCAGCTCACCGGTGAGCTTTCCCAGCCCGACATGGTCGGACTGGTCGTGGGCGGCGAGCTCGTCGTGCTTGGCCGAGATGCGGCCGGCCAGCTTGGCCAGCGACCGGTCGATCGAGGAGATCTCCTTCTCGACGGCGCGTAGCTCGGCTCCCGACCTCGCCTGTACCGATGCGGTTTCGGCGCGCGCGGCCGGGGCGGCCGAACCGGCCGAGGCGGCACGCTGCTCGGTCAACCGCAGATACTCGTCGACCCCGCCCGGCAGATGCCGCAGCCGGCCGTCCAGGATGGCGTACTGCTGATCGGTGACGCGCTCGAGCAGATACCGGTCGTGTGACACCACGATCAGCGTGCCCGGCCAGGAATCGAGCAGATCCTCGGTGGCGGTGAGCATGTCGGTGTCCACGTCGTTGGTGGGCTCGTCGAGCACCAGCACGTTCGGCTCCGACAGGACCACCAGCATGAGCTGCAGCCGGCGGCGTTGCCCGCCCGACAGCTCGCCGACGCGAGTCGACAGCTGGTCGCGCGCGAAGCCCAACCGCTCCAGCAGCTGCGCCGGGGTGAGGTCTTTCCCGTCGATCTGATAGCTGGTCTGCAGCCGGCCGATCACCTCGCGGACCATGTCTCCGGCCACCGCGTCGAGTTCGCTGGACTGCTGATCGAGGATCGAAAGTCGCACGGTCTTACCGTGTTTGACCCGGCCCGACGTCGGGGTCACGGTCCCGGCGATCAGGCCCAGCAGGGTGGACTTGCCGGCGCCGTTGGCCCCGACGATGCCGGTGCGCTCGCCCGGCCCGATGCGCCACTCGATGTCGCGCAACACTTCCCGCTCAGCACCCGGAAAGCGCACCGACACGTCGAGCAGGTCGATGACATCCTTGCCGAGCCGCGCGGTGGCCAGCCGGGACAACTCGACGTTGTTGCGCAGCGGCGGCACATCGGCGATCAGGGCGTTGGCCGCGTCGATGCGGAACTTGGGCTTGGACGTGCGGGCCGGTGCGCCGCGGCGCAGCCAGGCCAGCTCCTTGCGCATCAGGTTCTGCCGCTTGGCCTCGATCGAGGCGGCCTGGCGGTCACGTTCCACCCGCTGCAGGACATAGGCCGCGTAGCCGCCCTCGAACGGCTCAACGATCCGGTCGTGCACCTCCCAGGTGGTGGTGGCGACCTCGTCGAGGAACCAACGGTCGTGGGTGATCAAGAGCAACCCGCCGGCGCCCCGGGCCCACCGTTGCTTGATATGGGCGGCAAGCCACGTGATGCCCTGGATGTCGAGGTGGTTGGTGGGCTCGTCGAGTGCGATGACATCCCAGTCGTCGATCAGCAGCGCCGCCAATTGCACCCGGCGGCGCTGGCCGCCGGACAGCGTCGACACCGGTGCGTCGAACGCGATGTCGGAGACCAGACCCTCGATCACGTCCCGGATCCGGGCGTCGCCGGCCCACTCGTGCTCGGGGCGGTCGCCGACCAGTGACCAGCCCACCGTGTGGTCGGGATCGAGCGTGTCGGTCTGGTCCAGGGATCCCACCCGTAGCCCGCTGCGCCGCGTCACCCGACCACCGTGCGGGGTGATACGGCCGGTGAGCATGCCCAGCAGGGTTGATTTTCCGTCGCCGTTGCGCCCGACGATGCCGATGCGGTCGCCTTCGCTGACGCCGACGGTGACCGAGTCGAACACCACCCCGGTGGGGTACTCCAGATGCAGGGTTTCGCCCCCGAGCAGGTGAGCCATCGCCGCCGACCCTATCGTTCGGCGGCTCCGGCAACCGCACCGCATGGGGCCGCCGTCGGCGTCAGGGTGATCAAGTCGGTGATCGGTTGCTGTTGTGCCATGATGACCTCGTCAATCGGGGGTCGGGGTCAGTTGTCATGTGGGGAGCAAGCTGGTGGATTTCTCGGCAGTGACCAAACCGGTCGAGCGGTTGCTGGCGACCGCGCAGAACGGTTTGGAGGTGCTGCGCTACGGAGGCCTGGAGACCGGTTCGGTCCCATCGCCCTTCCAGATCATCCAGAGCGTGCCGATGTACCGGTTGCGGCGGTACTTCCCGCCCGACGTCCGCCCCGGGGTTCAGAATCCGCGTCCGCCGGTGCTGATGGTGCACCCGATGATGATGTCGGCCGACATGTGGGACGTGACGCGTGACGACGGAGCGGTCGGCATCCTCCATGCCGCGGGTATCGACCCGTGGGTGATCGACTTCGGCTCCCCGGACAAGGTCGAGGGCGGCATGCAGCGCAACCTCGCCGACCATGTGGTGGCGTTGTCCGAGGCGATCGACATCGTCAAGGAGGTCACCGGGCTCGACGTGCACCTGGCGGGTTACTCACAGGGCGGGATGTTCGCCTACCAGGCCGCGGCCTACCGCAGGTCCAAGGATCTGGCGAGCATCATCGCGTTCGGCTCACCGGTGGACACCCTGGCCGCGTTGCCGATGAACCTGCCGGCGGGGGTCGCCGCGGGCGCGGCAGATTTCATGGCCGACCATGTGTTCAGCCGCATCGATATCCCGGGTTGGTTGGCGCGTACCGGTTTTCAGATGCTCGACCCGATCAAGACTGCTCAGTCGCGCCTGGAGTTCTTGCGCCAGCTGCACGACCGCGAGGCCCTGCTGCCACGTGAACAGCAGCGCCGGTTCCTGTCGTCGGAAGGCTGGATCGCCTGGTCGGGGCCGGCGATCTCCGAACTGCTCAAGCAGTTCATCGCGCACAACCGGATGATCACCGGCGGCTTCTCCGTCCACGGCGACCTGGTCACGCTCTCCGACATCGATTGCCCGATCCTCGCGGTGGTCGGCGAGGTCGACGACATCGGTCAGCCGGCCGCCGTGCGGGGCATCAAGCGGGCCGCACCCGATGCCGATGTCTACGAATATCTCATCCGGGCAGGACATTTCGGCCTGGTGGTGGGTTCCAAGGCCTCCACCCAGACCTGGCCGACAGTCGCCCAGTGGGTGAAATGGCTTGGCGGAGAGCAGATGCCGGAAGGCGTCGTCCCCATGGAATCTCAGCCCGCCGATCACCCCGAGGGTGGGGTGTCGTTCTCCACCCGCATCACCCACGGCGCCACCGCCGCCACCGAGATGGCGTTCGGGGTGGCCCGCTCGGCCGCCGACGCGTTGGTGACGGCGAACAAGAACGCGCGGACCCTGGTGATCGAGACGGCCCGCACATTGCCGCGCCTGGCCCGGCTGGGCCAGGTCAACGACCACACCCGAATCTCGCTCGGGCGCATCATGAGCGAGCAGGCGCGCAGCGCGCCCAACGGCGAGGCGCTGCTGTTCGACGGCCGGGTACACACCTACGAGGCGGTGGACCGCCGGATCAACAATGTGGTGCGCGGCCTGATCGACGTCGGCGTGCGCCAGGGCGCCCGGGTGGGTGTGTTGATGGACACGCGGCCCAGCGCGCTCGTCGCGATCGCCGCGCTGTCCCGGTTGGGCGCCGTGGCAGTGCTGCTGCCCGAGGCGGATCTGGCCGAGGCTGCCCGTCTCGGCGGGGTCACCGAGATCATCGCCGACCCGAGCCATCTCGCCGTGGCGCGTGAGCTGGACTCGCGGGTCCTGGTGCTGGGCGGCGGCGAGAGCCGTGATCTGCATCTGGAGCAATACGACGACGTCGATTCGATCGTCGACATGGAGAAGATCGACCCCGATGTCGTAGAACTTCCCGGCTGGTACCGGCCCAACCCGGGTCTTGCCCGCGACCTGGCCTTCGTCGCCTTCAGCGAGGTCGGCGGTGAGCTGGTGGCCCGTCAGATCACCAACTTCCGCTGGGCACTGTCGGCGTTCGGCACCGCGTCGGCGGCCAATCTCGGTCGCGGCGACACGGTCTACTGCCTGACCCCGCTGCACCATCAGTCGGGGTTGCTGGTCAGCCTGGGCGGTGCGGTGGTCGGCGGCTCACGCATCGCGCTGTCTCGCGGGCTGCAGCCCGACCGCTTCCTGCAGGAGATCCGGCAGTACGGCGTCACGGTCGTGTCCTACACCTGGGCCATGCTGCGCGAGGTCATCGACGATCCGTCGTTCTCGCTCACCGGAAGCCATCCGGTGCGGCTGTTCATCGGCTCGGGTATGCCGGCCGGGTTGTGGAAGCGCGTGGTCGACGTGTTCGAGCCGGCCCAGGTCGTCGAGTTCTTCGCGACCACCGACGGCCAGGCTGTGCTGGCCAACGTCTCCGGCGCCAAGATCGGCAGCAAGGGACGTCCGCTGCCCGGCAGCGGCACGGTCGAATTGGCCGCTTACGACGCCGACGACGATTTGATCCTGGAGGACGAGCAGGGCTTCGTCCGCAAGGCCGAGGCCAACGAGGTCGGGGTGCTGCTGGCACATCCGCGCGGCCCGGTCGATCCGACCGCGGTGGTCAAGCGGGGCGTCTTCGCACCTGCCGACACCTGGGTGTCCACCGAATTCCTGTTCCGCCGTGACGAGGACGGCGACTACTGGCTGGTGGACAACCGTGGTGCGGTGATCCGAACCGAGCGGGGGCCGGTGTTCGCGACGAGCGTCAACGACGCGGTCGGTCGCCTGGATGCGGTCGACATGTCGGTGACCTACGGCGTCGAGGCCTCGGGCCGGCAGCTGGCGGTGACGGCTCTGGCGCTGCGTCCGGGGGGCAGTGTCCCGACCGCCGATCTCACCCATGCGCTGGAGGATCTGGCTGCGGGCTGCCCACCCGATGTGGTGCACGTGGTGGCCGATATGGAGCTCGGCGCGTCATATCGCCCGCACAGCCGACGCCGGCGGCTGATGCCCCCGCGGCCGATGCGCCGGCGGCCCCGCAGATGACCGCCGACGAAGCGCTGGCCATCATCGCCAGGGACTATGACACCGGCGAGGGCGGTGGCCAGGTCTCGACGTTGATCCACGACATCCTGAAGCTGCGTCAGCAGGGCTACAAGCCCTCCAACGCCAACCGGCAAGCCATCACCGAGGCCCTCGACAAGCGGCCCAATCAGGTTCCGCTGATCAACGCGCTCAAGAGCACCCTGTCTTATCAGCGCAAATTGCAGGCCCAGGCCAACGCGCAGGTTACGCAGCCGGGTGTGATCAACCCCGGGGGCGGCCAGTTCCCGGGAGGCATCGCGCCCTTCCCTGGCGGGGCGGGCACGCAGCCCGGCCCTAGTGGCGGCATCCAGATCCCGCTGGGCTAACTTCACCTGGTGGTCGACGACAAGCTTCTGAGCATCCTGGTCTGCCCGCAGGACCGCGGGCCGCTGCTGCTGGCCGGAACGGACTGGCTCTACAACCCGCGGTTGCGCCGGGCCTACCGGATCGAGGACGGCATCCCGGTGCTACTCGTCGACGAGGCCGTGGCCATCGAGGACGACGCCGAGCATCGCCGCTTGCTGGACCTGGCCGGATCAGGAGAGTCCGGGTAGGTCACCCGTGAGGTACCGCTGCAGAGTGGGTGCGATGGTCTCGACGATCTGTTCCGCCGGCAGCGTGGCGAAGGGTTCGAGTTCCAGGATGTAGCGCGCCATCGCGACCCCGACCAGTTGTGAGGCGACGAACTGGATGCGGATTCGAGAACTGCCGGGTGGGTTGTCCACCCGCGGTCCGATTTCGCCGATGATGATTTCCTGGAGGAACGACCGCACCAGCGATACGTCGTTGCCGGCCAGAATCGACCGCAGGGTCGCGACGAACCCCTTTCCGATCTCGGAATCCCACAGCGGCAACAAGATTGACGGCAGGGTGTGCCCGATCTGCTCGACCGGCACCTCTTTCAGCTTGCCGATCACCGTCATCGGGTCGATGGGAATGTGGATAGCGGCGGCGAACAGCTGGGTTTTGGTGCCGAAGTAGTGATGCACCAGGGCGGCGTCCACGCCGGCACCGGCCGCGATGGCGCGGATCGACGTTTTGTCGATTCCATTGCGCGCGAACAGCTCCCGTGCACTGGCCAAGATCCGCTCGCGTCTGTCCGAGGGGCCGGCGGGGCGGCCCGGGCGTTTGCGTTCGTGTTCGGAATCGATGTCGGTGCTCACGGCTTCCTAAGGAGTTCGGCGGCGCAAGGTGGCGGCAGCCAGGCACAGTGCCACGATGGCAAACCCCACGACGACCGCGATGTCACGCGCCGCGACGGCGGTCAGCTCGGGATGGGCGCCGACCTGCTGCAGGGCTTCGAGCGCATAGCTGGCGGGGAGCACATTACTGATCCACTGCAGCCACTCCGGCAGCGCGGCGCGCGGCACGATGATGCCGCACAACAGCAGCTGCGGCACGATCACCACCGGCATGAACTGGACCGCCTGGAACTCGGTCCGGGCGAACGCGCTGCACAGCAGGCCGAGGCCGACGCCGAGAACGGCGTTGATGATCGCGATCAGGAACACCAGTACGGGGCTGCCCGCGGTGTCGAAGCCCAGGAACCAGAACGCGACGATGCAGGCCAGCGTCGCTTGGGCCGCCGCAGCGATGGAGAAGGCCGTGCCGTAGGCGGCCAGCAGGTCGAAACGTCGCAGGGGCGTGGTGAGGATCCGCTCGAGCGTCCCCGAGACCCGCTCGCGCTGCATGGTGATCGAGGTGATCAGGAACATCACCACGAGGGGGAAGACTCCGAGCATGATCAGGCACGCTGTGTTGAACGGGCTGGGGTGACCTGGCGAGTGCGGCGCGTTCTGGAACATGAAGTACATCAGCGTGATGATCAGGCTGGGCACCACCAGGATCATGGCGACGCTGCGATGGTCGGCGGCCAGTTGTCGCAGGATCCGCCCGGTCGTGGCCAGGTATGCGGCGGGGCTCAGTCGGCTCGGTTGGTCGCGCCCGAGGCGCTGCGTCGGATGACGGTGAGAAACGCTTCCTCCAGGGACGTGCATGCCGTGTCCTTCCGTAGCAGGTCTGGGGTTGTGTGGGCGAGCAGTCGGCCTTCGCGCATCAGCAGCAGGTCGCCGCAGTGGTCGGCCTCGTCCATGACGTGGCTGGAAACCAGCAGCGTCGTACCTCGCGCCGCGAGCCGCCGGAACTGCTCCCACAGGTCGACCCGCAGGACGGGGTCGAGGCCGACTGTCGGTTCGTCGAGCACCAGCAGTTCGGGCTCGGACACCAGTGCACAGGCCAGCGAGACTCGGGTGCGCTGACCACCGGAGAGGTTGCCGCAGTACGCGGTTCGGTGGTCGTCGAGGCCCACCGAACGGATGGCATTGGCGGCCGAGTCCGCCGATGTGCCGTACAGCGCGGCGAAATACCGCACGTTGTCGATCACTCGCAGGTCGTCGTAGATCGTCGGGTCCTGGGTGACGTAGCCGACCCGGTGACGCAGCGGGGCCGACCCGGCAGGGTGTCCGAGCACCGTGACGGTGCCGGCCGCGACGATCTGGGTGCCGACGATGCTGCGCATCAGGGTCGACTTTCCGCAGCCCGATGGACCGAGCAGGCCGGTGATGGCGCCGCCGGCGATCCGCACGCTGAGATCGCGGATCGCCGCCCGGCCACCCCGGTTGACCTGCAGTCCAGCGATGTCGATGGCCGGTGGAGCCGCCCCGGTCGGGATTCCCGCAGAGAATTCATCAATCGATGAAGTCATCATGTGATGAATACTGCGCTCCGGTGCGGCCGGTGTCAACGGTGGTAGTTGAGAAGTGCAGAATCGCTCGGGTGGGCGCTGAGCTACTGGCCGGAGATCCGTTGCTTGCGGCCCGCCGTCTGTTGGGAGCCGAGCTGACCGGACGCGGCGTGAGTGCCGTCGTCGTCGAGGTCGAGGCGTACGGCGGCCCCGCTGACGGACCCTGGCCCGACGCCGCCTCGCATTCGTTCCGGGGTGCGGGCGGGCGCAATCTGGTGATGTTCGGCCCGCCCGGGCACCTGTACACCTACCGCAGTCACGGCATTCACGTATGCGCGAATGTGGTCTGCGGATTCGACGGTGTTGCGGGCGCGGTACTGCTGCGAGCGGCTTCGGTGTCTGCCGGCGCTGACCTCGCCGCCCGGCGCCGCGGACCGGCGATTTTGCCTTCCGCGCTCGCGCGGGGGCCGGGCAACCTCTGTTCGGCCTTGGGAATCACCATGGAAGACAACGGAATTGACATGTTCGACGGCGACAGTCCGGTGCGGCTGGCGCTGCGTGACGAGGTTCCGTCGGTGGAGGGGCCCCGGGTCGGCGTGAGCAAGGCCGCCGACCGCAGGTGGCGGTTCTGGCTGGCCGGCAGTGCAGAGGTGTCGGCGTATCGGCGCAGCCCGCGCGCCCCGGCGCCCGGTGCCAGTGACTGATGTCGACGATGCGGCATGATCGTCGTCATGAGCATGGGAATCCTCGATGAGCTGGACTGGCGTGGGCTGATCGCGCAGTCAACCGACCGCGACGCGCTGGCGAATGACCTGGCCAAGGGACCCATGACCGTGTATTCCGGCTTCGACCCGACCGCGCCGAGCCTGCACGCGGGACACCTGGTGCCGCTGCTCACTCTGCGGCGGTTCCAACGCGCCGGGCACCGGCCGATCGTGCTCGCCGGCGGGGCAACCGGGATGATCGGCGATCCCCGCGATACGGGGGAGCGCACGCTGAACACGGCCGACACCGTCGCCGACTGGGCCGGGCGCATCCGCGGCCAGCTGGAACGGTTCGTCGAGTTCGACGACACCCCGACCGGCGCAATCGTCGAGAACAACCTGAACTGGACCGGGCAGCTGTCGGCCATCGAGTTCCTGCGTGACCTGGGAAAATACTTCTCGGTCAACGTGATGCTGGACCGGGAGACGGTGCGGCGCCGGCTGGAGGGCGACGGCATCTCCTACACCGAATTCAGCTACATGCTGCTGCAGGCCAACGACTTCGTCGAGCTGCATCAGCGGCACGGCTGCGCGTTGCAGATCGGCGGTTCCGACCAGTGGGGCAACATCGTGGCGGGCGCCCGCCTGGTGCGCCAGAAGCTGGGCGCCACCGTGCACGCCATGACAACTCCGCTGGTCACCGACTCCGAGGGCAAGAAGTTCGGCAAGTCGACCGGCGGTGGCAACCTGTGGCTGGATCCCGAGATGACCAGCCCGTACGCCTGGTACCAGTACTTCGTGAACACCGCCGATGCCGACGTGGTCGGTTACCTGCGCTGGTTCACCTTCCTGTCGTCGGACGAGATCGCCGAACTCGAGGACTCCACCCAAAACCGGGCACATGAACGGGCCGCACAGAAACGGCTGGCCAGGGAACTGACCACGTTGGTGCACGGCGAAGCCGCGACGACGGCGGTCGAGCTGGCCAGTCAGGCACTGTTCGGCCGGGCCGAGCTGACCGACCTCGACGAATCGACCCTCGGCGCCGCACTGCGCGAGGCCAGCAATGGGCAGGTCGCCGAGCTGAAGCCGGGCGGCCCGGATTCGGTCATCGATTTGTTGGTCGGCACGGGATTGGCGGCCAGCAAGGGAGCCGCACGCCGCAACGTCGCCGAGGGCGGGGTGTACGTGAACAACATTCGGATTGAAAGTGACGAGTGGGTACCACAGCATTCCGATTTTCTGCATGAGCGGTGGCTCGTGTTGCGACGTGGCAAGCGGCACATTGCCGGGGTCGAGCGCGTGGGCGCCTAGGCCTGCCGACGTCCCGGCTCTGACCTGGGGAAACGTCAGACTGACCAGGCGATTTGACTCGCTGTTAGCGCTCACGTAACTTATTCCAGGTCAGAGCGACACGGACAAGCGCCGGAGAGCGAAGACGAAATCCGAGAGAGACACCCATTACGGTGGGTCTTCTCACTGCCCGCAGTAAAGTTCAGCGGCTTTTAGCCGCGGGATTTCTGCGCGACAAACTCGGGCGTGTTGTTTGAGAACTCAATAGTGTGTTTGGTGGTTTTTGTTTGTTGTTTTTGCCACTCATCTTGGGGGACTCCCCGTCTTCCGATCTTGGTGGGTGGTTTTGTTTTTTTGATGCCAGTTTGTTTGGTGTCTTTTGTTTAGGTCAGATTGTTCTGAACTTGAAATTCTGCCCTGTCTTTGATGGGGAGTTTTTGTTTGGAGAGTTTGATCCTGGCTCAGGACGAACGCTGGCGGCGTGCTTAACACATGCAAGTCGAACGGAAAGGCCCTTCGGGGTACTCGAGTGGCGAACGGGTGAGTAACACGTGGGTGATCTGCCCTGCACTTTGGGATAAGCCTGGGAAACTGGGTCTAATACCGAATAGGACCGCGCTCTTCATGGGGTGTGGTGGAAAGCTTTTGCGGTGTGGGATGGGCCCGCGGCCTATCAGCTTGTTGGTGGGGTAATGGCCTACCAAGGCGACGACGGGTAGCCGGCCTGAGAGGGTGACCGGCCACACTGGGACTGAGATACGGCCCAGACTCCTACGGGAGGCAGCAGTGGGGAATATTGCACAATGGGCGCAAGCCTGATGCAGCGACGCCGCGTGAGGGATGACGGCCTTCGGGTTGTAAACCTCTTTCAATAGGGACGAAGCGCAAGTGACGGTACCTATAGAAGAAGGACCGGCCAACTACGTGCCAGCAGCCGCGGTAATACGTAGGGTCCGAGCGTTGTCCGGAATTACTGGGCGTAAAGAGCTCGTAGGTGGTTTGTCGCGTTGTTCGTGAAAACTCACAGCTTAACTGTGGGCGTGCGGGCGATACGGGCAGACTAGAGTACTGCAGGGGAGACTGGAATTCCTGGTGTAGCGGTGGAATGCGCAGATATCAGGAGGAACACCGGTGGCGAAGGCGGGTCTCTGGGCAGTAACTGACGCTGAGGAGCGAAAGCGTGGGGAGCGAACAGGATTAGATACCCTGGTAGTCCACGCCGTAAACGGTGGGTACTAGGTGTGGGTTTCCTTCCTTGGGATCCGTGCCGTAGCTAACGCATTAAGTACCCCGCCTGGGGAGTACGGCCGCAAGGCTAAAACTCAAAGGAATTGACGGGGGCCCGCACAAGCGGCGGAGCATGTGGATTAATTCGATGCAACGCGAAGAACCTTACCTGGGTTTGACATGCACAGGACGCCAGTAGAGATATTGGTTCCCTTGTGGCCTGTGTGCAGGTGGTGCATGGCTGTCGTCAGCTCGTGTCGTGAGATGTTGGGTTAAGTCCCGCAACGAGCGCAACCCTTGTCTCATGTTGCCAGCACGTAATGGTGGGGACTCGTGAGAGACTGCCGGGGTCAACTCGGAGGAAGGTGGGGATGACGTCAAGTCATCATGCCCCTTATGTCCAGGGCTTCACACATGCTACAATGGCCGGTACAAAGGGCTGCGATGCCGTGAGGTGGAGCGAATCCTTTCAAAGCCGGTCTCAGTTCGGATCGGGGTCTGCAACTCGACCCCGTGAAGTCGGAGTCGCTAGTAATCGCAGATCAGCAACGCTGCGGTGAATACGTTCCCGGGCCTTGTACACACCGCCCGTCACGTCATGAAAGTCGGTAACACCCGAAGCCGGTGGCCTAACCCTTGTGGAGGGAGCCGTCGAAGGTGGGATCGGCGATTGGGACGAAGTCGTAACAAGGTAGCCGTACCGGAAGGTGCGGCTGGATCACCTCCTTTCTAAGGAGCACCACGAGACCTGGGCCGGCCCCGTAAATCGCGGGATCAGCTGAGCTTTCAGGCGATTCGTTGGATGGCCTCACACCTGTAGTGGGTGGGGGTCTGGTGCAACAACAAACTTGTGGAACTGCCAGACACACTATTGGGCTTTGAGACAACAGGCCCGTGCCCCTGTTGGGGGTGGCATCCGGTTGCGGGTGTCGGCGTGTTGTTGCCTCACTTTGGTGGTGGGGTGTGGTGTTTGATTTGTGGATAGTGGTTGCGAGCATCTAGCACGCATATGTTGGGTCTCACTCCTTGTGGGTGGGGCCTGGTTTGTGTGTTGATGTGCAATTTCTTTTGAAACTCATTTTTGGTTTTTGTGTTGTAAGTGTTTAAGGGCGCATGGTGGATGCCTTGGCACTGGGAGCCGATGAAGGACGTTGGAGGCTGCGATATGCCTCGGGGAGCTGCCAACCGAGCGTTGATCCGAGGATGTCCGAATGGGGAAACCCGGCACGAGTGATGTCGTGTCACCCTGCACTGAATACATAGGTGTAGGGAGGGAACGCGGGGAAGTGAAACATCTCAGTACCCGTAGGAAGAGAAAACAAAATGTGATTCCGTGAGTAGTGGCGAGCGAAAGCGGAGGATGGCTAAACCGTATGCATGTGATACCGGGTAGGGGTTGTGTGTGCGGGGTTGTGGGACCTGTTTTTCCAGCTCTACCTGGCTGGAGGGTAGTGAGAAAATGTCGTGGTTAGCGGAAGTGGTTTGGGATGACCTGCCGTAGACGGTGAGAGCCCGGTACGTGAAAACCTGACATCTACCTTGAACGGTGTTCCCGAGTAGCAGCGGGCCCGTGAAATCTGCTGTGAATCTGCCGGGACCACCCGGTAAGCCTGAATACTTCCCAGTGACCGATAGCGGATTAGTACCGTGAGGGAATGGTGAAAAGTACCCCGGGAGGGGAGTGAAATAGTACCTGAAACCGTGCGCTTACAATCCGTCAGAGCCCTCGACTTGTCGTGGGGTGATGGCGTGCCTTTTGAAGAATGAGCCTGCGAGTCAGGGACATGTCGCGAGGTTAACCCGTGTGGGGTAGCCGCAGCGAAAGCGAGTCTGAATAGGGCGTATCCACACAACAGTGTGTGGTGTAGTGGTGTGTTCTGGACCCGAAGCGGAGTGATCTACCCATGGCCAGGGTGAAGCGCGGGTAAGACCGCGTGGAGGCCCGAACCCACTTAGGTTGAAGACTGAGGGGATGAGCTGTGGGTAGGGGTGAAAGGCCAATCAAACTCCGTGATAGCTGGTTCTCCCCGAAATGCATTTAGGTGCAGCGTCACATGTTTCTTGTTGGAGGTAGAGCTACTGGATGGCCGATGGGCCCCACAGGGTTACTGACGTCAGCCAAACTCCGAATGCCGACAAGTCCAAGAGTGTGGCAGTGAGACGGCGGGGGATAAGCTCCGTGCGTCGAGAGGGAAACAGCCCAGATCGCCGGCTAAGGCCCCTAAGCGTGTGCTAAGTGGAAAAGGATGTGCAGTCGCGAAGACAACCAGGAGGTTGGCTTAGAAGCAGCCACCCTTGAAAGAGTGCGTAATAGCTCACTGGTCAAGTGATTGTGCGCCGATAATGTAGCGGGGCTCAAGCACACCGCCGAAGCCGCGGCAACGTATTTATACGTTGGGTAGGGGAGCGTCCTGCATCCGGTGAAGCAGCAGAGTGATCTAGCTGTGGAGGGTGTGGGAGTGAGAATGCAGGCATGAGTAGCGAATAGGCAAGTGAGAACCTTGCCCGCCGAAAGACCAAGGGTTCCTGGGCCAGGCCAGTCCTCCCAGGGTGAGTCGGGACCTAAGGCGAGGCCGACAGGCGTAGTCGATGGACAACGGGTTGATATTCCCGTACCCGTGTATGTGCGTCCCTGATGAATCCATTGTGCTAACCATCCAAAACCGTCGTGACCGATCCCTTCGGGGTGAGGCGTTGACGGGGCTGCGTGGGACCCCGGTGGGTAGTAGTCAAGCGATGGGGTGACGCAGGAAGGTAGCCGTACCAGTCAGTGGTTGTACTGGGGTAAGCCTGTAGGGAGAAACGTAGGCAAATCCGCGTTTCACATATCCTGAGAGGTGATGCATAGCCGTTTGAGGCGAATTCGGTGATCCTATGCTGCCAAGAAAAGCCTCTAGCGAGGACATACACGGCCCGTACCCCAAACCAACACAGGTGGTCAGGTAGAGAATACTAAGGCGTACGAGTGACTTGGAGGAACTCGGCAAAATGCCCCCGTAACTTCGGGAGAAGGGGGACCCCCATATCGTCAAGGCTCTTGCGGCCGGCAGCGGGAGGGGGTGGCACAAACCAGTGAGAAGCGACTGTTTACTAAAAACACAGGTCCGTGCGAAGTCGCAAGACGATGTATACGGACTGACGCCTGCCCGGTGCTGGAAGGTTAAGAGGACCTGTTAACCCTTCGGGGTGAAGCAGAGAATTTAAGCCCCAGTAAACGGCGGTGGTAACTATAACCATCCTAAGGTAGCGAAATTCCTTGTCGGGTAAGTTCCGACCTGCACGAATGGCGTAACGACTTCTCAACTGTCTCAACCATAGACTCGGCGAAATTGCACTACGAGTAAAGATGCTCGTTACGCGCGGCAGGACGAAAAGACCCCGGGACCTTCACTACAACTTGGTATTGGTGCTCGATACGGTTTGTGTAGGATAGGTGGGAGACTGTGAAGCTCACACGCCAGTGTGGGTGGAGTCATTGTTGAAATACCACTCTGATCGTATTGGGCCTCTAACCTCGGACCGTATATCCGGTTCAGGGACAGTGCCTGGTGGGTAGTTTAACTGGGGCGGTTGCCTCCCAAAATGTAACGGAGGCGCCCAAAGGTTCCCTCAACCTGGACGGCAATCAGGTGTTGAGTGTAAGTGCACAAGGGAGCTTGACTGCGAGACGTACATGTCGAGCAGGGACGAAAGTCGGGACTAGTGATCCGGCACCTCTGAGTGGAAGGGGTGTCGCTCAACGGATAAAAGGTACCCCGGGGATAACAGGCTGATCTTCCCCAAGAGTCCATATCGACGGGATGGTTTGGCACCTCGATGTCGGCTCGTCGCATCCTGGGGCTGGAGCAGGTCCCAAGGGTTGGGCTGTTCGCCCATTAAAGCGGCACGCGAGCTGGGTTTAGAACGTCGTGAGACAGTTCGGTCTCTATCCGCCGCGCGCGTCAGAAGCTTGAGGAAATCTGTCCCTAGTACGAGAGGACCGGGACGGACGAACCTCTGGTATACCAGTTGTTCCACCAGGAGCACCGCTGGATAGCCACGTTCGGACAGGATAACCGCTGAAAGCATCTAAGCGGGAAACCCCCTCCAAGACCAGGCTTCTCACCCTTTTAGAGGGATAAGGCCCCCCGCAGACCACGGGATTGATAGACCAGACCTGGAAGCCTAGCAATAGGTGCAGGGAACTGGCACTAACCGGCCGAAAACTTACAACAACCAACAAACACCAAAGTTTGATGAGTTTCAGTAAGACACACATCTGACCTCGCAACCACACCACAAACACCCACACCTCGTGTGACCGGAGTGCACACCGCACCCCACCACCAAAACACAAGGTTCACACCCAGAAACGGGTGAATAAAGTTACGGCGGTCCATAGCGGCAGGGAAACGCCCGGTCCCATCCCGAACCCGGAAGCTAAGCCTGCCAGCGCCGATGATACTACCCTCCCGGGTGGAAAAGTAGGACACCGCCGAACACAAATTAAGAATCGCCCCCCACGTTTATCGTGGGGGGCGATTCGCTTTTGATTTCCATTTCATTCGTCGAATTCAATTGACATTCGAGCGATTACCCGCTGCGTTGGCGCTCACATAATTATGTCGGCCGTGGCCGCTGCCAGTATCCTTTGCGGGAAGGGCGGGTAGAAAGGCACACGTGGTCGAGGACAGACAAGGCGGCGCGGAGCGTCGTCCGCGGCGTGCATCGAACGATCGCACATCGAACAATTCGGGTCACCACCGTTCCCGCGACCAGCGGGGACGCGATCAACGTTCTGGTGCGCCCCGCCACTCCGGGCCCGGACGGGCCCGTCAGGCTCAGCCCACCGAGGACGCGGAGCCAAGGAACGACGGCCCGAAGTTGCCGGCCGATGTCGAAGCCAAGGAGCTGGCTCCCGACGTGCGCCGGGAGCTGGTCACCCTGGACAAGGCCACTGCCGATTTCGTGGCCCGCCATCTCGTCATGGCCGGCAAGTTGCTCGACGAGGACCCCGACGCTGCGCTCGCCCATGCCCGGGCCGCCCGAAACCGGGCCGGCCGCATAGCGGTGGTGCGTGAGGCCGTCGGCATCGCGGCCTATCACAGCGGCGACTGGGCGCAAGCTCTTGCCGAGTTGCGCGCTGCCCGGCGGATGGGCAGCAAGTCAGCGTTGCTGGCGATGATCGCCGATTGCGAACGCGGTGTGGGACGGCCCGAACGGGCCCTGGAGTTGGCCCGTAGCGACGAGGCTGCCGCGCTCACCGGTGAGGACGCCGACGAGCTGCGCATCGTCACAGCCGGTGCACGTTCGGATCTCGGGCAGTTCGAGCAGGCGTTGGCCATCCTGTCGACGCCTCAGCTGGACCCCACCACGGTGGGGTCGACCGCTGCCCGGCTGTTCTACGTCTACGCGGATACCCTGCTGGCACTCGGCCGCAATGACGAGGCGCTCCAGTGGTTCGTTCATGCCGAGCAGGCCGACATCGAGGGCATCACCGACGCGGAAGACCGGATCACGGAGCTTTCCTGACGTGACCACGCTTGCGCGGCAACATGATTGCCTGCTGCTCGATCTCGATGGCACGGTGTTTCGGGGCCACGAGCCGACCGTGGGAGCTCTCGAGAGCCTGGCCGGCCTCGATGCGCGGGTGCTCTATGTCACCAACAACGCGTCACGCGCGCCCGAGCAGGTCGCCGAGCATCTGCGTGAACTCGGATTCAGTGCAGCACCCGATGATGTGGTGACCAGTGCCCAGAGCGCGGCGCACCTGCTGGCCGCCCATTTGTCGCCGGGCTCAGCGGTTCTCGTCGTCGGAACGGATGCGCTTGCCGGTGAGGTGAGCAATGTCGGGCTACGTCCGGTTCGGACGTTCGGCGAGGGCCCGGTCGCCGTGGTGCAGGGGCATTCACCGGATACCGCCTGGCCGAACTTGGCCGAGGCCGCGCTTGCCATCCGTTCTGGAGCGTTGTGGGTGGCCGCCAACGTGGATCTGACGTTGCCATCGGAGCGCGGCCTGCTGCCGGGCAACGGCTCGATGGTGGCGGCGTTGCGGGTGGCGACCGGACAGGACCCGCTCGTGGCCGGCAAGCCGCAGCCGACCCTGATGAACGATGCGTTGAGCCGTGGCACCTACACGGCCCCGCTCGTGGTGGGCGATCGGCTCGACACCGACATCGCCGGCGCCGTCGCCGCCGGGCTGCCGAGCCTGATGGTCCTCACCGGCGTCAGCACGGCGATCGAGGCAGTGCGCGCGATGCCCGCCGAGCGCCCCGGATACCTCGCCGCGGACCTGCGGGGACTGCACGCCGACGCCGACACGCTGCGCATCGGACCCGATGGGGCCTGGCAGGTGGACGTCGACACGAACGCGGTCACGGTGCGTGCCTCCGGGCAGGAGCCCAAAGACGACCTCTCCGTGGTGCGCGCCACCGCGCACGCGGTGTGGGCCGCGGACCTCGACCACACCGGTTTCACGGTGCTGGCCGGTGACGACACAGCGCGCCGGGCGCTGCAACATTGGTCGTTGCTGTCGGTTCCCATCGACTAGCGTGAGTGTCGTTATGACTACCGATCCCGACCATTTGCGTGCGCAGGTCGCAGAAGTACTGGCAGGCGTGCCGGATCCGGCGGTGGACCCGTCCGCGCTCGAAGGTGTGGACATCGATGTGGTGGCTGCTCGGCTTGAGCAGGCCCACGACCTGCTCGTACAGGCTCTCGAATCCGTCGACAGGGGGCAACCCGGCGGACCGCAGGCGACCGGAAGGTGAGCGCCGGTGGCGCGGCGCGCCCGCGTTGATGCCGAGCTGGTGCGGCGGGGCCTGGCCCGGTCACGCCAGCAGGCGGCTGAACTGATCGAGGCAGGCAGGGTCCGGATCGACGGCATGCCGGCGGCCAAACCGGCCACCGCGGTGGCGCCGGACACCAACATCACGGTGATCGCCTCGGAGGAACGCACCTGGGTTTCCCGGGGTGCGCACAAGCTGATCGGTGCCCTCGACGCGTTCGACGTCACCGTCGAGGGACGGCGCTGCCTCGATGCCGGGGCGTCGACCGGGGGATTCACCGAAGTCCTACTCGACCGCGGCGCGGCCGAGGTGGTGGCCGCCGACGTCGGGTATGGCCAGCTGGCCTGGCCGCTGCGGTCAGACGAGCGGGTCCACGTGCTGGAACGCACGAATGTGCGGGAGTTGACCCCCGAGGCGATCGGCGGACCGGTGCAGTTGATCGTGGCCGACCTGTCGTTCATCTCGCTGGCCACCGTTCTTCCCGCGCTGACGGCCTGCGCGGCGGCCGACGCCGATATCGTTCCGATGGTGAAACCGCAGTTCGAGGTCGGAAAGGACCGGGTGGGCGCGGGCGGCGTGGTGTCGGATCCCGAGTTGCGCATCGACGCGGTGTGCACGGTCGCCCGTAAGGCAGCCGCACTGCAGTGGCATGCTGTCGATGTGACGGCAAGCCCGCTTCCAGGCCCCTCGGGCAATGTCGAATACTTCCTGCACCTGCGTGCCCAGAGCGAGCGTCGGCTGGACGGCGAGTTGCTCGACCAGGCAGTGCGGCGGGCAGTCGAGGAGGGCCCGCAATGACGTCTGAACGCACGATCCTGCTGGTGGTACACACCGGCCGGGACGAGGCGACCGAAGTCGCCCGCCGGGTGGAAAAGGTGCTCGGCGACAACGGCATTGGTTTGAAGGTGCTGTCAGCGGAGGCCGTGGACCGCGGCCCGCTGCATCTGGCACCCGACGACATGCGCGCCCTCGGGGTGGACATCGAGGTGGTCGACGCCGACGAACGCGCCGCCGAGGGGTGCGAACTCGTGCTGGTGCTCGGCGGGGACGGGACGTTCCTGCGGGCCGCCGAGCTCGCCCGCAATGTCGAGATCCCCGTGGTGGGCGTCAATCTGGGCCGGATCGGATTTCTGGCCGAGGCGGAGGCCGAGGCGATCGACCATGTCCTCGAGCGCGTGATCGAGCGCGATTACCGCATCGAGGAACGGATGACCCTCGACATCGTCGTGCGCGTCGGGACCGATGTGGTGAACCGGGGTTGGGCGCTCAACGAGGCCAGCCTGGAGAAGGGGCCGCGGCTCGGGGTGCTCGGTGTGGTCCTGGAGGTCGACGGCCGACCGGTCTCGTCCTTCGGCTGCGACGGGGTGCTCGTGTCGACGCCGACAGGGTCCACCGCCTACGCGTTCTCGGCCGGCGGCCCGGTGCTGTGGCCGGACCTGGAGGCGATTCTGGTGGTGCCCAACAATGCTCACGCGCTGTTCGCCCGGCCGATGGTGACCAGCCCGCTGGCCAGTATCGCCATCGAGATCGAAGCGAGCGGCAATGATGCCCTGGTGTTCTGCGACGGTCGCCGCGAGATGGTGGTGCCGGCCGGTGGCCGGCTCGAGGTGACCCGCTGCGGCACACCGCTGAAATGGGTGCGGCTGGATTCGGCACCGTTCACCGATCGGTTGGTCCGCAAGTTCCGGTTGCCGGTCACCGGATGGCGGGGACAGTAGATACCTGTGCTGTCAGAGATTCGTATCGAGTCATTGGGCGCGATCAGTTCGGCCACCGCGGAGTTCGACCGCGGGCTGACGGTGCTGACCGGTGAAACCGGTACCGGCAAGACGATGGTGGTGACCAGCCTGCACCTGCTCGGCGGGGCGCGGGCGGACGCGACCAGGGTGCGTTCGGGCTCGGATCGCGCCGTGGTGGAAGGCCGTTTCAGCACAATCGAACTCGGTGAGGACGTATCGGGGCGGGTCGAGGAGATCCTGGATTCCTCCGGCGCCGAGCGCGATGACGACGGCAGCGTGATCGCGGCCCGTTCGGTCAGCCGGGCCGGGCCTTCGCGGGCCTTTCTCGGCGGGCGCAGTGTGCCGGCCAAATCATTGAGCAGCTTCACCGCCCAGGTGCTGACCCTGCACGGCCAGAACGATCAGTTGCGGCTGATGCGGCCCGATGAGCAGCGTGCGGCATTGGACCGGTTCGCCGAGGTGGACAAGCCGTTGACCCGTTACCGGCGCATCCGCGATGAATGGCTGGCTGCACGTCGTGATCTGACCGACCGGCGTCACCGGGCCCGGGAACTGGCCCAGGAAGCCGACCGGCTCAGCTTCGGAATCCAGGAGATCGACGCGGTCGCACCGCAACCCGGTGAGGACGAGGCGATCATCGCCGACATCCGCCGGCTGTCGGAACTCGATGCGCTGCGCGAAGCCGCGCAGACCGCCCGCTTCGCCTTGGCCGGCGAGCTCGACGAGCCGACCCCAGAGTCCACCTCGGCGTCGGACGGTGTGGGCCGGGCGCAGGCGGCGCTGGAGTCCACCGACGACTCGGCGCTGCAGGCACTGGCCGTCCGCCTGGCCGAGGCGATGGCGGTGATCGGTGACGTATCGGGCGAGCTGGGTGACTACCTGTCCGAATTGCCTAGCGATGCCAGCACTTTGGAGTCCAAGCTGGCACGGCAGGCCGAACTGCGCACGCTCACCCGCAAGTACGCCGCCGATGTCGACGGCGTGCTGGAGTGGGCGCGGGATGCCGCCGAGCGGTTGGCGCAGCTCGATGTGTCCGAGGAGAGCCTGGCCGCCCTCGACCGCAAGGTCGCCGAGCTCGAGGCTCAGTTGGTCGTGGCGGCAGGGGAGCTCACCAAGGCCCGGTCCAAGGCCGCCAAAGGGTTGGCCAAGGCGGTGACCGCGGAATTGGCCGGACTGGCCATGGCCAACGCGGTGTTCACCATCGGCGTCGCCTCGATGCCGGCGCGGGCCGACGATTCCGCGCCGGTGACCATGCCCGACGGTGAGGTTCTGCACGCCGGCCACGACGGTGTCGACGCGGTCGAGTTCGGGTTCACCGCACATCGTGGCGCGGACGTGCTGCCGCTGGCCAAGAGTGCCTCCGGCGGTGAGCTGTCCCGCGTCATGTTGGCCCTCGAGGTGGTTCTTTCGGCGTCGACGGCGGGTACGACGATGGTGTTCGACGAGGTCGATGCCGGGGTCGGCGGCCGGGCCGCGGTGCAGATCGGCCGCAGGCTGGCCCGGCTGGCGCGCACCCACCAGGTGATCGTGGTGACGCACCTGCCTCAGGTGGCGGCGTTCGCCGATGCCCACCTGGTGGTCGACAGCGGCAATGGCCGCGCCAAGTCCAGCGGTGTACGCCGCATCGAGGACGAGGACCGCGTCGCCGAATTGGCCCGGATGCTGGCCGGTTTGGGGGAGTCCGACAGCGGCCGGGCCCATGCCCGGGAGCTGTTGGACGCGGCTCAGCAGGAGCGCAGCGCGCCCTAGCCGCGTCCGGTGCTCAGCCCCGGATTGGCCGGTGACAGCTCGCCGGAGCTCCATCGCAGTGGACTGACATGGGTCAGCTCGACCGCCTCGTCGATGGTGAAGTCGACGGCGCACTGCGTGCCGGCACTGGAATCGGCTTCCGCCCAGTTGATTGCGGCGGTTCCGGTGAGCTGGAGCGTCGAGCCGGAAGACCAGTCGATCACCAACAGCCCGCACCGCGGGTTGGCCTCGATGTTGCCCAGCGTCATGAACATTGAATTCCCGCGGTAGTCCGGCCAGCGCAGCAACCGGGGTGAGAGTGCCTGCAGGAAGCCGGGATTGCCGCCCCGGTGGGACGCGTCGGCATTGCCGACGGCATCCGCCGAACCGATGAAGAAGGCGTCCGCGGTCGCGATGAGGTCGAGTTGTCGATCGGTGAGTGAATCGCCGCGGCTCAGCTCGGGCTGTTCGCTCGCCGACCGCACGCCGACGATGTCCCTGCGCGAGATGTACTTGGGACAGTTCGAATACACCTGGTCGGTGTGGATCCGCAGGCCGGTGCCGGACGGCTCGGCGGTGCCGTTGACCCGCATCCGGCGGCGGGTCTGCGGCTCGATGGCGATCATTCCGACCTGCTGTCCGCTCCGCAGTATGTCGCGTAGCGGATCGCCCGGTGCCGGCCGCGCATCGATCACGATCGTGCGAGGCTCGTCGGCGTGGACGAAGCCGGGCGGACCAGTGATCAAGCTGGTCCACACCCGGCCTTCGTCGTCGGCCGCGGTGAGCACGATCATCGGCTGTTCGGCGAGAAACGCGGCGGCGGCTTCGGGAATCTCGGTGCGGATCATCCGGCCGACGCGGGTGGCGATCGCCTCCTGGCCCATCCGCCGCTGCACCGTCAGCTCACCCGAGTGATACATGTTCACCTACTCTGCTCTGCTCAGAAGAATCCGCAGGTCGGCGCGGAGCCGTGGGGTGCGGGAGCGGTCTGTGCGCCGTTCGGGGCGTACACCTCGAGCCGGGTTCCGTCCGGGTCGGTGAAGAAAATGCCCCCGGACGCGGCTCCCTCACCGTGGGCGACTACGCCGTCGTGCGCGAACTCCGTGCCAAGGGCCTTCAGTGCCGCCTCGACGGTCCGCACCTCGTCGATGCTGGCCGCCTCGAACGAAAGGTGATGCAGGCCTGGTGTTTCCGCGGAGAACCGGCCGTTGCTCTGCTGCCAGAGGGTCAGCCGCAGTGTCCCGCCCGTGCCGAGGAAGGCATAGCGGTGCTCGCCTTCGCCGTTGACGGCCAGGGGTTCGAACCCCAGGGCGCTGCGGTAGAAGGCGACCGAGCGCTCCAGGTCGGTGACGTTGATGCCGACGTGTCCGGTGGCGAGCTGGGGCGTGGTGGTTCCGGGCATGCAGTCCTCCTGAATGACTAACCAATGTAATTACGTATGTAGGTTAGAACGGGAGCCGGAAGTCCGTCAACCATCTAATTCTATTTCGATGGTTAGGGCGACGGGTGACCCCTGGCGACGGCCACGCGTGGTTACCCTCAGGTATGCGTGATCCGCGCCCGCATGTCGGCGAACCTCTTGCGCTGGATCTGTTGAACACCCGGTGGATGTCGGCAGATGGGCCGCAGGACCTTCTCGCGGACGTCGAGGGGCTGCAGTGCTGGTTGCTGGCCAACGGGTTGATCGACCGCTGCGAGGCCGACGAGAAATCGCGGACCGCGCTCATCTCGGCCCGGGAGGCGATCCTGCAGGCCCTGCAGTCAGACTCCGTCGGCGCTCTGAACGAGGTGCTCGACCGGGGCCGTATCCGCCTCACGCTCACGCCGACTGGTCCCGCCGAGGCGGCCGAGGTGGCCAAGCCGGAATGGCTCGCCGGCTGGCTGGCCGCGGGGGATTTGCTGCGGCTGCTGGGGGAGGCGCCCGATCGGATCAAGCAGTGCGCGCATCCGCACTGCATCCTCTGGTTCCACGACACCTCGAAGAACGGGGCCCGGCGCTGGCATTCGATGGCCACCTGTGGCAACCGGGCCAAGGCGGCGCGGCACTACGCGGCGAAGCGGGAATGAGACCGAACCGCTGTTACAGATGTGACTAAAGCCAACTTGTGGGGCTGGTGTTACGGCGCGCCTCCGCCGCCGGACCGACGACTCCCGACAGAATCGGCCCATGAAGATGTCCACGCTGCTCACCCGCAATGCCAGCTCGCGTCCGGGAGTGACCGGCACTGCTCGAGTGGACCGCGATATCGACCGGCTGCTGCGGCGCGTCGGCCCCGGCGACATCGTCGTCCTCGATGCCCAGGACCTGGATCGGATCACAGCTGACGCGCTGGTCGAGGCGAATATTGCCGGTGTCGTCAACGCTTCGCCGTCGATCTCCGGCCGCTATCCGAACCTGGGACCCGAGGTGCTCGTCGCCAACGGCGTCGTGCTGATCGACGAGGCCGGGCCGGAGGTGTTCAAGAAGATCAAGGACGGGGCGCGGATCCGTCTGAACAACGGCGGCGTCTACTCCGGTGACCGGCGCATCGCGGTCGGCACCGAGCGCAACGACCAAGAGATCCACGAGTTGATGCACGACGCCAAGAGCGGTCTGGTGGCGCACCTCGAGGCTTTCGCAGGCAACACCATCGAGTTCATCCGCAGCGAGAGCCCGCTGCTCATCGACGGCATCGGCATCCCGAACATCGACGTGGACCTGCATCGCAGGCACGTGGTGATCGTGGCCGAGGAGCCCGATGCTGCCGCGGACCTCAAGGCGCTCAAACCGTTCATCAAGGAGTACCAGCCGGTGCTGGTCGGTGTCGGGGCCGGTGCGGACGTGCTGCGCAAGGCCGGGTACCGGCCGGCGCTGATCGTCGGGGACCCGGACAAGATGAGTGTCGAGGTGTTGCGGTCCGGTGCCCAGGTGGTGCTGCCCGCCGACGCCGACGGGCATGCCGCCGGCCTGGAGCGCATCCAAGATCTCGGTGTCGGCGCGATGACCTTCCCGGCCGCCGGATCGGCCGCCGACCTGGCGCTGCTGCTGTGCGACCACCACGGTGCGTCGCTGATCGTCACGGCCGGTCACACCGCCTCGATCGAGGAGTTCTTCGACCGCACGCGCCAGCGCAGCAACCCGTCCACGTTCCTGACCCGGTTGAAGGTCGGGGAGAAGCTCGTCGACGCCAAGGCGGTGGCGACCCTGTACCGCAGCCGGGTGTCCGGTGGCGCGATCGCGCTGCTGGTGCTGGCCATGCTGGTGGCGGTGGTTGTCGCGCTGTGGGTGTCACGGGCCGACGGCGCGGTCCTGGACTGGGTCGTCGACTGCTGGAACCGCTTCACGCTGTGGGTCCAGAACCTCGTCAGCTGAATGGAGCGGTGAGCTGTGATCACGTTGCGTGCGCACGCGATTTCCCTGGCGGCGGTGTTCCTGGCGCTGGCCATCGGGGTGGCGCTGGGCTCGGGGCTGCTGTCCAACACCGTCTTGTCGGGCCTTCGTGACGACAAGTTGGAACTGCAGCACCAGATCGACACCCTGACCGACGGCAAGAACGCGCTGAACGAAAAGCTCAATGCGGCGGGTGAATTCGATGCCCAGATGGCACCGCGCATGGTGCGCGACGCCTTGAAGGACAAGTCGGTGGTGGTGTTCCGCACGCCCGACGCGGTCGACGGCGACGTCGACGCCGTGTCTCGGTTCATCCGCGACGCGGGCGGCACGGTGACCGGGAAGATCACGCTCACGCAGGAGTTCGTTGAAGCGAATTCGGCAGACAAGCTGCTGTCGGTGGTCAACTCGCCGATCGTGCCGGCCGGCAAGCAGCTGAGCACCGCGGCGGTTGACCAGGGGTCCCAGGCGGGCGACCTGCTGGGCATCACGCTGCTGATCGACAAGAACCCGGCCGCCGCCCCCGTTGACGACACCCAGCGCCAGACCGTGCTCACCGCGCTGCGCGACACCGGCTTCCTGACGTATGACGATCCGCACATCGGGGCGGCCAACACGGCGCTGATCATCACCGGCGGAGGGCTCGGCGAGGACGGCGGCAACCGCGGCGCAACCATGGCCCGGTTCGCCGCGGGGCTGGCGCCGCACGGCACCGGGACTGTGCTCGCCGGCCGCTCGGGGTCGGCCTCTGGAACCGGTCCGGTGGCGGTGACCAGGTCGGATGCTGGTTTGACCGCTGTCGTCAGCACGGTCGACGACGCCGATTCCAGCGCCGGGCAGATCACCGCCGTTCTGGCGCTGAGCGACCTCGTCAGTGGCGGCAAGCCCGGCAAGTACGGCACCGGGCAGGGTGCGACGTCGGTGACCATCCCGCAATAGCCGGGTATTTGCCGCCGATGCGGGCGGCGCGCCAGCGACGGCTTGTCGGTGTCGGTGTTAAGGTGAACTTCCGTGGGTCGGCAGGCCACAGCTAGTTTTCACGATTCCCTGCCCGTCGTCACGGAGGATGCTTTTGCCCGCCTTACGCAAGCACCCGCACACCGCCACCAAACACCTCTTCGTCACCGGTGGTGTGGTGTCTTCACTGGGTAAGGGGCTGACCGCCTCAAGCCTCGGTCAGCTGCTCACCGCGCGGGGGCTGCAGGTGACGATGCAGAAACTCGATCCCTACCTGAACGTCGATCCGGGCACCATGAACCCGTTCCAGCACGGCGAGGTGTTCGTCACCGAGGACGGCGCGGAGACGGACCTCGACGTCGGCCACTACGAGCGGTTCCTGGACCGCGACCTGTCGCAGTCGGCCAACGTGACCACCGGCCAGGTCTACTCCTCGGTGATCGCCAAGGAACGCCGCGGCGAGTACCTGGGCGACACCGTGCAGGTGATTCCCCACATCACCGACGAGATCAAGAGCCGGATCCTGGCGATGGCCGAGCCCGATGCGGCCGGCCACCGGCCCGATGTCGTGATCACCGAGATCGGCGGCACGGTCGGCGATATCGAGTCGCTGCCGTTCCTGGAGGCGGCCCGCCAGGTGCGCCACGAGGTCGGCCGGGAGAACTGCTTCTTCCTGCACGTGTCGCTGGTGCCGTATCTGGCTCCCTCCGGTGAACTCAAGACCAAGCCGACCCAGCACTCGGTGGCTGCGCTGCGCAGCATCGGTATCACTCCCGATGCGCTGATCCTGCGGTGTGACCGTGACGTTCCCGAACCGCTCAAGAACAAGATCGCGCTGATGTGCGACGTCGACGTCGACGGCGTGATCTCCACCCCCGACGCGCCGTCCATCTACGACATCCCCAAGGTGCTGCACCGCGAGGAACTCGATGCGTACGTGGTGCGCCGGCTGAACCTGCCGTTCCGCGACGTGGATTGGTCGGAGTGGGACGACCTGCTGCGCCGGGTACACGAGCCGCAGGAAACCGTCCGGATCGCGTTGGTGGGCAAGTACATCGACCTGTCCGACGCCTACCTGTCGGTGGCCGAGGCGCTGCGCGCCGGCGGCTTCAAACACCGGGCCAAGGTGGAGATCCGCTGGGTGGCCTCCGATGACTGCGAGACCGACGCCGGCGCGGCGGCCGCACTGTCCGATGTCGACGGGGTCCTCATCCCCGGCGGGTTCGGCATCCGCGGTATCGAGGGCAAGCTGGGGGCCATCGGCTTCGCCCGCAAGCGCAGCCTGCCGGTGCTCGGGTTGTGTCTGGGCCTGCAGTGCATCGTGATCGAAGCGGCTCGCTCCGTCGGCATCACCGGTGCCAACTCGGCCGAGTTCGACCCGAAGACACCGGATCCGGTGATCTCCACGATGGCCGACCAGCAGGACGCGGTGGCCGGCGAGGCCGATCTGGGCGGCACCATGCGGCTGGGCGCGTACCCCGCCGTGCTGGAAGCGGGATCGATTGTGGCGCAGGCCTACCAGGCCACCGAGGTGTCCGAACGGCACCGGCATCGCTACGAGGTCAACAACGCCTACCGCGATCGGATCGCCAAGAGCGGACTGAAGTTCAGCGGCACCTCGCCCGACGGACACCTGGTGGAGTTCGTCGAGTACGACTCGAAGATCCATCCGTTCCTCGTCGGAACCCAGGCTCACCCCGAGCTCAAGAGCCGGCCGACTCGGCCGCATCCACTGTTCGCCGCGTTCATCGGGGCGGCACTGGACTACAAGGCCGAGGAGCGGTTGCCCGGCATGGACCTTCCCGAACATTTCGACGAGGAGGCCGAGAACGGCGACAGCCCGGCGGAGGAAAGCCTGGAGAAGTCCGACGTCCGTGGCTGAACACGACTTCGAGACCCTGGCCAGCGAAACCGTCTACGTCGGAAAAATTTTCGCGTTGCGCGCTGACGAGGTCAGCATGCCCGGCGGTGGGTCGGCCCGGCGCGAGGTCGTAGAGCACTACGGTGCGGTGGCCGTGGTGGCACTCGACGACGACGGCAACCTGGTACTGGTGTACCAGTACCGTCATCCGCTGGGCCGTCGGCTGTGGGAACTGCCGGCCGGCCTGCTCGACCTCGGCGGGGAACGTCCGGAGGTGACCGCGGCCCGCGAACTCGCCGAGGAAGTGGGTCTGGCCGCCGCGCACTGGCACGTGCTGGTGGACCTCGACTCGACGCCCGGGTTCTCCGACGAGAGCGTGCGAATCTTCCTGGCCACCGGGCTGACCGAGGTCGATCGTCCCGAGGCCGAGCACGAGGAAGCCGACATGGTGGTCGAGCGGATACCGCTCAAGGAAGCCGTTCGGCAGGTGTTCACCGGCGAGATCGTGAACGGGATTGCGGTGGCAGGCATTCTGGCGGCCCACGCGATGACCGATGCGGGCGTGCTACGGCCGGTCGAGGCCGAGTGGATCGACCAGCCGACAGCGTTCAGGCGGAGAAAAGGTCTGTCATGACGACGCCGGCCCCTCTCCGATCGGCCCTCGACGACCAGTTCCAGGGCTACCTCGATCACCTGACGATCGAGCGGGGCGTGGCGGCCAACACCTTGAGCTCGTACCGGCGCGACCTACGCCGTTACGCCGAACACCTGACGCAGCGCGGAATCGACGATCTGGCCAAGGTGGCCGAGTCCGATGTCAGCGACTTCCTGATCGCCCTGCGCCGGGGTGATCCCGACTCGGGAGTAGTTGCACTGTCTGCAGTTTCGGCGGCAAGGGCGGTGGTCGCGGTCCGTGGCCTGCACCGGTTCGCCACTGCCGAGGGCATCACCGCCGTCAACGTCGCCCGCGGGGTGAAACCACCCACGCCCAGCCGGCGGCTGCCCAAGAGCCTCACCCTCGACGAGGTGCTCGCGTTGCTCGAGGCCGCCGGCGGGGACAGCGAGGCCGACGGCCCACTGACACTGCGGAACCGGGCGCTGCTGGAACTGCTGTACTCCACCGGTGCCCGAATCTCGGAGGCCGTGGGACTCGACGTCGACGACATCGATACCCATGCGCGCTCAGTGCTGCTGCGCGGCAAGGGTGGCAAGCAGCGGCTCGTGCCCATCGGCCGTCCCGCCGTCAGCGCCCTCGACGCCTACCTGGTGCGGGGACGTCCGGACCTGGCCCGGCGCGGACGTGGGACCCCGGGGATCTTCCTCAACGCCCGTGGCGGGCGGCTGTCCCGGCAGAGCGCCTGGCAGGTGCTGCAGGACGCGGCCTCGCGGGCCGGGATCACCTCGGCGGTGTCGCCGCACACGCTGCGGCACTCGTTCGCGACCCACCTGCTCGACGGCGGGGCCGACGTACGCGTCGTACAGGAACTGCTGGGCCACGCCTCGGTGACCACCACGCAGATCTACACCATGGTCACCGTGCACACGCTGCGCGAGGTCTGGGCCGGCGCGCACCCGCGGGCGCGTTAGCCGCCCAGGTACTCCGACTCCAACACCAGATCGGGCAGCAGGGTCTGGTACTCGGCATGCGTCTTGTGATGCCTGGTATCCCAGAGCTCGCCCTGGTGCTCGTTCATGTAGGCCAGGTACTTCGGCGCCCCCGGCAGCTTCACGTTGTCGGCGACCACGATCGAGCCGCGGCGCAGCCAGCCTCGGTCCAGCAGACTCTGCAGGTCGGTCAGGTAGGCGTTCTTGTCGTGGTCGAGGAAGACGAAATCCAGCACACCGGTGTCGAAGCCGGCGGCCGCGAGCGCGTCGAGCGTGCGTCCGCCGTCGCCGATGGTCCCGACCACGCAGGTGATCCGGTCGGCCACCCCGGCATGGACCCAGATGCGTCGTGCGATATCGGCGTTGGTGGGGGAGAACTCGACCGAGAACACCCGGGCGGCCGGTGCGGCGCGCGCGATGCGCATCGCCCCGTAACCGCAATAGGTGCCCAGTTCCAGGGCCAGCCGCGGGTTGGCGCGCACCACCGCGGCGTCGAGCAGCGCACCCTTCTCGTCGCCGACGTTGATCAGGAACGACTTCTCGTAGGCGAACTTGTCGATGGTGGCGATGGCATCGTCGAGGTCGCCCGCGCGGGCGTTGGCCGCCACGTAATCGGCGGCCGCGGCCTCCCGGCCATCGCCCCACTGCCCGGTTCGGGCGAAGTGTCTGGCGCCGATTCCCATCCGGATGAACGACCACCGCAACAGCGGCAACCGCTGTTTGAGACTCATGACGCACACCATATGCGCCTGATTGCCCGCGGGTCTGCCCGTCCAGGCTGCACAGCGACGTTAAACTTGCCGGGATGTGCGCCATGACTGCGGGATGCCTGACCAGCGGTGGTCGGGCATGAACGACGACGGCGCACACGACGGACTCTTCGAGCACAGCTCACCCGAGCTCGGTCTGACCGGGCGGCCGCCGCGAGACATTCCCGAACCGCAGCCCCGTTCGACACATGGCCCGGCCAAGGTCATCGCGATGTGCAACCAGAAGGGCGGGGTCGGCAAGACCACCTCGACCATCAACCTTGGCGCGAGTTTGGCCGAGTACGGCCGCCGGGTCCTGCTGGTCGACCTGGATCCGCAGGGCGCGCTGTCGGCGGGCCTCGGGGTGCCGCATTACGAACTCGAACACACCGTGCACAACCTGCTGGTCGAGCCGCGGGTGTCGATCGACGACGTGGTGATCAAGACCCGGGTCAGCGGCATGGATCTGGTGCCCAGCAACATCGACCTGTCGGCCGCCGAGATCCAGCTGGTCAACGAGGTCGGCCGCGAGCAGTCCCTGGCCCGGGCCCTCTACCCGGTGCTCGACCGCTACGACTACGTGTTGATCGACTGCCAGCCGTCACTGGGCCTGCTCACGGTCAACGGACTGGCGTGCGCCGACGGTGTGATCATCCCCACCGAGTGCGAATACTTCTCGCTTCGCGGACTCGCGTTGCTGACCGACACCGTGGACAAGGTGCATGACCGGCTCAACCCGAAGCTGTCGATCAGCGGCATCCTGGTGACCCGCTACGACCCGCGCACGGTCAACGCGCGCGAGGTGATGGCCCGCGTGGTGGAGCGGTTCGGTGACCTGGTGTTCGACACCGTGATCACGCGGACGGTGCGGTTCCCCGAGACCAGCGTGGCGGGCGAGCCGATCACCACCTGGGCACCCAAGTCCGGTGGCGCCGTGGCCTACCGATCGCTGGCACGCGAAGTCATCGACCGGTTCGGCGCGTGAACGATGTCCTGAACACCCCGACCACCGATGGTGCCGAAGCGGAGACCGCGGTCGGGGATGAGCCGACTGCCGGTGATCAGCAGAACCGCTTCCAGGTCCGCCTCACCAACTTCGAGGGGCCATTTGACCTGCTGTTGCACCTGATCTTCGCGCACCGCCTCGACGTCACCGAAGTGGCATTGCACCAGGTCACCGATGATTTCATCGCCTACACCAAGGAGATCGGCGCCCGGCTCGAGCTGGACGAGACCACCACGTTCCTGGTGATCGCGGCGACCCTGCTGGACCTGAAGGCAGCCCGGCTGCTGCCCGCGGGTGAGGTGCACGACGAGGAGGACCTCGCCCTGCTCGAGGTCCGCGACCTGTTGTTCGCGCGGCTCCTGCAGTACCGCGCGTTCAAGCACGTCGCGTTGATGTTCGCCGAACTGGAGGCCGCGGCGCTGCGCAGCTACCCGCGTGCGGTGTCGCTGGAGGACCGTTTCTCCGACCTGCTGCCCGAGGTGATGCTGGGCGTCGACGCCCCCAAGTTCGCCGAGATCGCGGCCGCCGCATTCACCCCGCGGCCGGTGCCGACGGTCGGAATCGACCACATCCACGCACCCAAGGTGTCGGTGCCCGAACAGGCCCACCGGATCATCGCCCTGCTCGAAGAGCGCGGGATCGGCGAATGGGCCACATTCTCCGAATTGGTGGCCGAGTGCACGGACGGTCTGCAGATCGTGGGGCGCTTCCTGGCGCTGCTCGAACTGTTCCGGGCCAGGGCGGTAGCATTCGAGCAGCCAGAACCGCTTGGAGTGCTCCAGGTTTCATGGACCGGCGATCGGCCGACCAGCGAACATCTGGCAACCGCTGATGCGGAAGAATAGCGAGAACAATGACTGACGAGATCTCCGGTTCCGGAGAGCGGTCCGATGATGCCCCGGGTGATGTGAGCCCGGTCGGAGATGACCTGGGCATCGATGTGGCGACGGTTCCCGAGCTCGAAGACGGTGAACTGGGCGCGGTGCTCGAAGCGTTGCTGCTGGTAGTGGACACGCCGGTGACCGTCGATGCACTGGCCTCGGCGACCGAACAGCCCGCCTACCGGGTGATGGCCAAGCTGCGCCTGATGGCCGAGGACTTCGCGGCTCGGGACAGTGGCATCGACCTGCGTGAGGCCGCGGGCGGCTGGCGGATGTACACCCGGGCGCGCTACGCCCCGTACGTGGAGCGGCTGCTGCTCGACGGCGCCAGGTCCAAACTGACCCGGGCCGCATTGGAGACCTTGGCCGTGGTGGCCTACCGGCAACCGGTGACCCGGGCCCGGGTGAGTGCGGTGCGCGGCGTCAACGTGGACGCGGTGATGCGCACGCTCGTGGCGCGCGGACTGATCACGGAGGCGGGTGCCGATTCCGACACCGGCGCGGCGACGTTCGCCACCACCGAGTTGTTCCTGGAACGGCTGGGCCTGACCTCGCTGTCCGATCTGCCCGACATCGCGCCGCTGCTGCCCGATGTCGACGTGATCGACGACCTGAGCGAATCACTCGGTGACGAGCCGCGTTTCGCCAAACTCAACGGTGGCTCAACCGGCGGCGATCAGCCGATGGCCTTCGACGTGGACAAGGACTGACATGGCTGAAGAAGGCGTACGGCTACAGAAAGTGTTGTCCCAAGCGGGAATTGCGTCCCGTCGGGTGGCAGAACGGATGATCACCGACGGCCGCGTCGAGGTGGACGGCCGGCTGGTGACCGAGCTCGGTGCCCGAGTCGACCCGTCGGTCGCCGACATCCGGGTGGACGGTTCGCGGGTCATTCTCGACGACACCCTGGTGTACCTGGCGATCAACAAGCCGCGTGGCATGCTGTCCACGATGTCCGACGAGCGCGGCCGCCCGTGCGTGGGAGATCTGGTCGAGCATCGGGTTCGGGGCAACAAGAAGCTGTTCCACGTCGGCCGGCTCGACGCCGACACCGAGGGGCTGTTGCTGCTCACCAACGACGGGGAGCTCGCCCACCGGCTGATGCACCCGTCGTACGAGATTCCCAAAACCTATGTGGCGACGGTGATCGGCACGGTACCGCGCGGACTCGGCAAGAAGCTGCGCGCCGGTGTCGAACTGGACGACGGCCCGGCGCATGTCGACGATTTCGCGGTGGTGGACACGGTGCCGGGCAAGACGCTGGTGAAGGTCACGCTGCACGAGGGCCGCAACCGCATCGTGCGGCGGATGCTGGCCGCAGTGGATTTCCCGGTGCAGGAACTGGTCCGCACCGACATCGGTTCGGTGGCGCTCGGCGACCAGCGGCCGGGCAGTATCAGGGCGCTCAGCCGCAAGGAAGTCGGCGAGCTTTATCAGGCGGTGGGAATGTGAGCGGATCTCTGGTGGTGTCGGTCGACGGACCGGCGGGGACCGGAAAGTCTTCGGTTTCAAGAGGTTTGGCGCAGGCCCTGGGGGCCAACTACCTGGACACCGGTGCCATGTACCGCCTCGTCACGCTGGCGGTGTTGCGGGCCGGGGTCGACCTGGACGATCCCGAGGCCATCGACGCGGTGGCGTCGGAGGCGGTGATCGGCGTCGGCTCTGATCCGGGCGAGGACCGTGCCTACCTGGGCGGCGAAGACGTCTCCGCCGAGATCCGTGGCGACGAGGTGACCCGCGCGGTGTCCGCCGTGTCCGCGGTCCCGGGCGTGCGCGCCCGGTTGGTCGAATTGCAGCGCGAATTGGCGTCCTCGGGTGGGCGTGTGGTGGTCGAGGGTCGTGACATCGGCACCGTGGTGCTGCCCAAGGCCGACGTCAAGATCTTCCTGACCGCGTCCGCGGAGGAGCGGGCCCGGCGCCGCAACGCCCAGAACATCGCGAGCGGGCTGCCCGACGACTACGCGACGGTGCTGGCGGACGTGCAGCGTCGTGACCACCTGGACTCCACCCGGGCCGTGTCGCCGCTGCGGGCGGCCGACGATGCGCTGGTCGTCGACACCAGCGACATGGACCAAACACAGGTTGTGGCACACCTTCTCGACCTGGTGACCCAGCATGCGGGGGTGCGGCGATGAGCGACTCTGACGGGGACGGCACCTGGTCGGACGAAAGCGACTGGGAACTCAGCGACGAGGTCGCCGAGGTTCTGGAGGAGGCCGCCGCGCCGCCGCCGGTGGTGGCTGTCGTCGGCCGGCCCAACGTCGGGAAATCCACTCTGGTGAACCGGATCCTGGGTCGCCGCGAAGCCGTCGTCCAGGACATCCCCGGGGTCACCCGTGATCGGGTTTCCTATGACGCGAACTGGCTCGGTCGTCGGTTCATGGTGCAGGACACCGGGGGATGGGAACCCGACGCCAAAGGCCTGCAGCAGCTGGTGGCCGATCAGGCCCTCGTGGCGATGCGCACCGCCGATGCGATCATCCTCGTCGTCGACGCCGTCGTCGGTGCCACCTCGGCAGATGAGGCCGCGGCCCGGATGCTGCGCAAGTCGGGCAAACCGGTGTTCCTGGCGGCCAACAAGGTTGACACGCAACGTGGTGAGTCCGATGCGGCGGCATTGTGGTCGCTGGGTATCGGTGAGCCGCACTCGATCAGTGCCATGCACGGCCGCGGCGTCGCCGATCTGCTCGACACCGTGATGGAGAAGCTGCCCGAGGTCTCGGAGGTGGCCGGCGCCGGCGGTGGCGGTCCGCGTCGCGTGGCGCTGGTGGGCAAGCCGAACGTCGGCAAGAGCTCACTGCTGAACCGGCTGGCCGGCGACGAGCGCTCGGTGGTGCACGACGTCGCGGGCACCACGGTCGATCCCGTCGACTCGCTGATCGAATTGGGCGGTAAGACTTGGCGTTTCGTCGACACAGCGGGTCTACGCCGCAAGGTCGGCCAGGCCAGCGGGCACGAGTTCTACGCCTCGGTACGCACCCACGGCGCGATCGACGCGGCCGAGGTGGCGATCATGCTGATCGACGCCTCGCAGCCGCTGACCGAGCAGGACCTGCGGGTGCTGTCGATGGTGATCGAGGCCGGGCGGGCACTGGTCATCGCGTTCAACAAATGGGACCTGGTCGACGAGGACCGGCGCTACCTGCTGGACAAAGAGATCGACCGGGAACTGGTGCAGGTCCAGTGGGCGCCGCGGGTCAACATCTCGGCCATGACCGGCCGGGCGGTGCAGAAGCTGGTGCCGGCCCTGGAAACGTCACTGGCGTCCTGGGACAAGCGGATCTCGACCGGCCAGCTCAACAACTTCCTCAAAGAGGTGGTGGCCGCGACGCCGCCGCCGGTGCGGGGCGGCAAGCAACCCAAGATCCTGTTCGCCACCCAGGCCGCCACCCGGCCGCCGACCTTCGTGCTGTTCACCTCCGGGTTCCTGGAGGCCGGCTACCGCCGGTTCCTGGAGCGCCGCCTGCGTGAGCAGTTCGGGTTCGACGGCAGCCCGGTGCGCATCAATGTCCGGGTCCGCGAGAAGAGGGGCGCGCCCAAGCGGCGCTAGCGATTTGTGGAGTTTCAGCCGGGGTGAGTGCGGCGGAAACTCCACAAACCGGGCCGATAGGCTGGCCCGGGTGTCCGTCACCCACATGATCCTGATCGCTCTGGCCGGTGTCGGTGCGGGAGCGATCAACGCCATCGTCGGATCCGGCACGCTGATCACCTTCCCGACGTTGGTGGCGCTGGGGATTCCGCCTGTCACGTCGACGATGTCCAACGCCGTCGGTCTGGTTGCCGGCGGGGTGTCGGGCACCTGGGGATACCGGCGAGAACTGCGCGGCCAGTGGAAGCGGCTGCGGTGGCAGATCCCCGGATCGGTGATCGGTGCCGGGCTGGGCTCGTGGCTGCTGCTGCACCTGCCGGAGAAGGTCTTCGTCACGGTGGTGCCGGTCTTGTTGATCCTGGCGCTGATCCTGGTGGTCGTCGGCCCGCGGATACAAACCTGGGCGCGGCAGCGCGCCGAGGCCTCCGGCCAGTCGGCCGACCACGTGAGCAGGCAACGCATGGCAGTGCTGGTGATCGGCACGTTCGCCGTCGGTGTCTACGGCGGCTACTTCACCGCCGCGCAGGGCATCCTGCTGATCGCCGTGATGGGAGCGCTGCTGCCCGAGTCGATGCAGCGCATGAACGCCGCCAAGAACCTGCTGTCGCTGTTGGTCAACATCGTGGCGGCCCTGGCCTACACGATCGTGGCTTTCGACCGGATCAGCTGGGAAGCGGCAGGCCTGATCGCGGTGGGTTCCCTGATCGGCGGATTCCTCGGTGCCCACTACGGCCGGCGCCTCTCGCCCAACGCGCTGCGGGCCGTGATCGTGGTGGTGGGGCTGATCGGGCTGTACCGGTTGCTCACTGTGTGAGCCCTTCGGCGGGATTACACGTGGGATCTTGTAGGCTTGCTCAGTCTGTCTAACGACAAGGGAGAGGGGGCGACCGGTGGCCGAACGTGCATACCGCACCGCACCGTCGACCCTTGCTGCTCTCGAGCCGTTCTGGCCGTCGCGCCGGTTGATGGCTTTCGATGAATGGTGTCGCGCGCGCATCTGATCCGCGCCCGTCAGTCATCAGGTCGCCAGTCGGCCACAATCGAAAGCAGCCGAACCCATGCGTTCGCTTCTGATCTTCACGCTCGTCGGCCTCGGGGCCCAGTTGGTCGACGGTGCCCTCGGGATGGCCTTCGGTGTGACCGCCTCGACCCTGCTGGTGCTCAGCGGGGTCGCGTCGGCACAGGCCAGCGCCGCGGTACATCTGGCTGAGGTGGGAACAACGCTGGCCTCGGCGGTGTCGCACTGGCGTTTCAAGAACATCGATTGGCCGATGGTGGCCAAGCTCGGACTTCCCGGTGCGGCAGGTGCGTTCACCGGCGCCACGGTGCTGTCGTCGCTGTCGACCGAATCCGCCGCGCCGCTCATGGCCGCGATCCTGCTGGGCATCGGGCTCTACGTGCTGTTGCGGTTCTCGCTGGGCACCCCGCTGAGCCTCGGGGAGCACGGTACGAGCCACAGCGTGAAGTTCCTGGCCCCGCTGGGCGTGTTCGGCGGTTTCATCGACGCATCCGGTGGCGGCGGCTGGGGTCCGGTGACCACCAGCACCCTGCTGTCGCAGGGCAAGACGGCGCCACGGACCGTGATCGGTTCGGTGAGCGCCTCGGAGTTCCTGGTCGCGGTGTCGGCGTCGATCGGCTTCCTGGTCGGGCTGCGCCAGGAGTTTTTGGAGAACTGGCCCGTGGTGCTCGGCCTCATGGTCGGCGGGGTGATCGCCGCGCCCGTTGCCGCCTGGCTGGTCAGCCGGGTCAACCCGGCACTGCTCGGTACCGCCGTCGGCGGGGTCATCCTGCTGACCAACAGTCAGAAACTGGTGCACTACTTCGGAGTGCACTGGCCGTGGTCGACCGGCATCTACACTCTGATCGTGGCGGGCTGGGCAGGCCTGGTGGTTCGCGCTTGGCAGACGTCGCGGGCGCCGCGCGATGTCGACGATTCGGTCGTCACCGCCGTCGAAGAGCCTGCGGCACGCGGCTAGTCCGACCCGTTCCCGGGCTGCGGCAGCCCGACGTACATGGTCTGGTGCAACGACAGGACGTGATTGCGGGCGATCTCGGCGGCCGCCCGGCTGTCGCGCCGGCGGAGCGCCTCCACCAGCTGAGCGTGCTCGCGGTTGGACTGGTGCAGGTAGTCGATCGGGTACGGAATGAAGTACCGGTACAGCCCGTGCAGCACATCGCAGTAGGTGTGCACCGCCCAGTCGAGACCGCTTGCCGCGGCGACTGATTCGTGGAAGCGCTGATCGGCGCTGCGGAATCCGGCCCAGTCGGTGGTCGCGGCGGCTTCGGCGACGATGGCCGTGAGTGCGTCGAGTTCCTCATCGGTGGCGGCGTGCGCAGCGGCGGCACTGAGAGCATCCTCGGCCAGCGCGCGCAGGTCGATCAGGCGGCGCACCTCTGCGGCATCGGCGCGAAACGCGGCCGACGCATGGTCGGTTCCGGGCGTGACCCGGACACCACTGCGCGCGACGAATGTCCCGCCGGCCCGGCCACGGCGGCGGACCAGCAGGCCCTCGTCGGCCATGGACTGCAGCGCCCTGCGGACGGTGGCGACGCTGACGTCGAGAGCTTCGGCGATGTCCGGTTCGGCGGGCAGTCGTTCCCCGCCCTTCATGAGCCCCAGCTCGATGGCCAGTTCGAGGCGGGCCCGCACCGTGTCCGCCGCGCTGAGCCGGGTGATGCCCGCGACGGCGGGCGCGCTCAGCGCCGGATGCGCGTCACCGACCTGCAACGTCATGGGCCTCAGGGTACGTGAGCTATTGCCCTATTTGTTCATGCTGAACTAATATCTCGATCTAAATTCGCTCATTCTGGGTTATTAAGTTGCGGAGGTCCTGTGTCCGGATCGATCACGGTAGCCGCGGTCCAGGCGGCACCGCTGGACGTGGCCGGCCTGCCGGTATTCGGTCGAGAAGACACCGTCACGCAGTTCGCGGCCGACGTGCTTCGGGTGCGGTCGACGGTGGCCGGCCCGGCGCTGATCGTCTATCCCGAGATTCACCTGTTCGGTACCGACGACGCCGACATGCTGGCTGCCGCGGCCGAACCACTGGACGGACCATTGATCGCGGCCCTGGGTGAGGTGGCCCGCGCCGCCGACGCCTGGCTGATTCCCGGCTCGGTGTGCGAGCGGGGGGAGAACGGCGAATTGTTCAACACCGCACCGGTTCTCGCTCCCGATGGCCGGCTCGTCGCGTCCTACCGCAAGATCTTCCCCTGGCGGCCGTTCGAGAAGTACACGCCGGGCGACCGTTTCGTCACCGTCGACATTCCCGACGTCGGCCGGCTCGGGTTGTCCATCTGCTATGACGCCTGGTTCCCTGAGGTGAGCCGCCATCTCGCCTGGATGGGTGCCGAGGTGATCGTGAACGTCGTCAAGACCACCACCGAGGACCGCGGTCAGGAACTGGTGCTTGCCCGCGCCAATTCGATTGTGAACCAGGTGTTCACGGTGAGTGTCAACTGCGCGGGACCGGTCGGCAAGGGCCGCAGCATCATCGTCGACCCCGAAGGCGCTGTGCTCCAAGAGGACTCGGATGATGCCCCGGGCGTGCTCTGCCAGCGCATCGACTTCGGTGCGGTTGCCGCGGTACGCGAGCGGGGAACCGCCGGTACCAACCGGATGTGGGCTCAGTTCGGGCCGTCGGACCGCCCGATCGCGCTGCCGCTGTACGACGGCAGCATCGATCCGCAGCGCTGGTCACCGTCGAACCGTCACGCCAACTGAAAGGCACCGCCATGACACCACCATCCGCAGGGCAACCGACTTTGGTGCGCGCCCTCGGTTTGCGTTCGTTGGTGCTCTTCGGTCTGGCCTACATGACGCCGCTGATCGTGCTCGGTATCTTCGGCGTCGTCGCGTCCACCACCGCCGGGGCATCGGCGTCGGCCTACCTGATCGCCATGGCGGCCATGCTGTTTACCGCGTCCAGTTACGGTCGGATGGCGGCCGCATACCCGGTGTCGGGATCGGCCTACACCTACGTGCGCCGCACCATCGACCCTCGCGTCGGATTCCTCACCGGCTGGGCGGTATTGCTGGACTACCTGTTCTTGCCGATGGTCATCTGGCTGATCGGCGCGGCGTACCTGGACGCCCAGTTCCCGGGAGTTCCCGGCTGGCTGTGGGTGCTGGCGTTCATCCTGATCACCACCGTGCTCAACGTCATCGGTATCAAGGTCGCAGACAAGGCCAACTACCTGCTGATGGCATTCCAGCTACTGGTCATCGGGTTGTTCGTGGCGCTGTCGGTCGCCTCCGTCGTCCGCAGTAGCGGTGCCGGCGGGCTGATCAGCGCGAGCCCGTTCACCGGGATCGGCGCGAGCATCGGGGGAGTGACGGCCGGCGCGGCCATCGCGGCGTACTCCTTCCTGGGGTTCGACGCCGTCACCACCTTCACCGAGGAAGCCGTCGAGCCGCGCAAGAACATGCCGCGCGCCATCATGCTGATCGCGTTGATCGGCGGTTCCATCTTCCTGGTCATCGCATACACCACCCAATTGGTGCATCCCGGTGGGGAATTCGCCGACTCGTCGTCGGCTGCCCTTGAGATCGCCAAGCAGATCGGCGGCAACCTGTTCTCGGCGGTGTTCCTCGCGGGCTTGATCCTTGCCCAGTTCGCGTCCGGCATCGCCGCACAGGCCTCCGCGTCGCGGCTGCTGTTCGCGATGGGGCGCGACGGCACCCTGCCCCGCTCGGTGTTCGGCACCCTGAGCGCCAAATTCCGCACCCCGGCAGCCAACCTGGTGATGGTCGGCGTCGTGGGTCTGCTGGCGATGTTCCTCGACGTGGCGACCTCCACCTCATTCATCAACTTCGGGGCGTTCGTCGCGTTCACCCTCGTGAACGTGTCGGTCATCGTCTACTACTTCCGCCACCGCGGGGCCGGCGAGGCGCGAAACCCGGTGCTCTATGTCGTGGCGCCGGCGATCGGTGCGGTCATCACGTCGTATCTGCTGCTGCAGCTCGATACCCGGGCGATCGTCCTCGGACTGTGCTGGCTGGGCCTCGGCATCCTCGTCCTGGCCGTGACGAGTCGCGGTTTCAAGAAGCTGCCGCCGGAGATCGCCGTCGACGCGCCCGAGGCCTCCGTCGCCGAAACCGCGGTGTAGCGAGCGCCGACCTGTGACCGGTGGGGCGGATTAGAACAACGGCGGGAGGCTACGGTAAGCTTTCGACTCGCTGCCGGTGCAAGCCGGAAGCAAGCGGGCTGTGGCGCAGCTTGGTAGCGCACTTGACTGGGGGTCAAGTGGTCGCAGGTTCAAATCCTGTCAGCCCGACGCAAAAAGCAAAGGTCAGGACGGCGTAAGCCGGCCTGACCTTTTGTGTTGCCCGCGACGGCGAGGATGCCGGTTCCGTACTGGCCACGCCCGCCGATGCACTCCGAGGTCGGCCGCGATGAGCCGGTAACCCAGGTTCGGTTCGGTGCGGGTGGTGAGGTCTCGATCCGGGTGCGGCTGTAGGTCCGCCCGGTCTGGTCGTATCGAGGGGTGGCGCTCACCTGGTCACCATCACCACGCAGTGGCCGGCTATCCAGATCATCCAGCCCAGCCAGCCGATCAACCCGAGCAGGGCGGTGCGGCTTGCGCCGCGGGCGTTGAACGGGCTGGCCGAGGCGGCGATGAAAAGGGCTGCGGCGCTGAGGTAGCCCACAATGGCCAGCCATTCCGGGGCGATCGACGCCGATGCCGCGGTGAACCCGATCAGCGCGGTCGCGAGGAACAGCTGGTTGAAGCCGAACAGCACGTTACTGAACGCCCACAGCCCGGCCACGGCTGAAGGCTCAAGGCGTGCTGCAGCGGCCAGGCCGAATCGCAGCGCCTCGACGATGGCGAAGCTCGCGTTCTGCAGCATGACACCGGCGAAGCCGACCAGCGCCCACATCCGGCTGTCGACAGCGGCGTCCCAGGCTATCGACGTCATACCCGCGGCGAACACCGTGATACCGAGCCAGCCGGTCGGCACCACCACTGACGGCCAAGGCAGGCGATCACCGGCTGAGTCGAAGTCGGTGATGACGGCCGCCAGGGGCTTACCCGCCACGGGCAGCGGCAGTCTGGCGCGCACATAGATGACATTGACGACCACCGCCACGGCGACGAAAACCAAGCCACCGACTGCGGCCCATGTCGTGAAGATCTGGCTACCTCCCACGATCGCCTCCCTGAACTCGAAAGAATTGGCACACAGAGCACGGACTCTCAGATGGCAGGACGGAACCACTGGAGCCAGCCCGGCCAAAACAGAGTAATCCTCGGTTATGTTAGAGTGATGCTCGTGCCGCCGTCTCGGATCGACGCTCGTAGCAGACTTGTCAGCACCGCCCGGCGTCGTTTCGCGGTCGACGGTCCATTGATTCCCACACTCGATGAGGTTCGACGGGAAGCCGACGTCAGCGTCGGGGCGCTCTACCACCACTTCTCCGACAAGCAGTCGCTGCTTGCCGCCGTCTACGCCGAGCTCATGGGTGAGTACCAGCAGGGCTTCATCGACACGCTCTCACGCCACGACACGGCGCGCGAGGGGATCTGTGCTGCCGTGGCCTATCACCTGCGCTGGATCGCCGAACACCGGGCCGAGGCGAGGCTGCTGCTGGGCGATCGCATCGACAGCCCGCAGCTGCAGGATCTGAATCGGCGATTCTTCGACGCGGTGCAGACGTGGTGGAAGCCGCACAGCACCTACGGAGTCCTGCGCCCTATGAATATCGGTGTGACCGCGTCGCTTTGGCTCGGCCCGGCGCAGGAATACAGCCGCTACTGGATTACCGGATCGCAGACCCGGGTATCGCCTGCGATCGTCAAAACGTTCTCCGAGGCTGCCTGGGCCACCCTGCGAATCGACGATGGAGATAGAGCATGAGGACGGTTGACGTGGCGGCCGGACCGATCGCGTACGACGATACCGGCGGCGACGGGCCGATACTCGTGTTCGGCCACGGATTGCTCATGGACGGCCGTCAATGGCGCAAGGTGATCCCATTGCTGTCCGAATACCGTTGCATCACACCAACCCTGCCCTTGGGTGCCCACACCTCACCGATGAAGGCCGATGCTGATCTCACCGAGACCGGCGTAGCCCACATCCTCGCGGACTTCATCGACGCGCTCGACCTCAAGGATGTGACGCTGGTCTTGAATGATTGGGGCGGCGGGCAATTCATGATCTCCGAAGGCCGAGACGCGCGCATCGCAAAGCTGGTGCTGGCGTCCGTCACGGCGTTCGACAATTACCCTCCCAAGCCCGCCCGGCCGGCATCGCTGCTGTGCCGGCTGCCCGGCGGCGGGTGGATCCTCAGCAGGATGCTCAACACCGCGTTCTTCCGGCACAGCACGCGGGCCTACGGCGCACTGAGCAAGGCGCGGATACCCGATGCACTCTTCGATGACTGGTTTCGACCCGCTCGCGAAAACCCCTCCGTACGACGCGACTTGGTCAAGTTCGCGATCGGTGCACCGCCGCCTAACCGCCTGCTCGAGATGTCGTCCCGCATGAGCTCTTTCGACCGGCCGGTGCTGGTGATCTGGGCCAGGGATGACCAGATGATGCCCCTGGAACATGCCGACCGTCTCGTCGATCTCTACCCGCGGGCGTCGAAGCAGATCGTCGAAGATTCCTGGACGCTCATCCCCGAAGATCAACCCCACGTCATCGCCGAGGCGCTGCGCGCCTTCGTGGGTTGATCTTTCGTTCCCAAAGCCGCGAACGGGCTCCCGGCGCGCATTGCAGCGGTCTGACACCCGCTGTATCGTACGAGTTACGTAATATTCGAGTTGCGTAGTAAATCGCGATCAAGGGAGCGCACGGTGCGTGACGGTTATCCATCCCCACCATTCGGTCCCGTCATCGACGGGGTATTCATCTACGCGGGCTGGCGCATCGACCCGGTGCGGGTAGGTCCGTTCCTGCGGGTGAGCACCGCGCGCGCCGATGCCGTGGATCGACTGCGCGAGGTGGCCCACGACCTGGCTGTGCGCCCAGAAGTCATGGGCATGAATCTCTTTGAAACCACCGCCATCGTGCCCGTTCCTGGAGCGCCGGCATATGACATCGTCATGTTGATCCGTGTGCGCGACGTGCCGGCGTCCACAGCGCTGCTTCACGATGCCGCTTTCACCGGTACCCACCCTTCGATGACGTTCACCGCCCGCAACGGCGCGCGGTTCGGTATCACCGACAACGGGACATCCGGGTCGAACATCCTGCTGAACCACTTCAGCGGTGCCGTCGAGGAGAGTTGTGCCGTCAACACCTGGCGAACATTGTCGGCCTGGTTTGCCGCCAAAACTGGCATCGACAACTCGACGCTCCTGGTTCCCGACCTCTCCGCACCGTATGTGTTGGTGAACTACGCCCGCATCCCGGGCACCGTTCCGGCGTTCATGGCCCGGCAGTTGCTGCGGCCCAGCTTCTACCGATATGTCCGCCCACTGCTGGCCCGACACCACCTCACCTCACTGCCCATCTTCGTGCGGGCGATCGATCTGCATGGACAGCCACGATGAACCAACGCCGCGATCCTGCCGACGCCGCCCGGTTGCGAACCGCGGTGCAGGACTTGCGTATCGCGCTCGCGTTGAGCACACGCAAAGTGGCCGCGATCGCCGGCTTGAAAGAGTCCGATCTGGAGGTCCTCGACGTTCTGACGCGTGGGGGACCGCAGTCGCCGACGGCGTTGGCGCGCAGGCTCTCGATGCAACCAGCCACCATGACCGGGGTGCTGCGTCGGCTGGAAGACGCCGGCTGGGTCATCCGCCGCCACCACGACCACGACCGCCGCAGCGTGGAGATCGAATCGGTCGGACACGCCCGACTCGCCGACATCTATCGCGACGGCAGCGGTCGCATGGACGCGCTACAAGCCGGCATGACCCCCGCACAGATCGCCACTGTGCTCGAATATCTCACCGCCGCCTGCGAAGCGGTCACCGAAGCCACAGCAGCACTGGATGTTTGGCGACCCGCGGGATCCGCTGCGGAAGGGGGAGCATCGTGAAAGTCACCCTGCTCGGCGCCGGCGGCCCCACTGGCCGCCTGCTTCTGGACAAGCTGCTCTCCGACGGACACGACGTCACCGCCTTGGTGCGGCGGCCTCCCGGCTTCCCCGCATCAGCGCCGCGGCTACGCGTGCTCCACGGAGACGCCACCACTCCGGCCGACGTCTGCGCAGCTGTCGCCGATGCCGACGCCGTGGTATCCGTCCTGGGCACCGGATTCAGCAGGCAACCCATCCACCTGTATTCCGCATCAGCGCAGGCCATTTGCTCGGCTCTGGCCCAGGCCGGAATCCGGCGGCTGATCGTCACCAGCTCAGCAGCCCTCAGTGATTGGACCGACCCGGGCTGGAACTGGGGCGAACGAGTCGTCGGTCGGCGCATCCTCGGATATCTGGGTCGCACCTTGTATGCCGACATGGCCGGCATGGAAGCGATCGTGAGCGCCAGCAGCCTGGACTGGACAATCATGCGTCCGCTTGGGCTGGCCACCATGGACGCACCGACCACCTACCGCATCGCCGAGGATCACATCCCGGGCCGCCAGACCGCTCGCCGTGACCTGGCCGCCGCCATCGCCGACCAGTTGAGCCGAACTGACTACCACGGCAAGACCGTGGCCGTGGCGACCGCCGACAAGCATCAATCCCTGGCCCGCACCCTGTGGCGCGAAGGCATCAAGCCCAACCTGGCCTGCACCAGCCAACGCTGACAATGGCGTTCGACCACAGATCGCCGAGCCGGCCCGACCTATCCCGACGCCGCCCGACGAGCCCCGGATTCTGCCGGCACCAGTTCGAGGTTGTCGCCGACATCTATCGTGACCACGGCCGTCGCCTGGAACAGGCCGTAGAAGTCGTCGGTCCTGGCGAAGGTGTGCGCGCGGGAGAACAGCGGTTGCACATCGAACACCCGCACCCGAAGCTTCTCGCGCGTGAGTCTGCCTAATTCCCGGCCGGATTCGGGATCGGTGATCACCTGATCCGAGTCGGAGTGCACGGCGAAAACCATGCCGGGCACGACACCTGCCTCAGCGCCACGATTGATGACCAGTGTGTAGTCATCCTCGATGAGCGCGACCTGGCCGGTGAGGCGGTCGGTCATGACGCCGCCAGAGAATTGCTGTCTCTCAACGATTTCGGCGCCGAGCCGGCCCGGATTCGCGGCCGCATGTCATGGCCATCCGCGGCCAGCAGTGCGTCGATGTGGCTCGTCGTGTCCTGCTCGGTTCCGAGGGTGAGTTCGACGGCGGTCTTGGCCTGGAAGAGAGCGATCATCGCGTGCTGCTGACGTTCGGCACCGAATGCGTTGAGGGCGAGGGTGAGCTTCTTGTCGACATATTCGACCGAACGCTGAAGCTCCGGCGTCGAGGGTCCGGCCGCCGGGCCTGCCGCGCGCACGGGCTCAACACCGAGTCCGCTGTACCAACGGTGTCCGAGCGCACCTAGGACGAAAGAGCACACCGGGACCACGACGACGATGCAGGCCAGGCCGATTGAGTTCCGCAGTGCGAGCGCGCCGACGATGCCGAGCAGCACCGTCACGCCCGCCACGGTCCCCAGGCGCACGGTCGGCGGTACCGCCCCGATCGCGTGAGACAACTGCCTCAAGCCGCTGGCACCAGATCGAGCGACGTCGGTGACGAATCCGATGGCGGCCGTGCCGGCCTTGAGCGCGACCCGTCCGATCTCGTCGGCCTTCTTGCGCGTCACCTCGGGCTTGGGCATCGACCACACGCGCTGTTGAGACTGCTCAGCTTGCGGACCGGACGTCTCGGGCGCCGGCGCACCGTTTGTCACATTCGCATCATCAACCACATCTGCATCATCGCTCTGGTTGGGCTCGATGCAGACCCGGCGCGCCGATGTCTCAGCAATTCCACGGCCCGGGGTTTGCCACACGGGCGTCAGGGGGCGGCCCGTGTCGAGGCTGAGGGCTGCCCGCGGCGCCGCCCAACCGGCCAACGAAAAGCGTGGCGAGAAGGTGGCTGTCTTCGACGAGGGGCTGGCTCGGGTGAGCCGGCGCCTGGAAGAGGTTGATACCGCCTGAATTACGTCAGGTACGTTTCGTGCCCGGTCGGGAATCCGCCGCCGTTGGTGGCGATGTGCACGTGGTCGTAATGGTTGGCGGTGTCCCCACCGCGGTCCGACATCCTTCGCGGAGGCTTGCCGTGGGAGTAGATCTGCTGCCTGAAGATCACATGGTTCACGCCGAACCGATCGGCGTTGTCGAGGACGTAGGCGACGATCCGCTCGCCGAGGGCTTTCCCGCCCGGGCTGCCGTAGTTGGGGATCATCACGTCGATCGCCTGCCCGTTGGGGTGCCACTTCATCGAATCGGCCCGGACCCCGCCGATGTTGAGGATCTCGGGGAACCGCGCGCTGACCGCGCGCGCGGCCAGGATGGTCTCGACCTGGAGGCCCTTCTCCGATGCCCGGCCTGCGGGCAGGGGGAACCGCATGTTCCGGCGTACGGCGCGCTCAGCCGGTACCGGAGGCATGCCGGCCGGTGCGGCCGCCGGCAGGACCGCCGGCGCTGTCACAACCTCGGCATGTGCGTCGCTGTTGGTAGCCGGCGCGGCGTCTGCGCCGACCACGATGAGTGCGGCGGCAGGCGCGAGCACCGCAGCCATGGCTGCAGACCGGCGGCGCCGGTCAGTTGTCAACTGGTGTCTACCCACGAGGACCGGACCTTACCGACGGCTCGAGCGATCTCCGGCATCGCGAAGTTCTCTGGTTGCGCTGGTGGCAACCAGATGGACACCTGGCGTCAACCTTGGTTTGACGCGGTAGAGTGACCTGGCCACCGCGCGTGTGACCACTGGCCTTGCAAGTGAACCAGCAGGTCAACGACGATATGCAGGGGTGCCTACGGCCTGGATTCGAGGCCCCCCGGGGGCGTGCGCCGGTGTGACTCATCCGACGCGTTCGTTGTGATCTGGGACCGTCACGGCAAAATCTATGCCGTTTACCACAAAATGCATACTTCGCGCCGCTGATGGTCACTCCGGCGAGTCGGCGCGGTTGTGCGCCAACCACCCGCGGAACGCCTTCGCAAGGGCTACCGTGCGAACTATCCGCACGAGGTGATGTGCGGTATCGCTGGGCCCCAGCCTGCGGCGAGGAGATGTCGAGTGCACAGCGGTGAGTTGGAGCGTCGGCAGACGCGCACTCTCGACGAGGCCATGCTCGTCGATCTCGATGAACCGGACCGCCCCGTCGTCGACTTCCTGCGAGCCACACCCGGCCGGATCGCGGTGATGGCCGTCGTTCTGATCATGGCGGTACTGGCCGTGGGTGTGGCGGCGTCGGCGACTGTGTCCGACCGGCAGCAGCGGCTGGAGACCCTGCGGTCGCACACGGAACCGCTGGCAGATGCCGCGCAACGGATCTACAGCGCGCTGTCCGCGGCCAATACGACCGCGGCCAGCGCGTTCCTCGCCGGCGGTGCCGAGCCGCGGACTCTGCGCGATCGCTACGACGCCGCCATCGGGCAGGCCTCGGCCGGGCTGGTCACCGCGTCGAACGGGGTGGCGTCCAACGATATTCACTCACTGACGCTACTCACCGATCTGTCCAATCAGCTCGCGGTCTACACCGGGATGATGGCGACGGCCCGTACGAGCAACCGGGACGGCCGCCCGATCGGGGTCGCCTACCTCAGCGGATCGTCCACGCTGCTGCAGCAATCCGTGCTGCCGGACGCCGAGCAGCTGTACCGGAACCAGGCCGACGCCGTGACGGCGTCTGAACGTTCGGTGAGTCCGTCTCGCGTGGTGATCGGGGGAGCCGTGCTCTCGCTGGGATTGTTGGTGCTCGCACAGGTCTACCTCGCCCGGCGCAGTCATCGCCGGCTCAACCCGGGACTGGTACCGGCCTCGTTGTTGATGGCGGTGCTGGCCGTCTGGCTGACCGTCGCCGGGGTGGTGTCGACGCATGCCGCCAACGGGGCCCGCATCGAGGGCGGCGAGCCGATGGGTGTGGCGGTGGCTGCGCGGATCCTCGTCCAGCAGGCCCGCGCCGACGAGATCCTCGGCTTGCTCAATCGGGGGTCCGACACCGCATCCGAGGTCAGGTTCCAGGAGCGGACCGCACAGGTCGGCTCGCTTCTCGACGCGCACCCGGTTGACGGAGCCCGGGATGCACTGCGCGGCTGGATGCTTGCCCACGACGGGATCCAGGACAAGCTGGGCACCGGTGACTATACCGGCGCGGTGGCGATCGCGAGAGACGATGGGGCACAGCGCTCGACGGCCCAATTCGCCCGGTTGGAGCGGGCTTTGGGGGAGGACATCGCACGCCTGCGTGACCGGCAGCGCGCCGGGATCACGCGCGCGTACGTGGCATTGAGCGCGCTACCCGCCGGTGCGGCGGCTCTCAGCGTGCTGGCGGCGCTCGCGGTCGCGGCCGGCGTCGCGCCCAGGCTGAACGAGTACCACTGATGCGCGCCGTGGCCGCAGGTCTCGTCCTCGCCGCGGTCCTGGTGGCGGGATGCTCCACGGCACAACCGCTTGTCGACGTGCCGGCGTCGCTCACCACGCTGCCGCTGCCCAGCGGGGCGGCCGTGGTGTCGAACGTTCCCGGCACTGCCGTCGAGAGTTGTGATGCCACAGCGAGTTTGCGTCCCTCGGCCGAACCGGGTCCGACAGTGCAGAAGATTCGCAAGCGCGGCAGGCTGGTGGCGGGGATCGACCAGAGCACCAACCTGTTCAGTTTTCGTGATCCGGTGTCGGGCGAATTGCAGGGCTTCGACGTCGATATCGCGCGCGAGGTGGCGCGTGAGGTGCTCGGCAACCCGGACGCCGTCGAGTTTCGCCTGCTGACATCACCCGAGCGCATCAGTGCTCTACAGGACGGGACGGTCGACATCGTCATCAAGGCGATGACGATCACCTGCGCCCGCGCCGAGCAGATCGCGTTTTCCACCGTGTATTTCGATGCGAGCCAGCGGTTGCTGGTGCCCAGGGATTCGCCGATCCAGGGACCGGGCGACCTGGCCGGGAAACGGGTGTGCTCGCAGGTGGACACCACCTCGTTGGCCACGGTTTCCCGGGTGGCGCCGAAAGCCACCCTGCTCGCCGTGCGGAATTGGGACGATTGTCTGGTGGCACTGCAGCAGGGACAGGCCGAGGCGGTGAGTACCGACAATTCGATACTCGCCGGGATGGCCGTCCAGGACCCCAGCCTGCACCTGGTGGGCCCCAGCCTGGAGGCCGAACCGTACGGCATCGGCGTCAACAAGTCTCAGGACGATCTGGTCCGGGCCGTCAACGCGGCCCTCGAACGGATCCGCCGCGACGGGACGTGGTCATCGCTGTACCTGAAGTGGCTCACCGTCCTCGGGCCGCCGCCGAGTCCGCCGCAAGCGAAGTACCGGGACTGATCATGGCCCGCGACGAGGGAACACGGGCCGTCCTGGTCACCGAGTCCGCCCCGGTCAAGGTCGAGGGCACCCGCCCGCGGCTGCGGACCGGACACCGGCGGATCGGCGACGGCCTGGTCGAGATCCCGATCCGGGAGGACATCGAGCCGGCCAGTGCGATCCTCACCAATCCCGTTGTCGCCGAGTCGAAACGGGAATGCGGCGGCTGCGGGCGACCGGTGGGGCGGGGGACCGCCGGCGAGCCCGGACCCAGCGAAGGTGTGTGTCCGCACTGCGGCACGTTGTTCTCGTTCTCACCGCAGCTGGAGACCGGCGAGCTGGTGGCGGGCCAGTACGAAGTCCAGGGCTGCATCGCCCACGGCGGTGTCGGCTGGATCTATCTGGCGATCGATCGCAACGTCAGCGACCGGTGGGTGGTGCTCAAAGGGCTGCTGCAGCCCGGAGCGCAGCAGGCGCAGGCGATCGTCGTCGCCGAACGCCAGTTCCTGGCAATGGTCAACCATCCCGGCATCGTCAAGATCTATAACTTCGTCGAACACCCGGGGTTCGACGGACGCCCGGTCGGCTACATCGTGATGGAGTACATCGGCGGAACCACGTTGGAAGCGATCCTGGCGACGCAGCAGGGGATGATGCCCGTCGAACAGGCACTCGGCTATCTACTCGACGTCATGCCCGCCCTGTCCTATCTACACTCGCTCGGACTGGTCTACAACGACCTCAAGCCGGACAACATCATGCTCACCGAGGACAACATCGAGCTGATCGACATGGGAGCGGTGTCCGGCATCGGTGACTTCGGATATATCTACGGCACCAAGGGGTTTCAGGCGCCCGAGATCGTGCGGACCGGGCCGACGGTGGCCAGCGACGTCTACACGGTGGGCCGTACCTTGGCCAAGCTCACCGTCGACCTGGCCGGTGACCGCCATGCCGAATCGCTTCCCGCCCGCGATGAGGTACCGCTTTTCGAACGGTATGAGTCATTTTATCGACTCCTGGTCCGGGCCACGAACCCCCGCCCAGCGCAACGGTTCTCGTCAATCGATGAGTTGGCCGGCCAGTGCCGCGGGGTGCTGCACGAGATCCTGGCCGAGCAGACCGGTGCGCCGAGTCCCTGGACGTCGACGCTGTTCGGTACGACACGTTCCACCTGTGGTGCCGATCTGGCGCTGCAGCGCACCGATCTGCTCGTCGACGGGCGACGGCGCACCGTCCGCCTGGACCCACGCGACGTCGCTCGCGCCCTGCCGAAACCGGTAACGGCAGAGGAGTCGGACGACGACTGGCGCGAAGACTGGGACGAGGGGATGACGGCTCTGGAGGGCGGTGATCCCGGGTCCGCGCTGATCTGTTTCGAGCGGGTTGTCGGTCTGCTCCCCGGAGAAGCAGCCCCCAAGCTTGCCGCCGCCGCCTCGGCCGAACTCCAACTCGACGCAGGCGGGGCTCCGGACGCGGAACGCTTGCGGGCATCGGCCGAACGGTACTACCGAACGTTGTGGCGCACCGACCCGTCGATGGTGAACGCGGCGTTCGGTCTGGCGCGGTTACTGGCCGGCCGTGGCGACCGGGCGGGTGCGATCGCGGTACTCGACCAGGTCCCGGTGACCTCGCGGCATTACGGCGAAGCGCATCTGACGTCAGTGGTGATGATGCTCGACGGGAGGGCGTGCGCCGAGATCACCGAAGCGGACCTGCGCGACGCGGCGCGACGGGTCGGACGCTTGGCGGAGACCGAGCCGAGAGGCCTCCAGATACGCGCCTTGGTGCTCGGCACAGCGCTGGACTGGCTGCGGGCGGGAGGTGAGGCCTCGAGCGATGATCCGATTTTCGGCTATCCATTCGATCAGTGGGGTCTTCGCCGGGGCATCGAAGAGGCGCTTCGGGAACTGGCCCGGCGCTCGCCGCGGCGGCGGCATCGCTACACCCTGGTCGACGTCGCCAATGCGATTCGGCCGCCCAGCTGGCTCTGAAGGCAGCCAGGGGCGGGCTGACTGACTCGTCATTATTTGCTGAAGCGGATCGTTGGGGGCCGGATCGGCGTAGCTTTAGCGCATGTGACCCGTCGAAACGGGGAGGGCGACCATGACAGATGTCGACTGCTGTGTGGTAGGTGCGGGGTTTGCCGGCCTGACCGCGGCATTGAGGCTCAAGCAGGCGGGCCACTCCGTGGCCCTGCTCGAGGCGCGCGATCGGGTGGGGGGTCGCACCTTCACCGAGGTGCTGGATGACGGTACCTGGATCGATCGGGGCGGGGCCTGGGTAGGACCGGGACAGGACCGCATCAAGGCCCTGATGGCCGAATTCGGCGTCGCCGAATACAAGCAGTACGTCGACGGCGACGCCATGATGATCGTCGACGGTAAACAGCACCGCTACTCCGGGACGATTCCCTGGGCGATGAGTCCGTGGGCCATCGCCAATCTCGGCGCCGGCCTGCTCGAGGTGGAACTCATGTGCAGGTCGATCCCCTTCGAGGCGCCGTGGGAGGCCAAGAAGGCAATCGAATGGGATCGGATCACCTTGGGGGAGTGGATCAATCGTCACATGCGCTCCAAGCAGGCACGCGAGATGCTGGACATGGCGCTCGCCGGCATCTACACCTCGGCGGCCTCGGAGGTGTCCTTGCTGTGGGCGCTGCACCAGATGGGGTCCGGCGGTGGGCCGGTCTTCGTCATCTCCAACAAGGACGGGGCGCAGGATGCCAGGGTGAAAGGCGGAATGGGCGCGATCTATCGGCCGATGGCCGCCGAACTCGGTGACGCACTGCATCTCTCACAGCCGGTACATCTCGTCGAGCACGACGACTGCGGCGTGACCGTCCACGTCAAGGGTATGACCGTGCGGGCGCGCCAGGCGATCGTCGCCGTCCCGTTGGCCGTGGCGAGCCAGATCGCCTATGAGCCGCAGCTCCCTGTGGACCGGATGTTCCTGCACCAGCGCATGCCCAGCGGTGCCGTCTTCAAGATCTCGATCGTCTACGACACCGCCTTCTGGCGCGCCGATGGGCTGTGCGGGCAGTCTGCCGCGCCCGGTAGCCCTGCCACGCTGACCATCGACGCCTGCACCGACACCGGAACTCCCGGCATCATGTGCGTCATCACCGAAGGGCCGGCGGCCCGACGGCTCGGACAACTCGACGCGCCCGAGCGCAAGGCCGTTGTGCTCGATGAGCTGATCGACCGGTTCGGCCCGAAATCGGCATCGCCGATCGGTTACCACGAGCAGAACTGGACGGTGGAGCGGTATTCGGGTGGCGGGATGATCAGCCATGCGCCGCCTGGGGTGCTGACCGAGTTCGGGCACGCGTTGCGGACGCCGTGTGGCCGGATCCACTGGGCTGGCACGGAGAGTTCGGCCATCATGTGCGGCTGGATCGACGGCGCGGTCCGGTCCGGTGAACGCGCCGCCGCGGAGGTGATGGCGGCCGAGAGTGTGGTGGCGGCCTGACGCGCTCAGCCGTCTGAGCTACGCGCCTCGGCCCCGGTCTGCCCGCTGTCGAAATCGTCGTCGGCTGAGGTGCGTCCCACGTAGCTGCCGTCGGAATCGCGGCCGGCGCGCGATGCGGCCACATGGGTGTCCCGCTCGACGTCCGCCTCGCCCTTGTCCGAATCCGGATGGCTCATGAGGGAGCCTCTCTGTTGGGGGATATGTGATCACCCTCAGGGTTGCCGCCACCGTTCGGGCTAAACACCGTAGGCGGCGCTAGTCGCTCGACCGGGTTACCCCGCGCACCACGGCGACGCAGAGGCCGGCGCATTCGGCCGCGAGTTCCTCTGTGGTTTCGGTCGGATCGGCCAGCCAGGATTCGATGATCTGGTTCACCCCGCCGACCATGAACTGTGCGCCGCGGCGCAACTCGGCAGGACTCGGCGGCGAGGACGGCAGAACATCCGGCGCGTGCCGAACGATCAGGCCGGTGATCATCTCCAGGATGTGGGTCCGGTGCTCTGTCAGCCCGGCCACGCTGCTCACATCGCCGGTGGCGATGCGATGGATGTGTGGATCGGCCGCGATGATGTCCAGGAATGCGGTGAGCGCCGACCGTAGTTTGTCGGTCAGCGTGCCGGGATCCCCGACACCGGCGTTCACGAGGGCAGTGAGCAACTGGTCCCGCACATCGTCGGAAATGGCGAACAGCAAGGCATCTCGGCTCGGGAACTGCTCGTAGAAGTAGCGCGACGTCAGTCCGGCAGAAGTGCAGACGGCGCGCACGGTCACCTCGGTGATGCCGGACTCGCCCCAGATCTGGCGTCCGGCGGCGAGCAGCTTGCTCCGTCGTTCGGTACGGCGATCGGCCGCACTGATGCCGCCGTATCCGCGCACCACCTCTACGCGCTTCATTGACAGCACCCTACCGGGCGTCAATATTCTGACTACGGACGTAGTCGGGCCCCGCTAGATGCGGACGAATACACCCGCCGGTGCGTCCCACACACCCCAGGCACCGAGATCGGGATTCCAGAACATCGGCAGACCAGCCGCCCAATCGGGCAGTGGTGGCGCCGGCGGCGTACCCATCGGTGGTGTCACCGGCACCAGGACCCACGGCGGCGGCGCCGCGAACGAGATGCGGTCCTGCGGCATGATGCCGCCGTGACCCGGAGGAGGTAGATAGTTCTGCCCCGGCGGCAGCGGGTTGCCCGGCACACCGGCGTTCACGCCAGGGCCGGGGATGGGCGGCATCGGTGGCGGAAACGGCCCGGGCGGATCGGCTTGTGCCAGGCCCGCACCGGCCCCTGCGCCGGCGAGTAGCAATGCGGCCGCTGTGGCGGCTTTGGCCGCGGCATTCTTGAGGGTCATTGGCGGACTCCTTGCCTTGTGCGCGTTCGCGGTCCTCACGACCCCCCGTGCTGCGGGGCATACCCGCTCGCCCCGCCCCGAAACGCGCCCGCCGGCCGCGGCCTACTTCGACATCGAGCCCAGGAAATACGATTCGTGGCCCGTGGGGTAGCCGCCGCCGTCGGTGGCTATGTGTACATGGTCGAAGTGGTTGAGGGTCTCGTTGCCGTAGTCGGCGGTCCAGCTCGGGGCGCCGATCCCCGGATAGAACCCCTGACGCCAGATCACATGGAGCACGCCCCAGCGCTTGGCGTTGGCCAGGGCGAAACCGGCGATCTGGTTACCGAGCTCGATGCCCTTCTCGGAGTGATAGTTGGGGATCATCACGTCGATCGCCAAGCCGTTGGGATGCCACTTCAGTGCATCCTGCCGGTACCCGCCGATGGTGGTGATCTCGGGGAACATGACGGCGATGGCACGGGCCACCCAGATGGTCTTGACCTGTAGCCCACCCTCGGGCGCCGGGCCCTTGGGCAGGGAGAACTGGAAGTCACGGGCCACGACGGGCGCGCTGGCGGCCACCAACTCGGCTTGTGCGGGTGCCGGTGCCGGCTGGTGCTGACTGGTGGGCGGCGTGGCCGCGGGGGCTTGCGCGCAGCAGTCCGATTCCGTGTTCTGCACGTAGACCATGCCTGCGGCCACGGCAACCGAGACGCCGAGTGCCAGCAACCGGCCCCTGCCGTCGGCGAACAGTCTTTTCCCCACGGCAGCAATTTACTGCGCGCGGGCGGCCGGCGGGACAGGAACCGTCGTTGGCCAGTAGCCGGCCCGCACGCGACGCGGGCAGGTCTCGGGGAATCTGCCGCATTCGCGGAGCGGCGCGAGCGGAACTCATTAGTCCCGTCGTCGGGGTCTAGGCGCCCGGATTCAGACCATCCGCCTGGCCACGACGTTTCGCAATGGGGCTCGGATCGTCCTGATTCGATCGAGCTGAGCCGAACCCGTGCAAACGTCGCAGCCAGCGAATATGGGTAATTGACGGCGGCGTTTCCCGCTGGCATGCGTTGACAGCTAATCCGCCCACTCCTAACCTCCCGCGCAGGTTCGGCGACGATGGGAATGAATGTGGGATCCGCACAACAGTGCTCGCGCAGCGCGACAACGACGCCGTTGTCGTCGTCCTGCGTCGACGTCCCACGGCGATCGGGGTAGGGCCGTGCCTGTCTTCCTCGGCGGTCGGTCGTGACGGGGATCGCCTGGGCCAAACCGGCTTTCGCGGTAGGCGATTTCGTCGTCCTGGCCGGTGAGACCTTCGCCGCGATGGTTCGTCCGCCGTTCGCGTGGCGTGAGCTGCTTGATCAGATCTGGTTCGTGGCTCGGGTCTCGATCGTGCCCACTGTGGTGCTGTCCATCCCGTACACGGTGCTGATCGTGTTCACGCTCAACATCGTTCTGCTCGAGGTCGGCGCCGGTGACCTGTCCGGTGCCGGGGCCGCCCTGGCTTCGGTGACCCAGGTCGGTCCGGTGGTGACGGCCATCGTCGTCTCCGGCGCGGCCGCCACCGCGATGTGCGCCGACCTGGGCGCGCGGACCATCCGCGAGGAGATCGACGCGATGAAGGTGATCGGGGTCAACCCGGTCCAGGCGCTGGTGGTACCGCGGGTGATCGCGGCGACTTTCGTTGCGCTGATGCTGTATTCGGTGGTCGCAGTGGTCGGGCTCACCGGCAGCTACGTGTTCGTGGTGTATGTCCAGCATGTGACACCGGGGGCCTTCGTCGCCGGGCTGACCCTGCTGACCGGCCTGCCGCAGGTCGTGGTGTCTTTGGTCAAGGCGCTGCTGTTCGGACTTTCGGCCGGCCTGATCGCCTGCTACAAGGGCCTGTCGGTGGGCGGTGGCCCGACCGCTGTCGGCAACGCGGTCAACGAGACCGTGGTGTTCGCGTTCATGGCGCTGTTCTTCATCAACATCCTGGCCACGGCCTTCGGCGTCAAGGTGGCGCCGTGACAACCACTTCCGAGGACCGCGGACCAGCGATCCTGAACCGGACCGTCGACGGGTCCCGCCGCGTGGGCGAGCAGACCGCCTTCTACGGCCAGGCGCTGTTGTCCACCGGTGAAGCGTTGCGACGCTATCCGGGCGAAGTCCTGCGGCTGATCGCGACGATGGGCATGGGCACTGGAGCGCTCGCGGTGATCGGCGGCACTGTCGTGATCGTCGGGTTCCTGACCCTGACCACCGGTGCGCTGATCGCCGTCCAGGGCTACAACACGCTGTCCAACGTCGGAATCGAGGCTCTCACCGGTTTTTTGGGGGCCTTTCTCAACGTCCGGTTCATCGCCCCGGCGACCGCGGGGGTGGCGCTGGCGGCCACCATCGGCGCCGGTGCCACCGCGCAATTGGGCGCCATGCGGATCAACGAGGAGATCGACGCACTGGAGGTAATGGGTATCCGGGCGATCACCTACCTGGCGTCCACGCGCATCGTGGCGGGCGTGATGGCGGTGGTGCCGATCTACACCGTCGCGGTGCTGATGTCTTTTCTGGCCACCAGATTCGGCACCACGATCATCTACGGCCAATCACGTGGCGTCTACGACCATTACTTCACCACATTCCTGCATCCAACCGACCTGCTGTGGTCGTTCACCGAGGCGCTCGCGATGGCGGCGGCGGTGATGGCGATCCATACCTACTACGGCTACACCGCCACCGGTGGACCCGCCGGGGTCGGAGAAGCCGTCGGCCGTGCGGTCCGCACCTCGATCACCGCCGGCGTGTTCATCTTGTTGACCATCACACTGTCCGTGTACGGGCAGTCCGGAAACTTCCACCTGTCGGGGTAGCGGCGATGACCAACTCACCCCGGCGAGAAAAGATCGACCCCATCTGGTGGGCCCCGGTGCTGGTCCTGGTGGTCGTGGCCGTGACCGCGCTGACCGCCCTGTTGTTCACCGGCACATTGCGGCGCAGCGTCCCACTCACCCTGGTCTCCGATCGGGCCGGTCTGGTGATGGAGGACGGCGCCAAGGTCAAGCTGCGGGGTGTCCAGATCGGTGAAGTGTCCTCCATCGCCGCCGAATCCGGGGCCGCAGGGGATACAGGAGCGAGGCTCCGGCTCAAGATCGATCCCGACGATTTCGCCTACCTTCCCGGCGACGTCGAGGCGGAGATCAAATCCAGCACCGCCTTCGGCGCGAAATACGTCGACCTCATCGTCCCGGAGACCGGTGCGAGTCGTGAGCCGCTGCGACCCGGCGCGGTGCTGCACTCGCGCAACGTCACCGTCGAGGTCAACACCGTATTCGAGAACCTGCAATCCATCGTCACCGCGATCGACCCGGCGAAACTCAACTCAGTTCTCGCCGCCGTCGGCGAATCCCTGCGCGGCAAGGGGGAAGTCATCGGCCAGGCCATCACCGGCGCCAACCAGGTGCTGCTCGCGGTGAATCCCCGAATGGACACCATCCGCAAGGACTGGCAACTGTTCGGTCAGACGTCCCAGGCATATTCCGCCGCTGCACAAGACATCCTGTCGATCCTGGACTCGTTCTCGACGACTTCGAACACGATCGGCAACCAAGCCCAGGCGCTCGACGAGTTGCTGCTGTCGGCGGTCGGCTTCTCCCATTCGGGCATCGACACCCTCGGCGCGAACCAACCGAACCTGGTGCGGGCGCTGAACCTGCTCGACCCGACCACCGCCCTGTTCATGAAGTACTCGCCGACCTACACGTGCCTGTTCCAGGGGGCGGTCTGGTTTCTCGAGCATGGTGGTCGGGATGCATTGGGCGGCAACGGGAAATCAGTGATCATGGACGCGGCCTTGCTGGCCGGCGACGATCCCTACCGATATCCGGACAACCTGCCGGTCGTCAACGCCAAGGGCGGCCCCGGCGGCAGGCCGAGCTGCGGGTCGCTGCCGGACGTCAGCAAGAACTTCCCGGTCAAGTATCTGGTGACCGACACGGGATTCGGTACCGGACTGGATGTCCGGCCGAACCCGGGCATCGGATTCCCCGGCTGGGCCAACTACTTCCCGGTCACCCGTGCGATCCCCGAACCGCCGAGCATCCGCTATCCGGGCGGCCCGGCGCCGGGTCCGTTGCCGCCGGCCCCGCCCGCACCATCGGAAGGACAGCCATGAGAGGCGCAACGGTCCGCGTAGCCACTCGGGTGGTGTTGTTCACCGCGCTGAGCCTGGTCTTCACCTTCATCCTGGTGACGGTTTTCGGCCAGTTCCGGTTCGACTCGCGGGTCTCCTACAGCGCCGTGTTCACCAATGTCTCGGGGCTCAAGGGCGGCAATTTCGTCCGTATCGCCGGCGTCGAGGTCGGCAAGGTCACGAATCTCACCCTGCACAAGGACGGGACCGTCACCGTGGACTTCGCGATCGACAAGACACTGACGCTGACCGAGGGCACCCGAGCCGCGGTCCGTTACGAAAATCTGATCGGCGATCGTTACCTTTCGCTGGACGAAGGGCCCGGATCGGTACGCAAACTTCAGCCGGGACAGGAGATCCCGCCGGAGCGCACGGCCCCCGCACTGGATGTGGACGCGCTGATCGGCGGATTCCGGCCGTTGTTCCGCGCACTCGATCCAGACCAGGTCAATGCGCTGTCCGGGGAGTTGCTCAAGGTGTTCCAGGGACAGGGCGGCACCATCTCTTCGGTACTTACCCAGACCTCGGCGTTGACGACCACACTGGCCGGCCGCGATCAGCTGATCGGCCAGGTGATCACCAATCTCAACACCGTGCTCGCCACATTCGCCAAGCGCGACGAACAGTTCGCCGAAGGGCTGGACAAACTGTCCGAACTGGTCGCCGGACTGGCCGAGCGCAAATCCGACATCGCCACCGGGACGGCCTACATCAACGCCGCGGCCGGCTCGGTGGCCGACCTGCTGACGACCGCCCGGGAGCCGATCAAAGAGGCCGTGACCCAGACAGATCGGTTCGCCGGACAGATCATGGCAGACCGAGACTATGTCGACGACCTGGTCAAGACCCTGCCCGATGCCTATCAGGTGCTGGCCCGAAACGGGCTCTACGGAGACTATTTCGGCTTCTACCTGTGCGACGCGATTCTCAAGCTAAACGGCAAAGGTGGCCAGCCCGTGTATGTCAAACTCGCCGGCCAGGATTCGGGACGGTGCACGCCGAAATGACTTCACTCACGCTCAAGCGATTCAGCTTCAAGCGCCCCACGATCAAGCCCCTGGCAGAGCGCAGTCGGCCGGCTGTCGGCGCGGTGGCCATCCTCCTGCTCGGTGCCGCGGTGGCCGCGGCCTTCTCCTACGACAAGATTCCGTTCATCAAGGGCACGTCCGATTACTCCGCGTATTTCGCCGAGGCCGGTGGGATCAAAACCGGAAGCGATGTACGGGTTTCGGGGTTGAGCGTGGGCCGGGTGTCGGAGATCAGACTCCAGGGGGCCCGGGTACTGGTGGGCTTCACCGTCCGCGATGGTGTCGAGCTGGGCGAGCGCACCGAAGCGGCGATCAAGACCGAAACCGTGCTCGGCACCAAGGTGCTCGAGCTGACGCCCCGCGGCGACGGCAACCTGACCGGACCCATACCCATCGAACGGACCACCTCGCCGTATGACCTGCCCTCGGCGCTGGGCGATCTCACCACCACCATCAGCGGGCTCGACACCACGCAATTGTCCTCGGCACTCGCCACGTTGGCACAGACGTTCCGCGACACCCCGCCGGATCTGAAACTCGCGCTGGAAGGCGTGGCCCGGTTCTCGGACACCCTCACCGCCCGGGACACCCAGTTGCGCAACCTGCTGGCCAACGCCAACAAGGTCACCGGAGTGCTCGCCAAGCGCAGTGACCAGATCGCCAACCTGGTGGTGACCACCAACGCACTCTTGGCCGAGCTGCTGTCCCAGCGCGACTCGGTCGACGCATTGATGAACAACCTGACCGCGGTGTCACACCAGATCTCCGGCCTGGTCGCCGACAACCGCACGCAACTCAAGCCCGCGGTCGACAAGCTCAACGGGGTGCTGGAGATCCTGGACCACCGCAAGGGTGAACTGCAGCGCACGCTGTACCTGCTGCGCCGCTACGCCATGTCGTTCGGCGAGGTACTCGGAGCCGGACCCTTCTTCAAGGCCTCGCTGGTCAACCTGTTGCCCGGGCAGTTCGCCCAGCCCTTCGTCGATTCCGCGTTCTCCGACCTGGGCCTGGATCCCAATGTGCTGTTGCCCTCGCAACTGGTCGACCCCGGTACCGGACAGCCGGGCACCCCGCCGTTGCCGACGCCGTTCCCACGTACCGGACAGGGTGGCGAACCACACCTGTACCTGCCTGACGCGATCACCGGCAACCCCGGCGACCCGCGTTACCCCTACCGTGAGCCACTGCCCGCCCCACCGCCCGGCGGTCCACCACCCGGGCCGCCCGCACTGGCACCCGCGCCAGGCGAGCTGCCACCGCCGAGTTTAGGACCGCCGGTGCCGGCCGAGGGCGGGCGGTGACCGTGTCGACACGCGTACTACGGATCGGTATCGCCTCGGCGCTGAGCGTGATCTTGGTCGTCGCGCTCACGGTGGTGGCCACGCCGTGGTGGGATCGGGTCAGCGACAACACCTTCACCGCCTACTTCGACAACACCAACGGCCTCTACACCGGGGACGAGGTACGCATCCTCGGCGTGGCGGTGGGAACTGTGGAGAGCATCGAACCGCAGCCCGACTCGGCCAAGGTGACTTTCACCGTCGACAAGCAATACCCGGTGCCTGCCGACGTCCAGGCGGCGATTCTGTCACCGTCACTGGTCAGCGCCCGCGCACTCCAGCTTGTGCCTGCGTACGAGAGCGGGCCGCAACTGGCCGACGGGGCGGAAATCCCGCGGGACCGTACCGCGGTGCCCGTCGAATGGGACGACCTGCGACAGCAGTTGGAGAAACTCAGCGACTCCCTGCAGCCCACCACTCCCGGCGGCCCCAGTGCGGTGGGCGAGTTCGTCAACACCGCTGCGGACAATCTGCGTGGCCAGGGCGATACCGCTCGCGACACGGTGATCAAACTGTCCCAGGCGGTTTCGGCGCTCGGCGATCACAGCACCGACATCTTCAGTACCGTGCGCAATCTGCAGCTGCTGATGTCGGCGTTGTCCTCCAGCAGTGATCTGCTGGCCTCGTTCAACACCAACCTGGCCGACGTCAGCACCGTGCTGAGCAATACCCCCGATGAGGTGGCCGCTGCCACCCAAGGTTTGGATACCGCGGTCAACGACCTGCGCGGGTTCGTCGCCGAGAACCGCGAAGGGCTCGGCGTGACGTTCGACCACCTCAACGAGATCACCACCGCGCTCAACGACAGCCGGGCCGACGTCAAGCAGGTCCTGCACATTGCGCCGACGGTCTTCCAGAACTTCATGAACATCTACCAACCCGCGCAGAGTGCGGTGACCGGGATCCTGGCGCCGGTCAACTTCGCCAACACCGTCCAGTTCATCTGCAGCGCAATACAAGCGGCCTCCCGCAAGGACTTCGAGCAATCAGCGAAGTTGTGCGTGCAGTACCTCGCGCCGATCATCAAGAACCGCCAGTACAACTTTCCGCCGCTCGGGATCAACCCGTTCGTCGGGGCGTCGGCGCGGCCCAACGAGATCACCTACAGCGAAGACCGGCTGAATCCACACCTGCCGCCACCGGCGGCGGCACCTGCGCCGGTACCATCGCCGGCGCCGATCCAGACCGATCCCGCACTGGGACTGTCCGGGATGATGCTCCCGGGAGGGACCCCTTGAGGCGGCTGGTGGTGGCGACCCTCGTCACCGTGTGCCTCTGGGCGATTCCCGGATGCCAGTGGCGTGGGCTGAATTCACTGAGCCTGCCTGGCACCGAAGGCAACGGCGACGGCTCCTACACCATCGCGGCGCAGCTGCCCGATGTGGTGGTGATCCAGCAGAACACCCGCGTGCGCGTCGGCGATGTCAACGTCGGCAATGTCACCAAGATCGAAGTCCAGGACTGGCACGCGCTGGTGACCATGCGCATCGACGGCGGCGTGCATCTGCCGGCGAACAGCACCGCCAAGCTCGGACAGACCAGCTTGCTGGGCTCGATGCACATCGAGCTCGCACCGCCGCTGGGCGAAGCGCCACGCGGCGAACTCGCCGACGGTTCGGTGATCCCGCTATCGGCCGCCGCCACATATCCGACCACCGAGCAGACGTTGGCATCAGTGTCGGTGTTGCTCAACGGCGGCGGGCTGGCCCAGCTCCAGGAGATCAACCAGACCTTCGCCAAGGCGCTCGCCGGCCGGGAGGACGAGATGCGCAGCCTTCTCGGTCAATTGGACACCTTCATCGCCGGGCTCAATGCCCAGACCGATGACATCATCACCGCCACCGAGCGACTCGACGCGCTCGCCGGCCAAGTGGCGGCCCGAGACGACACCGTCGACACCGCGCTCACCACCGTCCCACGAGCACTGGCGGTGCTGTCCGAGCAGCGCACCAAGATCGCCGACGCCGTCGACGCACTCGGAAAGTTCAGTGCCATCGCCACATCGACTGTCGCCCAGACCAAGGAGTCGCTCGTCAACAACCTGCGCAACATCGCGCCGACACTGCGGGAACTCGCCGACGCCGGGCCCGCACTGACTCGCGGTCTCGACTTCCTGTCGACATACCCGTGGGTGAAGAGCACGCTGGCCAACTGGTTCCGCGGGGACTTCGCAAATATCAGCCTGGTGGTCGATCTGACCCTGAGCCGGATCGACAGCAGTCTGTTCACCGGGACCAGGTGGGAAGGCAACCTCACCGAGCTCGAGATGCAGTGGGGCCGCACGATCGGCCAGATGCCCAGCCCCTACACGGCCGGCAACCCGTTGATCGCTCCTTACCGGTGGGGGGCGTACTGACATGATCCGGCTATCCCGTTCGGTTTGGATTCAGCTTGCGATCCTCTCCACGATCACCATCGTCGCGGTCGGCGTCATGGCATTCGGCTTCGTCAAGGTCCCGGCACTGTTCGGCTTCGGCCGGTACACCGTCACGGCCCAGCTTCCCGCCGCCGGCGGGCTGTACCCGACATCGGTGGTCACCTACCGCGGCACCGAGATCGGCAGAGTCAAGTCGATCCGGGTCACCCACACCGGAGTCGATGCCGTGCTGACCCTGGACTCGGATTTCCCGGTGCCGTCACCGGTTTCGGCCGCTGTCCACAGCCGGTCGGCTGTCGGGGAGCAGTTCCTCGAACTGACCCCGGACGCAGGTGCGGCGGCCACATTGCGCGACGGCGACGTGATCGGCGTCGACAAAGTCCGTATCCCGGCGGATATCGGCAATCTGCTCGATGCGACCAACAAAGCCCTGCAGGCCATTCCGCCCGACAACCTGCGGACGGTGGTCGACGAGTCCGCCAAAGCCGTCGGTGGACTGGGTCCCGAACTGTCCCGCATCGTCGATGGATCGACTGCTCTGGCCATCGAAGGGGCGAAGAGCGTCGACCAACTGGGTCAGTTGATCGATCAGTCCCCGGCAGTGCTCGATTCCCAAGTGCAGACCTCAGATTCGATCGCGACGTGGGCGCAGCGGATGGCCGCGATCACGGGCCAGTTCAAGGAGCAGGACAACGCTTTCGCGGATCTGCTGGTGAAAGGAGCGCCGGCGCTGGGGGAGGGCAAGGCGTTGTTCGACCGGGTGGCTCCCACGCTGCCGGTGCTGCTGGCCAACATGGTGAGCCTGGGTGACATCGCGGTGACCTACCGCAACGACCTGGAGCAGTTGCTGGTCCTGTATCCGCAGGGGACGGCCGTCATGTCGGCGATCACGCTGGCCAACGCCGACACCAAACAGGCCTATCGGGGCATCTACCTCGACTTCAATCTGAACCTCAACCTGCCGCCGCCGTGCAACACAGGATTTCTTCCGGTCCGCCAACAGCGTTCGCCGTCCGACGAGGATTACCCCGAGCGGCCCGCAGGCGAACTGTACTGCCGCGTCCCTCAAGACTCGGATCTCAATGTCCGTGGGGTGCGGAACATCCCGTGCGAGTCCAAGCCCTGGAAGCGGGCACCGACCGTCGAGCTGTGCGAGAGCGACGAGGAGTACGTTCCGCTCAACGACGGCCTGAATTGGAAGGGCGATCCCAACGCGACCCTGTCCGGCCAGGGAGTGCCGCAGTACGCACCGGGCACCGACCCGCGACTGCCGGCGCCGCAGGGCCCCGGCACCGCACCACCGGTGGCCTTCGTCCCCTACGACCCGGCGACCGGCAGTTATCTGGCGCCAGACGGCCGGACGTACACCGATTCCGACCTCGCCGACAGCACGAAAGGCAAGACATGGCAGAGCATGTTGACACCACCGAACCGATAGCGGGGCCGGTGACCGATGCCGGCCCCGGATACCGCGTTCCGATCACGGTCGGGCTGGTCGTGGTGGCAGCCCTGGCGGCCGTCACCGGTTGGCTGGGTTACCGCGATCGGCAGTCCCACACCGCCGAGGAGCAGCGCAGCCTGTACGTGCAGGTGGCCCGCCAGGCGGCGGTGAACCTGACCTCGATCAGCCACGACGAAGCCGATGCGGACATCCAGCGGATTCTGGATTCGGCGACCGGAACGTTCCGCGACGATTTCGAGAAGCGGTCAGGCCCGTTCGTGGAGATCGTCAAACGGACCCAGTCGGCATCGCACGGGACGGTCGCCGAGGCGGGCCTGGAATCCGAGGCGGACGGCGAGGCGCGGGTACTGGTCGCTGTCTCGGTCAAGACCACCACCAGTATTTCCCCCCAACAGGATCCGCGTCGATGGCGGATGCGGATCAGCGTCGAGCAGGTCGGCGAGGGCGTCAAGGTGTCCAACGTGGAGTTCGTGCCATGACCACAGGTACCGCAGCGCAGCTCTCCGATCCGACCGTCGACGAGCCGGCGCCCGACGACGTGGTCGTCGACGATCACATTGACGACGCGGAACCCACGGAGCGGGACGAACCCGCCCGCCGGGCGGTGTCCTGGAGGCGCCTCTTGGCCGTTGGTGTGCTGCCGGCCGCGGCATTGATCCTGGCGATCGGCGCGGGTTTCCTGAAATGGCAGGACAGCGCCGTCCGGTCGGCGCAGGCGGCCGGCGTGGAGGCGGTCCGTGCCGCGAGCGACAACACCGTGGCGATCCTGTCCTACCAGCCTGACACCGTGGACACCGCGTTGCCGTCGGCGGCGGCCCGGCTCACCGGCGAGTTCCGGGATCAGTACACGCAATTGATCGACGACGTCGTCATCCCCGGGGCCAAACAGCAGGTGATCTCGGCGGTGGCATCGGTGCCGGCTGCCGCTGTGGTGTCGGCGTCTGCCGGGCATGCGGTGGTCCTGGTGTTGGTGGACCAGACCACCACTATCGGCACCGACCCGCCGACCAAGTCCACCTCCAGTGTGCGTGTCACCCTCGACAAGATCGAAAACCGATGGCTCATTTCGCAGTTCGAACCGGTCTAGTCATCGTCACGGCACTCACCGCGGCGGCCTGGTATCCGACGGCCGCCCACGCCGACAACCAGCGACTGAACAACAGCGTGATCGCGAACGTGTACACGATCCAGCGCCAGGCGGGTTGCACCGGTGACGTGAAGCCCGACCCGAGACTGAGGTTGGCGGCCGAATGGCACACCAACGACCTGCTCGGCAATCGCGAGCTCGCCGACCACATCGGCTCTGACGGGTCCACGCCGCAGTCGCGTGCCGAGGCCGCCGGATTCCGTGGCCGGGTGGCCGAAACCGTGGCGGTCAATCCGGCACTCGCGATCAACGGAGTCGAGATCCTCAACCAGTGGTACTACGACCCGGTCGATTTCGCGATCCTGTCCGACTGCGCCAACAGCGCCATCGGCGTGTGGTCGGCGAACTCGTTCGACCGCAGCGTGGTGGTGGCGGTTGTCGGGCGCCCCAGCTGACCGAGGGCTCTTAAACTGGTCTGGCCGAGGCCCAGGTCGCGGCGGTGTTGGAGCGCTCGCCGATGCGATCTCGCTGCTCGGTCTGCCGTGGCGTTGTGGCTACGAACCCGAAAACAAGGTAGGACTACGCATCCCTGGCCGGCCCATCGCCCGGCAGACTGAAACCATGCCAAGTCCCGATGTGGTGCCGTCGCAGGACGCCGTCACGCACGACTCGAAACCCGACCGCGACCGTGCGGTGGACGTCGCACGCCTGGGTGCTCTGCTGGTGGTGATTTTCGGACACTGCGCGCTGCTGCTGGCCACCATCGATTCCGGGGGCGTGCGGGTCGGCAACATTCTGGGCGCGCTGCCCGAGCTGGCCCCGATCACCTGGGTACTGCAGGTGATGCCACTGTTCTTCATGGCAGGCGGGGCCGCGGGGGCCTACAGCTGGCACGTCGGCCGGTCGTGGGGTGGCTGGTTGTTCGCCCGCGCCCAACGGCTGTTCCGGCCGGTGTTTTGGTACCTGGCGGTGTGGTCGGTGGCCCTGATCGCGGTGCGTGCGACCATGGGCGCCGCGTCTGCGTCAGCACTCGGGCGTGAATGCGTGGCGCTGTTGTGGTTTTTGGGCGTCTACCTGGTGACACTGGCCTTCGTCCCGGCGCTGATGCGGCTGCGCAGCGGCCCGGTGCTGGCATGGGTGGTCGTGGGCCTGATCGTGGCGTCCGGGGTGGTGGATGCCATTCGTTTCGCGGTGGGCACGCCGGAGGCGGGGACTGCCAACCTGATCATCGTGTGGCTGATCCCGGTGGTGATCGGGGTGGCCTACGCGCGCCACCTGCTCTGCGCGCGCCGAGCGCTGGGCATCGCGGTGATCGCCTTCACCGCGCAGGTGATCCTGGCGTTCACCGGCGTCTACGACCTGTCCCTCGTGGTCACCGGAACCGAGCGGGTATCGAACGTCTCACCGCCGACGCTGCTGCTGGCCCTGCACTGCACCTGGATGCCGTGCCTGTTCATCGCCGCAGCGAACCCGATCCGGCGCTGGGCCTCCCGTCCGCGGGTCTGGTACGTGGTCGCGACGGGCAACGGGGGAGCGATGACGCTGTACCTGTGGCACATTCCGGTGATCGCGGTCGCCGCATTCAGCCTGCACGCGCTCGGCCTCGACGCGTTCGATCCGCACGCCCCCGGGTTCTGGGCCCATTTGGCCCTGCGTGCAGCGGTTTTCGCCGTCCTCATGGCGGTCGCCTTCCGGCTGCTGTCCCCACTGGAGCACCGACCGCTGCCATGGTGGGACGACCGGGTCGAGATCAGCGGCCTCCGTTCGGAACTCACCGGCGTGCTGTTGTGCGTGGCCGGCGCCGCGCTGACCCTGATGGCCAAGAACGGCCTCGACGGGGTGCTGGGCTGGTCGGCGCTCGGCGGGTTCCTGATCGCGACGGCGGCGGCGCGGGCGGGTGCAGGCTCGGCTGTCAAGGTCTAGTTCCCTTGTGGGACAAGATCTGTGGATAAATCGTGCGCTGTGGATAACTTACTCGGCCGTCGGTTGACGGCGGTAGAATTCGAACATGCTTGCGAACACCGTTTCCGATCGGGAGGCGGTGCTGGCTGTCTACGACGAGTACGACGCGGTGTGCGCGCAGATGGCCGCTCTCGAATACCGAGGGCTGAGCCTGCCTGAACTGCTGGAGCTGCAGTCCCGCCGCGAACGCCAAGTCCGGCGAGCGCCCGCGGTGGACCATGCCCTGTTGGCCGAAATCCAAACCCGTGCCACCCCGGTCGAGATCGGGGCGAAAAGTTGGGCCGATGTGCTGGCCATCCGGCTGCGCATCAGTACCAAGGAAGCCAAACGCCGGATCGACGAAGCCGCCGTCCTGGGCCCGCGCACCACTGTCACCGGGGAGTCGCTGGCGCCGGCATTGCCGGCTACCTCTGGCGCCCAGGCTGCCGGTGAGGTCAACGCCGAGCACGTGGCGGTGATCAGGAAGTTTTTCGCCAAGCCGCCTGTGCCGCTCGACGCGGCTACCCACGCCCAGATCGAGGCGGATCTGGCCCGCATCGCCGGTGGCAACAGCCCGGAAATCCTGAAACAGTGCGCCGGCCGGATCGCGTTCCTGCTCAACCAGGACGGTGACGAACCCGTCGACGACGAAAGCCCTTGCCAAGGTGAGATCTTCATCGGTCCTCAAAAGGCCGACGGCACCACTGAAATCCGCGGCCGGCTCACCCCCGAAGCCCGCGCCACCATCCTCCCGATCCTGTCGCGCTACGGTGCTCCCGGCATGTGCAATCCCGCCGACGAACACCCCTGCACCACCGGCACTCCCAGCGCCGAGGCGATCACATCCGATACCCGCACCACCGCTGAACGCAACCACGACGCGCTGGTCGCGATGGGCCGCAGCGTGCTGTCTTCAGGGGAGCTGGGTGAGCACAACGGATTACCGGTGTCCATCGTGGTATCCACCACGCTGCGAGAACTGGAATCCAGGACCGGCACCGGACTGACCACCAGCGGCACCGAATTGCCGATCGGCGACGTCATCCGGATGGCCGCCCACGCCCACCACTACCTCGTGGTCTACGAGAATCACCGGCAGGTCCCGCTGTATCTGGGTCGCGCCAAGCGCGTCGCCACCCCCGGGCAGCGGATCGTGCTGCACAACCGCGACCGCGGTTGCACCCGGCCCGGCTGCACATGCTCGACCGACCGGTGCCAAACGCACCACGCCAAGGCTGATTTCCGCGACGGCGGGCTCACCGACATCACCGACCTCGCCCTGGCCTGCCCCAAGAGCAACCGCCTCGTCCATGACAAAGGCTGGCGCACTCGCATCCGCGAGGACGGGCGCGTCGAATGGATCCCACCACCGTTGTTGGACACCGGCCAAGACCGCACCAACCACTACTGGCACCCCGAAGACCTGTTCCAGCCACCCGGCGACGACCCCTAGTCGCGGGTTCGGGGGTTCAACCCATCACCCGTGCATCGGATTCCACGGCCGGGTGGCGATCAACTCTGCGTTCCAGGTGCCGGTTCTGACCAGCGCGGCCACTTCCTCACGGATGGTGTCGCCGATCTTCACACTGAGTTCGCGGGGCAGGTCGAGTTGCTCGGTGGCGGCCACACCGAGACGCTGGCTGAGGGCGGAACCCGCGATGGCCGCGAATCGTAAACGCCCATCATCGATTTCACGACGACAGGCGGACAGGGGGAGGACGCCATAGGCGATTCCCGCCTCGATGATGCTCTTCATTGCGGCGACGGAATCGGTGGTCGCCCGGTGGCTGAACGTGACCTTGGTGCGCAACGCGGCGTTCTGCAGCGACATGCCGATGCCCGACGAGGATCGCGGCACCACCAGCGGTAATCCGACGACATCAGTGAACCCGACAGCGCGAGCGGGGTCGAGTTCCGTCTCGGGTCCACCGATCAGAAACAGCTGTTCGGTCAACAACTCTCGGTAGAAGACCCGTTCATCGGGCACCGGGTTGATGAGTGCCACATCGACCGCGCCTTTGAGCATGGCCTCCACGAGGTGGTCGGTGCTGCCGACGGTCACCGAAAATGTCGCCTCTGGGAAGACCGTGGACAGGCTGGCCACCAGTGGCGCGGCCAGCACGTCGACCGTCGTATCCGGCAATCCCAGTCGCAGCGTGCGGTCGAGCCGGGCCAACGGCGTGCCGGCGTATTGGACGGCCAGTTCCAGTTGCCGCAGAGGTCCGGCCGTCGAGGCCCGCAATCGCTCGCCGGCCTCGGTGAGCTCGACACCGCGACGGGTACGGGTGAACAGCGTGACGCCGAGATCCTCTTCGAGCAGTTGGAGCTGGCGGCTCAACGCCGGTTGGGCGATACCCAGTAGACCGGCCGCGCGCGTGATGGAGCGCTCCTCGGCGATGCGCAGAAAGTACTTGAGCCGGTGGGTGTCCATCACTTCGAGATATACCAGCCATCGAATATCGGCATGACTGGATCCCGAAATCGGTATTACCTCACCTCCGAGCCCCGGCCATAGCGTTTTCCACCGAAGCCATGGTGAGAGGAGACACCCCATGACGGTCCACGATGACGCCGAGGCCATCGCGGCCTTGAATCTCGACAGCCTGCCGCGCCACATCATCGACAAACGTGTCACCGAGTTGATGGATCTGTCGGGCCAGAAAGCCTTCGTCACCGGAGCCGGCGGCGACGGCCTTGGTCAGGCGATCGCCAACCGATTGGCCGGTCTGGGAGCCGATGTCGCGTTGATCGGGCGCACATTCGAGAAGGTCGAGCGCCGTGCCGCCGAGATCGAACAGCGGTGGGGCGTCAAAGCCCACCCGGTGAAGGCCGACATGTCGGACTGGGACCAGGTGCATGATGCGGTACAGATGGCACACGAACAGTTGGGCGGTCTGGACATCATGGTCAACAACCCCGTCATGGTGGTGGGAGGGCCGTTCGAGAAACACACCAAGGCCGACATCGACCACACCGTGCTGGGCAGCCTGACCATGATGATGTACGGCGCTCATGCCGCGCTGGAATTCCTGCTGCCGCAAGGGTCGGGGAAGATCATCAACATCGGGTCGGTCGGCGGTCGCATCCAGCAGCGCGGCCTGGTGGTGTACAACGCGTGCAAGTCGGGTGTCGTGGGCTTCACCCGGAATCTCGCCCACGAAGTCGCCCCGCGCGGAGTGAACGTGCTCGGCGTCGCGCCGGGCATCATGATCAAACCGGAGATGATGGAGTATCTGCTCGACCCGAAGACGCCGGCCCATCTCGCGGGCCGGGGCGCGATCCTGGAGGCGATCACCACTCAGGTGCAGCTCGGCCGGGCTTCGCTGCCGGAGGAAGCGGCCAACATGGTCGCGTTCCTGGCTTCGGAGGCAGCAGATTACCTGTGCGGGCAGACAATCGATGTCGCCGGCGGGCAATGGATGAACTGAGATGCCGACCGTCACGGACATCAAAACCCTCGCCGTCGAGCAGACCGGCCTGACGGACTTCGGCGACGACTCGTTCGAAGAGGGGCTGGCCATCCTGCTGTCCGCTCTGGATACCGAGGCGCGACTCAACCAGCGAGGTCAGGCATTCCTCTACCCGCGCATCATCGGATATCTGGCCCAGCGATTGCAGGTCGAGGACTGGTACCGGCGTCACCCGGAGATCGATGAGTTCCCGATCGTGGCACCCGTTATCGGCCTGGGCCTGCCGCGCACCGGCTCCACGGCGCTGTCGATGCTGCTGGCCCAAGACCCGGATGTGCGGTACCTGCGGCGATGGGAATCGTCGCAGCCGTGCCCACCGCCGTCGACCGTCGTGGGCGTGGATCCGCGGGTCCCTCCTGACAAAGGGGAGATGGTGGGCACCCGATACCACGTGCCCGCGGACGCGCATGGTCCCATGGAATGCCATGAGCTGATGGCTCTGGACTTCAAGTCGCACCTGTTCCAGTCCTTCGCCCAGGTGCCGGCCTACTCCACCTGGCTGGTGGAAAAGGCCGACCTGACAATGACTTTGGCATACCAGCGGCGGGTGATGAAGCTGCTGCAATGGGGTGAGCCCACCCGGCCGTGGCGGTTGAAGTGCCCGTCACACGTGCTGTGGCTCGACGCGGTCAGCCAGGTGTTTCCCGACGCGAGATTTGTCATGACTCATCGGGATCCGACTGATGTCATCCTGTCGGTGGCAGACCTGTATGCCGACATCATCGGTACGTTCACCGACCATGTCGACCGGCCATACATCGGCAGGCTCAACGTCGAACACTGGTCGCTGGGCATGGACCGGGCACTGCGGTTCCGGGAGGATGCCGCTGAGGACCGCTTCTACGACATCGATTTCCGGGCCATGCAGGCCGATCCGATCGGCGAGGTCACCGGTCTCTACAGCTGGCTCGGTCAGCCCGTGACAGACGAGTTCGCCGCCCGGATGGGCAGTTGGTGGACCTACGCCGCCGCCGAACGCGAAGCCAGTTCGCACGCCGACCCGGAGGCATTCGACATCGACCTGGACCAGGTTCGTCCCCGATTCGCCCGCTACACCGATCGCGCCGACCGCTGGACCACCCGGCCGGCCAGAACAGGAGTCCCACATGGCGATTGACCTCACCGGCGGCATCGACCCGTCCCGCGAATACGTGTTCGCCCAGCGCCCCGACAATCCGGAGATGCGGGACTCGGTGAGCTTTTGGACCGTGGATGACCGAGGCCGGATCGGGTTGCCCCGCATCGGCATCGAAGCGGTCGCCGCGAATTGGGACAACCACGAGATGCAGATCAACCTCGCGTTCCCCGACGGTCGGGTGTACCGCCTGCGCGACGGCGCGCCGTCCCTGCCGCCCGAGGGGCCCGAGGGCAGGCCGACAGTTCTGGGTGCGGGCGGGCTGACCTTCCGCTGCGTCGAGCCATTCCAGACCTGGACGATGACGTACGAAGGTAAGGCCGTCGAGACGTCGTCGGCCGATCTGGTCGCAGGCACGTCCGACGGCCCCCTGGTCGACGTCGCATTCCACGTCGAGGCGAACATGGCCGTCCCACCGTGGATCCAGGGGGCACTGCAGAAAGATGCTCGCGACCGTATCGACAACTCCGTGGAAGGCGACCTGATGGGTGGCCCCCGATACGAACAACTGTTCCGCGCGCGCGGGTCGGCGACGATCAACGGGGACAGCCAGGACTTCACCGGCAGCGGCCTGCGGATCCGCAGGCAAGGGGTGCGCAAACTGGGCAGCTTCTGGGGCCATGCCTGGCAATCGGCGATCTTCCCCAGCGGCAAGGCATTCGGCTACATCGCCTACCCGCCGCGCGACGATGGCCAGCCCACCTTCAACGAGGGTTACCTCTTCACCGGGGACGGCGACCTGATCCCGGCCCGGGCGGTGCAGGCGCCGTGGCTGACCAAACTGCAAGCACTGGGTGAGGACGTATCCGTCGTGCTGGAAACCGCCGACGGCACGGTGCACATCGAGGGGGAGACGTTGTACTCGACCCACGACATCCACCACAACGACAACACCTTCTCAGTGCGGGAGATGAAGAAGGAGAACCCGGACTTCCCGGCCCTCCAGCAGGCCGGTGTGCGCTACCGCTGGGACGGCGAGGAGACCTACGGCATGCTCGAGCGCTCGAATCCGATCGACAAGATCGACATCGATGCTCGGGCTTGAGGGCAAGACGTTCATCATCGCCGGGGGAGCGACGGGTATCGGAGCCGGCACCGCCAAACGACTGGCCGCCGAGGGCGCATCGGTGGTCGTGGGTGACGTCAACATGCCGGGTGCCAAAGCCACCGTCGAGACCATCACCACTTCCGGTGGTGCCGCCATCGCAGTCGAGTTCGACTTGGCCGATGACGATTCCGTTCGGCACCTCGTCGACACCGCGATCACGGAATTCGGTGCGGTCCACGGACTGGACAACGTCGGGGCCGACCTGTCGGACAACACGCTGGGACGTGACACCACGATCCTGGACACCCCGTTCGAGGTGTGGCACCGCACCCTCGACGTCAATCTGCTCGGCTTCGTCCGCACCATCCGTGCGGTGCTGCCGCACCTGCTGGACCACGGTGGCGGCAGTATCGTCAACACGTCGTCGGGCGGGTCACTCGGGACCGACCCGATGCACGTCGCCTACAACACCTCCAAGGCCGCGGTCAATCAGCTCACCCGGCACGTGGCGAACAACTACGGTGCCAAAGGCATTCGAAGCAATGCCGTGATGCCCGGGCTGGTCATGGGGGAGACCCAGGAACGGCAGAACGACCAGCAGATCCAGCAGATGTTCCTGATGGCGGCCAAGGTCACCCGCCTCGGTAGGCCCGCGGACCTGGCAGCAGTCACCGCGTTCCTGCTGTCCGACGACGCCGAATGGATCAACGGACAGACCTGGTACATCGGCGGCGCGTCACACATGCGTCAGTGACGCGGCACGAAAATCCGCGAGAGCCTCAGTCCTCCTTGCGGATCAACCGTCCCAGCGCCTCACGATCGGGTGCCAGCAGCTCGTCGATACGAGCCTGGTTCACGTCGGCGACGATGATCTCGCCGACCTCCTGATACACGTCGCTGAAGAGGCCGTGCGCCTTCATCTTCTCGGTCTGGTAGACGTTGTCCTCCGTCGGTGTCACGTAGTAGACGATCTCCGGCTTGAAGCGGTGGATCAGCCACACGTGGATCAGGTCCATCAAGCGCTTCTTGCGCAGTTTCTCGGCGAAGGTGTTCTGGTCGCGCACCGTCAGGATGTTGCGGCCGTGCCGGTCCTTGATCGGGTCGACGACGACATTGGCCAGCGGGTCTTCACCATCACCGTAGATCCCGAGGTCCAGCACGTCGGACCCGGCGCGACGTGGCCGTAGCTGCACGCGCAGCTTCTCGCCGATCTTGTAGTGGTCACCCCATATCGCCAGCCACTCTTCGAGCAGCTTCTTGGGCACCTCGGTCTGCACCAGATGCTGGTGCTGGGTGGAGCCGGCCCCCATGGCCTTGGTGGTGGCGGTACGGCCCGAGGAGGCGGCCAGGGCGGCGTCGCTGCGCGGCCCGCCGACCAGTGTTTGCGGTGTGCGGTAAGGAGATTCGACCAGCCGCATCTTGCGTTGCAGCCGGGCCAGGGCGAGCATGCCCTCCTGCTGCAGGGAGGTCGCGAACTCCTCGCACGCCACGCCGTCGACCTGGTGGCCGCCATAGGTGATGAAGTTGAAGACGAACCCCATCTTGCCGAGCTCGGCAGGGAAGGCCCGCATCTCGTCATCGCTCATGCCGGTGGTGTCCCAGTTGAACGACGGTGACAGGTTGTAGGCCAGCATCTGGTCGGGGAACTCGGCGTGGATCGCGTCGGCGAACTGTTTGGCATCGGCCAGATCCGCGGTCTTGGTCTCCATCCACAGGATGTCGGCGAACGGCGCGGCCGCCAGTGACTTCGCGATCGCGTACGGGATGCCGCCACGGACCTGGTAGTAACCCTCGGGAGTCTTGACGCGCTCGCAGTCCCAGGCCACATCGGCGCCCAGTTCGTGTGCCTTCTGCTGAGCGGTGTACAGCGATGCCCGCGCGGCGAAGGTGCGCCAGTCGGCGGCACTCATCGCCGCCGGCTCACCTTCGCGTTCCCGGAACTCCAGCAGTTCGGCGACCGCCTCGCCATAGGTGTTCAGGCCCGCATCGCTCTGCCACGCCTCGACGAACGCCGACTCCACCTTGTCGAACAGACCATCCACCGAATCTCCTGCGGTGTGGCCCTCGACGGCCTCGGCGATGGTGTCCGTGATGCCCTTGCGTTCCAGCCAGGCCTCGGCGGTCGCATACTCACCGGCGGGCAGCGCGTAGAGCAGATGTCCGTTGAGCTCGGTGAGACCGAGGTCGTAGAACCGGCGCACCATCGCCAGGAAACACGACTTGTACGTCGGGACCGACAGGTTCGTCGCGCCCAGCAGGAACGGCTGATCGCGTTCGTCGGCGCGGCTGTCGATCAGGTTCGCGGCCTCGGCGTCGGTGCGCGCGACGATGATCCCGGGCACCCGCATGACGTCCAACTGGAACCGGGCGGTGTTGAGCCGCTTGATCTGCTCATCCGAGGGCACCAGCACCTTGCCGCCCTGATGGCCGCACTTCTTGGTGCCGGGCCGCTGATCCTCGATGTGATAGCCCGGCACCCCGGACTCGACGAACCGGCGGATCAGGTTGCGCACATGCGGATCACCACCGTGACCGGTGTCGGCGTCGGCGATGATGAACGGCCGGTAGTCGACGGGTGGTTGCGCGCCGCGTTGCTCGGGAGTCATCCGCAGCCGCAGGTACTGCTGGTTGCGGTCGGCGGTCAGCAGCGCGCGCACCAGCCCGGCGGCTTCGTCGGGCACCTGGCTCAGCGGGTAACTGGCGAGGTCGGGCCCGGGGTCCTCACTGATCGACCCCTTGGCCGAGGTGGCCCACCCACCCAGATAGATCCCCCCGATGCCCATCCGTTTCATCACCACGGCCTGGCCCGGTGAATACGGTCCGAAGGTGGTGATGCTCTTCTTCTGGGCGAACAGCTCGCGAAGGTACGGATAGAACGCGGTGGCGGCCTCGCGGGCCACCGGATAGTCGGATGGAATCGTGCCGCGTTGCTCGGCGACCTGGCGGGCCGAGTACAGCCGGATGATGCCCTCGAACCGGGGGCTGTCGATGTAGGCCTGGGTGGCTGCGACATCGCTCTCGAAAGACGAGTCGGTCTGTGCGTTGGCTTCGATGGTGGCCATGTGTGCGCTCCTGAACTCGGGTACCCCAATCATTGCTGGCAAGTCGCGACACCGGAGCCGGTTGGGAGATTTCTCAGGACTGCCATCTGCGGCCGGCGCAGGATCTAGGCTGCACCGCATGTCGATCGACCGGGCCGCGCTGGCCGCCGGTGCCATCCGATTCGCGTCGGGCGTCTCGTTTCTCGTCGACCCGCAGCGGGCCGACCGGTTATGGGGCGGACGGGAAACCCCTGACGCCACCGCGCAGCTGATGTGGCGGTCGATGGGCTATCGCGATGCCCTGATCGGCGGGCTGTTGCTCGCGGCGGGATTGCGCGGCAGGGACACCCGCGGGTGGTTCCTGGCCTCCGGCGGCGCCGACGCCGCCGACCTGCTCGGCGGCCTCGCGGTTCACGACCAGCTGCCCCGCTCTCAGCAGGTCATCGGCCTCGGCGGCGCGGTGGTCGGTATCGCGGTGGGGTTATGGGGCGCGACCCGCCGCCGGGAGCGCGCGGCGGGCCGGCCCGCGGGCTAGTCCGAATCCCCAACCTGCTCGACGATGTCGCCTCGGTACCAGCGGGTGGCCATGAGATAGCAGCCCATCGCCAGCAGTTGCAGCACCGGCACCAAGATCAGGAGGGCCCGGCCCAGCGCGTGCGCGCCGAGATCCGGGGTCAGGGCGTCACTGATCAGGCCGGTGACGAACGGTCCGACCGCGCCGAGGGTGGCATTGAAGAACAAGAAGATCGCCGATGCCGTGGCGCGCTGCTCGGGCAGCACCAGGCGGTGGATGGCCGCGATCGACGGCGCCATGTACGCGGTACCGATGACGTAGCTGAGCGCCAGGAACCACACGCACGCCAGGCGACTCTCAACGGTGAACGCCAAGACCGACGCCGGCAACAGCAGGGCCGTGGTCAGCACCACGATCCACAGCAGCCAGCGCGGGTCGCGCACGGCCAGCCGGTCGGCCAGCCGGCCCACGATCAGCAGTCCGAGAACCCCGGAGAGCGCGGTGGCCAGGCCGTATTCCAGTCCGACCTCGCCGAGCGACATCGAGCGGGTCCGCATCAGGAAGGCCGGGGAGAAGGTGGTCAGCGAGTAGCCGGCCGCCGCGATGAACGCCGTACCGCCGACCAGTGACAGGAAGCTGCGTTTGCGCAGCAGATCCCACCATCGGACCGTCGCGACCCGCTCTGAACGGGGCACCACCGGTAGCGCCTGACGTGACCCGACGACCAGCAGGACCAGCGGGGCGAACGCCACGCTGATCCCGCCCATCACCACGAATGCGGTTCGCCAGCCGAGATTTTCGGCCAACAAGCCGCCGCCGATGAGGCTGGCACCACTGGCCAGCGGGATCGCCAGGGTGATGACCGCCAGCGGTGCGGCGCGGCGGTGCTGGGCGAAATTGCGGGCCACGTACGCGTGTGCGGCCGGTGTGCTGCCGGCTTCACCCACCGCAACACCCACCCTGGTGAGCGCGAGCTGAAATCCGGACTGGACGGCGCCACCGAGCATGGTCATGCTGCCCCACAGCGTCAGGCAGGCGGAGATCACCGCGCCGTACGTTCCGCGGTCGGCGATCCGGGCCACCGCGATGCCGAGCACTGCGTACACGATGAGGAAGCCGAACCCGTTGATCACCCCGATCGCGGTATCGGACAGCGCGAGATCGTGTTTGATGGGCTCGGCCAGCACCGCCGGCAAGAACCGGTCGACGTAGTTGAGGGTTCCGACCAGGGTCAGCAGCGCGACCGCGGCCCACGCCCGCCGCGGCCCGTGCACGTCGACCGGCCCGGGCGACACGGTGGCCAGCGGCGCCGGTCCGACCTCACCCATGTCGTACGCCGCGCTTGAACTGCCACAGGTATCGCGGCAGACGCCGCAACGGCACTGCCTTGGGCCAATCCCGCGGCCGGAAGAAGGCATCCGTCCCGCCGTCGACGAACACCACACTGCCGCAGAGGAAATCAGCTGAATCCGACAGCATGAAGCAGATCCAGTCGGCGAGCTGACCGGCGTCGCCGAAGCCGCCGATCGGCACCGGGAACGACCGCACGGCGCGACCCTCGCGGGGATCGGCCAGTTGGGCCTTTAGCAACGGGGTCAGGATCGCACCGGGAGCCAGCGCGTTGAGCCGGATACCGGCACCGGCCCACGCCGCCGAGACCGCATTGATCCGTACCCAGCGGCTCACCGCGATCTTGGACGCCGCATACATGAGGGCCGACCCGTTGCGGCCCAGCAGGCGTAGCGAACGCACCGCCCTGTCGGTGTCACGCGCCAGCAGCGCCCGAATCGTCCGGCGGGGGACGACGGGCACCGTCGTCGTCGAATTACTGGAAATCACCACCACTTTGGCGCGATCCGCGGCGGCCAGGGCGGGACGCCAGGCATCGAGGAGCTCCACCACACCGAGGAAGTTGACCTCGGCGATCAGCCGGTTCCGCTCAGCGCCCGGTCCGGGGCCCAGGCCGGCGGCCAGCACCGCCCCGTCGAGCACCCCGTCGCATGCCGCCAACACCGCGTCGGCCGCGGCGCGGCGCCCCAGCGGGGTGGACAGATCGGCAACGACCTCGGCTTCTTTGAGGTCCACACCGATCACGGTGTGTCCGAGGTTTCGCAGCCGCTGGGCAGCCTGCAGTCCCATCCCGGATGCGGACCCGGTAACCGCGTATGTGCTGATGATCGCCTCCTTACCGCCCGATCGCGGGGCGGTATGGCGGCCAAAGATAGCATCCGGGGAATGACCGACCTTGCCAAATACGGCCCATGGGCCGTGATCGCCGGCGGCTCCGAGGGGGTCGGCGCCGAATTCGCCCGCATGCTCGCCGAAGACGGGTTCAACCTGGTCCTGCTGGCGCGCAAGGCCGGTCCGCTGGAAGCCACCGCGCAGCGCTGCCGGGATGCGGGCGTGCAGGTGCGCACGGTGGCGGTGGACCTGGTGGACCGTGGGTCGGCCGCGCACATCGCCGAAGCGACCGCCGACCTGGAGGTCGGGCTGCTGATCTACAACGCCGGCGCCAATACCTGCAGTGAACGGTTCCTGGACGCGCCGTTGGCCGATTTCCAGAAGGTCGTCGACCTCAACGTCACCAGGATGATGGAGCTCGTACAGCACTTCGGCAGGCCGATGGCCGCACGGGGCCGGGGCGGCATCCTGCTGGTGGGATCGCTGGCCGGATATGCCGGATCGATGCGGCACACCGTCTACGGCGGGGTGAAGGCCTATGGCCGGCTGTTCGCCGAGAGCCTGTGGCTGGAGCTGCGCGAGTACAACGTCGACGTGCTGGAGTTGGTGCTCGGGGTGACCCGCACACCGGCGATGGAACGGGCCGGCCTGAACTTCGAGGCGCCGGGCATGCGGATCAACGACCCGGCCGAAGTCGCCCGGGAAGGGTTGGACCACCTCGGCGCCGGGCCGGTCCACGTGGCCGGCGGCAACGCCCGACGCGCCGAGTTGAACAGTGCACCGGACCGCGCACAGGTGGTGCTCAGGTCCGACGCCGCCATCCGCAACCTGATCAATCAACGGGCGCCGCAATGACATCCGAGTTGGCGGCCCTCGAGGCACGGCTGCGCCGGCTCGAGGACGAACGCGACATCGCCCGGTTGATCGCGTCCTACGGCCCCCGCGTGGACACCGCCGACGCCGACGGCACGGCCGCGTTGTGGGCGACCGACGGTCGCTACGAGGTCGAGGGCTGGACGATGGCCAGCCGCGCAGATGTCCACGCGATGGTCAGCTCGACGTCCCACCGTGCCCTGGTGGATTCGGGCTGCAGTCACTTTCTCGGCCCCGCGGTGGTGACGGTGGACGGCGACACCGCCGTGGCGGTGTGCGAATCGCTGGTGCTGGTCCGCCGCGACACCGCGGACGGCTCCGGTGAATACGTGGTGTGGCGGGCGACGGCCAATCATTTCGAACTGGTCCGCGCACAAGGGCATTGGCAGATCAGCCGGCGGTCCAGCCGCCTGCTCAACGGCGATCCGGCAGCGCACCGGCTGCTGCTCGCCGGTGTGGCCGGACAGCCTGCACCCTGACGAAGGTGAATTCTCGGTGCCCAAGCGGTTACCGATCCCTCCTACGAGATGCCGATGCCCACCGGGCGACTTACGCTCTTGGCGGTCGGGGTCGATCGCACGAGGGGAATCGAGGACGCAGGGTGAAGACAGTGCTCGGGCTGTCGGTGACTTCGCACGGCATCGCCTGGGCCCTCGTCGGCGGTGGTGACCGTCCGGCGGATGTCACCCCGCTCGACGACGACGCCTTCGATGTCGACGCCGCCGACCAGTTGACCGCCCGGGCCGCCGCCGCTGCCCGGAGTGCGCGGGCCATCGCGACCTCCAGCGGCCAGGACGTGGCCGCGATCGGTGTGACCTGGCACGGGCCCGACCCTGACGACTTCGGCGACCGGCTGGCCGAACTCCTCGATCTCCTGGCCGAAGCGGGGTTCGACGATGTCCGCGTGGTGGCCGAGGAGGCTGCCGCCGACGACCTCCACGAGGCGGACGCGCAGGTGCGCGACGCCCAGGATGCCGCACGAGCCGTCGCGACCAACGCGGTGGCCGCCAGATCCAGACCGGTCCGCCACCGCCCGCCCGCCCCGTGCAAGCACCGAGCGGTACGCGTCGTGGCCGCCGCGGCGGCCACGGTTGCGGCCGGGATGCTCACGGTCAGCTCACAGTTCACCGAACCCGCACCGATCCCAGCCGGCGACGAGGCGGACGTCACCGCGGCGGCGGCGCCGGCGCCACGGCTGGTCACCGTCGCCGCCCCGCGTCTGTCGGAGCGCGCGGTGACGATGTTGCCCACCGAGGAGCCCACCCCGGTGCAGTTCGTCGAGGCTGCACCGATAGTTGCCGAGGAGCCGGCGGAACCAGTCGTGGCCGCACATGTGACGCCCGTTGAACCGGTTGCCCCCGTGCAACGCACCCAGCCGGTTGCCGTGGTGCAAACCGTTGTGCCCCAAGCAGTTCCGGTGGTTCAGATGGCAGTTCCGGCGCAGCTGCCGGGCGGCGTCCCCGCGGCAACCCTGCCCGCTGCCCAGCCACACCTGCCCGCCGCCGAGGCCCACATCGCGACCGATCCGTCACCGGGCCCCGCGCTCGCACCGTCCGGCCCCGCGCCCGCCGCCGCCCCCGTGCCTGCATCGGTGCCGGTGTCAGCGCCGGTGCCGGCAACCCCGGCTGATCCCATCAGCGGGTGGCTGCTCGCCGCAATGCCGTAGGGCGGGCCGAGCTACGGCATCGTCGCCAGGTTGTTCCAGAAGTGCCGGAGGCTGTCGGTGCCGCCGAACAGCGTCGTGAAATTGGTGGAATCGACCAGGACGATGTCGCCGGCCCGGTCTGCCTGCGGAGGCATCCAGATCAGCGCGTTGAACGCGGCGTTACCCGCCTCGGTGAACGGGTGCGGCCGGGTGGGATCGACCAACTGGCGTCCGAGCACCCGCAGCGCATCGCTTTCTGGCGCGGTCAGTTGGTAGTGCGGCAGGTGCGGGTGGAAATTGAAGGTGGTGACACCGGCGAGCAGTCCGGGGGAGTCCAGATCGCGCAGCGCGGTCAACGGCGCGATCTCGGTGGTGCCCTCCACGACCGCCGGACGCAGTCCCCAGATGTTGTGCACGGGGACGTCGAGTGCGGCCATCAGCGACCGGGTGTACTGCCCGAAGCGCTGTTGGCGGGGCACCAGCGGATCGCCGTGATGCAGGTACTCGACCTGACGGCGGGCGAAGTCGTCGGTGTCGCCGACATCGTGATGCGGTGCCAGCAGCAGACACGTCCCCTCACGCTGTAGCCAACGGCGGATCGCCTCGATCTCGGCGGGGTCGGCCTCCTGCTCGGACAAGATGTGGTCGAGGCCGAACACCATCAGGGTGTCGCAGTCGTCGAGCACTCGTTCGTCGATCGGAAGCCGATAGCCGGCCTGATCGATCCGCTGGAACACCGCCACCGGGTGCCCCGTGGCCTCTCCGGCCAATTCCTGGAAGGCCAGCGTCGAACGGTGGAACAGCTCCAGCGTTCCGGCGATGCCCTGCAGGAAGGAGGCGGCGTCGTATTCCGGGGTCTCGTACGCCGGCCACAGCACGTTGCGGACCTCGGTCATGGTGGAGAACCGATTCTCCATCGCGGCCGGGCTGCGTTGCGCCTCCCAGGGGTAGCTCCACGTCCAGTAGATGCTGACCCGGCGGCGCCCATTGCGGGGACGCGGTATGTGGGCCTGGTTGTAGGTGCGGGCGCCGGTCATCAGATTCCCTCCTTGCCGCCACTGGCCAGGTAACGTAGCGCCGACATGCCCGGCAGGAAGAAGTAGGCTCCGCCGCGCAGCGTGGTGAACGCCGGAATTCCCTTGTGCACCTTGCGTATCGGGCGTTTGGGGACGGTGAAGTCCAGGGTTCCGTCCTGGGTTCCGCAGATGGGGTCGTGCTCGTTGCCCAGTTCATGGAACGTCTTGTCGTTGATCCAGACATTCTGCGCGAACTCGAATTGGCGTACCAGGTCGGCGCAGATGATGAACGCCGCGATGCCGCGATCCACGCCGTCATCGGGGGCACCTTCGGGCAGCGCCGGGCCGTAGGTGGCGCCGCGCCGGATCATCCGGCGTCGGTTCATGTAGTGCGCGGTATCGCGTGGGTTGAGCCGGCGCGCATGCGACCCCAGCGGGCACGCGTATCCGAAAGGGTCCATCTCCTTGTAGTTGAAATCGTTGTTGCGCATGGGATCTGCGCCGAGTTCGGGATCGTCGTGGTCGGGCGCCAGCACCAGGGGAGCGCCGCTGCGCCAGCGGCCCATGAACTTCGCGGCCAGCAGTTCCTCGGCCTCCGGCGAATCCGACCGCTCGCGGAGGTACTCACGGAACAGCGCGACGTGTTCGGAGAGCCGGCGGTACGCCATGTAGCTGCCGTTGCGTGAAAGGACCTCGGGTTGTGGCAAATTGGCGACCGGACCGTCCTCATCGGGGTAACCGAGGATGAACTCACCGGGCTCCAGCGGATCGCCCGAACCCGGTGTCGGCTCCTCCCCGGACCCCTTCATCACCGGCTGGGACAACCGGTCGCGGAACCCGAAGTGGTCGTGGGCGTAGTTGAACGGTGGGGTCGCGTTGAGGTCCAGATAGGACAGGCTGCGCACGCCGTCGGTACGGTCCAGCAACTTGTCGTGTTCCTCGATGGAGCGCCGGCACTGTTCGTCGGTGCGCGAGAAGAGGATCGCGATCGCATGCAGATCCTCACCGGCGAGGCCACCCAACCAGTGCTCGGGGGCGGCCGCACCGGTGTCGCCCAGGATCGAGGCACGGTGGGCCATCCCTTCCCGGAATGCCGCGGGGAAGGTCGCCAACGACTTCTCGTCGACGCCGAGCGCCCGCAACCCGGTCCAGGTGAACGCCAGCGTGACCCACCGGTCGGATTCCTCCATGGCGGCCATCGCGTCCGAGGCCGAGGACACCTTGTCCAGCAGCTCGGTCAGCCAGGCCCGGCCACCTTCAGGGGTGTCGAACGTCAGGAACTCATAGCGACCGGTGATCGCCGGCGTGCGAGTCAGCAGGATGTGCTGAATCTCGTCGAACTCGAGCACGGCTGCCTACTGCATCTGATCGAGCATGGTCGAGAAGGCCGCCTTCAGTCGCAGGGCCTTCTTGATCTCGTCGGCCGTGACGTACGGGTACTCACCGTATTCCAGGAAGCTCGGCACCTGATGCGCCCGGACGAACTCGATGAACGCGGCCGGGTTCTCCTTCCAATCCTCGGGGAATCCCTCCAGGTTGGTGAACACCGTGGTGATACCGGTGCTGCTGAACAATTGCACCGCGTCCTCGGTGTACTTGTCGAAGTCGGTGTCGAAGATGCCCTGGTACTGGAAATGCAGCCCCGAACCGACATCGAATAGCTGCCAACGCAAATAGTGCAGCCGCAGCGGCGCAAGCACTTCCGGACTGGCGGCGACGGCTTCCTCGATTTGTTTTCCATAGGCCCGGACCGCCTCCTCGCGCCCCTCCTTCACCTTGGCGATGATGGAAAAGCCGTGGCAGGCAGGAGTTCTGGGGTACGTGGGCCCGTACCGGCCCTGTTGGAGCTCGAAGTAGCCTTCCGGCGGGATGGCCATGGCGGCCGGCTTGGTCCAGTCAGGATCTTTTGCAGTCAATTTGGAACCCCCTATGCGCTCTCAGGTAACGCGGAACGCTAGCACTGCATGGGTTACGGCAACGGCAATTATGTTGACGGGTCATCAAATTTGCCGGGCCATTTGGCGGAAAACGCGGAAAACATGCATACCGGGCGTATCGTCCGCTGTGTCGGGGCCGTTCGAGGGGTAGGCCACGGCCGTCCCAGTGACGATGCGCCGGGGATGAGGCAGTGATGACGATCGTGGCGAGCCCGAGACGACTCCTCGCCATAGCGGCGGTTGCGCTGTCGCCGGCCCTCATCGGTGCGGTCGGGCCTCCGGCGGCCCAGGCTTATTCCGCCGTGCCGATCGAGATCCTCACCGTGCCGTCGGCCGCGATGGCGCGCGACGTGCGGGTCGAGTTTCTCGGCGGCGGAGCGGGTTCGCATGCGCTCTATCTGCTCGACAGCATGGAGGCCGGTGATGATCGCAACGGCTGGGACATCAACACCGCGGCGTTCGACTGGTATGCCGGAAGCGGAGTCTCGGTGGTCATGCCGGTCGGTGGCAAGTCCAGTTTCTACAGCGACTGGTACGCGCCCGCGGTCGGGAACGGCGGCACCTGGACCTACCACTGGGAGACGTTCCTGACCCAGGAACTGCCTGCCTGGCTGGCCGCCGATCGCCAAGTCGCGCAAAGCGGTAACGCCGTGGTGGGGCTGTCGATGGGCGGATCGTCGGCCCTCGTGCTGGCCGCCTATCACCCGCAGCAGTTCGTCTACGCCGGTGCGCTCTCGGGCTTCCTGAATCTGTCGGCCGCGCAGTGGCCGGGCCTGGTCCGGGTCGCCATGAACTGGAACGGCGGGTTCGATCCCGACGCGATGTGGGGCCCGCCTTCAGACCCGGCGTGGGCCCGCAACGACCCGACGGTCAACGTGGGCCGGCTCGTCGCCAACGGCACCCGGCTGTGGATCTACTGCGGCAACGGCACCGCGCGCGATCCGTCCCTGGCCAGTCCGGATGCGCCCATCGGCGGCCTGGGCTTCCTGGAAGGTTTCGCGATCGACTCCAACCGGGCGTTCGCGGACGCCTACCGCGCGGCCGGCGGCACCAACGCGGTGTTCAACTTTCCGGACGGTATCCACAGCTGGGGGTACTGGGGCGAGGAACTACGCCGGATGAAACCCGACCTGTTACACGTCCTCGGCGCTGCTCCGGTCGACGGCAGCGCGAGCGAAGGCACGAACGCGGTCCTTGGCAACCTTCCCGTTGCCGGTCAGCGGTAGCGCCTCGGTGAACAGGACCACCCGCGGGCGCTTGAAACCCGCGATCTGGCCACGGACGTGGTCGATGAGCTCGTCAGCGGACGGCCGGTGCGCCGGTGCCGGGACGATGACCGCGCAGACCGCCTCACCCCAGTAGTCGTCGGGCACGGCGACCACGGCGACCTGATCCACCCCGGGGTGGCCGGACAACACATCCTCCACCTCCCGGGAGGACACGTTCTCGCCGCCGGTGACGATGATGTCCTTGAGCCGGTCGACCACGAACAGCCTGCCGTCGGCATCCGTGCGGCCCATGTCGCCGGTGTGCAGCCAACCGTCCCCGGTGCCGGCGCCGCCGGGCTGGTACCCGGGTGTCACCTGCGCGCCGCGCACCACGATCTCACCCACCTGACCGGGCGGCAGCAACTCGCCGGCCGGGCCGGCGATCCCGATCTCGACCTGCCGGTGCGGAAAGCCGGCGCTCGTGAGCAGATCGGGCCGGCCCGCGGCCCCGGCCCGATGGTCGTCGGGGCCGAGAAACGTGACGTTCCCACCAGTTTCGGTCATCCCGTAGCCCTGGTGGAAGTCGACGCCGAGCACCTCGATCGCGCGGCGCAGCAGTTCCAGCGGCATCGCGGCCGAACCGTAGGCGATCGCGGTCAGACTGGGCAGGCCGGTCCCGGTGCGGTCCAGGTGGCCGAGCAGTGCGTGCAGCATCGTCGGCGCCAGCGAACACGAGGTGACTGTGTGCGTGCGGACGAGCTGTGCGAAACCGTCGGGGCGGAACTGCCTGCACAGCACGACGGTGGCCGCCACCGCGTGTTGGACCAGCATGTTGTACCCCGCGATGTGGCACATCGGGAACGGCAGCAGGTACACCCCGCCGGGCTGCACACAGCGGCCCTCTACCGATCCTCGCACCGCGGTCAGGATCGAACGATGGCTGTGCACAACGGCTTTCGGAACGCCGGTGGATCCGCTGGTGAACAGCAACCAGGCCGGAGCGTCAGGATTGCCGACATCGGGACACGGGAGATCAGCGGCGGGCGCGGCGGCCCACCGCTCGTCTTCAAATGCGATCGCCTGCTCGATGGGTGCACCGGTGCCGGCCAGGGCCGACAGATACCGCTCGTCGCCGAGCAACAGGGCGGGTGCGGCGGTGGCCAGCTGTGCGGCCTGTTCGGCCGGGCTGAGGCGCTGGTTGATCAGCGTCAGCACCCGTCCACTGCGCGGCACACCGTAGTACAGCTGTGCGTACGCGGCGCCGTTGTCGGCGACCACCGCCACCCGGTCGCCCGGCGCGGTCCGGGCCGCCACCCACCCCGCGACACCACGGATCTGGCGGTCGAACTCGGCGAAGGTCGCGGCGGTGCCGTCGTCGGTCACCACGGCCCGGCGCTGTGGGTCCGCCGCGGCGGCCGCCGAAACGAGCTCGTGCAGCAGGCTCATGCCGGAGCTCCCGGCGGCAGTTCGAACCGGTCCAGGTAGCGCCGCACGAAATCCTGGGCCTGCTGATGGCCCCGGCTGATCCCCAGACCCTGCTCCAGCACCAGGATGCGGGCCAGGCTCGCCACGATCATCGACATCACCACCGGCGGGAACTCGTCGGTGTCGACGCCGTGGGCCCGCAGGGCCGACGTCATCGCCGCCTCCTCGAGATCGCGGAACCGGTCGGCATACCCGGCGATCTCGCTGCGGATGGCCTTGCGGTGATTGGCAAGGGCCATGAACTCCATCCACAAGGCCGCGCCCTGGGCGCTGTTGAGCTCCCACAGCGCGTGCAGCGGGGCATCCTCGGCGAAGGCTTCCCGCTGGGTGCTCAGGTTCGTTTCGGCGCCGGCCTGCAGCACCGCCACGAACAGGTCGTCCATGCTGGGGAAGTAATAGTGCACGAGTGCGGGTTTGACCCCGGCCTGTGCGGCCACCCGCCGCGACGTCGCCGCGGCGTATCCCTCCTCGAGCATGACCTGCGCAGTGGCCCGGATCAGTGCTCGCCGGGTGGTCGAATCGCGTCCGGTAGGGGCTTTTTGCGTACTCATAGCACCCTTGACCACGCGTGGCAGCGACTGCTAGACATTGCCTGAGTGTAATTATTGGGCGATCGCCCAAAGTCGGAAGGTGGGCGATGACGGGACGGGTCGAGGGCAAGGTCGCACTGATCACCGGGGCGGCACGCGGACAGGGACGCAGCCATGCGGTACGGCTGGCCACCGAGGGCGCCGACATCATCGCCGTGGACATCTGTGCGACGTTCGACCGGTCACCGGCATCGGGTGCGACGGCCGAGGACCTCGCCGAAACCGCGAACCTGGTCAAGAACCTCGGGCGACGCATCGTCACCGCCGAGGTCGACGTGCGCGATTTCGGCGCGCTCAAGGCCGCGGTCGACAGCGGTGTCGAGCAGCTGGGCCGGCTCGACATCATCGCCGCCAATGCGGGCATCGGCACCACCGGGGTGAAGCTGGACCGGATGGACGAGGACCTCTGGCAGGAGATGATCGACGTCAACCTCAGTGGGGTGTGGAAGACAGTGAAAGCCGGTGCGCCCCATGTGATCGCGGGCGGGCGCGGCGGCTCGATCATCCTGACCAGCTCGGTCGCCGGGTCGAAGGCCTACCCGTTCACCGGGCACTACGTCGCGGCCAAACACGGCGTCGTGGGCCTGATGCGCAGCTTCGCCGTCGAGCTGGGCCAGCATTCGATCCGGGTGAACTCGGTGCATCCCACCCACGTGAACAGCCCGATGCTGATGAACGAGACGACCTATCGCATGTTCCGTCCGGATCTGGAGAATCCCGGACCGGACGATCTCGCGCCGATCTGTCAGACGTTCCACATGCTGCCGATCCCGTGGGTCACCCCCGAGGACATCAGCAATGCCGTCCTGTTCCTGGCGTCCGACGAAGCGCGCTACATCACCGGGGTCACCCTGCCCGTCGACGCCGGCAGCTGCCTGAAATGACCGTCTATTACGACCCGTACGACGTCGGCATCGTCGCCGACCCGTATCCGGTCTATGCCCGGCTACGCGACGAAGCCCCGCTCTACTACAACGAGCGCTACGACTTCTGGGCGCTGTCCCGTCACGCAGACGTCGAAAAGTCGTTGTCTGACTGGGAAACCTTCTCCAACAGCCGAAGCGACATCCTCGAACTGGTCAAGTCCGACTTCGACATGCCGCCGGGCGTGATGATGTTCGAGGACCCGCCCATGCACACCCTGCTGCGCGGGTTGATGTCGCGGGTGTTCACGCCGCGACGGATGGCCGAGATCGAGGATCAGATCCGGCAGTTCTGCGTGCGCTGCCTGGATCCGCTGGTCGGGTCGGGCGGGTTCGACATCATCGCCGAACTGGCAGCGATGATGCCGATGCGGGTGATCGGAATGCTGCTCGGCATACCGGAATCCGAGCAGATCGGAGTGCGCGACGCCAATGATGCGAACCTGCGCACCAAGCCGGGAGCGCCGATGAAGGTGTTGCAGGCCGACCGCATCGCCGACGGCCGGATCTACGCCGACTACGTCGAATGGCGGGCCAACAATCCCTCGGACGACCTGATGACGGCCTTGCTCAACGTCGAGTTCAACGACGAGTTCGGTGTCACGCGCAAGCTCAATCGCAAAGAGGTGCTGCACTACACCCAGGTGGTGGCCGGCGCGGGCAACGAGACCACCGGCCGGCTCATCGGCTGGCTGGCGAAAGTGCTGGCCGAGCACCCGGACCAGCGTCGGGAGGTCGAGCAGGATCGGTCGCTGCTGACCCGCGCGGTCGACGAGACGCTGCGGTTCGAACCCACCGGTCCGCACGTGGCACGCTGGGTGGCACGGGATTTCGAGTACGACGGGACGACGGTACCGGCAGGCAGCGCGATGCTGCTGTTGTTCGGTGCGGCCAACCGCGATCCGCGGCGCTACCGCGACCCCGACAGCTTCGACATCCACCGCGACAATGTCAGCCACCTGACCTTCGGCAAGGGGCTGCACTACTGCCTGGGCGCCAACCTGGCCCGTCTGGAGGGCCGGGTCGCGCTCGACGAACTGCTCAACCGGTTCCCCGAATGGGAGATCGACTACGACAGTGCACAACTGGCGCCGACCTCGACCGTTCGCGGCTGGGAGAAACTGCGCCTTGTGGTGAACTGAGCACCGTGGACATCTGGATCGGGCAGGCCCGAAGAAGCGTCAGCGGTGAGGTGCCCGCGCCGCCGGAGCAGGTGCGGGCGTTCTACGTCGACCTGGACAACATCTCGCAGGTGCACCCGCTCGTGCAATGGGTGCGCAGTACCTCGCGGGTGACCCTGGCCGACGGATACCGGCAGGACTATCAGGTGGCCGACCGAATCCCGTTGGGGCCGTTCTCCCTTCCGATCACCTACCGGGCCACGCTGACCGTCCCCACCGCGGGAACGGTGACGGCCCAGGCTCGCCAGTTCCCGCAGGTGCGGCTCGACAGCCGGGTGGACTTCACGGCCGGCGGAACCGGAACCCTGATCACCGAGGACCTGACCATCGCCGCACCCAGGCCGTTGTTGGCGATCACCGTGGAGCAGGCGGTTGCCGCCCACACCACGATGCTCGCCGCGATCGGGAAGCTGTTCGCGGCGTGAGCCGTTGGCGAGCCGTGGATTACGCGCTGCTGACCGCTTCGGCGTGCTCGGTGGCCACCGACTTGGCCCAGCGGTAATCGGCCTTGCCGGCGGGGGAGCGCACGATCTGGGGGGACCGGACGAACGCCTTCGGGATCTTGTAGCGCGCGATCGAGCGTTCACACACCGCCGCGAGTTCCTCGTCGGTGGCCGACGCGCCTTCGGCGAACTGCACGACCGCCACGACCTCGTTGCCCCAACGCTCCGACGGACGGCCGACCACCACCACGTCGTAGACCGAGGGGTGCGCGGCGATGGCCCGCTCGACCTCCTCGACGAAGATCTTCTCCCCGCCGGAGTTGATGGTGACCGAATCCCGGCCCAGCAGCTGAATCCGCCCGTCCTCCAAGACGTTTGCCCGGTCGCCCGGGACGGCCCAGCGGACTCCGTCGATGGTGGGGAAGGTGCGCGCGGTCTTGGCCTCGTCGCCCAGATAGCCCAGCGGGATCAGGTCTCGCCGAGCCAGCCAGCCGCCGCCCTCGCCCGGCGCGAGCACGCGCGACATATCCTCGGCCACCACAGCGGTGTCGGACTGAGGACTGAAGGTGGCGGCCTCGGAATCGGTGCCCGCGGTGGAGGCGGTGCTCATCTGAGTGCCCGACTCCGAGGAACCCACGGCATCGAGCAGCATCAGATGCGGCAGCGCGGCCAGGATGCGCTCGCGCACGGTCGGGGACAGCGGCGCGCCACCATTGGTGATCGTGAACAGGCCGGACAGGTCGTAGTCGCCCTTCTCGATCTCGTCGATCAGCGGCCGGGCGATCGCATCGCCGACCACCGGGATGCTCAGCACCCGCTCGCGCGCGGCCAGTGTCAGGACGTTGTCGGGGCGCATCCGCACCACATCGTCGGGGATGACGAGCTTGCCGCCCATGGTGATCGCGTTGTAGGCGGCCCACTGCGCGGCGCCGTGCATGAACGGCGGGATCATCAGCAGTGACAGTCCACCGCCGGCGGTGCGGGCCCGCTCGGCGAGTTCCTCGTACGAGGCGATGAAGGTGTCGCTGCCGAACGGCCGGCCACCCATCGAGGACAAGAAGATGTCGTGCTGGCGCCACAGCACACCCTTGGGCATGCCGGTGGTGCCTCCGGTGTAGAGGACGTACAGGTCGTCGCCCGACGGGGTGGGCATCCCGGCCTGTGGCGCAGGGGTTTTCAGGATCGTCTCGTAGTCGACAGCGCCCGGCAGGAGGTCATTACCAGACTCGTCGGCGACCTGGATGAGCACCTGCAGGTTCGGCAGCTGGTCGCGGATCGCGGCCACCCGGGGCGCGAACTCCGCGTTGTAGATCACCGCGCGGGCATTCGAGTCCTTCAGCAGGTAGAGGAGTTCCTCTTCGACATAGCGGTAGCTGACGTTGAAGGGCGCCACCCGTGCGCGGTAGCTGCCGATCATCGACTCGAGGTACTCGTTGCCGTTGCGCAGATAGATGCCGAGGTGATCCTGCCCAGACTCGTGCCCGGCCAGGCCGTCGCGCTCGGTATGTGTGCCCAGGCCGGCGGACACCAGATAGTGCGCGAAACCGTCGACGCGCGCGTCGAACTCGGCGTAGCTCAATCGGCGGTCCCGCCACACCAGGAAGGTCTGATCGGGCACGGCTTCGGCCACCGTGGAGAACACTGTGGACAGATCGAACTTCACGTCGGCGCTCATGGCACTCCTGATGTGCGCGGATTCGGGCTCCACGACCATACATGGATCACTTGGCTGTATGGCCGCGGGGATGTGACCCGCGCCTCAGGCCGGGAAGAACCCGTCGCCGGTCAGCACACCGGGCTGCCAGCCCTGCGCCCCGAGGCACAACATCGGGCGGCCATCGGGGGATTGCGCGGCGGCCTGCGGGCCCGGGCACGGCGACCCGATCTCCTGCACACCGTGCAGCGGATAGGCGTAGGTCCAGAACCCGGTGTAGACCGGAGGCCACTGGTTGGGAATCCACCGGCACTGCATCGCCGTGCCGCCCGGGCCACGGCCGAACACATTGCGCTCCCAGCTGTAGCACGGCGCGCCGTTGGATGCCTCGTAGCTCATCCCGGGAACATCGGTGGAGTAGCGGCCCGGATTGTCCGGATACATGTTGCTGTTGTCGTCGGCGAGGGCGCTCGGCGCCACCGAGATCGCAGTTGCGAGTGCCGCCGCAGCGACAGCCGTCGTGGCGAAGAGTTCGCGAATCATGTCCCACCCTCAGCAATGCCGGCCGTCAGTCGCGCCGGGCAGTTCGTTGACTTTGGGTCAGAAGCCTAGCCGGTCGCCACGCCGAGCAGTCGGCATTTGGTGCCGTAGTTACTCGCCGGTATCGGTGTCGAGCACACTGACCGCGATCCCGTAGGGCAGGAACCGCACCCGGCGCACCGGATCGGTGTTGCTCGCGTTGGCCCGCAGGGCCTCGAGCTCATTCGGATAGACCTGCTCGATGTGGGCACCGCCGGCCTCGTCGACGGTGTAGATGGCCCATACGCCGTCGCCCTTCTCGCCGGTGGTCTCCGGTTCGGTCCGGGGCCGGGAGAACCGGGTCATCTCATCCAGCAGCCCGGCCCAGCCGACGCCCTGGCCGGGATTGCCCAGGAACTTGCCCAGGCCGTCGAGCGCATCACGCAATCCTTCGCCGGCCTCACGGGCGACGCGGTCGAAGTCCTCGGGATCGAACCCGAACGGTCCACTGCCACTCATTGCGCACTCCTCGGTGGTGGTGGGGTATCCCCACGTCTCAAACACCAGTGTGCGCGCACGCAGCGCCGGGCGGGATGGTAAACGATCCATATGGTCTTCACACGGGACGAGCTGTTAGCCACCGCCGAACTGTCGCCGCAGGCAGCCGGTGCACACGACCGGCAGGCATGGGTGGGTCTGTTCGCTGCGGGCGGACAGGTCGAGGACCCGGTGGGCTCGCGGCCACATCGCGGAACCGCCGAGATCGAGCGCTTCTACGACACCTTCATCGGCCCCCGCGACATCACCTTCCACCGCGACGTCGACATCGTCGCCGGCTCCACGGTGGTCCGTGACCTCGAGCTCGAGGTGGAGATGAGCCGGTCGGTCACCATGCGGATCCCGGCGTACCTGCGCTACGCCGTCGTCGCCGACCCGGCCGGGCCGCGTATCGCCGAACTGCAGGCGTACTGGGAGCTGCCGACCATGATCGGGCAGTTCGCCGGAGCCGGTGTCGGCGCGGTGCCCGTCGGGCTGCGTCTGGCCGGGGCCCTGCTGCGCAACCAGGGCCCGTCGGGCGCCCTCGGTTTCGCCAAAGGCATGAGCGGCGCGGGCCGGGAGGGCAGACGTCTGGTCACCGGCCTGCTCGACGATCTGTGCGCGGGCGACGAGGTGGCGGTGCAACGGAGGCTGGGCGGCGCCGTCGTCCGCTCCGGTGACGACGCACCGCTGACCACGTCCGGGTTACTGGAACGCACCTCGGGCGCATCCTGGCGCAAGCTGATCGTGTCCGGATCGAGCGTCGTCGCCGGGCTGGACCGCGACGGCCGCCGGGCCGTGCTGATCGCCGACCTGAGCACCGGGCCGCGGGCGGTCACCCGGTTGCGTCACTTCACCGACGCGACGTGACCGGGCAAACCGGCCCGGCTTCACCATCCCGGCACTGCGGCGTGAGACCGTAGAAGGATCATGGCTGATCACGCTTACATCACCTACGAGGAATTCGGCCGCCGGTTCTTCGAGGTGGCCGTATCCGAGGACCGGGTCGGCGACGCCATCGGGGCGATCGCCGGCGACGAGTTCGAGATGGGTCCGATTGCCCAGGGCCCCGGCAAGATCGCCAAGGTCACCGCGCGGGTCAAGATCCAAAAGCCCCGGGTCAGCCGCATCGTGGGCGAGACCATCACGTTCTCCATCCGGATCCCGCTGGAGATCGACATGGTGATCGATCTGCGCATCGACCGGCCCAAGTTCATGGTGTTCGGCGAGATCGCCTTGCGGGCCTCGGCATTGGCGGCCGAGCCGCTGTTGCTGATCCTCGACGTCAAGAAGCCGCGTCCGTCCGACATCTCGATCCACGTCACCTCCAAGTCATTGCGCGCCGAGGTGCTGCGCATCCTGGCCGGAGTGGACGCGGAGATCAAACGGTTCATCGCCGCACATGTGGCCGGCGAGATCGACAGCCCGGCATCGGAGCAGGCGAAGGTGATCGACGTCGCCAAGGAGCTCGACTCGGCCTGGGGCGGTGTCTGACACCACCTCCGATGCATGAGCGCGCCACACCGGCCCGTACGATTCCGGCCATGCAGCGCAACATGATCCGGTTCAGTCGAGTGCTCGTCGCCACCGGGGCTTCCGTGGTGACCGGGCTGGCGGCGTTGGTGATCGCCGCGCCGGCCCAGGCTGATCCGATCGACCAGACCTTCGTCGACGCACTGAGTCAGGCGGGGGTGGGCGCTGCCGATCCCGCCCAGGCTGTGGCACTCGGACAGTCGGTGTGCCCCATGCTGGCGGAGCCGGGCCAGACCGCGGCCGATGTGGCCGCCAAGGTCGCCGACACCGGCGGTATGTCGCTGGGGCCGGCGACGATGTTCACCGGGGTCGCTATCTCCACGTTCTGCCCCGCGATGGTGGCCAAAGCCGGCGAGGGCAACCTGACCGGCGGCCCGGCCGACCTGGCGTGGTCGATCCTCGGACTCAGCTAGGCGCTCAGGTGCATCAGGGCGGGCCGCCGGGGCGAACGGCCGGTTCCACCGGACTGGCCGCGAAGGTGACGCCACAGCCAAGGCATGAGCATGTTCTGCGTCCACAGCATCTGTGAGTAGGCCCGGGACCGGAACGACTGCGTCTCGTCCGGTCCGCTGGCCAGGGCCCAATCATGGTTGCTGCCAGGCAATCCGAGCGCCTCGGCGGCTGCGGCGGCGAACAGGCCGTGTCCCTTCGCCGAGCCGTGTACCCGATCGGGACTCCAGGTTTCCGGTTCGCGCATCGAGGGGGCCGAATACAAATCCACGAGCCGGAACCCGTACCGGTCGGCGGCCTCGTTGATCGCGTCGTTGATCTGGACCACCCGCTTCCCGAGCAGCCGGCCCACCGGCAGGATCTGGGTGATATCCGGGAAGGTGGTGGTGACGACGGTGGCACCGGAATCCGCGAGGTCTCGGTAGACGCGCTCGAGATCACCCAGCGCGCGGGTGAACGAGCGGCCCGGCCGGGTCACGTCGTTCATCCCGATGCACACCGTGACCAGATCGGGCTGCATGGACAATGCGGTGGGCAGCTGAGCATGGAGTACATCGCCGATGCGGTGGCCGCGAATGGCGAGATTGGCATAGCCCAACCCCGGATAGAGCCCGTCGAGGCGCACCGCGAGCCGGTCGGCGAATCCCATCAGGCCCACGGTGTCGTCGCCGTCCCAGAGTCCTTCGGTCTGGCTGTCGCCGAGGGCGACATATCGGGTGAAGCGTCGCACCCTGGGGACTCTAGCGCGCACCGGATCGGGCACTGCCCCCGGACACGTCGAAGGGGCGCCCGAAAAGGGCGCCCCTCCTTGATGTTTCACGAAGTTTTGGGCTTACTTCACATCCACGTAAACCGTCTTGTTGACGACGTTGGTCTGAAAGTTGTCACCCGGGTTACCGGAATCTGTCCGGGTGTAGGTCTGCCCCGGACGTACAGCCACCACCGACGCCTTGTCCAGCGGGGTGGAGCCGATGTGGTTGACCACGACCTTGTAACCCTGAGCCTGCAGCTCGCTGATGGTCTGCTGCGCATTGCCCGGGCCGGTGGGTGCGGCCTGGGCCGGTGCGGCCAAACCGATCACGGCGGCCGCTGCAGCGCCTACCAGTGCCGTAGCAAATCCGAGTCTCATCATCTTTGGTGCCTTCTTTCCTGTTCTGTTGTGTCGCACACGGTGCGCCCGGGGTCGACGTTCGTCGGGGCGCCGTAGCTAGTTCGTTTAAGTGTTACCTAACGATTAACCGGCAGTTCACAATTAAAATTCCGGCTGCGCGAAACTATGGGAGAGTGCTGCGTCACAGTTGGGAACCGGGAAGGAACAGAGGGTCCTCGGTAGGTTTCCGCGAGCCTTGGGGTGACTGGACTTACGTAGGGTCAGCAAAGTGGGCTACATCACCTATGCGGCCCTGACGGCGTGGCCGCGTAGCCTGCAAGCCGTGGCAAAGCTGAGTGCCGGGGTGCTGCTGTACCGATTCGCCGGGACCGACGTGGAGGTATTGCTCGCCCATCCCGGCGGGCCGTTCTGGGCCCGCAAGGACGTCGGGGCGTGGTCGGTGCCCAAGGGGGAGTACGTCGAAGGGGAGGACCCTTGGCTTGCGGCGCAACGCGAGTTCACCGAAGAACTCGGCTCCCCGCCACCTGTGGGCCCGCGCATCGACCTCGACCCGGTACGCCAGGCGGGAGGCAAGGTGGTCACCGCGTTCGCGGTACAGGCCGACTTCGACCCCGTGGCAGCCGTCAGCAACACGTTCACCCTCGAATTGCCCAAGGGTTCGGGGCGATTCGTCGAATTCCCCGAAATCGACCGTGTCGCTTGGGTTTCGGTGGCGGTGGCGCGCACCAAGCTGCTGAGCGGGCAACGTCCGCTGCTGGATCAGCTGATGGCCGCACCCGAGCTGGCCGGATACGGAGAAGGCTGCGCGGACACCGGGTGAGGGCTCAGAGATCCAGCGTCAACCGCTGCCCGGCCTCGGCCCGCGACACGCAGGTGAGTAGATAGCCCGCGTCGCGCTCGGGATCGGTCAACAGCGTATCCCGGTGCTGCACAGCTCCTTCGGCTCCGGGCACGGTCCGTATCCGGCAGGTGCCGCAGAAACCCTGCTGGCATGAGTACGGCGCGCTGACCCCGGCCCGGCCCAATGCGGCCAGCAGGGTCTCGTCGGCCCCGACGGTGATCTCGGCGCCGGTGGAGGCGATCGTCACCGAGAACTCCGCGCCGTCGACAACCGGTGGCGCCGCGAACCTTTCGAAATGCAGCTCGACGTCGTCCCGGCCGGTCAGCGCGGTCCGGATTCCGGTCAACATCGGGGCCGGCCCGCAGGCATACACCGTGGTGCCGTCGGGGCAGGCACCGAGAAGATCGCCGGCACTGGGCAAGCCGTCGACATCATCGGTGCGGATCTCGATGCGATCGCCGAACGGGGCGAGCTCGTCGAGGAACGGCAGGCTGTCGCGACTGCGTCCGGCGTACACCATCGACCAGTCGACACCCAACCGGGCGGCCAACCCGAGCATCGGCAGGATCGGGGTGATCCCGATGCCGCCGGCGATGAACCGGAACCGCTGGGTCGGCGACCCGTAACCGGGCACGGTGAGGGCGAAGGCGTTGCGCGGGCCATGGGTGCTGACCTGGCTACCGACCTGCAGGCTGTCGTGCACCTCTACCGAACCGCCGCCGCCATCGGGGATACGCCGCACCGCGATTCGATAACGGTCGGTGACCGCCGGATCGCCGCACAGCGAGTACTGCCGGACCCGTCCGCTGGCCAGGTGAAGGTCGATGTGGGCACCCGGATACCACTGCGGCAGCGTGCCGCCGTCCGCGGCGGCCAGGGTCAGTGCGATGACGTCCTGATCGTGCGCCACCACCTGCCGGTCGGTCACGGTCAACACGATCGTGCGGTCCAGCTCGGGTGGTGGAGTGGACCGCCGCACGAGGCGACCCACGGTCCAGATGGAGGCGATGGCCGCGCCGGCGGCGCCGAGCATGGGATCGTGCCGGAAACGGCCCGACATGCTCGGTGGCAGCCGACGGTAGCGCGACAACAGGCTCGGCATACCGGGGCCCGTCACAGGTGAGCGGCCCGCGCCGCGGGCGAGCTGGCCAGATAGGCGACGGCCTGGGCCGTCGACCCCATCTCCTCCGGTGAGAAGCCCGGCCGGCAGTAGGCCAGCGTGTTGGAGCCGAACATCCGGGAGAACTTCGGCAGCAGCCCGAGCTTGGAGTCACGGATCCGCATCCGGTTCATCCGCCACCAGCCGATGTCGAGGGTCGGGTCGCTCTTGACCATCGCCCAGCACCCGCGCTGGAAGAACAGGTAGACCGCTGTCGCGGCGATCGACATCGCCCGGACCCGGCTGAAATAGCTGTCCTGGAAGTACACCGCCACGTCGTGGGCGACACTGCGGTGCTCGACCTCCTCGGCGCCGTGCCAGCGGAACAGGTCGGTCATCGTCGGGTCGGCGTCATGGTCCTCCCACGTGCAGTTCAGCACGAAGTCGCCGAGCACCGCGGTGTAGTGCTCGATGGCCGCGATGAGCCACAGCCGGTCGCACAGATTGGCCAGCCGGCGGCGCGGGTCGGGGGAGTCCGACGGCGCCAGCGTCTTGGTGAACACGTGCTCGACGAGGGACAGGACCGGCTGATAGTCGACGCCGTGGTTCGTCAGGAACTCGTCGAGCACCTGATCGTGTGTCTCGGCGTGGGTGGCTTCCTGGCCGATGAAGCCGCGCATGTCATCGGCGAGCTTGGGATCGCGCACATACGGCAGGGCTTCGTTGAACGTCGCGACGAACCAGTGCTCGGCAACGGGCAGCACCACGTTGAACAGGTTCACCATCGACGAAGCCACGGGGTGGCCGGGGATCCAGTGCAACGGGATGTCGTCGAGATCGAAATGCACTTTGCGGGCCTGGATTTGTACCGGGCCCGGGTCGATCTCATTGTCGAACCGCAACGGACGCAGCATCGAGAGCCTCCCTGGGATGAGTGGACTCTCAGCAGTGTACGGATTTAGGTGGGAACGGTGGTACCGGGTTACCCCATTCGGGTCCGGAACCGACTCCGATCAGGCCGGCGGCGGGGTACCCGCGCCAGGCGCGCCGGCGATCGGGACCACCGGGGTCGGCGTCACCGTCGTCACGCCGTTGCTACCGACCCGCGGGCCGCCCGGAACGGCCGCATCGGCGCCCTGCTCGGCCGCGGCCTCGCTGCAATCCAGCATCAGGATCATCTTGCCGCTGGAGTTGACCTTCTGGGAGTCGACCAGGCACTCGGCCTGCGGAAGGGCGCTGCCGAAGGACCCGCCGAACGTGGCCTTGATGCCCTGGCTCTTGAGGATCGCCAGCGCCTTCATATAGGGCTCTCCGACGACGTTGACCGAGGCCGCGCTCGGCTGTGAGGTGGCGGTGCCGGCGGCCAACACGGCGATCGAACCGGCGGCAAGCAGACCGCCGCCGAGCGCAACAAGCTTCTTCACGTGAACTCCGTCAGTCGGGTGCGGTTGCGAACATATCGCAGCAGTGACGAATGTGAAACCGGAGCAGAGGCCCGGCGCGTTACATTCCGGCACGACCGACGTGGGTGGTGATCGCCGCCATCACATCGCACAACGCCGCCGCCCGGGGGTCGACGAACACCTCTTCGAGCAGCAGCCGCCGACCGTCGGGTCCGGCCAGCGGAATCCGCCAGTTGGGGTACTCGTCGGTGGTTCCCGGCTGATTCTGGGTGCGCACCTCGCCGACCGCATCGGCCAGGGACAGCGCCAGCAGTCTCGACGGCGTGCGGCCCAAGTACCGGTACAGCGCCGATACGACCTGATCGGTGTCCGGATCGGACCCCAGCAGGCCGACCCGGCGCAACTCCTCCAACCAGGCCGCCTGCGCGGCACGGTCGGAGGCCAACTCCTGCTCTGCGGGCCGGGTCAGCAGCCCGAGTTGCTCCCGTAACCGGACATGCTCACCGGCCAGGTATCCGGATGTCGGCGGCAGGTCGTGCGTCGTCACCGAGGACAGGCAGTACTCCCGCCACCGTTCGGCCGGCAGCGGGCCGCCTGCCTCGTCGGACTCGAACCACAGGATCGAGGTGCCGAACAGCCCCCGTTCGTGCAGATAGTCACGCACCCACGGTTCGACCGTGCCCAGATCCTCGCCGACCACCAGCGCGCCGGCGCGGTGCGCCTCCAGCGCGATGATCCCGATCATCGCCTCGTGGTCGTAGCGCACATAGGTGCCCTCGGTCGGTGCGGCGCCCTTCGGGATCCACCACAGCCGGAACATCCCGATGATGTGGTCGATACGCACCCCGCCGGCATGCCGCAGCGCCATGTTGACCACTGCCCGGAACGGCTCGTACGCCTGCTCGGCGAGACGATCCGGCCGCCACGGCGGCTGTGACCAGTCCTGCCCGAGCTGGTTGAACTCGTCCGGCGGCGCACCGGCTGAGACCCCGAGCGCCAGCACGTCCTGCAGCGACCAGGCGTCGGCGCCGTCGGGATCGACCCCGACCGCCAGGTCGCTCATGACGCCGAGCGCCATCCCGGCCTGAACGGCCGTGGCCTGCGCCGCGGTGAGCTGGTCGTCGAGCACCCACTGCAGCCAGCGATGGAAGTCGACGGCGTGCGCGTTTGCCGTGGCGAACGCGGCAACCTCCGGAGCATCCGGATGCCGCAGCGCGTGGGGCCAGTCGTGCCAGTCGGCGCCGTATTGCTCGGCCAGCGCACACCAGATCGCGAAATCCTCCAGGCTGCGCCCCTGCCGGGCGCGGTAGGCGGCGTAGGCCACCTCGCGTCCCGTCGAGCGCTCGACCCGGTACACCTCTTCCAGCGCGGCGCGTTTGGCCAGCCAGGCCGCATCGCGGTCGATGGTCGCGTGGCGGTCGGCGCGCTTGTTGAGCGCCAGGCGTGACCCACGGAGCCGGCCGCGGTGACGGACCGCGGCGAACTCCGGGATCGCCTCGACCCGAAGGTAGAGCGGATTGCCGAAGCGCCGGGAGGTGGGCAGATACGGCGAGGGTTCCATCGGGGCGGTGGGGGCAGCCGCATGCAGCGGGTTGACCAGGACAAAGCCCGCGCCATGCGCGGCCGCCGACCACACGGCGAGATCGGTCAGGTCGGTGAGATCGCCTGTGCCCCAAGAATTTTGCGAACGGATGCTGTAGAGCTGGACGGCCAGGCCCCAGGCTCGCCGCCGGCCCAGCCGCGACGGCGGTTCCAGGGTGGCCGGCGAGATCACCACCGGGGTCTCGGTATGAGACCCGTCGACCCGCAGCCGCAGCCGGTGATAGCCCAGCGGGAGGTCGGCGGGCAGCTCGAACGTGGCCTCACCGATCAGGCGGTCCCCGAGGTCGTACGGGGGCCGGTTGTTCTCGAGCTGCCGCAGGCCGCTGCGTTCGGTGCCGTCCTCGAGCAGCAGCGTGAGCTCCACCGGATCGCCGTGCGTGACGTGCACCCAGAAACTCGACGCCACCGTCGCGCGGCCCAGCACGATGGGCGGCAGGCTGCGCTGCCAGTACTGCCGGTCGTGGGCGGTCAGGGAATCGATGCGATCGGCTTCTGTACCGGCCGCAACGCCGAGGGCTTCCAGCACGGCCACCAGCGTCGATTCCGCGACGCTGGTGCGCCGGCCGGTCCAGTCGTCGAACTCAGGGGCCACGCCGTAGCGGCGGGCCAGCTCCAGCAGGGCCGATGACGGAGAGGTCATGCGGTCAATCTTGGTGCCACGGACGCGATCGTGTCAGTCGACATCGCGGGCCAGCAGGTCCTGCCAAGTGTCACGGCGCACCACCAGCCGGGCAGTTCCGTTGTGCGCGAATACAACCGGAACCCGTCGGGCACCGTTGTACTGATTGGACATGGTGTAGCAGTACGCCCCGGTGACCGGGACCGCGAGCAGATCGCCGACCTTCGGCTCCCGCAGGGCCACGGCGTCGACCAGCTGATCGCCGGACTCACAGTGCCTCCCGACGACGCTGACCGTCTCGCCGCCGCCCACCCGGTCGGCGATGGTGGCCTCGAAGCGCTGCCCAGTCAGTGACACCTCGAGGTTGTCACCCATCCCGCCATCCACCGCCACGTGGGTGATCACCCCGCGCTTGACGGTGGTCACGCGGTACAGCGTGCAGGCGTTGGTCGCCACCATGCTGCGACCGGGCTCGACGATGATCCGGCTCTCCGATGGCAGCAGCGCGCGGGCCTGGGCCACCATCGCCTCGGCGTAGTCGTCCAGGCCGGGCGGATGCTCGTCGTAGGTGTAGCGCGCCCCGAGCCCGCCACCGAGGTCGTAGACCTCGAACGTGCCGAGCGCCGCGATCGGTGCCACCGCCGCGGCCAACTGTTCGACATTGAGCAACTGCGATCCGACGTGGGTGTGCACCCCGTCCAGGCGCAGCCGCGGGCTGGCTTCGATGCGGGCGATCGCGGCCCGTGCGTCCTCGGGCATCAGGCCGAACTTTGCGCCCGCATGGCCGGTGGCCTGCGAGGCATGGGTGGCGGCCGCGACGCCCGGGATCACCCGGACCAGACACGGTTGGCGGCGCCCGGCGGGCACGATGCGCTCGAGCCGGTCGATGTCGTCGAAATTGTCGACGACCACCAGGCCCACGCCATGCCCGACGGCCAGCGTGAGCTCCTCGTCGGTCTTGGCGTTGCCATGCAGCACCAGCCGGCCCGGGTCAGCGCCGGCCTTGATCGCCGACAGGATTTCGCCTCCGCCAGCGACATCGAGGTGTAGTCCCTCCTGCGCCATGACGCGTTGAACGGCGGTGCACGGGAAGGCCTTCGAGGCGAATGCCACATCGCTGCGCGGCCAGCGGCCACGGAACGCGGAGAGGTAGTCGCGGGCCCGCTGCCGCAGCGCGCCCTCGTCCACCACGATCGCCGGTGTGCCGAACTCCTCGGCGATGGCGTCCAGCCGGCAACCGCCGACGATCAAGGTGCCATCGGCGTCCTGCTGCGTTCCGGGCGGGAAGAGCCGGACCAGATCCTCGGTGGCGGTGTCGCGGTGGATCGTCACCGGTTCAGCGTGCCACTGGCGAGAGGAGTACGAGCCTGGTTACTCTGTCTGTAACGATCCTTACAGACGGGATTTCGCATGACGACCCCAGCCACGAAACGACAACAACAGGGCGCGGACTCGCGGGAGCAGATCCTCGATGCCACCGAGCGGCTGATGGCCACCCGCGGCTACGCCGCGACGTCGATCAGCGAGATCCGCAACGCCTGTGGACTGCCGGCCAGCTCCATCTACTGGCATTTCGGATCCAAGGACGGTGTCCTGGCCGCGGTGATGGCGCGCGGGGCCGAACGCTTCTTCGCGGCGATACCGAGCGACGGCAGTATCGACGAACAACTGGGCGTCCTGGCCGAACTGCAGGCACAACACCCCGAGTTCCTGCGGATCCTCTACCTGCTGTCCCTGGAGCGCAGCGACGATCCGACGGTCACACAGGTGGTGCGCCAGGTGCGCGACACCGCGCTCACCCGGTTCTCCGGTGCCGTCCGGCAGCTGCTGCCCACCGGCCTCCCTCCACGCCGCGCCGATCGGATGGTCGCCGAACTCACCGCATTCGCCGTCGCGCAATCCGACGGCGTGTTCTTCGCCAACCACCTCGAGCCCGACGACACCGACGTGGCGCGCATGTACCGAAGGCTGTGGCAAGCCGTCACCGCCCTGGTCCCGATACTCCTGGAGGAGGAGCAGTGACCGACAAGACCGCGATCATCACGGGCGCCAACACCGGGCTGGGATTCGAAACCGCACGGGCACTCCTGGCGTCCGATCCCGCGTGGCATGTGGTGCTGGCCGTACGCGATGCCGCACGTGGAGACGACGCCGTGGCGCGCCTCGGCCACCCCGGACGCGTCACGGTCAGTGCCCTGGACCTGGCGTCGCTGGCCTCGGTGCGCGACTTCGCCGACCGGCTGCCGACGCTGGATGTACCGCCGGTGAAAGCCGTGGTGTGCAACGCCGGGTTGCAGTTGGTCGCCGGTTCTCAGACGACGGCCGACGGCTACGAAATGACGTTCGGCGTCAACCATCTCGGGCATTTCGCCCTGGTGCGGCAGCTGCGCGAACACCTGACCACGCCGGCGCGCATCGTCGTGGTCAGCAGCGGCACCCACGATCCCGACAAGTTCACCGGGATGCCTGCGCCGCGCTACACCTCGGCCGAGGCACTGCTGCGCCCCCCGCCGGGCGGTCTGACCGGCGAGGAGGGCCGTCGTCGCTACACGACTTCCAAGCTGTGCAACGTGCTGTTCTGCCATGAACTGGACCGGCGGCTGGAACAGGGTGCTCGCGGGGTCACCGTCAATGCGTTCGACCCGGGCCTGATGCCCGGTTCGGGGCTCGCCCGGGACTACTCACGCGCTCAACGATTGGCGTGGCGCCTGCTGATGCCGGCCCTGCGGCTGTTGCCGAACGTGAACAGCACGCAGCGCTCGGGAGCCCATCTCGCCAAGCTGGTCACCGATCCGGCCCTCGACGGCGTCACCGGGGCGTACTTCGAAGGGCGCCGCCAGATCCGGTCCTCCCACGATTCGTACGACATGGCCAAGGCTGCCGACCTGTGGCAGGTCAGCGAACGGCTGGTGTCGGCGGTCCGTTAGTCCGCCAGGCGCGCAGTAGTGTCGGCTCAGTGGTATCCGGACCGGCCTCACCCGCGCGCGACACCGTCGCGTTGCGCCGGGCCCGCATCGCGGTCGGGGCGCTGTTCCTGACCAACGGCGCGATCTTCGCCAATCTGCTGCCGCGCTATCCCGAGATCAAAACCGACCTGCACCTGAGCAATGCGATGTACGGAGCTGCCGTGGCCTCGTTCTCCGGCGGGGCGCTGGTTGCGGGATTGACCGCGGCCACATTGATCCGACGGTTCCGCAGCGCGCGCGTCGCGGTGATCGGGACGGTCGCCCTGGCCTCGTTCGTCATCGTGGCCGGTGTCGCGGGCACACCCTTGTTGCTCGCCGCGGCCCTGTTTCTGGCCGGGTCCTGCGACGCGGTGGTCGACGTCGCACAGAACGCACACGGGCTGCGGCTGCAGCGCGCACTCGGCCGCTCGATCATCAACTCGTTGCACGCGGTGTGGGCCGCGGGCGCGATCCTCGGCGGACTCACCGGTGCCGCCGCGATCGCGCTGGGCATCCCGCGCGGACTCCACCTCTCGGTGGTCGGAGTGGCATTGAGTGTGGTGGCGCTGGGCGCCTACCGCTACCTACTGCCCGGCCCTGACCATGACGACCACCCGGCAGCACGCGCAGCGGCGGGGACCCGGGCCGGACCGCGGGTGGTGGCCCTCGTGCTGGCCGGGGTGCTGCCGCGGCGGCCGGTCCCCGATTCAGTGCGCCGGTGTGACGCCGGCGAGCTCGATCGTGAACACACCTGACACGATCAACGCGATGCCGAGCAGCATCACCGGGGTCAGCGGCTCCTTGAACAGAAACCTCGCGATCACGGCGACCAGGGCGACGCCGCACGCGGTCCAGATGCCGTAGGCGATTCCGACCGGCACCCCCAACGACAGGGCCAGCCACAGCAGGTAGAACGACATCACATAACCCGCGACCACCGGTACCACCCACACCTTGCGGCGGAAACCGTCCGATGCCCGCAGGGCGAGCGTGGCGAGCACCTCGACCAGGATCGCCCCGGCCAGCGCCAGCCACATCATGATTCGGCCCTACGCGGGTGGGACCCGAGCTCGACCAGCAGCACACCCGCGATGATCAAACCGATGCCGGCCACGATCGGCCAGGTGAACGGGTCACCGAACAACACCGCGGCCAGCACCGCCGTCGCCGCCGTACCCAGCGCACCCCAGATGCCGTAGGCCACGCCGACCGGCATCCCTGCGCGCAGCACCAGGGTCAACAACGCGAAAGCGGCCAGGTAGCCGGACACCACCAGCACGAGCCAGCCCGCATGGTCCTGGGACGCGCGAAGCGACAGTGTCGCGGTGACTTCGGTGGCGACGGCCGCAATCAACAACGCCCACGTCCGCACCCGACAAACCTATCCGAGCGCCGTGCGGCGGGTGAGTACCGTGGGGGAGTTCGCCCCGCATCCCCCGAGGAGCCCGCATGACCGACCCGACACCCGCCCCGGCCAGGGGCGGGCCGGTCGTCGACACCGCGTACGGCCCGGTCCGTGGAACCGACGACGGGGCCGTCAAACAGTGGCTGGGAATCCGCTACGCCGCCGCGCCGGTCGGGGAATTGCGGTGGAGGTCACCGCAACCGCCTGTGCACCGGCAGGAGATCGCCGACGCGACCGGAGCCGGACCGGTGTGCCCGCAGATCACCGATCCCCGGCTACCGCTCGATCTCGGCGGCCGCCAAGGAGAGGACAGCCTGGTCCTCAACGTCTGGGCGCCGAGTGGAACCGAAGCGGGCGACGCCAAACCGGTCATGGTGTGGGTGCACGGCGGCGCCTATGTCCTGGGCTCGGGAAGCCAGCCGCTCTACGACGGGGCAGTCCTGGCCGCCGACGGTGATGTCCTGGTGGTCACCATCAACTACCGGCTCGGCCCGTTCGGCTTCCTGGACCTGTCCGAGTTCAACGGGCGCCCCGGCGCGAAGGGACTGCGATTCGACACCAACCTGGGGCTGCGCGACGTGCTGGCGGCATTGCACTGGGTACGCGACAACATCGCCGGATTCGGCGGCGACCCGCAGCGGGTGACCCTGTTCGGCGAGTCGGCCGGCGGCGGGATCGTCACCACCCTGCTGGCCAGCCCGGCCGCCGAGGGGTTGTTCAGCGCGGCGATCGCGCAGAGCTCCCCGGCGACATCGGTCTACGACGCCGAACGGTCCCGGGGCGTGGCCGCCCAGTTCCTCGAGCGCCTGGGCGTCGAACGCGACGACATCGGGCGCCTCTCCGCTGCGCCGGTGCCCAGCATCCTGGCGGCGGCCAAGGGGGTGTTCGACGCGGTTCCGAGCCAGAGCCCGGGCCTGCTGGCCTTTGCGCCGATCGTCGACGGCGATGTGGTCCCGGACTATCCGGTGGCCGCAGCGCGGGACGGGCGCACCCATCCGGTGCCGCTGATCATCGGGACCAACGAACACGAGGCCACGGTGTTTCGCTGGATGAAGTCACCGCTGATGCCGATCACCCCTGGCGCGCTGCGGTCCATGTTCGCCGCGATCGTGGCCGAGCAGCCTGGTCTGCAACTGCCGACCGAGGCCCAGATCACCTCGGCCTACGCGGGTCTGCGGCCCAAGGCGATCGGGTTGGGCATGGCGCGCGACATCGGATTCCGCATGCCGACACTGTGGTTCGCCGAGGGGCACAGCGCCGTCGCCCCGGTGCACCTGTACCGCTTCGACTTCACCACCCCGATGCTGCGGCTGCTGCGGCTCGGCGCCGCCCACGCCACTGAGCTGCCGTACGTATGGGGCAATCTCGTTGCGGGGCCGAAAGATCCGACCTTCAAGCTCGGTGGGCTCAAGCACGGGCGCGCGGTGTCGGAGCGGGTGCGCCGCCGGTGGGCCAACTTCGCCACCACCGGTCAACCCTCGGGTGCGCTCGGAGAGCCGGTGTGGCGGCCGTACCGTCGCGAAGACCGGGCCACCCTGGTGATCGACAAACAGGACAAGACCGTCGCCGACCTGGACCGCGATCTGCACGCGGCCTGGGGAAGCCAGATCCTCAACTTCCGCTGACCCGGAGAAGTGACATGGACATGATCAGGTCCGTTCTGGACTTCCTGCCGCCGCCTATGCGGGACCCGGTGTTCTTCGCGATCCCGTTCTTCCTGGTGCTGTTGACCGTTGAATGGGTTGCTGCCAGGCGCCTGGAGCACGTCGAATCCCAACGGGCGCCCGCGGGCGCATTCAACACGCGCGATGCCTGGGCGAGTATCTCGATGGGGTTGGTGTCGATCCTCACCACCGCAGGCTGGAAGCTTCTGGCGCTGTTCGGTTACGCCGCCATCTACGCGTACCTGGCGCCGTGGCATCTGCCCGGAAATCGCTGGTACACCTGGGTGATCGCGATCGTCGGGGTGGATCTGCTGTTCTACGCCTACCACCGGGTGGCGCACCGGGTGCGGTTGATCTGGGCGACGCATCAGGCCCATCACTCCAGCGAGTACTACAACTTCGCCACCGCGCTGCGGCAGAAATGGAACAACAGCGGCGAGATCCTGGCCTGGATTCCGTTGCCGCTGCTCGGCGTCCCGCCATGGCTGGTGTTCGCCAGCTTCTCGCTGAACCTGGTCTATCAATTCTGGGTGCACACCGAACGTGTTGGAAAACTTTGGCGGCCAATCGAATTCATCTTCAACACACCGTCGCATCACCGTGTGCACCACGGGCGCGACCAGCTGTACCTCGACCGCAACTACGGCGGCATCCTGATCATCTGGGACCGGCTGTTCGGCACGTTCCAGCCCGAGGTGTTCCGGCCGCACTACGGGCTGACCAAGCCGGTGAACACGTTCAACATCTGGAAGTTGCAGACCCACGAATATGTGGCGATCGCTCGCGACGTGCGACGGGCCGCCCGGCTGCGTGACCGGCTTGGCTACATCTTCGGCCCGCCGGGTTGGCAACCCGCGGCGGTTCCCGAATCGCAACCGGTCGGCTAGCCGCTTTTGCCCGAGGGGCGACAATTATTGGCCGCCATGGGAATTGACGCGCCTCACTATTCGAACCGGGCCGATTTGCGACACGCCGAATCCCGGTGTTTCCCAGTGTTTGCGTGACGTTTGAATTCGGGCCGAGCCGAATAGCACCAAAGCAAACGCCGAATCAGTAAGGTCGTCTGAACCGGGTGCACAACCCGGATCATGGTTCAGAAAGGGGCAATGCGTGGGAGACACACTGACCGAAGGACAGAAGCTGGAGAAGGGCGGGTCGCTCACCTCCAACAACGGCGCGTACACGCTGACGTTGCAGGATGACGGCAACCTCGTGTTGGAGGCACGCGGCCAAGCGGTCTGGTCGACTTCCACCAACGGCCAGGACGTCGTGCGGGCGGAGGTGCAGACCGACGGCAACTTCGTCCTGTACACGTCCGAGAAGCCGGTGTGGCACACCGACACCAAGGGCAAGAAGGACGTCAAGCTCGTTCTCCAGGACGACCGCAACCTGGTGCTCTACGCCGCGGACGGGCCCGCGTGGTCCTCCAAGACCGAGACCTCCGAGCCGCCGCCACCGGCACCCGAGGCTGCCGCGCCCGAGCCCGAGGTGGCGCCGGCCGCTGTGGAAGAGCCCGCCCCCCCCGCCGGCACCTGAGCCGCGGACCTACACCGTGGTCTCCGGTGACACCCTGTGGGCGATCGCCGAGCGGTTCTACGGCGACGGCAACAAGTACCAGCAGATCGCCGATGCCAGCGGCATCGCCAATCCTGACCTGATTCACCCTGGCCAGGTCTTGACGATTCCCTGACCTGATCAGATGTACGGCCCGGACCGCCATGGTCCGGGCCGTCGTCGTTTTCTGGCATCGATCTGGGTACTCCCGGTAACGAAGTAGCCGTGTGATCGATATTGATGTCAGTAGAGTGACGTTTAACACGTCCGTGTAACGAGGGAGGCCGGCCGTGCAGAGGTGGCTTGGTGGGGTGATGCGGACGCTGGCCGGGGTTCCCGTGGTCGGGCTGTTGGTGTGTCAGGCACCGGTGGCCGCCGCGGCGGGTTCGCTGGTGTATCCCGGCATGGAGATCCGGCAGGGCACCAACCTGTGCACGCTGGGCTTCGTGGACACGGTGAGCCGGGTGGCGTTCACCGCCGGGCATTGTCGCGGTGCCGGGCCGGTCGGCGACCGGGACGGCAATTTCATCGGGCACCTGGGGTCTTTCCGGGACAACACTCCCGACGGTGCCACCGTCGACACCAACCACATGATCTCCGATTGGGAGACCATCCAATTGGCCGGCGACGTCGTGGTGAACAACATCCTGCCGGGCGGGCGGATGCTGGTGGACGACCCCGCGGTGTTGCCGACACCGGGCGCGCCCGTCTGCCACTTCGGTGTGGTCACCGGCGAGAGCTGCGGCACGATCGAGGCGGTCAACAACGGCTGGTTCACCATGGCCAACGGTGTGGTCAGCCAGAAGGGCGATTCCGGTGGCCCGGTCTACGTGATCACGCCCGACGGACGCGCTGCCATCGTCGGAATGTTCAACAGCACATGGGGTAACTTTCCGGCCGCCGTATCCTGGCAGAACACCAGTGGGCAGGCCCGCGGTGCTGCCGGCCCGTTCGCCGGCGAGGTGTCCAATCTGGTAGGGCAGCCCTGACCGATCTGAACCGGACGCCCGAGGACAGGTACCACGGCATCGGTGAATCGCAGAACTAGAACACGTTCTAGCTTTCCCGTCTGGCGGGCGATATTCTCATGGCGATGTTTGATCAGACACCTGTCCAGATCGCCTGGGTGACCACCGACCTGGACGCCACCGAACAGGCGCTCACCAGCCTGTTGGGGGCCCGCAAGTGGGTGCGGATGCCCGCGGTCCACTTCAGCCCCGAGACCTGCAGCTATCGCGGCCGGCCCGCCGATTTCGTGGCCGACATTTCGCTGAGCTACGCGGGTGACACCCAACTCGAGCTCATCGCACCCGTGAGCGGCGAGAGCGTCTACACCGAGTTCCTGGACCGGCACGGGGCGGGCCTGCACCACATCTGCATCGAGGCGGCCGACCGAGAGGCGTTCGACGCGAAACTGCGCGACGCCGAAAGCGAGGGGACACCGGCCGTCTGTCATGGCGAGATGCCGGGAGGCATGAAATTCGCCTACCTGTCGGCCGCCGCGGCCGGGGTGCCGTATCTGGAGATCGCTTACATTCCGCCCGAGATCCGGGCGTTCTTCGAGTATGTGAAACAGGAGCAGCAGTGAAGGAAATCCCCGAGGTCGTCGAGGCTGCGGACGTCGAATCCTGGTCCGACGAATTCGACGTCGTGGTGATCGGGTTCGGCATCGCCGGCGGCTGCGCAGCGGTCAGCGCCGCGGCACAGGGCGCCCGCGTCCTGGTGTTGGAGAAGGCCGCGGCGGCCGGCGGCACCACCGCGATGGCCGGCGGGCACTTCTACCTCGGCGGCGGCACCGCCGTGCAGGAGGCGACCGGACACCCCGATACGCCCGACGAGATGTACAAGTACCTCGTCGCCGTCTCCCGCGAACCCGACCTGGACAAGATCCGGGCCTACTGCGACGGCAGCGTCGAGCACTTCAATTGGCTTGAGGCACTGGGCTTCGAGTTCGAGCGCAGCTTCTACCCGGGCAAGGTCGTGGTGCCGCCCGGCACCGAGGGGCTGTCCTACACGGGCAACGAGAAAGTGTGGCCGTTCACCGAGAAGGCCAAGCCGGCTCCGCGCGGGCACTCGGTGCCGGTGCCGGGGGAGCTCGGCGGCGCCGCGATGGTGATCGATCTCCTGCTGAAACGCGCTGAGACGCTGGGCGTCACGATCCGCTACGAGGTCGGGGCCACCAACCTGATCGTCGAGGGCGGTGACGACGCCCGCACGGTGGTCGGGGTGAAGTGGAAGCACTTCGGCGAAACCGGTTGTATCAAGGCGAAATCCGTCATCATCACCGCCGGTGGCTTCGCGATGAACCCTGAGATGGTCGCCGAATACACCCCGGCGCTGGGGAAGAAGCGCCGGACCAAGCACCACGGCGAAGTCGAGCCATACATCCTGGGCAACCCCAACGACGACGGCCTCGGCATCCGGATGGGGGTGGCAGCCGGCGGCGTGGCCAACGGCATGGATCAGCTGTTCATCACCGCCGCGGCCTACCCCCCGGAGATCCTGTTGACCGGGGTCATCGTCAACAACCAGGGGCAACGCTTCGTCACCGAGGACTCCTACCACTCACGCACCTCGGCGTTCGTGCTGCAGCAGCCGGATCAGCAGGCATACCTCATCGTGGACGAGGCGCACATGGAGATGCCCGCCATGCCGCTGATCCAGTTCATCGACGGCTACGAGACCATCGCCGAAGCCGAAGAGGCACTGGGCATTCCGGCCGGAAACCTGGCGGCCACCCTCGACCGCTACAACAAGAACGCGGCCAACGGCGAGGATCCCGACTTCCACAAGCAACCCGAGTACATCGCCGCGCAGGACACGGGTCCCTATGCGGCCTTCGACCTGTCGCTCGGCGTCGCCATGTACTCGGGCTTCACCATGGGCGGGCTGACCGTGTCGATAGACGGCGAGGTACTGCGGGCGGACGGCAGCGTCATCACCGGCCTCTATGCAGCGGGTGCCTGTGCGTCCAACATCGCCCAGGACGGCCAGGGATATGCCAGCGGCGTGCAGCTCGGCGAAGGGTCCTTCTTCGGGCGCCGTGCCGGAACCCACGCGGCGGCGCGCTAGCCGACGGGCGTGAGCTCCCAACGACCGTCGCCGAGCAGTTCCAGGCGACGGTCGTGGAGCCGGTTGACGCTGTCGCGGTGGCTGATGCTGACCACGATGCAGTCAGGCAGCTGCGTGCGCAGCGTCGTGTACAACGCGTGCTGCTGACCGGCGTCGAGTGCCGAGGTGGCCTCGTCGAGGAACACCGCCGACGGTTTGGCCAGCAGCACCCGGGCGAACGCGATCCGCTGTTGCTCGCCGGGGGACAACACCTTTCCCCAATCGGCTTCCTCGTCCAGCCGGGAGGCCAGATTCCCCAGTGCGACAGCATCGAGCGTGGACCGGATCTCGTCGTCGCCGTAGGCGCCCGACGGTGATGGGTAGCAGACCACCGTCCGCAGATCGCCCAGTGGGGCGTAGGGCAGCTGGGACAGGAACATCACCCCGCCCTGCTCGGGATAACGCACCGTGCCCGATCCGTACGGCCAGAGCCGCGCCAGGCTGCGCAGCAGCGTCGTCTTCCCGGTACCGGACGGCCCGGTGATGACCAACGAATCCCCGGGCGCCAGCTGCATGTCCAGGTCGTGCAGAAGAAGCATGCCCTCGGGAGAGCGCACTTCGACGTCCTCGAGTTCGACGCCGCCGTTGGTGCTCACCCCGGTGTCCAATCGCGGTAGCGCCCTTGCCTGTTCGTTCGCCGTGACAAGACCGTCGAGGCGGATGACGGCGGCCCGGTACCCGGCGAACGCGTCGTACACCGAGCGGAAGAAACTCAACGAGCTCTGCACCCGACTGAACGCGCTCGCCGACTGCAGGACGTCGCCGTACGTCAGCTGGCCCGCGAACAACCGCGGCGCCTGGATGACCAGCGGAAGCGGCTCGATGATCTGATTGATGGACCGGTTCCAACCGAGGAACGCCACGCCGCGCAGGACGAGCCTGCGGTAGTTCGCGATCACCTTGGCGAATCGATCTGCCAGCGTGGCGCGTTCGGTGCGTTCGCCGTGATAGAAGCCGACCGCTTCGGCGCCGTCCCGGACCCGCACGAGTGCGTACCGGAATGCGGCGTTGGTGAGCGAGTTCCGGAATGTCAGGCGGATGATCGGCCGGCCGATCCAGATCGCCACGATCGTCGTGATCAACACCCACAGCAGCGCGATCCAGAACAACGCCTTCGGCACCGTGATTCCCAGAAACGTCAAGGGACCGGCCAGATTCCACAGGATCGGCGTGAACGCGACGACCGAGACGATCGAATACACCGATCCGAACAGCAGTGTCTGTGCGGTGGCCACGGTCGGCGTATTGGTCTCCGGGCCGGTGCCGGTGGTGAACACGTCGATGTCCTGCTGGATGCGCTGATCCGGGTTGTCGATCGGGATACCGCCGAACCCGCCGATGAACCGGCCGCGATAGTAGGCCCGTTGATCGAGCCAGTCACCGGTCAGCCGGTTGGTGAGCCACACCCGCCAGCGAACGATGAAGTACTGCATCAGATACAGGTCGAGCAAGGTGCGGGTGATGTCGGCCGCCATCAACATCGCGAAGATCAGGATCGACTGCCAGAAACCCTCGATCCCGGAGCGGCGCACCGCTTCATTGCCCGACCCCGCGCCGGAGAACGCCACCTGCAGCGCCGTGGTCTGGTCGTTGAGGTAGTAGCTGAACAACACGTCCATGCGCACCGAGAGCATCACGGAGAACAGCAGCACACCGAGCAGTGCCCACACCGGAATACTCTGGCGCCCAATGAAATAACCACTGGTGACGCGCCAGAACTGACGACCCCACGTGGTGAGACGGGCCAGCACGGCCCCCACCGCCACCAGCGCCACCGCGCCGATCGCCCACGCCTTGAGGACCCAGAAGATCGACGCCAGGATCTCGTTGCCCCAGTCCAGTGACTGGGTGAACATCTCCATACCCCCGGAAGTTACCGGGAATCACCGCCTGATCAGCGTTGCTTGACGAGGTCGGCCGCGTCGTCCTCGACCTCGCCGAGCGACCAGCGTCCCTCGCCGTGCAGCTGCAGATGCTTCTCGTGGTGCTGGCCCACGGTGCTGCGGTGGGTGACGCTGACCAAGATGGTCTCCGGCAGCTCGGCCCGCACCAGCGCGTACATCGAGTACTCCAGACCCTCGTCGAGCGCGGAGGTGGACTCGTCGAAGAACACCGCGCGCGGCCGGGTCAGCAGGATTCGCGCGAACGCGATCCGCTGTTGCTCACCGGGGGAGAGCACCTTGGCCCAGTCGGCCACCTCGGACAGCCGCTGCGAGCACTGCGGCAGGGACACCTTCTGCAGTGCCGCGTGCAGTTCCTCGTCCGGGATGCTGCCCGGCTCGGCGGGGTAGGAGACCACGGCGCGCAGATCGCCGAGCGGCACGTACGGCATCTGCGACAGGAACATCGTCTCGTTGGCGTCCACCGGATAACGGAAGGTCCCGGTGGCGTACGGCCACAGCTGCGCCAGGCTGCGTAGCAGCGTGGTCTTTCCGGCGCCGGACCTGCCGGTCACGATCAGGGTGTCGCCACAGTCCAGTCGCAGGTCCAGGTTGTTCACCAGCGGCTCGCCGGCCGGGGTACGCACCTCGACCGCCTCGAGCTCGACCAGGCAGTCCTTGCTCGGCTCGACCGTCAGCTCGGGCAGGTCGCGGGCCTGCTCGTTGGCCACCACCAAGCCGTGCAGACGCAGGATCGACGCCCGCCACCCGGCGAAGGCGTCGTAGGAGTTACGGAAGAAGGACAGGGAGTTCTGGATGCTCGTGAACGCCGACGACGTCTGCGTCACCGCGCCGAGCTTGATCTCACCGGCGAACAACCGCGGCGCCTGCAGCAGCCAGGGGAGCGGGACGATGATCTGGCTGATCGACAGGTTCCAGCCGTAGAACTTGACCGAGCGGTTGATGAAGCGGCGGTAGTTGGACACCACCGGTTCGAAACGCTGCCGCAGCTGCAGCCGCTCGGCGATCTCGCCGCGGTAGAACGCCACCGCCTCGGCGGCGTCACGCAACCGCACCAGGGCATAACGGAACGCGGCGTTGTACTTCTCGTTGTCGAACGTGAGCCGGATCAACGGATGACCGATCCAGAACGCCACGATGCTGGCGATCAGCACGTAGAGGATCCCGATCCAGAACATGGCCCGGGGCATCGTGATTCCGAACAGCGTGAGGTTGCCGGACAGGTTCCACAGGATCACGGTGAACGAAACGACCGACGCCACCGCATCGATCGCGCCGAACAACAGCGTGCTCTTGCTGAGATTGTTCGGATTGTTCGGCAACGGCCCCACACCGGCGGTGAAGATGTCGATGTCGGACTGGATACGTTGATCGGGGTTGTCGATCGTGTCGTCGATGAACCGGGTGCGGTAGTAGGCCTTGCCGTCGAGCCAGTCCCCGGTGAGCCGATCGGTCAGCCAGGCGCGCCAGGCCAGCATGAACCGCTGCATGATGAACAGGTCGAGCATGACCCGGACCACATGCAGCACGGCCAGGAAACAGAAGATGGCCAGCGCCGTCCAGAAGCCGGTGACGCCGGACTGCTTGACCTGCTCATTGCCGGCGGCCAAACCCTGACTGGCCACCTGGACACCGGTCATCATGTCGCTGCCCTGATAGCTGAAGAGCACGTCGAGCCGCACACCGACGATGACCGACAGCAGGATCGTGCCCAGCCACAGCCAGACCTTGCCGCAGCCCGGGCCCACGAAATAGGCGCCGGTGATACGCCAGAACTGTCGTCCCCACTGGGTCACCAGACCGACCACCGTGAGTACGGCCAGCGTGCCGACCGCGGCGATACCCCAGGCGATACCGATCCACCTGAGCGAGGCGATCAGCTCATCGCCCCAGTCGAGTGTCGGGCTGAACATGTCCATGCGGGCAAAGTACCCCCAACAACCGGTGCCAGCCTCGTGGGACGTCTCCAGGCGTGGCCCCGCCGATCCCGTCCGGGGTCACACTCAAAGGCATCCGCCGCGTCCGCGTACCGTGAACATGTGCCGAAGACGTCCAACGCCAAACCGGGCCGTGTGAGCAGCAAGTTCTGGAAGCTATTGGGGGCCAGCACCGAGCGGAACGAGGCCCGGTCGCTCTCAGAGGTCAAGGGTGCGGCCGGATTCGAGGACAAGGCTGCCAAACTCGATGACGAGCAGCTCACCAAAGCCGCCAAGCTGCTCGAACTGAAGGATTTGGCCGCGTCCGCGGACATGCCTCAGTTCCTGGCGCTGGCCCGGGAAGCCGCCGACCGGACGACCGGTCTGCGGCCCTTTGATGTGCAGCTGCTCGCCGCCCTGCGCATGCTCGCCGGCGATGTCGTCGAGATGGCCACCGGCGAGGGCAAGACCCTGGCCGGGGCGATCGCGGCGGCGGGCTACGCGATCGGCGGCCGGCACGTCCACGTCATCACGATCAACGACTACCTGGCCCGTCGTGACGCCGAGTGGATGACCCCGCTGCTGGAGGCGATGGGGCTCTCGGTCGGCTGGATCACCGCCGACTCCACCGCCGAACAGCGTCGCACGGCCTACGAGTGCGATGTCACCTACGCCTCGGTCAACGAGATCGGGTTCGACGTCTTGCGTGACCAGCTGGTCACCGATGTCGCCGACCTGGTCTCACCGAACCCCGACGTGGCACTCATCGACGAGGCCGACTCGGTGCTCGTGGACGAGGCGCTGGTCCCGCTGGTCCTGGCCGGCACCAGCCATCGCGAACAGCCGCGCGTCGAGATCATCCGGATGGTCGGCGACCTCATCAGCGGACCCGGTTCCGACGAGAATTTCGCGACCGACGACGACAACCGCAACGTGCACCTCACCGAGGCCGGAGCCCGCAAGCTGGAATCGCGCCTTGGCAACATCGACCTGTACTCCGAGGAGCACGTCGCCACCACCCTCACCGAGGTCAACGTGGCGCTGCACGCGCATGTGCTGCTGCAGCGCGACGTGCACTACATCGTGCGTGACGGTGCGGTCCACCTGATCAACGCGTCGCGCGGGCGCATCGCCTCGCTGCAGCGATGGCCGGACGGCCTGCAGGCCGCGGTGGAGGCCAAAGAGGGCATCGAGACCACCGAGACCGGCGAGGTGCTCGACACGATCACGGTCCAGGCGCTGGTCAACCGGTATCCGACGGTGTGTGGCATGACCGGCACCGCGCTGGCCGCCGGCGAGCAGCTGCGCCAGTTCTACAAGCTCGGGGTGTCGCCGATCCCGCCGAACAAGCCGAACATCCGCGAGGACGAGACGGACCGGGTGTACCTCACCGAGGCGGCCAAGAACCACGCCATCGTCGAGCACATCGCCGACGTGCACGCGACCGGCCAGCCGGTGCTGGTCGGCACCCACGACGTCGCCGAGTCCGAAGACCTGCACCGCAGGCTGGTCAAGGCCGGGGTTCCCGCCGTCGTGCTCAACGCCAAGAACGACGCCGAAGAAGCGGCCGTGATCGCCGAGGCGGGCAAGCTGGGCTCGGTGACGGTGTCCACCCAGATGGCCGGCCGTGGCACCGACATCCGGCTGGGCGGATCCGAGGTCGGCGACGACTCGCCGGAGAAGGAGAAGGTGGCCGAGCTCGGCGGGCTGCATGTCGTGGGCACCGGACGGCACCACACCGAACGACTGGACAACCAGCTGCGCGGGCGCGCCGGGCGTCAGGGCGACCCCGGCTCGACGGTGTTCTTCTCCAGCTGGGAGGACGAGGTGGTGGCGTCGCACCTCGACGACACCAAACTGCCCACCGAAACCGACGACGACGGCCGGATCATCGCGCCCAAGGCGGCGGGTCTGCTCGACCACGCCCAGCGCGTCGCCGAGGGCAGGCTGCTCGACGTGCACGCCAACACCTGGCGCTACAACCAGCTGATCGCCCAGCAGCGCGCCATCATCGTGGACCGCCGCGAGACACTGCTGCGTACCGATACCGCCCGCCAGGAGCTTCAGGCCCGGTCCCCGGAGCGCTACGCCAAACTGGCCGAGGAGCTGGGTGAGGACGGCGAGGAGAAGCTGGAGAAGATCTGCCGGCTGATCATGCTGTACCACCTGGACCGGGGCTGGTGTGACCACCTGGCCTTCCTCGCCGACATCCGGGAGAGCATCCACCTGCGGGCCCTGGGCCGCCAGAACCCGCTCGACGAGTTCCACCGGATGGCCGTGGACGCGTTCGCCTCGCTGGCTGCCGATGCCATCGAGGCCGCCCAGCAGACCTTCGACACGGCGGACTCGATCGAGGACGAGCCGGGAATCGACCTGTCCAAGCTCGCGCGGCCGACGTCGACGTGGACGTACATGGTTCACGACAACCCGCTCAACGACGACACCATGTCGGCGCTGAGCCTGCCGGGTGTGTTCCGCTAAGTTTTAGGCATGGACCACGCGCCTGCTCCCGAGGGCAGGAGCGCACCGGCGCCGACTGCCCGCGATCGGGTGCTGACCGTGCCCAACGCGCTCAGTGTGTTGCGCCTGGTGTTGGTGCCGGTGTTCCTGTGGCTGCTGTTCGGGCTGCACGCCAACGGCTGGGCCGTCGCGGTGCTGATGTTCAGCGGCTTCTCCGACTGGGCCGACGGCAAGATCGCGCGCCTGGTGGACAATCAGTCGTCGCGGCTCGGCGAACTGCTCGATCCACTCGTGGACCGCATCTACATGGTCACCGTGCCGGTCGCCCTGGCGTTGTACGGCGTGGTGCCGTGGTGGCTGGTGCTGACCCTGCTCGGCCGCGATGCGCTGCTCGCCGCCACGCTGCCGCTGCTGCGCAGCCGGGGATTGACCGCGCTACCGGTGACGTATCTGGGTAAGGCCGCCACCTTCGCGCTGATGTCGGGCTTCCCGTGGGTACTGCTCGGCCAGTGGGACGCGACGTGGAGCCGGGTGGCGCTGGCCTGCGGATGGGCCTTCCTGCTGTGGGGCGTGGCGCTGTACCTGTGGTCAGCGGTGCTGTACCTGATCCAGGTGACGATGGTGGTGCGACAACTCCCGCCGCGGTCATGAGCACCCTGGGCGGCTACGAGTCGGGGGCCGGCCTCAACGACCACGAGGCCCACGCACCCAAGCGCATTCCGCTGCCCTCGCTCCTGAGGTCGTTGTTGTCAGAGCATCTCGACCCCGGATATGCCGCGGCCGCCGCGGCACGCGAGGCCGGTGACCGGCCGCGCCCGGTCAGGCCCAGACGGCCGCCCCGGCCGCCCGGGAAGCCCAGCACACCCTGTCCGGGCGGGTGCGTGCGGCTCAGATCGGCGCGGACAAGGCCAGTTCCGAGCGCGACGCGCTGGTGGACCAGGTGGACGCCGAGCGGCGGAGCCGGCTCGGTATGGACGAGAACGGTCAGCAGCTGCTGGGCAGTCTGGATACGGCCAACATCGAGGCCGCGGCGGTTCCGATGATCGGTCCCGGGCTCACCGTCACGGTCACCGATCCCGGCCTGTCCAAAGATCTGAGCGATGTGTCCAAACAGCGGGTGGCCGGGGGTCAGCAGATCATCCTCGACCGGGATCTGCAGCTGGTGGTGAATTCGCTGTGGGCCAGTGGGGCAGAGGCGGTTTCGGTGGGTGGCGTGCGGGTCGGCTCCGGTGTCACCATCCGTCAGGCCGGCGGCGGAATTCTGGTGGACAACCAGCCGATCACGAGTCCGTATGTCATTGTGGCGATCGGACCGCCGAAGGGGATGGCCGACACGTTCGATCGCACTCCGGGTCTGCAGCGGCTGCGGCTGTTGGAGACGTCGTACGGGGTCGGGGTGAATGTGAGCGCGGGCGACGGTCTGACCGTGCCCGCGGTGTCGGTACGAGATGTCAACTTCGCCAAACAGATTGGATAGGCCTGACGTGCACAGGATTGACCGTTAGATGATCGGGATCGTCGCACTGGTCGTCGGGATCGTACTCGGGTTGGTGTTCCACCCGAGCGTCCCCGAGTTCGTCGAGCCCTACCTTCCGATCGCCGTGGTGGCGGCACTCGATGCGGTCTTCGGCGGGTTGCGGGCCTATCTGGAGCGGATATTCGACGCCAAGGTGTTCGTGGTGTCGTTCGTGTTCAACGTGTTGGTGGCCGCCTTGATCGTCTACGTCGGCGATCAGCTGGGCGTCGGTACCCAGTTGTCGACGGCGATCATCGTGGTCCTCGGTATCCGCATCTTCGGTAACGCCGCCGCGTTGCGGCGCAGGTTGTTCGGCGCCTGACATGAGCGAACCCGAGTCCAAATCCCAGGCCGAGCCGGACGAACCCGCCGGTGCTGCCGAGCCGGACCAGTCCGAGGCCCCACCGGCAGCCGAGCCCGAGACTCGGCCCGAGGCCGAACCCGAACACCAGCCCGACCACCACGGCGAGCACCACGGCCGCCACGAGATGCCGGCGGATGTCTCGCCGCGCCGGTTCCGGAATCTGCGGATCGTCCAGCGCAGCCGATCGCAGCTCGTGTTCGGCGGTCTGGGGGTGCTGTTGTGCATTCTGCTGGGTATGGCGATCGTCACGCAGGTTCGCCAGAACGAGTCAGGAGATTCGCTGGAGACCGCGCGGCCGGCAGACCTGCTGGTGCTCCTGGATTCCCTGCAGCAACGTGAAGGCTCGCTCAATACCGAGGTGGCCGACCTGCAGCGGACCCTGCAGCAGCTGCAGGCCTCGGGCAGCAGCGATCAGGCCGCGATCGAGAATGCCCAGTCGCGGCTGGAAGCGCTGTCCATCCAGATCGGGACCGTGGCCGCGACGGGTCCCGGAGTGACGCTCACCATAGAAGACAACGCGCCCGGGGTGCCCGCCGAGACGATGCTCGATGTGATCAACGAGTTGCGGGCGGCCGGGGCCGAGGCCATTGAGATTCGCGGCGGCGATCAGGCGTCCGCGGTACGGGTGGGCCTCGACACCTGGATCATCGGTGCACCAGGCGCACTCACGGTCGACGACGTGACCCTGCGGCCGCCGTATTCGGTTCTGGCGATTGGGGATCCGCCGACACTGGCCGCCGCGATGAACATTCCCGGCGGGGCAATGGACAGTGTCAAGCGCGTCGGCGGCACGATGGTGGTACAACAAGCCGAGCGTGTCGACGTCACCGCCTTGCGGCAACCGAAACCACGCCAATACGCTCAGCCCGTCAAGTGAGCAGCAACCAACACCTCCAGACCAAAGGAGCGCCGTGAGCGAGATCCCAGCCGACCTCTACTACACCTCGGAACACGAGTGGGTATTGCGTACCGGTGACGACACGGTGCGCGTCGGCATCACCGATTACGCGCAGTCCGCGCTGGGCGACGTGGTGTTCGTCCAACTGCCCGACGTCGGGGCCCAGCTGGCCGCAGGCGATGCGTTCGGCGAGGTCGAGTCGACCAAGTCGGTGTCGGACCTGTACGCCCCGGTCGCAGCGAAAGTCGTTGCGGTCAACGGTGATCTGGACGGCAGCCCGCAGCTGGTCAATTCCGACCCCTACGGCGAAGGCTGGCTGGTCGATCTGCGCCTCGAGGAGGGCACCCTGGAGGACGCCCTGGGCGGTTTGCTCGACGCGGACGGCTACCGCGCCGCCGTAACCGAGTAACGAGTTGTTAGGGTTTCGAGGGCCGGTCGCCGAGACCGGTTGGGCCGTGCCCGGCGCGCAGATATCTCCCCATCGGATCCGGCGGTGGTGGACCCAATGATGCCTGATGCGCGGTACGGTCGACGTGAGACCGACGATGGGCTGGGGCCACGCCGGGCAACGCCACAGCAGCCAGTGAGGAGCAGCGGGTGACGGACAAGGACAGCAATTTGGGGGCCGACCAGTCGGAAGACGTGACGGTGGAGACCACATCGGTTTTCCGCGCGGATTTCTTGAACGAACTGGATGCGCCCGCAACGGCCGGTACCGAAGGCGCCGTTTCCGGTGTCGAGGGCCTGCCCGCGGGTTCGGCATTGCTCGTCGTCAAGCGCGGACCGAACGCCGGATCGCGTTTCCTGCTCGATCAGCCGACCACGTCGGCGGGGCGTCACCCGGACAGCGATATCTTCCTCGATGACGTCACGGTGAGCCGCCGGCACGCCGAGTTCCGGTTGGAGAGCGGCGAGTTCCAGGTTGTCGACGTCGGCAGCCTCAACGGCACGTACGTGAACCGCGAGCCGGTCGATTCGGCCGTACTCGCCAACGGTGACGAGGTGCAGATCGGGAAGTTCCGCCTGGTGTTCCTCACCGGACCTCGGTCTGACGACGACAGCGGCTCCGCCAGCTAGCCGATGACTGCCCCCGACACACCTGCGCTGGCCGGGATGTCGATCGGCGCAGTGCTCGACCTGCTGCGGGGCGACTTTCCGGATGTCAGCATCTCCAAGATCCGGTTCCTCGAGGCAGAGGGGCTGATCACGCCGCAGCGCACCGCGTCGGGGTACCGGCGGTTCACTGCCTACGACTGTGCGCGGCTGCGGTTCATCCTGACCGCGCAGCGTGACCAGTACCTGCCGTTGAAAGTGATCAAGGCTCAGCTGGACGCCCAACCCGACGGAGAGTTGCCACAGGCAGGATCCGCGTACGGGGTGCCGCGTTTGGTGCCGGTATCCGAGCGTGGTGACCACGGAGGCGACGTGGCGGACGGTGCCGCTGGTATTTCGGGGGTGGCACCGACCCAGGTCCGGCTGTCCCGCGAAGACCTGCTGTCCCGGTCGGGGATCGACGAGGAGATGCTGGGAGCTCTGCTCCGCAACGGCATCATCACCGCCGGGCCCGCCGGGTTTTTCGACGAACATTCCGTGGTGATCGCCCAGTGTGCGCGCGCCCTGGGTGACTACGGTGTCGAGCCCCGGCATCTGCGGGCGTTCCGCTCCGCGGCGGACCGGCAATCCGACCTGATCGCCCAGATCGCGGGCCCAGTCGGCAAGGCGGGCAAGGCCGGAGCCCGCGACCGTGCTGATGACCTGGCCCGTGAAGTGGCGGCCTTGGCGATCACGTTGCACACGTCACTGATCAAGTCCGCCGTACGCGACGTTCTGGATCGCTGAGGACTAGACTCGTTTTGACGGCCAGTTCGTCTAAGTCGGGACCCCTGGCGATCAGGTATTGGCGGACTGCGCGACGGACGAAGATTCGACGAAACGGCACGGCGGTGCGGAGGGCAGGCACAGATGGCTGAGGTTCGCGTGGTCGGCATTCGGGTGGAACAGCCGCAGAACCAGCCCGTGTTGCTTTTGCGGGAGTCCAACGGTGACCGCTACCTGCCGATCTGGATCGGGCAGTCGGAGGCGGCTGCGATCGCACTGGAACAGCAGGGCGTCGAACCGGCCCGGCCTCTCACCCATGACCTCATCCGAGATGTCATTGCCGCCCTTGGGCATTCCCTCAAAGAGGTGCGGATCGTCGACCTGCAGGAAGGCACCTTCTACGCCGACCTGATCTTCGACCGCGACATCAAGGTGTCGGCCAGGCCTTCGGATTCGGTGGCGATCGCGCTGCGCGTCGGCGTGCCGATCTACGTGGAGGAGGCGGTGCTGGCCGAGGCCGGCCTGCTGATTCCAGACGAGAACGACGAAGAGGCGGCCGGCACCGTCCGTGAGGACGAGGTGGAGAAGTTCAAGGAGTTCCTGGACAGCGTCTCCCCGGACGACTTCAAGGCCACATGATCGTCGCCCGCGCCCTGCAGATCACGGATGCGTCTCAAGTAGGCATACCGGGGTCAACACGCGGCGCGGGAGTCAATCGGGCGCGAATTCGGGCGCCATACTTTCTCTGCAGCGGGCAATCAGGGCCCGGTGGGAAGCGTATGCTCGACACATTCGAGCTCACAGCAAACCGCCGCGGCAGAAATTGCTGCGGTGCAGGACATAGCAGTACGGTGCGGGCGAGTTCGATCGGCGAGAGGATTCACAGTGGGTGACACGCCACGGCAGGAAGAGTTGGATCTGACCACCGGGAGCGGCGCGGAGCCGCCTGTCAGGCCCGTTGGCGAACCCGTGCAGGGCGGGCTGTTCCCCGACGATTCCGTGCCGGACGAACTGGTCGGCTACCGCGGTCCCAGTGCCTGCCAGATCGCCGGCATCACCTACCGGCAGCTCGATTACTGGGCCCGTACGTCACTGGTGGTTCCCTCCATCCGCGGCGCGGCCGGTTCGGGTAGCCAGCGCCTCTACTCGTTCAAGGACGTGCTGGTCCTCAAGATCGTCAAGCGCCTGCTGGACACCGGTATCTCGCTGCACAACATCCGGGTCGCCGTCGACCACCTGCGCCAGCGCGGGGTACAGGATCTGGCCAACATCACCCTGTTCTCCGACGGCACCACGGTCTACGAGTGCACCTCGGCCGAAGAGGTCGTCGACCTGCTGCAGGGCGGTCAGGGCGTGTTCGGCATCGCGGTATCCGGCGCGATGCGCGAGCTGACCGGCACCATCGCCGACTTCCCGGGCGAGCGCGCCGACGGCGGCGAGTCGATCGCATCACCCGAGGACGAGCTCGCCTCCCGTCGCAAAAGCCGCGACCGCAAGATCGGCTGAATCGCTCTCACCAACAGACACCTAGGTACCCCACATCAGGCGATGTGGGGTATCTGCGCGTCTGTTCGCGAACCGGTTGAAGCCCGGTAAGATGACGGACGCATCGCCCTCGTGCGGGAGAGTTTCGTGACAGCCAGCCACGGACGCCGAAGGAGCAATACCTCTCCGTCAACCTCTCAGGCACCCAGGACCGCGCCAGGCCCCGATGCCTCTGGAAAGTGGTGCCCGATGGGCACCCGCCCATGGGGAAAAGCCCTGTACCGGGGCTGAATCTCTCAGGCGCCCGGACCGGGTCGACGACAGAGGGAGAGGGACGCCTACGACGTCTGAGCACGTCTGCGCCTCAGGAGAGTGTCGTGTCCGACCAGCATCAATCGCGTTTCGCCGATCGTCACATCGGCCCGGACGCCACCGCCGTGAGCACCATGCTCGAGGTGATCGGCGTGACCTCCCTCGACGAGCTCGCCGCCAAGGCGCTGCCGGCAGGCATTCTCGACGCGCTGTCCTGCGACGGGGTCGCCCCCGGCCTTGAGGGCCTGCCCGCGCCGGCCACCGAGGAGGAGTCCCTGGCCGAGCTGCGGGCGTTGGCCGACTCCAATACGACCGCGGTCTCGATGATCGGTCAGGGCTACTTCGACACGTTCACCCCCGCCGTCTTGCGGCGCAACATCCTTGAGAACCCGGCCTGGTACACCGCGTACACGCCTTATCAGCCAGAGATCAGCCAGGGCCGCCTGGAGGTCCTGCTGAACTTCCAGACCATGGTGTCGGACCTGACCGGCCTCGAAGTGGCCAACGCCTCGATGCTCGACGAGGGCACCGCCGCGGCCGAGGCGATGACGTTGATGCACCGCGCCACCAAGTCCAAGTCCGATCGGCTGCTGGTCGACACCGACGTGTACGCGCAGACGGCGGCCGTGCTGGCCACCCGTGCAGAGCCGCTCGGTATCGAGATCGTCACGGCGGATCTGAGTCAGGGACTTCCTGGCGGCGAATTCTTCGGCGTCATCGTGCAGCTGCCCGGAGCCAGTGGGCGGGTCGTGGATTGGACGGGCCTGATCACCGAGTCCCACGAGCATGGTGCGCTCGTCGCCGTCGGCGCCGACCTGCTGGCACTGACCGTGATCACCCCGCCGGGCGAGATCGGGGCCGACGTGGCCTTCGGAACCAGCCAACGGTTCGGTGTGCCAATGGGATTCGGAGGTCCGCACGCCGGTTACCTGGCCGTGCACGCCAAGCACGCCCGGCAACTGCCGGGCCGGCTGGTGGGTGTCTCCGTCGATGCCGACGGGGCGCCGGCCTACCGCCTGGCGCTGCAGACCCGCGAGCAGCACATCCGTCGCGACAAGGCGACCAGCAACATTTGCACCGCGCAGGTGCTGCTGGCGGTGATGGCCGCGATGTACGCCAGTTACCACGGCTCCGCAGGACTGACCGCCATCGCGCGACGCGTGCACGGCCATGCCTCGGCGATCGCGGGCGCGCTCCGCGACGCGCTGGTGCACGACAAGTACTTCGACACCGTGCTGGCCCGGGTTCCCGGGCGTGCCGACGCGGTGGTCGCCGCGGCCAAGGCCAAGGGGATCAACCTGTGGCGGGTCGACGCCGACCACGTGTCGGTGTCATGTGACGAGGCGACCACGGATGAGCATGTGGCCGCGGTCCTGGAGGCGTTCGGGGTCGCCGCCGGCGCGCCGGCGACGGCGGGCATCGAGACGCGAACCTCTGAGTTCCTCACGCACCCCGCGTTCAACGCCTACCGCACCGAGACCGAGATGATGCGTTACCTCCGGTCGCTGGCCGACAAAGACATCGCCTTGGACCGCAGCATGATTCCGCTGGGCTCCTGCACGATGAAGCTCAACGCGGCCGCCGAGATGGAGCCGATCACCTGGCCGGAGTTCGGCCGTCAGCACCCCTTCGCGCCGGCATCGGACAACCCCGGACTGCGCAAACTGATCGCCGATCTGCAGGACTGGCTCACCGGGATCACCGGCTACGACCAGATCTCCTTGCAGCCCAACGCCGGTTCACAAGGTGAATACGCCGGATTGCTGGCCATCAAGGCCTATCACGTGTCCCGCGGTGACACCGAGCGCGACCTGTGCCTGATCCCGTCGAGCGCGCACGGCACCAACGCGGCATCGGCGGCGCTGGCCGGCATGCGTGTTGTGGTGGTGGCCTGCCGTGAGAACGGTGACGTCGACCTCGACGACCTGCGCGCGAAGATCGCCGAACACGCGGATCGGGTTGCGGCGCTGATGATCACCTACCCGTCGACGCACGGGGTGTACGAGCACGACGTCGCCGATATCTGCGCGGCGGTGCACGACGTGGGCGGCCAGGTCTACGTGGACGGTGCGAACCTCAATGCACTGGTCGGATTGGCCCGGCCGGGCCGCTTCGGCGGCGATGTCAGCCATCTGAACCTGCACAAGACGTTCTGCATCCCGCACGGCGGCGGTGGCCCCGGCGTCGGGCCGGTCGCGGTGCGGTCGCACCTGGCTCCGTTCCTGCCCGGTCATCCGCTGGCCGACGAACTGCCCGATGAGCACACCGTCTCGGCGGCACCGTACGGATCGGCTTCGATCCTGCCGATCACGTGGGCCTACATCCGGATGATGGGTGCCGAGGGCCTGCGCGAGGCGACGCTGACCGCGATCGCCTCGGCCAACTATGTGGCCCGCCGGCTCGACGAGTACTACCCGGTGCTCTACACCGGCGAGAACGGCATGGTCGCCCACGAGTGCATCCTGGATCTGCGGGGGATCACCAAGGCCACCGGCGTCACCGTCGACGACGTGGCAAAGCGCTTGGCGGACTACGGGTTCCACGCACCGACCATGAGCTTCCCGGTGGCCGGCACATTGATGGTCGAGCCGACCGAGAGCGAGAGCCTGGCCGAGGTCGACGCGTTCTGCGACGCGATGATCGCGATTCGCGCCGAGATCGACAAAGTCGGAGCCGGTGTCTGGACTGTCGAGGACAACCCCTTGCGCCACGCGCCCCACACCGCCGAGTGCCTGTTGGTGGCCGACTGGGATCACCCGTACACCCGCGAACAGGCTGCCTACCCGTTGGGCAAGGGGTTCCGTCCCAAGGTCTGGCCGCCGGTGCGTCGCATCGACGGCGCGTACGGCGACCGGAACCTGGTGTGTTCCTGCCCGCCGGTCGAGGCCTTCGCCTGAGCCGACACCCGCGGCCGGTGTGTGCCGGCCGCGGGAGGCCGCGGATCAGCCCAGCAGGGTATTGACGGCGGTGGTCAGCTCGGGTGAGGCCGAGCTGGAGACATGCTGGTAGGTGCCGCTGCTCGCCTGTGCGACGGCCTCCCACGTGGCCCGGTCCGAGCCACTGCCGAAGTCGATCACGTTGACCGCGACCGGCTTGGCGGGGTCGTACGCGCCGCGGATGAACTCCTGCAGCCCCGGCCCGTCCAGGCTCTGATCGGTGTGCGGTCCGGTGGTGATCACCAGGATCGAATTGGTCTGGCCCTCGCGGTATTTGGACAGTGCCTCGTTGTAGATCATCCGCAGCGTGGTGAACGACACCGCCCCGCCACCGGAGGCGGACTGTTCGTCGAGCGTCGAGGTCAGCGCATCCGAGCGGCGTTGACCGCTCACCGGTTCGGCCAGCGGCCCCGTGGAGACCTCCGAGCGGCCCTCGGTGCCGTCGAAGGTCCACAGGCCCACCGAGGCGGTGTCGGGTAGTGCCTTGAGCCGGCCGTTGATCGCGGCCACGACGTTGGCCAACCGGGATTTACCGCCCTCTTCGGTCGGCATCGACTGGTCGAGCATGATGGTGACCGCAGGGCTCCCCGTCGGCGCGGCCGTGGCGTTCGCCACGGTCACCCGCATGGTGTTGTCGCCGATCGACAATGGCGCGGCCAGCTGGCTGAAAGAGGTGACATCGCTGCTCGGCGGTGTCGTCCCCTCGGCACGGAAGCCGGCTTTCGCGAGCTCGGCGAGTTGTTCGGGCTTGCGCAGATACCGGGCGAATTCGCTGGCGGCGGTGACCTGTTCCTTCTCCAGCCAGTCCCCGGAGAGCAGCACCGTCGGGTAGTCGGCGGTGGCGGTCGGGCCGGGCGGCAGCCAGCCGGCCAACGAGGACTTGGCGTCATCGAGCGAGGTGCCCCGCTGGAAGATCTGTTGCTCGGTCGTGGCCACGGCGTGCACCGGCGCGGTCGCCGGATCGGAGGCATTGAGCAGCGCGTCCATGGCGGTTCCCAGCTCGGCATCGTCGAGTTTGGGCTGCCCGCGGAGCAGGCTGTTGACACCGCTCATGCCCGAGGTGGCAGGCGCGCCAGAGGGGGCAGCTGCCGCCGCGACCGCCTCGGCGGCCAGGGAGGCGGCGTCGCCGTTGCTGTGGGTCGGCAGAGCGAGTTTGAGGGTGCCCCAACCGGGCAGCTTGAGCGCGTTCATCGCGGCCGGGCTGCTCTGCAGCTGCGGCAGGGTGGCCCAGGTCTGTTGCGCCAACGCGTCTTTGAGCTGCGGACGGACCGCGAGCAGAACCGGCGAGGTGACCAGTGAGCGGCTGTCGCTGACGGTCTTGGCGCCCGCGGTCGCCTCCAGCCGGGCCTCGGCGATGCTGCTGGCCGGAATCCACAGTGCCGGCCGGTCGCCGAGCTCGCTCGGCCAGGCGTTGGCGAAGCCGCCGACCACACGGTCGGAGTCGGCGGACTGCACACGTACCTTGACGCAGCGGTCACCGACCGGGCTGACCGACTCGTTATAGGTGTTGGCCAGTCCCTCGATGTGTGAGGAGATCGTGGGGTCGGCGATCACCGCGACGCCGAGTTCGCCGTCGACGCAGCGCGCGGCCGCCGCGTCGCTGCAGGGCGTCGCCGAAGAACTTCCACAGGATCATCGCGCCGACCACGCCGACCACGGTGACCAGCGCGACTATCACCCCGACGCTGACGCCGCGGCGGCCGGACTCGACAGCGCGATGGCTGCCGGTCCACTCACCGCCGTCCCAGTCGCCGCGCTGGCGACTGGTCGGGGTGGTCGGGGGTGGCGGCTCGGAGACCGCCCCGAACTGCGCGGTCGGCTGATCGTCGGCGTAATCGTCGTCGGCCGCATACTCGTCGGAGTACTCCGTGTCGTACTCGTCGGAATACTTACCGCGGTAGCCGTCGACGTATTCGTCCTCGTAACCGTCGTCCTCGGCGAAGTCCGCTTCGTCGTAGTCGGCATACGGCTCGGGGTAGTCCGATTCGTACTCGTCGTCACCGTCGGCGTACTGGGGTGCGCGGTAATCGGGCTGGGCCCGGTACCCGCGGTCGTCCCGGTAATCGGGCTCCTGGCGGTAGGCAGGCGCGTCCCGGTAACCGTGGTCGGGCGGAGGCCCGGGCTGATCGAAATCGTCTCCGGCGCGCCGTGACTGGTCGCCGCGGGGGCGCTCGTATTCGTCGGAGTACCCGGAGTCGCCGACGTGCCCGTGGTCGGGCTCGTCGGGAGCATCCTCAGGGTCGGGAATGCTGTGCCTGCCCATTCCTAACCCCTGTACGTCTCGCGCCGACTAGTCATCCGGACCCGCCGAAGTCTAATCACTTCCCGGCGGTGCTCGCTTTGAACTCGCGGCGGCGCCGGTGCAGGATCGGCTCGGTGTAACCGTTGGGCTGCGCCGCGCCAGACAGGATCAGCTCCTGTGCCGCACCGAACGCGATGCTGGCATCCGGGTTGGGTGCCATCGCCAGGTACTCGGGATCACCGGCGTTCTGCTCGTCGACCACAGCGGCCATCCGGCGCAGGCTGGCCTTGACATCTTCTTCGGTGATGATGCCGTGACGCAGCCAGTTGGCCAGCAGCTGGCTGGAGATCCGCAGGGTGGCACGGTCTTCCATCAGCGCGACGTCGTGGATGTCGGGCACCTTCGAGCAGCCGACACCGGCGTCGATCCAGCGCACCACGTAGCCCAGGATCGACTGGCAGTTGTTGTCGACCTCTTCGTGGATCTCCTCGGGCGACCAGCTCAACGATGAGTCCGCGAGCGGGATCGTCAGCAGCTCCTCGATCGTGCCGCGCTTCTTGCCGGCGAGCTCCTTCTGCACGGCCTCGACGTCCACCTGGTGGTAGTGCATCGCGTGCAGGGTGGCCGCGGTCGGCGAAGGGACCCACGCGGTGGTGGCGCCGGCCTTCGGCTGACCGATCTTCTGCTCGACCATGTCGGCCATCAGATCGGTCATGGCCCACATGCCCTTGCCGATCTGGGCCTTGCCGGCCAGGCCCGTGGCCAGGCCGACGTCGACGTTGTTGTCCTCGTAGGCCTTGATCCACGGCTGCGACTTCATGGCGCCCTTACGGATCATCGGGCCGGCTTCCATCGAGGTGTGGATCTCGTCGCCGGTGCGGTCCAGGAAGCCGGTGTTGATGAACACCACGCGGTCGGCCGCGGCCTTGATGCAGGCCTTCAGGTTGACCGTGGTACGACGCTCCTCGTCCATGATGCCGACCTTGAGCGTGCCGCCCGGCAGGCCGAGCACGTCTTCGACGCGGCCGAACAGCTCGCAGGTGAAGGCGACCTCGTCGGGGCCGTGCATCTTGGGCTTGACGATGTAGACCGAACCGGTGCGGCTGTTGGTCAGCTCGCCGTTGTCGGCGGAGGACTTCAGGCCGTGCATGGCGATCAGACCGGTGAACAGCGCATCCTGGATGCCCTCGGGGATCTCGTTGCCGTCGGAGTCGACGATGGCGTCGTTGGTCATCAGGTGACCGACGTTGCGCACGAACAGCAGGCTGCGCCCGGGCAGGGTCAGTTCGCCCTCGCCGTCCGGGGTGGTGAAGGTGCGGTCGGCATTGAGGACACGCGTGAAGGTCTTGCCGCCCTTGCTGACCTCTTCGGCCAGGTCACCCTTGTTCAGGCCGAGCCAGTTGCGGTAGCCCAGGACCTTGTCGTCGGCGTCGACGGCGGCCACCGAGTCCTCGAAGTCCATGATCGTGGTGATCGCGGATTCCAGCACGACATCCTTGATGCCCGCGGCGTCGGTCGAACCGACGGGGGAATCGGGGTCGATCAGGATCTCGATGTGCAGGCCGTGGTTGCGCAGCAGCACCGACCACTGTGGCTGGCCCAGCTCGCCGGTGTAGCCGACGAACTGTTCGGGGGCGGCCAGGCCGGAGGACAGACCGTCGCCGTACTCGACGAGCAACTGGCCCTCGTCGATCTTCAGACCGGTGGCCTCGGCCCACGAGCCGGCGGCCAGTGGCACGGCCTGGTTCAGGAAGTTGCGGGCGTAGGCGATCACCTTGTCGCCACGGAGCTTGTTGTAGCCGCTGCCCTTCTCGGCGCCGTCTTCTTCGCTGATGACGTCGGTGCCGTACAGCGCGTCGTACAGCGAGCCCCACCGGGCGTTGGCGGCGTTCAGCGCGAAGCGGGCGTTGAGGATCGGGACCACGAGCTGCGGGCCGGAGGTCGAGGTGATCTCGTCGTCGACGCCGGAGGTGGTGATGGTGAAGTCGGCGGGCTCGGGCAGCAGGTAGCCGATGTCGGTGAGGAACTGCTTGTAGGCCTCGGGGTCGACGGGCTCCAGCACGTGGGCGCGGTGCCACTTGTCGATCTGCGCCTGCAGATCGTCGCGACGGGCCAGCAGGTCCTGGTTCTTCGGGGTGAGGTCGGCGACGACCTTGTCCACGCCGGACCAGAAGCTGTCCGGGTCGACGCCGGTGCCCGGCAGTGCCTCATTCGTGATGAAGTCGTGCAGCACCTGCGCGACACGCAGGTTTCCGACAGTCACGCGATTGGTCATGCGCGTTTCCTCCCTCGGCTCCAGGCACCGTGCGATGCCTGCCGTTTATCCAGCTTACCCATTGGTAACGTCGGCCTTTCAGCCGTCCAGCCTGGTGAGCAACAGCTCACACCGGTTTGCCAGCCTGGCCCGCAACGGAGCCGCCCGCTCGGCGATGCGCTGTTGAGCCCTGACGTATTCGGCACGCCCGGCCGGTGTTTCGATGGCGATCGGCTCGAAACCATACTGCTTCAGGTCGTATGGGCTGGCACACATGTCCAGTGCCCGCGCGTCGGCCGCCAGATCGAGCGCATCCATCACCAACTCCGACGGCACCAGGGGGCCGAGCTTGTAGGCCCACTTGTAGGTGTCCATGGCGGCGTGGATGCAGCCCGGCTGCTCGGTGTCGACCTGTTGCTCGCGGCTCAGTTGCCGGTCGTTGCGGGGGACGGCAGCGTCGGTGAAGAAGCGGAACGCGTCGAAGTGACTGCACCGCAAGGGCATTGACTCGACGACGGCGTCGGTTCCGGCGGTGCCGAGGCGCAGCGGAACTTGATTGTGCCGTAGCTCGGGTGCCCGGTACACCATGGCCCACTCATGCAGGCCGAAGCAGTTCATCCGGGGTGCCCGCGCCGCGGTGGCGCGCATCAACCGGGCGACGAACCGGACCGTGTCGGTGCGGGCGCGCAGGTAATCGTGCCGCACGGTGACACCGTCCGGATGCGGGCCGTACCCGGTCCGCCTCAGGTACTCCCCGGCGCCCTCTCCGGCGAGTACCACCCCGAATCCCGGATGCCATCGCCGCAGCTGACGGGGACGCAGGCTGTAATAGGTGAACAGGAAATCCCACACCGGATGCGGTTGGCCGGCGTGTTGGCGGCGCAGGTGCGGTGTGAGGAACTCGTCGGCGCGTCGCCGGTGTGATTCTGCTCGTTGCGCCCAGTCCGGGGCCGCCAAAACCTCGTCGGCTTCGGCGACGCCCGGCAGGGTCAGTCCAGCCGCGCCAGATCCAGCGCGTCCTTCCATGTCTCCTCCACTAGGTGGCCCGCCGCCGCCGTGCGGCTCGAGCCTACCTGCGGAGTTGCGGCCTCAGTCGTGCGCGCCGGTGCTGACCACCAGTCGGCCCGTGGTCTGCCGGGCCTGCATCCGCTCCAGTTGTGCCGGCAGGTCCGACCACGCCACCTCGGCGCCGATGACGGTGTTGATCGCGCCGGTGCGCAGCATTTCGAGCAGCTTGACGTGGGCGTCGAGACCCTCGGAACGGGCGGGCCAGTTGAACCCGAGGGTGCGGCGGACGGCGACCGGGTCGGTCACGTAGACCAGGCAGACCCCACACACGTCGAAGTTGCCGTAGGCGATGGGACGAGGCGACAGGTAGTCGCCGTCCTCCAGGGCGATGTCCTCGGCGAATCCGGCCATCAGGTGACGCCCGTTCAGGCCCATGCACTTGAACGTGTCGGTGGTGACGCTGCCGCCGACCGCGTCGAAGGCCACGTCGACGCCGCGGCCGTAGGTCAGATCCATGACCTGCTCGACCCAGTCGCCGTTGCGATAATTGATGGCGTGGTCGGCGCCCAGCTGACGACAGAACTCGGCCTTCTCGTCACTTCCCGCGGTGGCGATCACGCGGGCGCCGAGCGCCTTGCCGAGCACGAGCGCGCCCGACCCGGTGCCACCGGCCGCCGCGTGCACCAGCAGCGTCTCGCCGGGCTTGAGCCGGCCGCGCTCGTGTAGCGCGAACCAGCCCAGGTGGAAGGGGTAGTGCAGGGCGGCACCGTCGGCGTCGCTGATCCAGGCCGGCAGTTCGAGGGCGGTCGCGGCATCGACGATGGCGTAGGAGGCGTACCCGCCGAAGGCCATCGACGGGATCCCGACGATGCGCCGGCCCACCAGGTGCTCGGCGCCGAGCCCGGCGCTCTCGACGACACCGACGGCCTCCATGCCGGGGATGAACGGCGGCTGCAGGGGCATGGTGGTGTAGCGGCCCTGGATCACGTCGATGTCGTTGAAGTTCAGGCAGAACGCCCGCACCGCGACCCGCACCTCGCCGGGTCCGGGTGCACGCACCTCGACGGTCTGGCGTTCGAGGACCTTCGCCGGGTCGCCGAGGGCTGTGGCCACCCAGGCTTCAGCTGAAATCGGTTTGGCTGCAGTATCGTTCACTGTTTCTCCATTTCATGGTTGCGGTGCAGGGCGGTCGCTGCACTGACGGTCACGGGGATGCCGTTGAGCGCACCGTTGCCCGACGGCTCATCGACGAATGCCGGCGGCGACAAGATGTTGGTGTTGACGCCGGGGGAGGCGTTGGCCACGCGCAGGCGGGTTCCGGCCTTGGCGTGTCCCCACCCGTGCGGCATCGACACCACGCCCGGTTTGATGTCGTCGGTGATCTCGACGGGAACGTCGATGCTGCCGCTTTCCGAGGTGACGGTCACGACGTCGCCGCTACGGAGTCCGCGGCGGTCGGCATCGGCGGAATGGATCTGCAACGTGCAGCGGCTCTTGCCCTTCATCAGCGGCGGCATGTTGTGCAGCCACGAATTGTTCGACCGCAGATGTCGGCGGCTGACCAGCACGAGGTCGTCGGGGGCCCGGGTGATCCGTGCCGCCAACCGTGGCAGGTCGTCGATCAGGTACTCGGGGGCGAGGCGGATCTTGGCATCGGCCGTCCGCAGCACCTCGGCGATCCGGGGCACCATGGGGCCGAAGTTGATGCCGTCGGGCTGCGCCTTGAGCGCCTCCAGGGTCACCCCGCCGGGGTTCTCGCCGTACCGGTCGCCGAACGGTCCGGTCCGCAGGGTCAGGTCGAGCATCCGTTCCGGCCCGCCCGTGTCGTACTGCTCGCGCAGCGCGGCGCCGTCGAGGCCGCGGGTGAAGGCCATGTAGTCGAAGAAGCCGTCGTCGATCGCCGCCACGTCGACGTCCTCGGCCGGGGTTCCGGTGCACAGCCCGGTCAGGCGGATCAGGATCTCCCATTCCTCGGGCCGGTCGGGATCCTCGGGATAGAACACCGGTGCCGAGTAGTTCGCGAAGCTGTTGATCGCGAAGCCCAGCAGCAGGTCGTCGTGATGGGGCTGCTCCAGCGGAGACAGGCCCGGCAGGATCACGTCGGCGTGCCGCGTGGTCTCGTTGAGGAAGATGTCCACCGCGATCATCGCTTCGAGACCGGGCAGCACCTCGTCGAGCTTGTGCCCGCCTGGGGTGGACAGCACCGGATTGCCCGCCACCGTGATCAGGGCCTTGATCTGGCCCTCTCCGGGTGTGGCGATCTCCTCGGCGAGACAGGACACCGGCGCTTGGCCCAGGACTTCCTTTGCCCCGCGGACCCTGGTGTGCCATCGCCCGAAACCGGCCGCGCCGTCCTCCAGCCCGGGCAGCGTCTCGGTGGTCAGCGTCCAGACCGCCGGACGCGGGAACATCGCGCCGCCGGGCGTGTCGAAGTGTCCGGTCAGGATGTTCACCACGTCGACCAGCCAGCTGGCGAGGCTGCCGAATTCCTGATTGCACAACCCGATTCGGCCGTAGACGACGGCGCGGGGCGCCGCCGCGAGCTCGCGGGCCAGTTCCCGGATGCGGCTCGCGTCGATACCGCACGTGTCCGCGACGCGTTCGGGGGACCAGTCGCCGGCGAGCGCACGGAGCCGGTCCAGGCCGTCGAGGTGGGGTGCGAGGTGGCCGGTACGGACCAGATCCTCGTCGAACAGGACATGCGTCACCGCCAGCAGCAGCGCCGCGTCGGTGCCCGGGGTGATCGGCAGCCATTCGTCGGCCCGGGCTGCGGTCGCGGTGCGGACCGGATCGATCACGATGACCTTGCCCCGCTTGCGGATGTCGTCGATCAGTCCGACGACGTTGGGTGCCGACATCATGGACCCCTGCGAGGCGGCGGGGTTGGCGCCCATGATGACGAACATGTCGGTGCGCTCGAGATCGGGGATGGGGAAGCTCCACCAGCTGCCGTACATCAGGTGTGACGACAGGTTTTTCGGCCACTGGTCGATGGTCCCGGGCGAATAGGTGGACGGGATGCCGGACATGCCCATCAGCACCCCGGCATAGCGGCTCAGGGAAAATGTGTGTCCCAGCGGGTTGCCCGTGTAGGCCGACACCGCGCCGATGCCGTACTTCTCGATGACGGGGGCGAGCAGTTCGGTGCAGCGGCGGAACGCCTCGTCCCAGCTCACCTCGCGCCAGGTTCCGCCGGTCTTGATCATCGGGCGCCGGATCCGGTCGGGGTCGTCGTGGAGCGCTGCCAGCGAGGCGCCCTTCGGGCAGATGTGACCGCGGCTCCACGCATCGTCGGGATTGCCCTTGATGCGGGTGACCCGGCCGTTCTCGACGTGAACTTCCAAGCCGCACATGGCTTCACACAGCGGACAGCCGTGCAGATGGCGGCCGTCTCGGCCCCGCGCCGCCAGCGGCAGCTGTGATCCCAATGCCTTCGCACCTCCCCGAGAGATTTGTTGTTACACGATGTAACAACAAATGCGGCATCATGGCAACAGTGAGTTCCGCCCCGGGCGGCGCCCGTGTGCCAGACTCGGCTGACCCGCCCGGCGACGTGAGGAGACAACGTGGCGACGCGTTCGGCGGGCACCCGCCACCGACGGCAGGGCTCACGTCCCGACCCGTCCATCGACCAGGCCGTGCTGAGCACGACCCGACGGCTGCTGGTCGAGCGCGGGTATGCGGCGACGTCCATCGATCTGATCGCCAGCACCGCAGGGGTCAGTCGGCCGACCATCTACCGCAGGTGGAAGTCCAAGGCGCTCCTCGTGCACGAGGCGGTGTTCCCGGATCTGGACCCGGCCGCGCCGAGCGACGACATCGCCACCGAGATCACCCGGCTGTGCCGCGGGGCGTTTTTGATGTTCTGCGATCCCGCTGTGCGGGAATCGATTCCGGGCCTGCTGACCGACCTGCGGGCAGACTCCGACATCCGCAGGCTCATGACCGAGCGGCTCGACGCCGCCGCCCGCACCCAGCTCGCGTCACTCGTGGCAGACGCCGCCACACATGGACGGGCCCGCCGGCAGGTCAACGTCGACACCATCATGGATGCGATCGGCGGCGCGGCCCTGTACGCGGTGTGCGTGCGCGGGATCGGCGATACCGAGCAGGACATCGAACGCGCCGCCGCCGACCTGGCCGAGCTGATCCTGCGCGGACTGCTCGATCAATAGCCTTGCGGCTCAGATGCGGTGCGTGCCGTCGCGCACCGTTCCGACGAGGTCTTCGACCAGATCCTCCAGCGCGACCATCGCGATCACGACGTCGTCGGCCCCGGTCACCAGGGCGAGGTGACTGTTGCTGCGCCGCATCCTCGACAACGCATCGGGCAGCGGCGTCGACGCCGGGATCCGCGGCAGCGGGCGCACCATCGTCACGTCCAGCACCGCATCGGGATCGTTGATGTGCGGCAGCACATCTTTGATGTGCAGATACCCGATGAACTCTCCGAACAGGTCCGCCACCGGAAAGCGCGAGTAGCCGGTGTCGGTGAGGGCGCGCTCCACGTCGCCCACGGTCGGCCCGGAACCCGGTGCGGCGACCCGGATGGCGTGAATCTCGTCCAACGGCATCGCCACATCGCTGACCGTGCGGCTGCGGGTCTGAAGGGCCCGGGTCAACCGGCCGTGCTCCTCGGTGTCGAGCAGACCCTCCGAGACCGATTCGGCGATCATCTCCGACAACTCGACGGTCGACACGGCCGATTCCAGCTCGTCCTTGGGCTCGACCCGGAACGCCCGCAGGGTCGCGTTGGCGCACCAGTTGTAGAACGCGATGAACGGGCGCGCCGCCCGGATGTAGACCAGGTACGGCGGGACCAGCAGCATCGCGGCGGTCTCGGGGCCCGCGATGGCGATGTTCTTCGGCACCATTTCGCCGAGCAGGACGTGCAGGATCACCACGATGGCCAGCGCGACGAAGAACGAGACCGTGTGCAGCACGGTGTCGGACACCCCGATCAACGCGAACGGCTTCTCCAGCAGGTGCGCCACGGCGGGCTCGCCGACCCGGCCCAGCAGGATCGAACAGATCGTGATGCCCAGCTGAGAGCCGGCCAGCATCAACGACAGGTGCTCGCCGGCCCGGATGACCGTGACGGCGCTGCGCTTACCCTGTTCGGCCAGCGCCTGCAGCCGGTCCCGGCGGGCCGAGATCAACGCGAATTCCGCGGCCACGAAGAACGCGTTCGCTGCCAGCAGCAACACGGTCAACAGCACACCGAGAATGTCACCCATGGCTGTTCTCCCGGTGTCCGAGGCTGGTCAGCTCGAGCAGGTCGATCCGGCGGCCGTCCATCCTCACCACGGTGGCCAGCCATCGCGTGGGTTTGTCCGGATCCCCGTCGGGATCGAAAGCGGTCAGTTCCACGGACTCGCCGTTCTCCGGTATGTGCCCGAGCTCCTGTAGCACCAGCCCGCCGATGGTTTCGTATTCGCCCTCGGATGCCCGGAATCCGGTGCCGGCCGCCACTTCGTCGATGCGCAGCAGCCCCGACACCTGCCAGCCCTCGCCGGCGGGCACGACATCAGGGGTGGCGTCGTCGTGCTCGTCGCGCACGTCGCCGACGATCTCCTCGATCAGGTCCTCGACCGTCACCATGCCCGCGGTGCCGCCGTACTCGTCCACCACGAGCGCGGTCTGCAATCCATTGGCCCGGATCTGGGTCATCACGGCGTCGCCGTCGAGGGTCGAGGGCACGGTCGCCACCGGCAGCGCCAACGCCGCCAGCCGGGTCCGGTCTCGGTCCTCGCGGGGGATCGTGAACACCTGCTTGATGTGGACGACGCCGATGGTCTCGTCGAGGTCGCCCTCGACGATGGGGAATCGGGAGTAGCCGGTGCGGATCGCCGCGGCCATCAGGTCGGCGACCGAATCTCCGGCGTCGAGGACCTCGATCTTCGACCGCGGGGTCATCAGCTCCTCGGCGGAGCGCTCACCGAACTGCAGCGAGCGGTGCACCAACAACGCGGTCGACGGGTCGAGTGACCCGCTGCGGGCGGAGTTGCGCACCAGCGACGCCAGTTCCTGGGCCGAGCGTGCCGACCGCAGCTCCTCGGCCGGCTCGATGCCCAGCCGGCGCAGGATCCAGTTGGCGGTGCCGTTGGTCAGCCGGATCACCGGGGTGAACAGCATCGAGAACAGCAATTGGAGCGGTGCGGCCGCGCGCGCGGTCGGGACCGGGCGGGCCACCGCCAGGTTCTTGGGGACCAGCTCACCGAACACCATCGACAGTGATGTGGCGATGAGCACCGCCAGGAACAACGACAGGCCCCCGGCGAACCTGGCCGGGATGCCGAGGGCGTCCAATCCCGGGCGGATCAGTTCCCCGACGACGGGTTCGGCCAGGTAACCGGTGGCCAGGGTGGTGATCGAGATACCTACCTGGGCCCCGGAGAGCTGAAAGGACAGTGTGCGGTGCGCCCGGCGGACCATGTGGTCGCGCCGGTCGCCGGTGCGGGCGTTGGCCTCGACGGTGCTGCGTTCCAGCGCGGTCAGCGAGAACTCGGCGGCCACGAACACCGCGGTGCCGAGGGTGAGCAGGACGATCGCCAGGATCGACAGCAATGAGAAGACCACGTCCGTCGAGCCGCCCATCAGATCCTCACCAGGGGTACGCCGGGCCCGGGGCCCGGCCGACTAGGAGAGGGGTCGTCAGCTTCGGCGCTCAGAAGTGACTGGTGTTCCACCCGGAAGGCCGGTTCAGAACCGGAGGCCTCGGTGGGTGCCTGCGGCACGTGAACCCTTTCGTTCGAACTGACCGAGTGGACGAAAGGGCGGTGTCCCACCGCCCGCTCGGTATACAGGAACCCCAATAGTATCGCGACTCGGCGAATTACCAGCCCGTCGGCAGCGGGTGACCTTCGGCGAACCCGGCTGCCGACTGAACACCGAGCACCACGTTGTCGTGCAGCTCGGCGAGGTTGGTGGCGCCCACGTACGTGCAGGTGCTGCGCACGCCAGAGGTGATGTGGTCGAGCAGGTCCTCGACCCCGCCGCGGCCCGGGTCCAGGTTCATCCGCGAAGACGAGATGCCCTCCTCGAACAGGGCCTTGCGGGCCCGGTCGAACTGGCTGTCCCCGGCGGTACGGGCCGCCACCGCACGCTTGGAGGCCATGCCGTAGCTCTCCTTGTACGGCCGTTCCTCGCGGTCATGCATGAGGTCGCCCGGAGACTCGTAGGTTCCGGCGAACCAGGAGCCGATCATCACGTTGGACGCCCCTGCGGCCAGCGCCAGCGCCACGTCGCGCGGGTGCCGCACGCCGCCGTCGGCCCACACGTGGCCACCGAGTTCCTTTGCGGCCGCGGCACATTCGACGACCGCGGAGAACTGCGGCCGGCCCACGCCGGTCATCATCCGGGTGGTGCACATCGCGCCGGGGCCCACGCCGACCTTGACGATCGAGGCGCCGGCCTCGATGAGGTCGCGGGTGCCCTCGGCCGAGACGACGTTGCCCGCCGCAAGCGGCAGACCGAGATTCAGGGATGCCACCGACTTGATGGCGTCGAGCATCTTGACCTGATGACCGTGGGCGGTGTCGATCACCAGCAGGTCGACTCCGGCCTCGGCCAGCGCGCGCGCCTTCGCTCCGACATCGCCGTTGATGCCGACGGCGGCGGCGATGCGCAGGCGTCCGGCCGCGTCGACGGCCGGGGTGTAGATGCCGGCCCGCACCGTGGCGGTGCGGGTCAGCACACCGGCCAGCGAGCCGTCCGCCTCGGTCAGCACCGCGATATCGATCGGCGCATGTTCGAGGAGGTCGAAGACCTTTCGCGGGTCGGTGCCCACCGGCGCGGTGACGAAATCCGTCATCGCGACGTCACGGATCCGGGCGAACCGGTCCACGCCGACGCAATTGGACTCGGTGACCAGCCCGATGGGGCGTCCCTCGAACACCACCACCGCGGCGCCGTGCGCACGCTTGTGCAGCAGCGCTGCGGCGTCGGACACCGAGTCGTCGGGGCTCAGTGTCACCGGCGTGTCCACGACCAGGTCGCGGCTCTTGACGAACTGCACGGTGTCGGCGACCACGGTGCTCGGGAGATCCTGCGGCAGCACCACGATGCCGCCGCGCCGGGCGATGGTCTCGGCCATACGCCGTCCCGCCACCGCGGTCATGTTCGCCACCACCACGGGGATTGTGGTGCCGGATCCATCGGCGGTGGACAGGTCGACGTCGAACCGCGACGCCACATCGGACCGGCCCGGGATGATGAAGACGTCGTTGTAGGTCAGGTCGTACGGCGGGATGTGTCCGTTCAGGAATTTCACTGCAACCTCACCCAACCGAGCCTACTCAGGCAGGCACCTCGCTGCGGTCGCCGCTCCAGAGCGTGTGGAATTTCTGGCCGGGCTCGGCGTCGGTGCGGCCGTAGGTGTGGGCACCGAAGAAGTCACGCAACCCCTGGGTCAGTGCCGCGGGCAGCCGGTCGGTGCGCAGCGCGTCGTAGTAGGACAGCGACGACGAGAAACCGGGGATCGGGATGCCCAACTCGGTGGCGGTGACCACCACGCGGCGCCAGCTGTCGATCGCCGATTCCACCGCGCTGCGGAAGTACGGGGCGGCGAGCAGTGTGGCCAGCTCCGGTTCCGCGTCGAAGGCCTCCTTGATCCGGTTGAGGAACTTGGCCCGGATGATGCAGCCGCCGCGCCAGATGGTGGCCATGTCGCCGGGGGTGATGTTCCAGTCGTACTCGATGCTGCCTGCCTGGATCTGGTTGAACCCCTGCGCGTAGGCGACGATCTTGGAGGCGTACAGCGCCTGGCGCACGTCCTCGATGAATTGCGCTGCGTCGGAAGGAGTTTCGCCGAGGTGACCGGAGGTCAGGCCGGTGGTGGCCCGGCGCTGGGCGACCGAACCCGACAGTGCGCGCGCGAACACGGCTTCGGCGATGCCGGTGACCGGAACCCCGAGATCCAGAGCGGACTTCACGGTCCAGCGCCCGGTGCCTTTCTGCTCGGCCTCGTCCACGATCACGTCGACCAGCGGCTTGCCGGTCTTGGCGTCGACCTGGCGCAGCACCTCGGCGGTGATCTCGACCAGGTAGCTGTCCAGGTCGCCCTTGTTCCACTCGGCGAACACGTCGGCGATCTCGGGTGCGGACTTGCCCAGCCCGTCGCGTAGCAACTGGTAGGCCTCGCCGATCAGCTGCATGTCGGAGTACTCGATGCCGTTGTGCACCATCTTGACGAAGTGTCCGGCGCCGTCGGGGCCGATGTGGGTGCAGCACGGTACCCCGTCAACGTGGGCGGAGATCTCTTCCAGCAGCGGACCCAGGGACTTGTAGGACTCGGCGGGGCCACCGGGCATGATCGACGGGCCGTTGAGCGCCCCTTCCTCGCCGCCGGAGATGCCCGCGCCGACGAAGTGCAGGCCGCGCTCGCGGATCGCCTTCTCGCGGCGGATGGTGTCGGTGTAGAGAGCGTTGCCGCCGTCGATGATGATGTCGCCGGGTTCCATGGCGTCGGCCAGCTCGTTGATCACCGCATCGGTCGGGTCGCCGGCCTTGACCATGATGATCACCCGGCGTGGTTTCTCCAGGGCGTCAAGGAATTCCGCGATCGTCTCGCTGCGCACGAACTTGCCCTCGGAGCCGTGCTCGGCCAGCAGCGCATCGGTTTTGGCGATCGACCGGTTGTGCAGCGCGACGGTGTAGCCGTGGTGGGCGAAGTTACGAGCGAGGTTGGAACCCATCACCGCCAGGCCGGTGACTCCGATCTGTGCCGTGCCGGTAGTGCTCGTCTTGCTCATGCAGCAGCCTTTCGTTGTTTTGTTGTAGCAGAACGCCTGTCGTGCAGAGCTTTATCCGAGTCCGGAGAACAGGCGGTGAAGCTCGGTGAGCCAGGGGACGGCCACGGCGACGGTGGGTACCACCAGAACAGCGGCCGCGGCCAGGTAGGCGGTGACCGCCATGGCCACGCTGTTGGGTTTGCCGCCGAGGCGCCGTACCCGGATCACGGTGGTCGGTCCGCCGGCGGCCAGCGCACCCGACGGGGTGCGGCCGCTGGCGCAGGCCACCAGTGCCCGGGCCAGGGGAGTGGGACCGGCGGTCCGTACCGCGGCGTCGTCGGCCAGCAGCTCGATCAACAACCGGACCGCGTCCAGGGCGTTGGCGCTGCGGACGAACCGCGGGAAGGCCGCATGGACGGCGGTGAACATCTCCAGCACCAGATCGTGGCGGGCGCGAAGATGGGCCCGTTCATGGGTGAGGATCGCGGCGACCTCGTCGTCGGACAACGTGGTCAGCGTTCCCTCGCTGACCACGACGCGACTGCGGACGCCGGGTAGGCAGTAGGCGAGCGGCTGTTCGACGTCGAGGATGCGCAGGCCGTCGCCGGCGAGCGGCCGGTGCGCCGTACAGAGGTGGGCCGGCACGGCGTCGCGCGACTTGCTGAGCAGATCCACCATCATGCGGTGATGTGCGCGGCGACGCCGGGTGGCCACCGCCACCTGGATCACGGCCACGCAGAGCCGGCCGCCGATGAACAGGGTCAGGCTGAACACCACCACGTACAGCAGCCACAACGGCCAACCGAGGGCGTTGATCTCGCTCGTGATGGTGGCCGTGGGCCGGCCATCGGGTCCGGGGACGAACAGCCGGCTGGCGATTGCGATACCGGCGGAGAAGGCTGAGAGCACGGCGGCCAGCGCCACCGACTGCCAGAGCACGATCGCCGCGCGAGGTGCGCGTAACGGCCACGCCGCACGGGCCAACACCGCCGGCACTGGTCCTACCAGGGCCAGCGCGACGAGAGTGAAGGCCAGCGCGGACACGCCGTAAGTCTCTCTCAGGCGGTGCCCGAATTGCCAGCCGGTGGGCCCAGCTGGTGCTTGCTCTCCAGTTCGGCGAGCGCCCGGCGCAGTGCCCGGGCTTCGTCGACGCCGACTCGCTCGACGAAATGGACGAGCGCGGCCTGGCGGCTACCCGAGTCCGCGGCCTGGTCGAGGGCGTCGACCATCAGGCCGGCGACCAGCTCGTCGCGGCCGTTCGTGGGCGCATAGCGGTGCGCGCGGTCATCGCGGTGCTGTACGACCAGGTTCTTCTTCGCCAGTCGTTGCAGCACGGTCATGATCGTGGTGTAGGCCAAGTCGCGGCGGGCGGCCAGCGCCTCATGGACTTGGCGCACTGTTTGGGGTTCGGGTGCCGACCACAAGTGGTCCATCACCTCGCGCTCAAGCTCCCCGAGACGCGTCATTTTGGCCATGTTCCGTTCACTCTCCTGAGCAGTAAAGCCAGCGTACTACGGGTTTACTACCGCGCGTCGTATGCGTTTGGCGACGGCGCTCCGACTGCCTTCCGTAGCGGTTTAGGTCAAGGTCAGCGCCATATATGGGGTCCGTTGTGAATCGAGTCACAGGGGGTAGCTCTCATCCTTCACGTGACTATAGTAAGGCTAACCTAAGTCAAACTGGAGCCTTCGGAGGTGACATGACGGTCTTGATCGAAGATCCGCTGATCGCGGGTATGGCCATCGAGCGGACGCTGCCCTTGCACGAGTCGAGCCGGCGTTTACGTGAGCTGTATCCGGAGTGTCCGCGGGTCTACGGCGTGGCCGTCGTGGGAGATCTGTCGCGCCGCCGGTGGTGGCCGCTGGCCGAGGCGCTGTCCGCCGATCGGCTGCAGGGCATGTTCGACGCCGCGATGGCCGAGACCGGCAACCGGGCCGCGGTCGCCCAGCAGTTGGCCGCGACGTTCATCCACGTGGTGATCGGCCGCGTCGTGCCGCTGCTGGCGCTGGAAGGGCGTGCCTGGGATACCGGCCTGGAGAACCTGTGGGTCCACGTCGATTCCGAGGGCGCGATCGACTGGGTCGGCGTCGTCGATCCCACCCTGCGCGGTCTGCCCGAGGATCCCTATTACTCGGACCGCGGCGCCTGCGTTGCCAATGCCTCCCATGACGGAATCGTCGCGCTGCCCAGCGAGGCGGCATTGACCACGTGGGTGGCGCATCGCAGTCACCGCGCGTTGGAGCCGCTCTTCGCCCGGTTGGTGGAGGTCAGTGACGGCGCCATGTCGCTGGCCGCCATGTGGCACATGGTGGGCGCGGCGGTGGTCGGCGCGGCCACCCAGGTCCCGCTGCTCGCCGGTTCCAGTGAAGTGGTGAGCATGCGGCGCGGCCAGGCGGTGCTCGATGCCCTGGTCGGGTTCGGTCTGCCGGTCCGCGGCTGCGGACGCGCGGGGAAGGTCTTGTTAAATTAGGGCAGCCTTGCCTACTATGTAGATACGAGGCTAACGGACCGAGCCGGAGTCCTGAGGGCTGCAGAGACCCCCGGTCCACTCGAGGGCGGGTCCCGCGTATTACACGCGGGACCCGCCCGCATCTTTATGGCGAGACGGCGTGTAGACACGAGGACTGTGACCACTGATTCCACCGAACGTCTGGGCCAGGGATTCGACTCCGAACTGGGCCTGACCTACCTCGAGCTCACCCCCGACGGCGGCCGCGCGCAGCTGACGATCCACGACAAGCTCCTGCAGCCGTGGGGCATCGTGCACGGCGGCGTGTACTGCTCGATCGTGGAAAGCCTGGCCAGCGTGTCCGGCCACATCTGGCTGTCGGAGAACGGCGGCGGCACCGTGGTCGGGGTCAACAACAACACAGACTTCCTGCGCGCTATCGGGAAAGGGACGGTTACTGCGATCTCTCAGCCGATTCACCGGGGCCGCCGCCAGCAGCTGTGGCTGATCACCATCACCGACGAGAACGACAAGCTCGTCGCGCGCGGTCAGGTGCGGCTGCAGAACATCCCCGAATAGCGCCCCGGCGAAGCGAGCGCTGCCGAACCCCGCTCGCCGTGGCAGGATCGCGCACTATGCGTTTGACCCCGCATGAGCAGGATCGACTGCTCATCTCGTATGCCGCAGAGCTGGCGCGGCGCAGGCAGGCCCGCGGTCTGCTGCTCAACCATCCCGAGGCCGTCGCGGTGATCACCGATCATCTGTTGGAAGGCGCTCGTGACGGCCGGACCGTCGCCGAGTTGATGGTGAGCGGACGCGACGTGCTGACCCGCGAGCAGGTCATGGAGGGAGTGCCCGAGATGCTGCACGACGTGCAGGTGGAGGCCACTTTTCCCGACGGCACCAAGCTGGTGACCGTCCACAACCCGATCTCGTGAGGTCGGCATGATCCCCGGGGAGATCGTCTTCGGTGAGGGCGACGTCGCGCTCAATGCCGGTGCGCCACGCCTGATCCTCGATGTCGTCAACACCGGTGACCGGCCGGTGCAGGTCGGCAGTCACGTCCACCTGCCGCAGGCCAACTCCGCGTTGGACTTCGACCGGGCCGCCGCCCGCGGGCACCGCCTCGACATCCCGGCCGGGACCGCCGTTCGCTTCGAACCCGGTGTGGCCCAGCGTGTCTCACTGGTACCTCTCGGCGGCACCCGGGAAGTTCACGGCATCAGTCTCGACCCGCCCGGCCGATTGGGAACCGCATGACCGAATTGACCAGGGCCCGCTACGCGGCGCTGTTCGGCCCCACCACCGGTGACCGGATCCGATTGGCCGACACCGACCTGTTCATCGAGATCACCGAGGACCGCAGCGGCGGCCCGGGGCTGGCCGGTGACGAGGCGGTGTTCGGCGGCGGCAAGGTGTTGCGCGAGTCGATGGGGCAGTCCAGGGCCACCCGCGCCGAGGGCGCCCCTGACACCGTCATCACCGGCGCGGTGATCATCGATCACTGGGGAATCATCAAGGCCGACATCGGGATCCGCGACGGCCGCATCGTGGCCATCGGCAAGGCGGGTAATCCCGACATCATGACCGGCGTGCACCCGGACCTGGTGGTCGGTCCGTCGACCGAGATCATCGCCGGCAACGGTCGGATCCTGACCGCCGGTGCGATCGACTGCCACGTGCACCTGATCTGTCCGCAGATCATGGAGGAGGCGCTCGGCGGCGGCATCACCACGATCGTGGCCGGGGGCACCGGCCCGGCAGAGGGAAGCAAGGCCACCACGGTCACGCCCGGTGCCTGGCATCTGGCCAGGATGCTGGAATCGCTGGATTCCTGGCCACTCAACATCGCGCTGCTCGGCAAGGGAAACACCGTCAGTTCCGAGGCGATGTGGGAGCAGTTGCGCGGCGGCGCAGCGGGATTCAAACTGCACGAGGACTGGGGCACCACGCCCGCGGCGATCGATGCCTGTCTCACGGTCGCCGAAGCCGCCGGCGTGCAGGTCAACATCCACACCGACACGCTCAATGAGGCCGGTTTCGTCGAGGACACCCTGGCCGCCATCAAGGGCCGCGGTATCCACGCCTATCACACCGAAGGGGCCGGCGGCGGGCACGCACCCGACATCATCACCGTCGCCTCGCATCCGAATGTGCTTCCCAGCTCGACCAATCCGACCCGTCCCCACACGGTGAACACCCTCGACGAGCATCTCGACATGCTCATGGTGTGCCATCACCTGAATCCGAGCGTGCCCGAGGATCTGGCGTTCGCCGAGAGCCGGATCCGCCCGTCGACGATCGCGGCCGAGGACTTGCTGCACGACATCGGCGCCATCTCGATGATCGGCAGCGACTCGCAGGCCATGGGCCGGGTCGGTGAGGTGGTGCTGCGGACCTGGCAGACGGCGCACGTGATGAAGCGCAGGCGCGGCGCCCTGGACGGCGACGGCGCGGCCGACAACCACCGCGTCCGAAGGTATGTCGCGAAATACACCATCTGCCCGGCCATCGCGCACGGCCTCGACGACGAGGTCGGTTCGGTCGAGGTCGGCAAGCTCGCGGACCTCGTGCTGTGGGAACCCGCGTTCTTCGGAGTGCGGCCCCACGCGGTGCTCAAGGGCGGCATGATCACCTGGGCCGCGATGGGCGATGCCAACGCCTCCATTCCCACCCCGCAGCCGGTACTGCCACGGCCGATGTTCGGCGCGGCCCCGGCTGCCGCAGCCGCCACGTCGGTGCATTTCGTCGCGCCGCAGGCGATCGAGGACGGCCTTGCCGATCGCCTCGACGTTCGCCGAAAGTTGACCGCGGTCAAGAACGTTCGCCAGGTCGGCAAGGCGCAGATGCCGCTCAACGATGCACTGCCCCGCATCGAGGTCGAGCCGGACACCTTCACCGTGCGGATCGACGGGCAGGTGTGGCAGGAACAGCCCGCGGTCGAACTGCCCATGGCCCAGCGATATTTCCTGTTCTAGATGAGCAGCCTGGCAACACTGCTGATCCTGGCCGACTCGCGGTTGCCGACCGGCGGTCACGTGCACTCCGGCGGCGTCGAGGAGGCGGTCACCAGCGGCCTGCTCACCGACGTCGCCACATTGCGCGCGTATCTGGTCCGCCGGGTCCGGACCAGCGCAGTGGTGGCGGCCTCGCTAGCGGTGGCGGTACACACCGGGGCCCTGGGGCCCGGGGCTGCCGACGCCGAAACCGACGCCCGCACACCGGCTCCGGCGCGGCCGCCGCGCTGGATCCCGGCCAGACCGCGTTGTCGGTGGTGTACACCACCATGACGGGTTCGGCCACGGCCGCGCAGCGGTTGCTCGCACTGGACCCGGCCGATGTCGCGGCGCTGACTTTCGAGCTGTCGGATTTGTGCGATGCGGTGGCGGCCGAGGCGGTTACCGGGCTGGCCGATCTGTCCGACCCCTTGCTCGACGTGCTGGCACAGCGGCATACCCAGCGCGACCGGCCGTTGTTCGTATCGTAAATCTCTGTACAGCTCTCGAAAGGCCCACCATGCCACCGCATTTGCTCGACGGCGAGCCCCACACCCACATCGACCGGCCCAAGCGGGTACGCCGGCCGGACGAGCCGCTGCGCATCGGCGTCGGCGGCCCCGTCGGATCCGGAAAGACCGCACTGGTGGCCGCGTTGTGCCGGCAGCTGCGCGACGACCTGTCACTGGCGGTGCTGACCAACGACATCTACACCACCGAGGACGCCGACTTCCTGCGCCGGCACGCGGTGCTTCCGGACGAGCGGATCGCGGCGGTGCAGACCGGGGGATGCCCGCACACCGCGATCCGTGACGACATCACCGCCAACCTCGATGCGATCGACGATCTGATCGAGGCCAATCCGGGACTCGACCTGATCCTCGTGGAATCCGGTGGCGACAACCTCACCGCGACGTTCTCGTCGGGCCTGGTGGATGTGCAGATCTTCGTCGTGGACGTGGCCGGGGGAGACAAGGTGCCCCGCAAGGGCGGGCCGGGCGTGACGTACTCGGATCTGTTGGTGGTCAACAAGACCGATCTGGCTCCGTTGGTGGGAGCCGATCTGGAGGTGATGCGCCGCGACGCGGCCAAGGTGCGCGCGGATCGCCCGACGGCGCTGATCTCTCTGACCGAGGATCCGGCGGCCGGTCCGGTGCTGGCCTGGGTGCGTGAGCAGTTGAAGGTCGCGCAGGCCCCGTCGGCGTGATGCATTCCGAAGTCGTCATCGTGGCCTCGCCGGGGCGGTTGCCGCGGATCGAGGCGCGTGGCGGGCTGGCCGGGCGCTGCACCGAACCCGATACAGTGCATCTCATCTCGACGGCCGCCACCCCGCTCGGTGGCGACACCCTGACGGTGCGACTGGTGGTGGAAGCCGGTGCACGGCTGCGGATTCGGACTGCGGCGGCGACGATGGTGCTCCCCGGGGCCCGGACACCGCAGTCGTCGGCGCGATGGGAGCTCGAGGTGGCCGGCCAGGTAGATCTCGACCCGCAGCCGACCGTGGTCGCCGGCGGTTCGGTGCATCATGCCGTGACTTGCCTGGGAATCGCCGACACCGCACAGGTGCGCATCCGGGAACGGGTACAGATCGGCAGATCCGGTGAGCGGGAGGGTTTCTGGTCCTCGGCGCTGCGCGCCGACGTCGGTTCGACGCCACTGTTGCGTCATCGCATCGAACTCGGCTGCGGGGCCGTGGGCGACGACGTGCTGGCCACCCCGCGAGCGTGCATCAGTGAACTACGTTATCCCGCAACTTCGTTCGATGCGCCCGGAACTGTCCTGGAACTGGCTCGAGGTGGCAGCCTGGCCACCTGGCAAGGGGACCGGCTGCCACCCGAGGCCGCAGAAGGCTAGGACGCCGCTTTCTCGGTTTCCTGCACCGATGCCGCGATCTCTTCGAGTTCTTCGATCCTGGTGCGGGCGTAGGCCTGCTGCTCGGTGATGGTGAGCTGCCCGCGCTTGGTGCTCAGGAACGTCACGCCCCACGACAGCACCGTCACCAGCCGGCTCTTGAACCCGACGATGTACACCAGGTGCAGTACCAGCCAGCACACCCAGGCGAAGAACCCGGAGAACTCGACCGGACCGACCTTGGCGACCGCGGAGAACCGCGACACCGTCGCCATCGAGCCCTTGTCGAAATACTCGAACGGGGCCCGGATCTTCGGGCTGGTGCCGGCGACCTCACGCTTGATCAGCTTGGCCGCGTAGCGGCCGCCCTGGATCGCGCCCTGGGCGACGCCGGGCACCCCGTCGACGGCGGCCATGTCGCCGACCACGAAGACGTTGGGATGACCGGGGATCGTCAGGTCGGGATCCACCTTGACCCGGCCGGCGCGGTCCAGTTCGACCCCGGACTGCTCGGCGAGATCTTTGCCCAGCGGGCTGGCGGAGACGCCGGCCGACCACACCTTGCACGCCGATTCGATGCGCCGCAGCGTGCCGTCGGAATCCTTGACGGTCAGGCCGTTGCGGTCGACGTCGGTCACCATGGCGCCGAGCTGAACCTCGACCCCCATCTTCTCCAGCCGCGCCTGGGCCCGTTTGCCCAGCTTTTCGCCCATCGGCGGCAACACGGCCGGTGCGGCGTCGAGCAGGATCACCCGAGCCTCGGTGGGATCGATGTGGCGGAAGCTGCCGCGCAGGGTCTGATCGGCCAATTCGGCGATCTGCCCGGCCATTTCGACACCGGTCGGGCCGGCGCCCACCACGGTGAAGGTCAGCAGCTTGGCGCGGCGCACCGGATCGCTGGAACGCTCGGCCTGTTCGAACGCACCGAGGATGCGGCCTCGGAGCTCGAGTGCATCGTCGATCGACTTCATACCGGGTGCGAACTCGGCGAAATGGTCGTTGCCGAAGTAGGACTGCCCGGCGCCGGCGGCGATGATGAGGCTGTCGTACGGAGTGGAGTAGGTGTGCCCGAGCAGCACCGAATCCACCGTCTGCTTCTCCAGATCGATGTGGGTGACATCACCCAACAGCACCTGGGCGTTCTTCTGCTTGCGCAGGATCACTCGGGTGGCCGGGGCGATCTCGCCCTCGGAGATGATGCCGGTGGCCACCTGGTACAGCAGCGGCTGGAACAGGTGGTGCGTGGTGCGGGCGATCAGCTTGACGTCGACGTCGGCACGTTTGAGGGTCTTGGCGGCGGTCAGGCCGCCGAAACCCGATCCGATGATGACTACCTTATGCCGATCCGATGCCGTAGCTCCGGGATGGCTCATTGCTGCTCCTCGCGAACGTGTTTGCCACTCGTAATAACCGTTAGGTTAGTCGGCGCCATTCCAGCCTGTGCGGTGAGATGGCCAACCGAACCGAATGTTTACCCGGATATCAGTGGTTTCAATGCCTCGGCAGCGGCCGTGATGCCGCCGGGCACGTAGCCGCCGAGGGTCACCGGGCTGAGGATCACCCCGTTCACCCCGGCATCGAAGAGCTTGGTCTTGAGCTGTTCGGCGATCTGCTCTGCACTGCCGAACACGGCACGGTTCTGGAAGTCGGGCGGGATCGCGTCAGCGGTGAACTGCTCGCCGATCAGAGCGATCACCAGCATGCTGGTCTCCAGAGTGGCCGGATCCCGGTCGATCCGCTCGCACTCCTGCCGGATCACGTCGAGCTTGCGGGGCAGTTCGTCGAAGTTCGCGATGATGTTGAGGTGGTCGAAGTACCGGGCCGCCAGCGGGATGGTCTTCTTCTCGCCGCTGCCGCCGATCATCAGCGGAATGTGGTCCCGGAAGCGGGGATTGGCCATTGCTTCGACCGTGCGGTAGTACTTGCCGCTGAACGTCGGCCGCTCGCCGGCGAGCATCGGCAGGATGATCTGCAGCGCCTCGCCGAGCTTGTTGAAGCGGTCGGTGAAGGTGCCGAACTCGTAGCCGAGCTGGTCGTGTTCGAGCTCGAACCAGCCGGTGCCGATGCCCAGGATGGCGCGGCCCTGACTGATCACGTCGAGCGTGGTGATGGCCTTGGCCAGCAGCGTCGGGTTCCGGTAGGTGTTGCCGGTGACCAGGGTGCCCAGCTGTACCCGTTCGGTCGCGGTCGCCAACGCGCCCAGCGCGGTGTAGGCCTCCAGCATCGGCTGGTCGGGAGTGCCGAGACCAGGCAGCTGATAGAAGTGGTCCATCACGAAGACGGAGTCGAAACCGGCGGTCTCGGCTTCCTGAGCTTGGGCGATGACGGTCGGGAAGAGTTCGGAAACGCCGGTGCCGTAGGAGAAGTTGGGGATCTGGAGTCCGAGTCGGATTGTCACTTCTCCGACCTTAGCGCGCTATCCCAGGGTGGCGAGCGTACCGCGGCTGACGTGCATCGTCTGCCCGGTGATGTGGCGAGCCGCCGGCGTACTCAAAAACAGTGCGAGACGGGCAAATTCGTCGGCAACCGACGGCGGCGTGCTGCCCAGCCCGTCGTAGCCGGGCTCGGCCGACAGGCCGGGGGCGATGGCGTTGACGGTGATTCCGCGGGTACCGAAGTACGCGGCCTGGCCGGCGGTCCAATCGGCCAGGGCGGCCTTGACGGCGGCCTCGGCACTGCCCTCACGCGGGCTCGCGGGCACGACGTTGACGATGGAACCGCCCGAGCGCAGGTGGTCCCCGACGATCTGCACGGTCAGCACCGCGGAGATCACGGTGGCGTCGAGCGCGTTGCGCCACGCGGTGGCCAGGTCGTTCAGCGTGAAGGTGCGGGGGTCCTTGGACTCGAACAGCGGCGCCGGGACGTTGACCAGCGTGTCGAGGTGGTGGGGGAACAGCGAGCGGGCGCTTTCGAGGCTGGCGGGATCGGTGTTGTCGAACACGATCGACGCGACGTCGAGCTGCTTGGCGGTCAGCTCCAGGTCTTCGCGACGGGCGCCGGCGATGACCACGTTGTGGCCCGCGTCGAGGAAACCTGCCGCGATCGTGCGGCCCAGTTCGGTGTCGCCGCCGGTGACCAGCACCTCCGCCATGATGTACCTCCATGTACCCGGGGATCGCCGCGCCGGACGGGGGCGACCAACGGCCAATGTTACTGGACAGTAGCTAGGACACGAAACTCGGCGCGCCAAATGTCGGCTCGCATATGGTTGCGGTGATGATCCGACCCAGCGCTCTCACCTGCGTCGACGTGGTCGGCGAGGCCGCATCGTGACGAATCCGCCACGGCTTCCGCGGTGGATATTTTTTCCCGCCGCAGTGGGCGCCATATTCGTCGTACTGCCCCTGGTGGCGATGGTGGCAAAGGTGGACTGGCCGCGGTTCGGGTCGCTGATCACCAGTCCGTCGTCGACCGCGGCGTTGAAGCTCAGCCTGGAAACCTCGCTGGCCAGCACGGTGCTGTGCGTGCTGTTCGGGGTTCCGCTGGCGCTGGTGCTGGCTCGCACCGACGGGCCCGTCACCAGGACCGTTCGGCCGTTGATCCTGCTGCCGCTGGTGCTTCCACCGGTGGTCGGCGGCATCGCGCTGCTGTATGCCTTCGGACGGCTCGGCCTGGTAGGCCGTCATCTGGAGGGCGCCGGGATTCAGATCGCCTTCACCACGATGGCGGTGGTGCTGGCGCAGACCTTCGTGTCATTGCCGTTCCTGGTCATCTCGCTGGAAGGGGCCGCCCGCACCGCGGGCGCCGATTTCGAGATCGTGGCGGCGACGCTGGGTGCCTCGCCGGCGACCGTGTGGTGGCGGGTGACCTTGCCGTTGTTGGGCCCAGGCCTGATGTCCGGAGCGGTGCTGGCCTTCGCGCGCTCCCTTGGCGAGTTCGGTGCCACGCTGACGTTCGCGGGGTCGCGCCAGGGCGTCACGCGCACCCTTCCGCTGGAGATCTACCTGCAGCGTGAGAGCGACGCCGACGCCGCGGTGGCGCTGTCGGTGCTGCTGGTCGTGGTGGCTGCCGTGGTGGTCGTCGGGCTCGGTAGCCGCCGGTTGCGGGCGGGTGGTTGGACATGACCCTGCAAGTGCGTGCCGTGGTCGAGAAGCGCGGCCTGGACCTGGAATTCGATGTACCGGCCGGGGAGGTGCTGGCGATACTGGGCCCCAACGGCGCCGGTAAATCGACCACGCTGCATTCGATCGCCGGGCTGGTCGGACTGGATGCCGGGCACGTCCGGGTGGGGGATCGGGTGCTGACCGATGCGGCTGCCGGGGTGCAGGTGCCGACCCATGCCCGCCGGGTGGGCCTGTTGTTGCAGGAGTCTCTGCTGTTTCCGCACCTGAGCGTGCTGGCCAACGTCGTGTTCGGGGTGCGCAGTGGGCGTCGGCTGGGTGGCCGGGCCGCGGACGAGAGTGCTCACCGGTGGCTGGCCGAGGTCGACGCCACCGATCTGGCCGAACGGCGGCCCCGGCGGCTGTCGGGCGGACAGGCTCAGCGGGTGGCGCTGGCGCGGGCGCTGGCCGCCGACCCCGAGGTGCTGTTGCTCGACGAGCCGCTGGCCGGTTTGGACGTCGCCGTGGCGGCGTCGATGCGCAAGGTGCTGCGGCGGGTACTGGGCAGCGGTGGCAGGCCGGCGGTGCTGATCACCCATGACCTGCTGGACGTGCTCACGCTGGCCGATCGCGTGATCGTGGTGGACGACGGGCGAATCGTCGAAAGTGGTTCTGCCGCGGAGGTATTGGCGACGCCGAAGAGTCACTTCGGGGCCCGGTTCGCCGGGGTGAACCTGATCGGCGGCACGCTGGCCGCCGATGGCATCCTGACCACGTCATGGGGCGCGCACTGGCACGGCACGCCTGCGGCCGAGGTCCTGCCCGGCGCGCCGGTGGTGGCGGTGTTCTCACCCGCGTCGGTCTCGGTGTATCGGGAGGAGCCGCACGGCAGCCCGCGCAACACCGTCGCGGTGATCGTCGGCGAGCTCGACAGTCGAGGGCCCGGCATCCGGGTGCGGGCCGATGAACAGCCTGACGGCGCCCCCGGTCTGGCCGCGGACATCACCGCGGAGTCGGCCGCCGAGCTGCGGCTGGCCCCGGGGGACACGGTGTACTTCTCGGTGAAGGCGCAGGAGGTTGCCGTGCACCCCGCAGGTATCGGGAGTTGCTCACCCGGCCCGGCGTAACGAAGGCGCGCAGCGGCCCGAATCACGTGTTGAGGGTCCTGTCGCCGCGGGTGACGGGGGTGGGTTGCCAGGCCCGGCGTGGCGCCCGACACACCCGTGTGTCAGCAACTTTGCGTACTGCTTTTCAGCTGGCGATATCTCATCTGTCGCAACCGCACTTTTTGGCACTCTAAGAGCAACTCACACTTGCGTCACGGCCGTAACACGGTAGTTTCTTCCCCATGGACGAGTCGGATGCGATGTCACATCGGCGCAGAGGTCTGTCGAAGAAGCTGACGCTGGTCGCGGTCACCGGCGCGACCGCCGCGGCCGTTGCGCTGCCGGCGGTGGCGTATGCGGATCCCGTGCCGGCGCCCGGCCCCGGCTCCTGCCGCTCCCGCACCCGAGCCCGGCCGGGTGGACAACGCCGCGGGCGGATTCAGCTACGTCGTGCCCGGCGGCTGGAAGGTGTCCGACGCCACCCAGTTGTCTTACGGGCAGGCGTTGTTGACCAAGATTCCGCCGGAAGGCACGCCGGAACCGCCGAACGACACCAGCGTGCTGCTCGGACGCTTGGACCTGAAGCTGTTCGCCGGCGCCGAGGCCGACAACGCCAAGGCGGCTGTCCGCCTGGCCTCCGACATGGGCGAGTTCTTCATGCCGTTCCCCGGGACCCGGGTGAATCAGGAGACCGTGCCGCTCGACGCCAACGGCCTGACCGGCGTCGCGTCGTTCTACGAGGTGAAGTTCACCGACGCCAACAAGCCCAACGGACAGATCTGGGCCGGTGTGGTCGGTGCGCCGCCGCCGCCGGGAACGCCGCGTGGGCAGCGCGCACCGGAACGCTGGTTCGTGGTGTGGCTCGGATCGGCCAACCATCCGGTGGACAAGGCCGCCGCCGCGACCCTGGCCAACTCCATCCGTCCGTGGACTCCGCCGGCACCCCCGGCAGGGGACCCCAATGCGGCGCCGCCGCCGGTTGATCCGAACGCCCCGCCCGCCCGTCCGGGTGTCGGGGTTCCGGTGCCGGTCACCAACGCACCGCCGGAGATGCAGCCCCCGGCCTGACACGCTGAGCGCTGATCGTTCCCAATTGACCAACCGAATTGTTACGTTCGGGAGGTACACCTGGGTGTGGCTCAGCGAGCCCGCTGGGCAAAGCCAGTGACAGGCAGGAGACCTGCAATGGACGTATTGGCGGCTACCGAAATCCTGGCTCGTTCCTCCACGCTGACCAGTGTCGGCTGGATCGGCTACATCATCATCGGTGCGATCGCCGGGTGGATTGCGGGCAAGATCGTCAAGGGTGGTGGCGAGGGCATCCTGATGAACATCGTGATCGGCATCATCGGCGCGCTCATCGGTGGATTCCTTCTCAGCTTCTTCGTCGACACCGCTTCCGGCGGCTGGTGGTTCACCCTCTTCACCGCGATTCTCGGATCGGTGATCCTGCTCTGGATCGTCGGCCTGGTCCGCAGGGGCAGCTGACCGGCGCGGGACATGGTCACCGGGACCGCAGGGGCCATGACGGCCTGGCAGGTCGTCACCCCTGGCCCGGTGAGTTCCCATCCGCTGCAACGGGTCAGCGTGCCCATGCCCCAGCCGGGTCCCGACGAGTTGCTCGTAGCGGTCCTGGCGTGCGGCGTGTGTCGCACTGACCTGCATGTGACAGAAGGCGATCTGGACGTACACCGCCCCCGTGTCATTCCCGGGCACGAGGTGGTGGGCGAGGTGGTCGCGGTCGGTGCCGACGCCGCCGGCGGGTATGCGCCCGGTGACCGCGTCGGGGTGGCCTGGCTGCGGCACACCTGCGGTCGGTGCGCCTATTGTCTGCGCGGGCGCGAGAATCTCTGCCCGTCGTCGCGCTACACGGGCTGGGACGCCGACGGCGGCTACGCCCAATTCACCACTGTTCCGGCCGCATTCGCGCTCCGGCTGCCTTCCGGCTACTCCGACGTCGAGCTCGCGCCGCTGCTGTGTGCGGGGATCATCGGCTATCGGGCACTGTTGCGTACCGACCTACCGCCGGGTGGACGGCTCGGACTCTACGGTTTCGGCGGCAGCGCACACCTGACGGCGCAGGTGGCGTTGGCGCAGGGAGCCCGCGTGCATGTGATGACCCGCGGCGAACGCGCCCGCGAACTGGCACTGGCGCTGGGCGCCTCGTCGGTGCAGGGCAGCGCGGACATGCCGCCCGAGCCGCTGGATGCCGCGATCCTGTTTGCCCCGGTGGGGGATCTGGTGTTGCCCGCGCTGGAGGCACTGGACTCCGGCGGTGTGCTGGCGATCGCGGGCATCCACCTCAGCGACATCCCGGTCTTGAACTATCAGCGGCACCTGTTCCAGGAGCGGGAGGTCCGGTCGGTGACCGCCAACACCCGTGCCGACGCCCGCGATTTCCTGGCGTTCGCCGATGAACATCGACTGGCGGTCAGCACGCCCGTATACGGCCTCGACCGCGCCGATGAGGCGCTGGCCGATCTGAGCGCGGGCCGCATCGCGGGTGCGGCCGTGCTGCAGGTTTAGCTCACAGCGCGGCCAGCGCGGCGCCCAACCTGCCGGCGAGGTCGCCGTGCCCGAAGGCGTACAGCGGGCCGAGCCCGTCATTGATCACCCGGGTCAGCCGGGCCATGCCGCGGGCGTCCACCGGCAGTGGTGCATGCAGCCGCAGGGTGAGCGCGTCGATCATCGCCTCTGCAGCGGCAATATTCTTCCGGTGCAACGGGATTCGTGATGACCACAGGATGGTGTCGGTAGTGGCTTCGTGCGCGCAGCGGCGCAGTACGCGGGCGATCGCTGCGCGTTCCGAGTCCGACGTCAACCGGGCGGCGCGGGCGGCGAGCGCACTGCCCGGGGGAATCGGGGCGCCCACGGCGAGCATGGCGTCAAGCCGGCCCGATCGCATCCGTGCGGTCAGGCGGGCTCGGATCGACGGGCGGCAGGGGACAGGTGCACGGCGGACTGTGGTGGCTGGTATCGCAGAAATTCGGTTGTCGTTCATGGCGAGACCTCGTAGTTTTCGGTGTGCCCAGTCCGGAGTTCGTGACTACCTATGACCGTACGCCGGTCACGAATGACTAGTCAATCCGATTTAGTGGTCACGGCGGTACGCTGGAGCGATGACTACGACGTGGGCCGGCGACTCCGAGACCAAACCCGCGCCCGACCCCCTGGCCCGGATTCAGGCCCTGGTCAACACGATCGAGTTGCCGGCCGGAGCCGACCGCCTCGCCGATCCCGCCGACGCGGCGCCCTGGTTGGCGGCCCACGGCCTGCTCGCAGCGGGGGCGACTCCGACCGCAGCCGAGTTGGACCTGGTGCGCCGAGTACGCGAGGCGTTGCGCGCGCTGCTGATTCACAACACCGGCGGCCCGCCGCCGCGCGCCGATCACCTCGCCGTACTGCAGGGGCTCGCCGATGCGTCCACCGCACGGGTCGGTCTGGATGACGATGGGCAGGTGTGGTTGTCGGCCGCCGGGCAGGGCGTGCGTGAGCGCCTGCTGGAGCTGCTGCTGGTAATGCGCGACGCGCAGCTCGACGGCACGTGGGGACGCCTCAAGGCATGCGCGAACGACGAGTGCGCGTGGGCGTTCTACGACCGGTCGCGCAACCATGGCGGGACCTGGTGCGTGATGTCCGAGTGCGGAAACAAGTTGAAGAACCGCGAGTTCCGGGCTCGAAGACGCGCCGGCGGCTAGGTCGACAGGTGCCAGACCAGGGCGGCTGCCAGCGCGCCGACCCCGTTGAGCGACCAGTGCAGGGCGATCGGCGCGATCAGGCTGCCGCTGCGTCGCCGCAGCCAGGTGAACACGAAGCCGGCCGCCCCGGTGGCGACCACGGCCAGCACCACCCCGGCGATCATGCCGAAGATGCCGCCGCCGAACAGTCGGGTGAAGCCGACATTCTCGCTCGTCAGCCCGAGTGAACTGGCGATGTGCCAGAGACCGAACAGCAGTGAACCGCCCGCGGCGACACCGCGAAAACCCCAGGCCCGGTTCAGCGCTCCGTGCAGCACACCACGAAACGCCAGCTCCTCGGGGATCACGGTCTGCAGCGGGATGATCACCATCGAGGCGAGCAGCGCCCCCGAGATGGTCGCGTAGTTGTCGTTCATGAACATCGGCCGGGTCCACGGCAGCGCCGCCCCGATCGCGATCACCGACACCACGAGTGCGACGGCGCCCAGCGCGTAGCCGACGCCGGAGCGCCAGTGTTCGCGGCCCAGCCCCAGTTCGGTCCAACCCAGGCCGCGGGCGCGCACCAGGACCAGCAGGCCGACCGCGGCGGCCGGGACCGTGGCGATGCTGGCCCACGGGGTGGTGAAATGCGCGATCAGGTTGGTCAGCGTGAGGATGACGACGACGATGCCGATGTCGGCGTAGATCCGGAAGTGGTGCAATGCCGAGAGCTGGGCCACCAGTGGATGTGGATGCGCGGCCACGGCGCTCTGATCAGACATAACTCGCTAATCGTACCGGCGCGGCGCAATTACCCAGGTCACAGATCTTCCCAGGTCCAGTTGGTGATGGCTGGATCGTCCTCGCCGTGTTCGCGGGTGTAGCTGCGGGCGGCGAGCCGGGCATCGACCATCTCCTGCCGCAGCCCGGCGGCGCTGACCGCCAGCCCTTCGACCCGGTCGATCACGTCCATGACCAGGTGGAACCGGTCGAGGTCGTTGAGCATCACCATGTCGAATGGTGTGGTCGTCGTGCCGCGCTCTTTGAACCCGCGTACGTGCAGCTGGTCATGGTTGGCGTGCCGGTAGGCCAGCCGGTGGATCAGCCACGGGTAGCCGTGATAGGCGAAGATGACCGGTTTGTCCGTGGTGAAGGTCGAATCGAACTCGCTCTCGGACAGCCCGTGCGGGTGTTCGGACTCGGGCTGCAGCCGCATGATGTCGACGACGTTGACCACCCGGACTTTCACGTCGGGTAGCCGGCGGCGCAGGATGTCGGCCGCCGCCAGCGTCTCCAGCGTCGGGATGTCGCCTGCGCAGGCAAGCACGACGTCCGGCTCGCCGGTGGTGTTGCTCGCCCACTCCCAGATCCCCAACCCGCGGGTGCAGTGCGCGATGGCCTCGTCCATCGTCAGGTAGGTCAAGGCCGGTTGCTTACCCGCCACGATGACGTTGACGTACTGGCGGCTGCGCAGGCAGTGGTCGGCCACCGACAGCAGGGTGTTGGCATCCGGCGGCAGGTACACGCGCACCACCTCGGGGCGCTTGTTGGCGACGTGGTCGATGAAGCCAGGATCCTGATGTGACGCGCCGTTGTGGTCCTGCCGCCACACGTGCGACGTCAGCAGATAGTTCAGGGAAGCGATCGGCCGGCGCCACGTCAGGTGCGAGCTGCTGAACAGCCATTTGGCGTGCTGGTTCATCATGGAGTCGACGATGTGGACGAACGCCTCGTAGCAGCTGAACAACCCGTGCCGTCCGGTCAGCAGATAGCCCTCCAGCCAGCCCTGGCACAGGTGCTCGGAGAGCACTTCCATCACCCGGCCGTCGGGTCCCAGGTTCTCGTCGACGGGCAGGATCTCGGCCTGCCACGCCTTGTCGGTCTTCTCGAACACTGCGGACAGGCGGTTCGAGGCGGTCTCGTCTGGCCCCATCAACCGGAAGCGGTCGGGATTGTCGGCGATGACATCCCGCAGGTACGTGCCGAGCACCCTGGTCGCTTCGGCGGTTCCCGTGGCGGGGCGCTCGACGGTGACCGCGTAGTCGGTGAAGTCCGGCAGGTCGAGGTCACGCAGCAGTAATCCGCCGTTGGCATGGGGATTGGCGCTCATCCGCCGGGGCCCTGAGGGTGCCAGCGCGCGCAGGTCGGGCCGCAGCGCCCCGGTGGCGTCGAACAGTTCCTCGGGCCGGTAGCTGCGCAGCCATGCCTCGAGCTGGGCCATGTGCGACGGGTTGGTCCGGGTCTCCGACAGCGGCACCTGATGCGAGCGCCAGGTGCCTTCCACAGGCTTTCCGTCGACCTCGTGCGGGCCGGTCCAGCCTTTCGGGGTGCGCAGGATGATCATCGGCCACAGCGGACGGCCCGGTTCACCGTCGAGGCGGGCCGCCCGCTGGATCGCCGCGATCTGGTCGAACGCCTCGTCCATGGCCGCGGCCAGTTGCTGGTGCACGTTGGCCGGATCGTCACCTGCCACGGTGATGGGGCGGTACCCGTAGCCGTACAGCAGCGATTCGAGCTCTTCTTGCGGAATACGGGACAGGACCGTGGGATTGGCGATCTTGTAGCCGTTGAGGTGCAGGATCGGCAGCACCGCACCGTCGACCACCGGGTTGAGGAACTTGTTGGAGTGCCAGCTGGCGGCCAGCGGACCGGTTTCGGCCTCTCCGTCGCCGACCACACAGGCCACCACGAGGTCCGGATTGTCGAACGCCGCGCCGTAGGCGTGCACCAGGGCGTAACCGAGCTCACCACCTTCATGGATGGAGCCGGGGGTCTCGGCGGCCACGTGGCTGGGAATGCCGCCGGGAAACGAGAACTGGCGGAACAGTTTCCGCAGGCCGTCGGTGTCCTGCCCGATACCGGTGTAGACCTCGCTGTAGGTGCCTTCCAGGTAGGCGTTGGCCACCAGGCCCGGACCGCCGTGGCCCGGGCCGGTGACGTAGATGATGTTCGCGTCTCGCTCGCGGATGATCCGGTTCAGGTGGGCGTACAGCAGATTCAATCCCGGGGTGGTGCCCCAGTGGCCCAGCAGTCGCGGTTTGACGTGCTCGGCGGCCAGGGGCTCGGCGAGCAATGGGTTGTCCAGGAGATAGATCTGGCCGACCGACAGGTAGTTCGCCGCCCGCCAGTAGGCGTTGAGCTGCTCGAGCTCCGTGTCGGTCAGGGCCGGGGATACGGTCGCGTCGGTCATGTTCTCCATAGTGGCCGGTGTCGGTGAATGGCGCCCGCGATCCGGGTACCCGAATCGATACCGGTCTACCAACGCCACGCGAAGTGTTGCGCCTACCGCGTCGGCTAGGTTCGTGGGCATGACCGCCCCGAGAACTCTCGACCCGCGAACTCCGGTACTGGTCGGCTACGGCCAGGTCAACCAGCGGGAGGAGAGGCCCGACGTCGAACCGGTCGATCTCATGGTCGCCGCGGCGCGGGCCGCCGCGGATCCGCGGGTGCTGGAGGCCGTCGACTCGGTACGGATCGTCAATCTGCTGTCCTGGCATTACCGGGACCCGGGTTTGCTTTTGGCGCAACGTATCCGGGCGGCCGAGGCCACGACGCGTTACACCGGGGTGGGCGGCAACGTGCCCCAGACGCTCGTCAACGAGGCCTGCCTCGATCTGCAGGGCGGCCGAGCCGAGGTGGTGCTCATCGCCGGCGCCGAGACGTGGCGCACCCGCAGCCGGCTGCGCGCGGCCGGGAACAAACCGGACTGGACCCGGCAGGACGACTCCGTGCCGGAGGCCCCGGGTGCCCATGACGGTGTTCCGATGGCCGGTGAGGCCGAGATCCGGATCAAACTGGACCGCCCGGCCTACGTGTATCCGATGTTCGAACAGGCATTGCGGATCGCCGCCGGCGAGGCCAGCGAGGACCACCGCAAGCGGATCGGCGAATTGTGGTCGCGGTTCAGCGAGGTGGCGGTCGGCAACCCGCACGCCTGGAGCCGGGAGGCCGTTGCGGCCGATCAGATCTGGCAGCCCGGCCCCGACAACCGGATGATCAGTTGGCCCTACACGAAGTTGATGAACTCCAACAACATGGTGGATCAGGGCGCGGTGCTGATCCTGACCACCGTCGAGAAGGCAACGTATCTGCAGATTCCCTCTGACCGTTGGGTTTTCCCGTATGCCGGGACGGATTCGCACGATACCTACGCGATCGGTGAGCGGGCCGAGTTCTACCGTTCGCCGGCGATCCGGATCGCCGGGCGCCGGGTCCTGGAACTGGCGGGTGTGGGCGCGGACGAGGTCGACTTCGTCGACGTGTACTCCTGCTTCCCGTCGGCGGTGCAGGTGGCGGCGGCCGAGATCGGTCTGCCGCCGGCCGATCCGTCACGACCGTTGACGGTGACCGGCGGGCTGACGTTCGCGGGTGGGCCGTGGAACAATTACGTGTCCCACTCGATCGCCACCATGGCCGAGCAACTCGTGGCCCATCCCGGGACCCGCGGGCTGATCACCGCCAATGGCGGATACCTCACCAAGCACAGTTTCGGGGTGTACGGCACCGAGCCGCCGCCCCATGAATTCCGTTGGCAGGATGTGCAACCCGAGGTCGATGCTGAGCCGACGCGGGCGCTGCAGGTGGATTTCACGGGCACCGGCACCGTGGAGTCGTGGACCACGCCGGTCGGTCGCGACGGCACCGCCGAGCGGGCCTTCCTGGCTGTGCGCACCCCCCAGGACGGCCGGACGCTGGCCCGGATCGTGGATGAGTCACAGGCCGCGGCGACCATGTCCGAAGACATCGCCGGGGCGAAGGTGCAGGTGCACGCCGACGGCAGCGCGTCCCTGCTCTAGCGCGCCGCCAACTCCCGCTGTGCCAGTGCGAGAACCTCGTCGGTCGTGGGTGGGCTGGGCGGATGGTGTGACAGGCACCAAGGCGTCTGGATCTTGTGAAAGGCGTTGCCCTCCAAGGCCAGGTAGAACTGCCCTGAACGCAGCTTGCTGATGTCGGGTACGTGGCCGCCCTTCACCCGGGCCATCTCGCGGGCCACCGCGATCTGGGCGGGAGAGTTGAGCAGGCCGTAGAACTGCGTGGTGGCATTGCCCGGGATGTGGTTGTGCAGTCCGCGCGGGGATTGCGTGGCGAAAACCAGTCCCAGCCCGTACTTCCGGGCCTGCGAGGACAGCGCCAGCGTGCTGTGCGTGCACGCAGTCGTGTGGCTGGACGGGGCGAAGTTCTGCGCCTCGTCCATCACGAGCAGCCCGCCCAGTGGCCGGTCGCCGGCCGGGTTGCGCTTGATCCAGGCGAACAGCGCCATCTGGAGCTGGTTGACGAACCCTTCGCGCTGCTGATCGCTGGTCAGACCGACCATGCTGATCACCGACACCCGGGCCCGGTAGCCCGGTGACGGTGTCAGCAGCATCCCGGGATCGGCGGCGGTACCGCTGCCGCCGAACAGTGGATCGTTGACGGTTGCGGCGCGCAGGTTCTGGGCCAGTTCGGCGGCCAGTTTCTGTGCCCCGCCCAGTGCGCTGACCTCGTTGGGCAGGTTGCTGAGCAGGTCGATGAAGCCGCCGAGGGTGGCTTGGGAGGTGGCGCCGTAGAACCGCAGCGCCTCGCGCAGCACCGCGCGGGACCGCTCGGCCTTGGCGGTGTTTCCGGCGATCAGGGCGCGCGGTTCCAGTGCGGCGACGGCGGATTCGACCGCGTCGGCGAACTCGTCGTCGTCATCGATGACACTGGCGAAGTCGGGGAGCGGCTGGAAGGACAGCGGCCGGCCGGTCGACCGGCGCGGGGTCCACACCACGACCTCGGTGTTGTCGGAGTACTCCTCGGCGCGGTCATTGTCGGCGAGGTGCCATCCCGGGGGATTCTCGGGCCAGCGGGCACCGAGCCGGGACAGGTCGTTGTTGGGGTCCAGCACGATCGACGACACGCCCCGCAGTGCGCACTCCTCGATCAGCCGCCGGATGAGCACGGTTTTTCCGGACCCCGAGCCGGCGAAGATCGCGGTGTGCTTGCGCAGCGCGGCCAGGTCGACCGATACGGGGCGCCCGCCGGGGTTGTCCAGGCCGAGGGTTATCGCGGTGGGCGAGTGCTCGATCGCCGGCTCGGGCTTCTGGACACGTATCGGTCCGGTCGCGAGCTCGGCGTCCACATCGATCTGGGCCGGGGGCGGGGGATCGCCGGCGATGTCGCCGAGTGCGGCACGCAGCCAGCCGATCCCGTGGGCGGGGCGGCGCCGGCGCAGCCACTCGGGCAGGTCGGGGTGGTTGTCGTCGATGAGATCGCGCAACGCCGTCATCGTGCGCACGTCGTCCTCGCTCATCGGCAGCACCCGGCCGCCGGCCGCCTCGAACTCGGCGATCATCAGGGCGGTTTTGGCGCCCTTCGGCCACGCGGTGTTGCGCAGCAGGAACAGCCGGCGCCGGTCCGGGTTGAAACCCGTTGCTTCCCAGGCTTTCCGGATCCTGTTCTGCACGGCGACGGCATTGCCGGACGAGATGGCGCGGAAGGCCCAGTGCCGCTCGTCGTCGGTGGCGGCATCGAGGGTCTGGCGAAGCCGCCCGTGCAGCACCACCCGTTGACCGGGCAGCGGATCGGGGCGAAACGCCTGCCCGGCCTCGCCGAGCTCGGTGATCCACGCGTCCAGCGCTGCCGACAGCAGCCCGGGCATCGTGGTGTCCTCGCCGTCGGGGTCGAGCGCGGCGACCGTCACCGCGCGGCGCCGGTATTCGCCGAAGCGGCGGTCCAGTTCGCCGGTGTCTCCCGGGGCGGCGCCTCCGGTGGCGGTGTCGTGCGTATCGGCGACCTCGCCGGTGAGCTGGGAGAGCTCCTCGATCGTGTCGCGTTCCAGGCAGCGTCGCACGTGGGTGTCGGCGCGTTTGAGCAGCTGGCGCGGCGTGTACTGGGTCGCCTCGTCGAACGCCGAGGGCAGGATCGGCCAGCTCGGGTACGGCGCGGTGAATCCGATGGATGCGTAGCTCGCGGTGAACCGTCGTTCCAGGATCGCGCGGCCGATCTCCGGCGTCGGCAGGCCCTGCAGCAGCGCGGTGGTGCGGAAGCGGTCCTGGACGGTGGCCGTGGCCCGGTCCTGGATCGCCTCCCAGGCCGCGGGCAGGCAGGCCACCACGCCCACGGTGCGGCGCATGGTCTGCCGGATCGACATCAGCCCGTGCGCGATGTGCTCGAGGTCGCGGTTGCCGGGGTCGGTGCCCGCCGTGTCGGTGCGCTCGGTGGATTGGGCCAGCAGTGTGTCGATCTGGTCGAGGGCCAGGATCGATGGCCCGGCCAGCGCGATCAGCCTGGAGATGTCGCGCACCGACTCCTGTGGTGTCAGTACCGGCGCGGGCAGGCCCCACGCCTCGCGTTCGCCGCTGCCGGTCAGAAATGCCTCGCCGATGTCCTGCAGTTCGAGGTCACCGGCACCGAGCAGCACGAGGGCGCGCAGGGTGTGGTGCGCGCGCTTGACGGTGTGACGGTGGACCTTGTGCAGCGCGTTGACGAAGTCGTTGAGGATCTCGGGTGTCAGGTCGTCGTCGCCGATCACGGCCCGGCGACTGGCCCGGGAGATGTGAGCCACCGAGGACAGTTCCCACAGCAGGTCTTTGAGCTGGGTTTCGCGCTCGGTGCCAGGCCGGCCCAGGCTCTCCAGGATGCCGGCGCGGGCGGATTGCCAGAAGCTGGCCGCATCGAGCAGTTCGACGAGGAAGAAAAAACCGCCGCCGGTCTGGACCTGCTCGCGCACCTGGCCGAGCAGGTGGGTCTTGCCGGATCCGGCCGGGCCGCGCACCACCACGCCCAGTGGGCTGGAATCGGTTTCCCGTTCGGCATCGCCGAAGGCGGCCATCACGTCGGCCATCGGCCGGTCGTGCAGCCCCCGCACGTGCAGCGCGCCCTGTGAGTGCCACAGGTCGTCGGCGGTCGGCGCCCAGGTCAGGCGAAGCGCGCTGAGCGCTTCGCGATGCTGTAACTCCATCAGGACTCGATCGCGATCAGATGTTTGTCCTGATTGCCTATCTCCACCGCGGCTTCGCGGTCGGCGTGGGTGAGCACCTTCTGGTTCTCCTCGGGGATCAGGCTGACGCCGGGTTGCTGGTAGAGGCTGATCAGCGCGGCGTCGACGGTGGGTCGGGGCAGCCCGGGTACGGCTTGGCGCAGCCGCAGCAGACTCACCCAGCCGCCGGGCCGGGTTGTCAGCCCGGCATAGGCGGTACGCAATTGGGCTTCGGGAGCCGCCTCGGCGGCCGGCGCCGGGGCGGCCTGGTCGGCAGGCAGGAACACGTCGGCGGGAACAAGGTCGGCATGATCGAAGTAGCGGTGCAGCGCGCGCAGCACCGTGTAGAGGGCCTTGCCCTGTCCCGTGGACCGGGCCGGCGCGTCGGCACCGAACAGGGACCGGCACAGCGCCCAGCCCGCGTCGGTGAGTTCATGGACGAGGGGCCGGGTACCGCTGGACTCGATCAGGCCCAGCCGGTTGAGCCGGTCGCGCTTCGGCTTGTCGAGCTTGGGCCCGAGCCGCTCCAGTTCGGCGTTGGGCACCGGGCGGGACTCGGCCATCAGGACCAGCAGGACCGCCTGCTCGGTGCCGGTCAGCTCGTCGGGCGCGACATTCACCGGATGCTCACCTTCCTGCCGTCGTGGGTATGGCACGCGGGCGGGTTGGTACCGGCACGTGTCTCATGCACGTTAGCGTGTGCCCCTGACCGCGCGAGAATGTTGTTGCGCCGCACGGTTTTCGCCACCAGGGCGGATGTAGGGCCCGCAGCTACCCGGTCGGCAGCGGCCGCGCCGGGTCGGCGATGCCGTCCGGATCGACCGGGGCGGCCGATCGGATAAGCGCTTTGACGTCGTCAAGGACATCCCACACGTTGACGTTCATGCCCGCCAGAACCCGGTTGGAGGCATCGAGCCAGAACGCGACGAACTCGCGCCCAGCAACGTCACCGCGGAACACCACCCGCTGATATTCGGGCGCATGTCCGACGTATTCCATGCCGAGGTCGTACTGATCGGTGAAGAAATAGGGCAGTTCGTCGTATTCGGCGCTCTTGCCCAGCATCCCCAGAGCCGCCACCGCGGGCTGTTTGAGCGCGTTGGCCCAGTGTTCGGTGCGGATCCGCACCCCCAAGGAGGGGTGCTGGGCGGCGGCGATGTCGCCGACGGCGAAGATGTCGGGGTCGCTCGTGCGCAGCGAGGCGTCGACGAGCACGCCGCCGTCTCCGATGGCCAGCCCGGCCTGTTCGGCCAGCGCGATGTTCGGTGCCGCGCTCAGCACGGCGTCGGCAGCGACGGCCGAGCCGTCGCCGAGGCGCAGTCCGGTGGCGGTGCCGTTCTCGGCGGTGACCTCTTGCACCGACTGGTCCAGCCGCAGATCGACGCCATGCTCACGGTGCAGTTGCGCGAATACCTCACCGACTTCGGCGCCCAGTGCGGCCAGCAGCGGTAGGCGTGCGGCCTCGACGACCGTCACGTTCACGTCACGGCCGCGCGCACCGGCGGCGACCTCCATCCCGATCCATCCGGCGCCCACGATGGCCAGGGTGGAGCCGGGCGTCAGCGCCGCGCTCAGCGCCGCGGCGTCGTCGATCGTGCGCAGATAATGCACCCCCGCGGCGTCGGAGCCGGGGATCGGCGGACGGCGCGCGGCGGATCCGGTGGCCAGCAGTAGCTTGTCGTAACCGACGGTGGTGCCGTCGGGCAGGGCGAGCGTGTGTTCGGCGGCGTTGACTGCGGTGACTTCGGTTCCCAGCCGCAGGTCGACGTTGTGGTCGCGGTACCAGGGCGACGGATCGACGGTGAAGTCGTCGAGCTTCTTCTTGCCGGCCAGGTACTCCTTGGACAGCGGCGGACGCTCGTAGGGGAGCTGGTCTTCGGCGGCGAAAAGCACGACATGACCGTCAAAGTCGTTGTCCCGCAGAGCTTCAGCGGCTTTGGCTCCGGCCAGGCCGCCGCCGACGATCGCGAATGTGGACGACGTAGTCATGCCAACTCAGCCTACTCGTCCAATACCAGCTGCTTCAGTTTTCGGCCGTTGCGTACCGCATGACCACCGAGATCGTTGTTGAAGTAGACGATGACGCGGTGGCCGTCGCGGTCCCAGTTCCGGATCTGTCGTGCCCACTCGCCAAGCTCGTCGTCGGTGTAGGAGCCGCTGTACATCCGGTGGCGGTCGTCGCCCGGGCCGTGCATGCGGACATACACCAGATCGCTGGTGGCCACCGGGTCACAGGTCAGTCCCGGCCCGCTCATCACGACATACGCGGCGTTGTGGCGCCGCAGCACCTCATACACCGCTTGCTCGTGCCAGGACGGGTGGCGCAGCTCCATCGCCACCCGGATCTGGCGGGGGAGTTGGGACAGGAAGCCGGCGAGCAGGTCGTCGTCGCGCTCGAGGGCCGGATGCAGCTGGACCAGGAGCGCCTCGTTGTGCGCGCCGAGCAGTTTCCAGTACTCCTCGAACCGCGGTGTCCAGCTCTCCGGTGAGCGCAGCCGACGGTAGTGGGTCAGACCCCGGTGTGCCTTGACCGACATGGTGAAACCGTCGGGCATCTGGTCGCGCCACCCGGTGAACGTGGTGTCAGCGGGCCACCGGTAGAAGCTGCCGTTGAGTTCGACGGTGTCGAATTCGCCGACGTAGTGGGACAGCCTCTGTCTGGCCGGGGTGCCACGAGGGTAGAGCACGCCGGTCCAGTGGTCGTACGACCAGCCCGAGGTGCCGATCCTGATCATGTTCCATCGCTAGGGGACGTCTGTGTAGTGCAGGGTGTAGCCCTCGGCCGAGAAGGTGAAACCTCGGCCTGTCAGCTCCCGCACACACGACACCCCGGACTGCTCCTGCACGTTGCAGCGGAATCCGGCTACTGCCAGCACCTTCCCGAACGGCAGCGCGACGGCGGCCGGGTTCGCGAATTCGGGCTGGGCCAGGTTGGCGAAGTGCGCGTCGGTGTCGCGGTCGAGCACAAGGGCATTCGGTGCCGCGGTCCCGCCGGTCGCGTCGGGCACCTCCTCGGGGGCTCCCGTCACAGCCATCGCCGAGGCGCCGCCTGCCGGTTGGCAGCCGGCGCGATCACGGGGCAGGATCGCGCACTGCCAGCGTCCACTCGGGGTGCTGAAGTAGTAGCCCTTCCGGCCGTTGACCTCCAGCAGGTAGTCGGCGGCGTTGACCAGGTGCGCGGTGCCGAACACCGGTGGCGGCGCAGTGGTGCTCGTGGGCGGCGGCGATGCGGCGTCGTCGGTGTTGACGACGGTTCCCGACGCGCATCCGGCAAGTGCCGCAGCTGCGGCGGCGACGACGACGAGGCAAGCCTTCACGAGGCAAGACCCTAGCCAATCGTCGTGGTCGCCCGGACGGTAGCGTCGGGTTTCCGTGACACCCGACGCACGCCCAGCTGCTACCCGGCTCACCAACGCATTGCTGGCCGCCGGGGTGTTGGGCGGCCTGTTGATCACCACGGTTTCTATCGCGCTGGCCCTCACCCGTCCCGGATTCGACCCGGCCCGGCATGCCAACTCCCTTCTGGTTCTGGGTGATTGGGGCTGGGTTCAGACGACGAACTTCATCGTCTGCGGGCTGTTGCTGATCGCCTTAGGGGCCGGGGTGTGGCGCGCGGCCTCAGGCGTGTGGTCCGGGCGGGTCGCCGGGGTCTGTGTGGTGCTCTACGGGCTCCTGGCCGGTGTGGTGGTGGGACTCAACCCGACCGATCCCGGATTCGGCTTCCCGCCGGGTGCGCCCCAGGGTTATCCGGGGGTCGACGGGCTCAGTGCCTCGGCGAGGATCCACGGCGCCGCCGGCGGGCTCGGTTTCCTCGCCGCGACCTGCGGATGTTTCGCGCTGGCAAGATATTTCACCCGCTGCGACGATCGGGTCTGGGCGGTGTTGTCGGTGGCGGTCGGCGTCGCCGTGGCGTCGGTTGGCGCGTATATGGGTCTCAACGCCGGTGCGCAGACCGAGGCGTTCAACTATGTGCCGACGTGGATCAGTGGTGGGGTGCTGTGGCTGTTCATCGCTGCCGTGGCCGCACGGCTGTGGCGCTCACATCGCCACGCACACGTCGGCGCCCAGTAGCAGCACGGGCCACAGCAGCATCACCTGACCGAAAGCCACCAGGTTGGCACCCGCCGGGAACTTGGTCAGCAGACTGGTCTCGATGAGCTGCACCTGCTCGGGATGGAAGAACGTCCAGACCAGGCCGATCACCAGGTACGGCAGGGACAGCCACATCAGGGTCTCGATCATCTGCTCGACGCTGAGCTTGTAGCTCAAGGTCCGGCGGATCCGGTCCATCAGATCAGCGCCTTGTCGGCCGCCACGCGCCGGCGCACGTCGGCCAGCAGCAGGTAGCTGCCACCCTGGCGGACGAACACGGGCAGGAAACGGTTGCCGAAAGCCACGGCCAGGAACAGCCATTCGAACAACCGCTGCCGGCCGCGGCCCCAGCCGAAACCGACGGCGTCACGGAACACCGGGGCCAGGAATCCAGCGGTCAGGAATTTCAGCAGCGGCCGAAACGGTATGCGTAGCAACGGGTTGATCATCCGCAGGTCGACCAGATCGTGCAGATACCGTCTGACGACGTCGTCCATCTGGACTTGCCGGCACGCGGCGTCCCAGTATGTGTCGAAGTCGGCTCGCGTCGCCGGCCACTGCTCGGGGTCGACCTGCAGTGTGGTGCCCAGGGTGGCCGCGGACTGGTAGAACTGCTCGGCCTGGGTTTCGGTCATCTCGCCACGCAGCAGTTGGTAGACGTCCTCGAGTCCGACGAACAGGCAGGCCGCCACCCACAGTTGCAGGTCACGGTCGAAGGCGTTGTACTGCACGGGACTTCCCGGCCCGGACCGGACCTGCCGGTGAGCGGTGTCGACGGCATCGCGGAACGCCGCCCGGTCCTCGGGTTTTCCGAGGATGGCCACGGCCAGGTAGCTGAGGGTGGTGCGGGCCCGCTTCCACGGGTGCTTGAGCAGGTTGCCGGAATCCACGGTGCTCTCGACGACTCCGTAGCCGACGCCCGGCGAGGACAGCTGCATGATCACGTTGGCCGCGCCGGCGGCGAAGCCCCACAGGTCCATCGCATCGGCGATGGTGACGTCCTCGTCGGACCAGCGGGCGGTGCGTCGGGTGATCGTGATCCGGTTGGGGGTGGTGCCGCCCAGAGACATTCGCCGGCCTCCTCAGCTCATGCACACGTTGGTGAACAGCAGGACCGGCCAGGACACGATGGATCCCAGGAAGGAGACCACGGCGTCGGCACCGTGCATTCCGGCCAGGTGACCGGTGTGGGTGAGTGACCAGATCAGGCCGATGAGCAGGTAGGGCACCGCCAGGATGATCGCGGTGCCGATCCACTCGGCGATGGTCATCTGGAAGCCGAGAATCTTGCGTACTGCGGTCAACATGTGAGCGGGCCCCCGTCATTGTCAGGCGGGCTCTATGTTAACGGTCATTCTATCCGGCCGTCCCGAAAACTACTTGGGTGGCAGCCCCTTGGCGAAATCGATACCGCGGAGGACCCAGGTCTGGAGTTGCCGCTTGGTCTTGATGCCGGGGCCGGCGATCCGCAGCCAGCCGCGCATCTCCCGGCCGCCCATCACCATCGGCTCGACATGGTCGCGCCCCATCAGCCTCTCGCCGTCGTCGCGGGAGACTCGCACCATCAGGCCGCCCTCCCGGGTCGCCGCGATGGCCATGTTTCCGTTGATCAGGAAGGCCAGCCCGCCGAACATGCGTTTCTCGTCGAGTCCGGCCTCGGTTGCCGTCAACTCGCGGATGCGGTCGGCGAGGTGCGGGTCGAAGGCCATGTCAGTCGAGGTCGACGCGGAGGGTGAGCAGGTCGCTGCCCACGGCACGGACCACCGCGCTGTTGAGTGTGGGCAGCTCCTTGAGCCGTGCGACCGGGTCGTCGTCGGGCAGCAGGTGCGCGGTGCCGGTCCGCCACTGACCGTTGATCCGCACCCGCACAGCAGGATTGGCCTTGATGTTGAGCACGTAGTGGGATCGGTCGCCGTGCTCGGAGACCATCCAGAACTGATCGCCGACCACCCGGCCGCCGACGGCGGTGTGCCGTGGTTGGCCGGACTTGCGGCCGACGGTCTCCAGCATGGTGACGGGCAGCTGGCGCCCGACCGGGTTGACGATGCGGCGTTGGGCGCCATGGACGATGCGTCGCTTCAGATCACGAAGATCCACCATGGCGCCACACTACCGAGCGTCAGTCGGAATCCGTCGACTCGAGTTCGGCGCGGAACGAGGCTTCCCGGGCCAGATGCTGCGGGCGACGGCGCAGCACCAGCCAGGCGATTCCCAGTACCAGGAACCAGACCGGAGTCACCAGCTCGGCCTGCAGGGTGTCTTCCTTCAACGCGAACGCCACGATCAGGAAGGCGAAGAAGGCCAGCACGACGTAACACATCACCACGCCGCCGGGCATCTTGAACTTCGACGCCTCGTGCAGTTCCGGCCTGCGCTTCCGGTACACGAGGTAGCTGATCAGGATGATCGTCCAGACGAAGATGAAGCACAGCGACGAAATCGTGGTGACCAGGGTGAAGGCCGCGACGATCGAGTCGCCCGCGGCCACCATGACCACACCCGACAGCAGGAACACGCCGGACAGGAACAACGCGTTGGCGGGCACGCGCCGTGACGTGAGCCGGCTGAACAGGCTCGGGGCGTCACCTTCGGTCGCCAGCCCGTAGACCATCCGGGACGTCGAATAGATTCCGGAGTTGGCCGACGACGTCGCCGAGGTCAGCACCACGAAGTTGACCACCGACGCGGCGATTCCCAGGCCGGCGAGGCTGAACATCGCCACGAACGGGCTGAGCTTGGGGTCGATCTCGCGCCACGGCGTGACCGCGATGATGATGGTGAGGGCGGCGACGTAGAAGAGCATGACGCGCACGGGGATCGAGTTGATCGCCTTGGGCAGGTTGCGCTCGGGGTCCTTGGCTTCGGCCGCGGTCGTGCCCACCAGTTCGATGCCCACGAACGCGAAGGTGGCGATCTGGAAGCCCGCCACGAATCCCATTGGGCCGGTGGGGAAGAACCCGCCGTCGTTCCACAGGTTGGCGAAGGAGGCCTGGGCGCCGCTGGGCGCTTCGAAGCTGGTGAAGATCATGACGAGGCCGATCACGATCAGCGTCACGATCGCGATGATCTTGATGAGGGCGAACCAGAACTCGGTCTCACCGAAGGCCCGCACGGTGGGCAGATTGAGCCCGATCAGCACCACGACCGTGGCGAGCGCCGGGATCCACAGCGGAAGGTCGGGCCACCAGAAGGCCACATAGCCGGCGATCACCACCACGTCGGCGACGCCCGTGACGATCCAGCAGAACCAGTACGTCCAGCCGGTGAAGAACCCCGCCCACGGCCCGAGCAGGTCGGCGGCGAAATCGGCGAAAGACTTGTAATGCAGGTTGGACAGCAGCAGCTCGCCCATCGCCCGCATCACGAAAAAGAGCATGAAGCCGATGATCATGTAGACGAACAGCACTGACGGGCCGGCCAGCGAGATGGTCTTGCCGGAGCCCATGAACAGGCCGGTTCCGATCGCACCGCCGATCGCGATCAGCTGGATGTGCCGGTTGGACAGCTGGCGGGAGAGGTGCTGCGGCTGATCGGACGTTGCGGGCGATTCCGCTGATTCAGCGGACAGATCACTGGATTGGGACATAACAGCCTCAAGGATCTCAGGCGCCATGGGGAGCGCGGACGGCGGGCGCCTCCCCGCTCTGTCGCTTTCAACCTGAGAGTTTTCACGAACCGCCGTGCTCGGCGCTTCACCTGCCCCTTCGGTGAGCCGGTCCTGGTGTGGCCGACTGCTTTCCAGAGGTGCCTAGTCGCGGCGATACCGGGGCCTGAGAGATTCCTGGGGAGGATTTGCTCCTGCGGCGCCCGCCGGCTGGATGGGGCGGGACTCTCCCGCCGCGACTCAACGGCGTCTTAAGTTGTGAGCCACTCCGAACCCCGGAATGTGCCGCGCGTCACGTTAGCAGCCGAGTGCGGATTGCGCACCCCCATAGTCGGCCCCGCATGCCGAGCGGCCGTGCCTGTACGTGTGAGTGAGTACAGACACGGCCGCTCGCGATGTCAGGCGGCAGCGGTGGCCGCCGTGGCGACCGGCTCCAGCGCCTGCGCGATGATGTCGGCCACGTCGGTCATCGGCTTGACCTCCAAAGCCTCCAGCACCTCGGCCGGGACCTCATCCAGGTCGGGCTCGTTACGCGCCGGGATGAACACGGTCTTGAGCCCGGCCCGCTGTGCGGCCAGCAACTTCTGCTTGACGCCGCCGATAGGCAGCACCCGACCGTTCAGCGTGACCTCACCGGTCATGCCGACATCGCCGCGCACCTGTCGTCCGGTGGCCATCGACACCAGTGCCGTCACCATCGTGACGCCGGCCGAAGGACCGTCCTTGGGCACTGCGCCCGCGGGCACGTGGACGTGGATCTGGCGGTCCAGTGCCGTGGGGTCGACGCCCAGCTGTTCGGCGTGGGCCCGCACGTAGGACAGCGCGATCTGCGCCGACTCCTTCATGACGTCGCCCAGCTGACCGGTCAGCTTCAACCCGGACTCGCCGTCGTTCGAGTTGGCCTCGATGTACAGCACGTCGCCGCCCAGGCCTGTGACGGCCAGGCCGGTCGCCACACCCGGCACCGCGGTGCGCTCGGTGGATTCCGGGGTGAACCGCGGACGGCCGAGGTACTCAACCAGATTCGGCTCGTCAATCGTGATGGGAGACTCTGTCGAGTCCAGCTTCGTCGTCACCTTGCGCAACGCCTTGGCCAGCAACCGTTCGAACTGCCGGACGCCCGGCTCGCGGGTGTAGTCCGCGGCGATCTTGCGCAACGCCGCATCGGTCACCGCCACCTCGGACTCGGTCAGTGCCGCCCGCTCGGCCTGCCGGGGCAGCAGGTAGTCCCGCGCGATCGCGACCTTGTCGTCCTCGGTGTACCCGTCGAGCTGGATCAGCTCCATCCGGTCCAGCAGCGCCGACGGGATGTTCTCGATGACGTTGGCCGTCGCCAGGAACACCACATCGGACAGGTCCAGGTCCAGCTCCAGGTAGTGGTCGCGGAACGTGTGGTTCTGCGCCGGGTCCAGCACCTCCAGCAGCGCGGCCGACGGGTCGCCACGGTAGTCCGAGCCCACCTTGTCGATCTCGTCAAGCAGCACAACGGGATTCATCGAACCTGCCTCGCCTATGGCCCGCACGACTCGGCCCGGCAGTGCGCCGACGTAGGTACGCCGGTGGCCACGGATCTCGGCTTCGTCGCGCACGCCGCCCAGGGCGACCCGCACGAACTTGCGGCCCAGCGCACGTGCGACGGACTCACCCAGCGAGGTCTTGCCGACCCCGGGCGGCCCGGCCAGCACCATCACCGCACCCGACCCGCGGCCGCCGACGACCGCCATGCCGCGCTGGGCGCGACGGGCCCGGACGGCCAGGTATTCGACGATGCGGTCCTTGACGTCGTCCAGCCCGTGGTGGTCGGCATCCAGAATGTCGCGAGCGCCCTTGAGGTCGGTCGAGTCCTCGGTCCGCACGTTCCACGGCAGGTCCAGCACGGTGTCCAGCCAGGTCCGGATCCAGCCGCCCTCAGGGCTCTGGTCGCTGGAGCGTTCCAGCTTGCCGACCTCGCGCAGCGCCGCCTCCCGGACCTTTTCGGGCAGATCGGCCGCTTCGACCCGGGCCCGGTAGTCGTCGGAGCCCTCGGGTTCGCCTTCGCCGAGTTCCTTACGGATGGCGGCCAACTGCTGGCGCAGCAGGAATTCCTTCTGCTGCTTGTCCATGCCGGCCCGGACATCCTCGGCGATCTTGTCGTTGACCTCGACCTCGGCCAGGTGCTCGCCCGTCCAGTCGATCAGCACGCGCAGCCGTTCGGCCGCGTCCTCGGTCTCCAGGAGCTGACGCTTCTGCACGTCGGTCAGATACGAGGCGTACCCGGCGGTGTCGGCCAGGGCGGACGGGTCGGTGATCTTGTTGACCACGTCGACGATCTGCCAGGCCTCACGCCGCTGCAGCATGGCCAGCAGCAGCTTCTTGTATTCGGCCGCCAAGGCCTTGGTCTCGTCGGTCGTGGAATCTGTGGTCTCGGCGGCTTCTTGCACCTCGACCCATAGGGCCGCACCCGGTCCGGTGGTTCCGGAGCCGATGTGTGCGCGGCGTTCACCGCGGACGACGGCGGCTTCGGCACCGCCGGGCATGCGTCCGACCTGCACGATCGATGCGATCACCCCGTGGGTGGGGTAGCGATCGTCCAGGCGGGGCGCGATCAGCAGCTTGCCGGAATCGCTGGCCTGAGCGGCATCGACGGCCGTGCGGGCAGCGTCGTCGAGTTCGACGGGCACCACCATTCCCGGCAGGACGATCGGCTCACTCAAGAACAGAATGGGCACTGCAATTGGTTCAGGCATCAAACCTCCAAAGTTCAGTCTGATGCGCTCAACCTTGGCCGGCCCGTGTTTGTTCCCCGGCGCTGTGGCGTCTGAGTTCGCCGTGAGTGAACGGGGCTAGGCGGCGGCCCTGTTCGTCACGATATGGATTTCCCGGGTCAGTACCCGCAGGCCTCCCGGCAGTGGCGGCGCGGTGGAGCGGTACACCGCGCCGGTGGGCGTGATGTGTTCGGTGGTGTGGCGACCCGACCTGTCGGTGCGGGTGCGGACTTTCCACCCGGGGTGTTCTTTGACGTAGTTGCAGTGCTCGCACAATCCCTCGCCATTGGCCGCGGAGGTCGGTCCCTTCCGGTGATGGGACCGCACGTGGTCGATGTGCCGGATCGGGGCGTTGCAGTAGGGGGTGCGGCAGGTTTGGTCGCGGGTGGCGATGAACCGGGCGAGGCCTTTGGGGAAGCGCCGGGAGCGCGATTCCATCGCGACGAGTGCTCCGGTGTCGGGAGTGGCGTAGAGGCGTCGCAGGGTGGCCCAGGAGTTCTTATCGGCCAGTGCGTCGCCGATCATGCGTCGGGCTGCGGCGGCCGGGATGGGGCCGAGGCCCTCGAGGTGGGCGGGTTGGGTGCTGCCGCCGAGCAGGGTGTCGTCGGAAAGGACGAGGTTGACCGCGACGGGGACCGGTGTGGTGATATCGCCACCGGAGACGCGGGCGGTCAAGGTGTCGGCCATGGTCTGACCGCGGCTGCGGCCGTCGGTGCAGCGATCGGCGGCTTCGGTGAGCGCGTAGCGCACGGACGCGGCATCGGTCGCGGGCAGCAGGGCGGTGACGATGGCCATGTTGTCGGCGGCCGGCCGGAACGTCACGTTGCGATCCGCGGGAGCTCTGGTGACCCGCTCGATCACGGCCACTGGATCGATTTGGTAGGCAATGGTTTTGGCGCCACTGGTGAGGCGGGTATCGCCGAGGCCGATCAGCTCGGTCAGGTCCGCACAGAGCTGTTCATCGAGGCCCCGCCGGTCGGCGGGGGACAGGCAGGCCGCCTCACGCGCGATCAGCCGGGCGCGGGATTCGGTGAGCACCCCCGATTCCAGCGCGGCCAGGGTGTAGGGCAGGTCGTGCACGAGGATGCGGGCGTGGGCAAGGTAGCGGTTGCCCTGGACGGGCGAGTCCATGCGGGCCAGTCCGATCTCCGAACCGAGTCCGCGGCCACGGCGCGCGGCGGGTACCCCGGCGGCGGCTTCTTTGGCGCGGCGGGCGCGGTCGAGGGCTGCGGTGGCGCGGGCTTGTCCGGCTGCGGCCGCCGACTTGAGGCGTTCGAGTTCGGCGATGCGATCCCGTAGGGCCGCCTCACCGGCGTCGGGATCAACGCTCGCGAACAATTCGAACATATGTGCGATACTACACGGTGGATGTGACACATGCGGAATGTTTCTGCCGACGGGATCGTCGTACGGGACATGAGCAAGGCAGTGCAATTCGATGAATACGGCGCGATCGACGTCCTGCAGGTGCGCGATGTGCCGCGGCCCGTCCCGGCCTCGGGCGAGGTACTGGTCGAAGTCAGGGCCGCGGCGATCAATCCGGGTGAGGCGATGATCCGTCGTGGCGCGCTGCACGACCGGTTCCCGGCCACCTTTCCCTCGGGGCAGGGAAGCGACCTCGCGGGTGTGGTGGCCGAGATCGGACCCGGTGTGAGCGGGTTCGAGGTCGGTGACGAGGTGCTCGGATACACCGATGCACGCGCCAGCCACGCCGAATACGTGACGGTGCCGGCCACCCAGCTGGCTGCCAAGCCGCCCACCCTGTCATGGGAGGTGGCGGGATCGCTGTATGTCGCCGGTACCACCGCCTATGCGGCCGTCCGCGCCGTCAAGCTGGAACCGGGCGACACCGTCGCCATCGCCGGAGCCGCGGGTGGTGTCGGCACGATCGCGGTGCAGCTGGCCAAGCGGGCCGGCGCCACGGTGCTCGGTATCGCCGGGCCGGCGAACGACGAATGGCTGACCGGGCACGGCGTGCCGCCGGTGAACTACGGTGACGACCTGGCGGCCCGGCTGCGCGTCGCGTCCGCGTCGGGCCGCATCGACGCGTTCCTCGACTTCTTCGGCGGTGGCTACGTGAAGCTGGCCGTCGAGGAGTTGGGTGTCGCACCCGAACGGGTCGACACCATCATCGATTTCGCTGCCATCGAGGAATTCGGTGTGCAGGGCGCCGGCAACGCCGAGGGGGCCGATATCGCGATCATCGGCGAGTTGGCGGATCTGGCCGCCGCCGGTGAACTGGAGGTGCCGATCGCGAAAGTGTTCGCCCTCGATGATGTCCAGGCGGCCTATGCCGAGTTGGAAAAGCGCCACACCAGAGGGAAATTGGTGCTTCGCCCCTGACCTCGCCGTCGGTGCCACGTAGCATCCAACTATGAACAGGGGATTCGTCGTAACCTTCGCGGTCGGTGTGATCGTGGCGCTGTTCGGTCTGATCTGGGCGCTGCAGGGATTCGGTGTGCTGCAGGGCAGCCCGATGAGCAACACCACCACCTGGTCGATCATCGGCCCGATCACCGCGGTGATCGGCGTGGCGGTCGCGGCCGTGAGTTGGCGCAAACTCAAGTCACGGTGAAATTCACCGAATGCCACCCGGTGGCACCGTCGGGAACCGTCGGCGTCTCGTCCGACGTCTGGACGGCCCCGGTGTTGTCGGTCGCCCGCACCGTGATGGTGTGCCCGCCCGGGCTGCTCGCCTGCCAGGGAAAGCTCCACAACCGCCAGGTCTGGTCGGAGTAGGCATCACCGAGCTGGGCGGGTTGCCATGGGCCGTCGTCGATTCGGACCTCGACACCGCGCACGCCGCGATTCTGTGCCCAGGCGACGCCACCGAACGTCGTTGCCCCCGCCGGCACCTTCTGGCCGCGCTTCGGCACGTCGATGCGTGACTCGGTCTTGATCGGCCCGCGTGGCGCCCAACCCTGTCTGGTCCAATACGCCTGTGCCCGGTCGAAGCGGGTCAGTTCGAGGTCGGTGACCCACTTGGTGGCCGACACGTAGCCGTAGAGTCCGGCCATCACCAGCCTGGCCGGATAGCCGTGTTCGACGGGTAGCGGTTGCCCGTTGAGGCCGATGGCCAACATCGCGTCGCGCCCGTCACCGAGCGCCTCCATCGGGGTCCCGACGGTGAATCCGTCGACAGACTTCGACAACAGCATGTCGGCATCGGGGGACACCCCAGCCGCCCGCAGTAGGTCATGCAGTCGATACCCGGTCCACATTCCCGTCGATATGTATTCGCCACCAACGGGATTGGACACGCAGGTGAGCGTCACCGCCTTTTCGACCACTTCGAATCGATCCAGGTCGGCGAAGCTGTAGGTGATCTCGCGGTCCACCATGCCGTGAATGCGAAGGCGCCATTCGTCGCGGCTCAACTGGGGGACACTCAGGGCGATGTCGACCCGGTAGAAGTCCGCGGCATCGGTGATGAAACTGGGCAGCGCAACGCCTTTGGGCTGCACGCCGGCCGGTATCGGCGGGGCGGGCACGCGCGGCGGGGGGATCACCGAGGTGTCGCGCTCTGCCGCTACGGAACTGGTCACCCGGTGGGCCACGACGCCGAGAAGCCCGCTGGCCACCCCGAGACCGAGCAGACCGGCGGTGGTCAGCCACATCCTTCTGGTGGCGTCGATTTCGTCGCGCCCCTCGGCCTGCCCGGTGTCGGGGCCCCTCCACAGCCGCAGCGCGAGCAGGCGCAGCACCGCAACGCCGCACGCGGTGCCGGCCACCGTGGGGACCACATCGAGCAGTGTCGCGCCCGGCCGGGTGAGCACGGCGGCGCAGCCGAGCAGGCCCGCGGCGACGAAGATCGCGCTGCCGACCGGACGGCGCCGGGTTTCGTAGGTAGCGGCGATGGCGGCCATGGCGGCGATCGCCACCAGGACGACCACCGCGAGGAAGAGCTTGTCCAGGTTGCCCAGGGCTTGAATGACAAACTCTTTGACCGCACCCGGGGTGTGGTCGACGATCGCGGAGCCGATCGCGTCGCGGGGATCGGCGTGCGGCGGGAACGGGATGCCCACGATCGCGGCCACGCCGAGCGAGACCGCGGCGGCAGCAACTCCGCCGAGCATCCGGGCATTCGGCGAGGACCCCGCCGACGACTGAGCCATCGTCACCAACCTACTACCGGTACAGAGCAGGGAGCCTGCCGTCGGGGGTGACGGCAGGCTCCCTGATTGAGTGGATCTCTAGGTGGCGGACTGTGCGCCGAGCACCCGCTGGATGTCGGGTTTCATCTGCTGCAGCTGCTGTCCCCAGTAGCCCCAGGCGTGGGTGCCGTTGGCCGGGAAGTTGAACACGCCGTTGGTGCCACCGGCGGCGATGTAGTTGTCCCGGAAGGTGACGTTGGTGCGCAGCGTCAGTCCTTCGAGGAACTGGGCCGCCATCAGGTTTCCACCGTTGGTTCCGGCATCCAGGTCCGACGGGGTTCCGGTGCCGCAGTAGATCCAGATGCGGGTGTTGTTGGCGACCAGCTGGTTGATGTTGACCATCGGGTCATTGCGCTTCCACGCCGGGTCGGTCGACGGACCCCACATGCTCTCGGCGTTGTATCCGCCGGCGTCGTTCATCGCCAGCCCGATCAGCATCGGCCACCAGCCCTCGGACGGGTTCAGGAAGCCCGAAAGCGTTCCGGCGTAGATGAACTGCTGGGGGTGATGGATCGCGTAGGTCAGCGCCGCGCTGCCCGCCATCGAGATGCCGACGACGGCGTTGCCGGTCTGCGACACGCCCCGGTTGGCGGCCAGCCAGGTCGGCAGCTCGCTGGTCAGGAAGGTCTCCCACTTGTAGGTGTAGTCCTGCCCGTTGCCCTTCGACGGCTGGTACCAGTCGGTGTAGAAGCTGGACTGGCCGCCGACCGGCATGACCACCGACAGGCCCGACCCGTTGTACCACTCGAATGCCGGGGTGTTGATGTCCCAGCCGTTGAAGTCGTCCTGCGCCCGCAGCCCGTCGAGCAGATAGACCGCGTGCGGTCCGCCGCCCTGGAACTGGACGCGGATGTTGCGGTTCATCGACGGGGAGAACACGTCCAGGTATTCGACCGGCAGCCCCGGACGGGAGAATGCGCCAGCGGTCGCCGAACCTCCTGCGAGACCGATCAGCGCGGGCAGGGTGGCGGCTGCCATTGCCCCCGCCGCCAGTCGGCGCGTCCACGCTCCGCGAATCTTGTTGAGGAACTTCATAACGGCAACCAACCGTCCTTTCTGCACGTATCCCAAGCAGTTTGCCGCTTGCCTCGGTAGTGAAACACGCGTCCCATCAGTCACACGCGTAACAACACCGCACATGCAGATCGCGGTTTACTAACGGTTGGAACTCGGCGCCGAGACCCTCGGCGTGGACCTCAGCGTCCGACCGCGGTGAGCGCCTGCTTGACGTTGGCCCGGCGCTCCTCGATCGCCCGGCCGATGTCCTGCAGCAGCACCGGCTTGCGCGCCACCAGGTCCTCGATGCACTCGCGGTCGAATTGCGCGACGGTGACCTCGGTCAACGCGTAGGCCGTGGTGATGATCGGTTCGCGAGTCAGTGTCGTCTGGCCGAGGACATCGCCCCGCTCCAAGGTGAGCACTGGGACGACCAGATCGTCTGCGCCCGGGGCGGCCAGTTGCACCGTGCCGGCGACGATGAACGTCATCTTCTTGGGAACTTGACCGACGACCTGGAGCACCTCGTCGGTGCCGTACCGGGTGAGGCGAGCGTGCGGCAGCAACTCCCGCTGGTCCTCCGGGCTCAGGCGCAGCGTTGGTGCGATCAGCCGAAGCGTCTGCTCGACGCGTTCGGTGGTCGCGAACTCGTCCTCGGCCTCGTCCAGATGCAGGCCCGCACGCCGCGAGGCGTACCACGTCCAGCGCAGGAACGTGGAGCGGGCGGCGAAATCGTCGGCGGGCGAATGCAGCGGGATCATGGTCTTGTACTGCAACGAGCCGGCCGCCACGGTGGAAACCTTGCCGTCGCTTCGTAATTGGGGCAGTCGGCGGGCGACGTCGTTGAGTACGCGGCTGACTTCGTCGGGGGCATCGTCGACGGCGAACACGGTGATCACCGAGATGGTGTGCGCGCCCTGCGGGCGGCTCAAGTTGGTGAACGATCCTCCGGCCAGCACGGAGTTCGGGATCACCTGCAGGCCGCTGCCGGTGTCGATGTGCGTCGCGCGCCAGTTCACCTCCACCACGCGCCCGCGCGCCGACGGCGCATCGACCCAGTCGCCGAGCTGGAACGGCTGCTCGAACAGCACCAGCAGACCGGAGATGATCTGGCCGACCGAATTCTGCAGGGCAAGGCCCAGCACGATCGAGGACACGCCCAGGGCGGTGAACAGCCCGCCGATGTTGGCACCCCAGATGTAGGCGAAGATCAAACCGATGCCGATCGCGATGAGCGCGAACCGGGCGACATCGAGGAAGATCGACGGAATTCGTTTGCGCCAGCTGCCTTCCGGGGCGCTCTGGAACAGGGTGGCGTTGAGTCCGGACAGCAACAGCACCAGCACGACGAAACCGAACACCGTCGACACGATCCGCACCGGCGTGGTTTCCCCGGAGATCTGCATCGCCTGGATCAGCAGGATCAGCAGCGCGCCCAGCGGCAGGATGTAGGTGCGGACCAGGTGCACCGGCCCGGCCAGGAAACTGCCCCGGCGGCGCAGTGCGCTGTGCAGTTCGGTGAGCAGGACCAGACAGAGCGGAAATCCGACCGCGACACCGATCGCCCAGAAGAACCAGGGTGCGTCGAGCACGCCGGTCATCGTCGGTCCTGCAGTTTCCAGATCGGCTCGTCGGCGCCGTCGACCAGCACCGTGCCCGCCGGTTCGAGATCGCGGGTATCGCCCATCACATCGAACACCCGCTCGGTGACGTACACCCCCGGTTGCGGCGAGCCCCGCTGCACCCGGTAGGCGAGGTTGACCGCCGAGCCCCACATGTCGTAGGCCAGGTTGGAACGCCCGACCAGGCCGCTGCTCACCGCGCCGGTGTCGATGCCCGCACGCAGCTTCAGTGCGGTGCCCGCCTCGGTATTGAACCGCTCGATGATGCGCTGCATCTCCAGCGCGAAGTCGACGGTACGGCGGACATTGTCGAGGCGAGGAACGCTCAGCCCGGAGCTGGCCCAGTAGCCGTTGCGCAGCGTGCGGACCCGTTCAACGCCCAGATCGTCTGCGGCGGCGTCGAATTGGTGAACCAACCGGTTGACGATCGCCAGCGCTTCCTCCGACGGCATGCCGGATGTCAGCTCGTCCAGCCCGACCGTGTCGGCGAACAGGACCGTCACGTTGTGGTGGTCCTGCGCGATCGTCTCTTCGCCGTCCCGGTAGCGCTGCACCACCGATTCCGGCATGAGCGTGCGCAGCAGGCGGTCGTTCTCCCGGCGTTGCTCGGCGAGCAGATCTTCCTTGATCGCCAGGTTGCGGCTCATGTCGTTGAAGGCTGTTGTCAGATCACCGAACTCGTCCCTCGACTGCACGGGCAGCGAGATGTCGTAATCACCCGCGCCGATCTGCTGGGCGCCGGCTTCGAGCCGGCGCAGCGGACGGACGAACAACCGGGCCAACATCATCGCGGCCAGACACACGATGAACGTGATGACGACGGTCGACAACACCAGCGTGCGGGTGAACGTCGCGACCGGGGCGAACGCCTCGGCCGTGTCGATCTTGGCGATGATCGACCAGTTCAGCCCGTGCAGATTGACCGGGGCGTAGGCCTGCAGCGTCTCGTTACCGAGATAGTCGTCCTCGATCACGGTGCCGGTCTGACCGCGCAGGGCTGACCGGGTGGCGGTCGTCTCCACCGGCTGCACCAGCGTGGTTCCGTGTTGACGGAGCGATTTCGCCGCCACCGCCGGCGGGGTTCCGGCATCGACGACGTCCCGTTCGAACCTCTGCGGGTTCTCCAGGAACAACCGCGAATCCGACCGCATCAGACCGTCGGGGCCGACCACGAACGTCTCGCCGGTCGAACCCATCCCGGCGGTTTCCCATTGTTTGTCGGCAGTCATGAGCCGGTTGATCTTGGAGATCGGGAACTGCAGGGCCAGCACGCCCTCGACCCGGCCGGGCGGACCGACGGGTGCCAGCATCCAGGCGGTGGGCTCGTCGGCGGGCTGGTAGTCACCGAAGTCCGTGACCCCGACGTAGTCGACGGCGTTCGACGCCAGCGTCTTCTCGTACGCGTCCGACAGCAGGCTCTGCCGGTAGGGGCCGGTGACGATGTTGGTGCCGAGGTCGATGCCCTTGTATGCGGTGTAGACGACATTGCCTGCGGTGTCGAGCAGGAGCGCGTCCTCGAACTGGAAGCGTTCGACGATCTCCCGGAAGAAGTCGTTGAACCGGGCGTTGGCGGCCGACCACGCACTGCCGTCACGGGCATCGTCGACCTGGATCGCTTTCTCCGGGTCGGCGACCGGTGCCGTGTAGTACGCCTGCAGGTACTTCTGCGCATTGGAGGTGGGCAGCAGCCGTGACACGTCCACGGTGTCGCCCGTCTGCTTCTGTTCGTTCGGTTTGAACTGGTCGTCGTAGTAGTCGACTATCGACTGCCACTGCTGCGGGTTGATCGTCGAGTTGTTGAGCTGACCGAACGCGCCGGAGAACGCCTCGACGGCCTCGATGGTCGTCGTCCCCCGGGTATAGACGATCAGGGAATCCTCGAGGTCGGCGAATTTCGACTCCAGCTGCCGCGTTTGCGACTCCCGGACCTCGGTCAGCCGGTCGAACACCGACTGGCGCAGGGACGACCGGCCGGACTGGTAGCCGATGGCGCCGACGACGGCAGCCGACAGAATGCTGGTCACCAGCAGCATCACCAGCAGCTTTGACTGAATGCTGATTCGCGAGAGGACGCGCCGACGCGCGCTTCTGGCCGGAGCGACGCGCTCGACGTCGACAGTTGTACTCATTGAATCCCGAAGATTAGCTTGTCGCGATGTCTTGCGTGAGGTTGCGCGACAAACTTGAGGTATGAACGATCCGTTCGACCTGCGAAGGTTCGTCGACGCCCAGGCCGGGGTGTACGCCGAGGTGTGCAACGAGTTGCGCGACGGCCGCAAGCGCAGCCACTGGATCTGGTTCATCTTTCCGCAGCTGCGCGGGTTGGGTCACAGTACGACCGCCGATCACTTCGGCATCGCGTCGCGCCGGGAGGCGCGCGCCTACCTGGCCCACCCCACGCTGCGGCAGCGGCTGCGGGAATGCGCGCGGTTGGTGGCCCAGATCGAGGGACGGACGGCCGAGCAGATCTTCGGATGGCCCGACTGCCTCAAGGTGCGCTCGTCGATGACACTGTTCGCCGCCGTCGCCGATCCTGCCGAGCAAGCCGAATTCCAAGCCGTGCTGGACAAGCTCTACGACGGGCAGCCCGATCCGCGGACCCTGGAAATGCTCAGTGCGGCAGGATGATCAACCATCCGTGCGGAGGAACCACCGTTCGGCTGATGTTGTCTTGGGGCGGTGCGCCCGATCCGGCGACCACCTGTCCCGAGGGCACCCCGAGATCGGCCAACGACACCGGCAGCGGGGCGTCGTCGATGTTGAGCGCGACGATCAGCGACTCGGCACCGGCGCCGGTCCGGTAGACGTACTGCGTGTTGGTCAGCAGCAGCGGTGAGGTCCTCGCGGTGTGCAGCCACGGATGCCGGCGGCGCAGCCCGATCAGATATTGATGCAGTCGCAGGGCATCGGAATCTTCTGGCGCAGTGTTGAATTCCGGCCGCACCGCGTCGTCGCCGCCGCGGCGTTCCTCTTTGACCCCGAGGTAGGCCGACTCGTCGCCGGCATAGATGCTCGGGGTGCCACCGGTGGTCAGCAGCAGAACCAGCGCGTGCTCGAGGTGGGCGAGATTGCGCAGCTGGCTCGCGATGCGGGTGACATCGTGGTTGCCCACGAAGGTCAGCGGTACGAATGTCTCGAGAAAGTCGTTGTGCCGCTTGAGCGCCCAGTCCAGCTCGTGGAAGTTGCCGTCGTTGAGGCTGCTCCAGATCGCCTTCCACAGCTCGTACTGGGTCACCGAGTCGAAGGTGGCGGCGCGGACCGTCGCGGTGTAGTCGCCGTGGATCACCTCGCCGACGAACCAGGCGTCGGGGAACTCCTGACGTATCGACGGCAGCACCTGTGCCCAGAACCGGTCGGGCACGGCGTAGGCGGCGTCGAGGCGCCACCCGTCGGCGCCACGGCTCAACCAGTGCCGCAGCACCGTGGCGGTGTAATCCACGACGGCTGGCTCGTCGTGGTTGAGCGCGATGAGCTCACCGTGCCCTTCGAACGTGTCGAATTGAGATGCGTTGCCGCGCCGCCGAAACCACTTCGAGGCGGGGTGGTCAGGCCCGCCGTCGAGCGCCTGCCGGTACTCGGAGAAGTCGGTGCCCACATGGTTGAACACGCCGTCGAGCAGGATGCGTAGCCCGCGTCGGCGGGCCTCGGTGACCAGGTGGTCGAAGTCGTCGTCGTCACCGAGGCGCGGGTCGATGCGGAAGTGGTCGGTGGTGTCGTAGCCGTGGGTGCGTGACGCGAAGATCGGGCCGAGGGCGATGCCGGAGGCCCCGAGTTGCACAGCGTGATCGAGCCAGCCGACGACCCGGCGCAGCCGGTGTTCGTCGGTGGTCGGTGGCCGGTCGGCGGGAAAGGCGCCGACGAAACCCAGTGGATAGATCTGCCACCAGATGGCATGTGCCACCCAGCCGGGCTCAGACACGAAACTTCGCCGCGTACAGGTCTTTCATGGTCTCGGCCAGCTCCTGCGCCGGTCCGTCCACGTCGACGCCGGGGGCCACCGTGGTAATCGGCAGGGGAGCCACCGGCGGGGCCGGCACGCCCCACTCAGACAACCAGCCACTGAGCTGCGCCGAGGAGGTGGCGTAGACGATCCGGCCCAGACCCACCCAGGCGTGCGCGGCAGAGCACATCGGACAGTGCTCGCCGGAGGTGTACACCGTGGCGCGGGCCCGGTCCTGCGGGCTCAGGTGCTCGACGGCCCAACGGGCGATGGCGAATTCGGGATGCTGGGTGGCGTCCCCGTCCTTGACCCTGTTGCGGTCGCTGAACACCGTCGTACCGGCCTGGTCGACGAGTATCGATCCGAACGGTTCGTCGCCGCCGTCAAGAGCTTCGCGGGCCAACTCGACACATTTGCGCAGCTGATCGAGGTCGTCTTCGGTGATGGCCACGGAGGCGAGTTTACGCCCGTGCCGGCCTCGGCAGGTTCAGTCGCCGCTGCAACAGGGATGTGCCGCCACGTCGAGGCGGCAGGCGCAGGAGGCCTGGACCGCGACGTCGGCGCGGGCCAGCGCCAACTCGAGTTGCTGCCCGATGATGACCGCTTCGGCGTCGCGGCCCAATCGGCGAAGGCACTCGTGGTAGCCGTGCAGGCTCCACACGTTGTTCGGATGGTGGCTCGACCGGCTCAGCGTGGGGTCCAGGCCCAGATCGGCGGCATACACCCGGGCGGCCTCCTCGACATGACCCTGTTCGAGCAGCAGTGCGCCGTAGGCATGCCGGGTCGGCTGCATCCACCCCCAGGGTTCGTCGTAGGGCAGCGCGTCATCGAGTTCGATGGCCCGGCGCAGATGAGCGAATGCCGTGTCGTAATCGCCTTCCCGGTAGGCGATCTCACCGTTCAGCATCTGTTCGGCGATGGCCAGGATGTCCAGGCTGGTGTTGTTGAACAGGTAGCGCGTCTCGGGGATGCGCCGGTAGGCGGCCAGGAACTTCTCCTGCTCGGCGCGGGCGTGCGCCACCTGCCCCGTGGCGGCGTATGCGACACCTCGGCCGTAGTGGATCGTCGCGGTGGTGGTGCAGTACAGCTCGGGATCGGCGGGCAGCTCCTCGGCGATCAGGTCGTCCCAGCGGCCGAACCGCACCAGCACGTGCACCCGCAGCGGAACGAACGCCTCCAGCCAGTCGGCCATCGGCGGTGAGGGGACCGAGAGCACCTCGGGGGTCAGTTGGGCGGCCAGCTCCTCGGCGGCGGCCAGCGCGATCTGCGAACTGCCCTCGAACATCGCCGAATACACGACGAAATGCAGGTCATGCGCCCGGTAGAGCGAATAGAAGTTGAGTGCGCCCTCGCGCTCGACGAACTTCCGGTCAGCATGTACCGCAGCTAGATTGGCCGTCACCGAGTTGCGGTAATCGCCGCACAGGACGTCGATGTGGCTGGCCATGTGCTGCAGGTGCCCGGCGTCTGGGACCAGTCCGCGCAACAGATCGGCAGCGGGCAGTGCCGCCTGCGGCGTCGTCGACATCTCCATCGCGTGGATGTACAGGTGCAGGACCCCGGGGTGCTGCCGGCCGGCAACGGTGGCCAGGGCCGCGTCGAGGATCCGTTTCGCTTCGACCACACGCGATCCCGGCGCGGGCTCCCCGGTGCGGCCGTCCCACAACGCCCACGCGGTCACGTTGAGCAGGGCATCGGCGGCCAGGGTCTGCACGTCGATGTCGTCGGGGTAGGCCGCCGCCAGCGCCGTCATCGCGTCGGCGTAGGCGGCGTGCCCGGCGGTCAGGGATTCGGCGTCCTCGGGGTCGGCGGTCGGAAAACGCTTGCGCAGAGCGGATATCAGGTCGCGTTCCACTGTCGAGGCACGGCCTGCGGTGGCACGTTCGAGCTCGGTCCGGGCCCGGGCCAGCGACGTGCTCAGATCGGCCGGGTCGAATGCGTCCCACGCCTTGTTGTAATTCGGGCCGACGGCGTAGGCGACACCCCAGCGGGCCAGCGCGAAATCGGGGTCGAGCTCCAGCGCACGCTCGAAGCACCGGACCGCCTCCTCGTGGTTGAACGCATATGACCAGACCATGCCGCGGTCGAACCAGGTCTGCGCCGGCGGTGAGGGGGTGTCCGTCGGCCGGTGGTAGCTCCCGAGCTGGTAATAGGGTTCGGCCTGAGCGGGATCGGTCACGGTGCTGACGTTAGTGGCTGAACCGCACTCGGGGTAGCTCGACAGCGGTGCACACAACATGTTCTAGTGCTGGCATGGCGGGTTACACCTATGTCGAGGGTCTCAGCTCTGCAGATGTGCAGCGTCTGCGGGAGGTGTGGTCGCCGCTGGCCGACTCGGTGCGGGAGCTGATCGAAGCGAGCATTCGTTCGGAGGTCGACGCGGACGAGGTCGCCGCGGTGCGGGCCCAGATCGACGACGCGACAGCGCGGTTGCGGGCCAAGCAGATCGACGGCCCGTTCGGGGTGCGCTTCACCTCTGACGGGGACCGGATGCCGTGGGGCAACCCGGCGATCGGTATCCGCAATCCGATCGCGCCGCCGCTGGTGATGGTGAAGGACGCGGACGGCGGCGTCCACACCGACTTTCACCTGGGCGCCCCGTACGAGGGGCCGCCCGGCCACGTGCACGGCGGCATGGTCGCCATGGTGCTGGATCACGTGTTGGGGGAGGTGGCTGCCAGCGACTCGGATCGCCCGCGGTTCACCGGCACCCTGACCATTCGCTACCTGCGGGCGACGCCGCTGGGTGACCTGCATGCCGAGGGGCGTATCACCCGCACCGACGGAATCAAAGCGTTTGCCTCTGGCCACGTTTCAGATGCCGATGGAATCACCGCCGAGGCCGAAGGGGTCTTCATCCTGCCGAAATGGGCGCGCGCCTGAGCTAGCGCGAGTCGCCTGCCGGCTCCACCCGATCGATCGCGATCTCTTCCAGGCTGCGGGTGATCGTGGTCAGTTCGCCGATCAGGATGCGGGCCGCACCGTTGTCGGCGGACAGAGTCGAGGCGACGTTGTGCACGCGGCGCAGCGCGGTCGACAGCTCGGCGGTGTCGAGACTCCACGGAACGGCCGGACTTGGCGGCGCCCCACGCAGCGCCTCCACGTAATCGTCCACCGCGGCGATGAACTCGCCGTGCAGGGCCGAGGACGGATGGGTCGGCAGGCTGTTCTCCAGCGTGGTGCAGGCACTGGTCACCGAGTTCAGCGCGGTGCGGTAGGACCGTAGCCACCGCCGCAGGACAGGGGGGTCCAGGCTGGTGGCGCCCCAGGCGGCCTCGAACGCGGCCCGCGCGCGGAACGCCCGCTGCCAGGCCGCCGACAGGATCTCGGCCGGGTGGTCGACCTCGTGCACGAATGCCTTGATCACCAGCGCGGCGTAGTCGATCTCGGTCATCAGCAGCTCCCCGGCGCGCTGGCGCAGCCGGATCATCGCGTGGTCGGGCAGCGCCACGTGGGCCATCACGGCCAGGGCGCCGCCGATCATCACGGCGAACAGCCGGTCGGCGTTGCCGGACCAGGGCTCCGACGCGCTCACCCCGACGGCGAACATGACGATCGTGCCCACCGCCGCGCCGATCGCGAGGTACCCGAATTGCGCGACGCCGTAGGCCAGTCCGACGAACACCAGCGCGCACACCGCGGAGCCGATCGGTCCGGGCTGCCAGACCAGCGTGATGATCGAGCCGACGACGATGCCCGCCCCCAGGCCGGCCATGCGCCCGGCGCAACGGGTGTAGGTGTGTGCCGTTTCCGGCCGGAGCACCACCACGACGGCCAGCGGCATCCAGTAGCCGTGCTCAAGTCCGCTGTAGCGGGCGGCCGCGACGGCCAGTGCTGTCGTCACCGAGAGCCGGATCGCGTGGCGCAGGATCGGCGAGGTCCAGGTCAGGTGGGAGCGGACCACGGCCGGTGCCGAGGACAGCGAGCCGATCAGGTCGGGCCGGTGCAGCTGACCGAACCGCAGGACCGCGGCCTCGCGCAGTTGTTCGCAGAATCGTTGTGCCAGCGCCGCTTCGGGCCCGGTCACGGCGGCCGCGGCAGTGTGGACGCGCACCAGGGCATGTTCGGCGTCCCGGCGCGCGGTGTGCCCGTGATCGGCGATGGCGTCGAGCAGTACCGCCGCGGCGGTCAGCAATTGCGGCAGCCCGTCGGCAGCCCCGTCCGCGGCGGATTCGTCGGCGGACTTCTCGCGGTCGGCGGTGGCATGCAGTGAGGCCAGGGTGCCGGCGAGGCGTTCGGGCAGCCGGTATCCACCGTGGTAGGCCCGCGGCCGCTGGCTCACCTGGCTGTCGGCGAACACTTCACGCAGCCAGGTCAGCGGTGCGTCGTCGACATCGGCAGCGCTGTTGGCCGCGACGTTGCGGGAATCGGTGGCCAGGGAGCGGTAGGCCCGGGTGAGTCCGTCACGCTGGGCACGCCAGCGCCGCGGTGGCCAGACCGCGATGAGCACCGCCTGCACCACACCGGCGATGACGACCAGGGTCGGGGCCAGCAGGGTCTGGCCGAGGGTCGGTGCGACCGGTGGTGCCAGCACCAGCAGGGCACTGGCAGCCGAGGCGACCAGGCCGGCGTTGGCCCCCAGCGACCACTGCATGCCCGCGGCGAAGCACCACAACGCCACCGCGGCGATGAATACCGGGCTGTGCCCGCCGGCGAGAGTTCCGAGCAGCACGGCGATGGCCAGTTCGACGGAGCCGGTGACCACCAGGGGGACCCGTCCGCCGGGGCTGCGCTGCAGCGCGATCGCGCCGGCGATGACGCCGCCGCCCAGTGTCCACATCGCGGTCGCGCCGGAGCCGAACGCCAGGGCGATGGCCGTCACCGCCAGGACGCCGATCAGGCTGCGGGTCACCGCGCCGGCGTCGGGGGTGCTCAGCCGAAGCGCGTCGGCTGCCTGTCCGCCCGTGTGCACCCCACCATTCTCACTCGGAGCGGGCCGCATGTGTGCCAACCGTCCCGCGTGGCGCGGATCGGTGCGCCGGTAGGTTCTTCGACCGTGGAGAAAGTCATCGTTCTACTGCGCGCCCCGCAATCGGACCAGCAGTGGTGTGAGCGGCTGCGCACCCGCATCGCCGACGAGTTGCTGGCGCTCGGGCTGCCGGGCCTGACGGTCAATGTCCGTGACGATGAGGTGCGCGAGTCGTTGATGACGTTGACGACGCTGGACCCGCCGGTGGTCGCCGTCGTCAGCCTGTGGGTGCAGCAATATTACGGCGAACAGGTTAGGCAGGCGTTGGAAGTGCTTGCCGCCGAATGTGATTCGCTTGCCGCATATCTAGTGACCGAATCGGTTCCGTTGCCCGGGCCGCAGGCCGGGCCGGGGGAGCGGACCGACGGCCTGGCCAACATCGCGCTGCTGCGTCGGCCCGCCGATCTCGACGAGGCCACCTGGCTGCACCGCTGGCACCTCGACCACACCTCGGTGGCGATCGAAACCCAGGACACGTTCGGCTACACCCAGAACACCGTCGTCCGTGCCCTGACCGAGGGTGCGCCGCAGATCGACGGGATCGTGGAGGAGTTGTTCCGCCAGGCGGCGGTGTCGGATCTGCATGCGTTCTTCGGTGCGGCCGATGATGACGATCTGGCCGATCGCATGCGCCGAATGGTCGCCAGTACCGACGCGTTCGGCGCCAGCAGCAACATCGACACCGTGCCGACCAGTCGCTACGTCTACTCGAGTCCGTTCGGTGCACCCGGGCGGGGATAGTGGAACGTGTTCTAGTTAGGCTGCAGCGGTCACGGCGCGCACGCGAGGAGTGAGAGATGACCCTGCTGATCGAGGACAACAACCGGGTTCGCACGCTGACCCTCAACCGTCCGGACGCGCTGAACGCGTTCAACGAGGCGTTGTACGACGCGACGACCGTCGCCCTGCGTGCGGCCGCCGAGGATCCCGACGTCGCAGTGGTGCTGTTGACCGGGGCCGGCCGGGGATTCAGCGCGGGCAACGACCTCGTCGAGATGCAGGAGCGCATCACCAACCCGGAATCCACCCCGGGTGAGCACGGGTTCTACGGGATGCTCGAAGTGCTCGCGGATTTCCCGAAGCCGTTGATCTGTGCGGTCAACGGGGTCGGCGTGGGCATCGGTGCGACCATCCTCGGCTTCGCAGACCTGGCGTTCATGTCGTCCTCGGCGCGCTTGAAGTGTCCGTTCACCAGCCTGGGCGTGGCGCCCGAGGCGGCCTCGTCCTACCTGATGCCCCGGCTGCTGGGTAGGCAGAATGCCGCCTGGCTGCTGATGTCCTCGGAGTGGGTGGACGCGACCGAGGCCCAACAGATGGGTCTGGTGTGGAAGGTCTGCGAGCCCGATGATCTGCTGGCCGAGGCTCGCCGGCATGCCGAAATCCTGGCGGCCAAGCCGATTTCGAGCCTCGTCGCCGTCAAGCAGGCCATGGTGGCCCCGATCCGCGATGCGATCTCGGCGGCCGTGGAGCGGGAGAAGGCGCTGTTCGTCGAACTGGTGGGTGCGGCGGCCAATGTCGACGCGCTGGCCCAGTTCGCCGACCGCAAGCGCTAGCGGGTGGCCCGGGACGGGCAACCGTTGAACTGGGTTGGGCAGCCCTCAGCTGCCTGGTGGGCGGCGATGATGGCGCGGATCGTGCGCCGGCAACGTCCACAATCGGCACCCGCCCCGCAGGCCTCGGCCACCTCTTTGGAGGTGGTGGCGCCGGACTCGACGATCTCGTTGACGACCTGACTGGTCGCCCCGGTACACAGGCAGACGAACATCAGTCGTCCTGCTCGTCGACGTTCATGATGTGGGCCAACTTGCCGACGAACAGGCTGGGGTACGCGCCGAATCCGGCCGTGGCCATCCACTCGGCGGCCGCGTCGGGGTGGTCGATCCACTGCCGGGCGCTGACCTCGTCGGAGACCTCCTGCAGGATCATCACTTCCTGGCCGTCGTCGAGCGCCTGATAGACCCAGATCTTGCGGATGCCGCTCTGCTCGAAGCGGTCGAGACCGTCGTGCACCTTGCGCATCAGGGTCGGCACGTCGTCGACGGTGGCCACGGCGCCCACGACCACCCCGGCCACATGCCCCTCCGGGGACGGCTCGGTCAGATCGATCTTCTCCACCACTTCGCCACCGAATATCGGTGGAATATCTTCGACGCCGGAAATATCGAACCATTCGAAAATCGCCGGCGACCGCAGCACGTCGCGGATGGACCGGGCGTGCCGGATACCGATCGTCACCAATACGCGGCCGGGTTCCCAAATTGATTTATACAGCACCACATGATGGGCGCCGATCGACAATAGGCCGGACCGGTGTTTCTTCATCCATTTCCACATTTGATCGACATCGTCGACGCGGAAATCGCAAGAAAGGATGAGCGAGTGCAAATCGTACTCACTCATTTGTTACCGGCCTTTCTTTCGCGGTGCGGCAAGAGATTAGCGCAGTCTAACCTTAGTTAGGACAGCCAGTCCACTCTTCGTGGCCACGCCTCGGTCCGGTTGGGTCGGCCGGTCCGACAAGTCCCAAGAACACGCCGAATTGGCTGAGAACCATTGCGCCGCGGCGTGCTTTCTGGACTAGATTGGATGTGCACGGCAAACGGCAACACTTGACCAGCCCTCAAGGTGCTTAGGAGTGACGATGCAAGGCGATCCCGATGTGCTGAAATTGCTCAACGAGCAATTGACCAGCGAACTCACCGCAATTAACCAATATTTCCTGCACTCGAAAATGCAGGACAATTGGGGATTCACCGAATTGGCGGAACACACCCGCGCCGAGTCTTTCGAGGAGATGCGGCACGCGGAGACCATCACCGACCGAATCCTGCTCTTGGACGGTCTGCCCAACTATCAGCGGCTTTTCTCGCTGCGCGTCGGCCAGACGCTGCGTGAACAGTTCGAGGCCGACCTGGCGATCGAGTACGAGGTGGTGGCCCGGCTCAAGCCCGGCATCATCATGTGCCGGGAAAAGCAGGACGCGACTTCCGCGGGGATCCTGGAGACCATCCTGGCCGACGAGGAAGGCCACATCGACTACCTGGAGACCCAGCTCGAGCTCATGGAGAAGCTCGGCGACGCGCTCTACGCCGCGCAGTGCGTCTCTCGGCCGCCGCAATAAGCACCTGCCGTTTCGGTTCGAACCGCCCTGGGTAGCCGGTGATCGCCGGTCGCCCGGGGCGGTTTCGTTTGCGCTGTAACTTTCATAGCTTGTCTAACGATACTCATGGTTGAACTGGCAGGCAGGTGAAAGGAAGTCATGTCGAGCCCATCAACCACCGTCGAGCAGCCGTCGGGCGGGGCGCTGTTGAGCGTGCGCAGGCGCAACCTGGTGTTCGTCGCAGTCCTGCTCGGCATGCTGCTCGCATCGCTCAACCAGACCATCGTCGCCACCGCCCTTCCGACTGTCGTGGCCGACCTCGGTGGTGCCGGGCATCAGGCATGGGTGGTCACCAGTTACCTGCTCGCCTCGACCGTCGTCACCGCCGTCGTCGGCAAGGTCGGCGACATCTTCGGCCGCAAAGCCGTGTACCAGGCAGCGGTCCTGTGTTTTCTCGCCGGATCGGTGCTCAGCGGCTTGTCCGGGTCCATGGCCATGCTGGTGGCCGCGCGCGCACTTCAGGGGATCGGCGGCGGCGCGATCATGGTCACCTCGTCCGCACTGATCGCCGAGGTGATCCCGCTGCGCGACCGCGGGCGCTATCAGGGGGCGCTCGGCGCGGTATTCGGTGTCACGACCGTGGCCGGCCCGCTGCTCGGTGGTTTCGTCACCGACCACCTCGGTTGGCGGTGGGCGTTCTGGCTCAGCATTCCGGTGGGCGTCGTCGTTCTTCTGGTCTCGGCCGCCACGATTCCGGCGCTGACTTCTCGTGCGGCCCGCCCGGTGATCGACTACGCGGGCATCTTCTGGGTCGGGATCGGCGCGTCCGGTCTCACGCTGGCCACCAGCCTCGGCGGCGAGTTGGCCTGGACCTCGCCGACCATCGTCGGACTGGTGATCGCGTCGGTCCTGGCGCTGGCGATGTTCGTCCGGGCCGAAACCCGGGCGGCCGAACCGATTCTGCCGATGCGCCTGTTCCGGAATCCGGTCTTCACCATGTGCTGTGTGCTGTCGCTGGTGGTCGGGTTCGCCATGCTCGGCGCGCTGACCTTCATGCCCACCTTCATGCAGTTCGTCGACGGTGTGTCGCCGTCCGAATCCGGATTGCGCACGATGCCGATGGTGATCGGTCTGCTGATCACCTCGACCGTGAGCGGCAGTCTGGTGGGTCGCACCGGTCGCTACAAGATCTATCCGGTCGCCGGTACGGCGATCATGCTCGTCGGCTTCTTGCTGCTGTCGCGGATGAATGCCGCCACCCCGATCCCGCTTCAGTCGCTCTATCTGCTGATCCTGGGCGCCGGCATCGGAATGTGCATGCAGGTGCTCGTGCTCATCGTGCAGAACACCTCGGATTTCACCGATCTCGGTGTGGCGACGTCCGGCGTGACGTTCTTCCGGACCATCGGCAGTTCGTTCGGCGCCGCCATTTTCGGTTCGCTGTTCGCCGGCTTCCTGTCGGACCGGCTGCCGGGTGCGCTCGCAGCCAGCGGTGCCCCGCCGGTGGCCGGGGACTCACCCAAGGCGTTGCACGAGCTCACGCCCGAGGTCGCCGCACCGATCGTCAACGCCTACGCCGATGCGCTGGATCTGGTGTTCCTGTGTGCCGCACCGGTGGCACTGGCCGGCTTGATCGTGGCGTTGTTCCTCAAGGAGGTCCCGCTGGTCGAGGCTGAGGCGACGCTGGCGGCCGACCTCGGCGAAGGCTTCGGCATGCCGAGCGCGGAATCCTCGGATCAGGTTCTGGAGACGGTGGTCAGCCGGCTGATGCGCAGCTCACCGGAGATCCGGCTGCGCAGCGTTGCCGGGAAACCGGGATGCGAGCTGGATGTGGCGGGGCTGTGGGCGCTGCTCAAGATCTACCGGCACGGCCAGATCTTCGGCTCGGCACGGCTGACCGAGATCGCCGACCGGCTCGTCGTGCCGTTCGAAGTGCTCGAGCCGACGTTCAACCGGTTGGTGCAGGACGGCTACGTGTTGCGTACCGGGGACAGTCTGTGGCTGACCCAGAAGGGGGCACGGCAGGTCGACGGCGTGTCCGCGGCGCTGGTGGAGAGGATCGTCGACAAGCTCGGTGAATCGCCGTCCTTCGAGGGCCGCCCGGACCGTGCCCAGGTCGAGGCCGCGCTCGAGCGCATCGCCCACCGGGTGGTGGTGCAACGTGACTGGGGTGACGACGATGCGTCGCAGCTCAGCGCCGCGGGAACGAAAAACTAGAACTTGTTCCAGAATCGTCTCGCGTTGCGTACGATTCGGCCATGAGCCGTATCGGAGAGTTTCCCGACGACGACGTGGCCGGCTGGATCCTCAGGTCCCCTGACATCGGCACCGCCATGGCCAACTACACCAACGCGGTGTACACGAAAGGGCGGCTGCCGCTTCGGGTGCGCGAGCTGGCTCGCATGGTGATCGCGCTCGACAACGAATGCGCGGTGTGCCAGAACACCCGCGACTCCGACGGCGCCGCGGCGGGGGTGGACGAGGATCTCTACGATCACGCCGCCGAGTGGCAGACCTGGCCGGGCTACAGCGCGCAGGAGCGAATCGCCGCCGAGTTCGCCCACCGTTTCGCCACCGGTCACACCGAGCTGCGGGACGACGAGGACTTCTGGGAGCGGGCCGGCGAGCACTTCGATGCCGAGTTGCTCACCGACCTGGCGCTGTCGTGCGCGATGTGGCTGGGGATGGGCCGGATGCTGCGGACGCTCGACATCGGCCAAACCTGCAAGATCACGCTGTAGCGCAGGGCGCCTCGGCGCACAATGAGGTTGTGACAGCTGGATCATCAGGACCGGCGAAACCGCTGGCCGCGGCGGCCATCGCCCAACTGGAATCCGATGGGGTCGCGACGCTGATCGGTACGGTGGTCGGTCCGGCCGGGTTGACGCACGCGAAAACCGTTCCGCTGCGCCGGATGGGGATCTTCGCCGATCCCGGTTTGGGCGCCAGCCCGGTGTTCCACGCGTTCACCATCGACCGGACCGGCATCGCGATGAGTGAGTCCATCGGCGTCGTCGGTGATCAGCGGATCCGTATCGATCTCGGGGCGCTGCGGATACTGGGAGACGGATTCGCCTGGGCCCCAGCAGCTTTCTACAACCAGGACGGGTCCGCGGATCCGTACTGCAGCCGGGGCGTGCTGCAGCGGGTCCAGGACCGGCTCGACGGTGCCGACCTGACCGCACTCGTCGGCCACGAGGTGGAGTTCGTTCTCGTCGGGCCCGACGGGAGCCGGCTGCCTTCGCTGATGTGGGCGCAGTACGGGTTGGCCGGGGTGCTCGAGTTCGAGGGGTTCGTCCGCGATGTCACTGACGCGGCCAACGGATCGGGGGTGGCGATCGAGCAGTTCCACCCCGAATACGGCTCCAACCAGTTCGAGATCTCGCTGGCCCCGTTGCCCCCGGTGGCCGCCGCCGACCAACTGGTGCTCATGCGGATCATCGTGGCCCGGGTGGCCCGGCGACACGGATTGCGGGTGAGCCTGTCTCCGTTGCCGTTTGCCTCCGGGGTCGGTTCGGGTGCCCACCAGCACTTCTCACTGAACCTGGCCGGGGCGCCGACGTTCTCCGGCGGGTCGGGGGCACAGGGAATGACGAAAGAGGGCGAATCGGCTCTGGCCGGTCTGCTCGCGGGGTTGCCTGCCGCCCAGGGCGTACTGTGCGGATCGGTGCTGTCCGGGTTGCGCATGCGACCTGGCTACTGGTCGGGCGCCTACAACTGCTGGGGCACCGAAAACCGGGAAGCCGCCGTACGTTTCCTGATCGGCGGCCCCAGCAACCCGTACGGCGCCAACGTCGAGGTCAAGGTCATCGACCCGTCGGCCAACCCGTACCTGGCCACCGCGACCATTCTCGGACTGGCCGAGTACGGGATCAGTGCGGGGCTGACGCTGGGGCCGGAGGTGCGGGTCGACCCGGACTCGTTGAGCGACGCCCAACGCGCCGAGGACGGGATCGTACTCCTGCCGAACCGGCAGGCCGACAACCTTGCCGCACTGCGCTCCTCGGCGCTGATCCGCGGAATCCTCGGCGATGCGGCGGTGGATGCGGTGCTCGCCGTCCGAGACTATGAGCAGGAGCATTTCGCCGGGCTCGATGCCGAGCAGCTCACCGAGCGGTTCCGGATGGCCTGGAGTTTGTGAGTCCGGTCCGGGCCGGTTTGTCCGTCGTGGCGTTCGGCAATACCGGTGAGATGATCGGAACACTTCGCTCCATCGTCCTGGACTGCCGGGACCCCGCTGCGCTGGCCGCCTTCTACGCCGAGCTCCTCGGCGGAGACGTCACCACCGAGGACGACACCTGGGTGGTCGTGACAGATCCGGCTGGTCGACGGGTGGCGTGCCAGTACTCGCCGGAACACGAGCCCCCGGACTTCCCTGATCCGCAGGGGTCCCAGCAGATCCACCTAGATGTCGAGGTCGACGATCCGGACGCGGCCCAGCGTCGCGTTCTCGCGCTGGGCGCCACGCGCGTGCCCGGTGCCGTCGAGGACAAGGACTTCCGGGTGTTCCGGGATCCGGCCGGCCACCCGTTCTGCCTGGTGTGGGGAATCGACTGAGCGGCTACGCCGTCAGACCAGCCCGGTGGCGTCGAAAACCCACGACATGTCGGCGGTGGCGAAGTTCTCCAACCAGTCCGGTGGGGCGTGGTTGGCCAGGGCGCCCATGTCCCAGTAGTCCTTCCACAGGGTGACCTTGCCGTTCTCGACCCGGTGCACGGTGACGAACTTCAGGACCGCGGATTCGCCGCTGGCCCAATGCCATTCCTCGTGATGTTCGTACATGGCATCGCGGCCGTTGTCCACCAGCAGGCCGGGGAAGTTCTGATAGGAAGCCAGCGGTTCGAGACCGATCTTGAGGCGCTTGACGATGTCCTCGGGTCCCTTGGCGGCCGCGGCCGGGCCCACCGGCATGTCCAGGTAGATGCAGTCGTCCGACAGGAACGTCTTGAGCAGTTCCCAGTCGCGTTCCGACAGCGCCTTCCACATGCCGTGGACGGTTTCTTCGATCGAGACGTCTTCAACGGACACTGGTCAACTCACCATCCTGGGCGGAGATCGAAGGGGTCTGATGTGCGGCCCGCAGGAACTGGCCGGTGCGCTGCTTGCCCACCAGGTCGGTCAGCCGGCCGTCGGCGAACACCGTGCGGCCACCGACGAGCACCGCGGTGACGGTGTCGTCGTTGCGGTTCACCATCCGGGAGAGTCCGCCGTACTGGTCCACGGTCTCCTCGGCGTAGGAGTCGAGGGAGTCGTCGAGACGCTCCGGGTCGATGACCACGACGTCGGCACGGTCGCCGATACGCAGGTGGCCGGCGTCGATCCGGTACCAGTCGGCGAGTTCACCGGTGAGGCGGTGCACGGCCTGCTCGACCGACATGAACGGCGTGCCGGCCCGTTCGGCGTCGCGGACGTGGCGCAGCAGCCGCAGCCCCATGTTGTAGAAGGCCATGTTTCGCAGGTGTGCGCCGGCGTCGGAGAACCCGAGCTGGATACCGGGGTCGCGGGCCAGCTTCTTGAGTACCTCGGGCCGGTGGTTGGAGATGGTGGTGCGCCACCGCAGTGCGGTGCCGTGCTCGAGCACCAGGTCCAAGAAGGCGTCGACCGGGTGTAGCTCACCCCGGTCCTGGCCGACCTCGCCGAACGATTTGCCCACCACGGATGCGTCAGGGCAGGCGACGATCTCGGCGTCGAAGAAGTCCCGGTGCCAGACCCGCACCCCGAACTTGCTGTCGTAGTCCTTGCGGAACTTGCGCCGGTATTCCTCGTCGCGCAGCAGCTCGTTGCGCTCGACCTCCTCGCGCAGGTGCAGAGCTGCTGCGCCGGAACCGAATTCCTCGAACACCACCAGGTCGATACCGTCGGCGTACACCTCGAAGGGCACCGGCAGATGCTGCCACCGGAAGTTCCCGCCGAGCTTGTTCACCAGCCGGGCCACGGGCCCCATGATCATGATCGAGTACGGGTTGGCCTTGATGTCGGCGGCAGAGAGCAGGCTGGTCTTCAGGTTGTTGCGGAACAGCCCGAGTGATTGCGCCAGCTGGGAGACCAGGTTGAGCGGATTCTGGATGTCGGGTCCGGACTGCAGCACTCGGCCGGAGCGGCGCAGCAGCGATTTGAGCCGGCGCAGCTCGTGCGGTTTGGCGTAGGTGGACGGCAGGGTGCGCGACCGGCAGGTGTCCCCGTCGATCTTGTCGAAAAGCAGCTGTTGCGAAGACATTCCGACGAAACCGGCATCCAGGGCCTCCTTGAGCATCTGCTCCATACGGGCCTGCTCGGCAGGGGTCGGCCGCTCGTCGTTGCGGGTGGCGCGGTCGAGCCCCATCACGGCGGTCCGCATGTCGGAATGCCCGATGAAGGCCGCCAGATTGGGGCCAAGGGGCAGCGACTCGAGTGCCGTCACGTATCCGTTGCAGTCGGTCCAGGTCTTGTTGTCGTCCACCGCGCCGATGACGTACTCGCGGGGGATCGCCTCGACCCGGCCGAACAGGTCACCGGCATCGACGCCGCCGACGTGCACGGTGGACAGCGAGCACGAGCCGAGCATCGCGGTGGTGACTCCGTGGCGCAGTGACTCCGACAGTGACGGGCCGCCCAGCACCTCGACGTCGTAGTGCGTGTGGATGTCCAGCATTCCGGGCAGCACCCACTTGCCTGCGGCGTCGATGACCTGGGGGCAACCCGCCTCGTCGAGAGGGTCGGGGGAGATGGAGACCACGTGCCCGTGGCGAATGCCGATGTTGCGCACTGCCGACGGGGCGCCGGTGCCGTCGAACCAGCGGCCGTTGCGGATGATCGTGTCGAAGCTCACTCAGCCATAGAACAGGCCGGTAACGGCAGTGTCAATGAAAATGGTGAACAGATTTGAAAAAATGTCTACTGGGTGGGCGGCGGACGCATTCACCTGGGGTTATAGCGGTGCCCACGCGTCTGGCACACGCCCGTCGAGGTCGGTGAACCCGTAGTGGCGGGCCAGCGCGGCCGAGCTCACGGACTGCTGATTCCATTGGGCCCGATCGGGGTCGGCGGCCAGCGCGGCGACGCCGCGACCGACGAACCGGGGCGACTCGGACTCGGCGAAACCGGGCGGTGCCGCCGGGTAGCCGTCCGTGCGGGCCAGATCCAGCGCACGCCGCCAGTCGGCTTCGCTGACGCCGTAGTTGTCGAGCATCATCTCCGAGCGCAACCATCCCGGGGTGACCGCAACGGCGGAGGCGCCGAACGGGGCGAGTTCGTGGCCGTGGCTGAAGGCCAGGCGATTCACCGCGGACTTGACCAGGTCGTAAAAGACCGACAGCCGGGGGTTCTCGGCATTGAATTCGTTTGTCCCATCGGTGATCTCGACCAGCAACCCACCGGGCCGATCGGCTAGCAGCGGCAACAGACAGTGCGAGGTGATCAGATGCGTGTCGAGTCCCAGCCGGAGCATCCGTAACCCGTCATCGAGGTCGTGCTGCCACATCGGCCGGCCCCAGCTGTCGGGCGGCCCCTTGAGAACCTCTGCTCCCCAGATGTCGTTGACCAGGATGTCGATGTGGCCGTAACCGGCCTTGAGCCGCCCGGCCAGTTTGCGGACCTGCGCGACATCGAGGTGGTCGACCTGCATCGCGATGCCGGATCCGCCGAGCCGCGTTACCAATTCGGCTGTTTCTTCGATGGTTTCGGGCCGGTTGTAGTCGGAATCGCGGTTTCCGCATCTGCTGCTGCGGCCGGTGCACACGACCGTGGCACCGCGCTCCCCGAGGCCGGCGGCGATGCCACGCCCCGCACCGCGCGTGGCACCGGCGACCACGGCGATGCGCCCCCGCAGCGCGTAAGGGTCCGGTGTCCAGCCCATCCGATGAGTATCCCGCCGCGGGCAGTTCTATAGCTGCGGTTCGCAATTTCGGCGCATACTTTCGGAGGTGACTCCACTGCAGCGTTACATCGCCGAGGAAATCGCGACCGATCATCTCGACGGGCTGTTGACGCGCCGTGAGGCGCTGCGACGACTGGGATTGCTCGGCATCGGTGCCACCGCGGCGGCCGCGTTGATCGCCGCATGCGGTGAGGCTCAGCAGTCGGGACCCGCCGCATCACCCAGTGCGGCAGCGGAAACGGCCCCGCCGCCGGGGGCCGATGGCGCGCTGCCCACCACTGCGGTCAGTTGGCCGGGCCCCGGCGGCGAGCTGCGGGGCGCCTGGTCCGCCGCGCCGGAGCCCAGGGGCGCGGTTCTGGTGATCCACGAGAACAAGGGCCTGACCGACCACATCAGGTCGGTGGCCGGCCGGTTCGCCGGCATCGGATATTCAGCCCTGGCGATAGACCTGCTGTCCGCGCAAGGCGGCACCCCCGCGTTCGCCGACCAAGCGGCCGCCACCGCCGCGTTGAGCAAGATCGAACCGTCACAATTCGTCGCCGACCTGCGCTCGGGAATCGAGGAACTGCAGCGGCGTGTTCCTGGCCGCAAGGTCGCCGCCGTCGGTTTCTGCATGGGCGGTGGGTTGGTCTGGCGGCTCCTGGCAGCAGGCACTCCCGAGCTGGCCGCCGCGGTGCCGTTCTACGGGCCGGCTCCCGACGCTCCGGACTTCGGTGGCTCCCGCAACGTCGCGGTGCTGGCCTTCTACGGAGCCTTGGACCAGCGGGTGAACGCGAGCGAACCGGTGGCGCGGGCGGCGCTGGAGCGGGCCGGCATGGTGCACGAATTGATCACCGAACCCGATGCCAACCATGCGTTCTTCAACGACACCGGCGATCGGTACCACGCCGCGGCAGCCGCCGACGCCTGGCGGCGCATCCAGGACTGGTTCGCGACACATCTGGCCTGAGCCCGCGGCCGGGCTTGTTCAGCGGCTGTTCAGATGTCGGTTGCGGCCCCGTTGTTGACCGCACACGCAGCCCGGTTCTGATCGTGGGCATGCGGGTGGTCCAGGTCGCCAACTTCTACGGCCCGCGATCGGGTGGTCTGCGCACCGCGGTCGACCGGCTGGGCGCCGAGTATTGCGCCCTGGGTCATGAGGTGTACCTGATCGTCCCGGGTCCACATCCCGAGCAGCATGAGCTCGCCAGTGGTGTCGTGCGAATCTCCCTGCCCGCCAAGCTGATCCCGTTCACCGGAGGTTACCGCGCGGTGCTGCCGGGCCCGGTGACGGCGTTGTTGCAGCAGTTGGAGCCGGACGCCATCGAAGTGTCAGACCGGTTGACCCTGAGGTCGCTGGGTCCGTGGGGCCGCAAACACGGGGTGGCCACCGTGATGATCTCCCACGAACGCCTGGACCGGCTCGTCGGCCAGGTATTGCCGCGGTCGGCCGCGGTCATGGTGGCGGACTTCGCCAATCGCCGCACCGCGGCCAACTACGACGCCGTGGTGTGCACAACGGGGTTCGCCCGGGAGGAATTCGACCGCATCGGCGCGGCCAACGTCGCAACCGTGCCGCTCGGGGTGGACCTCGAGCAGTTCCATCCGCGCCGCCGGTGTGCCGAGATGCGCAGCCGCTGGGCCGCACCGCAGCAGACCCTCCTGGTGCACTGCGGCAGGCTCTCGGTGGAGAAGCACGCGCACCGGAGCATCGATACCGTTGCGGCCCTGCGCGATTCAGGCGTGGACGCCCGGTTGGTGGTGGTCGGGGAGGGCCCGTTGCGGGCCCGGCTGGAACGGCAGGCCAGTGGACTTCCGGTGTCGTTCACCGGGTACATCGGCTGCCGCGACACCGTCGCCACCATCCTGGCGTCGGCAGATGTCGCGCTGGCGCCGGGCCCGCACGAGACCTTCGGGCTGGCCGCGCTCGAAGCGCTGGCCTGTGGAACTCCGGCGGTCGTGTCCCGCACCTCGGCGCTGGCCGAGATCCTCACCTGTGACAGCGGGGCGACCGCCGACAACGATGCGCATGCGATCGCCCGCGCGGTGACCGCGGTGATCGGACGGCCCGAGCCCCAACGGCGCAGCAGCGCCCGGCAACGCGCCGAGGAGTTCACCTGGCCACGATCCGCGGCCGGGATGCTCGATGTCCTGGGAGCCCGGTAGCCACCGAGTTTTGCGCACGATGACGCCAGATCTGGTGCGCGGGCATGCGCCGGCCCTATGTTCCGCGGGTCATATTTACGCGCCCGCTGCCTGAAGGACGGTCGAGCATGTCCGAAACCACCACAGCCCCAGAATCGTTGGGCCTCCAGCCGCCTCCGGCCGGCCGGCAGCTGCGCGGCAACCTCGGGGTGGCCTCGATCGTTTTCATGGTGATGGCCGCGGCCGCGCCGCTCGGCGTGATCGGCGGTGTGGTGCCCTTGGGCATCGCGTCGGGCAACGGCACCGGCTTTCCCGCCACGTTCATCGCCGCCACCTTGGTGCTGTTGCTGTTCGCGGTCGGGTTCACCGCGATGACGCCCTATGTCGACGAGGCGGGCGCCTTCTTCTCCTATGTGCGCCAGTCGCTCGGATTGCCCACCGGCATCGGCATCGCGTTCGTGGCGCTGGTGAGCTATGTGGCGCTGGAGGCGGGCGTATACGGACTGCTGGGCCCGGCCGGCGCGAGTGTCGTCGAGCTGGCCGGCGGGCCGGCGCTGCCGTGGTGGGTGTTCGCCGCGGTCGCCTTCGCCGTCACCACCTACCTCGGATACCGCAACATCGAGCTGTCCAGCCGCGTGCTGGGGGTACTGCTGACAGCGGAGATCGCCATCGTGCTGGTGCTCGATCTGGTGATCGTGGTCAACGGCGGTGAGCACGGACTGTCCTCGGGCATCGTGAGTCCGAGCGCCATCTTCTCCGGCTCACTGGGCATCGGACTTCTGTTCGCGATCATCAGCTACGTCGGATTCGAGGCGACCGCGATCTTCCGCGACGAGGCCCGCACCCCCGAGCGGACGATTCCCCGGGCCACCTACCTGGCCCTGATCCTGATCGGAGTGTTCTACGCGGTCACCAGCTGGGCGTTGATCTCGGGCTGGGGCGATGAGCAGGCCCTCGCGCGCGCCACCGATTCTGGCTCCACCTTCCTCGGGGACACCGCTCACCGGTACATCGGTGCCGTGGGCGCCGACCTCATCACGGTGCTCTATTTCACCAGTCTCTTCGCCTGCATCCTGGCCTTCCACAATGTGGCGTCGCGCTATGTGTTCGCGCTGTCGCAGCGCGACGTGCTGCCGGAGCGGCTGAGCCGGCCGCACGATCGCCACGGCTCGCCGCATCAGGCCTCGTTGTGGATCTCCGGTGTCGTGGCCGTCAGCGTGCTGTCGGCGGTGGTGTTCGGGTTGGACCCGGCCGCGCAGTTCTACACCTGGTTCGCCGGCGCGACGACAGTCGGTGTGGTGCTGCTGATGATCGCCACCAGCGTGGCGGTGCTGGTCTTCTTCGCTCGGGACCGGCACGGGCATTCCCTGTGGCGGGTGCGCATCGCCCCGGCGCTGGGCCTGGCCGGTCTGCTGGGCGCACTGGTGCTGATCCTGACCAACCTCAACGGCCTGGTCGGTGGTTCCAGTGTGCTGGCCTGGGTGATCATCGGTGTGCTCGTGACCGCGTTCGCGGCCGGTGTGGTGGTCGGTCGCCGGGTCGGTGCTTCCTCGTGACGGTGAACGGCGCGGTGAGCGTGACGGCGCGCACCGCCGAGGATGCCCTGGTGCACGGCATCGAGGACGGCTCGATCACCGAGATCGAGGTCGCCTGGAGTGACCCCTTCGGCCATGCACAAGGTAAGCGGATTCCGGCCGCCGGCTTCCTGAACCGGGCCCGCGGCAGCGGATTCGCTTTCTGCGAAGCATCTTTGGGATGGAACACCGACGCCACAGTGGTCGACGGATTGCGCCTGACCAATTGGGACGGCGGCTATCCGGACGTGTACGCGGTGCCGGATCTGGCCACCTTCCGGGCCCTGCCGTGGCGCCCGGACACCGGGCACGTGGTCTCTGACATCGTGACCCATGATCGCGGCCCGTCGCAGCTGGACCCTCGCGCGGTACTCCGGCGCGTGCTCGCCGCGCTGGCCGAACTCGGCTACACCGCCAAGGTCGGTGTCGAGCTGGAGTTCTACCTGCTCGATCTGGACGGTTCGGCATTCCAACCCGACATCCACGCCTACTCACTGGAGAACGCCAACGCCCTCGATCCGCTACTCACCGACCTGCAGCAGACTCTTGCGGCGTTCACCCGGCTGGAGGGAATCGAGACCGAGTACGGCCCAGGACAGGTCGAGGCGAACCTGATCTACGCCGATGCCCTGGACGCCGCCGACGATGCCGCCCGGCTCAAGTACGCGGCCAAAGAGGTGGCGCGTCGGCACGGCAAGATCGCCAGCTTCATGCCCAAGCCGTTCACCGAGCACTCGGGAAGCTCAGCGCACCTGCACATCTCGCTGTGGCGCGACGGTGAACCGGCGTTCGCGCCGCAGGACGGTGCGGAGAACGAGCTGGCGCTGTGGTCGATCGCCGGACTGCTCGAGCACCTGCCGTCGATCTCGCTGTTCGGCGCGCACTCGGTCAACGCTTACCGGCGGTTCGTGCCGGATTCGTTCGCCCCGGCCACGGTGACCTGGAGCCGGGACAACCGCAGCGCGGCGGTGCGGTCCCTGGTGGACGCCGACCCGGCCGCAACCCGAATCGAATTACGCAGCGGTGCATCTGATTCCAACCCATACTGGTTGGTCGCGTCGGCCCTGGCCGCCGTGATCGCCGGCATCCGCGCCCAGCGCACGCCCCCGGCCGCCGAGGGTGGCAACCTCTACTCCAAGGGGACCGCCCTTCCGGAGTCCCTCGGCGTGGCGGTCGCGCTGGCCACCCAGGACGACACCGTGGCCGACATACTCGGGCACGACTCGGTGCAGGATTTCGCTGCCATCGCCCACAGTGAATGGCTGGAATACCGCCGCCACGTGAGCGACTGGGAACGTCGACGTTACCTGGCCGGCTCATGACCGCGACAGTGAACGGATCCGGCACCAAACACGAACAGCCGCTGGGCGGTTCGGTGGCCGACCGGCTGGGCCGCCTGCCGGAGATCGTCGACGAACTGCGCCGGGGCGATGTGGCCGCCGAACGGGATCGGGTCCTGCAGCATGACGCCGTACACCGTCTTCGGGCCGCCGGGGTGCTCGCCTTGCGGGTCCCGGTCCGTTACGGCGGCCCAGGAGGCAGTGTCCGTGACGTGCTCGGTGCCGTGATCGACGTCGCGCGCGCCAGTTCCAATGTCGCGCAGGCGCTGCGGGCTCACTTCGGATATGCCGAACGCCTGCTGAGCAACCGTGGCTCCGAGCAGGAGCGGTCGCGCTGGTTCGCCCGGATCAACGACGGGCTGGTGTTCGGCAACGCGATCACCGACGGGGCCGGCCGGTCACCGTCGAGTGCGGGCACCACCTTGCTGGCCGGCGACGACGGCGTGCTGCGGCTCAACGGATACAAGTTCTATTCGACCGGTTCCTTGTTCGCCGACGTCATCGCGGTGTCGGCGGTAGACGCCGAGGGGCGCGATCTCCAGGCGATCGTTCCGACCGACCGCACCGGAGTCGAACTGTTCGACGACTGGGATGGATTCGGCCAGCGGCTGACCGCCAGCGGGGGCACGAGATTCACCGATGTGGTGGTGCGGCCCGACGAGGTGACCACGGTGTCCGACGGAAATCATCTGGGTCACAGCACCACGTTCCTACAGCTGTACCTGGCCGCGGTGGCGGCCGGCATCGCCTACGGCGTTCTGGACGACGCCGTGCACTATGTGCGCACCCGAGCCCGTCCCGCGGCACACTCCCTGTCCGACACCGCGGCGGCCGACCCGTTCGTCCTGCAGGCGGTGGGCGACATCGCAGCCGACGCGGACGCGGCGGGCACACTGGTGCTCACCGCGGCCGACGCGATCGACGCAGTCGTGGACGGCGGACGCCAGCAGGACGGGCAGGCGCTCGCCGAGCTGGCGATCGCGGTCGCCCGCGCGCAATTGGTGGCTGAACGGCTGACGCTGTCGGCCGCCCAGCGGTTGTTCGACACCGGCGGCGCCTCGGCCACGGCCCGGACTCTCAACCTGGATCGGCACTGGCGCAATGCCCGCACCGTGGCGAGCCACAATCCGCTGGCGTACAAGTCATATGCCGCGGGAAACTTCGCGGTCAACGGGGCCTGGCCGCCTGCCAACGGTTACTTCTGAGGGTCCGGATCGGCAGAATCAGGCACATCGTGGCGCGGTGGGGCCGATAATTGGCTGCGGTCACGACGAACCTCAGGGGGCTCACGTGTTTCGATTCGCAGCGGTGATCGCATCGATGTTCCTGCTTGCCGGAGCGAGTGTGGCTTGCGGGCAAGCCAATTCGCCGGGCGAACACGCCCAGCACTCCGAGACCGTCACGGCCAGCCCCGCCACGCCGGTACCGAGCGGGCCGGTGATCGCGATCGAGGGCATGGGATTCGGCTCCCTCGGCCCGGTCGCGCCGGGCACCGAGATCACGATCGTCAACAACGACGAGGTCGAGCATTCGGTGACATCGAGGACCAAGGGCCTGTTCGACGTCCACGTCGACGGCAAGGGCCGTGCGACCCTGAAGGCGCCGCAGGAGCCGGGGGAGTACGCGTTCTATTGCCTCTATCACCCAGCGATGCTGGGCACGCTGACAGTCAAGTAGTCGCTGAGCGGGTGGACCAGGCCACCGGCATGCGCTTGATGCCGTGAATGAACTGTGACTGCAGCCGGTCGGGCTCCTCGGTCACGAAGATGTCGGGCAGTTGACGTTGCAGTTCCTCGAACGCCACCGTGATCTCGCGACGCGCCAGGTTTGCTCCGAGGCAGAAATGAGCACCGCCACCGCCGAATCCGAGGTGTGGGTTGGGATGACGGGTGACGTCGAACATCCACGGATCGGCAAACTTCGACTCGTCGCGGTTCGCCGATCCGTACCACAGCGTCACCTTGGCCCCGGCCGGCAGCTCGGTTCCGCCGAGCACCGTGTCCCGGGTGACCGTGCGCCGCATATAGCTCACCGGCGATGCCCAGCGCACGATCTCCTCCACTGCGGTGGGCGCCAGCTCCGCGTACCGTGACCACCACATCTGGCGCTGCTCGGGAAACCGGGTGAGGGCCAGCACGCCGTGGCTGATGGCGTTGCGGGTGGTCTCGTTTCCCGCGACCACCAACAGGATGAAGAACGACGCGACCTCCGCCGAGGTCAGCCTTTCGCCGTCGACCTCGGCCTGCACCAGGCTCGTCGTGAGGTCCTCGGTGGGCACTGCGCGGCGCTCGTCGGCCAGCGCTGTGGCATACGCGCCGATGTCCATCGCCACCCGCAGGAACTCGTCGAAGTCGGTGGTCAGATCCGGATCGCCGAACCCCAGGATCACGTTGGTCCAGTGGAAGATCTGCTGATGGTCGGGCTCGGGGATGCCCATCATGTCGCAGATGATCTGCAACGGTAACGGGCCGGCGAGCTCGGTGACGAGCTCGGCGGTTCCGTCGGGATTTCTGGCCACCATATCGGCGACCAGCCGCCGTGCCCGATCCCGGACGGAGTCCTCGATCAAGGCCACCACCCGAGGCGTGAACGCGCTGCGCACGATGTTGCGCAGGCGGGTGTGACGGGGATCGTCCATCACGATCATCGAGCCGAAATACTCGGCCAATTCCGCGGTTTGGTCGCCGATGGTGATGCCGGAGGCCGAACTGAAGATCTCCGGGTGGCGGCTGGCGTGGAAGACGTCGTCGTACCTGGTCACTGCCCAGTGACCGGGGCTCTCCGGGAATCCCTCGAGGACGCAGGCCGGGTGGTAGGAGATCGGGTCGTCGCGGCGCAGTGCGGCGAACGCGCCGTCCCGAATGTCGTCGTCTTCGCGCCAGAACTGCCAGGATCCGAGATCGATCTCGGAGAGTGGTACCTCGGGAGGAGGTGCGCCATTGACCCGCGGTGCGATACCCACCCCGCCAGGGTAGGGTCCGGAGCCGCCGGGACGACGGGTAACGCTCGGATCCGTCGCGGCGATACCCCTCAGGGGTGCACGTTTCGCCGCTCGCTCCACGGTGAGTTGCATAGGCGTTGCGGCGCCGGGCCATTGGGGGATGGCCGGCGCCGGGGTCACGACTGTAGGAGGTGCAGGTATGAAACTGACCAAGTTCGTCGCGGCTGCGTTGGCAGCCGGTGCGTTGGGACTGGGCGCTGCGGGGTTGGGGACTCCGGTGGCGTCGGCCTCGCCCGCTGTGCCGGCTCCGCTCAAGCCGGGGCACGGTAACGACGACTGCTTCCCGTTCTGCAACGGGGGGCCGCCCGGCCACGACCGCGATTTCGACAGCCGCGGTCCCGGGCGCGATTTCGACAATCGCGGTCACTGGGATGACAAGGGCCCCTGGTGGGCGAACAACCGGCACGACTGGTGGGACGACCGCAATGGCCCGCCGCCGTGGGGCTGGGGCCCGCCGCCTCCGTACCAATGGCGGGGAGGCCCGCTTCCGCCGACCATCAACTACTGGGGCTACAACCTGAACCCGGTGTGGGACAACGGGTTCCGGCAGTGGGGCGTGTGGCTGTTCGGCGTCTGGATCCCGATCCTCGGAGTTGGTGTGGGCTGAGCCGGTAGGTACCAACGGCCGCGCCGCATGCCGGTCAGCCGCTCGCGCGGGCCCTATTCGCCGTCCTGATCGGACTCTTCCTGATCGTGGCGGACGACTCGGACCCGACCATGCGGTAGGCATGCGGCGTAGCCGTGGTACTTCCCGTACAGCTCCCACGAGGTCTGGCTCTCGTCGGGCCGGACATCGATCCGGTGACCGTCGGAAAAGCACAGGTGGAGGCTGCCGTCGTCCTCCCAATCGGCATGTGTGCAGCGCTGGCCGGCGAAATCGAACAGCGGGCGGACTTCGTTGCGCAGTCCGCGCGGGTCGAGCGATATCACTTCGGAATCGTCGGTACCGATCGCCGGAAGAGTCAGTTCCAGCGGAACCGAGATGACCAGTTCGTTGTAGTCGTCGAGGTTGAGCACCAGGCCATCACGAAACATGATCCGCTGGACCAAGCACCCTTGAATCCATTGTTCGCTCATTGTTTTACTCTGAACCGCCGGACGACCGGGCACAAGGGGCGCCGTCCCGTTGTTACGCCAGGCATGGATGGCATGGGACACCGCTCGTGAAGGTCCGATTCGGGGTGGGGCTCGGCGCCGAGACGTCCCCCGATGAACTGGGCGGCATCATCGATCACCTGGAGAATTCCGGGATCGATTCGCTGTGGTTCTCCGAACTGGTCTACACACCGGCAGTGGATCCGTTCGTCGGCATGGCCTATGCGCTGGCTCGTACCAGGCGGCTCAAGGTCGGAACCTCTGTCGCGATCCTGCCCGGACGCCATCCTGTGCTGGTGGCCAAACAATTGGCGTCGCTGGCGTCTCTGGCACCCAAGCGGGTGCTGCCGGTGTTCGGTCTCCATTCGGCCCTGCCCGCCGAGCGAGACGTCTTCGTCGTTCCCGACGGACGTCGGGCCGCTGTCTTCGACGAATCGCTGCACCTGCTGCGCTCGGCCCTCGGCGGCGCCGACGTGTCGTTCGAGGGTGAGTACTTCAGTGTCCGCTCCGCGCAGGTACAGCCGCTGCCGGCCAACCCGATCGACATCTGGCTGGGCGGGTCGGCCCCGGCGGCGCTGACCCGCATCGGCAAATACGGCGACGGGTGGCTGGGCAGTTTCCTCACTCCCGACGAGGCGGCTGCGGCCCGCCGGCGCATCGAAGCCGAAGCGTTTGCCGCAGGCCGGATCATCGAGCCCGACCACTACGGCATCAGCCTGGCCGTCGGAGACGGCGCGGTTCCCGCCGAGGTGCTCGCCGCGGTCCGCCGCCGCAGACCCGACGTCGACCCGGAGCAGTTGGTCGCCGCCGACTGGCCCGAACTGCACCGCCAGATCGACGGCTATCTGGCCGCGGGCCTGACCAAGTTCGTGATCAGGGCGGCCGGTCGGACCGACCGCGGTGCCTTTCTCGACCGGTTCACCGCTGAACTGCTGCCCCGGCAGACCTGAAGCTGCCGCTTTTGAACTCCGACGTGTCATCCGCCGTGATAGGGGGTATGCGCAGGCCACGCTTGTGCCGCGCCTGGAGCGAAGGAGACCGTCATGAGGATGAGAGGCCTGTTTTGTGCGCTCGCGATCGTATTCGCACTGGTCGCGGCGCCGACGGCGGCCGCCGACGATCGGCTGCAGTTCACCGGCACCACACTGTCCGGCGCCCCGTTCAACGGGGCGGGTCTGGCGGGTCGGCCTGCCGTGCTCTGGTTCTGGACGCCGTGGTGCCCGTTCTGCAATGCCGAGGCACCTTCGGTGAGCCAGGTCGCCGCGGCCAATCCACAGGTCAGCTTCGTCGGCGTGGCGGCACACTCCGATGTCGGGGCCATGCAGGGGTTCGTCGACAAGTACAACCTCAATTTCCCCAACCTCAATGACGCCGACGGGTCGATCTGGGCCCGGTACAACGTGCCCTGGCAACCGGCCTATGTCTTCTACCGGGCCGACGGGTCGTCCACGTTCGTCAACAACCCGACGTCGGCGATGTCACAGCAGGAGCTGGCCGATCGGGTTGCGGCCCTGAAGAGCTAGTCACCCGGCGTGCCAGACAACCTGGTGGGGTTGGCGTTCGGCGCCGGGCTCGTCGCGGCACTCAACCCCTGCGGTTTCGCGTTGCTGCCCGGGTACCTTGCGCTGGTGGTGCGGGGTGCCTCGCCGCGCGGCCCGCTGAGCGCGGTGGGGCGGGCGCTGCTGGCCACCGCGGTGATGACCGCCGGGTTCGTCGCGGTGTTCGGAACCTTCGGGTTGCTGACCGTCGCCGCGGCGAGCACCGTCCAGCGCTATTTGCCTTATGTCACGCTGATCATCGGCGGTGTTCTGATCGTTCTCGGCGTCTGGCTACTGGCAGGGCGCCGGCTCGCGTTGTTGCTCCCCGGCGCCGTGACCGGCCGCACCGGCTGGGCGCCGACCGCGCGGCTGGGGTCGATGGCCGGCTACGGCGTGGGGTACGCGATCGCGTCACTGTCGTGCACGGTGGGACCGTTCCTGGCCGTCACCGGGGCGACGCTGGGATCGAACACGACGCTGCACCGGCTGGCCGTTTTCGCCGCATACACCGCGGGTTTCGCGCTCATCGTCGGCGTGCTGGCGGTCGCCACGGCCCTGGCGGGCTCGGTGGTGGTCGACCGATTGCGCCGCGTCGTGCCCTACATCAGCCGCATCAGCGGAGCCCTGCTGATCGCTGTCGGCGCCTATGTCGCCTACTATGGCTGGTACGAGATTCAATTGTTCAGCGCCGCAGGCGATCCCAGTGACCCCGTGATCGCGGCTGCCGGGCGCGTGCAGGGTGCGGTTGCCGGATGGGTGCACCGGCACGGGGCCTGGCCCTGGGTGCTCGCCCTGCTGGTACTGGTGGCGCTCGGTGTGTGGCGGGTCAGATTCGCCGCGAGAACTCGCCACGCACATCGGGCCACGGTGGACGACGCACCATAGCGGCCGTGGCCAATGTCGCAGCCACCAAACCGATGAGTTCACCCATCAGCGCGATCCGGGTGTTGTCCACGGCCGGAACCCACGTGGGTTTGCCGTCCTTGATGACGAAAATCCCCAGCGGTCTGGAAGTGGACCGCCCGCTGTCAGCCCGGTGCCGGACCTTGCTGACGGGTATCACCGTCGCCCCGTCGGGCGTCACGTACGGGTCACCGAACACCCGTGAGGTCGTCGCGATGTCAGCGGTGACGCTGTCGAGCGCATCGGGCAGGCGCATGCCGGTCGTCCTTTCTTTCAGCGATCGAAATCCGATTCGTCGTCCAGCGGCACCACGATTGCCTGATCGATCAGATCGGCTTCGGTGGCTTCGACGTCGGTCGAGATCCGCACCCGCCGCAGGACCGACATCGCGTCGTCCTCGTCATCGACACCGACGGGTATCAGTTGTTCGACCACATCGGCCTCGGGCGCATCGTCACCGAGTCCGGCATCATCGAATCCGCCACGGCTGGCGTGCGTCATATTGCCCCCTCAGTCGACCGGCGTCACCGTCCATACCGATTGTGCTACGCGAGAACTGGGGTTTCAACGCGAAATTGCCAGCTGTTCGGCGCGCCAGCGGGCGCATCGGCACGGCGAGCTGGGGAGGTTCATTGACCGGCAACGGTATTGAGCGCATCGCGGACAGCGTCGGGAACGGGGCGCTTGGCCCAGTCGCTGGTCGACACCACGACGTAGACGTTGCTCCCGCACACCCTTGGCTGCTCGTCGCCGGCGCTGTCGGTGCCCAGGACGGTGAAACCCAGCGTGAAGCTGGTGGTACCGATGCGCTCGCACCCCACCGCGATCCGCACCTTCTCCCGCCAGCGAACCGGTGCCCGAAAATCGATCTCGGTATGTACCACCTGCATATCGAGTTCACCGGCGATCAGATCCGGATAGCTCACCCCGAGGTGGTCGAACAGCCCGGTGCAGGCCTCGTCGAACCAGGTGAGGTAGTGCCCGTTGAACACCACGCCCTGCTGGTCGATTTCGGCGTAACGCGGAACGATTCCGAAGCTGTACTGGGTCACGTGAACACTCCAAGGCCGGCGGGTCTGCGGCTCCACGCTAGTAGGCGACACGGCGCCCCGGGCTTTCACCGGTCCCGTCCGCAGGAGAGACTGGGAGTCGTGAAGCTGGTGACCATCGACGACATCGAGGCCGCCGCCCGGCGGATCGAGTCAGACATCGTGCGGACCCCGCTGCTGGCGGCCGGGTGGGGAGAGCCTGATCGCCCGTTGTGGCTCAAGCCCGAGAACCTGCAACCCATCGGAGCCTTCAAGATCCGCGGTGCTTTCAATGCGCTGGGCCGGCTCGGTCCCGAGGTCCGGGCCAGGGGAGTGGTGGCCTATTCCAGTGGCAATCACGCTCAGGCGGTGGCGTATGCGGCCGCCGCCTTCGGCGTGCCGGCCCACATCGTCATGCCCGAGGAAACTCCGAAGGTGAAGGTTCAGGCCACCCGCGGCCACGGAGCCCAGGTGGTGCTGTGTGGAGCCGGGCAGCGCGAATCGGTCGCCGCTGAGCTGGTCGAGAGCACCGGTGGTGTGCTCATACCACCCTTCGACCACCCCGACGTGATTGCCGGCCAAGGCACCATCGGAGTGGAGATCGCAACGGATCTGCCCGATGTGGCCTCCGTGTTCATCCCGATCAGCGGTGGTGGGCTGGCCTCGGGAGTGGGCACCGCGATCCGTGCGTTGTGCCCGCAGGCCAGGATCTTCGGCGTCGAGCCAGAACTCGCCGCGGACACCGCCGAGGGGCTGGCGGCCGGCCACCGCGTGGACTGGTCTGTGGCGCAACGCAACCGGACCATCGCCGACGGGTTGCGTTCCACTCCGTCAGCGTTGACGTTCGCCCACCTGCAGCGGGTGATCGACGATGTCATCACGGTAACCGAAGACCAGATCCGTTCGGCGGTAGCCGAACTCGCCCACCGTGCACACCTGGTCGCCGAACCCAGCGGCGCGGTGGCGTTGGCGGGCTACCGCAAGGCGGCGACACCGCCCGGGCCGGCCGTGGTGATCGTCTCAGGCGGCAACATCGAGCCGCCGGTGCTGGCCGAGATCCTGTCCGAACGTCAGTGAACCCCTTCCATCAGCCGGCTGATCCGCGGTGACATCAGCAGGACGACGACACCGACGAGGATCGCCACCGCGCCGAGTATCCCGAAGTATGCGAACTCGTGCGCCGCATCGTAGCGTTGCGCGAGCACTCCCGACATCGCCGTGCCGAGGCCGACCGAGAAGAAGAAGAGCGCCATCATCTGGGCTCGGAATACCTCTGGCGCAAGCTTTGTCGTCACCGAGAGGCCGATCGGCGACAGCAGGAGCTCGGACACCGCGAACACCACCATGATGCCGGCCACCAGTAGTGCGGGCACCACCCTGCCGGTGGTCGGTGCCATCGGCAGGAACAGCAGGAATGCCACGCCCATGCCGATCACCCCGTAGGCGAATTTGCGCGGAGTGGTCGGGGCGCGGTTGCCCAGCCGGGTCCACATGAGCGCGAACAACGGTGAGAGCAGGATGATCCATACGGGTTCGATCGACCCGATCCAGTTCGACGGTGCCCTCCAGCCGAACACCGACCAGTTGACCCGCTCGTCGGAATAGACCGCCAGCACCGTGAAGGTCTGCTGGAACAGTGACCAGAACACCGCGTTGGCGATGAACAGCGGGATGAATGCGCGCACCCGGATACGTTCGATGTCGGACACTTTGGCGCTGGTCAGCATCACCGCGAAGTACAGCACCGACGCCACGACGATCACGCCGGTGGTGAACTGCGACAGGTTGGCCAGGTTGACCAGGTGCGTCATGAACAGTGCGGCCACGGCCACCACCAGTGCGACGACGATGCCGAAGACCTTGCCGATTGCTCGGCGCGGCAACGGGTTTGCCACGACGCGTCCGTGGTTCCCGAGATTGCGCCGGAACAGCACGTACTGCGTCAGCCCCAGCGCCATGCCGACGGCCGCGGTGCCGAACCCGTAGTGGAAGCCGACGTGGCTCTGCAGCAATCCGGTCGCCAGCGGTCCGATGAAGGCACCCAGGTTGATTCCCAGGTAGAACAGGGTGAAGCCACCGTCGGCGCGCGGGTCGTCCTGGGCGTAGAGCGTGCCCAGCAGGGACGACGCGTTGGCCTTGAGCGCACCGGATCCCAGGGCGATCAGGACGAGGCCGAACCCGACGCCGGCCAGCCCCGGAACGGCGGCCAGTGCGATGTGGCCGGCCATCACGCCCCCCCCGCCGTAGAACACCGTGCGTTCCATGCCCAGCAGCCGATCGGCGACCCAGCCGCCCAGGACGGTGGACAGGTACACGAGTCCGCCGTAGGCGCCGACGATGCCGGTTGCGGTGCTCTTCGGTAACCCCAGGCCTCCGTCGGCGGCCGTGTAGTACAGGTAGTAGCCCAGGATGGTGAGCATCCCGTAGAACGAGAAGCGCTCCCACAACTCCACCCCGAACAGGTTGGCCAGCCCGATGGGATGGCCGAAGAACGCGCGGTGGCGTGGAGAATCTCGCACTTGCTGCATGGGCCGTAACCTTGCCACGCAAACAGCCCGCGGGCCGGATTTCGCCTTCGGCGATGGCAAACCGATACGTCGTTGTGTACTGGGTGTTCTGCGGCACAGCACATTTCGTACCCCTTGGGTGCCGGCGCATCGGCGGTGCAGGGGAGAGAAGCGATACTGCCACCCGGTAATGTCACCGTGAAACGTAAGGACGACGGCCACACTTTTCGGGGGTGCATGTGGACGCGGTGCTCGGTGTTTCGTTGACACCGTCCACCGTCGGTCTGGTCCTGGTCGAGGGCAGCGAGGCCGACGGGGCGACCGTCGACCATGACGCCTTCGACATCCGCGGCCTGGCGCCCGCGCGAACCGATGACATCTGCGCCGACGTGGTCAAGGCGGTTGGTCGTGCCGAAAGGGTTGCGGCAGAACGTGGTCTGCGGCTGACGACGATCGGTGTCACCTGGAGTTCGGGGGCGGCTGCCGAGGCCGCGGTGTTGCTGAAGAAATTCGAAGAAGCCGGATTCGGCCAGGTGGTGCCACTGCGGTTGCCCCAAGCGACCGACGCATTGGCGCGACGGGTCGCCGGCATCGTCGGTTTCGACACCACGGCGGTATGCGTCCTGGAACCCGATGTCGTGCAGGCGATGACGGTGGGCGGAAGCGATCCGGTGCAGACCTCGGTGAGCCGGGGCATCGAGACGGTGGCCGGCCTGACCGCCTGGTTGTCCGACATCTTCGAGGCGGCTGATCCGCGGCCGGATGCGCTGGTGGTCGTGGGATCCGCCGTTGACCTGGACTCCGTGCTGCCGAAATTGGAGCAGGCACTGCAGGTGCCGGTTTTCACACCTGCTGAACCCGGACTGCCGTTGGCCAGAGGCGCCGCGCTGGCCTCGGCGCGACGGGGCCGCCGCGCAGCCGAGGACGGCGTGGCCCCGACTGGTTGGCGCTGGCCCGCTACACAATTGACGCCGTTGGCGATATTGGTCGGCGGAGTCCTGGCTTTCGGCGTCTCGCTGGCGCTGGCCATCGGGCAGCAGTTGCTGCCCGGTTCAGAGCCGACTCCACACCGGAGCACGCGTCCGGTGGTGAGTACGTCGGGTGACTCGGCCTCGGTGCAACAGACCTCCGCGGTCCCGCTACCGTCTGCCCCGGCGGCCGAAGTCCCGCCCGTTCTCGAACCCGTGGTTCAGGACGCCGGACCGGGACACACCGGCGATCAGGGTGTTCCAGCCGCACCCGAGCCCGTACCGGTGCCGGGCGAGCAACTCGTGCCTCCTGGCCCTGAGCAGTTGGGTGTCCCACCGGAACTGTCAGCGCCGGTGCCCGAGCAGATTCCCGGTGCACCACCGCCCGAGGCGGGACTACAGCCGCCGGGAGAGCCTGCGGTGTCTGCGGCGCCGTCTCCGACAGCGGAAACGCCGCCGCCTCCGGCCCCCGAGGTTGCGCCCCCACCGCCTGCACCGCCTCCACCGAGTGCGGCGCAAGAGGCGGCACCGATACAGCAGACGGCCGCGCAGGCTCCAGCACCCGAGGCGGTGCCGCCCGCACCGGAGCCGGTCGCACCCGCACCCGTACCCGAGCCGGTGCCGCCCGCACCGGAGGTGGTCGCGCCCGCGCCCGAATCGCAGGCACCGATTCCCCCCACTCCCTGAGCTCTGTGACGTTGCTGAGGCGGGCGTAGGGCACCGATGCTTGCGGTGAAACGTTCTGACATGCCGTGTCGATGTGTTCACCATGGGCAACTGTTCGCGCTACCGCCGCCACCGTTCTTCCGCCGTCACGCTGCGCCTAAAAGGTGCAGTCCCGGTGAGCACCTACACTGGTGGAATGCTGAGCGCCCCATCGACGTCCTCCGGAACCATTCGAGCGTCGATACTGAAAGTGTTTGCGGCGATTGGTGTGGCCACCTTGGCCGCTGCGAGCACGGTCAACGTCGCATCGGCCGCAGTGAGCACGCCGGAGCCGGCAGCGACGATCGAGCCTGCCGCGGGTTCGGTGGTCGGTGTCGCGATGCCGCTGACGGTGACTTTCGACAGCCCGGTGACCGATCGGGGCGCGGCGCAGCGCAGTCTGCGGATCAGCTCACCGGACACCCCGACGGGCAAGTTCACCTGGCTCAGTGACGATGTGATGCAGTGGAAGCCGGACCAGTTGTGGCCCGCTCATTCAAAGATCTCGGTCACCGCGGGCGGTGCGAAGACCAGCTTTGAGACCGGGGCCGAGGTGCTCGGGGTCGCCGACATCAGTGCCCACACCTTCACCGTCAGCATCGATGGTGTGGTCGCTCGCACGATGCCCGCGTCGATGGGCAAGCCCAAGTTCCCGACTCCGATCGGTACCTTCAGCGCACTGGGCAAAGAGCCTGTCGTGGTGATGGATTCACGCACGATCGGAATTCCGCTGAGCGACCCCGAGGGCTACAAGCTGACCGTCTACGACGCGGTCCGCGTGACCTGGGGAGGGGTCTATGTGCACGGAGCGCCCTGGTCGGTGGGATCGCAGGGATACTCCAACGTCAGCCACGGCTGCATCAATTTGAGCCCCGACAATGCCGATTGGTACTTCAACACGGTGAGCGTGGGCGATCCTATTGTGGTGCAGGCATAGCCGCGTGCAGGTTCTTCGACGTCGGTGAGGTCGGTACCGTCGCCGGGTCGGGGTAGGTGCCCAGGGCCCGGTCGGCGGTTCCGGCGGTGGTGACCGTGAACCAGTAGTGCTCGTTCTTGTAGTGGTGCTGCCGGTGGTTGCGCCAAACTGCCCGGTAAATACGGGTTTTCGGCTTGTAGTCGCTGTGGATCAGGTAGTGGCACCACTCGTAGGACAGACCCAGCACGGTCAGCACCGACAGGAACGTCAGCCCCAGGCCCAGTCGGGGGAACGCCAGCAGACCGACGGCCGTTGCGACGGGCAGGATCCACAGCAGCGCCCGCCACGGTATGAAGATCAGCGGGATGTCACGCGGGTCGATGTGGTGCAGGCGGTGGTCGCGTGCCAGCAGTGAATCCAGGGTGATGGGCCCCAACCGCCTTGGCTTCCAGTGCAGTACGAACACATGAACCAGCCATTCGAAGAACGGGAACGCCGCGAGCATCACCGCGGGCACCAGCGCGTCGGTGAGTTGCCAGTCCCCGACGGCGCCCCGGGCCACGACGCTGACGATCAGTGCGGTGCCGATCATCCAGGGGGAGGGGTGCCTGAGGAATTCTCGTGCGGCGTCGCCCAATGTGAATGCGTTGCGCGTCATCGGGTTTCCTCCAGGGCATCCAGGGCGCCCATCAGCGCGACTGTGGCGGGCTCCAGCAGGTCTCGGGCGGCGTGGCGGGCAGCTGCCGGGTCACCAGCTCCGATGGCCGCGACGATCCGCCGATAGGCGTCGGGACGGCCGACCTCGGCGGCCATCATGGTCGCCAGCGCCGGGAGTGCGGGCTCATAGGTCTGCCGAAGGGTGTTGTACATCAAGCGGAATGCGATGGAATCGGCGCCGTCGACGATCAGGTCCCAGAACGCGAGTGCCTGGCGTTGCTGCTCCACCGGATCCGGTTCGGCGGCCAGCGCGTCCACGGTGTGGCCGAGTTGTGTGATCAGTTCCGCCGGGGCGCGCTCGGCGGCGAGTTCGGCAACCTTGGGGCCGTTGTGCAGTCGGGTTTCCAGGATACTGCGGACCACGCTCACGTCGAGTTCCCCTGCGCGCAAAAGCAATCGGGGGAGAAGGTCCAGGCCGGCGTGCTTGCGGAAGTCCCGGACGGTGGTCGAGTCACCTTGCCGGACCTCGACCAGGCCGGCCTCGGTGAGCCGCTTGATCGCCTCACGCACGGCCGGGCGGGACACCCCGAGTACCTCGGCCAGGCGGCGTTCGCTGGGCAGCGGTTCGCCGGGCTGCATCTGGCCGCTGAGCACTTCGGAGACGATCTGCTCGAAGACGTCCTCGGGTACGGATCGGCGATTCACCGGTTGTAGGGCCATACCCCCATGGTGCCCATCTGGCGGTCAGAGGTCAAGTGGTAAGACCAGTGTTCAGTGCAAGGCTGCTGCGGTCGGTGCGTCCGCGGGCAGAAACGCCTCGATGCTCAGTTCGGCTGCGGTCAGGTCGAGCGCGGTGCCGAAGGTGGTGACGGTGCTCAGGAAGGTCAGCAAGGTGCCGTCGGGTGCGGTCATCTCCAGTGGCACGACCACGCCGCCGAGATCGCGGACCGGTTCCATGCCTCCCGGGTAGGCCTCGACCTCGGTGAGAAGATCGGTCAGTTCGGCCGAGCCGCTCACGGTGACCTCGCGGCGCAGCCGGCTGATCAGGTGGTGGCGCCATTCCGCCAGGTTCCGGATGCGCGGCGCCATGCCCTCGGGATGCAGGGTGATCCGCAGTGCATTGGGCTGCGTCAGCAGGTGGGGCGCAACGCCGTCCAGCATGACGGCGGTTCCGGCATTGGCCTGCAGCAGGTTCCAGGTGCGATCGACGACCACGCAGGGAAATGGATTGTAGGCGTCCAGCACTCGGGTCACGCCGTCGCGTACGGCCGTCATCTCCGGATCTTCCAGCGTTCGTTCGGCGTAGACCGGCGCCAGTCCGGCCGCCAGCAGCAGTTGGTTCTGGTCGCGCAGCGGCACCTCCAGCGCCTCGGCGAGGCGCAGCACCATGGCGCGGCTGGGCACCGACCGCCCGGTCTCGATGAAGCTGAGGTGGCGTGCCGAAACGTCGGCCTCGATGGCCAGATCGAGTTGGCTGATGCGACGGCGTAACCGCCAGTCGCGCATCAGTGAGCCGATCGGTGTCTGGGTCGTCGCACTCGTCACCACCCGAGTCTCACCCAGCTGGGGCGAGATAACCACTACTTCAGGGGTAATTGCGACCGTTACCCCTGCCGGGCCACCGTGGAGGGGACCCCGTTAAGGAGGCAGAAATGAAAGAGCCGTTTCAGTCGTCCCCGTCGATTCCACGTTGGCTGCATTTCGTGATGGCCGCCGACCGTGCCGGGTCGGCGGCCTACGTCGGGTTCGGTTTCTTCTTCGCTCCGGTGCTCGCGTGGGCATCGCCGTGGCCGGTGGTGACAGCGGTGCTGTGGATCGTGATCGCGGTCGCCGGACTGTGGCTCGGGCTGCTGGGCATTGCGATGGCAACCGGTCTGGCGATCGTGCTGCGGTCCAATAGCGAGATCCCGGAAGACTATTGGCGGTCCATCATCGATTATCCGAAACCCGATGCGGCACGGAAGACTTCCCCTCAGCGCCGGTGCGGTAATCAACCTGCCAGTGTTTGATGCCGTTGAGCCAGCCCGACCTGAGCCGTTCCGGTGCCGATATCGGCGTCAGGTCGGGCATCCCGTCGGCGATCGCGTTGAAGATGAGGTCGATGGTCATCCTGGCCAGGTTGGCCCCGATGCAGTAATGCGCGCCCGTTCCGCCGAACCCCACGTGCGGGTTGGGATCACGCAGGATGTTGAAGGTGTACGGGTCGTCGAAGACTTCCTCGTCGAAGTTCGCCGAGCGGTAGAACATCACCACCCGTTGCCCCTTCTTGATCGGTACGCCGGCCAATTCGGTGTCCTGCAACGCGGTGCGTTGAAATGACGTCACCGGGGTGGCCCACCGGACGATCTCGTCGGCGGCGGTGCCCGGGCGCTCCCGCTTGAACAACTCCCACTGGTCGGGGTGATCGGCGAACGCCATCATTCCCTGGGTGATCGAATTCCGGGTGGTCTCATTGCCTGCCACGGCGAGCAGGATCACGAAGAATCCGAACTCGTCGTCGGAGAGCTTGTGCCCCTCCACGTCGGCCTCCAGCAGTTTGGACACCAGATCGTCGCCGGGATTCTTCGTCCGCTGGGCCGCCATCTGCATCCCGTACATGATCAGTTCGACCGAGGCGCTGATGGCATCGTTCGAGGCGAACTCCGGGTCCTGGTCGCCGACCATCTGGTTGGACCAGTCGAACAGCTTCTTGCGGTCCTCCTGCGGCACGCCCATCAGACCCGCGATCGCCTGGAGCGGCAGTTCGCACGACACCTGCTCGACGAAGTCGCCCGATCCTTCGGCTGCCGCCGTCTCGACGATCTTGCGGGCCCGCTCGGCCAGGTCTGCGCGCAGGCGTTCGACCGCACGTGGGGTGAAAGCGCGCGAGATGATCTTGCGCAGATGGGTGTGGTGAGGGGCGTCCATGTTGAGCATCACGAACTTGCCCTGGTCGATCTGCTGTTGGACGGTGCCCTCCCGATAGCGGGGCAGGGCGGTCTTCTCCTGGCTGGAGAACACGTCGCTGCGCAGTGACACCTCTTTGACGTCCTTGTGCTTGGTGACGACCCAGAATCCGCCGTCGTCGAAGCCGCCTTGGCCGACCGGCTGTTCGTTCCACCAGATCGGGGCCAGCTTGCGCATCTCCGCGAGTTCCTCGACCGGCAGGCGTTCGGCGTAGATGTCAGGATCTGTGAAATCGAAACCAGGGGGAAGGTTCAGAGTCGGCATGGCGTGGCGCTCCTCGCGACGACGTTGTGTAGTGGCGTAAGCCCATTGCTACACCACAGGTGGGGCCCCATGGAGCGGGTTTCGGAAACTCCTACATCGTTGGTATTGGAACGTGTTCCGATACGTGCGCTGTAACGGTTGGACGAGCACAACGATGCGCTCAGCGTTACCATCTGTCCCTGAAGCAACAGCAGGAGGCCACCGAGTATGCGAGTCGATATCCGAAGGTTCGGGACCGTGTTGGCGGGTTGTGTATCGGGACCCGTCATTGCGTTGACTGTGGCCGGCGCCGCAGCCGCGGATCCCGGCACTCCGGGTGTGCCGCCCGCGCCCGCCCCGGCGGCGCCGCTGCCCTGACGGGCCGGGCCAGCTGATCAGGCCGGCAGGCTGTCGACCGGAATGCGGTCGACCCGGGCCGGCACATGCTTGTGCCATGGGGTGCCCGCGTACTCGTCGCGCCATTGTGATGACGTGAGCTCATTGGGTGCGACGCCGGGGACGACGGCCTGTCCGTCGCTGTCGGTGTAGTCGAGGCCGAACCCGTTGGGCAGCGAGATGTGCCCGGGCAGCATCGCGTCGCTGATCTCCACGGTGGCCTCCGCGCTGCCCGACGCCGTGGTGATCCTGGCCCGGTCGCCGTCACCCAGCCCGATCGCCTCGGCGTCGTGGGCGCTGATCCGCAAGGCGCCGTTGGCGTCTCGCTTGCGCCAGCCGGGGTCCCGGATGATGTCATTGGCGGTGTAGGCGCGCCGCTCCCCGGCCGAGAGCACCATCGGGAACTCAGCCGTGGTCAGCGCCGACGGCTTGGCCGGCAGCGCCCGCACAGCCTCGAGCATCTCGGGCATGTCCAACGCGATCTTGTGGTCGGCGTGGCCGATCAGGGCGAAGTCGTCCGCATACTCGTGCACCGTGAACGTCAGCCCGGACCGGCCGGCCAGGACCGCCTCGAACAAGGCGTTGCCGTCGTCGTGCCCGGCGCGGCGCATCGCCTCGGGATAGGTCATCGCAGTCTTCTGGGCCAGGCCCCACAGTGCGGCCGCCCCCGCCAGGCCGTCCGGCAAGACCGGCCCGAGCGTCTCGTAGAGCACGTAGGGCAACACCCGGCCCAACGCCGGGTTGGCGCCCACCGCGGCCAGGAACGCCGCGGCATAGGCATCCAGTCCTTCGCGGGCCGCGCGTCGCAGCGGCTGCAGCTCGGCATCGTCGACCGCACCGATGGCACGCACCAGGCGAGCCCAGATCTCCGGCTCGGGCAGGGTTCCGGGCAGCGGATCGAACAACGGGTGGCGCAGGTGAAAGTTGTTGTGCGGGAATTCCAGGTTGAAGAACGTCGCCTCGGGCTTCTCGAACTGGTTGGCCGCGGGCAGCACATAGTGCGCCAAGCGTGCGGTCTCGGTCATCGCGACGTCGATCACCACCAGGAGCTCCAGCGATTCGAGTGCGGTACGCACCGCCGACGAATCGGCCACCGAGTGGGCCGGGTTGCTGCTCTCGACGATCATCGCCCGGAACCGGTCGGGATGGTCGGTGAGGATTTCCTGCGGCACGACGTTCGACGGCACGAGACCCGCGATCACCGGAGCGCCCGTCACGGGGCTGCGGCCCACCCCGCCCGAGCCGAACAGCGGTGCGAACGACGAATGAAGGTGCTGCCCACCGCGTTTGGCGAAGTTCCCGGTGAGGATCCACAGCATCTTGTTCAGATACGAACACAGTGTGCTGTTGGGGGCCTGCTGGATGCCGAGGTCTTCGAACACCGCCACGCTGCCGGCCGCGGCGATGCGGCGCACGGCCTGGCGCAGCAGGGTTTCGTCGACGCCGCACCGCTCGGCGTAGTCGCTGATCGGCACCTGCCGAAGCACTTCCCGGACCGGCTCCACACCGTTGACGTGGGCGGCCAGAAATCCCTCGTCGCAGAGGTTTTCCTGCACGAGCACCGCGGCCATCGCCGCCAGGCACCAGGCATCGGTGCCCGGCCGGACGCGCAGATGGAAGTCGGCGAGCTTGGCGGTGTCGGTGACCACGGGGTCGATGACGACCATCGCGCGGTCCGGATCCTTGGCGATTTCGTTGAGGACCACCCGGGCCCGGGGGAAACTCTGCGACATCCACGGGTTCTTGCCCACGAACACCGAGACCTCGGCGTACTCGAACTCGCCGCGGGTGTGGCCGCCGTAGAGGTGCGCGTCGACCCACGCCTCACCGGTCTTCTCCTGCGCCAGGGCATTTGACCGGTACCGCGACCCGATCGCCTTGAGGAACGCACCGCTGTAGGCACCGCCCAGATGGTTGCCCTGGCCACCGCCGCCGTAGTAGAAGATCTTGTCTCCGCCGTGACTGTCCCTGATGGCCATGAATCCCGCCGCGATCTCGGAAATGGCAGTATCCCAGTCGATCTCCTCGTAGCTGCCGTCGGCGCGACGCCGCAGCGGCGAGGTCAGGCGGTTCGCGTTGCTCTGATAGTGGTCGAGCCGCAGTGCCTTGTTGCACGTGTAGCCCTGCGATGCCGGGTGATCCTTGTCGCCGCGGATCTTGGTGATCGACCGGCCCTCGGTCTGGACCACGATGCCGCAGTTGCACTCGCACAGGATGCAGGCGGTGGGCTGCCACTGGTCGACCGTCATGGCGGAATCCTTTCGGTGGGCTTCCGGGCCCGGAAGGGTCAGGAGGTTTCGGACGTCAGTTGCGCACGCAGCTGACGGTGGATCAGGTCGAGCGGTTTGACGTCGCGGGTCGCCCGGGCCACCACCACCGCGCCTTCGATCGCGGTCATGATCAGCATCGCCAGTTCCTCGGCGCGCTCGGCGGGAATCCCGTCGTCCTGCAACCGTCGGGTGATCTGCCCGGTCCAGCGGGTGAAGGCCGCCCCGGCGCGGTCGAGCGCCCCGGTTTCGGTCGCACCGGATTCTCCCGCTTCGACGGCAACCGCAACGATCGGGCAGCCGGCCCGGAAGCCGGTGGCGGACAGTTGTTTACGAAAACCGGCCACCATGGCGTCGAGCAAGGTCATGGCACTGTCGGCCTTGTCGATCCGGGCGGCCACCTGGTCACTCGCATAGTCGATGGCTTCGCAGAGCAGCTGGGTGCGTCCGCCGGGGAAATAGTGATACGCCGAACCGCGGGGTGCGCCGCTGTGGGCCAGTACGTCGGCGATCGCGGTCGGGTGCGCGCCGCGCTCCCGGATCAGCAGCGCGGCGGAGGCCACCATGCGCTCGCGGGGACTGGTCACGATCGAACCCTTCGTCGGTTATGTATGTAACCATACATAACCGTTGGGCATGGGTCTATCCCGGTGGGCGACGCTGGGTTGTCGGGGTTTCAGCGCTTGAGCGACGGCCCCGTCAGGCGCTCACCAGCCACAGGGTGAGGAACGCGGACATGCTTGTCAGGCACATCAGGTGGTCGCGGCACACGGAACGGGCCAACCGGGTCTGGTCGGCCGGGCTGTCCCGGCGCGAGCCCAGGGCCACCGCGTTGGGCAGGGTGCGCAGCAGGGCAGCAGCACCGGGCCGGCGGCGAGCACCGCGAACACGGCCGTGAGCCATGCCGGGTCGGAGCCCTCGACTGCGTGAAAGGTCAATGCCGCCAACAGGATCACCATGACGGCGGCGATCAGCAGGCTCATCGGGCGCGACGTGGTGGTCGCGCGGCGGTAGTAGCCCGCGATGGACGCCAGCGCGGGTTCCGGTATCTCGGCCGACCTGCGGTGCGGTAGGACCTGGACGTCGAAGATCAGGTCCATCCAGAGGACGGCGATCAGGAACCCGCTGCCGGCGGCCTCAATCACACGCCGGCGGCCTCATTGAGTGAGTTCAGCGTGCCGGTCGCCTCCAGATATTCCTGGACCCAGCGTTCGATCACCGCGGAGGTCTTCTCGACCTTCTTGAACTGACCGACAACCTGACCCACCGGGTTGAACGCGACGTCGACGCTCTCGTTGGGGTACTTGTGCGTCGCCGCGACGGCCATGCCCGACACCATGTACTGCAACGGCATGCCGAGCGGCTTCGGGTTGTCCGGGTTCTCCCAGGCTTCGGTCCAGTCGTTACGCAGCATGCGGGCCGGCTTGCCGGTGAACGAGCGACTGCGCACGGTGTCCTTGCTGGTGGCCCTGGCATACGCGGCGTGCTGCTGCTCGGTGTGCTCGCTCTCCTCGACCATCACCCACTGCGATCCGGTCCAGGCGCCCTGGGCGCCGAGCGCCAGTGCCGCGGCGATCTGCTGGCCGCTGCCGATACCGCCGGCCGCCAGCACCGGAACCGGGGCCACCTCCTTGACCACCTGGGGCCACAGCACGATCGAACCGATCTCGCCGCTGTGGCCGCCGGCTTCGCCGCCCTGGGCGATGATGATGTCCACGCCGGCATCGGCGTGCTTGCGGGCCTGCGAGGGGGATCCGCACAGCGCCGCGACCTTGCGCCCTTCGGCGTGGATGCGGTCGATCATGTCTTTCGGCGGGGTGCCCAGTGCGTTGGCGATGAGCGTCATCTTGGGGTGCTTCAGCGCGATCTCGACCTGAGGCGTGGCGGTGGCCTCGGTCCAGCCCAGCAGTTGCAGAGCGTCGTCGTCGCTGTGGTCGACCGGCACTCCGTGGTCGGCGAGGATCTTCTTGGCGAAGTCCAGGTGCTCCTGAGGCACCAGGGACTGCAGCATGCCCTTGAGTTCGTCGGCGGACATGTTGGTGTCCATGCCCTCGTACTTGTTCGGGATCACGATGTCGACGCCGTAGGGGTGGTCACCGATGTGCTCGTCGATCCAGTTGAGCTCGATCTCGAGCTGCTCGGGGGTGAACCCGACGGCGCCGAGCACGCCGAAACCGCCGGCCTTGCTGACGGCGACCACGACGTCGCGGCAGTGGGTGAACGCGAAGATCGGGACGTCGATCCCGAGCTCGTCGCACAGTGCGGTATGCATCTTGAGCTCCTTAGTGGCGGTGCGCTTTGGGAGTCCTCGGTCGGTGCGACCCGGACAGAAGTGAAACGTGTTCTAGTTTAGTACCACGCCCGGTCGGTTTGGGACGCGACCCGGCAGATTCATCCGAGTTCGGCGACGAAGGAAACTTCATTTCCATCGGGATCGGTGACGTCGATGACGGCGACCATGTCGGCGATCACCTGTGGTTTTCCGGTCGGCACCCCATCCTCGTGCAAGCGGGCGACGGTGCTGTCCAGATCATCGACGCCGAAGCGCACTGCCGAGCGCCCGGCCCGGGCCGGGTCGGTGACGACCTGTAACCATGCGGTCGCGGTCAACTGCCATTCGGCCACCCCGATAACAGGTTCCAGATCAGGTTCGCGGCCGAGTAGGCGGCTGTACCAGGCCTTCGCCACCGCGAATCCGGAGGTGGCGATGACGGCCGCGACGTCCTTGATCGCGGTCGGATCCGCGGTATCGGGCATCTCTCATTTGTAGCCTCGACTGGCCGACCGTGGTGGCGTCTTGATGTACTGGCCTCATGGGCCGCACGTTGTCGCCACCCGAGTCACTCGAGGAAATCGGGTCCGGTCCGGGCGGCGCGCGGGTGGGCGCCTTCTTCGACCTCGACGGCACCCTGGTCGACGGTTTCACCGCGACGGCGCACGCCGGGCATCGCATCCGCCGGCGGCAGGCCGCGGCCGGGGAGATTCTCGGAATCGTCGAAGCCTCGGTGCGTTACCGGATCGGCCGGATGCCGTTCGAGCGGCTCCTGGTGCGGGCGGCCGGCTACCTACGCGGCGAATCGCTGCGCGAACTCGATGAGCTGGGGGAGTACCTCTTCGCGAACCGGATCGCGCAGCGGGTCTATCCGCACATGCGCGAGGTGGTGCGCCGGCACCAGGATCGCGGCCATACCGTCGTGTTGAGCTCGTCGGCACTGACCATTCACGCCGAGCCGGTCGCGCGGCACCTGGAGATCGACCACGTGCTGTGCAACCACTTCCTGACCGACAGCCAGGGCCGGCTCACCGGCGGAATCGTCGAACCGATCATCTGGGGACCCCGCAAAGCCAGTGCAGTGCAAGACTTTTGCCGGACCGAGCGGGTCGACCTGGCACACAGCTATTTCTACGCCGACGGTGACGAGGACGGGGCGCTGATGCGGTTGGTGGGCCATCCGCGGCCGGTGAACCCGCGACCAGGTCTGGCCTCGGCCGCGACCGACCACGGTTGGCCGGTGCTCACCGTGCCCCGACCGGGTGGCCGGCGCCGAGTCGACCGCCGGCTGCGGCCCGGCGCCTAGCTCAGCTTGTAGAGGCCCTTGCCGGTGACCAGCGGTAGGTCCAGGGTGGTGCGGATGCCAGGCGCGGCCGCCACCACATCGGGAATGGCGTTGACGATGCGCCCGGCCGCCGCCACGATCGCGGCGTGGTTGTGGTCGCCCTTGCGGCTGGTGGGGCAGATGTCGACGGCGTACGACGGCTCGCCGACGATCTCGACCCGGTAGGAGCCGCCCGGCTGGGCCGGCTGGGCCCAGTCGGGCCGCAGATCCCCGCGCAGCCGCGTGACGTGCTCGATGACGATCACCGGCTCACCGTCGACCATGCCGCGGATCTCGAATCGCAACGCGGCCACGGTGCCCTCGGCGACATGCCCGGCGGCGATGTCGAACGCCTCCGGCGCGGGCTCCTTCTCGCAGACCTCGGTGATGTCGTCGATCTCGATACCCAGGCCGGCCGCCAACTGCCGGATCGAGGTGCCCCACGCGATGCTCAGCACACCCGGCTGGAACAGGATCGGCGTCTCGTCCAGCGGCTTGCCGAAACCCATCACGTCGAACATCACCGTGGCGCCGTCATAGGTCGCATAGTCGGCGATCTCCATGCAGCGGACCTGCTCGATGCTCTGGCAGGTGCCGGCCAGGGCGAACGGGATCAGGTCATTGGCGAACCCGGGGTCGACCCCGGTGATGAACAGGCTTGCGCCGCCCGCCGCGGCGGCCTCCTCGATTCCGTCGATGTACTTGCGCGGCATCAGTTTCCACGGGAACTGCAGGATCACCGGCGCCGATCCGACGACGTTGATCCCGGCCGCCAGCAACCGCACCACGTCGGCGATGGCTTCGGGTCCGCGGGTGTCGCCCATCGCGCAATAGACGGCACAGTCCGGCTTGGCCGCGATCACCGCATCCAGGTCGGCGACGGCGGTGATCCCGGTCGAGATGTCCAGTCCGGCAAGCTCTCCGGCGTCCTTGCCCACCTTGGATTCCGCGGAGACGCACAAGGTGGTGAGTTCGTAGGCCGGGTTGGTCAGCAATCCGGTCAGGGCCAGCCGGCCGACATTTCCGGTACCGATGTGGGCGACACGGATGGCCATTGACATCTCCTCATCGAGTTGTAACGCGTCAGTTGTACTGCACGCCGAAGTATGCCTATTCAGCTGATGAATTGGAACAGGTTCTAATTTGGCGCCGCGGACGGTAGCCTCAGCCGTCATGGGACGGGTAGACGGAAAAGTGGCACTCATCAGTGGCGGTGCCCGGGGCATGGGCGCCGAGCACGCCCGGGCACTGGTCGCCGAGGGCGGCAAGGTCGTGATCGGGGACATCCTTGACGACGAGGGCAAGGCACTGGCGGCCGAACTGGGCGACTCGGTGCGCTATGTGCACCTCGATGTCACGCAGGAAGACCAGTGGGCCGCCGCGGTGGACACCGCCACCACCGAGTTCGGCCTGCTCAACGTCCTGGTGAACAACGCCGGGATCGTCGCGCTGGGCCAGATCGGCAAGTTCGATATGGCCCAGTGGCAGAAGGTGATCGACGTCAACCTGACCGGCACCTTCCTCGGCATGCAGGCATGCGTCAAGGCGATGAAAGCCGCGGGCGGCGGGTCGATCATCAACGTCTCCTCGATCGAGGGACTGCGCGGTGCGGCCATGGTGCATCCGTATGTCGCCTCCAAGTGGGCGGTGCGCGGCCTGACCAAGTCCGCGGCCCTGGAGCTGGGCTCCAAGCAGATCCGGGTCAACTCGATCCACCCCGGGTTCATCCGCACCCCGATGACCGAGCATTTCCCCGAGGACATGCTGACGATTCCGCTGGGCCGGCCCGGGCAGCCCGACGAGGTGTCCAGCTTCGTGGTGTTCCTGGCCAGCGATGAATCCCGCTACGCCACCGGTGCCGAGTTCGTCATGGACGGTGGTCTGGTCAACGACGTCCCGCACAAGCTCTGATTGCGCACCGCCCGCACGCGGCGGTACGGGCCACGGCAGAATGACCCGGCAGGGCATCGACTCACGGACACGGTGCCGCACCGGTCTTTGAGGAGCTGCCCATTTCCGCCCGGGATCACCGCGCCGGCCTGAGCCTCGCGGGTTTCGTCGTCGTCACACTGCTGGTGTTGTCGCTGTGTGCCGCCGACTTCCCGCCGTTCGCCAAGCCGGAGCCGCCGTCCGGGCGGATGGAACTGGCACAGGGCTGGAAGCTGGCCTCGGCGCGCACGGTGACGGCCGACGGCGCCACCTTGTCGACGCCCGGCGAGGTGAACGCCGACTGGCATGACGTCAAGAACATGCCGTCCACCGTGCTGGGGGCGCTACAGGAGGACGGCACCTATCCCGACCTGTATGTCGGGGACAACCTCGCCGGTGTGCCCGACGACCTGTTCCGGCAGGACTGGTGGTACCGCACGACGTTCACCGCGCCACGGGGCAGCTCCAGCTACCGGCTCGATTTCCCCGGTATCAACTACCGCGCCGAGGTGTGGCTCAACGGCACGATGATTGCCGGCAACTCCCTGCTGGTGGGCATGCACACGATCCACGAGATCGACGCCACCCGGTGGATCAACCCCGGGGGCGCCAATACCCTGGCGGTCAAGGTGACCCCTGAGCAGGCGCTGCAGGACATCGACGGTGTGGAGCTGGCCGACAGCTGGTGGGACTGGCTGAACTGGAACCGGATCGGCTACCAGGGGCCGGACAAGAACCCGTTGCGCGGCAATTCCTATGTGGCCGACCGCAATGCGGGCATCTTCAAACCGGTCTATCTCAGCTTCTCGGGTCAAGTGGTGCTAAGCGACCCGCTCGTCACCTCCGAGCTGCCCCTGCCCGCGACCGACGCCGCCCGGCTCACCGTCTATTCCGACATCCGCAACACCGCCGATGTGCCGATGCGCGGGGTGGTGCGGGCCCGCATAAGCCGGCCCGGCAAGCCGGAGATCTCGGTGGATCAACCGGTCAGCCTGGCGCCGGGGGAGAGTCGCGAAATCCGTTTCGAACCGGACACTTTCGCGGCATTGCAGGTGAGCAACCCAGACCTGTGGTGGCCCTACACCATGGGCAGGCCCGATCTGTACGACCTGCGGCTGGAGTTCCTCCGGTACGGCCGGGCCACCGACACACTGGATTCCCGCTTCGGCATCCGCACGGTGCAACAGCACCGTGACAACGACGAACAGTTCCCCGACCTCGGTCGCGGCGGCAGCTTCTATCTGACGGTCAACGGCCGCGATTTCCTCGTCCGAGGTGCGGCGTACACGCCTGACCTGTTGTTCCAGTACGACCCTCAACGTGAGGACGCCATCCTCGGATACGTTCGCGACCTGGGGCTCAACATGCTGCGCCTGGAGGGAAAGTTCCCGGGCGACAACATCATCGAGCGGGCCGATGAACTGGGCATCCCGCTGATGTACGGCTGGATGTGCTGTAACCAGTGGGAGAAGTGGTGGCAGTGGGACGACGAGGATCGGCGGGTGGCCGACGAGAGCATGCGCTCGCAGATCCTTTCGCTGCGCGGGCACGCGTCGGCGTTCCTGTGGGCCAACGGCAGTGACGGCAAGCCCCCGGCGCCGGTGCTGGAGGGCTATCACGGAATCCTGCGTGACCTGCACTGGCCCAACACGGTCGTCGACACCGTGTCGTCGCTGGCCCGCGACGCCAACGGCGAACCCGTCTGGGACGGCATCCACATGGCCGGCCCGTACACCTGGCGCCCGCCGAGCTACTGGTTCAGCGGCAGGTACCAGGCGACCCGCGGCTCCAACGCCGAACAGGGCGACAACGAACATGTCCCGCCGTTCGCCAGCCTGCGGAAGTTCATCCCGCCGGACAAACTGTGGCCCATCAACGAAGCCTGGTATTTCCATGCCGGGGCCAACCCCAGCAACGCCGCCCTGGAGAGCATCCGCACCGCGGTGATGCAACGCTACGGAACATCGCGCGGTGCAGAGGAATTCGCCCGCAAAGCGCAGTTGGCCCACTACGAGTCGACGCGGGCACAGTTCGAGGCGTTCGCCGCCGGCGGCTGGGACAACCACAAGATGACCATCTACTGGATGCTCAACAATCACTGGCCGTCGTTCTTCGGGCATCTCTTCGACTACTACCTGCGGCCCGGCGGCGCCTACTACGGAGCCAAGAAAGGCCTGCGACCGCTGTCGGTGGTGTTCGACTCGTATGCCACCGGCGATCACGACACCGCCAATGTGAGCGTGGTCAACCAGTCGCCGCAGGAGCGGACGGGTCTGCGGGTGCGGGTCCGCACCTACGACCTGACCGGCCGGATGCGCGATGACCGGAGCGCGGATGTACCGGCGGTGCCCTCGAACGGTGTGGTGCCCGGGCTGACGCTGCCCCGGCCGGCCGCCGACTCACCCGTGGTGTTTGTCCGCTGCGAATTGCTCGACGAGAGTGGCGCCGTCGTCGCCGACAACACCTACTGGCAGTCCCAACAACTCGACGATGTCGGACCGCCGGTCAACGACCAGGCGTTCGACCTCGTGCAGAGCACCTGGGCCGATATGACCCCGCTCAACACGATGGCGCCGGCGCCGCTGCAGGTGACCGCCCACCGGACCGAGTCGGCCGGCGGCGGAGCCAGCGTGCTGATCCGGCTGCACAACCCCGGCCGCCAGATCGCCTTCTTCGAACGGGCCGAGATCACCACGACCCGCGACGGTGACGAGATCCTGCCGATCGAGTACTCCGACAACTACGTCACGGTCTACCCGGGGGAGACCGTCGAGGTCACCGGCACGGTGACGGGATCGGAGCCCGCGGCCAACTGGGTCCGGGTGGGCGGCTACAACAGCGCACCGACGGTGGTGCCGATCGACCAGCGGGCACGGCGATAGGATCGGCTGATGACCACAACCGATGAGCGCCATGAGGTCGGCCAACTGGCCGAAAGCGGCGGATGGCTGCACCGTGACCTCGACCGGGTGGACGTCTACCAGCGCGGTGCGAACCGGATCAGGGTGGTGTGGCAGGGACCGACCACGCTCAGCGGCGCGACGCTGTACCAGGACGACATCATGACCACCTACACCCGCGAGTTGGCGACGCTGAACACGTGGCTCAAGCGCTGAGTCGCTAGTCCGCGAACCGCGCGCACCGAAAATTCGGTCGCGTTTGCCGGTGCCGTTGTGGCACCGTCGGATTCCGTGATCGACACATCGGCTTCCCCGGCTACAACCCTCACCCTTCACAGCATCACCGATGCCGACTGGGCAGGCATGGCGCTGCTCGGCAACACCGCGTTCGGTGAGATCAACCACCCCGATTCGATGGCGGCGTGGCAGGAGATGGTGCCGCCCGGCGGGGGCGTGGTGATGCGCGCCGGTGGCAGCGACGGGGACATCGTCGGGCAGTCGATCTACCTCGACCTCAGCCTTACCGTGCCGGGTGGGGCCGTGCTGCCCGCCGCGGGTATCAGCTACGTGGCCGTGGCGCCCACTCACCGGCGTCGGGGGATCCTGCGTTCGATGTACACCGAGCTGCACCAGCGGATCGCCGATGCGCAGTACCCGATCGCCGCTCTGACCGCGAGTGAAGGCGGGATCTACGGCCGGTTCGGGTACGGCCCGGCCACCACGGTGCACCTGATGACGATCGACCGCAGGTTTGCCCAGTTCCAAACCTCCGTCCCCGACCCGGGCGGGGTACGACTGGTCAATCCCGCCGACCATCGTGACACCTTCGCCGAGATCTACGAGCGCTGGCGGCTGCGGACCCCGGGCGGCCTGGCCTGCCCGACAGCCCTGTGGGACGACGTCCTGGCCGACCGGGAGAACGCCCGCGACGGCGGTTCGGAGTTGTTCGCGTTCCTGCATCCCGACGGCTATGCGCTATACCGCGTGCACGGCGAGGAATCCAGGTCGCTGCGGGTACGCGAGGTCACCGCGGTGACCACCGACGCCTACATCGCGCTGTGGCGCGCACTGCTGGGGATGGACCTGATGGAGAAGGTGAGTACCTGGACGCATCCCGGCGACGTCCTGCCCTACCTGCTGACCAACCCGCGACTGGCCCGGGTGACCTCCAGCAGCGACGACCTGTGGGTGCGGATCATGAACATCCCGGCCGCGCTCGAGGCCCGCGAGTATCAGGCCGACCTCGACACCGTGCTGGACGTCACCGACGATTTCCGTGGTGACGGCGGACGATTTGCCCTGCAGATCCGCGGCGGGCGGGCGCGGTGTACCCCGACCGATGCGCCGGCCGACGTCGAACTCGACCTCGACGTCCTCGGCAGCCTGTATCTGGGCAGCCACCGCCCCGAAGCCTTCGTGGCGGCAAACCGGTTGCGCGGCAAGGATTCACAGGTGGTGCGGCGCCTCGGTGTGGCCTTCGCGAGCGACGTTCCGGCCGAACTGGGGTACAGCTTCTAGGCCGGCGTGAGGGGCCGCTGCGTAGTGTGCATCTGGTGAGCGCACGTGCAGGCATCGTCGTAACCGGAACCGAAGTACTCACCGGAAGGGTTCAGGACCGCAACGGTCCGTGGCTGGCCGACCAGCTTCTGGAGCTCGGGGTGGAACTGGCCCACATCACCATCTGCGGTGACCGTCCTCGCGACATCGACGCGCAGTTGCGGTTCCTGGCCGCCGAGGGGGTGGACCTCATCGTGACGAGCGGGGGGCTCGGGCCGACCGCCGACGATCTCACCGTGGCGACGGTCGCCGGGTTCTGCGGTCGTGAACTCGTCCTCGATGAGTCCATGGAGGAGCGGATCGCGGCCATCCTGCGCAAGTTGATCGGCGACCGTCCCGGCGTGGATTTCGACGCGGTGCGCGCGGCCAACCGCAAGCAGGCGATGGTGCCCGTCGGTGCGGAGGTCCTCGCACCGGTCGGCACCGCCCCCGGTGTGGTCGTGCCGGGCAGCCCGACGGTCGTGGTATTGCCCGGTCCGCCGCGGGAACTGCAGCCGATGTGGCACGCCGCGGTCGCGACCGAGGCTGTGCAACAGGCTATTTCGGGCCGGACGCAGTACCGGCAGGAAACGCTGCGGATGTTCGGCCTGGCCGAATCCGGGCTGGCCGAGACCTTGCGCGATGCCGAGGGCACGATCGCGGGTTTCGAGGCACTGGAGATCACCACCTGCCTGCGCCGTGGCGAACTCGAGATGGTCACCCGCTACGAGCCCGCCGCCGCCGGGGCCTACCAGGAGCTGGTGGCCCTGTTGCGTGATCGGCACGGTCCCGCGTTGTACTCCGAGGACGGCACAACCGTGGACGAGCAGGTGGCTGGGCTGCTGGCCGGGCACCGGATCGCCACCGCGGAATCCTGCACCGCCGGGCTGCTGGCGGCCCGGCTGGCCGACATCCCCGGCTGCTCGGCCTACTTCGCCGGCGGCGTGGTCAGTTATTCGAACGAGGCGAAAGCCGAACTGCTGAACGTGGATCCGGTCCTGATCACCGAGTACGGCGCGGTATCGGAGCCGGTGGTGGAATCGATGGTCACCGGTGCGTTGTACCACTTCGGTGCCGACACCGCGGTGGCGATCAGCGGTATCGCGGGCCCGGACGGCGGCAGCCCGGACAAGCCCGTCGGCACCGTGTGCTTCTCGGTCCGGTCCGGATCGACGGCCATCACCCGCACCCTCCGTCTTCCCGGCAACCGATCCGATATCCGGGAGCGGGCCACCACGGTGGCGATGCATCTGCTGCGCCGGGCACTCAACGGAATCAGCGAGTAGCCGCGCGACCTCAGGTTCGCGCCACGGCGGGTTCGGCGGGTGCCTGCTGTCGCGTGCGCCGTCGCCGGGTGGAGCCGGTCGCCACCCGCCGCACGATGGACGGGTGGAACAGCCGGCTTGGCGGATCGACCAGGTTCATCACCCGGAAGAACGCCTCGGTGACCACCGGGTCGTCCTCGGCGGCGGTGAGGACCCGCTCGGTGTACCAGTTGGTCAGCCGCACCGAGGCGGGGCGGGGGCCGGGTATCTGCGGTAGGGCCAGATCGGCGCCGCAAGCCATCTGCCATGCGGTGTTGACGCACCCGGCGGCGGCGCGCAGGAATCTGCGGCCCAGGTCCTCGCCGCCGCGGGCCAGGCAGTCGCGCAACGCGAGCGCCTCGAGCGCGGCGACCGACATTCCTTGCCCGTACACCGGATTGAAACTGCAGATCGCGTCGCCGAAGACCAGCAGACCCTCGGGGAAGCGGGGCATGCGTTCATACCGCCTGCGCACGCTGGCCGGGTAGCGGAAGGTGGCCACCGACCCTACTGGCTGGGCGTTGCGCAGGGCCGCGATGGTCTCGGTGGGGAACAGGTCCGCGACGAAGTCGATCATCCCGGCCAGATCGGCCGGCGGTTCCTGCCCGGTCATCCCGGCCGTGGTCAGCAGCCAGGTGTTGTCCTCGTAGGCGAACAAGGAACCGCCACAGGGTCTTTCCGGGACGGTGCCGACAAGGGTCAGCCGGTCGCGCGGTGCGTCGTCGCCGAAACGCAACAGTTGGCTGGAGTAGGCCACCTGGACGGCGATCCGGTCCTCGGGCGGACGACCGAATCCGGCGCTCTCCAGGAAGGCCGGTGTCCGTCCGGCCCGTCCCATCGCGTCGACGATCAGATCGGCGGCGATCGCCTGCCCGACCTCACCGCCTCGGGCGGCGACCAGGACGCTGGTCACCCGCCGGGCGTCGTCCATCAGCAACTCGACCGCGTCGTGACCGTCGAGGATGCGGATGTTGTCGATGGCGCGCACCCGGTCGCGGACATGAGCTTCCAGGAACGGTCTGCTCGCCAGATACGACGCGATGGGTCGGGCGGGTTCACGGTTGAGATTGAGCGTGTGCCCGCCCAGCGTCATGGAGATGAGGGACAGATTCGCCGCGTCGAGCACCGTGGCACCGTCGGCGGCCAGTTCCTCGGGCAGCCCGGGAAACAGTTGGGCCAGCGCCTGCAGCCCGCCGCTGAGCAGTCCGTGCGCGTGCCGGCCCTGTGGGACGCCGCGGCGCTGGACCGGTCCGTCGGGTAGCACGTCGCGCTCCACGAGCGTGACGGTGTCGAAGAATTCGGCCAGGACCCGGCCGGCCAGCAGGCCGCCCATGCTCGCGCCCAGTACCACTGCGTGTTTACCGATCGTTGCCATTGCCGACCTCCGGACCGCTGGCACATCGCCAGTTGTTCGAAGTATCGGAGCAGGCCGCAGCCGGGCCTAGAGTAGTGCGCTACTCGAACGTCACCGGGCCACCGGTATCGACCGCAGAGCCTGCTCGATGCAGGCGGGCCAGTCGCCCGCGTCCACGATCGTGACCGCCCGGGCCCCGAAGGCACTCGAGATGACGACATCGGGTTGCAGGCTCGCCAGCAGGTGCAGGCTGGTGGCCATGGCCGCGGCGTCGCCGATGCCGGGGATCACGAACGTCGACCATCGACCGTCGGCGGCGACGAACATGGTGTCCCCGGTGAACAGATAGCGACCCTCGGCCCCCTCGACCAGATACGAGGTGCTTCCCGGCGAATGACCAGGGGTCGGGATCACCTCGACGCCGCGGTCATCGACATGGCGGGTGGACAGCGGCACGTCGATGGAGTGGTGCCGCCCGATCGTCTCGCGCTCGGCGGCGGGTGCGTGCAACCGGGAGCCGAACCGTTCTGCGACGCGGGCCAGCATCGGGCCGGCCTCGTCCTGATGTGACAGATAGTGGTCGTCGACTCCGCCGAGTGCATCCAGCGCGGCGAAGTCGGCGTCACTGGCCGGGCAATAGAACAGCGCGTTGTGCCCGCCCGGCGTCCACAGATAGGCGTGGGTGGTCAAACCCGGAAACGGTGCGTCAGTACGCGTCTCCCACAGGTCGGCCCGGATCCGGTTCAGTGAGGTTGTCATGACCCCAGCCTCGACCCTGAACAATGGTTGAGGTCAATGGCCGGCTGAGATCAGTCGCTCTTCCCTTTGTCCCAGGTCGAGAGCATGGTGCCCATGATCTCCTCGGCACAGCCCAGCCCACCGAGGTGGCTTTCGTAGGGCAGCTCGGTCATCACCGCATCGGGCAGCCGCGAGACCACATGCTGACCGTGCGCGAACGGCACGATGTGGTCATGGTCGCCGTGCCACCAGTGCACCGGAACCTTGACCTCGTCGAGGCGGAAGCCCCAGTCACGCTCGAACACGACGATGTCGTAGAACGGGGCGGCCAGCTGCTTGCGGCTGCCGTTGAGCAGATCGTCGAGGAACATGGCCTTGAACTCGGGCCGGCCCAGCATGCGCCGGTCGCCCTCGGGGGAGATGCGCGCATAGATCTCCAAGGCGGGGGAGGCGACCGGACGGATCAGCCGGATCAGTCCGGATGCGGCCAACCGGATCGGCGCCCCGGCCACCTCGAGAATCGGCGCGACGGCCGCACCCAGCTGCATCAGCGGACTGCTGATCGCGTCGGGCCCGATCATCGGCGCCACCCCGCCGAGCACCCCGGCCGCCATCACCCGGTCGGGCATGGCGGCCGCGGTGGCCAGCGTGTAGGGGCCGCCGCCGGACAACCCGATGACGGCCATCTTCTCGATACCCAGCGTGTCGGCGATGGTGCGCAGATCCTCACCGAAATCCAGCACCCGGTCGTACTGGTGCGGTGTGGAGGAACCGATGCCGGGACGGTCCACCCCGATCAACCGGATGTGGTTGTGCTCGGCGTACATCCGGGCCTCGGTCGGGATCTGCCTGCGGGCGCCCGGGGTGCCGTGCAGCCAGAACACCGCACGGCCCTGCGGGTCACCGAACTCGGCGAACCCGAGTTGCCGGCCGTCGCCGACGGCGACATTGCCCTCCAGTTTGGGGCGATCGATCGGGATGACCATCTGCGTGTGCCTCGCCTAGCCGGGTTCGCGGTCAGCCCGCGACGGAGGCGTCGTAGATCGACTGGATGGACTTGTCCAACGTCGCGTTGAACTCCTCGTCGCTCTGCTGGGCCGACAGACCCTCGGTGAGCGCGCGGCTGAAGCTGGCGATCACGCCGGTGTTCCCGGCCAGCAGCTTGTTGGCCTCGTCGCGCGAGTAGCCGCCCGACAGCGCCACGACCCGCATCACCTTGGGGTGCTCGACCAGCGACTGGTAGTGGTTGGCATGGGTCGGCAGGGTCAGCTTGAGCATGACCTTCTGGTCGGCCGGCAGCGCGTCGAGGTTCTTGGTGATCTCGTCGCGGAGCAGGTCCTCGGCCTCGGCCTTGTCGGAGATCGAGATGGTGACCTCGGGCTCGATGATCGGAACCAGGCCGTGCGAGAGCACCTGCTTGGCCACCTCGAACTGCTGAGCGACCACCGCGGCGATGCCGTCGGGATTGGCCGCGCCGATCACCGAACGCTCCTTGGTGCCGAAGATGCCGTTCTTCGCCGCGCGGGCCAGCAGGTCGTCCAGACCGGGCATCGGCTTCATCACCTGCACGCCGTCGGAGACCTCGGCCAGGCCCTTGTCGATCTTGAGCAGCGGCACCACGCCCTTGTCCTCCCAGAGGTAGGTCGCGGTGGGCTTGCCGTCGATGGAGCGGTCCATGGTCTGCTCGAACAGGATCGCGGCCAGCACCCGGTCGCCGTTGAACACCGGGGAGGTGATGATGCGCGAGCGCATCTGGTGGATCAGGTCGAACATCTCCTCTTCGGAGGAGTAGGCGCTCTCCTCGACACCGTAGAGGCGCAGTGCCTTGGGGGTGGAACCACCGCTCTGGTCGAGCGCGGCGATGAAGCCGTTGCCCGTGGTCATCTTGTCGGCCTGCTGCTGGTTCACCATGGCGTTGTCCACTCCTTTGAAGACGGCGTCCTGCTGTTGTTCTGCTGTTGTGGCGCACACCACAGGTGGCGCACAGTTCGACTCAGAGGATAGGCGGCTACGTCACGGCGGTAGCGCCCACCCATCGGGGTGGTGTGCGGGCGGCCCACGGGGCGGCCTGTTCGAGCTGACCGGCCAGGCTGAGCAGGACAGTCTCGTCGCGGGCCATCAACTGCACGCCGATGGGAAGACCGTCGGAGCTCTGGCCGAGGGGCAGGGAAATCGCCGCCCAGCCGGTCACGTTCGCCAAGGCGGTCCAGCCGGTGGTGGCGAACTCGACGTCGAAGAATGCCCGGGTGGTGCCGCGGGGCTGGTTCAGCAGTCCGTACGGCGGAGGGCCGGTCAGCAGGGTCGGCACCAGCAGCGCGTCGTGGCCGTTCATTCCCGCGGCGAAACGGCGGGTCTGGGCATGGATGGCCGAGATCGCGTCGGCGTACGCCAGACCCGTGGTGGTGAAGCCCTCGCGGATCATCACCCAGGAGCTCGGTTCGAACTCGTCCTCCCGCGGTGCCCGCCCCAGGTGTTCGCGGGCCAGCTCATGCAGCGCCGCGTTGCTCACGGTGTGCAGCACCGCGACGGCGTCGGCGACCGCATCGGGATCGATCGTGGGCGCTCCGGGAGCGACGTGATGCCCGAGGCTTTCCAGTAACCGGCCGGTTGCCTCCACCGCCGACACCACCTCAGGGTGGATCCGGTCGGTGGGAAACGGCGACGTGGTGGCGATCAGGATGCGCTGTGCCGCCGGAGTCTGGGTGGCGGCATCGAGAAACGGAAGGGTCGGCGGCGCCGCACTGTAGGGGTCCCCGGGAGCGCTGCCGGTGATGACATCGAGAAGCGCCGCGCAGTCGCGCACAGTGCGGGTGAGTGCGTGGTTGTTCACCAGGCCTTCGAGTCCGTGGCCGCCGTCGGGGGCGAAGGAGGACCGTGCGCGTCGTGGTTTGAGGCCGACGACGCCACAGCATGAGGCCGGCACCCGGATCGAGCCGGTTCCGTCCCCACCCGAGGCCGCGGGCACCACTCCGGCGGCCACGGCGGCCGCCGACCCCCCGCTGGACCCACCCGGGGTGACGTTCGAGGACCACGGGTTCACGGTGGGGCCGGACAACAGCGGCTCGGTGGTGCAGTGGTTGCCCCATTCCGGGGTGTTGGTCTTGCCGAACACGACCAGCCCGGCATCGAGGTAGCGGTCCACGGTCCAGGCGGATTCGGTTGCCACATGGCCGCGTAATGCGCGTGAGCCCATGGCTTCCGGGGCACCTGCCAGCGCGGCGCCGAGATCCTTGAGCAGGAACGGCACTCCGGCCAGCGGCCCGCGCTGCCCTGTGCGCAGCTCGCCGGACGCGTCGAGTGCTTCGGCCTGCGTGCGGGCTCGATCGAAGAGATCGGTGATCACGGCGTTGAGACCGCGGGTGGCCTCGACCCGGATGATCGCGGCGTCGAGCAGCTCGACGGCGGTCAGCTCACCGGCGGCGGCCAGGGCCGCCTGGCCGATCGCATCGGTGGCGGCAAGTTCGAATGCGGACGACGAATCCATCTACCCTCACTCCTCGCTGCTGTTGTCGGCCGGCGCGCTGATGCGGGTCAACTCGAGAGCGATGAGAACCTCGAGCGCGGTCAGCGTCAGCCCGATGAAGTACATCCACCTGAGTGTCGGATCCGGTTGCGCGGCAAAGTAAATGACCAGGAATATCGGCCCGACGATGCCGACGACGAACACCATGCCCTGGATGCGGACGTACCGCCAGAATGTGGACATGATCTCCCGCCGCGTGGCCGATGAGCGGCCAGCTTAGCGCGGTTAACGCGGTGCGAGGACGACCGGCGTGGACAGGATCTCCCGGTATTCGACCATCGGTTCGCGCTTGAGCACCGCGCTGCCCGAGGTGACGAGCAACTCCGTCGGGGAGACCGCGTAGTTCACCTGGTAGTTGCGGGCGACGAACCGGCGGCCCACTGTGGCGTCGGCCGATGCCGCCAGTGCGGCCTGATCGGAGAGCCGGACACCGTGATACTCCAGCCGGCCGGTGCGGTCCAGGCAGATCACGACTAGTGAGCCGGCGGTCCGGCCGATGGCCCTGGCCGTCTGGATGTCACGGCACCGCGCCTGGGAATCCACGAAGCCGGATCCGTCGGAGGCGAACGCCGCGACGGCCGGAGCGGCGGCACGCTCGGTGACGCTGGGTTGCGGCAACCGGTTCGGTTTCACGTCATAGGTCCTGGCGCCGACGGCGTACACCGAATCCCTGGACGAGAACTTGGAGGCAAGCGTGGTGAGGATGACGAATGCGGTGAGCATGGAGCTGACCACGGCCGCGGCCGCCACCCCGATGCCGACGGGCAGCCATCGTCGTTGCGGCGCCTTACGGTGCCGTCCACGGCGAGCCGGCTGATACGGCGGTTGCGGTGTGGAAACTAGGCAGGTGACCAAGCTTGCTCCCGGTGAACGGCGGTGTGATTGGCGTGGCAGGCGGCGACGGCGCTGACGCGAGCTCATATTGTGCACGACGGGACAGGGCGCTGTGGGCGACACCCGGGAATTCGCCGAAACCCGCTTTGAATCCCGGGCGGTCACATCGTTGCGATGAAATTAGCTCGGCAACAGTGAGATTCGCACTCATGTCGCGGCGGTGGGTCAGTATTGCGCAGGCAGAAGCGATTTGGGTCAGCTGCGGTGACCGCGGCCGGCAACCTCACTTCGGTATCGCGAGCGCCGAGAGCCATTCACGTCACGCCGATTCAAACCGGTAAGCGTCCGGGTGAATCTCGTTAGCGTCGAATCGCCGATATAACCAGCCGCTTTCGAGGGGAAGTGTGGCGATGTCCACCACCGAACTGTCTTCTGCCGAACTCACGATCAGTCCGTTGTCGGGATTCACCGGAGCCCTGATCGAGGGAGTCGATCTGTCTGCGCCGCTGTCAGCCGAACAGCTCGCGGCGATCCGCGCGGCACTACACCGGTGGAAGGTGGTGTTCTTCCGCGCACAGGATCTTGACCACGCCTCACAGATCGCGTTCGGCGCCCAGTTCGGTGAGGTGACGCCCGGCCATCCTTATGAGGGCGATTCCGCCCCAGCCGGATTCCCGCAGATTCACACGGTGTCGCCGGCCGCGTACGACCACCGGTACGGCACCAGGTACCGCAAGAGGCAAAGCCCGAACGGTCCCGGTTGGCATGCCGATGTCACCCCGCTGATCAATCCACCGTCGCATTCGATCCTGCGCGCCGAGCATGTGCCCGAGTACGGCGGCGACACGCAGTTCACCAATGTCGCTGCCGTATACGCGGGTCTGTCACCGGCGGTGCAGGCGTTGATCGGCGAACTGCGTGCCGAGCACCGCTTCGGTGCCACGACGTTGGCCGAACGCAGCGCCGAGAAAATCGGAGATCTGGTGCGCAGCAACCCTCTGGCGACCATTCATCCGGTGGTCCGGGTGCATCCGGAAACCGGGGAGAGGGTGCTGTATGTGAACCCGTCTTTCACCCGCGAGATCGTCAACCTGTCGCCACGGGAGAGCAGGCACCTGCTGGATCTGCTGTTCGAGGAGATCGCGCGGCCCGAGTACTCGGTGCGGTTCAAGTGGGAGCCGGGCAGTGTGGCGTTCTGGGACAACCGGGCCGCACTGCACCTGGCCCCGCGGGATTTCGAGCATGTCGAAGGCGATCGGGTACTGCACCGCATCACCCTGGTGGGCGACATTCCGGTGGGCCCCGATGGTGTTGCATCGGAGTCGATTTCGGGCGACTACTTCGGGGCCGCCTGAGATGGCCATCCTGTTGTCGCGGCCGCCCGGAGTCACCGGCACCGATACCGCGATCGGGCTCGTCGACCCCCGTGCGGCAGTGCGGCGGGTGCAGCGCAAACCGGTGGTGCCGCGCCCTGTGCAACGCCTGCTCGGCCCGGTCCTGCTGGTCGGGCTGTGGCAACTACTGTCCACTGTCGGCATCTTCGACGAGCGCACGGTGCCGCCACCGACCCGGGTGCTCAGCGCCGCGTGGACGCTGATCGCCGACGGAACCTTCCAGGAGCATCTGACCGCCAGCCTGTTGCGCGTCGGATACGGCCTCGTTTTCGGCATCGTGCTGGGACTCGGGCTGGCACTCATCTCGGGGCTGTCCCGCATCGGGGAGAACTTCGTCGACGCCAACATGGAGGTGCTGCGCGCGGTTCCGAACTTCGCACTGGTGCCGCTGCTGATCGTCTGGTTCGGCATCAGCGAGGTGCCGAAGATCTTGTTGATCACGCTGGCCGTGGCCGTCGCGATCTACATCAACACCTTCAGCGCGATCCGCAGTGTCGATGCCGCACTGGTGGAAGCGGCGCGATCCTTCGGCGCCGGCCGGGCCGAGATGATCTACCGCGTCATCATTCCCGGATCGCTGCCCGGGTTTCTGGTCGGCCTGCGCCTGGCACTGACGGCGTCCTGGTTGTCCCTGATCTTCGCCGAGACGATCAACGCCAAGAAGGGCCTCGGCCGGATGATGACCGACGCCCGCGAGTACTTCCAGATCGACATCGTCTTCGTGCTGATCGCGGTGTATGCGATCCTCGGGCTGATCTCGATCCTGGTGGTCCGGTTCCTCGAGGGGCGCCTGCTGACCTGGAGGCGGGCCTATGACGGGGACTGACACGCTGGCAAGCACCGTCGGCACGTCGTCGGTGGTGATCGCCCGCGACATCCGGAAGCGGTTCGGGGACAACGTCATCATCGACGGCCTCGATCTGGAGATCAGAGCCGGCGAGTTCGTCGCACTGTTGGGCCGCAGTGGTTCGGGCAAGAGCACGTTCCTGCGGGCGCTGGGTGCACTCGACAGTGACGTCGACGGTTATCTCCGCGTACCCGAACGGCGCGCGATCGTGTTCCAGGATTCGCGATTGCTGCCGTGGCAGCGTGTGCTCGCCAACGTCACGATCGGATTGCCCGCCACGGGCGTAGTGCAACAGCGCGCGCTCGCAGCGCTGGGCGAGGTGAACCTGGCGGACAAGGCCAAGGCGTGGCCGCGCACGTTGTCCGGCGGAGAGGCGCAACGCGTCGCCCTGGCCCGGGCCCTGGTCCGCGAACCGCAACTGCTGTTGCTCGACGAACCCTTCGGCGCCCTCGATGCACTCACCAGGATCAAGATGCACGGGCTGCTGATGGACCTGTATCGCCGGCACACTCCGGCGGTCTTGTTGGTGACCCACGACGTCGACGAGGCGATCCTGCTCGCCGACCGGGTGATCGTCCTGACCGACGGCGTCATCTCCCTCGATGTCGACGTCACCGTGCCGAAACCCAGGGCCCGGGACACCCACGAATTCGCCGCGCTGCGAAAGCGATTGCTGTCCGAACTCGGTGTATCCGAAGACAAGGAATAGACATATGCCATTTGGTGGTCGAGCGTTGCGGGGTTCCGCGGCACTGTTGCTCATCCCTCTGTTGCTGAGCGCATGTGGGCTGTCCGACGACGAGGCCGGCGGCGCCATCGACACCGTCGAGATCGCGGCCAAGACCGAGGTTCCGGCCGGGACGAAACTCGTCATCGCCGAGCAGAACGGTACGCAGTCGCTGCCCTGGAACCTGGCCAACGCCGGCCAGGGCACACCCTACGAGGTCGATTTCGCCGATTTCAGTGGCGGTGCGGCGGTCATCGAGGCGCTGCGCTCAGGTGCGGCCGACGTCGGATCGATCGGCGAGGCGCCGGTGCCCATCGCGGTGGACAGTGGCGTCACCGACCTGGTGACCATCGGGCTGCAGGCAAACCCGGGTACCAGCGGCGGCTACTACCTGGTGGCGCGCCCCGACAGCGGGGTGAAGACGATCGGGGATCTTCGTGGCAAGCGAGTGGCCTACCCGCCGGGGTCGGGCCGTCACATGGTGACCGCGGGGCTGCTCAAGCGTCATGGCCTGGATCTGAGGACGGATGTGCAGCCCGTGGAACTGGCTGGGGCAGAGGTGGTTCCGACGTTTGCCGCCGGTGCGGTCGATGCTGCCATCGTGCTGGGCAATCAGTACTACCAGTTGGGAGAGCCGCCGATCCTCGGCGACGGCAAGGGCATCAACACCGGTATTCAGACGCTGATCGTGCGCCGCGACGTGCTCGACGACCCGGCCAAGGCTGCGGCGATCGGCGACTACGTCGGGCGGGCCGTGGCGGCCAACAACTGGAAGGACACCCACGCCGACCAGTGGATCGACGAGTACTACGTCAAGGTGCAGGGCATCACGTTCGATCAGGGCAAGAAGCTGTACGACGAGGACGGGATCGCCTCGTACTACCCGATCGACGCGGATTCCACGGCGCTGTTCCAGACCGTCGCCGACGGCCTGCACGAGACCGGGACCATCAAGGGCCGTGTCGACGTCACACCGTATGTAGACGGCCGCTACAACGACATCGTCACCGCACAGAACGAACTCGACAGCGTCACACCGAAATCGCTGAAGTCGTGAGAAGTCCAGTCGCAGAACAGAGGGGAACACAGATGACTCAATTGGCGTCGGCGCTGAGCATCCGGCCGCAGTCCGGATGGATCGGTGCCGAGATCGGCGGAATCGACCTCACCGCACCACTGCTCGACGAGCAGGTGGCCGAGATCCGTGCCGCGCTGCTCAAGTGGAAGGTGGTGTTCTTCCGCGATCAGTTCATCGGTCACGACGATCACCTGCGGCTGGCCCGTGCGTTCGGCTCGCCGACCCCGGCGCACCCACTGTTCGATTCGATTCCGGACCCGGACTACCCGACGATCTATCCGATCTTCGCCGACCGGTTCAAATCCCGGTACGGCAGCAGCCGCGGATACGACAAGGCGAACTGGCATGCCGACGTGACCGCGGCGGTGAATCCTCCTGCCGCCTCGCTACTTCGGGCCGAGGTGATCCCTCCCTACGGTGGCGACACCCAGTGGGCGAATACCGTTGCGGCGTACGCCGGATTGTCGGCACCGCTGCAGCGACTCGCGGACGGGCTGCGGGCGGTGCACCGATTCTCACCGCCCGAGGGCACGACGGCGACCGCGGACTATGAGCGCCGGGTGAACCGGCGTCCACTGCTGACCGAGCATCCCGTGGTGCGGGTGCATCCGGAGACGGGGGAGCGGGCGGTCTACGTCAATCCGGGGTTCACCAGCCATATCGTCGACGTGTCACCGCACGAGAGTCGCCGCCTGCTTGGCCTGTTCTACGACGAGCTGGTGCGGCCCGAGTACACCGTGCGGTTCAAGTGGGAGCCGGGCAGCATCGCGTTCTGGGACAACCGCGCGACCGTCCATTTCGCCCCGTCGGATCTCACCGGATCCCACGACCGCCGGTTGTATCGCGTGACGCTGGTGGGTGATGTGCCGAAGGGGCCGGACGGGCGGCTTTCGGTGGCATTGGAAGGCGAGCCGTTCGAGGCGGCCTGAGGCGGCGATCCGTCAGGCCGGCACCACGACGGTCAACTCAGCGCCGTCACGCTCCACCTGCATACCGGCTCGACGGGCGACCGCTGCCACGGCGGCGGCATCGTCCGGTTCGCTTCGGGAGCTGACGAGCGCACGGGCCAGGTGGCCCTTGTGGGCCTTGTTGAAGTGGCTGACCACGGTGCGGTGACCGTCGGTGTGTTCGGCCAGGACCTGCACCCTGACGGCACCGGGGATACGGCCCAACCCGGCATACGAACCGGAGCGTAGGTCCACGATCAGTTCGCCGGCGGCGATGTCGGCCAACACCGGCTCCAACAACGGACGCCAGCGTCTGGCCAGGCCGGGCTGTCCGGGCAGCTTCGATGAGGCCGAGAGCCGGTAGGCCGGTACGGGATCGTCGGCCCGAAGCAGGCCGAACAACGCCGATCCGACGGCCAGTCTGGCGCGGGCCCGTGTCGCAGCCGCGCCGCGAAGGGATCCGACGTCGAGGGCGTCGTACAGCACGCCGGTGTAGCGCTCGATGGCGGGCATGGTGGGCGCCTGCCGCAGTGCGGCGTTGCGCTCGATCTCGACATCCTGGCCGGCGGAGATACCCAGGGCCTTCCGGCACGCCGGCGGGTCGGCAGCAAGGTCGACGAGTTCGTCGATCAGCGCCCGGCGAAGCGGGGTGAGTTGCGGCGAGCTCAGAATATCCAAACGCACCGGCGGGCCGTCCCCGCCGGTGCGTTTGGTCTCCGACGGTGGCAAGAGCACGATCACATCCAGACGTTATCCGAACGATCGTGGCCCGCTGACCACCGACAGGTGTGATGTCAGATGGCGACCGGAGCCGGTTCCTCGGGTGCCGGGGGCGCCGGAGGGGGCGGAACGTCGAGCATGATCGGTGCCGGGGCGTCCATCGGGGCGACGGGCGGGACGGCATCGGCCGGGGGCGGCGGTGCGAAGGGGTCCATCGGGGCCGGAGCGGCCATGGGGTCGGCCGGGGGCGGCGGTGCGAAGGGATCGATCGGGGCCGGAGCGGCCATCGGGTCGATCGGGGCCGGGGGCGGCGGGGGTGCGCCGAAGGGCAGGGGCGCGTCCACAGGCGCATCCTGCGGCGCTGCTACCTCCATGGGCAGGTACATGTGGTGGGTGAACTGGCGCTGGTAGGCGCCGCCGCCACCGACCCGCACGCCGTGGCCGCCCTCACCCGAGGACACCGGCGTGCCGTCCGGGAGGGTCACGGCGGTGTGGCCGCTGTTCCAGCCGATCACCAGGGCGCCGGGCTGACTGCCGTACTTGAACCCACGGGCCAGAAGTGCCCGCTCCTGGTTGCCCGTGTTGAAGCGGTCCCCGTAGACCGGTCGACCGGTGGCCATGTTGCTGACCCAGGAAGCCAGGCCGGAGCAGTCAGTACCGGCCGGGGAATCTCCACCGGAGATGTACGGCGTGCCCGAAACCTGCTGGACAAGCGCCATAAGCGTCGCGATAGCAAACATGCGGCGGGACGCTAGCAGAGCCGATTTTGGGCGGGCAAAATATGTGACTCCGTTCACAAGGGGTCCTCGATATGGACTGTTTCACCCCTTTCGGATCGACTGCGCTTGTCTGTGCGGGCAATTCGGTTGCCAGTGGCGCTCGTTTGCTCGCGCATCGACGGACGTATCTGGCAATCACCAATAGTGCTGTGGCACTGGACTTGTGCTGCGAAATGAGGCGCCGCATTTTCACTTGCGTGATGCAACGGAATGCTGAATTACATTGATGTCAAGGATATTTCGGGCAGCGGTCGTCGATGTATCGGCTGCGGTGGGGCCATGGGCCTCGGTGGTGGGCCGCCCGGGGGCGTCCCGGACGGTCCGGGTGGGCGAGGCGGTCATTCCGCAACTTCGGCGCCCGTTCGATGGTGGCTGGCGGGGCCTGATCCGCCGCGTCGATTCACGGCGCCGGGGCCCGGTGCCCGCGTAAGCCCGCCTTGACATGCAGCCCAATGGCTGCATGATTGGGATTTGGCAGCCGAACGGTTGCGCGTAAGGGGAGTGGAGCGGGTGGACGAAGTCTTCAAAGCGCTGTCGGACCCGAATCGGCGGCTACTGCTCGACAGCCTCAACGACCGCGACGGGCAGTCTCTGCGGGAACTCTGCAGCGGCCTGTCGATGGCCCGACAATCGGTCAGCAAGCATCTGGCAGTCCTGGAGGCGGCCAACCTCGTCACCACCGTCCGCCAGGGACGGGAGAAGCTGCACTACCTCAACGCCGAGCCCATCAATGCCATCGCGGAGCGCTGGATCGATCATTACGACTCCACCAGGGGTCAGACCCTCACCGACCTCAAGACGGTGTTGGAGAGCCCCACCGCGGAGTTCGTGTACACCACCTATATCCGCACCACTCCGGAACGGCTGTGGCAGGCGATCACCAATCCGGCGTTTTCCCACGGCTACCTGGGTCACGCGATCGAATCCGAGTGGCAGAAGGGGTCGACCTACGTCTGGGTCGAGGACGTCGTTCGCATCGAGGACCCCGAGCAGGTGATCGTCGAGTCCGATCCCTACCAGCGGCTGGCTTTCACGTTCCACACGTTCACGCCCGAACTGCGGCAGGTCGCCCCGCAGCTGAGCGAGGACACCATCGCCGGGGCCGCGGCCGAACGCCGGTCACGAGTGTCGTTCGACATCGAATCCGTCGGGGACCACGTGAAGCTCACTGTGATCCACGACGGATTCGACCCGGGCAGCGCCGTGCGGGACATGATCTCGCAGAGCTGGCCGCTCAAGCTGTCCAGCCTCAAGTCCGGGCTGGAACAGGCCGATTAGACCAGGGAGTCCTGCGGGTCGCGCTGGACCGGAGTGGGCCACGGTGCCGGCAGCGGACGCTGACGCACCCGCTGGGGCCACCAGAACCACTTGCCCATCAAGGCCGCGATGGACGGGGTCATGAAGGACCGGATGACCAGGGTGTCGAACAGCAGACCCAGGCCGATCGTGGTGCCCACCTGGCCGATCACCGCCAGCTCGCTGACCGCCATCGACATCATGGTGAAGGCGAACACCAGGCCCGCGGAGGTGACCACCGAGCCGGTGCCGCCCATGGCGCGGATGATGCCGGTGTTCAAGCCCGCATGTATCTCCTCTTTGAACCGGGAGACCAGTAGCAGGTTGTAGTCCGCACCCACGGCCAGCAGCACGATGACCGCCATCGCGATCACCATCCAGTGCAGTTCCAGGCCGATCAGGTGCTGCCAGATCAGCACCGACAGACCGAAGGACGCGCCGAGGGACAGCACCACGGTGCCCACGATCACCGCCGCGGCCACCACGCTGCGCGTGAGGATCAGCATGATGATGAAAATCAGGCACAGTGCCGCGATGCCGGCGATCAGCAGGTCGTAGTTGGCGCCTTCCTGCATGTCCTTGAAGGTGGAGGCGGTGCCGCCGAGATAGATCTTGGAGCCCTCCAGCGGGGTGCCCTTGATCGCCTCCTTGGCGGCATTCTGAATCGCCGCGATATGCGAGATTCCCTCAGGGCTCATCGGGTCGCCCTCGTGGCTGATGATGAACCGCACCGCGTGCCCGTCGGGGGACAGGAACATCTTCATGCCGCGCTTGAAGTCCGGATTCTCGAAGGTCTCCGGTGGCAGATAGAACGAGTCGTCGTTCTTGGAAGCGTCGAACGCCTGGCCCATGGCCGTCTGGTTCTCCATCATCGCTTCCATCTGATCCTGAAGGCCGCCCATCGTGGCCTGCATGGTCAGCATCATGTTCTTCATGTTCTTCATCGTCGCGATCATCGGCGGCATGATCGTGAGCATCTGCGGCATCAGCTGATCGAGACGATCCATGTCCGGCATCATCTTCTGGATGTCGTCGGTCATGGTGTCGATGCCGTCAAGGGTGTCGAAGATCGACCGGATCGACCAGCACAGCGGGATGTTGAAGCACTTCGGTTCCCAGTACAGGTAATTGCGGATCGGACGGAAGAAATCGTCGAAATCGGCGATGTGGTCCCGCATTTCGGCCACGTCGTCGACCATGGTGTGCATCTTGGACACCATGCTGTGAGTGGTGTCGGACATCTCCTTCACCAGCACCAGCATCTGCTGCATGGTGTCGACGGTCGTCTGCATCTCGTCGGCCATCTTCAACATGTCCTTCATGCGGTCTTGCATGTATTTCATGTTCATCATCTGGGTCGTGCCCTGCATGCTGATCTGGAACGGGATCGAGGTGTGCTCGATCGGCGTTCCCTGCGGGCGCGTGATGGCCTGGACCCGAGAAATACCGGGCACCTGGAAGATTCGCTTGGCGATGCGGTCGACGACGAGGAAGTCCGCTGAGTTGCGCAGATCGTGATCGCTCTCGATCAAGAGCAGCTCGGGGTTCATGCGGGCCTGGGAGAAGTGCCGGTCGGATGCGGCGTATCCGGTGTTGGCCGGCAGATCGGCGGGCAGGTACTTGCGGTCGTTGTAGTTGGTCCGGTACCCCGGCAGCGTCAGCAGACCGATGAGTGACAAGGCGATGGTGGCGATCAGGATCGGACCGGGCCAGCGCACCACGGCCGCACCAACCTTGCGCCACCCGCGGGTGCGCATGGCCCGCCGGGGTTCCAGCGTCTTGCCGAACTTGCTGGCCACCGTGATGATCGCCGAGCCGAGGGTCAGGGCGGCGACGACCACCGTGACCATGCCGATGGCCAGCGGGATACCCAGTGACTGGAAGTAGGGCAGGTTGGTGAAGTGCAGGCACAGCGTGGCGCCGGCGATGGTCAGACCCGAGCCCATCACCACGTGCGCCGTTCCGTGGAACATCGTGTAGTAGGCCTGTTCCCGGTCTTCGCCGACACTTCGGGCCTCTTGATATCGGCCGATCAGGAAGATCGCGTAGTCGGTGGCCGCCGCGATGGCCAGCGTCACCAACAGGTTCGTGGCGAAGGTCGAGAGCCCGATGACGTCGTAGTAGCCCAGGAATGCGATCAGGCCGCGGGCCGCGGACAGGGACAGCACCACCATGACCAGGGTGAGCACCACCGTGATGATGGAGCGGTAGACCAACAGCAGCATGATGATGATCACGGTGAAGGTGAGCGCCTCGATGATCTTCACGCTTCGGTCACCGGCGATGTGCTGGTCGGCGGCCAGTGCGGCGGGTCCGGTCACGTAGGCCTTGACCCCTGGAGGGGCCTGCACACTCTCGACGATCTCCTGGACCGCTTCGACGGATTCGTTGGCCAGCGCCTCGCCCTGGTTACCGGCGGTGTAGACCTGCACGTAGGCGGCATGCCCGTCGGCGCTCTGGGCGCCCGAGGCAGTGAGCGGATCGCCCCAGAAATCCTGGACATGCTCGACGTGCTTCTTGTCGGCCTCGAGCTTGTCGACGATCTCGTCGTAGTAATCGTGCGCCTTGATGTCGAGCGGCTCGTCGCCCTCGAGCACGACCATCACCGAGCTGTTGGACTTGAACTCCTGGAACACCTCGCCGACACGCTTCATCGCGATCATCGACGGAGCCTGGTCGGGGCTCATCGACACCGAGCGCATCTTGCCCACCTCTTCGAGCTGGGGCACAACGGTATTCAGGATGCCGATGAGGACGATCCAGCCGATGATGATCGGCACTGCCAAACGACGGATCCACTTGGCGATCCCGCCGTGCTGGGCATGCTTCGGCCCGGTGACCGGGAAAGCGTCGGTCTGGGCGTCGTGAGCGCTCATGCAGATTTCACCAAGCAGAAGGTCTGGGCGTTCACGCCGTTGGAGGTTCTCTCGTCCTTGAGTTCGTCATCGACGGTGATGCGGCAGCTGATCGTGCTGCCGTTGCCCTGGGCCACGATGTTGGGGAACACCGACGGGGCGGTGGATTCCAGCCGCAGCGTCCACGGCAGGGTCACCCCGTCGATGCGCTGGGGCTGGGCGTCCAGATCGAGGTAGTTCACGTCGGCGGTGGCGCCGGGCTCGCCGTAGATCTCGTAGACCACGACCTTGGGGTCGAACGGTTTGGTGTCATCGACTTTGGCGCTGGCGATACCGGTTCCGTCGCCGGCGCCGAAGAACGTGCGGACCCGCATCACCGTGAATCCGCCGACCAACACCACCGCGATGATGATCAACGGAATCCAGAACTTCTTGGCCAGGCCTGAAATCGAGAACTGCTTCCGGCGAGAGGTTTTCGTCGCGTTGGTCATCGTGAAAGGGCACCGGTCCGTCGGTAGTGGGCGATATGGGCGATGGGGAGGCGAGGCGGGGTCAACATACCGGCGGCGCGGCAGTCGATGGGGTAGTACCTGTGCACCATGGTCACCTCGATCCCGCCTCGCTGTCTAGCCGAATGGCTAACTAAAGTTAGCGAGATATTAGCCTATTTAAATGAGTGGCAAAACGGTGACACAGCTGTGATGCCGCGCCCGCGGGGCTGTCTGGTGATCGATGGCGGCCCAGCCGCGGCACCTGGAGCGCCGTCGCAGGTCAGGGCACTTTTACGGCACCGTCAGGGCGGCGTGTGCCGGGGCGCGGGGCACCGATTGTGATGGAGCTAACGAAATCGGGCTGGGCCCGGCTGCCGTGTCGGCGGCCAGACCCAGCCCTGGGCGAAATCTTGAACTAACGCCAGTTCCACACGGACATGTCGTTGGGCGGGTAGTTCATGCAGATGTCGGTGGTGTTGGCCGCGACGCCCTTGTTGTTGAAGAACAGCTTGGCCCAGTTCGGCCAGCGCCAGGACATGTTCTCGAAGAACGCGTTGGTGGCCATGTTCTCGGAGTACTGGCGGCGGCCCGCGTAGTCCATCGAGAAGAACCAGTGGATCCGGTCTTGCGCGCCCTGCTGATCGGCGACCGGCTTGTTGTTGTAGTCGATCATGTAGCGCTCGTAGTACACCGGCTCGACGTCGCGGGCGGCGGCCATGATCTGCTCGGCCGTGCACGGCGTCCGCAGGATCCGGTTGGGGATCGGATAGTCGTCGGTGGCGTCGGCGGAGGCGATGCCGGCCCCGGCCAGGCTGCCGGCCACTGCGCATGCAGCCACGCCGGTTCGGATCAGGTTCGTGACACTCTTGCGGTTCAACATCTCGCTCCAAAAGTCTCCAGATCGGCGTCCGGGAATCAGACTACGACTGCGTAGCGGCCTGTTCGTAGATAAAGCGCTGATCCGGGCAGTAGTAATTGATGGCGGTACCCAGGAACTGCCACGACTGTGCGTCGGTGCTGTCCTTGGCCAATTGCTTCTTCACGAAACCGACCGAGTCCTGGGCATTGTGGTCGACGCCGTTGTGCAATCGCTTGCACATGATCTTGCCGATCCAGGCGTTGTAGTCCTTCTGCCCATAGATCCCGAAGGTGTGGAGCTCGTTCGCGAAATCGGTGTCCGGATCGGCATATGCGGGAGCGGCGAAAGCGATAGCCGCCGCGGCGCCGATTACTGCCAGCCCTGCAAGCTTCATGCGGTGAATCTTAGCCCATCTAAGCCTGTTCCGGGTGTGGCGTTTGCTCATTCGATTGCAGAAAGCAGCGGGACATACTGCTCTGCGCTCGTCAGTGAACCGTGGTGACCGATCAATGCCGACTCCATGGGCTCGACCGATCGCCGCAGCAATGCGGCCGAGTCGCGTGCCGCCGCCACGACATCTCCGATGCGAGATCGCACATCGTCACGGACCCGGGGACCGAACCAGCCGGCCGCGATCGCCTCGTCCTGCGACATCACCCACGCGGAATCGCCGAGCGTGGCACGCCATGCCGCAAGAACGTCATCGGCGGCTCCCTCGGCGGTGTAGACGTGACGGGCACGCGCTTCGCCACCGACGGCGACCACCCCGTCGCGCAGGGGTTCGCATTCGTCGATGTCGATCGCCGCGGCCCGGTCCACCGCCACCATGCCGTGGTCGGCCACCACGGTGAGCAGGCACTCGGACGGCAGGGCCGCCCACACCGACTCCACCAGGCGGTCGACCTGGCGCAACTGCATGCGCCACGCCGCCGACCCGGGGCCGTGCAGGTGGCCGACCAGATCGAGGTCGGCGTGGTAGCCGTAGCAGAAGCCGTTGCCGGCGACGGCCGCAATGACCTCGGCGGCGAGGTCGCCGAGAGCGTGCACCCCGACGTAGCGCGCGCCGCGCAGGATGGCCCGGGTGAGGCCCGAATGGGCGTGCTCGGCGCCCGAGACCACCGAGACCTCGAACCCCGCCGCCCCGGCGCGCTCGAACGTGGTGGGCGACGGCTGGACCACCTCGGGGATCACCCGGTCGCGCAGGTCGGGGCCCCACGGATGGGGACGCCACCGCAGCGCGTTGATGACGTCGAATTCCGGACCGGCTTCGGGGACTCGAAAGGAGTAGCCGACGAATCCGTGCTCACCCGAACGGCAGCCCGTGCCGATCGCCGCCAAACCGGCAGCCGTGGTGGACGGAAAACCGACGTGCAGCGTCCGGTTGGCCGACTGGTCGGCCAGGGCCGTCAGAACGGGCGCGTCGGCGGCGTGGGTGGCGAGCAGTTCGGCGCCGAGTCCGTCGATCAGCAGAACGCACGCGCCGCGGACCGGGCCGGGCCAGGAGATCCGGGCGTCGAATCCGGGGGCACCCATCGCGGCGAGTACCGATGGGACGACATCGGCGAGGTGCGGTGCATCGGGATCGGGACGCGGGGGCTCCACATCGCGAGCGTGCCACAGATCACGTCGGCGGGTTTCGGCAACGCAGAGCTCGCCGCAAGTGTGCTCGACCACTCTGCCGTACCCGGTACGCTGGGTTTTCATGAAGCCGATGAAAGCCGTGATCTTCGCCGCCGCTCTGGCGGTGTCCGCAGGTGGGGCGTTCAGTGGCATCGCCAGCGCCGATCCGGAGACGCCGGCACCCATCCCGGCCCCGGGCCCTCCGCCGGGGCCCGTTGCGGCGGCCCCCGCCGCGCCCGCTGCCGCGGCAGCGACGATCGACCACGACGGACTCTTTATGGTCGGCACCGACATCCAACCGGGCAATTACGCCTCGGCCGGACCGGTCGAAGGCGGCACCTGCTACTGGAAGCGGATGGCCGATCTGCACGGCGGCGACATCATCGACAATGCGTTCACCAAGAAGCCTCAGGTCATCACGATCGAGGCCACCGACAAGGCATTCAAGACCAGCGGGTGCCAGCCGTGGCAGTTGACCGACGCCGTACCCGATACGCCGGCCAGCGGTCCCATCCCGGCCCTGGTCGGCCAGGCCAAGCTGCGGGCATGGATGGACTCGCTGAACAACAACGCCCGCAATTACGACGGTTCCTCGGTGCCGATGCCCTGATGCGCCGGGCTGAGTGATCAGCCGGGAATCAGGGGAGGACGGCAGGCATTGCCGACCGGGTCCCACCACCAACCGTTGTCGCACATCGGCGGTGGCGGCACCACCGGCGGACGGCAGGTGTTGGCCACCGGGTCCCACCAGGCGCCGTTCTCACATGCCAACGGCACGACCGGGGGCCGGCACACGCTCGCCACCGGGTCCCACCACTCACCGGCCGCGCAGTCGGCCCAGCTGACGGCCGGCGCGGCGACAGTGACCACCGCCATCAGACCGAGCGGGGCCAGCGCCGAGCCGATGACCGCGGCGCAGCGGCCGAGGATGCTGGTCATCTCAAACCTCCCCGAGAGATCACACCTCGACCCTAACCGGCCACAAGGGCAACGGCCAGCAATCGGACACGCCGCGCCCGTGCTGACCACCCGTGCGCCCGGAGCCGGCATCGGCTCCGCAATTCCTTTGCTGCACAAGGCCACCCGATGCCGTCCAGGCCGGCCGACGAACGTCGCGCAGGAGGTGCGCACCGCGCGCTGAACGTGTCGCGCCACCGTACGCTGCTAGTCTGCGAGGGCTGCCGGTTGCGCGAATCGCGGGCCGATCCGCCCGGCCAGCCGCGGCTATGACATGACAAAACAGCGAAGTGACGAATCAGCTGAGTGGATACGGAAAAGGGTGTCGTGCGCGGCGCAGAGATCAAGGCCCTGACGGGACTGCGCATCGTTGCAGCGGTGTGGGTGGTGCTGTTCCACTTCCGTCCCCTGCTCTACCAGGTGGCACCCGATTTCACCGAGGCGCTGGCCCCCGTGCTCGACCGGGGTGCCCAGGGCGTGGACCTCTTCTTCATCCTCAGCGGATTCGTCCTGACCTGGAACTACATCGACCGGATGGGACCGACCTGGTCCACCCGGGCCACGTTGCACTTCTTGTGGCTGCGTTTGTCGCGGGTATGGCCGGTGTACCTCGTCACGCTGCACCTGGCCGCGCTGTGGCTGATATTCACGCTCAACGTCGGGCACATCCCGCCCGAAGACACCAGCGGCTACAACGCCGTCAGCTATGTGCGCCAGTTGTTCCTGGTTCAGCTGTGGTTTGAGCCCTACTTCGACGGTTCCAGCTGGGACGGTCCCGCCTGGTCGATCAGTGCCGAATGGTTGGCCTACCTGCTATTCGGGGCGCTGATCATGGTCGTCTTCCGGATCGCGCGGGCCACCCGGGCGCGGAGCCTGGTGCTGCTGGCCATCGCCGCCGCCGTGCCACCTGTGGTGCTCCTGATGGCCACCGGCCACTTCTACACACCGTGGAGCTGGCTGCCCCGGATCGTCATGCAGTTCACCGCCGGTGCGCTGGCCTGCGCCGCGGTACGCAAACTGCACCTGACGGAGCGGACCCAGAAGCGGGCGGGCTACCTGTCGATCGTGTTGGGCGCCGTCATCGTCGGCGGACTGTACTTCTTCGACAAGCACCCGATGAACACCGTCGGCGACGCCGGCGGCATCGTCGACATCCTGTTCGTCCCGCAGGTGGTCGCCATGGCGGTCGGAGTCGGCAGTCTGCCGGCGTTGCTGTCCACCAGGCTGCTGGTCTACGGCGGACAGATCTCGTTCGGCCTGTACATGGTGCACGAGTTGGTCCATACCGCTTGGATCTGGACCACTCGTCAGTTCGAGGTGACGCTGACGCCCACACTCTCAGGCAAGGCGACACTGCTGGGCCTGTTCGCGATCAGCCTGGTCGGCGCCATCGCGCTCTATCACCTCGTCGAGGAGCCGGCCAGGCGGTGGATGCGCAGGATGGTCGACATCCGGCCCGTCGAGCAGGCCAATACCAGGCTGCACCGGATCGACACCGAGACCCCGGACCGGTCCGACGAGGTTCCGGCACGCGCGGGCTGACGGTTGTAACCATCCAAACCCGCTGTGCGACAGGTTGTTATGCCCTTGTTATCGCTGTGTCACCGGCCGCCTATCTACGGCCGAGGTTCACACCATAGGCTGTTCGGCGTACGCGGTCCGGGACGAACTGAGTCTCGCTGGGAGTGGAGGTTGCAGTGAGTCGTCTGACCACTTTCATTGTTTCGCTCGCCCTCCTGGTGGGGCTGTTCGCGCAGGCCCCTCAACGGCGTTATGTCAACTCGGGCCTGGATCCGCAGATCAACCACATCGCGGTGATCGGGGACTCCTACACCACCGGCATGCTCGCCGAGGGCGGTATGGGGCCGAGGAACTGGGCTCCGCTGGCCTGGCAGGAGTTGGCGCAACGCGGCGTCCAGGTGGATGCCGATGTGGTTGCCGAGGGTGGCGCCGGCTATGAGGCTCGCGGCAACCGCGGCAGCGTGTTCGCCGACCTGACCGCCAGGGCCGTGCAACCCGACGACGCGTTGATCGTCTTCTTCGGGTCGCGCAACGACAAGGACTCTGATCTTGGCGCCGTCACCCGGTTGAGCCACGATGCCCTGACCCGAGCCCGGCAATCCGCGCCCACCGCCCGGATGCTGGTGATCGGTCCGCCGTGGGTGAATGCCGATGTGCCGCCGAATCTGCTGGGTGTTCGCGACATCTTGCGGGACCAAGCTCGGCAGGTGGGTGCGACGTTCGTCGATCCGATCGCCGAGCGGTGGTTCTTCGACCGTCCCGAGTTGATCGGCGCCGACGGAATCCACCCGACCGACGCCGGTCACGCCTACATGGCCGACAAGATCGCACCGCTGATCGGCAAGGAACTTCCGCGCTGGGTGTGACGGCACACTCAGCCGCTGGATGTGCTGCGGAAGCGGTCCCGGTAGGCCCTTGGTGACACCCCGAGGTTGCCGACGAATACTCGTCGTAGGGTTTCGGCGCTGCCGAACCCGGCCAGCCGGGCCGCTTCACCCACCGGGCGCCCCGCGTCGAGGGCTGCTCGTGCGGCATCGATCCGCACCGTTTCGACGTAGCGCGCCGGGGTGGTGTCCAGCTCGGCCTGAAACAGCCGGGTCAACTGTCGGGTACTCAACGAGGCCAGTGCCGCAAGGTTTTTCACGCTGTGGTCGGCAGTCGGGTCAGCCGCGATCGCCTCGGTGACCCGACGCAACGCCGACTCGGCCGGTGCGTCCGACTCGACCAGTGTGGAGAACTGGGACTGGCCGCCGGCACGTTTGAGGTAGACGACCAGTGACCGCGCGACGTCGCGCACCAGGTCGGTTCCGTAGTCCGATTCCACCAGTGCCAAGGCCAGGTCGATGCCCGCCGACACACCTGCTGAGGTATAGACGTCTCCGTCCCGGACGAAAATCGCATCGGGCTCGACCGAGATGCCGGGGTAGGCACGCGCCAGTAGCCGCGTGTGCCGCCAGTGCGTGGTGGCCCGGCGACCGTCGAGCAGACCGGCCTCGGCCAGGATGAAGGAGCCGGTGCAGATCGACGCCAGCCGATGCGTCCGGGCGGGCAGGTCCCGCAGCGACGCCACCAGTCCGGGGTCGATCGGGCGGCCCACGAGATTGTCCCCGCCGGAGACCAATACGGTGTCCACGCCGTCGATTTCCGAGATTCGGTCCGTCACCGTGAACGTCGTGCCGATCGAGGTGGTGACGTCGGCGCCGTCGGCCGAGGCGATCCGGATCCGGTAGTCGGCGCCGAACCGGTTGGCCTCGGCGAAAACCTCGGCGGGTCCCGCGGCGTCGAGCAGTTTCATCCCGTCGAACACCACGATCACGATCTCACGTGGTCCCGCACCCTGTGCCATGTCTCCATTGTGTCGCTTTTTGTGGGAAACATGGCGCATGGGACATGGGCCCGATCGGCGGTGGCGGCACAGACTGATGTCAGCAACGCGAACCCGTTGTTCTGCTCCGAATCAAAATCACTGCGCGGCAAGGAGATTGGACATGACGACTTCACTGACCAACAACATCGCCGGGATCGAGCTCCCCGACACCGCCTTGGTGCGGGACACCACCGAGTACATCCGCGACGTCGAGGATGACCTGCTGTTCCACCACTCGCGCCGGGTGTTCTACTTCGGTGCGCTACAGGGTGTGCGCCGCGGGTTGAAGCCCGATCTGGAGTTGCTCTACGTCGGCGCGATGTTCCACGACATCGGGCTGACCGAGCGGTACCGCACGGCGTCCCAGCTGCGTTTCGAGGTAGACGGTGCCGATGCCGCGCGCGACTTCCTGTTGCAGCGCGGGGTGGACGAGGTCGCCGCGCGCAAGGTGTGGCTGGGTATCGCGCTGCACACCACTCCGGGGATTCCCGAGTTTCTCGATCCCGAGATCGCTCTGGTGACAGCGGGAGTCGAAACAGATGTGCTCGGGATCGGCCGGGACAAGCTGACGCCGGACGATCTGGTTGCGGTCACCGCGGTCCATCCGCGGCCCGATTTCAAGAACCGGATCCTGCGGGCGTTCACCGATGGGGTACGGCAGCGGCCCGGGTCGACGTTCGGCACGGTCAACGCCGATGTGCTTGCTCACTTCGACGAGTCGTTCGTACGACAGGACTTCGTCGAGGTGATCCTCGCCAACGAGTGGCCGGAATAGGCTGTCCGGCAAAGAATGCGGTTGCTCAGCCCGCGTTGGTGCGGCGTTCGGCGAGCTCCCGCAGTGGCTCGGGCAGGGCAGCCGCCCGCAGGATCGCCGGCAGATGCTGCGGCTCGAGGGTCAGCGCGCGGAACACGAATCCGACGGTGATGTCGTGATCGGGCCGGTCGGTCACCACGATCTCGTCGCCGGCGGCCACTGATCCTGGCCTCACCAGCCGCAGATAGGCACCCGGGATCGCCGTTCTGGTAAAGGTTTTGACCCATCCGTTGATCTGCAGCCAGTTCGCGAACGTCCGGCACGGGATGCGGGGCCGGGAGACTTCGAGTTCGAGCCCGTCGGATCCCACCCGCCACCGTTCCCCGATGACGGCGTTGGTGACATCGATACCGGCGGTGGTGAAGTTCTCGCCGAACACGCCGTTGGCGATCTCGCGGTCCAGTTCCGTCTGCCAGGCGTCGAGGTCTTCGCGGGCATAGGCATACACCGCCTGATCGTCTCCGCCGTGGAACTGTTGGTCACCGATCGTGTCGCCGACCAGACCGCTACCGAGCCCACCGTGCATCGGACCCGGAGCGCGCACCGCGACCGCCCCGTCAACCGGGCGCTTGTCGATGCCGGTAACGGCGCGCCCCTCCGCGGTGTTGGGTCGTGGGTGGGCCACGTTGACCGTCAGTACCTGCGCCATGACGGACAGCGTAATGAATTAGAAAGTCGGCGTCGCAACACCATTCGGAGCGGCCGGCGGGGGCGGTACCGGCAGGCACAGTCCGGTCGCGAGGTCGAGCTGGCGCCCCGGCACGCAGAAGGGGGAACAGCCGTTGGTGACGCCCGTCTCTCCGGGCGGGCACGCCGAGCTCGGAGCCGGGGCCACCATGGTGGCTACCGCCATCGACCCGGCCGACAGCACCACGGCCGCCACCATGGTGAATACCCCGCGCCACACTGCGCTCGTCATCGGCTGTCTCCTCGTGAGCTGCACCCGTATCCGATCTCTGGGCGCAGTCTAGGCCGCCCATGCCGGTGGCACCGGCACTTGCCCCGTTGTCCGCCCGGGGCCGGGCGGGTCCGCTAGCGTCACGTGGTTGTGCAGACCCTGATCGACTTCGACCGCGCGCCCGTTTTCGCCATTCCGACCATCGAGCCGGTCGGCGGGCTCACTGTTCGCGAGGGCATGCTGCTCGAGGGCCCACAGGGATGGGGCGAGTTCAGCCCGTTGCCGCACGAGCGAGCGTTGGTCCGCTGGCTCACGGCGGCGACCGAACCGGGAACGGTCGGTTGGCCCGATCCGGCGCGCGGGCGAGTGCCCATCGCGGTGACGATTCCTGCCGCCGTCGAGGCCGCACGGGCTCAGCAGATCGCCGAAGCGTCAGGCTGCCGGACCGCTGCGGTCGAGGTCGGTGCGGGAGATCTGGCACAGGACGTCGAGCGGGTGCAGGCGGTGCGCGACGCACTCGGCGCGGACGGCGTACTGAGGTGCGACGCCAAGGGGCGGTGGGACCCGGATACCGCGGTCACCGCGATCACGGCGCTCGATCGTGCCGCAGGCGGACTGGAGTTCGTCACGCAGCCGTGCCGGACGATCGACGAGCTGGTGCAGGTCCGGCGCCGGGTCGAGGTGCGCATCGCGGTCGCGGAGGCGCTCCGCGACGCCGACGACCCGACGAGCTTGCGCCTCGGCGAGGCAGCGGACATCGCCGTGCTCGCCAGCGGACCGCTGGGCGGGGCTCGGCGCGCGTTGCGGGTCGCGGAGTCCTGCGGGCTGCCGTGTGTGGTGGCCTCGACGCTGGAGACGACCATCGGCCTGGCGGCGGGGCTCGCGCTGGCCGGGGCGTTACCCGAGTTGATGTTTGCCTGTGAGTTGGGGACGAGGGGATTCCTCGCCGGTGACGTGGTGGCGGATTCGCGTTCCCTGGCGGCGGTCGGTGGCTACCTTCCGGTGGCGCCGATGCCGCCGGCTCCGCAGCCGGACCGGCTCGAGCGGTACGCCGTCACCGATCCGGCGCGCCTGACCTGGTGGCGCGAACGCCTGCAGCGTGCCATATCGGCATCGTGAACTGCGCCGATGTGATTTCGTACCGCCCGTCGCGGGCCGGTACTCACGACCGGTGGCCGTAGAGATTCAAGTAGCGCACTACGCATGTGTGCGACCGCCCGGCAACTCGAGAATCGATGTCGTCAGCTACCGCTGGCGGGGAGATCCAACGGAGGATGCCATGTCGTTGTTCGCCAAGCTGTCGGAACTCAGGGCCGTAAAGACCCAGGACTCCGGTGGAACCGACGAGCTCAGTATCAGCAGAGCTGATGGATTCCAGTTCAAGGCTGTGTCGATGTGTCAGGGGGACGTGGTGGATCTGGACCGGCTGCTGCCGTTCGACGGCCACCTCGAGATCGTGCTGAGGGAGGTGGACGCGCGTACCGACGAGATGCGAGACGTGGGGTCGATCTTCATCCGCTCGGACGAGCTGGGACAGGGAGAACTCACTCAGCAGTTCAGCGGTGCGGGCGCGCTGTACGACCTCACCTACAAGGTGATCTGAGAATTCTCAGTCCTGTACCGCCTTGGCGATCGCCACACAGGTGGTCAACCAGTCGGCGTCTGGTTCGGCCGTCTCGGTGAGCTCCCACATCGCGTTGTGGATCATTCGGACGATCACCCAGGCCCTGGCTCGGTCCGGATCCAGGCCGGCCGCGTCGACCAGGGCCGACAACCGGCGCCGGACCCCGTCTCGGACATACCCGGCCAGCTCATCCCACCGATTCCACAGCATCGGCGCGAGCTCGTAGTGCGGGTCCCCGTTCATCGGCTTGGGATCGATCGCCAGCCACGCCTCGCGGTCGGCGGCGAGCACGTTCTCGTAGTGCAGATCGCCGTGGATCAGCGTGCCCGTGACACCCGGGCCGGCGACAAGGTCCCGGCCGAGGGTGATCGCCTGTTCCACCAGCCGGCGCGGCACCGGGGCATTGCGGGGGAGTCGGATCAGGTCAGCGGTCCACTGCTCGGTGCACACGGCGAGCGATCGCAGCTGCGGCAGGGCGGTTACATGAATTCGGCCGTAGATCCCGGCGATGATCTCGCACGCCTCGATGTCCCAGAGCTCGTTGAGATTTCGCTGTCGCAGTCGTTCAAGCAACATCACCCGGCGGTGTGGATCCGCGCGCAGCAACCGGACCGCGCCCGCGCCCGCCCACCGGCGCAGCGCCAGGTGCTCGTGTTCGGACTCGTGGTCGGGGAAGGCGGCCTTGAGCACCGCGGGCACACCCTCGGCGGTCCGAGCCGGCAGCACGATCGAGCAATACCCGTGATGGGCAGGCCCGTCGGCGTGCAGCTCCCATTCGTCGAACTGGGTTCGGATCAGCCGGGGCAGGTCGTCGACCCACGCTTGCCACTGCGGCCCCCGGGTGCCCATCGCGCGCACGGCCTCGGGCAGATCGATCATCGGAATACATCGTCGCACCCCGGGCGGCCCGCGCGGCACCCGGTTTTGACAGACTGTGCCCCATGGCACAGATAACCTTGCGCGGAAACCCCATCAACACGGTCGGTGACCTGCCGGCAGTCGGCAGCCCGGCCCCCGGCTTCTCGCTCACCGGTACCGACCTCGGCGCCGTCACCAACGATCAGTTCGCGGGCAAGTCGGTGCTGCTGAACATCTTCCCGTCGGTCGACACCCCGGTGTGCGCCACCAGCGTGCGCACGTTCAACCAGCGTGCCGCCGAGTCCGGTGCCACGGTCCTGTGCGTGTCGAACGACTTGCCATTCGCGCAGAAGCGTTTCTGCGGCGCGGAGGGCATCGAGAACGTGACCACCGCATCGGCGTTCCGCGACAGCTTCGGCGAGGATTTCGGCATCGCCCTGGCTGACGGCCCGATGGCCGGCCTGCTGGCCCGGGCGGTCGTCGTCATCGGCGCCGACGGCAACGTCGTCTACTCCGAGCTGGTGCCCGAGATCGCCCAGGAACCGAACTACGACGCAGCGCTGGCCGCCCTCCAGTAGACGTGTCTGTTCCTCACCGGCGTCGGGCGCCGGTGAGGAACGGGCCGGTTGTCAGACCGGCCACTGCTCGCGGCGGTAAGCCGCGTCGAAGAACATCCACTCGTATTTCGCCGTGACGACGAAATGGGCCCTGGCGGCGGCCTCGTCCGCCTCGCTCAGCGTCGGCCCGAGCCGGTCCGTCAGCTCGAGCACCTCGGCGACTGTGGCCGCAAAATCCTCACCGCCGTAGCTGTCGATCCAGCGTCGGTAGCGCCGGTCCGGCGACCCGCGTTCCAATAGCGCGGTCCCGACCCGGGCATAGATCCAGTAACACGGCAGGACCGCTGCCAACCCCTCGGCGAAAGTGCCGCCGTAGGCGGTGGCCAGCAGGTAACTCGTGTAGGCGCGTGTGGTCGGCGTTATCGGCGTCGCGTTCAGTGCCGCGATATCCAGCCCCAGCTCGGGCAGCAATTCTCCGTGCAGCGCCAATTCGACATCGAAGACCTCGGCGGCATGCCGCGAGAACATCGCGGTATCGGCGAGGGCGGGCGCCTTGGCGGCGACAATTGCCAGTGCGCGGGCATAGTCACGCAGGTAGTGGACATCCTGGGCCACATAGTGGGCGAACGCTCCGTCGTCCAGGCTGCCGTCGGTGAGGCCGGTCAGGAACGGGTGCGTCAGGATCGCGGTGTACGTCGGATCGATCGCCTCCCAGAGCCGGGCCGACCAAGACTGCGGATTCGCATCGGGGTGCATGTCACCATGGTCGCAGGTGGCCCGCAAACGTTGTTAGGCACCTCGGCAGGCCATGTACCGCAACGATTTTCGCCGGCGCGGGGCCAAAATGCGCCTGCCTGGGGCAGTTTGCCCCGACGGGCCCTGCCACGGCGGCGCGGCAGCGCCGGCGACGTTGTCGACGCCGGCCGGACAACGATCGCCAGAAGCCTGCCCGGTAACCTTTCGGTCACGGTAGTGCATCTGATCGTGCTTGTGCCCCATACGGATTGGGCAAACCGCTCGGCGAGCGGTACAAATGGTTGACTCGACTGACGACGACCAGCAGTCGAGGTCGCCTTCTGGTGGTCGAGAGAGTTGATGTTCGATGAGACGTACCTTTGCCCTTCTGTTCGGTCTGGCATTTCTGGTAGCGGCTCCCGGACTGGCCGGCGCCGCACCGATCGAACGCCCGACCGGCAATCAGCGCTATGTCGATCTCGTGATCGCCCGCGCGCTGTCACAGCGCGGCGTGCCCTTCAGCTACGGGGGCGGTGACGTCAATGGGCCGACCCGCGGCGTCGCCCGCAGCCTTCCCGCTCCCGGACTGACGCCGGTGACCCCGCCGCTCGCCGGCGGCGGTCTGACTCCGGGCCTGTCCACCCCGGCCGTGCAGGCGCCGGTGCTGTCCACCCCGGGCATCGCAGCGGTGCCCGACCCGTCGGCGAATGTGGTGGGATTCGACGCCTCCGGGCTGATCGTCTACGCCTTTGCCGGAGCCGGGGTGAAGATGCCACGGTCCTCGGGCGAGCAGTACAAGGTGGGCCAGAAGGTGCTGCCCGCTCAGGCGTTACCCGGCGACCTGATCTTCTACGGACCCGAGGGCACCCAGAGCGTGGCGCTCTACCTCGGCAACAACCAGATGATCCAGGGCACCGAGCCCGCTGTTGCGGTCACCCCGGTGCGTACTCAAGGCATGACACCGTACCTGGTCCGGATCATCGCCTGACCGAAGATTTGTGCGCCTCAGGCGGCTCGACTCTCCGTAGGCTTTGAGCTGTCGACGAGGAAGGGCGCACGCTACCGATGGAACAGACACCCGCAACCACACGAACCGTTTTTCCCGACATCAGTTCGCGGGCGTGGGAGCATCCAGCGGACCGGACCGCGCTGACCGCGCTGCGCCGGCTCAAGGGGTTCGACCAGGTTCTCAAGGTGCTGTCGGGAATGCTGCGTGAACGCAAGCACCGGCTGCTGTACCTGGCCAGTTCGGCCCGGGTGGGTCCGCGTCAGTTCGCCGACCTCGATGCGCTGCTCGACGAGTGCGTGCGGGTGCTCGACGCTCCCGTGCGTCCGGAGATGTTCATCATCCAGTCGCCGGAAGCCAACGCGTACTGCATCGGCATGGAGGACCCGTTCATCGTCATCACGTCGGGGATGTACGAGCTGATGACGCATGACGAGATGCGCTTTGTCATCGGCCATGAGCTCGGTCATGCGCTCAGCGGCCATGCCGTCTACCGGACGATGCTGCATCATCTGCTTCGGTTGGCCTCATCGTTCGGCTTCATCCCGATCGGGGGCTGGGCACTGCGCGCGATCGTGGCCGCATTGCAGGAATGGCAACGCAAATCCGAACTTTCGGGGGACCGCGCGGGTCTGCTGTGCGGACAGGACTTCGACACGGCGATCCGGGTCGAGCTGAAACTGGCGGCGGGAAGCCATCTGGAGAAGCTCGACTCGCAGGCGTTCCTCGCCCAGGCGCGTGACTATGACGCGACCGGGGACATGCGCGACGGGGTGCTCAAACTGCTCAACCTTGAGTTGCGCACGCACCCCTTCTCGGTGCTCCGGGCGGCTGCACTGACCAAGTGGGTGGATACCGGTGGCTACGGGGCGATCATGGCCGGCAACTATCCGCTGCGGGCCGACGATGCGACGGCGAGCTGGACCGATGACGTCAGCGAGGCGGCGCGCCATTACAAGGACGGCTTCGACCAGTCCGACGACCCGTTGATCCGGGGCATCCGGGACGGTTTGGGCGGTGTCGTCGACGGAGTGGGCCAGGCTGCGACGAATGCGGCCGACTCCGTGGGCCGCAAGATCTCAGAGTGGCGCCGCAACAACAAGCCGAACGAGGAACAGCGGGACGGGTAGTTGCCGTCGGCGCAACGGTAAGCCCCTAGACTAGGCGGTCGTGGGCATCCTGTTTGGCTTCGCGCCGTGGATCATCTATTGGGTTCTCGTCGGCAACGTGCCGTTCCTGGTCGCCGTGCTGGTGGCACTGGCGACGGCCGTCGCGACGTTCGTGATCAGCCGGATCTCCGGTTCACCCGGGCGCACCCTGGAGATCGGAGCACTGGCCACCTTCGTCGTGCTGACGGTCCTGACGCTGGTGCTGAGCCAGGACGTCATGGAACGCTGGATCCAGCCGCTCAGCACCGCAGGCATCTTCCTGGTCGCGCTGATCGGCCTGCTGATCGGCAAGCCGTTCGTGCTGGAGTTCGCCGCCGCGGGCCAACCGCCTGGGGTGGTGGAAAGCGATCTGTTCCAACGGATCGTGAAGATCCTGACCTGGATCTGGGTGGGCGTCTTCGCCGGGATGACGATCTCCGCGGCGATCCCGCCGATCGTGCAGGGCGACGCCACGATTCTGGACACCAAGACACCACTGTCGTTCATCTGCTACTGGGTCATCCCTTTCACCTTGCTTGGCGTGGCCGCGCTGGCATCCCGCGTCCTGCCTGACCGGATGACCGCGGGCATCAACGACATCGTCCGCAAGACCACGTTCGTGGCGTTCTCCGAGGCCGAGATCGACCAGCTCTATTACCTGGCCCAGGAGCACGCCAACCGCGAGGTCGGTGCCGGGCAGGAGGCGTACGACGTCCGGGTCGGCGGATCGGGAACCCCGTTGGTGGGCGACGAATCTCGCATGTCGTGGCCCTCGACGTACAAGGTGCGCGACCGCAAGAGGTAGCACCTCAACCCGCCGGCAGCATCCCCAGCAGTCCGAACATCATCACCATGCCCGGCAGCAGGTTGGTCACCTGGTGTGCGATGATGCCGCCCCACAAATTCTCGGAATACAGCCGGGCCAGCGCAATTGGGATTGCCACCACCAGTAGCAGCGGTGCGCGCGCAGGCTCCAGATGGGCCAGGGCGAACACCAGTGTGGACACCGTCACGGCGACGATCCGGCCCCAGCGCTGTTCGAGCGCTCCCCACAGGAGCCCGCGGTACACCACCTCTTCGCAGATCGGGCCGAGCACAGCCACCAGGAGCAGGACGGCCACCGCCACCGGCCAGACTGTCCGCACACCTTCGTAGACGCCACCCACGGCCGACGTCGCGTCCGGCCCGGCGATCGACTGGTAGAGCAACGCCGCGGGCAGGGTGACGAAGAGTCCGCCGATTCCGAAGGCCAGCCCGAGCCCGAAGGCGCGCCAGGACCAATGCCACCGAAAGTCGATGCGCGGACCGTTGCCCCGCCAGGTCGCGATCGCGATGGCCAGTGCCGCGGCCACCACGGTCGGCACTCCGATCGCCAGGGTGATCAACCAGGCCGGCGGTGGGCCGGCGGGAGCAAATATGCCGAACGATGCCGAGGCGAGCAGATACACGGCCTCGACGATGACGAAGGCCCCGAGGCCCCAGCGGTGACGAGTGGTCACTTGGTGCCGAAGATGCGGTCACCGGCGTCGCCGACACCGGGAACGATGTAGCCCTGCTCGTCGAGCTCCCGGTCCAGTGCCGCGGCGTAGATGGGCACCTCCGGGTGCGCCTGGTTCATCGCCTCGACACCTTCCGGACACGTCAGCAGGCAGACGAACTTGATGGACCGGGGCTGGTATTCCTTGATGCGGTCGATGGCCGCGACCGCCGAGTTGCCGGTGGCCAGCATCGGATCGACCACCACCACGTCGCGTTCATGCAGGTCGCTCGGGAGCTTGAAGTAATACTCCACTGCCACCCGGGTCTTGGGGTCGCGGTACAGGCCGATGTGGCCGACCCGGGCATTCGGCATCACGCTGAGCATGCCCTCCAGGATGCCGCTGCCGGCCCGCAGAATGGACACGAACACCAGTTTCTTGCCGTCGATCACGGCGCCGGTGGTTGACTCCAGCGGCGTCTCGATATCGATGTCGTGGACCGGGATGTCACGCAGCACCTCGTAGCTCATCAGCATCGAGATCTCGTTGAGCAACTGACGAAAACCTTTGGTGGACAGGTCCTTCTGTCGCATCAGGGTCAGCTTGTGCTGTACCAGCGGATGGTCGATGATGTGCAGGTTGCCCATGGCGCCTCCTAGAAGACCGTGCCGTCGCTGACGATGGACAACGGAGGGCGGCCGTCGCGCAGACGCGCGGCGAGCGCGCGCCCGGTCGCCCAGGTCCCACCCTCCAGTACGCAGGCCAGTGGCAGCTGCGGGGCCTTCAGATGATCGCGGATCAGGGGGGCCAGCTCATCGAGCAGTGCCACGGTCAGCGCCCGCCATTCGACCACGAGCTCGTCGCCCACCGCCCAGTCCCGCTCGGCCAGTGTGAGATCGCGTAACCGCAGCGCGCCGGTATCCAGCAGCAGACCGCCGTTGCGATACTCGGGCAGCCCGGTCAGTCCATCGAGGTCGGTGACCGCGACGCCGGCCCACTCGAACGGCTCGAGGAGGGAGTAGGTCAGCCACTGAGACAGCTTGTGAAACGGCATCCACCCGTGCGACAGGCCGGGACCGGGAACTGCCCGGTGCCGCCAGCAGTCACCGAGCGGTTGACCACCGATGGCGTTGTCGGCGGGCCACACTCCCGACAGTGTGCCCAACAGTACGGAGAGCAGATCATGGGCGGCGATCGACGGACCGTTCACCGTGTCGAACAATCCGCCGGGGCGGCCGTGCGAGCCGAACACGTCCGGATGCGCGGCCAGGTGCGCGCCGAGTCGGTGCAGCAGCTCGACCCGGCCGGCCAGCCCCACCAACGGATTTCCGGGGTCCACCTGAAAGGCGCCGGCCAGTTTCTCGGCATCAAGGCAGCGCAACGCGTCCGCATCGGCCCGCAGTGGATCGGCGGGATCGCTGGAGAACAAGCCGCTGCAGAAGGCGTGCCAGCTGGCCACCCCCAGGCCCTCCGATCGGGCCAGGCGCAGGCCGGTACCGGGTTCGGTGTAGTGCCATTCGGTCCCGGCGCCGGCGTCCAGCAACACGCTCACCACGGTCAGGTCGATCATCGACCGGGCCCGGTCTGCCGTAGTCACATCTGCGGTGCGCGTGCGTAACTCAGCTCGGCGATCCACACCGCCGGCCTCGAAATGCCGCCACCGGCTGTGGTAGGGGATGGCGAGGGTGGGGTAGCGGCCGCGCGTGACGTCGGCGACCTCAACGGCCGCATGACCCAGACCGTCGTCATCGACCAGGAACCAGGGCGAGTCGCCGTCCCGGGCGCGCTGCAGAAGATGTTGGGCGCGTTGGCGGATCGCGGAGGTGGTACGCAGGGCGGCGACGGCCGCCGAGCCGTCCGGGGCCGTGGTCATGGGTTGAGTCCGCGGCCCTTGGCGATCTTGAGCTCGTCGGCACCCGGCACCGGTCCGGGGGTGAAGTAGCCGGCGGCCATCTTGGCGTCGATCTCGACCCGGGCGTCGGCGGGGATCAGATCGTCGGGGATGTTGACGCGCTCGCCGACCTCGATGCCGGAGCCGGTGATGGCGTCGTACTTCATGTTGCTCATCGACACCAGGCGGTGGATCTTGCGGATCCCCAGCCAGTGCAGGACGTCGGGCATGAGCTCCTGGAATCGCATGTCCTGTACGCCGGCAACGCATTCGGTGCGGGCGAAGTACTGATCTGCGGTGTCTCCGCCGTGCTGGCGCTTGCGAGCGTTGTAGACCAGGAACTTGGTCACCTCGCCCAGCGCCCGGCCTTCCTTGCGTGAATACGCGACCAGCCCGACCCCACCGCGCTGGGCGCCGGCGACGCATTCCTCGATGGCGTGCGTGAGATAGGGCCGGCACGTGCAGATGTCGGAGCCGAAGACGTCCGAGCCGTTGCATTCGTCGTGTACCCGCGCGGTCAGTTCCACGGTCGGATCGGCCAGATCGCGTGGTGCGCCGAAGATGTAGATGGTCTGCCCGCCGATCGGAGGCAGGAACACCTCAAGATCCCCGCGGGTGACGAGTTCGGGGTACATGCCCCCGGTCTCCTCGAACAGCACCCGGCGCAGCGCGGTCTCGGTGCAGCTGAACCGGGCCGCTACCCCGGGCAGGAACCACACCGGTTCGATGGCCGCCTTCGTCACCAGCGCCGCACCGTTTTCCAGGAGCACCCGGCCATCGGGATGCAGCCGGCCGGCGGCGATGGCCGTGGCGATCTCCGGCACCATCACGTGCGCCTTGGTCACGGCAATGGTCGGCCGGATGTCGTAGCCGGCCGCCAGTTCGGCGGTGAAGGCATCGGCGACCATCGCGCCCCAGGGGTCGAGGCTGACGATCGCCTCGGGCCGGCTCCACTGCGGGTACGGACCGATCACATCGGTAGGGGCAGTGTTGGTCAGATCGGCGCGGTGAGCCGGTGAGAGTGCCCCGGCCGCGACAGCAAGTGCCCGGTACACGCTGTATGAGCCGCTGTGGGTGCCGATCACGTTGCGGTGCGCGCGGGTGGTGGTGGTCCCGATCACCGGGCCGCGCTCGGCGGCGCTCGGTGCGCCCCAACGGATCGTCGGGGTACCCGCGGCGGCGCTGTGGGAGGTCAACCGGATGTGCCGGGCCTTCGCCGGCTCCGCGGACGCACCCGGTGATTCGGCGACCATGTCGGTGCTCCTTCCTCCGCGCGTGCGCCCGGTTGAGACAGTCCAGTCAACCCCGAATCGGGGAGTTCTGCATACGGTGTGCCCGTACCGTCGATGAGGTGCGGTGGATCGTGGACGCCATGAACGTGATCGGAACCCGACCCGACGGCTGGTGGAAGAACCGCCGAGGTGCGATGGCACGTCTGGTCGAGCGACTCGAGCGCTGGGCCGAGGCCGAGGACCGGCGGGTGACGGTGGTGTTCGAAGGGCCGGCCACGCCACCGATCGAGTCTGCGGTCGTAGACATACGCCACGCCCCGCGGGCGACCGCGAATTCGGCCGACGACGAGATCGTGCGGATGGTTCAGGCGGATTCGCGGCCCGGCGAGATCACGGTCGTGACATCGGACGGCGGGCTGGCCGCCAGGGTCCGCGCCGCCGGCGCGTACGTGCAGGCGGCCGCCGGGTTCCGCGATCTGATCGACCGATTCTGACTATGCCGGCGCTGCGGTGCACTACCGTCACGACATGCTCGACGATGCGGTCAGCATCAGCGGTGTTGACCTGACCGATCCGGCGGTCTACGAGGCCGGTGTGCCGCTGGCGGCATTCCGGGAACTTAGGCGGCGGGCGCCGGTCGCATGGCATCCGTACCAGGATGGGGCGGGGTTCTGGGCGCTCACGGGATATGACGAGGTCCTCGCGGTGTCGCGGGACAGCGCGACGTGGTCCTCGGCGCGGACCGGGGTACTCTTCGACGTTCCGCTGCCGGAGAATTCGTATCAGCTCGAGCTCATGATGCTGACGATGGATCCACCGCGGCACAGCGCTCTCCGGACGCTGGTCAGCAAGGGCTTCACCCCTCGGCATGTCGCCCAGTTGCGCGAGCGGCTGGGATTCCTGGCCACCGAGATCGTGGACGGGGTGCTCGATCGCGGCGAGTGTGAATTCGTGTCCGACGTCGCCGGTGCCCTGCCGTCGTACGTGATCGCCGAACTCCTCGGCATCTCGCATGAGGACGGGCGCCGTCTGTATTACCTGACCGAGGCCATGAATTCGGAGCATGTGGGCGAAGCCACGGACCTCGTCCTTCAGGCGCAGCTGGAGATGTTCGAGTACGCGTCGGCACTGGCGCAACGCAAGCGCGCCGACCCAGGCGACGACATCGCGACCGCTCTGCTCAATGCCGAGGTGGATGGCCGGCACCTCACCGACCTCGAGTTCAACATGTTCTTCCTGTTGATGATCAACGCCGGGGGAGACACCACCCGCAACCTGGTTTCGGCGGGCACCTTGACCCTGCTCGAGCACCCGGAGGAACTCGCCCGGCTGACGGCCGACCCCGGGCTGCTGTCCAGCGCGGTCGAAGAGATGCTCCGCTACGTCAGCCCGGTGACCGCCTTCACCCGCACGGCAACGAAAGATACTGAACTGCACGGTGTTCGCATCGCCGAAGGGCAGCGGGTGGCGATGTTCTTCCCGTCGGCCAATCGCGACGAATCGCAATTCTGCGACCCCGACCGTTTCGACATCGGCCGAAACCCGAACCCACACCTGGCTTTCGGCGGTGGGGGGACACACTTCTGCCTCGGCGCGAACCTGGCCCGCGTCGAGGCCAGGGCCATCTTCCCCGAAATCCTGAACCGGATGAAGGATCTCGAGGTCGCCGGGCCCGTAGAGCGGGTGCGCTCGAATCTGATGAACGGCATCCACTCGATGCCGGTGCGCTTCACCGCGGCGTGATCACCCGTCGGACCGCCGTGCGGACTGAAGCCGGGCCGTCTCCAGCTCTCCGTCGATGATCAACTGCCGCAGGGTCTTCCGGTCGAACTTTCCGCTCGGCAGGGTCGGGATCCGGTCACTGGCGACCAATGCCCATCGCGTCGGCACCTTGTAGGCCGACAGTTGTTCCCGGGCGTAGGCGGCCAGGGCTGCCAGGTCGAGTTCCGCGGTGGGCACCACGACCGCACAGACTTCCTCACCGCGCTGCGGGTCGTCGATACCGACGACCACACACTGGGCCACAGAGGCGGATTCGGCGATGACGGCCTCGACTTCCAACGGCGAGACGTTGGCCCCGGCGGCCTTGATCAGGTCGGTGGTCCGTCCGACGTAGAACAGTCGGGGATCGCCGTCGCGGCGGTACACCTTGTCGCCGGTGTGGTACCAGCCGTCGGCGTCGAACGTGTCCGACCGCTCCCGCTTGTTGTACCCGGCCATCACGCCGATACCGCGGACGAGTAGTTCGCCGGTTTCTCCGGGCGCAACGGGGGATCCGTGTTCGTCGACGATGGCCATGTCGGTGAAGACGAATCCACCCGCGGTCTCAGACATGGTGCGGTGCACCGGGAATCCGTCGGGCACATCCGTCATGGCGATGTCCAGCGGGCCGTCGCGCAGCATCGGTGCACTGCTCAGGTCACGTTCGGCGAACGACGGATGCTCACGCAGCTTCTGGGTGAACGCGGGCCAGCCCACGATGCCGGTGATCCGTTCCCGCTCAGCGAGATCCAGTGCGGTTTCCGGATCGAGTTTGGGCATGACCACCAGCGTGACGGGCTCGTGCAGGGCGCCGGTGACCGCGAGCAGTCCGCCGATCCAGAAGAACGGCATGGCGCACAGGATGCGGGACCGGTCCTGTGTGCCGGTGATCGCCCGGATGGCTGCCGGCCAGGTCGAGGTCTGGCGTACCAGCGTCCCGTGGGTGTGCAGGACCCCCTTGGGGTCGGCAGTGGACCCGGACGTGTGCACCATGATGGCGAGGTCGGCGGCCGACACCTCGGCTTCCGCGGCGGTAAGCACCTCGACCGGCACGACGTCGGCGGTGTCATCGCACCCGAGCGATGCCCACGGCCGGGTGACGGTGCCGGTCAGGGCGATGCGACGCAGGTAGGGTGCGGCGCGCAGGGCCAGTCGGCTGGTGGACTGGCCGGCCAGTTCGGGCAGCGCCGCCTCCAACCGGTCGGCGACATCGATGTTCAGCACCGCGCTGGGGGCGATGAGTAGTCCGATGTCGGCCAGGCGCAACACCTTTGCGATCTCGGCGGGTGTATACAGCGTGCTCAGCGGAACTGCGACCGCCCCGATCCGCGACACCGCCAGCCACCATGTCACCCACTCGGCGCCGTTCGGGAACAACAGGCCGACGCGCGTGCCCTTGCCGACCCCTTCGTGCAGCAGCCACCGCGCCAGGTGCGCGGACCGTTGCTCGGCCTCGCGGTAGGTGAGCCGATCGGTGGGAGTGATGAGGTAGACGGACTCACCGAACTCGGCGATGCCGCGGTGCAGCAGCGCGGGAATGGTCAGCGGGGGTTGCGTCACCCGCTCATCTTCTCCAATGGGCGATACCGCCCCGCCCGGGGTGGTCAGTGACCGCCGCAGGCGGGACAGTCGTCACGCGGTGGGCGTGGATCGCGCGGATTGTCGGGGTCGGGATCGCCGAACCACCGAGAGGGCTCATGCTCGGGGTAGGTGTCGTGCCAGGACCACCACTCGTAGGCCTTGGTCTGCGGGTATCCCGGCGGTGAATCCTCCCAGGTCTCCTGCCGGCCGAGCGCGGTCATGTCCAGGAAGTTCCACGTGTTGACGAAGGCCTCGTCGCCCCGGTTGTCGATGAAATAGGTACGGAAGATCCGGTCCCCGTCGCGGATGAACGCGTTGGTGCCGTGCCATTGGTCGACGTCGAAGTCCACGTCGAACTCCGCGCCAGGTCGCGGAACCATGGTGTACCAGGGATGGTTCCATCCCATGCGCGTCTTGATCCGTTCGATATCGGCCTGCGACCCGCGAGAGGCGTAGACCAGCGTGGTGGCGCGGGCGTTGAGGTGGGCCAGGTTGCCGATGTGGTCGGCCATCAACGAACAGCCGACGCAACCGTGCTCTGGCCAGTCGTCCACACCCGGATCGAGAAAGGCGCGGTACACGATCAGCTGACGACGCCCGGCGAACAGGTCGAGCAGGGTGGCACTGCCTTCGGGGCCTTCGAATTCGTAGTCCTTTTCCACCGGCGTCCATGGCATCCGCCGGCGCTGTGCTGCGAGCTTGTCCCGTGCGCGGGTGAATTCCTTCTCCTTGACCAGCATTTCTTTCAGTGCGGCTTGCCATTCCGTCGGCGGCACGATCGGTGGATTCTTCACAGTTGCTCCCGTCGTCAAGGCTGTCGGCGCCTGTTCAAACATTCAACACTTCAGTTGAATGATATGTCTTCAGCACACCACGGTCCGCGGCTATAGTCAACAAGGTGGTTGAAGATCAAGTCCTGGACCGCGCGTACTCAGCCCTGGCCGATTCGACCCGTCGCCGCCTTCTGGAGGCTCTGCGTCAGGGCGATGCCCGCATCAGCGACCTCGCCGCCCCGTTGCCGATGACCTTCGCCGGCGTCTCGCGGCACATCGGGGTGTTGGAGGCCGCCGGTCTGGTGCAGCGCGAGGTCCGTGGCCGCGAACACTGGGTTTCGCTCAAGCAGGACGGTTTGACGATGGCTCAGCAGTGGATGACCGAGCAGACGGAGTTCTGGTCGACCCGCGCGGATGCCCTGGCCGCACGGTTGCGCCGTAAGGCGGAACCCCGATGACCGAGGCGCCGACGGTCCGCGTGCGCCGCCTCATGCCCGCAACCCCCGATGTGGTGTTCGACGAATGGCTCGATCCTGAATCGCTGCGCGAGTGGATGTGCCCGCGGCCGGTGTACTGCGTCGAGGTGGCGGTCGAACCTCGGGAGGGTGGGCTCGTGCGGTTCGACATCGACGATTCCGGTTCGAGCGTGCTGATCACCGGACAGTTCCTGATGATCGACCGGCCCCGTGTGTTGCGGTTCACCTGGAGCAACTCGGACTGGGCCGACCCGACCGTGGTCAGCATCGTCAACGTCGAGTTCGAGCCGGTCGGCGACGGGCAAACCATGATGTCGATCGAGCATTCCCTTTTGCCGCCAGAGGAATTCGACAACTTCCACAGCGGGTGGACCCTCACGTTCGAGCAGCTGGCGGCCCGCCTCGAAGGCGCCTCGACCTAGACTGCGGGCATGGAAAGCGGCGCTCAGATTCAGTACGAAGCCCCGGCCGGCCTGCTCCGCATCGAGGACTGCCTGGACGAGAACGGCGGCATCGTGCTGCCCCCGGGCACCACCCTGATATCGCTGATCGACCGCAACATCGCTCACGTCGGAGACTTGGTCGCCTACCGCTATCTGGATTTCAGCCATGCCACCGAAGAGGTCATCGAGCTGACCTGGACGCAGCTGGGGGTCCGGCTCCGAGCTGTCGCGGCGCGGCTGCAGCAGGTCGCCGCCCGCGGTGACCGCGTCGCCATCCTGGCGCCCCAGGGTCTGGACTATGTAGTGGGCTTCTTCGCCGCGATCAAGGCGGGCAACATCGCCGTGCCGCTGTTCGCCCCGGAATTGCAGGGCCACGCCGAACGCCTCGAGACCGCGTTGCTCGATTCCCGCCCCACGACGGTGCTCACCACCACCGCCGCGGCCGTGGCCGTGCGGGAATTCCTGGCCAAGATGCCGGACTCCGCCCGCCCCCGGGTCGAGCTCATCGATGAGATACCCGATTCGGTGGGCGACGATTTCACCCCGATCCCGGTCGATCCGGACGACATCTCCCACCTGCAGTACACCTCGGGTTCGACGCGGCCGCCGGTGGGAGTGGAGATCACTCACCGTGCGGTCGGCACCAACCTGTTGCAGATGATCCTGTCCATCGACCTGCTGAACCGAAACACCCACGGCCTCAGTTGGTTACCGCTCTATCACGACATGGGCCTGTCGATGATCGGGTTTCCCGCGGTCTACGGCGGGCATTCGACGCTGATGTCACCGACGGCGTTCATCCGGCGTCCCCAAAGGTGGATCCGTGCGATGTCCGACGCCTCGAAGCACGGGCGCGTGATCACTGCCGCACCGAACTTCGCTTACGAGTGGACGGCCCAGCGCGGCGTGCCCGCTGCGGGGGAGGACATCGACCTGAGCAACGTGGTGCTAATCATCGGGTCGGAGCCGGTGATCCCCGAGGTGATAACGGCCTTCAACGAGGCGTTCGCGCCGCATGGGCTACCGCCGACCGCGTTCAAACCGTCGTACGGTATCGCCGAGGCGACGCTGCTGATCTCGACCATCGCACCGGCCGAGCAGGCTTCCGTGGTCTATTTCGACCGCGAGCAGCTTGCCCTCGGGCGGGCTGTCCGCGTCAGCGCACATGCCGAGGGCGCCGTCGCGCATGTGTCGTGTGGCCACCCGGCCCGCAGCCTGTGGGCGGTTATCGTCGACCCCACCACGGCCGATGGGCTCGCCGCGGAACTGCCTGACGGCGAAGTGGGCGAAATCTGGTTGCACGGCAACAACATCGGGCGTGGCTACTGGGGACGGCCTGAGGAGACTCAGAAGACATTCGGGGTGTCACTGCATTCGCGCCTTGCCTCAGATAGCCACGCCGAGGGGCTGCCGGAGCACGCCACCTGGCTGCGTACCGGCGATCTCGGCGTCTATTTCGAGGGGCAGTTCTACGTGACCGGGCGGATGGCGGACCTGGTTCGGATGGGCGGTCGCAGCCACTACCCACAGGACATCGAGGCGACCGTGGCGGAAGCCTCGCCGCTGGTCCGGCGCGGCTACGTCACGGCGTTCACCGTGACCCCGGATGCCGGCGCGGACGGTGACGGCGCCGCGCTGGTGGTCATCGCCGAACGGGCAGCCGGCACCGGTCGCGCCGACCCGCAGGAGGCGAGCGAGGCCATCCGGGCGGCGGTGGCCCACCGGCACGGATTGACCGTCGCTGATCTGCAGTTCCTGCCGGCGGGGGCGATTCCGCGGACCACGAGCGGCAAGCTGGCCCGGGTGGCCTGTCGCGCCGAATATCTGGAGGGCACATTGGGCGTGCGGTGACCGTTCACCGCAGGCATGCTGCTGGTATGAGCAGAGACGAGATCACCGCCGCGATTGTGGAAGCCCGCCTGACCAAGGGTTTGACGTGGCAGCAGTTGGCCGATGCCATCGACAAGCCGGTGGTGTGGACGGTGTCCGCCCTGCTCGGGCAGCATCCGATCCCGGCCGAATCGGGGAGGATCATCGTGGACCTGCTGGGGCTGGACGAGTCGGTGATTCCGGTGCTGGCCGCGGTACCGATGCGCGGTGGATTGCCGACGGCGGTGCCCACCGATCCGACGATCTACCGGTTCTATGAGGCTCTCCAGGTCTACGGTGGCGCACTCAAGGAACTCATCCACGAGCAGTTCGGGGACGGGATCATGAGCGCCATCAACTTCAGCCTCGACGTGCAGCGCAAGCCGCACCCCGCCGGCGACCGCGTGGTGGTGACATTCGACGGTAAGTTCCTTCCGTACGACTGGACTGCCGCGGAGAAGTAGAACTCGCTGCTAGCTTGCAGGCGTGAGCCAGTTTTCGGATTCGTGGACGGCACTGCGGCTGGCGGTGGCCGGGCTGGCACCACAGGATTTCGCCCAGCCCTCCGGTTGTGCCGGATGGCTGATCCGAGATTTGGTGTGCCACCTCATCATTGATGCCCAGGACGTGTTGATCACACTGGCCACGCCCGTCGGTGCCGAACCGACCCGCAGTGCACTGACCTACTGGGAGGTGTCCGGCACACCTCCCGACGGTGCGGATCCCTTGGCCGCGCTGACCGTCCGGCTGGCCGCCGCATACGAGGATCCGGCGCTGCTCAAATTCCATCTCGACGACGTGGGTTCGGCTGCCGGCCGGGCGGCTGACCTGGCCGACCCGGCAGGGCGGGTGGCCACGCAGGGGCAGGTGCTCACCGTGGCCGACTACCTCGATGCCTACGTCCTGGAATGGACGCTGCATCACCTGGATCTGGTGGCACAGCTGCCGACGGTGGCCGGCCCGCCCACGGCGGGGCTGGCCCGGTCACGGGCGATGTTCGAGGCCATCACCGGTGTCCGGTTCCCGGCGACGCTCGCGGATGCGGACGCGTTGTCGGTCGGCACGGGCCGACGGGACCCCACGGCTTCGGAGATGGCCGGTCTCGGAGAGGCGGCCGCGCGGCTGCCGTTCGTCCTGGGCTGATGCGAGCCCTGGCCAAGTGGGCCGCCGACGGTCGATGATTACCTGACATCAGACGGCGACGGTAAGGATCCCATGTCTACTCATCGAGCTGTACACGTTCAGTCCTCCGGCGGCGCCCTGGAACTCGTTGACGCGCAGACCGTCTCACCGGATCGGGGCCAGGTCCGGGTGGCCGTCGCCGCGTGCGGGGTCTGCGGTACCGATCAGGCCATCGTCAACGGTGGGTTCCCGGGTATGTCCTGGCCGGTGACCCCTGGCCACGAGATCGCGGGCACGATCGCCGAAGTCGGCGCCGGTGTCACCGATTTCGCGGTAGGGGACCGGGTCGCGATCGGCTGGTTCGGCGGACACTGCGGGCTCTGCATTCCGTGTCGCAAGGGCTTGTTCATCCACTGCGAGGTGGGTCAGATTCCCAGCCTGCATTACCCGGGCGGCTATGCGGAATCGGTGACGGTGCCGGCCAATGCGCTCGCCCGGATTCCCGATGAACTCTCTTTCGCCGAGGCCGCTCCGATGGGATGCGCGGGGGTGACGACCTACAACGCGCTTCGCCACACGCGAGCTCTTCCGGGAGACGTGGTTGCGGTGCTCGGCGTCGGCGGCCTGGGTCACCTCGGGCTGCAGTTCGCCGCCGCGATGGGCTTCGAGACGGTGGCGATCGCCCGAGGCCCCGGCAAGGAGGCGGACGCCCGTTCGCTGGGTGCCAGGCACTACATCGACTCGACCGCCGGCGATGTCAGCGCGGCGCTGCGTGACATGGGCGGCGCGGCCGTGGTCCTGGCCACCGTGGGCAACTCGCAGGCGATGGCGGAGACGATCGGCGGGCTCGCGCCGCGGGGCGAGCTGGTGGCAATCGGTGTCTCGGCCGATCCGCTGCCGATCAGTCCTGTGCAACTGATCCAGCCGGCGCTCACCATCTCCGGCCACCCGTCCGGAACGGCTCGCGACGTCGAGGAGACCATGCATTTCGCGGTGCTGTCGGGGGTCCGCGCCCGGATCGAGGAGCGTCCGCTGGCCGAGGCGGCGAGCGCCTACGCGGCGATGGCGCAGGGGCAGGCGCGCTACCGCATGGTCTTGACGAACTGAGGTATCTCACCCCGCCGGTCGCCGCGAGCAGGTAGCGTCGGTACTTCGTTTGCTGGACGACGAATCGGTGGGGGCCGGGATGGCGTGGAAGCGGATGGCGACGGGTGCCCGCGGGGTTTTCTCCCGGAGGTCACGTGGTGTTGTTCGAATGTTCGCTCGTGATATCTACTCTGCCCCGGTGCTTTTCACACCGGGGCGTCTCAGAACAGTGCTGTCCGCCGCGCTCGTCGTCCTGTCCTGGGGCGCAGTCGGCGCCGCGCCCGCGTCGGCTGCACCCCTGCCATCGGCGCAGATCGACTTCGGCGGGATGATGCGCACGTACCGGCTGCACCTGCCGGCCGGTGGCCCGCCTTCGGGGCTGGTCGTCAATCTGCACGCCGCCGGTTCCACCGGGGGCGAGCAGGCGGCGCTCACCCACTACGACGGGGTCGCCGACGCGTACGGGTTCGCCGTCGTCTACCCCGACGGCATCGACTACAGCTGGGCCGACGGGCGCGGCGCCTCGGTGCCCGACCGGCAGGGGGTCGATGACGTGGGGTTCATCTCGGCCCTGGTCGACCGGCTCGTCGCTGAGAACGGCATTCCCCGGGGTCGGGTGTATGCCACAGGTCTGTCTGCCGGCGGATTCATGGCCAACCGGCTGGCGTGTGATCGTGCCGACCTGTTCGCGGCCATCGCCCCCGTCGCCGGCACGCTCGGCACAAACGTGGGCTGCAACCCCTCGAGGCCCGTGTCGGTTCTCGCCTCGTACGGCACGGCGGACCCCATCGTGCCGTTCAACGGTGGGCCGATGACCGGGCGCGGTGGAGGCAGCACGGTGCTGTCCGGTCCGGCAATGGTGGACCGGTGGCGCCAGATCAACGGCTGCCCGGCCCCGTCCGACGAGGCGCTGCCCAGCACCGGCGACGGCACCGAGACCCACCGCATCGCCTCCGATGGCTGCGCCGCGGGCACCTCGGTGGTGTTCATGCGGGTCGACGGTGGCGGGCACACCTGGCCGGGCGTGCCCGAGCTGCTTCCCGCGCAGGCTGTTGGCGCAGCCAGCCGGGCCTTCGACGCCTCGGATGCCTCGGCGCAGTTCTTCGCCTCGCACGGCCGGTAGCCGCCAATATTCATCACGCCGGTGTTAACTCCCGACGAGGCCGGCGCCTGATCTCTGGGTGGACCGAATAACGTTGTCTACCAAGCAGATTCATGGTGCAGCCCCGGCTCGGTACGGTCAAGTGGGCAGCCCGCACGCTCCGGTGCCAAAGGGACCGTGGCGATAGGGTTTTCCTGTGGTGGATTGGCACAGCTGGCATGACGACTATGACCGACCCGATTCGGCCCTGGCGCACCGTCTTCGCGCCGTGCAGGCGTTGATCCGCCAGGCGCTCGACGAGGCTCCGGCGGGTCCGCTGCATATCGTGAGCTTGTGCGCCGGTCAGGGCCGCGACCTGCTCGAGGTGCTCGCCGAGCATCCGCGGCGCGATGACGTCCGGGCGCGTCTGGTCGAGCTGGATCCCCGCAACGCGGCGGTTGCCGCCGAGGCGGTGGCCGAACACCGGTTGTCCGGAATCGAAGTGGTGACCGGCAACGCCGCGCTCACCGATCATTACCTCGACTTGGTTCCCGCCGACATCGTGGTCGCCTGCGGCATCTTCGGCAACATCACCGATGCTGACATCGAGCGGACCATCGGCTTCTTCCCTCAGCTGGCGAAAACCGGCGCCACCGTGCTGTGGACTCGCGGGCGTACCGTCCCGGATCGGGTTCCGTTTATTCTCAACTGGTTTGACGAACTTGGATTCGACCTCATCTGGGTGTCGCCACCGGATGTGAGCTACGGGGTCGGCGCTCATCGCTTCACGGGGCGACCGGAACCATTGGCCGCCGGGGTGCAGATCTTCGACTTCGTCGGCTCAGATGTGATCCGCGCCGCCGACCGCGCCGGCTGACGACACCACGGACCGGGGACCGACTTCCACCGGCACCCGATCGTTCATCAGTACGCTTTTCAACGATGACTGAGGAAGGACTGAACGGTAAGGCCCGCTTGCGCGGGGGACTGCGCATGGCCCTGCGCGGGCGCCGTGATCCGGCGCCGGTCGCCGGTCGCCGCAGCCGTACGTCGGCTGGGATGGGTGATGTCCATACCCGCAAGGTCCTCGACCTGACGATCCGGCTCGCCGAGGTCATGCTGTCCTCAGGGTCGGGTACTGCCGATGTCGTCGCCACCACCCAGGACGTGGCTCAGGCGTACCGGCTGACCGATTGCGTCGTCGACATCACCGTCGCCACGATCATCGTGTCGGCGTTACCGACCGCCGACAGCCCGCCGGTCACGATCATGCGGGCGGTACGGGCCCGGTCCACGGATTACACCCGGCTCGCCGAACTCGACCGATTGGTGCGGCGCATCACTTCCGGCGGTATCAGCGTCGACGAGGCGCACGAGGCCATGGATGAGCTGACCGAGAGTCCGCACCCGTTCCCTCGGTGGCTGGCAACGGTCGGCTGGGCGGGCTTCGCGCTGGGCATCGCGATGCTGCTGGGCGGCAACTGGTTGACCTGTCTGCTGGCCAGCCTCACCGCCGCGCTGATCGACCGGGTCGGCAGGCTGCTGAACCGGGTCGGCACGCCGTTCTTCTTCCAGCATGCGGTCGGGGCGGCCATCGCGACGTTGATCGCGTTGGCCGCCTACCGATACACCGGTCAGGGTCTCAGTGCCCTGGTCGCCACGGGGATCGTGTTGTTGCTCTCCGGCATGACCTTGGTCGGTGCGGTGCAGGACGCGTTGACCGGCTACATGGTCACCGCGGTGGCGCGGCTCGGCGACGCGGTCTTTCTCACCGCGGGAATCGTCGTAGGCATCACCGGCGCCCTGCAGGCCGCCACGCTGCTGGGGGTGCAGATCGAACTGCATGTCAACGCGGCCGGCACGTTCATCACGCCGAGAGGACCGCTGCCGATCGTGCTGGCGGTTCTGGGTGCCGCGCTGGCCGGGATCTGCCTGACCATGGCCAGCTATGCGCCGCTTCGCTCATTGCCCACGGCCGGGCTGGCGGCCGGGCTGGCCGAGCTGACGTTGATCGGACTGGGGACCGCCGGGTTCGGCCAGTGGGCGGCGACCGGGGTGGCCGCGGTCGGGGTGGGCCTTCTGGCCACGCTGATCTCCATTCGCAGGCAGTCTCCGGCGCTGGTCACCGCCACGGCCGGGATCATGCCGATGCTGCCGGGCCTCGCGGTGTTCTGGGCGGTGTTCGCCTTCGCCGTGGACGAGAAATTCGGTGAGGGCCTGGCCCACCTGTTGACCGCGGCGGCCACGGCCTTGGCTCTCGGCAGCGGCGTGGTGATGGGCGAGTTGCTCGGCTCGCCACTGCGTTACCGCGCCGGACGGATCGGCGATTTCTTCCGAATCGAAGGTCCACCCGGGCTGCGGCGTGCCGTGGGCCGGGTGGTGCAGCTGCAACCGACCGAGAACAGTCCGGCAGTCGGCGTGCAACGCGAAAGCGTCCCGCTGGAGGCTGCGCCGGCCGACGACTCCGAGGACGAGGACAGCGAAGAGCCCGGCCACTGACTCAGGCGGTCAGGGCGACCCCACGCCCGGAATGTCGACGCGCGCCTGCAGGATGCGGCCCATCGAACTACCGGCCAGCAGATTTTCGTGTGTGGTGTCATCGACGACGAGATACAGCGTCCGTCCGTCGTGGCCACCGAGAGCCGGTGCCACCGCCCAACCATGGTCGATCTCGATGCGGTGGGTGATCTCACCGCCGGTGACCACGCGCAGGAACTCTCCGGTGTCGTAACAGCCGACCCAGACCCCGCCCGCGGTGTCGACGCACAACCCGTCGGGATGCCGGTCGGGGCCGAGATCGGCGAACACGGTTGGAGTGCCCAGGTTGCCGTCGGCGGTGGCGGTGAAGGCCAGCAGCCGTGAGCCGTTCGTCTCGCTGACCACCAGGGTCGACTCGTCGGGAAGGAGTCCGATCCCGTTGGGCATCGACAGTCCGGTGGCGACGATCCGCACGGTCCCGTCCGCCGCAACAAGGCCGATCCCCCCGGTCAAGCCGCGGCCGTCGGCGATGTAGAGGTCGACGTAGGTCCGGCCATCTGGGGCGACCAGCAGATCGTTGGTGGACCATGCGACGTCGCTGACGTCGTAGGTGGCCGTCACGCTGCCGTGCGCGTCGACGTGGTGCAGTTCCGCGGCGAAGAGCGTCGACACCACAAGCGTTCCGTCGGGAAGCCAGCCGAGCCCGGAAGCACGCCGAAGTTCGACCTCGACGGCGAGGTCACCGGCTTGGCCCGCCGAGTACACGCGGCCGGCCAAGCCGTCGGTGAACCACAGGCGGTCACCGTGCCAACGAGGACCCTCGCCATAGACGATCCCGTCCACGAACGGGACAGCCGCGATGGCTTGCATCGATGTCATCGGGCCCTGAAGGTCCGGTTCAGACGATCAGGTGAACGGAAGGAAGTCGCCGTTGATCCAGACGCCCCAGTGGCCACCCGCCGGCAGGTTCCACCAGACCATCGGGTGACCCTGCCACGTCTCAGCCGGCTTCTTCGGCGCGTTCGGCGGCGGCGGGAGGCTGGGGTCCGGTTCGGCGCCGGCGGCGGCCGTGCCCAGGCCGACGGCGGCCCCGAACACGCCCGCGGCCGCGATGGTCGCCAGGGTTGCCTTTCTCAGGAACATGAATGCCCACCTCGGTGCTCGACTCTAGAAGAACTCGGATACCCGAAGCTTAGCCAATCGAAGTGATTGGTTGTGCACTTGAGGTCTGCGACGGGCTCATAGGTCATCCTGAACCCGCACGACGTGGCGTGACAACGAGATGAGAAATATTTCGGTCTTCGATGTCGAAACCGGCGCGACGGCTCCGTCCCAGAGGTGAGCGACCAACTAGGGTCGCGAATCTGAAGGGAGAATCCCATGGCCAAGTACCTGTTTCTCAAGCACTACCGAGGCGCGCCGGCCTCTGTCAACGACATCCCGATGGGCCAGTGGACACCGGCCGAGATCCAGGCCCACATCCAGTACATGAATGATTTCGCGGATCGTCTGAAGGACACCGGCGAGTACGTCGACAGCCAGGCACTGGCCCCGGAAGGCGCCTGGGTCCGCTATGACGGCGAGGGCAGACCAGCCGTTACCGACGGCCCGTTCGCCGAGACCAAGGACCTGATCGCGGGCTGGATGATCGTCGACGTCGACTCCTACGAGCGCGCCGTCGCGTTGGCCGGCGAGCTGTCCGCGGCACCGGGCGCCGGCGGCCGGCCCATCCATGAGTGGCTCGAAGTGCGTCCATTCCTGACCGCGCCGCCGACCGTCACCGAGTAGATGGCCCCCGGTGTGGACGAGGCACGAATACGGGACCTGATCCCCGGGGTCCTGGCCGCACTCGTCCACCGCGGGGCCGATTTCACCTCGGCCGAGGACGCGGTGCAGGAAGCGTTGGTCCGGGCCTGGGAAACCTGGCCCACCGAGCCGCCCGAGGATCCCAAGGGCTGGCTGATCACCACGGCATGGCGGCGTTTCCTGGACCTCACTCGATCCGAGGTGGCGCGGCGCAACCGCGAGGCGCAGTTCGCGGCGGAGCCGGCCGCCGGGCCCGCTACGGCGGCCGACGACACATTGCAGCTCTACTTCCTGTGCGCACACCCGAGCCTGACGCCGTCGTCGGCCGTCGCATTGACGCTGCGCGCGGTCGGTGGCCTGACCACACGCCAGATCGCACAGGCCTATCTCGTGCCGGAATCGACCATGGCGCAACGGATCAGCCGGGCCAAGCGCACCGTGAGCACCGTCCGGCTGGATCGTCCTGGTGACCTGCGCACCGTCCTGCGGGTGCTGTATCTGGTGTTCAACGAGGGCTACGGCGGCGATGTCGACCTGGCGGCGGAGGCCATCCGACTGGCCCGCCAGCTGGCCAGGAGCACCGACGATCCGGAAGTCGCAGGCTTGCTCGCGTTGTTCCTGCTGCACCATGCGAGACGCTCGGCGCGTATCCGTGCCGACGGGACCCTGATCCCGCTGGCGGAGCAGGATCGCACGCTGTGGCGGCGGGACCTCATCACCGAGGGCGTGTGGGTGCTGCAAGCGGCACTGGCTCGCGACCAGCTGGGGGAGTACCAGGCGCAGGCCGCGATCGCGGCCCTGCATGCCGACGCACCGTCCACCGAGGAGACCGACTGGGTGCAGATCGTGGAGTGGTACGACGAACTCGTCGCGCTCACCGACAGCCCGGTGGTGCGCTTGAACCGCGCCGTCGCCGTGGGAGAAGCCGACGGGCCCCAGAAAGGGTTGGCCGCGTTGGCCGAAGTCGACCCGGCACTGCCACGGCACACCGCCGCGCGGGCCTACCTGCACGAGCGGGCGGGAGACATCGCGACGGCGGCACAGCTGTATGTGCAGGCCGCCGCCGAGGCGCCCTCGCTGGCCGAGCGCAACCACCTCACCCTGTGCGCGGCCGTTCTGCACCGTCGCATTTCCACCGAAGGCGGCTAACCTGCTAAAGGTGGGCAACAGTCGGATGAGAGTGTTGATCATCGGTGGGGGATTCGGCGGTCTGTTCTGCGCCCGGCGACTCGGAGGGACCGACGTCGACGTGACGCTGCTCGACCGGGCGGCCGGTCACCTGTTCCAGCCGCTGCTCTACCAATGCGCCACCGGGACATTGAGCCTCGGTCAGATCAGCCGTCCACTGCGCGAGGAATTCGCGCGACATCGCAACGTGACCACCCTGCTCGGTGAAGCGATCGACATCCACCCGCAGTCACGTCAGTTGACCGCGCGGCGGCCGGATGAAACCACCTTCACGCTCGACTATGACGTGCTGGTCGTGGCGGCGGGGATGCAGCAGTCGTACTTCGGCAAAGAGCACTTCGCGCAGTGGGCGCCGGGAATGAAGACGCTCGACGATGCGCTCCACATCCGGCAGCGGGTGTTCACCGCCTTCGAGATCGCGGAGACGCTGCCACCGGGGCCCGAGCGTGACGGCTGGCTCACCTTCGCGGTTGCCGGTGGCGGGCCCACGGGGGTCGAACTGGCCGGCCAGATCCGGGAAATGGCCACGCGCACTTTGGCCCACGAGTTCCACAGCATCGAACCCAAAGACGCCAGGGTGTTGTTGTTCGACGGCGGCGAGCGCGTGCTCAAGGCCTTCGCGCCGGAGCTGGGGGAGAAGGCGACGAAGTCGCTGCAGAAGCTCGGCGTGGAGTTGCACATGGGGGTCCACGTCACCGATGTCGGCCGGGAAGGCGTGACCATCAGTCCGAAGGCCGGTGGTCCGGACGAGCAGTACACGGCACGGACCGTGCTGTGGACCGCCGGCGTCGAGGCGGTGCCCTTCGCCCGGCACATCGCGAAGGTACTCGGCGCGGAATCCGATCGCAGCGGGAGAATCGCTGTGGAGAAAGACCTTTCGGTCGCGGGCTATCCCGAGATCTTCGTGATCGGTGACTTGGCCGGCCGTGACAATCTGCCTGGGGTCGCGGAGAACGCGATGCAGGGCGGGCTCCACGTGGCCTCGTGCATCCGTCGGGAACTTGCCGGTAAACCCCGTCGCCCGTTCCGCTATCGCGACCTCGGTTCCGCGGCGTACATCGCTCGCAGGCAGGCGCTTCTGCAGGTCGGACCGATCAAGGTTGCCGGCTTCTTCGGTTGGCTGGCTTGGGGTTTCGTCCACATCGCATTTCTCACCGGCGTCCGCAACCGGTTCAGCACGGTGACAACCTGGATGACCACCATCGCCCGGGAAAGCCGGTCACACCGCGCGTTCATGCTCGGCGCCACCGGTCTGCCCGATCAGCACTACACCTGGACGGTGTGGGATGCGCTGACCCCGGCTCCGTCCGAAGCTCCGGTGGACCGAGACGACGGCTGACCCCATTTCGGGTGGCCGGCTACTCATGCCCACGACATGCCGGGTCGGCGCGGGCCGGGCGGGCCGCAAGCTCCGGGGCCGCCGCTGCGAGCAGCGCCTGCCGGTCTCCGGTCAACGGCGGGTAGATCCGTTCGGTGTTGATGGTCCGTTTCGTGGCCTTGGCCACCGATCCGGTCGCCACGACTTGACGATCCCAGCCCTCGGTGTACACCGCACCGGCCGGGCCGAGATCGAGAACGGTGACATACCAAGGGATTCGCAGCGGAAGCATCGGTTGGCCGAGGAGGTCGCCGATCACGTTGTACCCGGCGTAGCGGCCCATCGGCCTGCCGTGCTGGCACGACATCACCGACAGGTGGTCGTCGTCCACCCGCATGGCGGCGACATCGCCGGCCGCGAACACCGCGGGTACCCCCTCGACGCGGAGGTAGTCGTCGACCGGCAACCGGCCGAACCGATCGAGCGGCACCGGGAGCTGTGCTGTCAGCGGGTTGGCCCGCATGCCCGCGCACCACACCACCGTCGCGGCGGGCAGGATGTCTCCGGAGGACAGGGTCACCGCACCGCTGTCGACGGAGATCACTCTGACGCCGGTCATGATCTGAACTCCGTTGTCGGACAATGCGGTTTCGATCACCGGCCGCGCCGCGTCGCCCATGTCCGAGCCCACCTGCGGATTGTGGTCGACGAGCAGGACTTTCGGTTCGACGGTGCTGTCGAAGATCGCGGCCAGCCGCGTGGGCAATTCGCAGGCGGTCTCGATGCCGGTCAGTCCGGCCCCGACCACCACCACAGTGCCGGCACCCGATTTCGGGGGATCGGCGGCCATGGTCTGCAGATGAGCGCCGAGGCGGCTCGCCCCGCCGTATGTGTCGACGTCGAAACCGAACTCGGCCAGCCCCGGAACGTCCGGCCTCGCGACCCGGCTGCCGGCGGCCAGCACGAGGCGGTCATAGCCGAGGACCAGGGGGCGTCCGCCCTGCTGCGCCGTGATGGTCTGCGCCTCGACATCGATCGTGGTGACCTCGGCGACGATGTGACCGACGCCCACGGGATCGAGCAGCTTCTCCAACGGGATGCGGCAGCCGGTCAGATCGGTTTCGTAGTTGCGCACCCGGATGTCATGGAACGGCCGGTCGCTGATCACCGTGATCTCTACTGTGTCGGCTGCGGCGCCGATTTCGTCCACCCGTCTGGCCGCCGCGAGCGCTGCCCACAACCCGGCGAAACCCGATCCGACGATCAGAACGCGACCCACGGATTCAGCGTGCCACGGGTGAGGCGTGGCTGCTGCGGTGTCGAGGATCGGCGATGTGTGCGACGATGCTCGGACGCCCGGCCCTCCCCGCGCTTTCCGAGCGGGCCTGCGGCGGGCGTGACAGAAGGGACCGCCGGATTGATGACCGAAGCGCACCGTGCCAGGAACTCCCACAGTGGGGTGAGGCTCGCGGTCGCGGGGTTGGCAGTTGCCGGAGCGATGCTGGCGACGGCCGGTCAGGCGCTGGCAGATCCTGCCGTGCCCGACCCGGCGCCTGCGCCCGCCGATCCCGCGCTGGCTGCGCCACCGCCGCCGGCTCCCGCCGGTCCACCGCAGGTACCCGAGATCGCCAACCCCGTGTACGGCTCGGGCCAGTACGGCTCGGGCCCGGTCGGAACACTCCGCGACCTTTGGCACCAGGCTCACGATCCCTACGGGTTCCAGGGTGGGACTGCACCCGAGGGCATGGTCGCGCCCCCGCCGGGCGCTGGTGTGGCGCCGCCGCTGCCGCCCGGTTATGTGTCGATCAACGCCCCTGGCTCGGAAACACCGGTCACCGCCCCGGCACCGGGGACCGGGCCGGCCGGCCCGGCGTTGCCACCGGGTTATTACTCGCTCAACGGCCCGCCGCCGCCCGGGTACGAGTACAACTCGCCGGGCCGGCAGCCGGCGGCCCCCGCGCCCGCGGCGCCCCCTACGCCGTGACCTGGCGTCCCAAAACGTGGCGCAGCGCCTGATCCAGGCGGGGATGGCGGAAATGGTGACCGGCGGCGCCGAGTCGCGCCGGGATCGCGCGCTGGCTGGCGCAGGCCAGTTCCTGGGCACCCTGATCGCCCAGCAGTAGCCGAGGTCCCAGCGCCGGTACCGGCAGGATCGTGGGGCGGTGCAGGACCTGGCCGAGCGTGTCGGTGTATTCGGCATTGCGGACCGGCTCGGGTGCCACGGCGTTCACCGGACCGGTCAGCTCGGTGTCCCACAATGCACGGTGATAGACCTCGACCAGGTCGTCGATCCCTATCCACGGCAACCACTGCTGCCCGTCGCCGATCTGCCCGCCCAATCCCGTGGCGAACAACGGCCGCAGCAGGCGCAGGGTGCCACCGCGCGGGGACTGCACGATCCCGGTGCGGACCCGCACCACACGGACACCGGATCGTTCGGCTGGTGCCAGCGCGTCTTCCCAGTCGGCCACGACGTCGGCCAGAAATCCATCGCCGCGCTCGCTGGCTTCGGTGAGCAGTTCGTCGCCCCGGTCGTAACCGTAGAAGCCGACCGCCGAGGCGCTGATCAGTACCTCGGGCCCCGCGCCGGGGCGGGCGGCGAGTTCGGCGAACCGCCGGGTCGGCTCGATGCGGCTGTCCCGGATGGCGCGGCGGTGCCGGTCGGTGAACCGGCCGGCGATCGACGCGCCGGCCAGGTGGATGACCGCGTCGACGCCGTCCAGCAGATCAGGGTCCGGATCGTTCGGGTTCCATTGCCGTTCATCCGGTTTCGTCGGTTCATGGCGCACCAGCCGGATCACGCGATGGCCTCCGGTGCCCAAGAACGCGGTCAGCGCCGACCCGACCAGCCCCGAGGCTCCCGTGACGGCCACCGTCAGCGGCGCCAGCCCATGTGCCCGGGCGCGCTGATGTGCGGCGAGATCATCGGCGAGTTGGCGATGGCGGTAGGCGAACATCGGGCGCAGGAAATGGCCGGGCACCGGGGTCTCGACCCGGTCGGTCATCCGGGTCCGTGTGGTGTCGACGGCGTCGAATTCATGAATATGCTTCCAGCGCACCGCCAGTGCCGCAGGCAGTGACGCCAGACCGCCACGGCCGATGTGGTCGACGAATCGCCGCGGTGGGTCGTACTCATCGGGTTGGTGTTCGGCCACCCACCGCAGCCCGCCCGGCAGCGCGAGTTCGGCACGGCCGTCGCGCAGTGAGGCCGCCTCAGATATCAGCTGCAGGGGCTGCCACGGCGGCGACAACCTGGCGAACGCGCCGGGTCTGCCGTGCCAGGCGAAGACTTCTTCCTGCGGGGCGTCGATGACGCTGGAGTGCACCAGTCCCATCGACCGACGTTACCCGGAAGTCGTCGGCTCTGCCGATGTCTGGCGCGCGGTCCTCGCTCGCAGTCCGGCGTAGGCGAACAGCAGTCCGGTGCCGATCTCGGAAAGTGCTGTCACCCAGGAGAACCAGGTGACGTTGATGCGGGGACCGCTGAGATAGCTGTCTTGGAAATCCGGCCAGAAATTGGGCAGCAGATGCGCATAGGTGAACAGCACCGCGCTGGCGACACCGGTGAAGATCGCAGCCTCGGGCGCTCGGGGATGGTCACGCACGGCCATGGTGATCGCGATGATGACGACCACACCCTGAATCATGCCGCCGGCCATGACGAACATCGGCGACGCCGACATTCCCCGGAGCAGATGGTCGATCACGTGCAGTCCCCAGCCGGCTAGGAACGTCCAGGCGGTCAGGCGCAGAAAGCGTTGTGTCTGAACGATTGTCGGTGCCGTCATAGTGCCCCCCCATTGGCCTACTACAGGCGATAGTAGAGCGATGGGGCGGCCGTGGCAATAGCCGCAGTCAAATCCGTGGCACCCTTGGCGCATGGCGATTGGGCGCTCTGATCGGATGGGCCGGCGATGATTCTTCCGAAGATCCGCGACCCTCGCTTCATCACGATTCGTCGCGGCGGAACTCTCACCGATTCGGATCACCACCTCCTGGCCCTGTGGGCGGCCTCGTGCGCCGAGCACGTCCTCGGCCTGTTCGAGTCGGTTCAACCCGGTGACCCCCGTCCGCGCCAAGCCATCGAACACGCCAGGGCATGGGTTGGCGGCGAGGTCAAGATGATGCAGGCGCGCGCCGCCGGCGGCCACGCCATGGGCGCAGCGCGCGACCTGCGGGCCGTCGCCCACGTGGCGGCACACGAACTCGGTGCGGCGGCGTATGCGATCAAGGCCGTGCGGGCCGCGGCACGCGACGGTGATGGCTTGGCCGCAGGCAGACGGGAATGCCAGTGGCAGCGTGATCAGCTCCCGGAGGCGATCCGCGAGCTGGTCCTCGATGACCAGCGCCTGCGCAATGGCATCTGTTGGTCGGTGTTCGATCTCTGACGGCGCGTCCGAAACTATCGTTGTGTCAACTGTAGGTAACTCTGTAATAAAGTCCGTATTTGCCTGAAGTGCCGGACGAGAGGGGTGCCTGTGGAGCGCGCTGCGATGACGCCGTTCTTTGTGAGCAGTGACGACGGGTTCGTGCCGAACGAGATCGCACACGGAGGGTGGGGCCCTACCTTGGGCGGTCAGGTGGTCGGCGGTCTGCTGGCGCGGGCGGTCGAGGGACTCGTCACCGACGAGGGGCTGCAGCCGGCCCGGTTCACCGTGGAAATCCAGCGCCGGGTCGCCAGTGCACCGGTTCGGGTTTCTGCCTCTGTGGTTCGGTCCGGCTCACGCATGCAGGCGGTCGATGCGGCCATGACCCAGGACGGCGAGTTGGTGGCCCGCGCCTCGGCGCTGTATCTGCGGCGCGGCACCCAGCCCGACGGTGAATTCTGGTCCACCTCGATCGACCTGCCGCCGCTACCGGAGGAACCGGAGGTCTTCGACGACACGGTGCCGATGTTCATCCGGGCCTATGGGCCGGATCCGGAATGGAGCGGCGAGGGTTTCCCGTGGCAGCAGTGCGGTCCGCGCTATGCGTGGTTGCGTGAGGTGCGTGATCTGGTCGCCGGTGAAGAACTCTCACCGTTCGTGCGGGCGGCGCTGGCGGTCGACGTGACGAGTTCGATGACCAATTTCAGCTCGGCCGGCCTGGCTTTCATCAACGCGGACTACACACTGGCGCTGAGCAGACTCCCGGTCGGCCCCTATATCGGGATGGCGGCGGTGACCCATACCAGCGCCGACGGCGTGGCGACCGGCAGCGCCTGCCTGTATGACACCTGCGGGCCGATCGGCACCGGACTATCCACCGCCGCAGCCAATTTCAACTTCAGTCCGAACGGATCGGGCTAGGCCGGCCGCAGGATCGCGACGAGGAAGTCCGAGTCTTCGGTGAACGGCCGCAGATCCCACGTCGACAGCAACAGATCCGGGGTGAATCCGCCCGTGGCCGCGTCGTCGAGGAACTGGTCGAACTCGTACTCGCGGCCGGCTCCGAATCCGATCACGGCACGGCCGCCGTCGGCGAGATGCGCACGCAGCCGCGTCAGCACCTGAACCCGGGTGCTCGGGGCGAGGAAGGTCATCACGTTGCCCGCCGACACGATGATGTCGAATGGGTCGGAGATGCCGCGCGCCGGCAGGTCGAGCTCGGCGAGGTCGCCGACGAGCCACCGCGGACCGGGATGGTCCTTCTTCGCCGCCTCGATCAGAACCGGGTCGACGTCGACGCCCACCACCTGGTGCCCGGCCCCGGCCAGATATCCGCCCACGCGCCCGGGACCGCAGCCGGCATCCAGGATGCGGGCGTGGCGGGATGCCATGGCATCCACCAGGCGAGCTTCACCGGCCAGGTCCTGACCGGCGCGTGCCATGGCACGAAATCGTTCGATGTACCAGTTCGAATGCCCAGGATCGGCCGCGACCTTTTGCATCCAGATGCTCCGCTCGACCATGTGAGCATTCTTGCAAGCGCAGGCCGGGGCCGGGCCGGGCGGTTCGCTCAGCCTTGGGCGTCGAGGATCTTGATCGCGAAGACCAGTGAGTCGCCCGGCTGGATACCCGCAGCGGGCTGCCCCTCGGGATAACCGTCGGCAGAGGTCATCGCCACGGCCACGGTGGACCCGACCTTCTGTCCCGAAATGGCTTTCTGGAAGCCCGGCACGACGCCGTTGAGCGGGAAGTCGACCGGCTCACCACGTTCGTAGCTGCTGTCGAACACCGATCCGTCGCGTCCGTTGACGCCCATGTAGCAGACCGTGACGTTCGCGGACGGGGCCACGACCGGCCCGTCGCCGGCCTTGAGGGTCTGTACCTGGGTCTGGGCCACGCTGAACGGTCCGTCGACCTTGACCACCGGTGCCGCGGTGTCGGTGGAGCCGGTGACCGCAACGCTGCCGGTCGCCCCGGGCAGCGTCCATTCGGGGGCGCCCGCGTTCTGCGGCGCCGCGGTCGGGCACGTGCTGGCCTCGGTCGCGGTCTCGGCGATCGAGGGGGTGAGCACCTCGGCGACCGACGGCGTGCTCGGCGAGGAGGTGGCCGAGGAGGTTTCCGTGTCCGAGCCGCACGCGGCGAGCGCCATGGTCAACGACGCGGCACAGGCCACGAGCGCAACGGAGGAGGGCACGCGAAAGGAATTCATGCACGTCACGCTACAGCCGGGCTTCCCGGTGCTCGCCGACGGCTGGGGGCGATATCGGCCGATCGTCACCCTGATCCCCGAGTGGCGCCAATTGCGCCGATGAGAGGTGTTGTACTGCAACGAGTTCGGCCAGAACCTTGATACCTTCCAGGCTAGCCGCCACACTCGAGGTAATGGCTGATGGCCTCGACTTCACAGGCATGCTGCGCTCGGCCGGGCTCCGGATCACTCGCCCCCGGCTGGCGGTACTCAATGCGGTGAAGGAGCATCCGCACGCCGAAACAGATCGGGTCATTCGCGCCGTGCGCGTGCAATTGCCCGACGTTTCCCATCAGACCGTCTACGACGCGCTCAACGCGTTGACCGCGGCCGGGCTGGTACGCCGGATCCAGCCGACCGGGTCGGTTGCCCGCTACGAGACCCGGGTAAATGACAACCACCACCACGTCGTATGCCGGTCGTGCGGCGTGATCGCCGATGTGGATTGCGCGGTCGGCGATGCGCCATGCCTGACCGCATCGGACGACAACGGTTTCGCCATCGATGAAGCCGAGGTCATCTATTGGGGCCTATGCCCTGACTGCTCACGATCTGCAAGTTCTTGACGGCAGCCCCGTCGCTCAACCGATGAAAGGGAATGCAATGCCCCCGAACACCCCCGACACCTCCGACGCCCGCCCGCCAGAGGCCGACACCGAAACCCACAGCCGCAGCGAGTCCGAGAACCCGGTCATCGAGTCGCCCAAGCCCAAGGCTCACGCACCGCTGACCAATCAGGACTGGTGGCCCGATCAGGTCGACGTCTCGAGGTTGCACAAGCAGCCCGCCGAGGGAAACCCCCTTGGCGCCGACTTCAACTACGCCCAGGAGTTCCAGAAGCTCGACGTCGAGGCGCTGCGGGCCGACATGCTGGAGCTGATGACGTCATCGCAGGACTGGTGGCCGGCCGACTACGGCAGTTATGCCGGGCTCTTCATCAGGATGAGTTGGCACGCCGCCGGGACCTACCGCATCTTCGACGGTCGGGGCGGCGGTGGCCAGGGCGCGCAGCGGTTCGCCCCGATCAACAGCTGGCCGGACAATGTGAGCCTGGACAAGGCCCGCCGGCTGCTCTGGCCGGTGAAACAGAAGTACGGCAACAAGATCTCCTGGGCCGACCTGATCATCTTCGCCGGAAACGTGGCCCTGGAGTCCGCCGGCTTCAAGACCTTCGGCTTCGCGTTCGGGCGCCAGGACATCTGGGAGCCCGAGGAGATCCTGTGGGGCCAGGAGGACACCTGGCTGGGCACCGACAAGCGCTACGGCGGCACCAACGACACCAGCAACCGCGAGCTGGCCAACCCGTACGGCGCCACCACAATGGGTCTGATCTACGTGAATCCCGAAGGCCCCGAAGGCAAGCCCGATCCCTTGGCCGCGGCTCACGACATCCGTGAGACGTTCGGCCGGATGGCGATGAACGACGAGGAGACCGCCGCGCTGATCGTCGGTGGGCACACGCTGGGTAAGACGCATGGCGCCGGCCCGGGTGACCTGGTCGGGCCCGAACCGGAAGCCGCGCCCATCGAACAGCAGGGCCTGGGCTGGAAGTGCGCGTTCGGCTCGGGCAAGGCCGGCGACACCATCACCAGCGGGCTGGAAGTCGTGTGGACCACGACGCCGACGAAGTGGAGCAACAGCTACCTGGAGATCCTCTATGGCCACGAGTGGGAGCTGACCAAGAGTCCCGGCGACGCATGGCAATTCGAGGCGAAAGACGCCGAGGCGATCATTCCGGATCCGTTCGGTGGGCCACCACGCAAGCCGACGATGCTCGTGACCGACATATCGATGCGCGTGGATCCGATCTACGGGCCGATCACCCGGCGCTGGCTCGAGCACCCCGAGGAGCTCAACGAGGCCTTCGCCAAAGCCTGGTACAAGTTGCTGCACCGTGACATGGGACCGATCAGCCGCTACCTCGGCCCGTGGATTCCGGAGCCGCAACTGTGGCAGGACCCGGTACCCGAGGTGGACCATCCGCTGGTTGACGAGCAGGACATCGAGACGTTGAAGGGCAAGCTTCTCGACGCGGGCCTGTCGGTTCAGCAGCTGGTGAAGGTGGCCTGGTCGGCGGCGGCGAGCTTCCGCGGCACCGACAAACGCGGCGGTGCCAACGGCGGGCGGCTGCGCCTGGAGCCGCAACGCAATTGGGAGGTCAACGAACCGTCCGAGTTGGACAAGGTGCTGCCGGTGCTGGAGCGGATCCAGCAGGACTTCAATGGTTCTGCCTCCGGCGGCAAGAAGATCTCCTTGGCGGACCTCATCGTGCTGGCCGGCTCCGCAGCCATCGAGAAGGCGGCTCGGGACGGCGGTTACGAGGTCAAGGTGCACTTCGTGCCGGGGCGCACCGATGCGTCGCAGGAGTCCACGGATGTGGACTCGTTCGCGGTACTCGAACCGCGCGCCGACGGCTTCCGCAATTTCGTGCGGCCGGGCGAGAAGGCGCCGCTCGAGCAGCTGCTGGTGGACAAGGCTTACTTCCTGAATCTGACCGCGCCGGAGCTGACCGTGCTCGTCGGTGGACTTCGCGCGCTTGGGGCCAACCACGGCGGCAGCAAGCACGGTGTATTCACCCAGAACCCCGGTGCGTTGTCCAATGATTTCTTCGTGAATCTGCTCGACATGAGTACCGAGTGGAAGCCATCGGAAACCACGGAGAACGTGTACGAGGGACGGGATCGCACCACCGGCCAGACCAGGTGGACGGCTACCGCCAATGACCTGGTGTTCGGTTCGAATTCGGTACTGCGTGCCGTTGCCGAGGTCTATGCGCAGGAGGACAACAAGATCAAGTTCGTCGACGATTTCGTCGCGGCCTGGGTGAAGGTGATGAACAACGATCGGTTCGACCTGGACTGAGCCGGGCGGCGGCCACTAGACCCACAGGCGGGAATTCAGCTCCGCTGGTGTCCATTTCGGCCAAGTGGGCGACCCGACGACGAATCCGCCTGCGATCTGCGCGACGATCCGTGGACCGCTGACGGTGCTGTTGTCGTAGAAGGTCGCCGAGTCCGCTCGTGCCGCGGCTCTCGCGACGAGATCCCAAAGTCGTTGGTAGCGTTCACGGATCTTGGTCTCGGGGACGTCATGGCCGCCGGCTTGGACCCGGTGCAGGACCCGCAGCACGGCCAGGTCCTCGGGGATCAGGATGCAGTGGACGATGACGGTGTACCCCGCTGCGTGCGCATCGTCGATGAGCTCGAGCTTGGAGGGGTGGGAGAACACCGTCTCGGCGATGAACGATTCACCGAGCTCGATGAGCTTTGCCCGGGTTTCGGCGGCGACGAGCGCGGCCTCGTAGGAGTGCGGGGCCGGGTCTTCGGGCCAGCGGCGTTTGGCGATTTCGTCGGCGTTGACGAAGGGGCTGCCCGGGAGCAGGGGCGAGAGGGTGAGTTCGACGAAGGTGGACTTGCCGGCGCCGTTGCAGCCGACGACGAGATCGAGACGCTTCACCGCGTGGCAGAAAGGTCCGTGTCAGCGCATGCCGCGGTCATCGCCGGCTCGCCAGCACCGCAGTGCTGCCGTCCGGGCGGTACTGCACGATCTCGCCGTCGTCGTCGAGCGCCACGGTGGTGATCCCGCGTGCGGCCAGCGTCTTGCCGTAGTCGGCCCGCGCCAGGCTCTCCTCGATGGAGGCGGCGATCTCGGCGTCGAACACCGCACCTTCTTCGGTGGTCAATTCGCGCAGGGGAGTCTCGCCCGCCAGGGCGGATTCGACCTTGCGGCGTGCGGCACTGTGCCGGCTCGACACGGCCCGGCCCACCCGGGCCCAGTGATCGAGCTGCTGTTTGGCCGACCGGCTCTGACGTGCGCCTTCGGCGGCGGCACTGTCCATCAGGTCGGCGGCGAACCGGGTCACCCGATCTGCGGTCTCGGTCATGTCGGACCTCCGTTGTAGCAGTCTGAAACAAGCGTAGCAGAATGCTACGTAGACGGCTCGATCTGGTGTTACGCCGCCGACAATCGCCTCGCGATCTCGCCGTACCGTTCGAAGCGGTCGGCCCCGCCGAGCGCGTTGTACAGGACGATGCGGGTGGCGATTCCGCCGTACTTGGCGATCAACGCATCCGCCAGTCCGTCCCAGGTCGATTCGGTGGCGAAGGCGGCGATGTGCTCGTCGGTGATCTGCGCTGCCATGCCGGCGATGTCACCGGCCTTCTGCTTTTCCCGCAGGCGTGCGGTGGTGCCGTCGAAGCCGGCCTCGTCCCAGATGAACGCGTAGTTCGGGGTGCTGCCGTAGAAGCTCATGCTGGCCCGGACGAACTCGCGCTCGTTGGCGCGTTCCTGGTCGCTGTCGCCGACGATCGTCATCACCGGGATGATCTTGGCGATATCGGCGGGGGAGCGTCCTGCCTTTGCCGCCCCCGCTGCGATGTTGGGCAACACGTGCCGGGCGATGTAGCCGGGTTCACCGATCGGGTGGACGTGCACGCCATCGGCGACTTCACCAGCCATGCGCAGCATCCACGGATTGACGGCGGCGATGTCCACCTTGGGATCGGGTGCGTCGATCGGTCCCGGGTTCCACTGGGGAGTGATGAAGTCCAGGTCATAGAAGTCGCCGTGATGATCGAGCTTGCCGGTCCGGAATGCGGCGAAGCAGGACTTGACGGTCAGCACATAGTCGCGCAGGCGCGGACCCGGGTGCTCGAAAGGCATCCCGTAGCGCCGGACCACGTGCGTGCGGACCTGGGTGCCGATACCGAGCCGGAACCGGCCGCCCGTTGCCTCCTGCAGTTCCCAGGCCGAGGCCGCTGTCACGAACGGACTGCGCGGAAAGGCAACGGCGACACCGGTCGAGAGCTCCAGGCCGGGAGCGGACTGCGATGCGACAGCTGCGTTGAGATAGGCCGTGCGGCCCGTTTCGGTGAGTAGTAGTCCAGAGAATCCGGCGGCCTGGGTGCGGCGGGCAAGGTCGCCGATTTTTGCCAGCGGCTGCGGAACGGTCATCACGTCGACGTACACGTGGGGAGCGTACGTCCCGCGCATCCGTAATGCCTTGAAAGTCAACTGTTTCACGGCACCGGGCGCCTAGACTTGTCGGCATCAGGGCAACGGGCGCCGTCACCAACCAGAGCTTGTTGCGACTGCAGGAGGGGGACCCATGATCAGGATTCACACGGTGGTGGCGGGGGAGACGCTGTCAGCCTTGGCCTTGCGCTTCTACGGAGACGCGGACCTGTATCGGCTGATCGCGGCGGCCAGCGCAATTCCCGATCCCGACGTCGTCAAGGTCGGGCAGAAACTCGTCTTTCCCGACTACGCGCGGTACACCGTGGTGGCCGGAGACTCGTTGTCGGCCGTGGCATCACGCTTCTACGGTCATGCCGAGTTGGCCCGGTTGATCGCGGCCGCCAGCGGGATCGCCGAGGGCGCGGCCATCGATCCGGGTCAACGGCTGATCGTTCCCGAACTCAAGCGGTACACGGTCGCGCCGGGGGATACGTTGTCGGCGTTGGCATCACGGTTTTACGGCGACGCCTCGTTCTACCCGCCGATCGCCGGTGTCAACGGCATTCCCGACCCCGGTCACGTCAACCCCGGCCAGGCGCTGATCATCTTCAGCGGCCGCAGCGACGGGTTCGGCCTGCGGATCGTGGACCGCAATGAAAACGATCCCCGCTTGTGGTACTACCGATTCCAGACCGCCGCCATCGGGTGGAACCCCGGCGTCAACGTTCTGCTCCCCAACGACTACCACACCAGCGGTCGCACCTACCCGGTGCTGTACATGTATCACGGCGGCAACGACGACTTCCGTTCGTTCGACTTCATGGGTATCCGGGACTGGACGGCCGGGAAACCGATCATCGTGGTGATGCCCGACGGCGGGCACGCCGGCTGGCATTCCAACCCGGTCACCTCATTTGTCGGCCCGCGCAACTGGGAGACGTTCCACATCGCCCAGCTGCTGCCCTGGATCGAGGCGAACTTCCGGACGTACGCCGAGTACGACGGGCGTGCGGTCGGCGGGTTCTCGATGGGCGGTTTCGGGGCGCTGAAATATGCGGCCAAGTACTACGGCCACTTCGCCTCGGTCAGTGCCCACTCCGGTCCGGCGAGCCTGCGCCGCGATTTCGGCCTTGTCGTGCACTGGGCGAACATCACGTCGGCGGTGCTGGATCTGGGCGGCGGAACGGTCTACGGCGCCCCCTTCTGGGACCAGGCCAGGGTCAGCGCCGACAACCCGGTCGAACGGATCGAGAGCTACCGCAACAAACGGGTTTTCCTCGTCGCCGGCACCAGCCCCGATCCGCTCAACTGGTTCGACAGCGTGAACGAGACGCAGGTGCTCGCGGGTCAACGCGAGTTCCGTGAGCTGCTCACCCGCGCCGGTATCCCGCATGAGGCACACGAGGTGCCCGGCGGCCACGTCTTCCGTCCCGACATGTTCCTGCGCGACCTCGACGGCATCATCGCCCGGCTGCGCCCCGCGAACGTCGTCAGTAGCGCCCTGTAACAGGAATAACAGGAACCACAGCTATCCCTGCTGTCACATTTGCAACAGAATTCATTTCTTTCACTGCTAGCGCATTGGAAACGCAATTCACAGTAGTTTGCAATTGTCACAGTATCCGCTTGCCGAATTTATGAAAGCGGCGCGCACGGTTCCGAGCTGTGCCGCTCGCCAGACGCTCCGCCTGAGCTGGCCTTTTATGGTCCATCCGCACCGGCTTGCCATCCTCATTGGTCACATCAGACGCATAACTATTAAATAAACTCATAGAAGATAATTAGACTCTCTAGCACGGGTATTTTACTTTCACCTCATCGGTAAACTCGTGTATCACGATGGGCTGCAAATAGTCTTTCGCCCCGCGATGAAGGGATCGACATGCGCGTGCGCAAGGTCGTCACCGTGTTCGCATTCATCGGTGCGATCGCCCTGGCTCACTCCCTGCTGGCAGTCCCGAACGCCGGCGCCGAACCGAACTGGGACGCGATGGCCCAGTGCGAATCCGGTGGCAACTGGTCAGCCGATACCGGCAACGGCTTCTACGGCGGACTGCAGTTCACTCCCGCCACCTGGACTTCTCACGGCGGAACGGGTTCGCCGGCCGCGGCCAGTCGCGAGGAACAGATCCGGGTGGCGCGCAACGTGCTGCAGACGCAAGGCCTCGGCGCGTGGCCGGTGTGCGGCGGGCCGATCGGTCAGGCTTCGGGAACCTGCCGCCAGGTGATGGTCTGGATCCCATTGAGAAACCTGCCCCGGCTGTGCACGCTGGTACTCAATCCGCTGTCCTGACGGACATATCGACCGTTCGATGCTGACCGCCAACCGTATTGATGCCGAACGGGTGCGCCTGCGCCGAGGTCGGGACGACGACGCCGAGGGGCTCATCGAGACGCAGACCGATGAGCGGGTGCGCCGATTCCTCGGTGGGCCCCGCGCCGAGGTGGATGTCCGGGCAGCCGTGGTCTCGGTGGGGGCGGCGAATCTGTTGGCCGCCGACGGCTGTTACGTCGTGGCAGACCGGGAATCCGACGACATGTTGGGCATGGTGACGCTCAGCCGACGTGATCCGGAATTGCCCGGTCACGTGCGCGCCGGAGGCGGTGAGTTGGAACTCAGCTATGTCTTTCGCGCACGCGCATGGGGCAGCGGTTATGCGAGTGAGGCCGCGCATGCGTTACTGCGCTGCGCCGCAGAGCAACTCGCTGACCAACCCATCCTGATCGTCACCCAGGCGGCCAATCTGGCGGCGCTTCGACTCGCCGGACGGCTCGGATTCACACAGGTCGGCACGTTCGAGCAATTCAACGCCCTGCAAGTTCTGGCGACAGCTGAGCTGGGGACATTCCTGTCGCAGTAGCTCTTTCGAGGCCGGCACTACTGCTGTGACGGCGCCCACGTAGGCGCGGTCAAAAGTCTTGGGCGGCACCGAGCCCACTCTCAGCAAACCCTCAGTACGGGCCTGCAGCATCTACGTAGGCGCCGGCACGGCGCATATATGTCGGTGTCGCAGGGGAAGAAGCAATCACAATGAACCAGTGGTCGGGGATGTCGTCGCAAGATGGCAACCGTGAGTGGGACGCGAAACAGGCGGCGGATCAACACAATCCGAGCCCATGGAGCCGAAAGGGCTATCAGCAGCCGTTTCCGCCTTATGGGCTGCATCCGGAGATGACTCAGAAGTTCGATGCGCCTCTGGCACAGGAGACTTCGCAGCCCAAGAAGAAGACGCGCGTCGGCGTGCTGGTGGCCGGCACCGCCGCGGTGGCCATGGCAACCGGTGCGGTCGCCGCCGTCGCGGTGGTCGATCATTCGGGAGCGCCGACGCCCGTCGCGCAGGCACCGGCCGCCGACCGCGTCGGCAAACCATCGCCGATCACCGGAGCCGCCCCGGCTCAGCCGAAGGGTTCGGCACCGGCCGGATCGGTCGAACAGGTCTCTGCCAAGGTGTTGCCCAGCGTGGTGAAGCTGGAAGTCGAGACCGGGCAGGGGCGTGAGGAAGGCTCTGGCATCGTCCTCAGCGAGGACGGCCTGATCCTGACCAACAACCATGTCGTGGCCTCCGCCGCCCGAGGCGCCGGCGGTCAGGGGCCGATGGCCGCCGAGGCGTCACCGGATGGGCAGTTCCCCGGTTTGCCGCGTGGGCTGTTCCCCGGTGGTGACCAGTACTCGCCCGACGGGCCGTCGGCCAACAATTCCGGCCGCACCAGCGGCGCCATGCGTGCGACCGTGACCATGTCTGACGGGCGAACCGTGCCGTTCTCCGTGGTCGGCACCGACCCAGATGACGACATCGCCGTGGTGAAGGCCCAGAACATCTCTGGGCTCACACCCATCACGATCGGATCGTCGAAGGACCTCAAGGTCGGGCAGAACGTCGTTGCGGTCGGCTCACCCTTGGGTCTTCAGGGGACCGTGACGACCGGCATCATCAGCGCACTGGATCGCCCGGTTGCCACGGGCGACGGACAGAGCGGCCAGCAGTCGGTGATGAGCGCCATTCAGACTGACGCGGCAATCAACCCGGGCAACTCCGGAGGCGCGCTGGTCGACATGAACGGCGACCTCATCGGGGTGAACTCGGCGATCGCATCGTTGGGTGGTGGTCAGGGCTCACAAGGTGGCGGGCAGGCCGGTTCGATCGGTCTGGGCTTCGCCATCCCGGTGGATCAGGCCAAACGTCTTGCCGATGAACTGGTTTCGACCGGAACTGTCCAGCATGCCTCGCTCGGTGTTCAGCTCTCCTGCAATGACGGAAGCGGCGCAGCGGTCGCCGGCGTCGTCGACGGCGGCCCGGCAGCGGCCGCCGGCCTGCCGAACGGCGCGGTGATCACCAAGCTCGACAACAAGGTGATCGACGGTCCCGATGCCTTGGTCGCTGCCGTGCGGGCCCAGGCGCCGGGGGACACCGTGACGCTGACCTTTGAGGACCCGTCCGGGGCTTCGCACACCGTGGATGTCACGCTGGGGCAGGTGCAGGCCTGACGACTCCGCTGAGAAATCGGATGACGGCGGATCGCCGGGTGTGTGACGATTCCTCGATGCCCAGCACGGTCATTGAGGTCAGGCACCGGTACACCGAACCTGAAGAGGTGGCGATCATCGACGCGGTGCACGATGCGCTGGTGGCCGCGTTCCAGATACCGCCCGGGGACAAGCATGTCCGGCTGGTGTGCCATGAGCCTCACCGGTTCTCACATTCGCCGGGTCTGGCGAGGCCTGAACTGTACACGTTCGTAGCGGTCGACTGCTTTGCCGGGCGCACTGTGGGGGCCAAGCGCACTCTCTACCGAGAGGTCGTCAATCGCCTAGA